>NZ_DF850489.1:940637-941295 GCF_000813185.1 Novosphingobium sp. MBES04 | reverse complement strand
GAACGCGCTGATCGCCTCGTGCCGCGTTGCCGCCAACCGCGTGGTCGAGATGGCCGAGCGCTTTGGCGATGACATCTTCGTCTCGGCGACCAACCTGCTCCTGGATCGCAACTACCGCGCCATGCAGCAGCTCATCGAGAGCTCGATCGGCGAGACGCCCGTCTCGTTCGAGGACTACATCTGCGACGATGGCATGGGCTTTGGCCCCTACAAGATCAAGTGCACGATGTGGAAGGAGAACGGCCGCGTCGTTCTCGACTTCGACGGCACCGATCCGCAGTCGCAGGCCTCGATCAACATGCTGCTCAATGAGAACATGATGCGCATGTTCTTCGGCATCTACATGATCATGGTCTTCGACCCGCAGATCCTGTTCAACGACGGCTACTACCCGCTGATCGACATCCGGATCCCGGAAGGCTCGCTGCTCAAGCCCAAGTTCCCGGCCGCGCTCTCGGGCCGTACCCACGTGCTCGGACGCCTGTTCGACATCATGGGCGGCCTGCTGGGGCAGAAGACGCCGGAGTTCCTCAACGCCGCGGGCTTCTCCTCCTCGCCGCACCTGTTCTATGCAGGCCACGACAAGGCGGGCAAGTGGTTCCAGCTCTTCCAGATCGGCTTTGGCGGCATCCCGGGCCGGCCCATGGGCGACGGCCCC
>NZ_DF850489.1:869361-940394 GCF_000813185.1 Novosphingobium sp. MBES04 | reverse complement strand
TCGAGCGCGACCCCGCCCTCGTCCTCACGGAAATCGGCCAGGGCCTCGTCACCGAGACCGGCGCCCTCGACTACGGCGTCGTCATCAAGGACGGCGCGGTCGACGAGACGGCCACCCAGGCCCTGCGCGAAAAGATGCGCACCGAGCGCGGCGAGGTCGAGGTCTTCAACTTCGGCCCCGACATCGAAACCCTGCGCAAGAACTGCCTCGAAGAAACCGGCCTCCCCGCTCCCAAGCAGCCCATGTGGCGCCATGCGGACATCGCGGAGGCAGCGGAGTAAACAATGGAAAATACAGGAGCCCTCAAGGGACTTCGCGTCGTGGAAATGGGCCAGCTTCTGGCTGGCCCGTTCGCCGGACAGCTGCTGGGCGACATGGGCGCCGACATCATCAAGGTGGAGCCGCCCGGCAAGGGCGACCCGCTGCGCGTCTGGGGCCAGGGCGAGAAGAAGGTCAGCTGGGAAGTGGTCGCGCGCAACAAGCGTGCGGTCTCGGCCAACATGCGCGTGCCCGAAGGCCAGAAGCTGGTGCGCGAGCTCATCCGCCACGCCGACATCGTGATCGAGAACTTCCGTCCCGGCACGATGGAGAAGTGGGGCCTTGATCCCAGGCAGCTGCTCGAAGAACAGCCCGGCCTCATCATCTCGCGCATGTCGGGCTACGGCCAGACCGGCCCCTATTCCTCGCGCGCCGGCTTTGGCGGCATCGGCGAGGCCATGGGTGGCTGGCGCTACATCGTGGGCGAACCCGACCGTGCCCCCAGCCGCATGGGCGTCTCGATCGGCGACACCCTCACCGCCACCTATGGCGTCATGGGCATCCTCGCCGCGCTCCACGTGCGCGACACCACCGGCAAGGGCCAGATCATCGACGCGGCGCTCTACGAAAGCGTGCTGCAGATCACCGAGAGCCTGGTTTCAGAATACGACAGCTCGGGCTTCATCCGCGAGCGCACCGGCTCGATCCTGCCGGGCATCGCGCCCTCCAACGTCTATTATTGCAGCGATGGCGAATACATGATCGGGGCCAACGCCGATCCCTTGTGGAAGCGCCTGTCGGCCGCCATGGGCAAGCCGGAACTGGGTGATGATCCGCGCTATGCCACCCACATCGCACGCGGGCAGAACCAGACCGAACTCGACGAGATGATCAACGCCTGGACCAAGAGCTACACCATCGAGGAGATGGACGCGCTGATGAGCGAGTACGGCATCCCCGCCGGCCGCGTCTACCGCGCCCCCGAAATGCTCGCCGACCCGCACTTCCAGGCCCGCGAGGCCATCGTCGAAGTCGAGACCGAAACCCACGGCAAGCTCAAGATGCAGAACGCCTTCCCCAAGCTGTCGGCCACGCCCAGCTGCATTCGTCGTCCGGCACCCTCGCGCGTTGGCCAGCACAACGCGGAGATCTATGGCGAACTGCTGGGTCTCGATGCCGAGGCGCTCGCCAAGATGGAAGCCGATGGGATCGTCTGATCCTCAAGGCTTTTGAGACCACATACGATGGCGCGGCGATCCTCCGATCGCCGCGCCATCTTGTTTTCGCCTTCCCCGACCCGATATCGGAACCCTGGGAAGGAGACGTAGCATGATCTTCAGAACTTCACCCATGGCGTCCGCAGCGCTCCTTGCGGCCTGTGCCGCGCTTGGCCTTGGTGCCTGTTCGCCGGAGCCCGCCAAAGAATACACGGCCGACGTCGAGGACAAGAGCGGGGGCGAACTGATCGTCACCGACGTCGACGAGACCGGCGTGGACGTGAAGGTGCCCGACACGCCGATGACCAACGTGCCGCCCGAGGACAAGGCCGGCAACTAGGCGGGCAATTAGGCCAAGGCCCTTTCCTCAGGCCAGCAAGGCAACCGAAACCGCGTGAAGCGGAGCGCCTTGCGCCTCGTAGGCCGATAGGTTGGCGACGGTCGTCTCGGCAATCGCGGTCATCGCCTCGCGCGTGAAGAAGCCCTGGTGGCCGGTGATGAGGACATTGGGAAAGGTCATCAGCCGCACGAAGACATCGTCGCGAATGACCGTGTCGGAGAGGTTCTCGAAGAAGAGATCGCCCTCCTCCTCGTAGACGTCGAGCCCGACGTTGCCGACCTTGCCACTCTTGAGCCCGGCGATGACCGCGCGGGCGTCCATCACCGCGCCCCGGCTCGTGTTGATGAGCATGACGCCCGGCTTCATGCGCGCGATTGCGCCGCGCCCGATGAGGTGATGGGTGGCGGGCGTGAGCGGGCAGTGGAGGCTGATGATGTCGCAGCGCCCCAGGAGATCGTCGAACGAGGTGTATTCGCCGCCCAGCTGCGCCAGTTCGGGGTTGGGCGAAGGGTCGCTTGCCAGCACCTCGCAGCCGAAGCCCTTGAGGATACGCGCGACGTTGAGGCCGATGCGCCCGGTCCCGACGATCCCAGCGGTCTTGCCCCGCATATCGAAGCCGAGCAGCCCGTCGAGCGCGAAGTTGCCCTCGCGCACCCGCGCATAGGCCTTGTGGATGCGCCGGTTGAGCGCGAGCATGAGTGCGACGGCGTGCTCGGCAATAGCGTCGGGCGAATAGGCAGGAACCCGCGCCAGAGCGATCTTGAGCCGGGCCGCGGCCTCCAGGTCCACGTTGTTGAACCCTGAACAGCGCAGAGCAACAAGGCGAATGCCGTGTCGCGCGAGGATCTCCAGCTCAGGCTTTCCCAGCGCATCGTTGACGAAGGCGCAGACCGCCTCGAAGCCCTGTGCAAAATGCGCCGAATGGGCCGACAACCGGGTATCGAAAAACGTCAGTTCGTGTGGGCTTCCAGCCAGCCGATTGGCCTCCTCCAGGAATGTCCGATCGTACGAACGCGTGCTGAAGACGACGACCTTCATGCCTTATCCTCCCCGAGGTCCGAAAACCGCCACCGGTGCAATCATTCGTAACATCCGTGCTGCATTGCACAAGGCCCGAGCCGACTATAGTCTGATCCGCGCCCGCACCGGGCTCGTTACCGCGCAGGGGGGACAAGGGTCTTGCACGAAGCGGAAAATTCCGACGATCAGGGCTTTCACGCCCTCGATCCCGCCACCGTCGCCAGGCATCTGGGCGCTGCGGACACCGGCCTTTCCGCAGCCGAGGCCGCGGGTCGCCTCCAACGCCACGGCCCCAACCTTCTCCCCCGCGTCAAGCCCCCCCATCCGCTGATGCGCTTTGCCGCGCAGTTCAACAACGCACTCATATACTTCCTGCTGGCTTCGGCCGCGGCTGCCTTCGTGCTCGACCACGCCATCGATGCGGGCGTCATCCTTGCCGTTGTCCTCATCAACGCGCTTGTCGGCGTGATCCAGGAAGGCAAGGCCGAGAAGGCACTCGCAGGGATGGAGAACCTGGTGGGCGAAGAGGCCCATGTCCTTCGCGACGGGCGCCGCCAGCCCGTCCCCGCCGGAACCCTGGTCCCGGGCGATACGGTCCTCGTCGAAGCGGGCGACCGGGTGCCTGCGGACCTTCGCATCGTGCGTGCCCGTGCGCTCTCGATCGAGGAAGCCGCACTCACCGGAGAATCGGTCGCCGCCGACAAGCAGGAGGAGGCCGTCGAGCCCGATGCGCCGCTCGCCGAGCGCACGTCGATGGCCTATTCGGGCACACTTGTCGTGCGCGGGCAGGCGACAGGCCTCGTCGTTGCCACCGGCGCGAGCACCCAGATCGGCAAGATCGGCGCCCTCCTCCAGTCGGTGCCGCGCCTCGTCACCCCGCTCCTGAAGCAGATCGACCAGTTCGGCACGCGCCTCACGCTCCTGATCCTCATCGGCAGCGCGGCGCTTTTTGCCTTTTCGGTGACCGCGCGCTCCTACCCCTGGGTCGATGCCCTCATCGCCGTTGTCGCGCTGGCGGTCGGCGCAATCCCCGAAGGGCTCCCCGCCGTCATCACCATCACGCTCGCCATCGGCGTCCAGCGCATGGCGCGGCGCAAGGCAGTGATCCGCAAGCTCCCAGCGGTCGAGACGCTGGGCGCAACCTCGGTCATCTGCAGCGACAAGACCGGCACGCTCACCCGCAACGCGATGACCGTGACCCGCCTCTTCACGCCTGACGGGGAGTGGCTGGTTTCGGGCAGCGGCTATGCCCCGGAAGGCGTGATCGCGGCCAGAGATGGCGATGGCGATGGCGATGGCGACACCGAGGCCGCGCCTCCGCGCGAGATCGTCCACTGCGGGGCGCTGTGCAACGATGCGCGCCTCCACCACGAAGACGGCAACTGGAGCGTGGTGGGCGATCCCATGGAGGGCGCGCTCCTCGCGCTCGCGGGCAAGGCCGGGCTCGACACCGCCGAACTCCATGCGGACTGGACGCGCCTCGACGAAATTCCCTTTGATGCGGCCTACCGCCTGATGGCAACGCTGGTGCGCAGCCCCGAGGGCGAGGCCATCGCTTTCGTCAAGGGTGCGCCGGAAGCGGTCCTCGCGCTGGGCGCGGCAGGCACCGATTTCGAGCGCTGGCACGGCATCACCCGCCAGGCCGCCGCCCAAGGTGAGCGCATCCTGGGCTTTGCCGCCATCACGCTTGCGCCGGGCACCACGCGCCTGCGCTTCGAGGACCTGCAGGGCGCGCGCATCCTGGGTCTCATGGCCTTCGTCGATCCGCCGCGCGAAGAGGCCCGCATCGCCATCGGCGAATGCCGCTCGGCCGGAATCGCGGTCAAGATGATCACCGGCGACCATGCCGCAACGGCCGTTGCCATTGCCCGCAAGCTCGAGATCGAGGACGAACCGCGCGCGCTCACCGGCGCGCAGATCGAGGCCATGAGCGACGAGGAACTGCGCCGCGAGGTGCCCGAAGTCGCCGTCTTCGCGCGCGCCAGCCCCGAGCACAAGCTGCGCATCGTGCGCGCGCTCCAGTCGCACGGCCAGATCGTCGCGATGACCGGCGACGGGGTCAACGATGCGCCCTCGCTGCGCCAGGCCGATGTCGGCACGGCCATGGGCGCCAGCGGCACGCAGGCCGCGCGCGAAGCCTCGGAAATGGTGCTTCTCGACGACAACTTCGCCTCCATCGTCGCGGCCGTGCGCGAGGGGCGCACCGTCTACGACAACATCCGCAAGGTCATCGCCTGGACGCTGCCCACCAACGGCGGCGAAATCATCGCCGTGGTCCTGGCGATCATCCTCGACCTTGCCCTGCCGATGACCGCAACGCAGATCCTGTGGATCAACCTCATCACCTCGGTCACGCTCGGCCTCGTGCTCGCCTTCGAACCTTCCGAGCCGGGCATCATGGAACGTGCGCCGCGCACCAAGGAGAGCCCCTTGCTGTCCGGCTTCATCCTGTGGCGCGTGGGCCTCGTCTCGCTGCTCTTCGCCGTGGCGCTGCTGGGCGTCTACTTCACCGCCCTCGGCACCGGCACGGACATCGCGACGACCCGCACGATGGTGGTCAACATGCTGGTGATCGCGGAGATCTTCTACCTCTTCAACGTGCGCTACATGCACGTTCAGTCGCTCAGCTGGCGCGGGATCCTGGGCACGCGTGCGGTGCTCGTCGCGGTAGGTACGGTTTCGCTGGCGCAAGTGTGCTTCACCTACCTCCCGCCGTTCCAGGCCGTGTTCGAGACCCGCCCGCTCAGCTTGGCGCAAGGGGCATCGCTCATCGCGATCGGCGCTGTGATCTTCATTCTCCTGGAGTTCGAGAAACTGCTGGTCCGGCGCCTGGGCTGGTTTGCCGAACTCGACTGACCTCGCCCCTCCCTGGCCCGGCTTGCTGATCCTTCACGGGTTGCGCGCAACGAAAATCTGTGTCCAACTGGATCGTATCGCATGCCCATGCGTTGCAGTTGATGCGCGATTGTACGCGCAGGGCTCCAGACACGCGATACGAGAGGGAGGGCAGTGGCAGTGCACACGGCGCTTGGCGAACACGGCATGATCGGCGACACGCGCTCCAACGCCCTTGTCGACCGCACCGGCACGATCACCCGCCTGACCTGGCACGTTCCGGGCGCGGCCGCCCCGCTCCACGCCCAGGACATGCGCCCGGGCGGCATTTCGGCGATCCGGCTCGAAGACGCGCAGCCGCTGGCGCAAAGCTACCGCGCAGGCACGACCATTCTCGACACCTACTTCGCAGGGCCCACCGGCGCGATCAAGCTGACCGACTTCATGCCTGTGGCCCTGCCCGGCCCCGGCGATGCGGACGAGGCGGGCGGCGGCATCCGGGACGGCGCGCGCATCGTGCGCTTCCTGACCTGCACGCGCGGCACCATTACGGGCCGCCTCATCCTCAACCTCGATGGCGAGGCGCGCGCGCCTGAGCAACTGGCGCCGAACCTTTGGTCGGTGCCGCTGGGGGAGATCACGCTGCGTCTTGAAGGCGCGCTCGACATCGCGGTGAGCGCCAGCCGCCTCGCCATGCCCTTCACGCTGAAAGCCGGGGAACAGGCGCATCTGGCGCTGTCCTGCGATGCAGGCACCCAGGCCGAACAGGTCCGCAGCGTCTCGGCGGCCCGCAAGGCGCTGGCGCAATGCGACGCCTTCTGGCGCGCCGAGGGCGCCCCACCCAGGGCGCGAGTTCGCCCCGGGCCTGAGCCCCTACGTTTACTCGGCCGCGAGGGCCTCTTCGCGCGCGGCTTCGTCTTGGGCGGGGACCCGGGCGAGGAGCATCTTGATCAGCCCGAAGCACATGAACAGCAGGACCACGGCAAAGGGCAGGCCCGTCACGATGGCCGCTGTCTTCAGCGCCTGCAGACCTCCCCCGTAGAGCAGCGCCCCGGCAAGCGCCCCGATCGAGATTGCCCAGGTCACGCGCGGTACGAAGCCCGCCTCATGATGCCCGCCCGAGGCGATCATCGCGGTGACGAGCGCGCCCGAATCTGCCGAGGTCACGAAGAACGTGGTCACGATCACCACGGCTAGCCCCGACACGATTCCGCTCAGGGGAAAGTTGCCGAGGAAGGCAAACAGGGCATCAGGCATCGAGGCGTTGACCGCCTCGGACAGGCCCCCGGCCCCGAACAGCTCGATATGAAGCGCGGTATCGCCAAAGATGGTCATCCAGGCGAACGTCACGAGGCTGGGTACGATGAGCACGCCCGAAATGAACTCGCGCACCGTACGGCCATAGGAAATGCGCGCGATGAAGATGCCCACGAAAGGCGACCAGCTCACCCACCAGGCATAGTAGAACATCGTCCAGCTGCTCTGCCAGTCCTCGTCGGTGTAGCTCTCGGTCCAGGTCGAGAGATAGATGAAGCGCTGGAAATAGTAGCCCAGGTTCTGGATGAAACTGTCCAGGAGGTAGACCGTCGGGCCGACCACGAAGACGAACAGCGCCAGCAGCAGCGCCAACCCCATGTTGAGCTCGGAGAGGCGCTTGATGCCAGCGTCGAGCCCCATCGCCACGGACAGCGTGGCGAGCGCGGTCACGACGACGATGATGATGGCGCGGACCATGCCCCCCTCGGGCGCGCCGAAGAGGAGGGTCAGCCCGGCGTTGATCTGCGAGGCCCCGAAACCCAGCGAGGCGGCCACCCCGCACACGGTCGCGGTGATCGCCATGATGTCGACCAGATCGACGACCAGAGTCGGGATGCGCGGGAAGGCTGCGCGCAGGAACGTGCCCAGGTTGAGCGGCAGCTTGCGGTTGTAGGCAATATAGGCGAGCCCCAGGCCGATGATCGCGTAGATCGACCAGGCATGCAGGCCCCAGTGCAGGTAGGTGAGCCCCATGGCATGCTGCGCGTTGCGCGCAAGACCCTGTGGCAGCGTGGCACCGGGATCGGAGAACGAGGAAATCGGCGGGTTCGAAAAGTGCATGATCGGCTCGGCCACACCGTAGAACAGCAGACCGATGCCCATTCCTGCGCTGAACAGCATCGCGAACCAGCTGGTCGCGCTGTAGGTGGGCTTCGCATCCGCTCCGCCAAGGCGCACATGCCCGATCCGCGAGATGGCGAGAAACGCGCTCGTAACCAGCATGACATTGGCGGTCGCCACGAAAAGCCAGCCAAAATTATGGGTCGCAAAGGCCTGGATGGCCTCGAAACGGGCGGTAGCAACTTCCGTATCGTAGAGCGCGAAGACTATGAGCCCACCGATCGCGGCAATTGCGCCAAAGAACACGCCAGGTTTAAAATCTGCAATCGGACTGGATACATTGCTACCTTGACTTGCCACCCGGACGACACCCCAACACTGAAATGAGATTTACTTAGTCTGTTCAAAATATCAGAAATAATAAACCCAATAGCGAATTGAATATCATATCAAAATTCGCGTTGTGGAATTGAATTTATCACATCCCGAAAGGGCTTCTAAACCTGCCTACAATCCGTGTGATGATTATGCAACAACTGCTGACAACCTGTAACTTTTCTCAAGCGCAAGGGTTGGCATGTACACGTTGATTGGATAGCTGACCTGCGCGGGCCACCAAGGTCTCATTTCCTTGCATGCCACCTCTCGGCATCTTGTCCCGCCCGGCAGCGCTGTCTCCCACGCGCTGCCCCGTCGCGAACGTTCCGAACAACAACAGGGGAACATACATGTTCAAGCATTGCACCGGCGCGTCCGTTGGCGCGCTGGCAATCGCTATCGCCACCCCGGTCGCAGCCCAGAATACTCCGGCCCAACCCACCAGTACTCAGCCCACCAGCACCCAGGCCGCTCCGGCCCAGCAGCGCAAGGGCGGTCTCACCGAAATCGTGGTGACCGCCACCAAGCGCACCGAAAGCCTCCAGGACGTCGCCGTCTCGGTCAATGCACTGGGCACCGAGGAACTCGAAAACCTCGGCGTGCAGACCTTTGATGACTACCTCGAGCAGCTTCCCAACGTCACCGCAGGCGGCGGCGGCCCGGGCCAGAGCACGATCTACATTCGTGGCCTCGCCTCGACCACGCCCAACCTCACCACCGCCGGCGTCGCGGGCCTTGCCCCCAACGTCGCGATGTACCTCGACGAACAGCCGCTCGCGCAGCCGGGCCGCAACCTCGACGTCTACGCCGCCGACCTTGAGCGCATCGAAGTTCTTGCAGGCCCGCAGGGGACGCTCTTCGGCGCCAGCTCGCAGGCGGGCGTGGTGCGCCTCATCACCAACAAGCCCGACCTCCTGGGCTTCGATGCCGCCGCCAAGGGCGGCGTCTCGTGGACCAAGAACGGCGAGCCCAGCTACAACGCCGAGCTCATGCTCAACGTGCCGGTGACCGAGACGCTGGCCGTGCGCGGCGTCGTCTACATGGACGACCAGGGCGGCTACATCGACAACGTCAAGGGCACCCGTTCGGTCGCCGACAGCGCCCGCTTCCGCGAGGAAGGCGCGCAGCGCTACAACGGTGTTCCGGTGGGTGCGAACCGTGCAGGCCTGCAGGCCGGGGCCGACCTCTCGAACGTCAACTTCATCGAGGCCGACAACACCAACCTCGTCGAAGACAACTTCAACGACACCACCTACACCGGTTTCCGCGTTTCGGCGCTATGGGAGGTGGCTCCCGACTGGCAGATCACGGTCAGCCACGCGCGCCAGGGTCTCGATTCCGACGGCGTCTTCTTCGCCGACCCGGAACTGGGCCTGGATGATCTGGAAGTCCAGCGCTTCCAGCCCGATCGCCTCGAAGACAACTTCTCGAACACCGCCTGGACCGTCGAGGGACGCCTGGGCATGCTCGACCTCGTCTACACCGGCGCCTTCACCGACCGCGAGACCTCGCAGCAGGTGGACTACTCCGACTACCTCTACGTCGGCCAGTACCTGCCCTACTACATCTGCGACAGCTCGGTCTCGTACCCGGGTGACAACGGGCCGATGGGCACCTGCCAGGCGCCCAACCTCTACGTCACCTCGGACAGCAAGAGCAAGCAGTTCACCCAGGAACTGCGCGTCAGCACCCCGGCCGAGAACCGTTGGCGCGTCACTGCGGGCGGCTTCTACTCGAAGCTGACCTTGGAAGAGCGCAACGACTTCATCTACCCCGGCAGCCAGTACGTCGACCTGTGGGGCGAAACCGGCTTCCCCGAGAACTTCCCGTTCCCGGGTGCCTGGCAGAGCGATCCGGGCCCCTTCCCCAACGGCACCAACTTCCGCAACGACATCAAGCGTTCGGATGAGCAGTTCGGCATCTTCGGCGAGGCCTCCTACGACCTCGTCCCCGACCTTCTCAGCGTCACGCTGGGCGCGCGCTACTACAACGTGGCGGTCGACCTGAAGGGCACGGCGAACAGCTCGTTCTGCAACGCCGGCGGCACCGATGCCAATGCGTTCGGCACCAACCTCTCGGACCTTTACGATGGGGACGGCGAGTTCACCTTCATCGGTTCGTGCGGTGATACGCTGGGCCTGACCTTCAACCAGGGCGACAGCATCCAGGACATCATGGATGCAGGGCTCACCGAAGGCCAGGCCATGCAGGTCTTCAATGCCCTCTCGCGCCCGACAAGGCCAAGACCGAAGGCGTCATCTTCAAGGGCTCGCTGACCTTCACGCCCACCGAGGACGTGATGTTCTACGCGACGTACTCGGAAGGCTTCCGTCCGGGCCTGCTCAACCGCCCCGGCGGCGCGGTCAGCCCCTCGGGCTACATGGTGCCCTTCGAGCTGCAGACCGACGAGGTCAACAACTACGAGATCGGCTGGAAGACCGAACTGTTCGACCGCCAGCTGCGCTTCAACGGCAGCGCGTTCTACGTCGACATCTCGAACCTGCAGACCACGATCTTCGACACCTCGATCGTCAACCTGTTCTTCTCGGACAACGCGGCCGATGCGCGCATCCTGGGCGTCGAGGGTGACTTCGCCTTCGCTCCCTACGCGGTGCCGGGTCTGACCGTTGCCGGTGCCTTCTCGGTGCTCGACACCAAGATCACCGAGGTGCTGACGCCGACCGACGATGTCACCAAGGGCAACTCGCTGGCCTACGCGCCGTCCTTCCAGGGCAACCTGCGCGTGCGTTACGAGTGGGATCTGGGCGACACGGGCCTTGTCGCCCACGTCATGCCGCAGATGGTGCATTCGGGTTCGAAGTACACCGACATCATCAACATCAACCGTCTGAAGCTCGACAGCTACACCACCTTCGCGATGACCGCAGGCGTCAAGAAGGACGACTGGTCGGTCGAGGTCTTCGGCGAGAACCTGACCGACAAGCGTGCGCAGGTCTCGGGCAACTTCTACTACGATGCCCCGCGCATCAACACCAACCGTCCGCTGACGGTGGGTGTGCGCGTCGGCTGGCACTACTGATCGCATCTCCCGGCGCCTTCTGCGTGAAGGCGCCGGGGATCGGACAATCCGGCGGCAGGCGGGCATCGGACCTTGCCTGCCGCTTGGCGTTTGCGGCAAGGACATTCCCATGGCATCGCGTGACCCCAATCCCGCCCCTTCCTCCCTCGATGAAGCCGCCGTGCTGAAAGAGGCACGCGAGGCCATGCAGCGCGGCCAGTTCGCGCCCGCGCTGGGCGTACTGGCGCCCCTTCTCGACGCCGGGGAGCCGAGCGCGGAAGGGCTCTACATGGCCGCCGTGGCGTGCCGCTATCTGAAGCGCTTAACCGACGCCGAAAGCTATCTCTCCGCCCTCTCCGCCGCGCAGCCTGAATATGGCCGCGCCTGGCAGGAAGCGGGCCATCTCGCCCGCGACCGGGGCGATGTGCCGGGAGCCCTGCGCGCCTATGCCCGCGCGACCCGCTACAACCCGGTGCTCGACGCCAGCTGGCGCGCGCAGACCGATCTTCTCGCCCGCACCGGACGAAGCGTCGAGGCCGCGCAGGCCCGCACCCAGGCCGAGCGCATCGCGGCCCTTCCCCGTGAGCTTCTGGCCGTCTCCAATCACCTCCACGAGGCCGCCTGCTGCGCGCCGAGGAGATCTGCCGGGCCTACCTCCAGACCCACCGCACCGACATCGAGGGCATGCGCCTGCTGGCCGAAATCGCCAGCCGCCTTGGCATCCTTGACGACGCGGAGTTTCTTTTGGAAAGCGCGGTTACTTTTTCTCCCGACACTGTGCAGCTGCGGCTCGACTACATCCAGGTCCTGCGCAAGCGCCAGAAATTCGCGCAGGCGCTGGAGCAGGCCGAGGCCCTCCACACCCGCGATCCTGAAAGCCCCGTCTTCGCCTCGCACCTTGCCATCGAGGCCATGCAGACCGGCGACTACGCCCGCGCCTTCGCCCTGTTCGACGCGGTGCTGGACAAGCTCCCCCAGGACCCCGCTACGCTCACCAGCAAGGGCCATGCGCTCAAGACCACCGGCGCGCAGGACGAGGCGGTTGCCTCCTACCGCGCGGCCATCGCCGCCAAGCCCGAACACGGCGATGCCTGGTACGCGCTGGCCAACCTCAAGACCTGGCGCTTTTCCGAGGACGAGCGCGCGCGCATGGAAGAGCTGCTGGCTCAGCCCGACCTTGCCTTCATGGACCGCGTCCACCTGACCTTCGCCGCCGCCAAGGCCGCCGAGGACGGGGGGCTTCATGCCCAGGCCTTTGCCCACTACGCGCGCGGCAACGAGCTCAAGCTGCGCCAGAGCCGTTATGATGCGGACCGCATGCACACAGAGATCGCCGCGCAGATCGAGGCCTGCACGTCCGAACTCTTCGCGCGCCAGGGGGGCAAGGGCCACGCCGCGCCGGACCCGATCTTCATCGTGGGCCTGCCACGCGCGGGCTCGACCCTGCTCGAACAGATCCTTGCCTCGCACCCGATGATCGACGGCACGCTGGAGCTGCCCGACATCCTTGCCACCGCGCACCGCCTGCGTGGCCGCAAGGCGAGCGCGCCCCGCTACCCGCAGATCCTGCATGAGCTTTCGGCCGAGCAACTGGAGGGGCTGGGCAGGAGCTACATCGAGAACACGCGCATCCACCGCCAGGGCGCGCCGCTGTTCATCGACAAGATGCCCAACAACTTCCGGCATATCGGCCTCATCCATCTGATCCTCCCCAACGCGAAGATCATCGATGCGCGCCGTGACGCGATGGATTGCTGCTTCTCGGGCTTCAAGCAGCTCTTCGCCGAGGGCCAGGAGTTCACTTATGGCCTCGCCGAAATCGGCCGCTACTACCGCGATTACGTGGCGTTGATGGAGCACTGGGACCGCGTGCTTCCGAGCCGTGTCCTGCGCGTCCAGCACGAGGACGTCCTCGACGATCTGGAAGGCCAGGTGCGCCGCATGCTGGACTATATCGGGGTCCCCTTCGATCCGGCCTGCCTGGACTTCCACAAGACCGACCGCGCGGTGCGCACGGCCAGCTCCGAACAGGTCCGCCGCCCCATCTCGCGCGCGGGCGTGGGGGCGTGGAAGCCGTACGAAGAATGGCTCGGTCCGCTGCGTGAGGCTCTGGAAGGCTGATCCCGGCACGGCTTTTCATGCACTGCAACAGTTGCGCACGCCATCTCTAGGGCGGCGCAACTCACGGTGAATTTGCGGCGAAATGGAAGCTACACTCGATTGTCTTTGATCGAGGACATTGCACTGCAACAATAGGACGCTCATCCTGCGCGTACTACGTGGGTTGCTTCGAGGCGAAGCGACACGCGACGCAACGCGGAGCCTGACGATGACTTCTCCCGCCCCCGCGCCCGGATCGACCGGCGCGTCCTCATCCCCGCGCGAGCCGCTGGATGGCATTGCCCAGACGCTCGACCGCTCGGCCTCGGCGGCAATTGCGCAGGCGACCAGCGGGCTTTCGCCGGCCACCATGATCCTCGCGGCAACCGACTGGGCGCTCCACCTCGCTTCGGCACCCGGCAAGCAGATGCAGCTTGCCGCCAAGGCCGGGGGCAAGGCGCTGCGCCTGATGGGCTATACCGCGCGCGCCACCCGCGACCCGGAGACCCCGCGCGTGGTCGAGCCTCTGCCGCAGGACCGCCGCTTCCAGGGCCCCGAATGGCATGAGGCGCCCTACAACGTGTGGGCCCAGGCCTTCCTCCTCAACCAGCAGTGGTGGGAAGCGGCGACGACCGGCATCGGCGGGGTCTCGAAGCACCACGAGGACATGGTCTCCTTCGCCGCGCGCCAGATCCTCGACATCTTCGCCCCCACCAATTTTATCGCCACCAACCCGGTCCTGCAGAAGCGCATCGCCGAGACCGGGGGCAAGTGCCTTGCCGACGGGCTCGACTACTTCTTCGAGGACATGCGCCGCTACCTGACCGGACGCCCCGCCGCGGGCACCGAAGCCTTCGAGGTCGGCACCGACGTTGCAGCCGCGGACGGCAAGGTCGTCTACCGCAACCGCCTCATCGAACTCATCCAGTACGCTCCCACGACCGAGACGGTCCGGCCCGAGCCGGTGCTGATCGTGCCCGCCTGGATCATGAAGTACTACATCCTCGATCTCTCGACCCACAACTCGCTGGTCGAGTGGCTGCGCGCGCAAGGCTATACCGTCTTCATGATATCGTGGCACAACCCCGATGGCCACGACCGGGACCTCGACATGGACGACTACCGGCGCCTGGGTCCTCTCGCCGCGCTCGACGCCATCAGCGCGATCACGGGCGCTGCGAAGATCCACGGCGCAGGCTATTGCCTGGGCGGCACGCTCCTTTCCATCGCGGCGGCCGCCATGGCGCGCGAGGGGGATGAACGCCTCGCCAGCCTCACCCTTCTGGCCGCGCAGACCGAGTTCAGCGAACCCGGCGAGCTGGGCCTCTTCATCGACGAGAGCCAGCTTCATGTGCTGGAGAACATGATGTGGAGCCGGGGCTATCTGGAGAGCGACCAGATGGGCGGCGCCTTCCAGATCTTGCGCTCGAACGACCTCATCTGGTCGCATATGCTCCAGACCTACCTGATGGGCGAGCGGGCCGACATCAACGACCTCATGGCCTGGAACGCGGACGGCACGCGCATGCCCTATGCCATGCACAGCGAGTACTTGCGCAAGCTCTTCCTCCACGACGATCTGGCCGAAGGGCGCTTTCGCGTCGATGGCCATGTCGTGACGATGGAGGACATTACGGTCCCCGTCTTCGCCGTGGGCACCGAGCGCGACCACGTGGCGCCCTGGCGCTCGGTCTACAAGATCCACCTTCTCACCAATACAGCGGTGACCTTCGTGCTGACGAGCGGGGGGCACAACGCCGGAATCGTTTCCGAACCGGGCCATCCCCACCGCCACTACCGCATCGCCACCCATCCTCATCCCAACGGTAATCTCGCGCCCGAGGAATGGTGCGAGCGCGCCGCGCTCAAGGACGGATCGTGGTGGCTCGACTGGGGCGCCTGGCTCGATGCCAACTCGGGCGAGCCGACCGCGCCGCCCCCGCTGGGCAACGCGGACAAGGGCTATCCCCCCTTGTGCAACGCGCCCGGCCGCTACGTGCTCGAGAAATAGGACCCACGCCCCGATGTCGACCGACCAGACCATCACCAACCGCACGTTCGGCGAGATCGCCGTAGGGGACAGCGCCAGCGTCGTGCGCACGCTCACCCAGCGCGATATCCACCTCTTCGCGCTCGTCTCGGGCGATGTGAACCCGGCCCATGTCGATATCGACTATGCCGAGCACGACATGTTCCACAAGGTGATCGCGCACGGCATGTGGGGGGCTGGCCTCATCTCGGCGGTCCTGGGCACCGAGCTTCCGGGCCCCGGCACGATCTACCTCGGCCAATCACTGCGCTTCACCGCGCCCGTGGCACTGGGCGACACGATCACCGCCACGGTCACCGTCACCGAACGGCGTGAGGACAAGAAGCGCCTCAAGCTCGACTGCACCTGCACCAACCAGGAGGGCACCACCGTCATCACCGGCGAGGCCAGCGTCATCGCGCCGACCGAACGCGTGGCGCGCCCGCGCGTTGCCCTGCCCGACATCCGCCTGTCCGACCACGGCCAGTACCAGCGCCTGATCGAGGCCGCCAAGGGCGGCGCGAATGTCCCCACCGCCGTCGTCCACCCCTGCTCCGCGACTGCGATCACCGCGGCCTGCGAAGCCGCCGAAGCAGGCTTCATCGTCCCCATCCTCGTCGGCCCGCGCGCGCGCATCGAAGAGGCTGCCGAGAAGGCGGGCAAGGACATCTCGGCCATGCGTATCGTCGAGAGCGCGCACAGCCACCAGTCCGCCCAGCGCGCGGTCGAGCTTGTCCACGCGGGCGAGGCGCAGCTCCTGATGAAGGGCGCCCTCCACACCGACGAGCTGATGGGGGCGGTCGTCGCCCGCACCGGAGGGCTGCGCACCGAGCGGCGCATCAGCCACGCCTATGTGATGGACGTGCCCGGCCACGCCGAGCCGATCATCATCACCGATGCGGCCATCAATATTGCACCCGACCTCGCCTGCAAGGCCGACATCATCCGCAACGCCATCGACCTTGCCCATGTCATCGGCAAGGAGACCCCGCGCGTCGCGATCCTGGCGGCGGTCGAGACGGTGAACCCGGCCATGCCCGCAACGCTCGACGCCGCGGCGCTGTGCAAGATGGCCGACCGGGGCCAGATCACCGGAGGCCTGCTCGACGGGCCGCTCGCCTTCGACAACGCCGTGAGCGAGAGCGCCGCGCGCGAGAAAGGCATCGTCTCGCCCGTGGCGGGCAAGGCCGACATCCTCGTCGTGCCCGATCTGGAGGCGGGCAACATGCTCGCCAAGCAGCTTACCTTCCTCAGCGATGCAGACGCGGCGGGCGTCGTCCTGGGCGCGCGCGTGCCGATGATCCTGACCAGCCGGGCCGACAGCCTGCGCACGCGGCTTGCCTCCTGCGCCGTCGCGGTGCTGATGGCCCGCGCCCAGACCATGGCCGCGCCGGGGCTTGCCGAATGAAGGCCATCGTCAGCCTGAACTCGGGCTCCTCCAGCATCAAGTTCGGCGTCTTCCGCCTCGATGAAGGTAACCATCCGGTTCATTCGGCGGGCGGCAAGTTCGAGAAGATCGGCATCGCGCCTAGCCTGCGCATCGCCACCGACGCGGGCGAGGTGCTGCTGGAGAAGGACTGGCCCGAGGGCGCGCACCTCACCCACGCGGACCTGCTCGACTTCCTGTTCGACTGGGCCACCCGCCACATCGAAAGCGGCACCATCGTCGCGATCGGCCACCGTGTCGTCCATGGCGGCACGCGCTTCGTTGCGCCGCAGCGGGTGACACCCGAGCTTCTCGACGAACTGGAGGCGCTCTCCCCCCTCGCCCCGCTGCACCAGCCGCACAACCTCGTCGCGATCCGCACGCTGGCCCGCCTAGCGCCCGACCTCCCGCAGGTCGCCTGCTTCGACACGGCCTTTCACCACGACAAGCCCGAAGTCGCCGCGCGTATGGCCATCCCGCGCAGCCTCCACGAGGCCGGGATCCGGCGCTACGGATTTCATGGCCTGTCCTACGAATACATCGCGCGCACCCTCGCCCGGCTCGATCCGGCGCTGGCGCACGGCAAGGTCATCGCCGCGCATCTGGGCAACGGAGCAAGCCTGTGCGCGATGGCCAAGGGCCGCAGCATCGACACGACCATGGGCTTCACCGCGCTCGACGGACTGATGATGGGGACACGCTGCGGGCGGCTCGATCCCGGCGTTGTCCTGCACCTCCAGAGCCAGATGGGCTACAGCGCCAAGGCCGTCGAGACGATGCTCTACCGCCAGTCGGGATTGCTGGGCGTGTCGGGCATCTCCAGCGACATGCGCGCACTGGCTGAAAGCCGCGAACCCGCCGCACGCGAGGCGGTCGAACTCTTCGCGTACCGCACCGCGCGCGAGATCGGCGCGCTCACCGCCTCGCTCCAGGGTCTTGACGGTCTCGTCTTCACCGCAGGCATCGGCGAGAACGATGCCGCCTTGCGCGCCGATATCTGCGCGCGCCTTGGCTGGCTTGGCCTCATCCTCGATGAAGAGGCCAACGCCGCGCATGCCCCCCTTATCTCCGCGCCCGAAAGCCGCATCACCGTGCGCGTCATCCCCACCGACGAGGAGCGCATGATCGCGCTCCACACCCTTCGCATCCTCTGTGGAGACCTGCCATGAAGCCACTTGTCGACCTTGCCGGAAAGCGCGGCCTCGTCATCGGGATCGCCAACGAGAACTCGATTGCGGCGGGCTGCACGCGCGCCTTCGCGCACGCTGGCGCCCGCCTTGCCGCGACCTATCTCAACGAGAAGGCCCGCCCCTTCGTCGAGCCGGTCGCCGATGCGATGGGCTGCGAGTGGATTGCCCCCCTCGACGTGCGCGAGCCGGGCCAGCTGGAAAGCCTGTTCGAGGAGGTCAGGACGCGCTGGGGCGGGCTCGACTTCCTGCTCCACTCCATCGCCTTTGCCCCGCGCGAGGACCTGCACGGGCGCGTCACCGACTGCTCGGCCGAAGGCTTCGCGCTCGCCATGGACGTGTCGTGCCACTCCTTCATCCGCATGGCCAGGCTTGCCGAGCCGCTGATGCGCGAGGGCGGCTGCCTGATGTGCGTGACCTTCTATGGATCGGAGCGCGTGGTCGAGCACTACAACCTGATGGGCCCGGTCAAGGCCGCGCTCGAAAGCACCAGCCGCTATCTCGCCGCCGAACTGGGCCCGGCAGGCATTCGCGTCCACGCCATCTCGCCCGGTCCCATTGCCACACGCGCGGCGAGCGGCATCGCCCGTTTCGATGAACTGCTCGAACGCACGGCCGCCAGCGTGCCGGTCCATGAGCGTGTCGATATCGACGATGTCGGCGCGCTCGCCGCGTTCCTGGCGAGTTCCGCCGCACGCCGCATCACCGGGACCGTGATCCCGGTCGATGCGGGCGAACACATCATGGGCTAGGGCTAGGGCCTCAGAGCCCCGAAACGTAGCGCGTCACGGCCTCGGCCCAGTCCTCGGGCATCTGGTCAACGACGTCGACACCGCCCCCCTCCAGCGCCGTAAAGGCAAAGTCGGGCCGGATCGCATGGGCCGCGAGCGCGTGCTCGTAGATGACATCGCCGGTGTTGGTGAGGATGAGCGCGGGGCGCTCCAACCTGCCCAGCGTTTCGTCCTGCCGGTACAGGAAGGCCGCATGGTGCCCATGCCAGTAGGCACCCTGCCCCTCGAAGGCCTGGACGACGTACTCACTGATACGCGCCGGTGCGACGGTGCCCTCGGCAAGGCCGGTGCGGGCGGCGTGGACCATGTTGAACTGCGTGCCGTCGTCGGTCGCGGTAATCGTACGCTCGGTCTGGTGCAGGCCCTCCATGAATTCGGCGCGTTCTTCCTCGCTGACCGGCATCGGGCCATTCAGGATCACCGCGCGCACGCGGTCCGGAAACTGGATGCCGACTTCGGTCGCGACCATCGCGCCGGTGTGATGGCCCAGCACCACCGCATCGGGATAGCCCAGCGCGTCGAGGACCGGCACCACCACGGCGGCCCAGTCTTCCACCCGCGGCACGCCCGGGACGGGGTCGGACATGCCGAACCCGGGCATGTCGATGGCGATGGCATGGAAACCATGAGCGGCCAGAGGACGCAGCACGTTGTCGTACTGGGCCGAGGTCATCGGCGCCTGATGCAACAGGACAATCGCCCCGCGGGTCTGGGTAACGGCTCCTTCGTGGCGATAGTGGATCTGCCCGTAGGGGCCATCGGTGTAACCGCGTCGCGACCAGCGCTTCACTCGTCATCTCCTCTTGCGGACGGGCCAGTGGCCACGTCTCCTGCCTCGCAGGTGGACATCGCACGCCTGCCAGCGCACGGCACGCCTTGCCCGCGGCATGCTCCACCAAGCGAGCAGACGCTCGACTCGCGCCTAAATGGCGAGATCGATTACATTCGCGCCGCAATAGGCCTAAAGTATAAGGCACACCACGTGGAGCGCAGAAATGGGCGGTGTTCGCAGCGCAGCATGCGCCTTATCCGGGTGCCAAGCCCTTGGGGTACCTCGCCTCTGCGCTCCGCCCGATCCTGCTCCATGCCGCACTGCGATCATCCGCCAGGCGGACACCTGCGCATAAATGTTGCGCTAAACCGCAGTATTATCAGCGATCTAGGACACAGCCGAGCACCCCTTCGCGAACGCCGCTTGCAATCCGGAACGAATCGCGCATTCTCATGAAAACGAAACGCACAGATTAGACATCCCACCCACGAACAGGGGTCATGTCCGATGAAATCACGTGTACGGGTCACATCCAGGGGCACACCCCATTGCGACCATCCGCAGGTCGCCCGCGATGCACGCCACCCACGCGGAACGACGACGGTAAGTCCCTTCCTGTCGACGTTCGGGGCCTGCCCGTAACCCGCTACACGTGACAGGGGCGATGCAGTCCTCTCTCTCCTCCTCCCAATGGCTGCATCGCCCCTTTCCCATTTCTCGCCCGGAGCCCGGCCCTGTCGGCGCCCCGCCCGTGACGGAGTGAGCCATGATGGTCGACCTGCCGGATCTGCCCAACGAGCTGTGCGCCCTTGCCCGCGCCATCGCCGATGGCACCGTCTCGAGCGAAGACGCGGTGCGTACGACGCTCGCCCGCGCCGAGGCGGCACACGATCTCAACGCCTTCGTCGCGCTCGAGGCCGAGAGCGCACTTGCTCTCGCGCGCCAGTGCGACCGGGAACGCCAGGCCGGGTCGCTGCGCGGCCCCCTTCACGGCGTCCCCCTCGCCCACAAGGACATGTTCTTTCGGGCAGGCCTTCCGACGGAAGCGGGGGCGGCGCTGTGGCGGGGCTTTCGGCCCGAGGAAACCTCCCCGCTTGTCGCCCGGCTCGAAGGGGCAGGCGCGATTACCTTCGGCCGCCTCCACATGGCCGAGTTCGCGCTGGGCCCCACGGGACACAACGTCCATCTGGGACGCTGCGGCAATCCCTGGCACGCGCGGGCCATTTCGGGCGGCTCGTCCTCGGGCTCGGCGACGGCGGTCGGCGCGGGCATCCTTTGCGCCTCGCTGGCATCGGATACGGGCGGGTCCGCGCGGGTTCCGGCCGCGTTCTGCGGCGTCAGCGGTCTCAAGCCCACCACCGGCCTCCTGCCCACCTACGCGATGATGGAACTCTCGCGCACCTGCGACACGGCGGGCCCGATTGCCACCTCATCGCGCGCTCTGGCGCTGCTGATGACGGTCCTGGCCGCGAACGGACGCGACTATATGGCCGGGATCGGCGAGGATCTTTGCGGGCTTCGTATCGGCCTTCCCACCACCTGGTACAACGACGGCATCCATCCCGAGATCGATTACGCGCTGGAGGCCGCCGCGGCCCAGATGCGCGCGCTGGGCGCGACACTGGTCGATGTCGCCGTGCCCGACCAGTCCGCGATGGCGCGCGCGGCCGGGACAATCGCCCTTTACGAAGGCGCGCGCGTCCACGCCCGGGACCTGGCCCTGCGCCCCGGCGACTTCGGCGAGGACGTGCGCGCGCGCCTCGCACGGGGCTCGGCCATCAGCGAAAGCGACTACGGCAGTGCGCTGGCGCTGCGCCACTGGGCGCAAGTGGCGATGCGTGACGGCCCGTTTGCCAACGTCGACCTGTTCCTGACCCCGGCGACACGCATGTCGGTCCCGCTGGCCCGCGACGTGGAGATCCTCGGCCCCGCCAGCCGCCAGGAGCTCATCGGGGAGATTTCGGAACTGACCCGGCCCGCTTCGTTGCTCGGCTTTCCCGCGCTGGTGACCCCGATGGGGTTCGACACCCGGCGCCTGCCGCTCGCGCTCCAGTTGATCGGACCGCCCCACAGCGAGGCCCGGCTCCTGCGCACCGCGCATGCCTACGAACAGGCGACCCGGTGGCGTGCCCACCCGCACGCAGCCCTCGCCCGAGCCTAGAGCACCATGCCGCCCCTCCTGTCCCTTTCCCCGAGGCGGAGCCCATAACACGAGAATGGCTCCACCAGGCCCTCGGGTCGCGGAAAAGCCCCGGTCCCGACCAGGGGCCGGGGCTTCTTTCCTGGGCAGCTTCGGTGGGCGATGGGGCTCGGTGCAGATCAGGTGCCCGCGACGACCCGGGCCGGAACCCGCGCGGTGGATTCGCGGACAATCAGGCGGTGCGGCAGGATCACTTCACGCGCGGGTGGTTGGCGGTCGGCGGGGAGAAGGGCATCGAGCATGAGGCGCATCGCCGCCTCACCGATCTCCACCGTGGGGCTGTGTACGGTGGTGAGCGGCGGACTGGCGTAGGCCCCGAAGCGCAGGTCATCGAAGCCGGCCACCGAGACATCGTCGGGAACCGACAGCCCGCGGGCCCGCAGCGCGCTCATCGCGCCCAGCGCCATCTCGTCGTTGGAACAGGCAACCGCCGTGAAAGGCGTCCCGGCATCGAGCAGGCGGACCATGGCGTCATAGCCGGACTGCAGCGTGAAATCGCCTTCGTGCACCAGCTGCGGATCGAACTCGATCCCCGCCCGGGCAAGGCCCAGGCGGTACCCGGCCAGACGGTCCTGCGACATGACCAGGTCGATCGGCCCGGTCACCGCGGCAATCCGCCTGTGACCAAGGCCGGCAAGATGGCTGACCACCAGCGCGCTGGCTTCGTGATTGTCGATCTTCACGCGCGGCAGGGCGTGGTCGAGCGGATATTCGCAGGCCGACACGATCGGCGGCAGCGTGCCCTTGGCGGGCGGATTGATGAGGATGTCGGGCAGGTTGCTTTCCAGCAGGATCATCCCGTCGGCCTGCTTGCTCGCGATCATCGCGGTATACGTGTTGAGAGCATCGCGGTCACCTTCGGTGATGCCCAGGAGCACGCGCATACGGCTCGTGCGCGCGACGTTCTCGATGCCCTCGACGAAGGCGGACGTGAACGGATTGTAGATGCTGGGGACGACCACGAGGACATTGTCGCTGCGCTGGCGGCGAAGGCCCGCCGCCATGTGGTTGGGCTGGTAGTTGAGGTCGGCAATGGCAGCCTCGATCCGCTCGATCGTGGTTGGCCGCACCATCGATGGCGTGCTCAGCGCGCGCGAAACGGTCGCGACCGAAACGCCCGCGACGCGGGCAATGTCCTTGATATTTGCCATTACTGTAATCGTTACAGTTGCGGCGAAGCGCGCACAAGTGTTTCACACAGGCCAGCTGCGACCTTACAGGATGGTAACCTTCCTCTTACGCAAGGACCGCGCTGAGAATCCTTGGAAACGAACTTCGACGACAGGCCGGGAACATTTGCCCCCGCTTCATGGTAACGATTACATCGCGCATTGCAGCGCCCCTCCCGCGCGGTTAGACGGGTATCCATCCTCCCATTCGCGGGCTCTCGCCCCCAGATCACAAGGACCTTCCATGGCCGCATCCGACATTGCCCCTGCTTCTTCGCCCGTGCGCATGGGACTCGTCGGGGGCGGGCCCGGCTCGTTCATCGGCCCGGTCCATGCCATGGCCGCGCGCCTTGATGGCCGCATCCAGCTTGTCGCCGGGGCCTTCAGCCGCGATGCTGGGCGCTCGCGCGAGGCCGCGATCGGCTACGGCGTGGCGCCCGAGCGCGGCTACCCCTCGCTCGACGCGATGCTCGCCGCCGAAGCGCAGCGCGAGGACGGCATCGAGTTCATCACCATCGCGACGCCCAATGCCCACCACGCCGTCGCGGCGAAGGCGGCCATCGCCGCGGGCGTTGCCGTGATGAGCGACAAGCCGATGACCGCGACACTGGACGAGGCGCGCGAGATCGTGGCGATGCTCAAGCACAACCCGGTCCCCTTCGGGCTTACCTATACCTATTCAGGCTACCCGCTCGTGCGCGAGATGCGCGCCCGGATCGCAAGCGGCACTATCGGAACGCTGCGCAAGGTCGTGGTGGAGTACAACCAGGGCTGGCTCGCCGGGGATGCGAACGGCAAACAGGCCGAGTGGCGCGTCGATCCCAAGACCGCAGGCCTCGGTGGCTGCATAGCCGACATCGGCGTCCACGCCTTCCAGCTCGCCGAATTCGTGACCGGTACGCGGGTCGCACAGATCAACGCGGACCTGGGCGCCGTTGTGCCGGGCCGCGTGCTCGACGATGATTGCCAGATGTTCCTGCGCTTTGCAGGCGGCGCGCGCGGGCTCCTCATGGCCTCGCAGGTGATGACCGGGGAAGGCAATGACCTCGCCATCCGCGTCTACGGCGACAAGGGCGGGATGCGCTGGAACCAGGAGAACCCCAACCAGCTCACCGTGCTGAAGGCCGAGGGCGGCATGGAAATCGTGCGCGCGGGCGATCCGTCGCTGGGCACGGCCGCGCAGGCCAGCTCGCGCCTTCCCGGCGGTCATCCCGAAGGCCTGCTCGAAGCGCTCGCCAACCTCTACACCGACTTTGCCGGGCACCTGCGCGGCGCGCCCGATACGCTGGTGCCGAGCGCCGATGAAGGCCTGCGCGGCATGGCCCTCATCGCCACCGCCGTGGCCGCCAGCCGCGATAACGCGGGCTGGGTCGACCTTGCCGTCTGATCGGCCCCACCGGACTTTGGAGACAGGTACATGAAGACGATCAAGGGCCCCGCCATCTTTCTCGCCCAGTTCCTGGGCAGCGAAGCGCCGTTCAACTCGCTGCCCGCGATTGCCGACTGGGCGGCCTCGCTGGGCTACAAGGGCATCCAGGTGCCCACCAGCGACCCGGCCATCTTCGACCTCGAGAAAGCCGCTGCGAGCCAGGACTACTGCGACGAGATCGCGGGCATGCTGGCCGAGAAGGGCATCGCCATCACCGAGCTCTCGACCCACCTGCAGGGCCAGCTCGTCGCGGTCCATCCGGCCTATGACGCGCAGTTCGACGGCTTTGCCGCCCCCCACGTGCGCGGCAATCCCAAGGCACGTCAGGAGTGGGCTGTCGAACAGGTCAAGCTCGCCGCCGTCGCCTCGCGGCGCCTGGGTCTGACCGCGCACGCCAGCTTCTCGGGCGCGCTCGCCTGGCCCTACTTCTACGCCTGGCCGCAGCGCCCGGCGGGCCTTGTCGAGGACGCCTTCGCCGAACTTGCGCGGCGCTGGACGCCGATCCTCGACGTGTTCGAGGAGAACGGCGTCGACATCGGCTACGAACTGCATCCGGGCGAGGACCTGCACGACGGCGTCACCTTCGAGAGGTTCCTTGAGGCCACCGGCAACCATGCCCGCGCGAACATCCTTTACGATCCTTCGCACTTCGTGCTGCAGCAGCTCGACTACCTCGCCTTCCTCGACATCTACCACGATCGGGTGAAGTGCTTCCACGTCAAGGACGCCGAGTTCCGCCCCTCGGGCCGCTCGGGCGTCTACGGCGGCTACCAGGGCTGGTCCGAGCGTCCCGGGCGCTTTCGCAGCCTGGGCGATGGACAGGTCGATTTCGCCCAGATCTTTTCGAAGATGGCGCAGTACGATTTCGACGGCTGGGCGGTGCTCGAATGGGAATGTGCGCTCAAGCACCCCGAAGTCGGGGCTGCCGAAGGCGCGCCCTTCATCGACCGGCACATCATTCGCGTCACCGACAAGGCCTTCGACGACTTTGCCGACACCGGCTCGGACCGCACCCTCAACGCGCGCCTCATGGGCATCGGCGACTGATTTTCCCTTGCGGGAGAGGCCAGCGCGCCTCTCCCCATTCCCCCCTCTCTTGCCCGGACATCGCCAGCGCGCCCCGTAGAAGTCGCTAGGCGCACCCAAGCATATGCTCATTCGTTTCAGGTACCTGCTCGCCAAGGACACCCGAGAAACGGTGAGACAGCAATGCAGATCAGCGTAGGCGATACCGCCACGATCCGGACCATCCAGGGCCTCGCGACGCGCCTTCTCGAAGGCTTCGCCGCGCTTGGCCCGGGTGAGGAACTCGAACTCGATACATCGCAGCTGGACGAGGCCGACCTCAGCTTCGTGCAGTTGATCGAGGCCGCGCGCATCCAGGGCGCGCAGGAGGGCAAGCCCCTTCGCCTTGCACACCCCGCCAATACCGCCCTCGCCGCGCTCCTCGCGCGCGGAGGCCTCGCCGCGTGCGCGGACAGCGCCACCCTTGCCTTCTGGTTCCACGGAGACGCCCCGCAATGAGCAGCATCCTCACCGTCGATGATTCCGCCAGCGTGCGCATGGCCATCCGCATCGCGCTTTCGGGCGCGGGGCACTCGGTGGCCGAAGCCGCCGATGGCAGCGAAGGCCTGGGCAAGGCGCGCATGGCCAAGTACGACCTCATCATCACCGACCTCAACATGCCGCGCATGAACGGGCTGGAGATGATCCGCGAGATCCGCAAGCTGCCGATCCAGGCGGGCACCCCGATCATCTTCCTCACCACCGAATCCGCCGACAACCTCAAGAGCCAGGCCAAGGCGGCGGGCGCCACCGGATGGCTGGTCAAGCCCTTCGTCCCCGACCACCTCCTCAAGGTCGCGCGCAAGGTGCTGGGCGGATGAGCGAGCAGGACCCCGCCGCGGCCTTCCGCATCGAGGCCGCCGACCTGCTCGATGCAACCGAGCAGGCGCTTCTCGACCTGACCCACGACCTTGCCAGCCGCGACCTCGTCGACACGGTGTTTCGCGGGATGCATACGCTCAAGGGCTCGGGCGCGATGTTCGGCTTCGACGCGCTCGCGGCCTTCACCCACCATTGCGAGACCGCCTTCGACAAGGTGCGCAAGGGGGTCGTCCCGGCCAGCGCCGAGCTCGTCGCGATCACGCTGGGGGCGATGGACCACATGCGCACCCTCGTCGACCTCGAGGGCGACGATCCCGCCCTGGAAGAAGCCGGAAACGCAATCCTCGAGCGCCTGCACACCGCGCTCGGCTCCGCGCCCGAAGCGGGCGGAGAGGCGACCCCTGCCGCGCAGCCCCTGCCCACGGCGAACGCCACGGCCGCCCCCGGCGGTTGGCACATCGTCTTCCGCCTGCCTGCCGAGGCCATGGCGAACGGCACCAATCCGCTCATCCTCCTCGATGAAATGCGCGAGTTGGGGGACGCCGAGGTGCGCGTCCTGACCGACACCGTCCCCCCGCTCGACGAGCTCGACCCGACCCTGTGCTATCTTGGCTGGGACGTCACGCTGAAAGGCCCCGCCACGCGCGAGGACATCGAGGACGTCTTCATCTTCGTGATGGACGACATGGACCTCTCCATCGAGGCCCTCGAGAGCGATGCTCCACCGGCCGCCGGAGCGGTGCAGTCCGCCGCCCCGGCCAGCGCACCAGCCCCCGCCGAGAGCCCGCGCAGCCCGGCCCCGCGCAGCCGCGCGCCGCTGAGGAAAGCGTGCGCGTGCCCGCCGGCCGGCTCGACGTCCTGATGGACCGGGTGGGCGAACTCGTGATCGTCCAGAGCCGTCTTGCCCAGCTTGCCGAAAGCGGCCTGCGCGGCCCGGCAGGCGAACTGGCACTGCGCTCGATCTCCGAGGAAGTCGAGCGCCTCGCCAGCGAACTGCGCGACACCACGATGGTCCTGCGCATGGTGCCCATCGCCGCGCTCTTCGGGCGCTTCCGGCGCCTTGTCCACGACCTGGCCCACGAGACCGGCAAGGAGATCGAACTGGTCACCGAGGGCGAAAGCACCGAGATCGACAAGACCGTCTCCGAGCAGCTGGCCGATCCGATCGTCCACCTCATCCGCAACGCCTGCGACCATGGCTTGGAAACGCCCGAGGAGCGCGGCCAGGCGGGCAAGGCATCGACCGGACGCATCCGCCTCAGCGCCGAGCAGGCGGGCGGCGAAGTGCTCATCACCATCACCGACGACGGGCGCGGCATCAACCGCCAGCGCGTGCGCGCCAAGGCCGAGGCCAACGGGCTGCTCCAGCCCGGCCAGGTGATCCCCGACAGCGAACTCTTGCAGATGATCTTCCACCCCGGTTTCTCCACCGCCGAGCAGGTCACTAACCTGTCGGGACGGGGCGTGGGCATGGATGTGGTCAAGCGCACCATCGAAGCGCTGCGCGGCACCATCGACATGACCAGCGAGCCGGGCAAGGGATCGACCATCACCCTGCGCATCCCCCTCACCCTCGCCATCATCGAGGGCCTCCTCGTGCGCGTGGGCCAGGGCAACTACGTCATCCCGCTCGCCGCGGTCGAGGAATGCATCGAGCTTTCGCTGGAAGAGGACATCCGCACGCGCGGGCGCAGCATGATCTCGCTGCGCGGACGGCTCGTGCCCTTCCTGCGCCTGCGCGAGGTGTTCCAGACCGGAACTCGGCCCGATCCCTACCAGAAGATCGTCGTCATCGGCACCGGCGGCGAGCGCGTGGGGCTGGTCGTCGACCAGATCATCGGCAGCCACCAGACCGTCATCAAGTCGCTCTCGGGACTGCACCGGCGCCTGCCCAGCTTCTCGGGCGCGACGATCCTGGGCGACGGCGGCGTCGCGCTCATTCTCGACATCGTCCAGCTTGTCGCGCTGGGCCAGCAACAGGAAGAGCGGCTGCGCGCCGCGGGATAACCAGCCATGCCCCAATCCAGCCCCAAACCCGAGAACGAGGTCGATGGCGCGACCGCCTGGGACGCGAACGGCCAGCTTGAGGTTCTCACCTTCGAGGTCGGCGACGAGCGCCTGGCCGTCGAGGCCGTGACCATCCGCGAGATCCTCGATCTCCTGCCCGAGACCCCGGTGCCCGGCGCCCACGCGCTGGTTGGCAGCGTGATAAACTTTCGCGGCAAGATCATCCCCATCGCCGACCTGCGCATTGCCTTTGGCATGCCGCTGGAGGAGCCCACGCCCGACAGCCGCATCGTCGTCATCGAGATCGAGCTCGACGGCGAGGAAACGCAGATCGGCCTGCGCACCGACAAGGTCAACGAAGTGACCCTGCTCGAACGCACGACTTCGGCCCCGCCCCCGGTGCTGGGCATGCGCTGGCGCCGCACCTACGCGCGCGAGCTGGCGCGCCAGGGCGAGGCCGTGATCGTCCTGCCCGACCTTCCCGCCATCTTTGCCTCGCTCTCCCATCCCCAGGGCCTGGGCGGCGGCGAGGCTTCCATGGGACACGCCGCATGAACGCTGCCAACGAACTCCAGGTCGTCGAATTCGGCATGGGCGGGGACGTCTTTGCCGTGCCTGTGGCCATCGTGCGCGAGATCCTCGACTACGCCCCGCCCTCGCCCGTGCCCAATGGTCCGGCCTATTTCCTGGGCCTGACCGACGTGCGCGGCCAGGGGGTCGCCACACTCGACCTGCGCCGCCGGCTCGGCTTTCCGCCCGCCGAGGCTTCGCTTGCCACGCGCATCCTCATTCTCGACCTCGCGCAGCAGGGCAGTGCCCTGACGCTGGGCGTGGTTGTCGACCGGGTGCTCAGCGTCACCAGCTTCGAGACCGCCGCGATAGAGACGCCCCCCGAAATCGGGGTCGCCTGGAGCAGCGACTATCTCCTGGGCGTCGTGCGCCGCGAGGGCGGCTTCGTCCTCCTCGTCGACATCGCCGCCATCTTCACCGGGACCGAGGCCGCGAGCCTGGCCCATTCCGCCCTGATGCCCACGGACACCTGATCCGCAGCACCTCTTCACCCCCCGCACGCCGCCGACTGCACAAGGAAACGTCCCCATGCCCTTCACCCTGTTTTCCAGCCTCGATCCGGACCACGTCCTCGACGAGATCGCCCGTGTCGAGCGGGCGGTGGCGCGCGGCGACATGTCGGCGCGCACCGAAATGACCTACGGCCAGGGCCAGACCCGTGCCGTGCTCGACGCGGTCAACCGTCTCATTGACACCTGCCTCCACCCGTCCGAAGCGCTCAGCCGCGAAATCTCGACGATGACCGCCGAGCATGAGCGCGGCGACATCGACGCGGTGATCCCGGTCCAGGACTTCCACGGCGAATTTGCGGTCATGGCGCGCCACATCAACGAGCTCGTCGCCGCGCACATCGCCGTCAAGAAGAAGGCGATGGCCTGCGTGCGCGAGTTCAGCGAGGGCAATTTCGATGCGCGCCTCGAACAGTTCCCGGGCAAGAAGGCCTTCATCAACGAGACCATCGAGACCCTGCGCCACAACCTCTCCGGGCTCATCACCGAGATGACCCACATGGCGAGCGAACACGAACGCGGCGACATCGACGTCTTCGTTCCGGCCGAGAAGTTCGCGGGCGATTTCGGCGCCATGGCGCGCGGCATCAACGCGATGGTCGCGAGCCATATCGAGGTCAAGAAGAAGGCCATGGCCTGCGTCAAGGCGATCAGCGAGGGCGACTTCGACGCCAAGCTGGAAGAGCTTCCCGGCAAGAAGGCCTTCATCAACCGCACCATCGACACCCTCAGCCGCAACCTCCAGGGCCTTGTCCACGAGATGAAGCACATGGCCGAGGAGCACGAACGCGGCGACATCGACATATTCCTCCCCGCCGACAAGTTCGACGGCGACTTCGCCGACGTCGCGCGCGGCATCAACGAGATGGTCGCCGGCCACATCGCGGTCAAGAAGAAGGCCATGGCCTGCATCCGCGAATTCGGCGAGGGCAACTTCGATGCCCCGCTCGAACGCTTCCCGGGCAAGAAGGCCTTCATCAACGAAACCGTCGAGACGCTGCGCTCGAACCTGCGCGACATCACCGCCGAGATCCAGCGCCTGATCTTGGCGTCCACGGCCGGCAAGCTCGAAACGCGCGGCGATGATCGCCGCTTCGTGGGCGATTTCGCCAGCCTCATCGCAGGGATCAACGGCATGCTCGATGCCATCCTTGATCCCATTGCCGAGGGCAACCGCGTGCTGGCGCTGGTGAGCCAGGGCAACCTGCTCCAGACCGTCGATATCACTTGCGAGGGCGATCACCAGCGCATGAAGGACGCCATCAACGCGCTTGTCGGCAACCTGCGCCAGTTTGCCCGCGACGTCGGCGAGGCGGCCAACAAGGTCGCCAGCGGATCGAGCCAGATCGCGGGCAGCTCGCAGCAGCTCTCCGAAGGCGCGACCGAGCAGGCCGCCTCGACCGAAGAGGCCTCCGCCTCGATGGAAGAGATGGCCGCCAACATCAAGCAGAACGCCGACAACGCCTCGCAGACCGAGAAGATCGCCCGCCAGTCCTCCAAGGACGCCGAGCTTTCGGGCGTCGCGGTGGAAAAGGCCGTGGGCGCGATGCGCACGATCGCCGAGAAGATTTCCATCGTCCAGGAAATTGCCCGCCAGACCGACCTCCTCGCGCTCAACGCCGCGGTCGAGGCTGCGCGCGCGGGCGAACATGGCAAGGGCTTTGCGGTCGTCGCCTCCGAAGTGCGCAAACTGGCCGAACGCAGCCAGAGCGCGGCCTCCGAGATCGTCTCGGTGTCCTCCGATACGGTCAAGGCCGCGGCCGAGGCGGGCGAGATGCTGGGCAAGCTTGTTCCCGACATCCGCCGCACCGCCGAACTCGTCTCCGAGATCAGCGCGGCCTGCCGCGAACAGGACATCGGCGCCTCGCAGATCAACGATGCGATCCAGCAGCTCGACAAGGTCACCCAGCAGAACGCCCATGCCTCCGAGCTGATCTCCTCCACCTCGGACGGCCTCGCCGGACAGGCAGGCGATCTGCAGAACTCGATCACCTTCTTCCAGGTCGGTGCCGGCGAGGGTGGGTCGCGCATGCTACGCGCCAGCCCCGCCCCCGCGCCGCGTCAGGCCGCCCTGCCCCAGCCCGCCCCGCGGTCCGCTCCCAAGGCGCCTGCGCGTTCCTCCGGCCCCAAGCCCGGTAGCGTCCAGCACCAGCAAAGCCGTGCCCAAGGCTTCACCCTCGACATGAACATGGGCGGACCGGACGCCGACGACGCCGACTTCGGCTTCGCCGCCTGATCCCTGCCTTCCTCCAGCGAACGGGCCCGCCATGAACGACGCAGCCTTCGTCCCCTTCGAGAACCCTGCGGCCGGGGACACGATCTCCCCGGCCCAGTTCAAGGGCCTTGCTGCCCTCATTCGCGAGCACACCGGGATCAACCTGCCCCCGGCCAAGCGGACCATGCTGGAAGGGCGGCTGCGGCGCTGCGCGCGCGAAGGGGGCCACGCGACCCTGGGCGCCTATTGCAAGTGGATCCTCTCGCAGGATCATGGCGCGGACGAGATCGAGAACCTCATCAACGCGGTCACCACCAACAAGACCGACTTCTTCCGCGAGCCGCGCCATTTTGACTACTTGACCGAAACCATCCTGCCCCAGTTGCTCGAGAGCGGTCGCCGGGAGGTGCGCTGCTGGAGCGCGGCCTGCTCGACAGGGGCGGAACCCTACACCATCGCCATGCTGCTCGACGCCTTTGCCCAGCGCAATTCCGGTTTCGAGTACTCGATCCTCGCCACTGACCTCGACACGCGTGTCCTCTCCACCGCGATCCGGGGCATCTACCCGCGCGAGATGGTGGACCCCGTGCCCACCCCCTTGCGCAAGGCCTACGTCATGGACGCCAAGGACCCGCGCCGCGGCGAAATCCGCATCGCGCCTGCCCTGCGCCGCAAGATCGCGTTCGGCCGCCTCAACCTCATGGACCGCCACTACGCCATCGGCGAGCCGGTCGACATGATCTTCTGCCGCAACGTGCTCATCTACTTCGACCGCCCCACGCAGGAGGCCGTGGTCAACCGCCTGTGCGACCAGCTGCGCCCCGGTGGCTACCTGTTCCTGGGCCATTCGGAATCGATCAGCGGATTCCAGCATAACCTGACGGCCGCATCCGGCACCGTCTTCCAGAGGAACTGACCCGATGCCCCTTGCCAAGACGCGCGTGCTCATCGTCGATGACAGCGCGAGCGTGCGCCAGACAATGAAGGCCATTCTCGAAGAGGACCCGGTGATCGAGGTCATCGCGACCGCGGCCGATCCCTTTGCCGCCGCGCGCATCATCCAGACCGAAGTGCCCGATGTCATCACGCTCGATGTGGAAATGCCGCGCATGGACGGCATCACCTTCCTGCGCAAGCTGATGAGCCAGTGCCCGGTCCCCGTGGTCATGTGCTCCTCGCTCACCGAAGACGGCTCCGACACGCTGATGGAGGCGCTCGAGGCGGGCGCGGTGGACGTGATCCTGAAACCCCGTGTCGGGGTGGCCGAGCATCTCCAGGAGGCCCGTGCCACGATCCGCGACGTCGTCAAGGCCGCCGCCCGCGCCCGCGTCGGGGGGCACAAGACCACAGCCCTGCCCTCGCTGGAACCGCAGAAGAAGCTCACCGCCGACGCCATGCTGCCCCCGCCCGACGGGCGCCCGATGAGCCGCACGACCGAGATGGTCGTGTGCATCGGCGCCTCGACCGGCGGCACCGAGGCACTGCGCGAAGTACTCCAGGCGCTTCCCGCCAACGCGCCGGGCGTCGTCGTCGTCCAGCACATGCCCGAGAACTTCACCCGCGCCTTCGCCAAGCGGCTCGACAGCCTGTGCGAGGTGAGCGTCAAGGAAGCCGAGGACGGCGACACGGTCATGCGCGGCCACGTCCTGATCGCGCCGGGGGGCAAGCACACCCTGCTCGAACGCCAGGGCGCGCGCTACCTCGTCGCGGTGCGCGACGGCCCGCTGGTCTCGCGCCACCGCCCCTCGGTCGACGTGCTGTTCCGCTCGGCCGCGCGCTCGGCCGGGTCCAACGCGGTCGGCGTCATCATGACCGGCATGGGCGATGACGGCGCACGCGGCCTGCTCGAGATGAAGCAGGGCGGCGCGCGCACCATCGCCCAGGACGAGGCCACCTCGATCGTCTTCGGCATGCCCAAGGAGGCCATCGCCCACGGCGCGGTTGATCGCATCGTTCCGCTCTCGGCGATCGCGCGCGAGTTCCTGCAGGCCACGGTCCGCTAGGCCATGGCCAGCCTCGCCCACCGTCTCGACGTCGGGCCGGACGCGCCCGATGGGCGCGCCGACCTCGTGCGCCAGAACCTCGCGGCCGTTGCCGAGGGGCTGAACGGGCATTTCGACAAGGCCGGGCTCGCGCTCGGCCAGACGGTCGAGACCATCGACATCATCCTGACCGCGCTGCGCGAGGTCGCTGAAGTCTTCGCGCAGAGCGAGGCCACCGTAGCCATCGCGACCTTGCGCGATTCGGCAAGCCGGCTTGGCCAGGTCGCGCAGAGCCTGGAGCGGCGCGGCAGTGAGATCGCGGCGATCCACAAGGTGTCGCGCGACCTGCGCCGCGCCATAAGCGAAGTGCAGCGCTGCCTGCAGGTCCTCCAGATCTATGCGATGAACGTGAAGATCGCGGCCTCGGGCGCCCCCGACTTCGTGAACTTCGCCGACGAGATGAACGTGAAGCTGGGCGCGGGCAACCGCGAGACCGACGCCTTTTCCCTCAAGCTCGCCGAACTCGACACCAGCATCACCTCGATGCAGGGCATCGCGCCCGGCTCCTGCGCGAATGCCGCAAGGTCATCCCCCAGGTACCCGACCGGCTTGCCCGCGATGCCGAAGCGCTCGCCAGCCACCAGGACGGGCTTGTCGACCTGGCCGAGGCCACCTCGAACCACGCCCACGCGATCCAGGGCGAGCTGGCGAGCGCGCTGACCGCGCTCCAGGTCGGTGACCGCGCGCGCCAGCGCCTCGAACACGTCTGCCAGGCCTGCACGCGGCTCGACGAGGCGGCAGGGAAGGCCCTGTCCGCCCCCCAGCGCGGCCATGTCCTTGCCCTTCTCCACGCGCAGGTCGAGGACACCGCCGACGAGTATGCGCGCGATACCCGCGCGCTCGTCGCCGCGCTCCAGCGCCTGCGCACCAATGCCGAAAAGCTGACCGCGCTGCAGGACCGCGACACTTTCGACGAGCAGGCCGGCGCCCTGTTCCTGCGCCGCATGGAAGACGGCATCGCGGAAGCCGCCGGGATGATCGGCCAGCTCCACGAAGCCGACGTTCAGGCCGAGGCCACGCTCGGCGTGATCCTGGCGACCGTGGCAACCGTGACCGAGCGGGTCGCCGCGATCCGCAACTTGCGCGTCGATGTGCGCCAGATGGCGATCAACATCGGCCTGCGCTGCCGAAAGACCGAGGTCATCGGACGCCCCGTCTCGATCATCGCCAACGAAATCCGCAGCCACTCCGACAAGCTCGACACGCTGATCGCCGGGATCAACACCGCCGAAGCCGAACTGGTCGCGATTTCGGAGCGCATGCGCACGATGGCGGGCAACGGCGATGGCGCGGTGGGCACCGGACTTTCCGAGGCGCTCGAAACCATCCGTGACAGCGCGCAGGCGACCGACATGGCCATGGCCACCGTCGAGCAAGGCACGATCGGCATGGCCGAGCTGATGGAACAGACCCAGGGCTTCCTTGCCGCCGCGCTTCAGATGGCGCCCGGCATTGCCGAGGAAGCCCAGGCGCTGGCCGCCAGCCCGCTATCCCCCGCCGCGCCGGGCGACGACAGCCCCTTGCGCCTCCTTCTGGACGACATTGCGGGAAGCTACACGATGGCGGGCGAGCGCAGTGTGCACAACCGCTTCCTGCGCCCCGGTATGGTGGCGCTGAACACAAGCGGGAACGCTCCCTCCCCCAGCGCTTCGGACGATGGGGGAGGGTTCGAGGGCTTCGATGATTTCGACGACTTCGACGACTTCGACGATGGCCTGTTCTAGATCTCGCGCGCCGCGCCCTTGAGGCCCAGGAGCGCGAGGATCGCGATGAACGAACCCAGTCCCATGACCACGGCGACGCCCTGCAGGCCAAGTCCGCCCTCGAACAGGAAGCCGGCCAGCACCGGCCCCAGCGCCGCGCCGCCGCGCCCGATACCGATGACGAAGCCGGTGCCGCCCGCGCGCGCCTCGGTCGGATAGGCGCCGGCGATCAGCGAGTAGAAGGCGACCATGCCCGCATTGGTGAAGAAGCCCGCCGATGCGGCGGCCCAGGACAGGCCCGAAAGGTCACCCGCCCCGCGCCCGAAGTTGATGACGAGCAGCGTCGAGCAGGCGAGCGCAGCCACCATCAGCGGGCGCAGGCCGATGCGCAGCAGCAGGACGCTCAGGAGAAGGGAGCCCAGGAGGCCGCCGATGTTGGCAAAGACGAGCACGCCCCCGGCCGAGGACGGCGCATAGCCCATGTCGACCACGATCTTGGGCACCCACTTCAGGATGAAGTAGAAGGTCATGACGTGGGTGAAATAGGCAATGGTCAGAAGGATGGTGGTGCGGCGAAGATCGGGCGCGAACAGCCGCGCGGTCGAGACTTTCGCGCGCGGCGCAAGTTCCGGCTCGGTCACGGCAGCGACAGCCGAATGGCCAAGTCCGGCCAGCGCGCGGTTGACCTTGGCAAGACGGCCCGAGCGCCCACCCTGCATGAGGAAGCCCACGCTCTCGGGCACGAGCAGCATCACGATGGGGATCAACGCCGCGCTGACCACGGCCCCGAAGATGAAGACATTGCGCCAGCCATCCTCGAGCAGAAACGCGCTGACGAAGGCGCCTCCGGTGATGGCCCCGATGGGATAGCCTGCCGCCATCACCGAGATCGCGGCCTTGCGCCACGTGTCGTTGGCGTATTCGGCCACCATCGCGTTGGTGCAGGCGAGCATGCCGCCAATGCCGATGCCGGTGCCAAAGCGCAGCGCCGCCAGCTGGTAGACCGACCCGACATAGGCCGCCCCCAGCATACCCGTCGCCATGACCGCAAGGCAGGCGAGCGCGGTGGGCTTGCGCCCGATCCGGTCGGCCATGGGGCCCAGCACGAAGGAGCCCAGCGCCATGCCGAACAGCTCCATCGACAGGACGATGCCCAGCGCGCCCCGGTCGATCCCCCAGTCCGCCGCGATGCCGGGCGAGGCGAAGCTGATGGCGAGGACATCGAACCCGTCGAGCGCGTTCAAAAGGACGCACACCCCGATGGCGAGCACCTGGCGCGCGCGCATGGGGCCTTGCGCGATCAGCGCACGGGGATCGGTCGCACCTTGCGGTGATGCGTTCATGCCGGACTTCCTCTCTGGCAGCGCTTCTCTGGCGCTGCTGCGTTGTTCGTGTGCCAAGGGGAACGGGCCTTGCGGCCCGTTTCGCCTCAGGGTGCGACCGGCTCGACCAGCATCAGGGCGTCGAGCGCGACCACTCCGTGTCCCTCGGGATAGAGGATAACGGGATTAAGGTCGAGTTCGGAAAGACTTGGCTCTGCACTGAGAACCGCCGCGACCTGCGCGACGAGCGCGGCCAGCGCCGGAACGTCCAGCCTGGGCGAGCCGCGATACCCGGCAAGGAGCGCCGCAGACTTAAGGCCCATTAGACCCTCCTCGATCTGCGCCAGCGTCATGTCGGGGGTGAACAGGCACACGTCCTTGAGGATCTCGGCGGTCACGCCGCCAAATCCGGCAAGGACCACCGGCCCCCAGTCCGGATCGTTGCGCCCGCCCACGATCATCTCCATGCCGCGCGCGCCCATCTTCTCGATCAGCACGCCGTCGAGCGCGAGCGCGGAGTTGTAGGCCGCGACGTTGTCGTGGATCGTGCCCCACGCGGTGCGCACCGCATCCGCATCGGCAAGGTTGAGAAGCACGCCGCCCGCATCGCTCTTGTGGCCCAGCGCCTGCGCCTGCGCTTTCATCGCGACCGGATAGCCCACCTTGTCGGCCACGGCGACGGCCGCGTCCGCGCTGTCGGCAAAACCACCTTCGGGGAAGGCAAGGCCGAGCGGGGAAAGCAGCTCCTTGGCCTGGTACTCGGCAACGACGCCCGTGTAGTCATCGAGCCCTGGCACCGGGGTCGGCTCGAACGCGCCCTTCGCAAGGTCCCGGCGCGCGAAGGCGGCGAGGCGCGAAAGCGCGCGGATCGCACGTTCCGCGTTGGGGAAGCAGGGAATGCCGCGCGCACGGAAATCGGTGATGATCTCCTCGGGGATCGGCGCGCCTTCATCGAGCCCTGCATAGATCAGCGGCTTGGTCGAGGTGCGCCCATCAAGCGCAGCGCGGATCGCGGGCGCCTTGATGCCGATGGTGACGGGATCGGTCTGGATGATCCCGGCGACCACCGCGCCGACGCGATCATCGTCGAGCAGCGCGGTGAGGCAATTGGTGTAGATTTCCGGCTGGCTGAGCCCTTGCGCGGTAATGTCGAGCGGATTGCTGACCGGCACGAACGGGGGCAGCGCTTCGCGCAGCGCCGGCGCGTTGGCGTCGTCCAGATGCGCCAGGGGCAGATTGAATTCTTCGGCAAGATCGAGCGTCAGCGCCTTGAAGGCCCCCGATTCGCCCAGCACCGCGATGTCGGCGCGTTCCATGTGCGGGCAGTGCATGAGGATCTCGGTGATGTCGCCCAGCTCCTCCAGCGTCTCGGCGAAGATCACGCCCTCGCGCTCGACCTTGCGGCGCATGAGCGAATAGTCCCCCGCCATCGCGCCGGTGTGGGTGGCCGCGCTCTCGCGCGCCGCACTGGACTTGCCCGGGTGCAGAAGGACGATGGGCTTGCCCGCCCCGCGCGCCCTTGCGGCGACTTCGAGGAAGCGGGCCGGCTTGCGGAACTGCTCGACGATCATGGCGATGACGTGGGTTTCGTCATCTTCGAGCAGCCATTCGACGTAGTCTTCCACGCCGCTCGCGGCCTCGTTGCCGGTCGAGACCGAATAGCTGATCGGCAGGTCGCGCGCGCCGAAGGTCGCGCCCAGCACCGCAGCCATCGCGCCCGACTGGGAGACGACGCCCAGCGCGCGGCGTCCGGCGGGCGGCAGCGCCTGCGTCTCCACGAAAGTCAGCGGCACCGCATCGACGTAGTTGACCGCGCCCAGGCAATTGGGCCCCTCGATGACCATGCCGTGCTCGGCCGCGATCCGGGCGATCTCGGCCTGCTGGGCCTTGCCCTCCTCGCCGCCCTCGGCAAAGCCCGCCGAGAAGATGATGGCCCCGCCCGCCTTGCGCGCGGCAAGCCCCTTGACCGCGTCGAGCACGGCGGGCTGCGGGATCGCCAGAACGGCCACGTCCACGCCCTCGGGCAGCGCCTCGACGCTGGGGTAGCAGCGGTGCGTGCCGATCGTCTCGCGCTTGGGATTGACCGGGTAGATGGCGCCCGAATAGCCGTTGCGTTCCAGGTTCGTGAGCACCGAGGCGCCCAGTGCGCCGGGCTTGTCGCTCGCGCCCACGATGGCGATCGAGCGCGGCTTCAGGAAACGCGAAATGGCGTCGTGCGAAAGGGTGGTAACGGTCATTCTGGAGGCCTCTCCCGGCGAGGTTCAGGTGAATGTGAGATAGGTCTGGGGTGGACGGGGCCCGCCGCTGCGACGTGGCCCCGTCCCGTGAAGGTCAGTCCTTCTTGTTCAGGTCATAGGCGCCCAGACCCGGCTTGAAGGTCTTTTCGTCGATGAACTGGCGGGTGGCTTCCTTGCGGCCTTCGCCGTCGAAGAAGTTGGCCGCTTCCTGCGTGCGCACGAGGTAGTCCATCGAATTGTCGAAGGTCATCTCGCCCACGCGGCGGATCGCCCACTTGGTGGCGCGCAGCGCGGTCGGGTTCTTGCCCAGCAGCACGCCGGCGATTTCCTCGACGCGGGCCTTGAGCTTGTCGCCGGGCACCGCCTCGTTGACGAGACCCCACTCGGCGGCCTTCTTGCCATCGACGTTCTCGCCCATCATGGCGTGGTACATCGCGTTGCGGAAGCCGGTCAGTTCGACAATGACCTTCGAGGCGCCGCCGCCGGGCAGGATGCCCCAGTTGATTTCCGAAAGGCCGAACTGCGCGTCCTCGGCGGCAACGGCCAGGTCACAGCTGAACAGCGGGCCGTAGGCGCCGCCAAAGCACCAGCCGTTGACCATCGCGATGGTTGGCTTCTCGTACCAGCGCAGGCGCTCCCACCAGCCATAGGCCTCGCGCTGCGCCTGGCGGGTTGCCCACAGGCCCTTTTCCTCGTTCTCGCGGAAGTACTCCTTCAGGTCCATGCCCGCAGAGAAGGCCGTGCCCTCACCGGTCAGGACGAGCACGCCCACGTCCTCGCGGAATTCCAGCTCGTTGAGGATCTCGGTCATGCGCCGGTTGAGGTTGGGGCTCATGCAGTTGCGCTTTTCCGGGCGGTTGAACGAAACCCAGGCAATGCGGTTCTCGACGGTGTAGGAGACGGTATCTTCAGGTGCACGTTCGGACATGGCAAATTTCCTTGATCTGTGTATTTGACTATCTTCGATACGAATAAGATGGCTCACGAAGAGCCCAATTGCGGAGAGAACCTTGGCCGACACATCCGGAAAGCCCGATAGCGGCTCGCTTCCTGCGCCCCATGGGGAACCCGATCCGCTTGCCATCCTGCCCGGCTACACGCTGCGCCGTGCGGCCAATGCGATGATGGCGGAACTGGGCACGCTGCTGTCCGAAGTGGACCTGCGCGTGTCCGAAGCCTCGATCCTCCTGCTGATCGACGGGCGCGACACGATGACCTCCAGCCAGATCGGCACCGCTCTCGACATCCGCTCGGCGAACATGGCCCCGCTCATCGGACGCCTGGTCACGCGCGGACTGGTCGAACGCGTGCCGCTCGATGGCAAGTCGATGGCGATCATCCTGACCCCGGACGGCGAGGCAATCCTGCGCGAGGTGCGCCGGATCACCCAGACCTTCGAGCAGGATCTGCTCCAGCGCATCCCCACCGAGCACCGCGACCACTTCGTCCCCGCCCTCAACGCGCTCTGGCGCTGAGGCGGAAGCCGATAGGGCCTGGCCCCAGGGGCCGGTGCCGTGGCGGGAAAGGCTCATCGTGCCGACCGTGTCCGGACCGCCCGCGCCCGCTCAGATCGGGTAGTGCCCGGGCTGGGTCTCGACCGTGATCCAGCGCAGCTCGGTGAAGCTGTCGATCCCGGCCTTGCCGCCAAAGCGGCCGTAGCCCGACGCCCCGACCCCGCCGAACGGCATCTGCGCCTCGTCGTGGACGGTCGCGCCGTTGACGTGGCAGATCCCCGACTTGATGCGCCGGGCGACGGCAAGGCCGCGCGCGGTATCCCTTGTGAAGACCGCGGCGGAAAGGCCGTATTCGGTGTCGTTGGCCAGCGCGATCGCGTGTTCCTCGTCGCGCGCGTGGAGGACCGCGACGACCGGGCCGAAGCTTTCATCGCGGTAGATCTTCATCGCGTCCGTCACGCCCGAGACGACCGTTGCCGGCATCAGCACGCTGTCGGCGGTTCCGCCCGTCAGCAGGGTCGCGCCATGGGATAGCGCGTCCTCGATCAGCGAATTGACGTGGTTCACCGTCTTCTGGTCGACCACCGCGCCGAGCGGGCTCGTGCCCTCGCGCGGATCGCCCGTGGTCATCGTCGCGACCTTGGCCGCGAACTTTTCCGCAAACGCCTCGGCGACCGCGTCGACCACGATGATACGCTCGGTCGACATGCAGATCTGGCCCTGGTTCATGAAGGCGCCGAACGAGGCGGCCTTCATAGCCTCATCAAGATCGGCATCCTCCAGGACCAGGAACGGCGCCTTGCCGCCCAGTTCCAGAATGCAGGGCTTGAGATGGCCAGCCGCGCGCTGGGCGATGATGCGGCCCACCGCGGTGGAGCCTGTGAAGTTGATGCGCTTGACCTCGGGCGCGTCGATGAGCGCGCCCACGACCTCGCCCGCATCCTCGGGCGCGTTGGTAACGACGTTGACGACGCCTTCGGGGAAGCCGGCCGCGGCGAAGGATTCGATCACCAGCGAATGGACGCGCGGGCAGATCTCGCTGGCCTTCAGGATCACCGCATTGCCACAGGCAAGCGGCGTTGCGATGGCGCGCACGGCCAGGATGATCGGCGCATTCCAGGGCGCGATGGAGAGGATGACGCCGACCGGCTCGCGCACGGCCATGGCAAGGCATCCGGGCTTGTCGGAGGGGATGATCTCTCCCGAGATCTGCGTGGTGAGCGCAGCGGCCTCGCGGATCATGCTGGCCGACAGGCCGTGATTGAACATGGCCCAGCCCGCGGTCGCACCGATCTCGCTTTGCATGGCGGCCACGAAATCATCGCGGCGCGCCTCGAGCGCTTCGGCGGCCTTGGTGAGGACAGCACGGCGGGCGTTGGGGCCCATCTGGCCCCACTCGGCCTGCCCCTGCGCGGCCTTCTTCGCGATGGCCGGAATATCGCCAGGCTGCATGGCCGGCGCGCTGGAGGCGATTTCGCCTGTCAGCGGATTGCGACGCGAGAACTCAGTCATCCCTATCTCCCTTGGCTCTGCTGGCCCTGAATCACTTGGCTATGCTGAATAGCGATATTTTATCTATCAGCAATAGTAATATCAGAGGATGCGACGAGCCGTGCCGCACAGCGCCACGCGCCGAGGCCAAGTGCAAGGGAAAAAACGTCCGGGAGGGATGCTGCTGCGCCGCAACGCGATGTGCGAAGAGTCCGCGCGCGTTCGGCCGCTCAGCCGATCAGGCCCGTCTTCTCCAGGAAGCGCAGGAGATTGCGCGGGAGATAGGGAAAGGGCGCATAAGGAGGCGTCCCCCCCGCCTTCATCTCCCGGCTCAGGTTCAGACGCGCCAGCACACTCGGGTGGATCGTCTCGGTCGCGTCGGAGCCCAGTGCGCGCTCCTTCTGGCCCTGCAGCTTCCAGAACGCAGAGCGTGCCGAATTGACCAGCAGGCCCCGCGCCGCGTCCTCGTCCAGCCGCTCCACCTTGCGCGCAAGGTAGTCCTCGTCGAGTTCGAGCCAGGCCTGCGCCTTTCCGCACATCCACAGCAGCGCGATGTCGGACAGCACCTTGTCGGGGTACCCTCCGCCCACGTTGCTGTGCGCGCCCGCGAACCACACCTGCTCGACCTCCTGCCCCGGCGCGATGCCGCCCGAGGTGTCCCAGATCGCGGGCACGAACTTGCTGCGGCGCTCGTCGATGGCGAGAGCCTGGTAGGCATGGCGCACCTTGGCCCCCAGCTTCACGTCGTGAAAGGCGTAGCCGCCCCGGCCCCAGGCCCCCAGGACATTGGAGGGGCCCCCCAGCGCGCCCACGGTATCCCACACGCCCACCATTTCGATGTCGGGATGACGCCCTTCGAAGAGGGCCGGATCGAGGGGCGCCTTGGCCCGTTTGCCATCATCCATGCGGTAGTAGGCCCAGATCTCGGGCAGCTTGTCGAGATCGCCCTTGCGCACCAGCCCGACGAGGCCGACCAGACCCGCCAGGCTGCGCACGGTATAGGCCCCGCGCGAGAAGCCGAACAGGAACAGGCTGTCGCCAGGCTCGTAGTTCTGGCACAGGAAGCGGTAGGCCTGCTGGACATTGGTGCCCAGCCCCGTGCCGAAAGCGCCGCCCACCACCCGGTCGAGCACGTTGCCGCTGCCCACGCCCTCGTCGTAATAGATCACCTGCGCGCGACCTGTCGCCGTGCGCGGCAGGATCGCGCGCGCCATCTTGGTGACGTTGGTCGGCTCGCCCTTCTGGTCCGCGCTGTTCCAGGTTCCATCGCAGCACACGATCAGGCTCTTGGACATGACACTCTCCTCTCGTGGGCACGGCGGCCCGGTGGGTCGATTTCAGGCACGCGCATCACCCCTTCTTGCCCAGGAACTGGGCCAGAGGATCGCGCATCAGCGGGAGCAGCGCGGCCAGCGCGAAGAACGAGGTCGCGACAAGCTGGACCAGGTTGGGGGAGACGTAGGCCACAAGCATACAGGCCGCGACGTAGGCGACGATGATGGGCAGGCGTACATGGTGCCACTTGTCGTCCACCTGCGCGCAATACGCGCGCACCCGGGCGCGCTCCTCGCGGGGGAGGTCGTGGCGGATGAACTCGGCAAGCTCCTCGCTCGCGATACGCACGTAGGGCGTCAGCTGCAGGTAGCCGCGCTCGACCAGATCGCGGATCGAGGCCCGTTCGTGGAAATTGATCGTGCGGCCATACGCCAGCGACAGAAGCCGCGCCTTCTGCGGATAGCCTCCCAGCGCGTCCCAGGCCATGCGCGGATGGGACGCCATTTGTGCACGGCGTGCCTTCAACTGTTCAGGCGCCACCTCGACCGGCAGGAGATAGAGACCGGTCAGGTGCTCGGCCACGGCCACGAGAAGCCGATACAGGGCAAACCCGAAGAGCGCGACGAACCCGCCAAGAAAGACCCTGGTCCACCAATCGGGATGGAGCGGCAGCTGCGTGGAATCGCTGCTGACCAGCGCCTTTCCTTCCAGCGACCAGTCCGCCCTCTGCGCGCGCAAGGGCTGGAATTGCCCTGGAAGCGCCAGCGCAAGGCGCCCCGCCTCCCGTACCAGAACGTAGCCGTTGGCCTGCCCCGCCACCACAGGGTCGGGCACCCCGACGCGCGGCTGCAACCGCTCAACCAGAGCCGCGAGCCACCCCTGCGACTGGTGGGACGTGACGTCGCAATCTTCGTGGGCGCTGTTGTCGCCCTCCTCTTCGCTGCCCCCGCAGCGGGACTTCACTCCCACCCCAAACAACCCACCGCCGTCCGTTTCGGTATCCGGGGCCGGAGCCGGAGCCGGTGTCCTTTTCGCAACCGGCAGCGGGCTTACCAACCAGCCGGGATTTCGCGACACATCCGTGCCAAACCCGAATGCGCGTCCCCATTGGTCAAGTATCTCATCGCGCGTAGCCGCCTCATTCCCTCCTCTCGCGTGTGCCAGACGCCTCGCATCGTCCTGGAACTCGAGAGCTTGCCATTCCGATTGCGCCGCGACATGCGCCAGTGAGCGTCCCATGTATCGCTCGAGATTGACGCTGTAGGTCAGCGCCATGATGCAGACCATGGGCATGCTCACGACGATGGTCAGCAGGGTTAGGGCCCGCAGGATGTAGGCCCGGCGCTGACGGACGCGGTACCAAGGTGGCAGAGGCGCACACGGCGGGTTGTCCGGGTCGCGCCGCAGGGCTAGCCAACGCCCCAGCTGTATGACCACAACCCCTCCCGCAGCGAGCAGGAACAGCGAAGCCTGCGCACGATCGGATCCATCGACTTTCCCGTAGAAACCCAGGACGAAGACCATCGCGAGCAGGGTGACACCCGCAGTCCCCTTGCGCAGCCACGCGACCCGGACCGCGTGCCGGCGGCCGCGCTTTTTGTCCGTGGCCGCGCTGCGGCGTACAATGGTCAGGTAGTTGCCGATCAGCAGGACCACCGCGAGCCCGAAGTTGGCGAGGACGGCGACTTCGGGCGCGCAGGCCCACAGCGCAGCCCCCTGCAGCAGCAGAACACCCCCTTGCCAGATCAGCTCGCGCGCACCGGTCACGAAGGAATAGCGCAGGCCGTCACCTGCCCCCACGCACAGGGCGTTGGGAAAGAACCAGATTGACCGCCCGCGGATGGGGGGCGGGGCTTGCCCGTCCAGCCCGGAAGCGGGGCGCGGGAAGAGCACCCGCAAGATCCGTGGAAGTCCCCAGCACACCACGAAGACCAGGGCGATCCAGCCACATCCGAGCAGAAAGGCCTGGACCACCGAGGCCCCCAGCAGATCCAGCGCCTCGTCACGCGCGTAGATCGCAACGATCGACCAGGGCGTGTCCGGAACCGGCCGCACCAGCGCGAAATGCGGATGCCCCTGATAGGAGATCGAGAGCAGCGAACTGCGGACCTCGGCCACCTCATCCTGCGCAGTGCGTGTCCCCTGCCGCAGCATTTCGAGAGCCGAGGCCAGCCCCGGATCATATCCCGCTTCGACCAGCAGGTTCTCGTTCATGCTGCGCGCCTGGTGGCTGTGGTAGAGCACATCGCCCTCCACCTGACCGCCGCGCGCGCCAAGCTCCTCGGGCAGATCGCTGTTCAGGACCACCATGAAGGCGAAGTTGGGCGGCAGGACCGGAGCGCGCAGCGCAACCGGAAAGAAGGTGAAAAGCTGCCTCCCGTCCTTGTTGCCCTTGCTACAGTCGTCACCAGAGCAGGACACCTCCGGCCCCATGGCCGAAAGCGAAAGTCGACCGTTGCCCTTGGAGCGCAGGAACTGGACATAGCTGCCCGTGGGGAAACCAAGGCCCATCTGCGAAGCCACGAAATAGGGCCGCTTGGCGACATTCAGCCGACTGCGCAGCGGCTGCCTGCCGAAAAAACCGCCTCCGCACAGGGCGTTCTCGTTCGCATCCGCCTGCCCGAGCGCTGGCAGACACGTGCCTGCGTCATTGACAGCCGTCACGCCGACCAGCGCGTCCGCGTCCTGTTGCGCGACAACGCCCTGGTGCGTGCCGAACAGCACGTCCTTCTCGGCCGTTTCCCCTGTGTGAGCGGCTGCAATGGCCTTCGAAAGGCTCTGCGAGACTTGGTTCGAGAGCCAGGCCAGTTCGCCTTCGATGTCGCGCGTGACACTACTGCGAAAGAGCACAACGGTCGTGAACAGCGTGGCGGTCATGGTGATCAGCATGATCGAGAGCATGACCCCGGCAAGGTCCGCACGGCGGATCGGCTTGAGCGCGCTCTGGCTGAACAACTTGATCAGCGGAATGGCCAGGAACAGGACGACGATGGCCATCAGCAGGTGAACAAGAGCGCTCTTGGGCAGCGCCGTCGCCGTGCGGTCAATGACCCGCTCAGGCACGAGAAAGGCATAGATCAGGCCACGGCTCCGCGCGGGCCCGGCTTCCCCCTGCTCGGCGCCCTGTGAGCCGGACGCGATCGGGCTGTCGTCCCCTCCGATCCACACCGCGCCGTCCACCGCCGAAAGGCGATGCGCGGCCATGAACACCGCATAGTCCTGCCCTCCGAAACTGTGGGTCAGGCGCGCGGGCGCCCCTGAAAAGACCACGTTGCGCTCGCCGCGCTGGTAGGCCTCGATGGTTTGCTTCATCTCGGCCAGGTCCCGGGTTTTACTGGCCTCACCTCCGGAGCGACCATCAGGTTTCGAACTCTGCTCCGCGACCTTGTCCCGCGAACTGTCCGCCTTCAGGATCAGGATTCCGAGCGAGTGAAAAAGGTCCCAGCGACCATCCCTGTCCTGCCCGGCCAGGACATTTCCCTTTTCATCCATGATGAGGAGGATGGCCTCGGGATAGGGCAGGTCGGCATTCTCGGCGATCGTCTTCAGGGGCAGGTGCACAATGCCCGGCCGATCTACGTCGCTCGTGTCGTGTGCGGCGTTGGGCTTGCGCAGGCTCTCGACACACAGGACCGGCCCATCCGGACAATTGAATCCCAGATGCGGATAGTCTTCGAGAGCTTCGCTCCTTCCTTGGGCATCCTTGTCGTTCGTCGCGTCATCGCCATGGCTGCGCCAGATTGTCGCGGCCGCCCCAGCAACCTCGACCTGGTCATCGATCAGCCGCGCGACTTGTGCCATTGCGCGGTAGATGCGGTCACGCTCGTGCTGCGCGCGGGGCTGTACGAAGAAGGCGAAGAAGAGGCTGCCAGCCAGCAGCACGCCGAGCACACCTGCGAGAGTTTCGCCCAGGGCGCCCCCGAAGAATCCCCTCCCGGCCTTCACCGCTGACGCCTGCGCCATGAGCCCTCCTCTCGTCCGACACCGGACCTGCAATGCGAAGAGCGACCCACCCGAATTCTATATCAAGCCGCACATCGGCCAATCATTAATAAAGTTGATCCCAATAATGACACTATTGTTCATCTTTTAATGAATATAGATTTTCGACATACACATGAAATCGCGGGCAAACCTGCCTGTAAGCGCGGCTTGCCGCGGCACACCTGCAATTGCAGAGAAATACCGCATGACAGGCTTTCCCAGGGCTTCTCAGGCCACCATGAAAGGTCGAATCGTCCGCAGCGCCGGCAGAGCGTTGGCAGGTCCAAGAACCTGCGCCGAACCTTGCGCCCATGCGCGGCCCGCCTATCCGGTCTATCCTTCTGCGCCACAAGGCTTTGGAGCGGTGCTGCGCGGGTACGGGAACCGTGCGTATCCGCGTTCCCACCGTTGCAGCGCGGCCCGCTTGGCGGCATCGTGCGTCCATGACGCTCTCGCCTCTTCGCCTCGTCCTGCTCGTCCTTGTCGCCATGATGGCGCTGGCCGTGTGCGAGACGCCGCTCGTGGCGCAGCCCACCGAGCCGGACGCCGCTCCCGAGAACGCGCCCGAGGTGGCTCCGGCGGCCCAGCGCGCCGCACGTATCCAGGCGCTCCTCGCCGGAAACCTGGACCCGGCCGTCGACGCGCACGATCTCTTCGGAGCCAGCCTCATAGGGCAGGACACGCCGCGTCTGCGGCTTGTCGCGCGCATGGTCGAGGACCGCGATTTCTATGCACGCGCCGCGCGCGATCCGGCTGCACTGGACGGCCTGCCTCCCGCGCAGGCGCAGCTTGCGCTCGCCGAAGCCGCTTTCCTGCGCCTCTCCGACCAGCGCCGCCGCACTCTCCTCGAAAGCCATGAAAAGGCCCACCGCAGCTTCCGCGAGGCCGCCGCGGAGAAGAGCTCGCAAGCCCAGGAACTCACGCGCCTGAAGACCGAGCTTGCCGCGCTTGAGGCCTTCCTCAAGGGGGAGGCCGTGCCGCCGGGCGCGCTCGACATCAACTTGCTCGATGCCGCCAACAACACAGGCCAGATGGCGCTCCTGCGCGACACCGAAATCCCCGACGAGGCCGAACCCGCCGAAGACGCCTCTCCGGCGCTGCGCATCGCCTGGCTCAAGGACCAGGTCGCGCTGGCCCGGCGCACGATCTTCCGCCTGCCTCCCGACCGCCTCGTCCAGCTTGCCGCCGCGTCCGGCGTCTCCTCGCGCTCGGCGCAGGAAGTCGCGCAGGCCGATGCCCGGCTCAAGAACGCCAACACCCGCCTCGACAAGGCCGAGCAGGACGCGCGCGATGCCGCCAGCGAGCATGAGCGCCTTGTCGCCAGCGAGCGCGCGCGCCTCCTCAAGACCGAACAGGCCCAGGCGAAGTTCCGCGCCGACCTCGTGCGCGGCAGCGCCTCGCCCGACACCGTGGGCGACAACGCGCTGGCCTGGCGCCGCCGCGCCCTCGAAGCCGCCGAGGCCGGCCCCGCCACGGCCGATGCGCTCTACCCCGAACTCGTTGCCGAACTGACCAAGGTGCGTGGGGAACTGCAGGCCGCGCTCGAGGCCTCCGAAGCGCCCTCGACGCCCGGCCTGATCCCGCCGGCCCTCGACCGCGCACTGTCCTCCGACGCGCCGGAGACGCGCGCGCTGGAGACCCACCGCGCCGCGCTCGAACGCGACGCAGCGCTGCTGACCGAGGCCCACGCCCAGCGGCTGTGGCAGCAGCGCAGCGCACTGCGCGAGGCGATGAACCTGATGAACGGCGCGCGCCTCACCCTCCTGCACGCGCTGAGCGGATCGATGCGGGGCCGCGTGACCGGCTTTGGCCCGGAAGGCGTGGCGCAGGTCCGCCGCGAGGTCTTCGAGATCGTCCTCGAACTGCGCTTCAACCTGCAAGCCTGGCGCCATACCGCCAGCGACCTTCTGGCCCGCGTGACCAGCCCCAGCCCCGCCTTCGTCCTCGCCGTGCTGCGCCTCATGCTGATTGCCATGGCGTTCGCCTGGTGGCGCAGGCGCGGCGATGCCCTGCTGGCGCGCGCGCAGATGGAGGCGGCACTCAAGCGCCCCCGCACGGTCCTGCGTTCATTGCAGAGCGCCGCGCTCCAGCACTGGCGCTGCGTGCGCGCGCCGCTCGACTGGCTGCTGCTGGCCTGCGTCCTGTGGTGGCTCTGGCCCGAGGATCTCGCGCTGGCGGGCCTGCGCTTCCTCTGGATCGTGGTGTTCTGGTCGCTCGCGACGGTCGTCACCGTGCGCCTTGTCAACGAGCTGGCGCGCGGGCGCGGGCAGGACGACCCGCGCGCGGCGCTGCGCTGGAAATCGCTGCGCCTCATCGCGGGCAGCCTGCTCGCGATCGGCCTCATGCTCAACCTCACCCGCGCGAGCGTGGGGGAGGGCGCGATCTACAACTGGGTGGTGACCGTCGCCTGGCTGCTGGTGCCGGTGGTGGCCGTGCTGCTCGCGAGGTGGTGGCGCGCGCGCATCGTGAGCCTTGCCGCGGCGGACGCCGGTGACAGCGCGCTGCTGCGCTGGATCGCGCGGGACCCGGGCGGCGTCACCGGCGTGGCCGGGCGCATCGCGGTGGGTGTGCTGCTGCTGGCCAAGGCGTGCGCGCGGTGATCGCACGGCGCGTGCGCGACGTGGCGCTGGTGCGCGAAATGCTGGAGCAGCGCGCGCGCATCGCGGCCGAGCGGCAGGTGGCCGAGGACAAGGCCAGCGGACGCTTCCACCGCCTCCCGCCCGAAACCCTTGCCGTCTTCGATCCGCACCGCCCGCCCTCGACGCTGCGCCTCGGGACCGAGCGCCCCGGACACCTGCCGATGCCCCCGGTCCCGGCCGGATCGCTCACCCTGTTCGTGGGCGAGCGCGGGCTCGGCAAGTCCTCGTACCTGCGCGATCTGGCCCGCAAGTCGGGCAAGGACATGCGCCACGTCCACCTGGAAGTGCCGCCCTGCCCGCCCGCCGACTGGGTCGAGCGCCTGCCCGACAGGCTGGCGCAGGAGAGCACCGGAGCGGCCCCGCTCTTCATCACCATCGACGATATCCAGCGCCTCATCACCCCGGCCATCGGCGGACTTGCCGCGCTCGACCGGCTGATCGGACAGGCCCGCCATTCGTGCGAGGAGGGCCATGCCTGGGCCTTCGCGATCTCGGATGCTGCCTGGCGCTTCCTCCAGCGCGCGCGCAGCGAACGCATCCTCTTCGATGCCATCCACACGCTCCCCGTCTGGACCGCCGACGAGCTGCGCGCCCTTATCGAGCGCCGCTCCACGCAGGCCGGGATCGCGCCGGATTTCTCGGCCATGGTCGATGACGGCGTGTTCGAGTTCGGCGAGGATGTCTCGGTGACCGAGCGCCGCAAGCGCGGCTACTTCGAGCGCCTCGCCGAACACGTCGGCGGCAACCCGGCCATCGCGCTCGACTACTGGCGCCGCTCGCTCTTCGTCGAGGCGGTCACCGGCACGGTCACCGTGCGCACCTTCGACACGCCGCCCACGGAAAGCCTCGCCGCACTGCCCATGCCCGCCCTCTTCGTGCTGCGCGTGCTGCTCCAGATGGACTTTGCCGACAAGGCGGCCATCCACGCCAGCACCGACCTTTCGGACATGCAGATCAGCGACGCCCTGCGCCGGCTCGAACGCATGGGCGCGGTGACGCAGATTCCGCCCGGCTACCAGATCGCGCTCAACTGGTGGACGACCGTCGCCCGCCTGCTCGCGCGCCAGAACCTCATCGTGCGGGAGACACGCTGATGCCCTGCCCCTCGTTTGCCCGCGTCCTGTTCCGGCCCCTGCGGTCAGCCGCCCCGCTTCTGGCCCTCGTCGCCAGCCCGGCATGGGCCCAGGACGATATCGACATCGATACGATCAGCCGCCTCGCCGACATCGTGCGCTGGGGCGGGGTCATCACCTCGCTTTTCGTCGTGACCGGTGCGTGGATGCTGCTGCGGCTTCTCGGCCGCTTCGTCGCGGCCTTCGGGAGCGAGTTCTCCTCACGCCGGTTGACCCTCCACAAGGTCAGCACGATCGGCCAGTTCGTGATCTACGTCGCCACGACGCTGCTCGTGCTCCTGCTCTCCTTCCGGGTCGACGAGACGACACTGGCGGTGATCGGCGGCACGGTGGCGGTCGCGGTCGGCTTTGCGATGAAGGACCTTGTCGCCTCGTTCATCGCGGGCGTCATCGTCATGCTCGACCGCCCCTTCCAGGTGGGCGACCGCGTCAACTTCGGGGGCGAATACGGCGACATCACCGCCATCGGCCTGCGTTCGGTCCGCATGCAGACGCTGGACGACAACACCGTCACCATCCCCAACAGCAAGTTCCTGAGCGATGTGACGTCCTCGGGCAACTACGGCGCGCTCGACATGCAGGTGGTGATGGATTTCCACATCGCCGCCGACCAGGACATCGAGCGCGCGCGCGAGATCGTGAACGAGGCCGTGCTCTCCAGCCGCTACGTTTTCCTCGCCAAGCCCGTTGTCATCCTCGTCAACCAGTGGGTGTCGGATTACCTTGTCGGTGTGCGCCTGCGGCTCAAGGCCTACGTCCTCGACACGCGCTTTGAAAAGGCCTTCGAGTCCGACGTGAACCTGCGGGTCCTGCGCGCCTTCCAGCACGAAGGGATCCTGACGCCCGGCCAGCCCCGCCCCGCCTCCTGAACCCGGCAATCGATTGCAGCGCCCTGCACTCCGCGTAGTCTGTGCGGACAGCGAACGCCCCCCACGAAGGGAGAGGGGGCCGAGATCGCGACCGCCGGGACTTTCTGCCCCCTGGACAGGGCACAGGACGCCATCGCCTTCGTGGGTGGATCCTGCGTACGGCCGCGCGCGAGGCCCTCGCAGGGGGTTGCGCCGCTGACGGACGGCACCGTCTACCTCATCCATCTCGACCGCGACGAAGCCGCACGCGCGCCCGTCAGTCTCGGCCCGAATTAGCAAGCGACTTCGCGCGGCAAAGACCCGCTGCGCCCCCGCAGGTCGCTTCCCGGGCCCGTTTTCACAAACTACGTGAATTTACGAGGAATGCATCACAAGCCTCTGTTTTACAGGCAATATATCTAAATGTTATAGACCTCCACTGCCGCGTCTGACACACAACAATCCGCCCCGGCCAACCTGACACCATCTATCAGAAAATCTACGTAGAATACTGTAATCATGCGGTTTACGGATTATCGCATCTGCACCGAGCAGTCCGGATGGCCCATCGCACAGCCAATCCGGAAATCCGCGACGCGCGTCGGGCTCATCACCGGGCACCAACACTACCGCCAGTCGACAGGGCCGGAAGGTCCAGGTCCCGCGTCCCCCTCGGTGCCGGGGACACGGGACCTGTCACCGGGAGGGGGTATCGTCCCGGCGAAGTCGGTCGTTGCGCCGCGCTCAGGAAGCCACGACGGCTCCTAACGGCACTTGGGGTGGCTGTGGATGTCGCGGATGTCCTTCACGTGGCCGTCCGCCACGGTCATCTGGAGGCACTGCTTGGACGAGGGGCGGTTCCAGATGGTGTAGGCCGTGCTGCCCGACTTGAAGCCGTCAACATTGCGGAAGCCCCGCTGCTGGAGTGTCGAATCCGCGCCGGCCGCGCGCGCATCTTTGAGGTCAAGATAGGTCGCCGTGCGCTGGTACCCGCCATCGCCGTGGTGGTGCTGGGTACGGTTGTTGCGCTGTTCCACCCCTTTGGAATATCCGCGCGAGTAGTACTTCGAGTCGTCATAGTTGTGGTAGGACTTGTGGTAGAGCCCGTCCTGGTAGCCGCGATCGTATTCGCGTTCGTGGTCGTGGTTGTCGAAATGGACCTTGTCATCGTGGTCGTCGGACTTGTGGGCGATCAGCGCGCCGAGCAGCGCCAGCCCCGCCACAGCGGCCACCGCAGCCCCGGTGTTGTCGCCCGAATGGTGGCAATCCTTCTTGTCGGCATCGTTGATGGTCATCACGCGCCCGTCGCTCACCTCGACCACCACGCAGTCGTTGCCGTCATCGTCCCACCAGTAGGAATAGCTCTCGCCATAACTTCCCTTGCGCCCGTCGATATACTTGAGGCCGCGCGACTGGAGCGCGCTTTCCGCGCTTGAAGCGCGCGCGCCATTAAGATCGGTGAACGAGGAGGCCTTCCTGGCCATGACCGCATGCGGCGCCAGCGCGATGAAAACCGCCAGTGATCCCATGACGGCGAAGCGTGTGTGCGTACTCATGATCAGGCTCTCCCCTGCTGCTTCCCAAACTTTGCCCATCTGCGCGTATCCCTGCGCATCAACTCCCTTCCGGCGCGGCGTGCGGGTGGATCGCGTCGATCACGGTCAGGTGATCCCACGCGCCCGCGCCGACCCGCGAGTTGGTGACCAGAACGGTTGTTCCCGGCCCCATCACCGCGTCGAGATCGCGGTGGAACGCGCGCGGCATCTCCACGCGGTTGAGCAGCGCCTCGTCGATCTCGCGCCCTTCCTCCTCCTCGTGCCCCGCCATCCCGACGAAGACCCAGTGCGGTTTGCCCTCGCGCACGATCTGGGTGACGACGTGTGATCCGGCATCCGCGCCGCGAATGCGCGCGACACTGCGCCCGATTTCCTTGCCCCCGCGCAGGACGACGATGCGCTGATCAAGCTTGGAGACGATCACCGAAACCGGTCCCTCGCGCGCCACATCCGGGGTCCAGTGGAACTGTTCGTCGGGCCGCAGCGGGTGATAGGCAATCGCCTTGCCCGTATCGTCAAAGGGCGAGAGAAGCGCGTTGCCGCTTGTCTCCAGGTGGTGCTGGGCATCGCCCTCGACCACCACGGTCACGCCCAGTTCGGTGACGGTAAAGAGTTCGCGCGCGAAGTTGTACGGCAGGTGCACGCAGCCATGGCTTTCGGGATAGCCCGGCAGCCCTCCCGCATGGAGCGCCACGCCGTCCCAGGTCAGCCGCTGCTGATAGGGCATGGGCGCGTTGTTGTAGGTGCTGGAGCGGTGCTTGGCGTCCTTCTGCAGGATCGTGAAGACGCCTGTCGGCGTCGCGTGGCCAGGTTTCCCCGTGGAAACCGTGGTCGCCCCGATGCGGATGCCGTTGCGGTAGACGAGCGCGATCTGGCGCGAGAGATCAACGAAGACGAGCACGGGCCCTTCGGGCGCGACCTCGGGGGCCCAGACCCATTCCCCCGGCTTCAGCGTTTCGATGGCCCGCGCCAGCTCGGGCGCGGAACTGACCTTGGAGCCTTGCGCGCGCGCCAGGACCGGCAGCAGCGCGAAGGCCAGGGCCAGGACGAGTGCCAGGACCAGTGCGCTGGCCGGAGCCGGAGCGCGCAGCCTGGCCGCGCCCTGGCGCGCGAACGCGCGGCGCCCCATCAGCGCACCTTTCCGCGCTGTATCAGGTTGACGATGCCCAGCAGCACCACCGCGCCGCCAAAGGGACAAGAAGGCCCACGATCGAGAACTCCTGCACGCTGCCCGCAATGCCGAAATTGCTGGCAATCGCATTGCCCACGACCGAGCCCACGCAGCCCACCACGATGTTCCAGAAAATGCCCATCGAGGCATCGCGGTTCATCACCTTGCTTGCCAGCCACCCGGCCAGCCCTCCCACGATCAGGGCAACGATCCAGCCCATGACGTCTCTCCTCGTCCGTGTTGTCCGTGTCACCCGTGCGCGCAAGGCCTCTCCTGCCTGCCCGCGATCCCGTTATCCGGCGGTGCGCCGCCGTCCCTTCCAAAGCCCCCAGAGCAGCGCGGCGTTGACCGCCGGCGCCAGCAGACCGCTCACCACGCCGCCCCAGCCAAGGCCCTCGGCCAGACGGTTCCAGGGAAACCCCAAGGGCACCAGGAAGACGCCCGAAAGCGGGTCCCTCTCCTGCCCCAGCCAACCGAACGTGCCGATGGCGAGCAGGACCAGCGCGCCCAGGTAGAGCGCGATGAAAACGAGGACGACCCACTTCATCACCATGCTCCAGGCAGCGCTGCGGTGGCCAACTAGAGCGCCCCCTCGTCGCCGCCGTAGAAGACCTGGTCGAGAACGCCGTCGCGGCTTCCAAAGCATTGCCAAGGCGCCTGCGCAGTCCGTACGTTCACGTAGATCATGACGCCCGATTCCGCCTCCTCGATACGCTGCGTGCCCACCACCTTGCCGCTGGTCATCGCGTTGATGCGCTCATGGCAGGCACTTTCCATGCCCCCTGCCCCACGGATCGGGTCGGTCGCGGGCGCGGCTGCGGCGACCTCCTGCGGACTTCCTTGAGCCGACGGAGGCACAGGGCCTGGCGGGCTCAGGCCAGCATTGGCATCGCCCATCGGCACCGAGACGATGGCAATGGGCCCGTCGGCGCCAAGTATGGTGCCGCCAAGGGCCTTGGCCTCCGCCATGCCCGGGCAGCCGACAAGGACCGCGCTGTCATCGAGCCAGTTGGATGTCACCGCACTTTCGCCCAGGCGCCGACAGGGATCGCCACTCGCCGGATAGCCATCGCCGATCACGACGAGGCTTTCGGGAAATGCGACCGGCTCGGCCGCCGGAACCGTGGTCTCTTCGCCAGGGGCCATGCCGCAGGCCGCCAGCAGGCCACACAGGACGAGAAGCAGCCCTGAGGGCCCGGCCCGGAATTCCCGCACATGCGCAAGACAAAGGTGCATCCGCCCCTCCTGCAAACCGATATGCTGCGGAAATATTCCGCAAACACCCTCAGATCATTCCGTCAGATCCGCAACCGGTCAATGACAATAGGTGGCAACATCCTTGGCATTTGCTGCCAAATCGGGAACCGCCCATGGTTCCGATTAAATATGGAAATTATACAAATCAGCAAATAATACTAAAACGCTGAAAAGAGATAGTTTGATAAATTGTGCACATTGGAGCGGGCCATCTCTCTCCATATTTCGCGTTGACCTCGTTTCCGGGGCTACGCAAACTTGCCTCCGGTTCGCACAGCGCTTCAGGGAGGAAGGGATGTCGAACAGGTTACGCGCCAGCGCGATGGAAACGATGGATACATGGGACTGGTCCGGCAAGGCGTCCGAAACTCCGGATGGCCGCGCGGTTCGCAGGATTTGCGCGCGCTTTGTCCGCTCCCTTCACGCCACGCTCGAAAGGCCCGCCTGGCTTCTTGCCGGAACAGGGCTCGAACGGCTGGACGAACTCCCCGAAACGATCCGCGTGGGTCAGTACATCACGATCATCTCCAACATGGCGCGCCATGCCCCGGACCCGGCCTACTTCATCGATTTCCTGGAGGCCGGCGTGCCCTACTTCCGGGGCGGGATCGACCTTGCCACCCGCTATGCGCCCGATATCCGCAGCGCCTTCGCGATCCTGCCACGCTTTGCCAACGAACGCCCCGGCATCTTCGAGCACCGCCTTTCGATGGATGCGCGCACGCTGACGCTGGAACTCGCGCCCGCCTTGCGCTTGGCGACGCCCGCCCGATCCTGACCGGAGCGCCGCTGCTCTTTCTCGCGCGCGTCGCGGCGGCCAACCTGGGCCACCCCGTCCACGAAGCGCGGATCGAATTGCGCCATCGCGAAGTGCCCTATGCCGCCCGGCTGCGCGCGGCCTTTCGCTGCCCTGTGGAATTCGCCGCCCCCCGCGATGCCATCACCCTGCCGCGCGCCCTGGCCCTTTGCCCCAGCGTGACCCACGACCCCGCTGTCTGGACCCAAGCGCTTGCCCGCTGCGAGGCGGAAGTGGGACCCACGCGGCCCACGCAAGGCTGGTCGGCCCGAACCCGGGGCGCCTGCTGCGACCTGCTGACCTCCACCGGCCGCGTGCCCCGCCTCGAACAGGTGGCCGGTGAGCTCGGCGTTTCCGCGCGTACGCTGATCCGCCACCTCAAGGGGGAAGACACGCGCTTTCAGGCGCTGGTCGACGCGCTCCTGCAGGAACGCAGCGAGGCGCTTCTGCGCGAGAATGGCCTGGCCATTCGCAGCGTCGCCGAACAGCTGGGACTGAGCGATGCCTCCGACTTCAACCGCCGCTTTCGCCGCTGGTTCGGAATGACGCCCAGCCAGTACCGTGCGCGTGCCAACCCTCCTGCCACCGCGCGATCCTGAGCCTAGGGGGCGTCCCCGCGCAGGCGAGCCACCGCCGCGGCGACTTCAGCCGCCGGATCGCAGTCCGCACCATCCGGGTCGAGCAGAGCCTGGAGTTGAAGCCCGTTGGAGAGCGCGGAAAGCTGGCGCGCGGCGCGCAGCGGATCGATCTCGGGCGCGATCGTTCCTGCCGCCTGTTCGGCGCGGATGGCCTCGGCAAGATCACGGCGCACACGTGTCTGGCGGGCGCGAATGAAGTGGTGCCCCGGGTGCGTGGGCACGACCGCATCGGCCGCGAACGAGAGATAGAGGTAGGACATGCCCGGCGCCGCGCTGCTGCGCCGGACCGCCGCCACGTAGAGATCAAGGCTTGGCCCGGCCAAGGCGGCGGGATCGGCGTTCGCGAGGCTGTCCTTGTCCCACAGTTCTATGACGCTGCGCAGCAGATCCTCGCGGCTCGCAAAGTAGTAGAGGATGTGCTGCGCCTCCATCTCCAGCGCTTGGCGAGTTCACGCAGCGACTGCTGGTGGTAGCCGTCACGCCCAATGATCGCGATCACCCCGCGCAGGATCTTCTCGCGCCGCGCCGCGCCCTTGGCGGACGCCGCCGCGCGCGCAGGGGCGGTATCGGAGGATGTCGTCGTCATCGGCACGCTCCTAGCACGCTTTGGCACCACAAAGGAGATGGGCGTACGGGTGCCCTGCACTATTTTTTACAATGTAAAAATTTCTGCTTGCGCCCGATCCACGCGCGCCCCTAGACCCTGTGCATGACACACGTTCCTTCGCAGCCGCCCCGGCCCGCCCGCTCTCGCGTATCCACGCACCTGCGCCGTATCCTTCTCACGACCGGGCTCTTCGCCGCGTTCGGCGGAGTTCCGGCTGTGGCCGATGCGCCCGAGCCGGCCCTTGCCGTGGGCAAACTGGCGCAGATCGGGACCGTCGACGCGCGTTTCCTCTCCTACAATGTCGAGATGGTGGAACTGACGGGTGGGCGCTTCTGGAAGCCCTATCGCGAAGGCAAGGCCGACCCTTCCGACCAATACGAGTACCGCCCGCCGATCGACCTTTCCAACCCGCGCCTGCGCATGTTGGCCGCTGCTCTCGGGCCGGTCTACCTGCGCTACAGTGGAACCTGGGCCAACGCGACGACCTACCGCGACGAGGAGACGCACGAAGGGCCCGCGCCCGAAGGCTTCGATGCCGTCCTGACCCGCGCGCAGTGGCGCGGCGCAATCGACTTTGCCAAGGCCGTCGATGGCCGGATCGTCACCTCGATGCCCACCAGCGCGCGCCCGCGATGAGAACGGAGCCTGGCAGAGCGATGCCGCCGAGCGCTGGCTGGCCGCCACCCACGAGATGGGCGGCAAGATCTGGGCCAGCGAATTTGCCAACGAGCCCAACCTCATCGGCGGCACCCAGCCGCCCAAGGGCTATACGAGCGCCGACTACCGCCGCGACTATACCCGTTTCCACGACTGGCTGGCGGCGCGCTCCCCCCAGACCAGGGTCCTGGCGCCCGGCGCCTTCGAATACCGCGACGGCAGCCCGCTTCCCGCCTTCATCACGACGCTGCCGACCCGTGAAATGGTGCCGAACGGACCGGCGCGCCCGGACGTGGTCTCGTTCCACTTCTACGGCGAGATTTCCCAGCGCTGCGCGGGCCCGCAGCCCGATCCGCAAGGCGCTGCGTGGCTGGGCATGATCGACCACGCCATCGCCAGGACCAAAACCCTGCGCCGCGAAATCGCGCCCGACGCCCCGCTCTGGCTGACCGAAACCGCCGAGACCGCGTGTGGCGGCAACCCGCAGGCCGCGACCTTTGCCGACACCTTCCGTTTCGTCGACCAGCTCGCCCGCGCGGCGCGCCAGGGGGTCTCGGTCGTCATGCACAACACGCTGGCCGCCAGCGACTACGCGCTCCTCGACGAGAAGAGCTTTGCGCCGCGCCCCAACTACTGGGCTGCGCTCCTCTGGAAGCGCACGATGGGAACGAGGGTGCTGGATGCCGGGAGCGCCGATGCCAAGTTCGGCCTGCGGCTCTACGCCCAGTGCCAGCGCGGTGTTGCCGGCGGGGTCAGCGTGCTCGCGATCAATCCCGACCGCACGCAGCCCCATGATCTTGCGCTGTCCGGCGAGGCCGAGGTGCGCAGCCTGACGCAGGCCGAACGCGATCCGGCGCACGCCGCGCTCAACGGCACGCCGCTCGAACTGGGCGCGGGCGATACGCTGCCCGACCTTGCCGGCCTTCGCCGGTCAGGCTCGGTCACGCTCGCGCCTTCGAGCGTGACCTTCCTCACCTTTGCCAAGGCCGACAACCCGGCCTGCCGTTAACGCGTCCAGCCGGTCAGCGAGCCTCCCGCAGTGAGAGCCTCCCCGCCCTCCTCCACGTCCACGTCCACGTCCACGGGCGCATCCGGCACCGGCTCGGGCGTCACCATTGCGAAGGTCTCTTCCAGCGCGGGGCCGTCCAGCCCGCGCGCAATGAAGACCAGCCGGGTGCGCCGATCATCCGACGGCCATTCGTCCAGCACGACCGGCGGGTGGAAGACATGCTGGACGCCGTGGACCACCACCGGCCCCGGCTGCCCCTGCAGGTTGAGGATGCCCTTGATGCGCAGGACATCCTCCCCGCGCATCCAGGTCAGAAGCTCGATCCAGCGCTCGAAGGTCTCGGGATCAAGCGGCTCCTCGAAGGTGAGGCAGGTCGCGCGGATGTCGGCGCCGTGGCGGTTCACGTCATGCCCGTGCGCGTGCGCGTGGTCATGCGCATGGTCGTGGTGGTGGTCCGCGTAGGCTTCGGCGCGCAGCCAGTCCTGCACGTCTGCGCTCTTGCCCGCCGGGTCAAAGGCCCCGCCGCCGAACAGCGCGTGCGCCGCGACCGCGCCGTGCTCTGCGGCCAGGATCGGGGCCGCCGGGTTCAGCGACCGCAGCCGCGCGGTCAGGGCTTCGCGCTCGGGCGCGGCGACGAGGTCGGTCTTGGTGAGCAGGATACGGTCCGCCATGGCCGCCTGCTACACCGCCTCCTCCTGCCGCTCGAGCGTGGCCGCGCCGTTCACCGCATCGACCGTCGCGATCACGCTGTCGAGCCGGTAGATCGTCTCCAGCGTGTGGTCGCGCATCAGCGTGTGGAGGATGGGCGCGGGATCGGCGAGGCCGGTGGTCTCGATCACCACCCTGTCGAACCAGCAGCGCCCCTCGCGCGCGAAACGCCAGGGGGCATCGCGCAAGGTCGCCAGGAGGTCGCCACGGATGGTGCAGCACAGGCACCCGCCGATCATCTCGACCTGCATCTCCTCGTGCCCTTGCGTGACCAGATCGTGGTCGAGCCCGACTTCGCCAAATTCGTTGATGATGACGAGCGCGCGCGCCATTTCGGGGCTGCGTACGAGGGCGTTGAGCGTCGTCGTCTTGCCGCTCCCCAGGAACCCGGTGAGGACCGCGACGGGGATCAGGCCATCGAGGCTGGAGAGCACGCCGCTCATGCCGTCCCCTCCCCCGACGCCCAGTGGATCGAGCACGAGAAGCAAGCGCGTACCGCCGATGGCCGACAGGGGGACCGAGCGGTGGAGGATCGCCGGTTCGGGCGCGAGCAGACGCCCCTTGAACAGACCCACATCCCCGGCGCGCATCTGGTGGATCTCCTCGGGATTGCCCTCAATGATCCTGTCCGCCTCGATCCACTGCGTGCCGGGTCCCGCGAGCGTGGCGATAAGGCGCGCGGGCACGTAGTCGGCGTGGAACTTGCGGCAGGCGTCGGTGCGGATGACCTCCAGCCGGACCTTGACCTCAGCGCACCCCATGATCGCGGCAAACCGGCGCGCGAGATCCGCCATGAGCTCGCCCAGCACGTCCCTCTCTGCCCCGTCGGGATAGCCCGCCTCGGCCAGCCCGTCCCCGATCTCCCGGTCCAGATCGGTGAGCGCACAGGGGAAGGACAGGTCCGAAATTCCCGCAAGGTCCAGCGTGTCGAGCCAGTCGAGGCGGGACGGACGGCCCGCCTCCCAGATCGCAAGGTGGACATCGGGCTCGGCAATGCGCGTCAGGACTTCGGGCGCGTTGGCGCAGACCGCCGCGCTCATGCCAGGGCCTCCTGCGCGACGGGCGCCCAGGCCGGGAAGGGATCAGGCAGGTCCGCCCAGTCTTCAGGCGCAAAGGCTGCGCTGCGCACCAGACAAGCCTCGAGCGCGCGGCGGATGCGCGCCTCGTCCATGCCGATGCCGATGAAGACCAGTTCCTGGCGCCGGTCGCCCCAGACCGGGTCCCAGCGCGCGCGCACGAAACTCTCGAACCGCGCGTCCTCGGGCCAGAGGTGCCGGGGCACGCTGTCCCACCAGCGCCCCATGCGCGCGGTTACGGTTTCGCTTCCCGCGACGGCGAGTTCACCCACCCAGTCGGGCCGGGTTGCCAACCAGAAATGCCCCTTGGCACGTACCACGTGATCGAGCCCGTCAGCCGTCAGGAAGCGGTGGAAGCGCGCCGGGTCGAAAGGTTGGCGTGCGCGGTAGACGAAGCTCTCGATCCCGTATTCCTCGGTCTCGGGGCGGTGCTGCGCGTAGCCATAGAGCTCCTTGGCCCAGAGCGGGTGCTGCGCGGAACGTTCCTCGTCGTAGAGCCCGGTGTCGAGGATCGTACCCGCCTCGATCCGGCCATGATCGCAGATCTCGATCCGGGCCTCGGCATTGAGGCTGCGCACGAGCTTGCGCACCACGTCCAGATGCTGCGCACTCACCGACGAGGCCTTGTTGATGAGCACGACATCGGCAAATTCGATCTGCTCGACCAGGAGGCCGACCAGCGAGCGGGTATCCTCCTCGCCCGTACTCTCGCCCCGGTCGGCAAGGAAATCCTGGCTCGAATAGTCGGCCAGAAGGTTCACCGCGTCGACCATGGTCACCATGGTGTCGAGCCGGGCGACATCGTCGAGCGCAGCCCCGCCCTCGTCGCGGAACGAGAAGGTGCTGGCAACGGGCAGCGGCTCGGAAATGCCCGTGCTCTCGATCAGGAGGTAATCAAAGCGCCCCTCCTCGGCGAGCCGGCGCACTTCGTGGAGGAGATCGTCGCGCAAGGTGCAGCAGATGCAGCCGTTGGTCATCTCGACCAGCGTTTCCTCACTGCGCGACAGCGCCGCTCCACCCCCGCGCACCAGATCGGCATCGATGTTCACCTCGGACATGTCGTTGACGATGACGGCGACACGGCGCCCGTCGCGGTTGGAGAGGACATGGTTGAGCAGCGTCGTCTTGCCCGCGCCGAGGAAGCCGGAGAGGACGGTGACGGGCAGGCGCGTGTCGGGTCGGGAAGATGGGGTCATGGAAATCCTGCGATCCAGATAAGTACGCAGGCCACCTATCATGATATGTTGTATCATTACAACACCGATGCGCGCCACGCCCTTGACCCTGACACGATGTCAGACCCTATATGGGAAGCGGGTCCAAGGAGGGACTGCGATGCACGACGAACAGCACTGCCATCACCAAGCCCCGCAGAGCGCGCAAGGCGGACACGAGGCGCACACGGTCACCGATCCCGTCTGCGGCATGACGGTCGATCCCGCGACGAGCCCGCACCATACCGAACACGAAGGGCAGGCCTACCACTTCTGCAGCGCGCGCTGCCAGGCCCGGTTCGAGGACGATCCCGCCCGCTGGCTGGAGGGCGCAGGCGCCGACGAGCCTGTCCCCGAAGGCGCCATCTGGACCTGCCCGATGCACCCGGACGTGCGCCAGGATCACCCCGGCGCCTGCCCCATCTGCGGCATGGCGCTCGAGGCCGAGATGGTCGATCCCGACGCCGGGCCGAGCGAGGAAATGCGTGACATGACGCGCCGCTTCAAGGTCGCGCTGGCGCTTGCTCTCCCCGTTTTCCTGCTGGAGATGGGCGGCCATGTCGTCCCGGCGCTTCACCGCCTCGTCCCCATGCATGTCTCGGTGTGGATCCAGCTCGTCTTGTCCACCCCGGTCGTGCTCTGGGCGGGATGGCCCTTCTTCACGCGCGCGGTGGCCTCGGTGCGCACGCGCCATCTCAACATGTTCACGCTGATCGCGCTCGGGACCGGCGTTGCCTGGGCCTATTCGATCATTGCGACGCTCGCGCCCGGACTTTTTCCGCCCGCCATGCGCACCATGGACGGCACCGTGCCGGTCTATTTCGAGGCCGCCGCGGTGATCACCGTCCTCGTGCTGCTGGGCCAGGTGCTCGAACTGCGCGCGCGCGAGCGCACCTCCGACGCGCTGAAGGCGCTGCTGGGCCTGGCCCCGCGCACCGCGCGGCGCATGACCGACACGGGCGAAGAGGACGTGCCGCTGGACGCGCTCAGGATCGGGGACCGCCTGCGCGTGCGCCCGGGCGAGAAGATCCCGGTCGACGGCACGATCCTGGAGGGGCGCTCCTCGCTCGACGAATCGATGGTGACGGGCGAAGCCATGCCGGTCTCCCGCGAGGCGGGCGATGCGGTGATCGGGGGCACGCTCAACTCCAGCGGCGCGCTGGTCATGGAGGCGCAGAAGCTGGGACGCGACACGCTCCTTGCGCGCATCGTCCAGATGGTCGCGCAGGCGCAGCGCTCACGCGCGCCGATCCAGCGCCTTGCCGACCAGGTCGCGGGCTGGTTCGTACCGCTGATCCTCGCCGTCGCCGCGCTGGCCTTTGCCGCCTGGATGATCTGGGGCCCCGAACCGCGCGCCACCCATGCCCTGCTCGCCGCGGTCGCGGTCCTCATCATCGCCTGCCCCTGCGCGCTCGGCCTGGCCACGCCCATGTCGATCATGGTCGGCATCGGGCGCGGCGCGCAGGAAGGCATCCTCGTCAAGAACGCCGAGGCGCTCGAACGCATGGAAAAGGTCGACACGCTGGTCGTCGACAAGACCGGCACGCTCACCGAGGGACGCCCTTCGGTAACGCAGGTCCGCACCTTCGGCGGGTACGGCGAAGACGATGTGCTGCGCCTTGCTGCCGCGCTCGAACAGGCGTCGGAGCACCCGCTCGCGCGCGCCGTGGTGGCCGAGGCCCAGCGCCGCGATCTGGCCCTGGGCGAGGTGACCGAGGCCGACTTTCCCACCGGCAAGGGCGCGCAAGGCCAGGTGGAAGGACGCCATGTCCTTGTTGGCTCGGCCGGTTTCCTGAAGGAAAACGGCATTGCGACCGCTGCGGCCTCCGAGACCGCCGAGGCCCTGCGCAAGGATGGCGCCACCGCGATCTTCGTCGCGCTTGACGGGAACCTTGGCGGCGTTCTCGCGCTGGCCGACACGGTGAAGGAGAGCACGTCCGACGCCCTCGCCGCGCTGCGCGAAGAGGGACTGCGCGTGGTCATGCTCACCGGCGACAACGCGACGACCGCCACGGCCATTGCCCGCCGTCTCGGCATCACCGAGGTCGAGGCCGAAGTCCTTCCCGACCGCAAGAGCGAGGTGGTCGAACGCCTGCGTGCCGAAGGCCGGGTGGTCGCGATGGCTGGCGACGGGGTCAACGACGCCCCCGCGCTGGCCGCAGCGGACGTGGGCATCGCGATGGGATCGGGCAGCGATGTCGCGATCGAGAGCGCGGGGATCACGCTTCTGACCGGCGATCTTACCGGCCTTGCCCGGGCCCGTACGCTAAGCGGCAAGGTCATGGCCAACATCCGCCAGAACCTCCTCTTCGCCTTCGGCTACAACGCTCTGGGCGTGCCGGTTGCCGCCGGTGTCCTCTACCCGCATTTCGGTATCCTGCTCTCCCCCGTGATCGCGGCGGCGGCGATGTCGCTCTCTTCGGTCAGTGTGATCGGCAACGCGCTGCGCCTGAAAGCGACGAAGCTGTGAACATCGGGGAAGCCTCTGCGCGCACGGGCGTCTCGCAGCGCATGATCCGGCACTACGAGAAGATCGGCCTGATCCCGGCGCCCGCGCGCCGGGACAGCGGGTATCGCGACTACGCCCACGCCGACATCGCGCGGCTGCGTTTCATTGCCAACGCGCGCGATCTGGGCTTTGCCATCGAGGAGATCGGCGAGCTCCTGGCGCTGTGGAGCGATGACCACCGCGCCAGCGCCGAGGTCAAGGCGCTCGCGCTCGCCAAGGCCGAGGAACTGGGCCGCAAGGCCAAGGCGCTGTCCGACATGCGCGAAAGCCTGCTCCACCTGGCGGAGAGCTGCGCGGGCGATGCGCGTCCCGACTGTCCGATCATCGCGCGCATGGCGGGCGAGGTTTGAGGCGTAGAGCCGGCCCACCGGAGCGAGTCAGAAAAGATCAGACCCTTTCAAGGGGCCATCGCCCCTTGACCCCAAACTCGGCCACCCCGGCGCTCTCAGCCTGCGTTGCTCGTTCAAGGTGACGTCGACATTCTGGGGAGCCCGAGGGCGATGGCCCTCGGACCCCCCCTTTTTTTTTCGGAGACGTCTCCTTCCTTCCCGCGCGCGGCCCAAGACGCTGTGTCCGCGAACTTTGCACCCTCGTGCCCCCTCTCCTGCGTCGAGCGTCCCGCCACCGGATCAGGCCGCACGGCCACCGCCTTCGTCCGCCAATGCCCACCCCCTTCCGCCTTCCAAAACTCCACTTAGCATTGCTAATGCGACTGATTCGCATTAGAAGGAGTCGCGATAGATCAGAGAGAATGAGGGGACATCGTGAGAACGTACGCAATTGGCGGCCTGCTGCTCAGCGCCGGATGGAGCAGCCTGTGCGCCGCGCAAGGCGCGCCCGCTCCGGGGCCAGATGATCTGGGGCCCGAGGACACGGGCAAGCGCATCATCGTCACCGCGACGGGCCTTTCCAGCGCGACCTCGACCACCAAGACCGACACGCCCATCATCGAAGCCCCCCAGAGCGTCTCGATCGTCGCGCGCGAGGAAATGGACCTGCGCGGGGCGACGACAATCGCCGATGCCCTCTCCTACACCGCCGGTGTCCAGGCCGAACCCATGGGCATCGATAGCCGCACCGACGAGGTCTCGGTGCGCGGCTTCAGCGCGGGTGGCTATTCCTCGAACAACAACTTCGTCGACGGACTGCGCCTGCCCACGGGCGGCCAGTTCACCCGCTTCGGCTTCGACACCTTCGGCCTCCAGCAGATCGAGGTCCTGAAAGGCCCTTCGGGCGTGCTGTACGGCCAGTCGGCGCCGGGCGGCATCGTCAACATCGTCACCAAGCGCCCCACCTCCCGCTTCCAGGGCGAAGTGCTGCTCCAGGCCCAGGGCTACACCGATCTTGGCAACTGGTCGGGCCGCCTGGGCGCGGACTTCGGCGGCCCGCTGGACGAGGACGGACGCCTGTCCGCCCGCCTCGTCGGCCTCGCCCAACATGGTGGCAGCCAGGTCAACGATGTCGAGAACAGCCGCTACTACGTCTCGCCCAGCGTGACCTGGGAGCCCACCTCGGCCACCAGTTGGACCCTCTTGGGCCAGTACCAGCACGACGATGGCGGCGCGACCTACCAGTTCCTGCCCGCACTCGGTACCTATGCGCCCACCAACGGCGGCCATATCGCCAACGACGCCAACATCGGCGAGCCTTCGTGGAACAACTTCACGCGCAACCAGTATCTTGCCGCCTCGTTCTTCCGCCACGAGATCGCTGACAACCTCACCTTCCGCAACAACCTGCGCTACACCCACATCACCTCGGCCTACCGGGTGACCGTGCTCTCGGGCGGGACGGTGACCGACTGCAGCGCGGTCCCACAGTACGGCCCGGCCTGCATCGACGGGCAGACCATCGGACGCCGCGCGATCGCCTCGGCCGGGTCGAGCGACGGCTTTGCCATCGACAACCAGCTGGAATGGCGCGGGCGCACCGGCACGCTTGCCCACACCCTTCTCGCCGGGCTGGACTACTTCCACACCGACTGGAGCCACGACCGCGACCTCGTCAGCCTGCCCGGCCTGCCGCGGGGCCAGGTCGATCCGCTCTACGACATCTTCGATCCCCAGCCGCGCGGCAGCCAGGACTACGCCGCGAACATGGCCCCGCAGGTCTACGGCGCGGGACGAGCGAGCAGACCGGCCTCTACGCGCAGGACGAGGTCGAATGGGGACGCCTTCGCCTCAACATCAGCGGGCGCCACGACTGGACCAGCGACCACACCCGCAACCGCCTGACCGACACCGAAAACGACTACGACGCCAGCAAATTCACCTGGCGCGCGGGCGCGGTCTACCTCTTCGACAACGGCCTCGCACCCTACTTCAGCTACTCACAAAGCTTCATCCCGCAGCTCGTGCCGCTTGAAAGCGTGCTCGACCAGCAGCCCTTCCGCCCCACCACCGGCGAGCAGTTCGAGGCGGGCCTGCGCTACCAGGCGGGCACGGGCATCTACCTCACCGCGGGGGTCTTCGAGATTACCCAGCAGAACGTCCAGACGAACGATCCCGACGGCACGATCTGCGGCAACGGCAATGTCTGCCTGGTCCAGGCCGGCGAGGCGCGCATTCGCGGTGCCGAACTGGAGGCCCGTGCCTCGCTGGGGTCAGGCACGACCGTCATCGCGTCCGCCACCCACCTCGATTCCGACGTGACCCAGGACACCCACGAGGACCTCGTCGGCAAGAGCCTGCCCCAGGTGCCCGCCTACATGGCTTCGCTCTTCGTCAACCAGCGCATCGCGAACGGTCCGCTGGCCGGGCTCGGCTTCGGGGGCGGCGTGCGCTACACCGGCAAGAGCTGGGGCGATGCGATGAACGCCGATTTCCGCATCCAGGACTACACCCTGTTCGACCTCATGCTGCGCTATGATCTGGGCGAGGCGAACGCGGCGCTGGAAGGCATCGGCCTCTCGCTCAACGCGCGCAACGTGGCCGACACGCGCTATGTCGTCACCTGCACCTCGGTCGCCTCGTGCTACTACGGACAGGGCCGCGTGGTGACCGCGCGGGTGCAGTTCACATGGTAAGCTCCAGAGCACGCGCGCTCACGGCCGGACTTGCTCTGGCGACGTTCGCCGCGCCCGCCCCGCTCCTGGCCGCGCCCTACATCATCGAGGGCAGCGACACATTCGCGATGACCTCGCGCACGGGCGCGCGCTATCGCGTCCATGTCCACGTGCCCCGGCGCCCCGCACCGCCGGGCGGCTTTCCCGTGCTCTACCTGCTCGATGGCGACATGACCTTTGCAAGCGCGGTCGAGACCGCACAGCGCCTGGCCCGCTTCGGCCGCGACGAAGGGCAATGCGAAGGCATCGTCGTTGCCATCGGCTACCCGGACGAGGACTACATGCTCGCGCGCCGCAGCTTCGACTACACGCCCGAGGGTCCGCCGGACGCCGTCGCCCATCCAACCGGCGGCGCGCCTGCCTTCCGCCGCTTCCTCGCGGGCGACCTCATGCCCCGCATTACGGGCCGCTACCGTATCGATACCGCGCGCCAGACGCTGTGGGGCCACAGCTTCGGCGCTCTCTTCGTGCTCGACACACTGCTGGGCGAGCCGGAATTGTTCCGTAACTACGTCGCGACCAGCCCCTCGCTCTGGTTCGGGGCGCGCAGCCTGCTGGGCGGCCTTGCCGGCCTTCCCGCGCGCCTCGCGGCGGCCGGGCCCCGTACGCTCCATCTCGAGGTGGGGGAACGCGAGCAGGACAGCCTCCGCGCCCGCAGCCAGGCCATGGCGATGACCCACCGCGAACTGGCCGACCGGCTCGCCGCAGTGGAGAATCTTGAGGTCCACAGCCGCGTCTATTCGGGTGAAAGCCATGGCGGCACGCTGCTGCCGGGCCTCGGCCAGGCGGTGCGCGTCGCATTCCAGGAGGCCCGGCCATGACGGGGTCCACGCTCCCGGCCGAACTGGCCCTGCCCACCGGCCTCGTCCTGACGCTGCTGGGCGCAGCGCTACTCTACCGCGCCGCGCCCAACCAGGCGCTGCGCCCGGGCAAGCCTGCAGCGCGCGGGATCTTCTGGGCAGGCTGGGGTGCCACCCTACTCGGCCTTCTTGACCTGCTAACCTGGTCGGGCCCGACCACCTCCGTCTTCATCTGGCTGACCGCGCTCATGCTGGTCTGGTCGCTGCTCCCGCTTGCCGCCGCCTGGCGCGCCGGAGATCGAAAGGCTCCCAAATGACCCCGCCTCTCACCAGCCGGAACTGGGCGGGCAAGACCGCCGCCGGCCTCGTCCTGGGTCTCGCCCTCGCGCTTGGTGTCTCGGGGCTGCTCGCCGCCCTGCTGGGCGTGCGCGACAGCTTCTTTTCCCCGCAAGGCCAGTTCACGATGTGGATCATCGCGCCGGTCTGGTGCGCCGTCCTGTCGCTGTGCTTTCTCTTTCGCAGCGGCCTTCGCGCCTGGCTCTGGCTAGGCCTTGCCACCGCAGCCGTGTGGCTCACGCTGTTCGCGCTGGGGAGCCTATCATGAAAGTGCGCACCGATATCCTACGGATGTACAAGGAGATACATGGCTGGGTCGGCATCGTCTCCGGCCTCGCCCTGTTCATCGCCTTCTTCGCGGGCGCTGTGACCATGTTCGAGGAGCCGATCCAGCGCTGGGCCTCGGCCCCCACCTCGATCTCCGCCCCGGTCCCGCTGGAGCGCGCGCCCGAACTGGTCGAGGCGGTCCTCGCCGCCCATCCCGAAGCCGCACGCTCGTACGACGTGCACCTTGAAACCGGCCCGGAAAACCCGGCCCGCGTCACATGGCCGCAAGGCAGCCGACGTGATCCGCAGGTCTTCCTCGCCGCGCTGGCGCCTGACGGCACGCTCGAGGTCGAGAAGCAGGCCGCCTCGCCCGTGGCGCAGTTCATCGACAGGCTGCACCAGCAGGTCGGCCTGCCCTTCGCGCACGAGGTCGCCATGCCGATCATGGGCGCGATCTCGCTGCTCTACTTCATCGCGCTGGTGTCAGGCGTGATCGTGCTCCTGCCCAGCCTCGTCTCGGACTTCTTTGCGGTGCGCGTGGGCAAGAACGCCAAGCGCATGTGGCTCGATGTCCACAACGTGCTGGGCATCGTCAGCCTGCCCTTCCACATCGTCATGGCCCTGACCGCCGTGGTCTTCGCCTTCCACGACGAATTCTACGATTTGCAGGGTGCCGCCTTCATGGACCGGGGCGCCCCGCGCGCGCAGATGGCACCGCCGCCCCCGCCGAACCCGAACGGACAGGGTCCCGACTTGCTCACACCGGCCGAGCTCGTCCAGCGTGTCGAGAGCCAGGCGCCGGGCTTCACCATCCGCGCGATCACCTACCACACGGGCCGCGAGGGTCAGCCGCAGGCGCGCCTCAGCGGCCATGATCCACGTTTTGGCCTGCGCGGCCCCACGTTCGGCATGGTCGAGGCCGATCCGGTCACCGGCGCGCTGACCGACACGACCTACATGCCCGGCCTGCAGGACGCATGGGGCGCCGCGATCACCAGCTTCTTCGCGCTGCACTTCGGCAGCTTCGGCGGAGCACCGATCCGCTGGTCCTACTTCCTGCTGGGACTGGCCGGCGCGATGTTGTTCTACACGGGCAACCTGCTCTGGGTGGAATCGCGTCGCAAGCGCGAGCGCAAGGCCGGTGCGGTGACGCAGACCCGCGCGACACGAGCCCTGGGCGCGCTCACCGTGGGCGTACCGCTGGGCTGCGTGGCGGGCATCGCGGTGACCCTCGCAGCGGCCAAACCGCTCGGCACCGAGGCCACCGCGGGCATTCACAGCGCCATCTACTATGTGGTCTTTACAGGGTTCGTCGCCTGGGCGCTGGTGCGCGGCGCCGCAAGAGGCGCGCGCGAACTCCTCCCCGCAGCCGCGCTCGCCCTTCTCACCATCCCACTGGCGAGCCTGGCCTTCCTCGACCTGCATCCCTGGAGCCAACCGCTTGTCGATGCCGTCAGCGTCGCGCTCGCCGCCAGCCTCACCCTCGCCGCACGCGCCACCCACCGCCGCGCACGCAACGGCCCGCGCGACAGCGTCTGGTCCCACCAGCGCCGCAAAACCCGAACTGACCCGCCCCCGCCAGAAGCGGGCCACGCCGCAGCGCCCGAACGAAGTTCTGCGATTTGAAGAAAGAGAGATGTTGGTGCGCCCAAGTGGATTCGAACCACTGGCCCCCAGATTAGGAATCTGGTGCTCTATCCGGCTGAGCTATGGGCGCACGCAAGGGCGTCCTAGCGGCGGGAAGGCGGCTAGGCAAGCGGGGGATGGCGTGCGGGGCGCGTAAAC
>NZ_DF850489.1:794051-868234 GCF_000813185.1 Novosphingobium sp. MBES04 | reverse complement strand
ACGCCCTAGTTGGTTTCGTCCGGCGGGGCGATCGGGAACGGGAGGGGGACGACCGAGATGCCCTCGTCCATCAGTTCCTGCGCGTCCTCGAGCGTGGTTTCGCCGTGGATCTGCTCCACCGCGCGCTCGCCGTAGTGCATCTGGCGTGCATTCTCGGCGAAGCTTTCGCCCACATAGCGCGAGGCCTTGAGCGCCCTGGCCTGCATTTCGGCGAGCTTGTGGATCATCTCCACCGTCTGCTGGGGCAACTCGTGCGAGGAAACCGGGGCCACCGCGACAGGTTCGCCGCCTTCACGCGGCGCGCTCGCGGGTCCACGCTCGGGCGACCTGGCGGCGGGACGGGAGGGTTCGGGCTTCTGGTTGCCCTTGCGCGCGAGACGGGCGGCCTGGGGCGCCTTGGCGACATCACCCGAGCCGCAGAACGGACAGGCGACGAGGCCCCGCTCCTGCTGGCGCGCGAAATCGTCCGAGGACTTGAACCAGCCCTCGAAGCGATGGCCCTCACCGCGGCATTCCAGATCGTAGACAATCATGTGACGCCTATGTGGCGATCACAGAGGGCTTGGCAAGGTCTGCCTGTTGGCAAGGCTGGGGAGTTGGGCGCGCACTTCGGCGATCCGGGCCGGATCGATTTCGGCAAAGCCAAGGCCGGGATGCCCGCCATCGTCCGCCCCGCCCATGTCGAGGCGGATCTCGCCCCAGGGATCGACCACCAGCGAATGCCCATAAGTCGTGCGCCCGTCCGCGTGCTCGCCCACCTGCGCGGCCGAGACCATGTAGGCGCTTGCCTCAACCGCGCGCGCGCATTGCAGGAGGTGCCAGTGGGCACGGCCGGTCGGCACGGTAAAGGCCGCAGGATTGGTGATGAGATCGCACTTCGCCCGGCCCAGCGCCTCGTAAAGCGCGGGAAAGCGGATGTCGTAGCAGATCGCGAGGCCAAGCCTCCCCAGCGGGGTATCGACCGTCACCACCTCGCGGCCCGGCGCGTAGGCGCTTGATTCGCGCCAGCTTTCTCCGGTCGCCAGGTCCACGTCGAACATATGGATCTTGTCGTAGCGTGCGCGCACCGCACCCGTATCGTCGATCACGAAGGCACGGTTGGCAAAGCGCCCGTCCCCGCCCTCACCCGCGTCATCGCCCTGCACGGCGAGCGAGCCCAGGTGCACCCAGATGCCCTCGCGTGCGGCCGCCTCGCGCGCGGCGGCGAGGACCGGGTTCTCGCCCTCGGCCACGACATGCACAGCGCCACGTTTGCGGTCGCGGTCCAGCAGGCCGCACATCTCGGGCGTGAAGAGCATCGCCGCGCCTTCGCGGCGCGCCTCGGCGATGGCGCCGACGATGGCCTCGGCGTTGGCTGCGGGATCGATCCCGCTGGTCATCTGGAAAAGTGCAGCGCGGGGCATCGGGTCAGCCGATCATAGGCCGAGGATGGCGTCGAGCTTGCCCGCGCGCTCGAGCGCGTTGACATCGTCGAAGCCGCCGTAGGCCTTGTCGTCGACGAGGATCTGGGGAACCGTGCGGGCGCCGGGCACGCGCGCCTCCATCTCGTCACGCTTGGGGCCGCCCATGGTGATGTCGTATTCCTCGTAGGCCACGCCCTTCTGGTCGAACAGAGCCTTGGCGGCCACGCAATAGGGGCAGCCCCACTTGGAGTAGATCTCGACCTTGGGCTGGCTCATGCGGGTGTCTCCTGAAATTTTACGAAAGGGCCGTGTGTCAGGCCCTTGATTTGGCGCGGGGCTATCATATCTAATTCCATGTGTCATGGCCCAGCCAAAAGGGGATGACACACCTGACGAAGCGCCGGGCAGCCGGGCTTCACCCACGAAGATTGCTCAGATGAGGATTTTTGTCATGAACCGTATCGATTTTGCGCCCTATCGCCGTTCCATGGTCGGTTTCGACCGTCTTTTCGACATGCTCGAGAACCAGCACCGCGTGAACGCGGGCGACAAGTATCCGCCCTTCAACATCGAACGCCGCGGCGAGGATGCCTACCGCATCACGCTGGCCGTGGCCGGCTTCAAGCCCGAGGACATCGACATCACCGCGCAGGCCAACCTGCTCATCGTCAAGGGCCGCAAGCCCGACGAGGGCGCGGATGGCGACTACCTGCACATGGGCATTGCCCAGCGGGGTTTCGATCGCCGCTTCGAACTCGCCGACTACGTGCGGGTGGACGCGGCGGACCTGGCCGATGGTCTCCTCGTGATCGACCTCGTGCGCGAAGTGCCCGAGGCAATGAAGCCCAAGAAGATCGCCATTGGCGGCAACCAGCTCAAGGTGATCGAGAGCGAGCCCAACAAGGACGCGGATAGCGCCGCGGCCTAAGGCCGTTTCCATTCGATGATGCCATTCAGGGCGGTCCGCACACGCGGGCCGCCCTTTTTCGCGTAGTTACTTGCCGTCCTCATCGTGCCAGGACAGGGGCCGCGCCACGGCCTCCAGCGCCTTGCGCTCGTTGTCGAGCCCGAAGCGCCAGCCCACGAAGGCAGCCAGCAGCATGAGCGCGCTGGCAAGGAGATAGCCGCCCAGCACGTCCGCGCGCGATCCGCTCTCGATGAGGACACCGAAGAGCCAGGGGGCCATGACCCCGCCGATCCCGGTTCCCAGCGCATAGAACACCGCAATGGCCAGCGCGCGCACTTCGAGCGGAAAACTCTCCGCCACGGTCAGATAGGCCGAGGAGGCGGCCGCCGAGGCGAAGAAGAACGTCACGCTCCAGCACAAGGTCTGCGTGGTGGCATCGAGCATCTCGAGCCGGAAGGCGAGCCCCGTCGCGGCAAGCAGAAGCCCCGAGACGCCATAGGTCAGCGCGATCATCGGACGCCGCCCCCAGCTATCGAACAAGGGTCCCAGCAACAGCGGCCCGAGCACGTTGCCCACCGCGAAGGGCAGCACGTACCAGCCCACCCGGTCCGACGGCACGCTGTAGAAGTCGCTCAGGATCAGGGCGTAGGTGAAGAAGATCGCGTTGTAGAGGAAGGCCTGCGCCGCCATCAGAACAAGGCCGAGCGCGGTGCGGCGCGGATACGTGCGAAAGAGCGCCTCCCACACCTCACGCAAGGGCGTGGCCCGGCGGGCCTTGAGACGGGCCTTCGGGGTCTCGCCGTAAAGGGTGTGACCCTGTTCGTGCGTACGCGTCTCAATCTCGCCCACGATGGCCTCGGCCTTGACACCCTGCCCGTGAGTGAGCAACCAGCGCGGGCTTTCCGGAATATGGCGGCGCAGCGCGATCACGATGAGCCCCGTCACCGCCCCGAAGCCGAAGGCAATGCGCCAGCCGACATCGGGCGCAAACAGACGCGGGTCGAGCACCACCACCGAGAGCGCGCCCGCAACGCCAGCCCCCACCCAGTACGAGCCGTTGATGACAAGGTCGGTCCAGCCCCGGCGGCGCGCGGGGATCAGCTCCTGAATGGCCGAATTGATCGCGCTGTACTCCCCCCCGATCCCGGCGCCGGTGAGAAAGCGCATGAGCGCAAAGCTCGGCAGGTCCCAGGTAAAAGCCGTGCCCGCCGTGGCGAGAAGATAGATCAGAAGCGTGAGCGTGAAGAGGCGCTTACGGCCCAGCCGGTCGGTCAGCCAGCCGAAGAACAGCGCGCCCGTGACCGCGCCCGCCAGATACAGGCTGTTGGCCAGCCCGATCTCGCGCGCGGAAAAGGCGAGCACCGGGCTCTCGCGCAAGGCGGGTGCAATCGAGCCGGTCAGCGTGACTTCCAGCCCGTCGAGAATCCAGGTGATGCCCAGCGCGCAGACCACCAGCCAGTGAAAGCGCGACCACGGCAGGCGGTCGAGCCGGGCCGGAACGTCGCTTTCGATCACGCCCTCGGGCCATGCCGTGTCCGCCCCCTGCCCCTCACCTTGATGCCCGGTTGCCATGCCCCCATGCTAGCGAGCGGCGGAGCAAGAGCAAGCTCAGCGACTTAGCGCCGCTTGCGGGGACGAGGCAGGCGCGGAAAACGGTTCGCCAGAAGCACGAAACCCGAAAGCGCGATGGCCGTGCCGCCCAGCGCAAAGACGAACAGCCACCAGCTGTTGATCCGATCACGCAGGGTCCAGTCCATGATGTGCAGGCCCCACACGAAGTCGAAGAAGCGCCAGGTATCGCTGCGCGCAGCCAGGACGGCCCCGCTCGACGCATCGATGTAGAGCCGGGTGCGATCCGGGTCCGCGAACGTCACCTGCCAGGCCGGAAACGGCCCGCCGTACTCGGTCCCGACCGGCGCGCGCACGGGCAAGACGCCCTGTACTCCGGTAGGCGCCCCCTTCCACGCGCCCTGTGCGATCTCGGAAGCCGTGCGGGCGGAAAGCGGGGAAAGTCGGCGACCGGATACCGGATCGTGCAGAGCGGCGGTGCCATCGCGGCGGCGCACTTCGATGACGCTGCGTCCGTTCACCGCGCGCGTCGTGACCGAAACCAGCGCCCCGTCGTTCGCCAGCCACGCGGGCACCGGGGCATCGGCGGGTAGCGTCCGCGACGTGCGCGCGATGACATGCTCGGAACGCACATGTTCAATCTTGAGCCAGGACATGATCGCGCCCGAGCCCATCCACAGGAGGACCTGGATCCCCACACAGACTGCCAGCCATTTGTGAAGGCGACTGCCCAGGATGTGCAGCTTCTGCTTGCGCGAACGCGGTAAAGCCACGTGTTCCCCCCTCTTTGCCAGGCCCACAACGATGAGTGCCCGAACACCCAAGGTTTCGTGAAAAGACGGGAAAGGCAACAGGAAGGTAGGAAGGAAATGATCCAAGGGGCCATCGCCCCTTGACCCCGGAATGGGCAGCGTCGCCTTTCCTAGCCTGCGTGGCGCGCGGGACGTGAGCTGGACAGTTCGGGGAGTCCGAGGGACATTGCCCTCGGCAAATCCTACTTCCGACCCGCCTCTTCCAGCACCTCGGCCAGCGCCACGCGCTGCCCGGTCCGGCTCGCCGTGCGCGCCGCTTCGATCACCGCCTGGACGAGGACGATGTCCTCACCCGACACTGCGACCGGCTTCTCGCCCCGGCACGCGGCGGCGACGTCCTCGTAGAAACGTTCCTGGCACCCACGCGGAAGAGCCGTTTCATGGCGAGCACCTTCGCCATCAAAGCGCACCAGCGGTTCGGGATCGCGGCCCCATTCGGGATCGCCGGGGCGCATGCCCGCAACGGATTGGGCTTCCTGCGGGTCGATGCCGTTCTTGAGAAGCGATCCGCCCGTGCCGTGGACACGGAAGCGAGGCTCGCCGCCCGCCACGCACATTCCGGCATGAAGGATGGCGCGCATCTGCGGGTAGTGGAGCGTGACGTGGGCGTAGTCGTCCGACCGGCCGCCCTCGCGCAGCGCTGCGATATCGGCGCTTACGGCTTCGGGCGCACCGAACAGGCACAGCGCCTGATCGACAAGGTGGGGACCAAGATCGAACCACACGCCCGAGCCTTCGCTGCCGTCCTCGCGCCAGCGCTCGCGCACCTGGGGGCGGAAGCGGTCGAAGTGGGATTCGAAGTGGACGACGCGGCCGATCTGCCCTGCCGCAATGGCCGCCTCGATCGCGAGGAAATCGGCATCACCGCGCCGGTTGTGGAAGGCGGTGACAACGCGGTTTGCCCTCTTTGCGCGCGCGACAAGGTCCTGCGCGCTCGCCAGATCGAGGGTGAAGGGCTTGTCGACGACGACGTGCTTGCCCGCGTCCAGCGCCTGGCCCGCGGCTGCGCATGCGTGGCGCTGGGAGTGGCGATCACGACGAGGTCGATCGCGGGATCGTCCAGCAGATCGGCGATGTCGGGCACCCGTGCGAGGCCGGGCAGAGGCAGCTCGGCCTCGGCCCGGCGGCTCACCACCGCGCGCAGGTCAAGGCCGGTGTAGGCCGCAATGTAGGGTGCGTGAAACACCCGCGCGGCCATGCCGTTTCCGACAAGACCCACGCCAAGGCGCGGCGAAGCGCTCAAACCAGGCGCGAGTGCTGGAGCGCGGCCGCCACGAAGCCCGAGAACAGCGGGTGCGGTTCAAACGGACGCGACTTGAGTTCGGGGTGGAACTGCACGCCCACGAAGAACGGGTGATCGGGACGCTCGACGATTTCGGGCAGCAGGCCATCGGGCGACATGCCCGAGAAGATCAGGCCGTCCTTTTCGAGCGCGTCGCGGTACTTGCCGTTGACCTCGTAGCGGTGGCGGTGGCGCTCGGAAATCTCGGTCGCGCCGCCGTAGATGCTGGAAACCTGGCTGTTTCCGTCCAGCTTGGCGGTGTAGGCGCCAAGGCGCATGGTGCCGCCCAGATCGCCGCCCTCGGCGCGGGTTTCCAGGCCTTCCTTGCCCATCCACTCGGTGATGATGCCCACCACCGGCTCGTCGGTCGGGCCGAACTCGGTCGAACTTGCCGCAGCGATGCCCGCCGCGCGCGCGCCCTCGATGCAGGCCATCTGCATACCCAGGCAAATGCCGAAGAAGGGCACCTTGCGTTCGCGCGCGAAGCGCACCGCCGCGATCTTGCCCTCGGTCCCGCGCTCACCGAAGCCGCCGGGCACGAGAATGCCGTGCATGGGCTCGAGCGCGTGCGCGATCTCGGCATCGGACTGCTCGAAGATTTCCGCGTCGAGCCACTTGATCTTGACCTTGGCCTTGTTGGCCATGCCGCCGTGAACGAGCGCCTCGTTCAGCGACTTGTAGGCATCGGGCAGGCCGACGTACTTGCCCACGACACCGATGGTGACTTCGCCTTCCGGGTTCTGGAAGCGATCGACGATGCCGGTCCAGCGCGACAGTTCCGGCGCGGGCGAATTGAGGCCGAAGTGATGCAGCACCTCGGCGTCGAGACCCTCGGCGTGGTACTGGAGCGGCACCGCGTAGATGTTGGGCGCGTCGAGCGCAGGAATGACGGCTTCGCGGCGCACGTTGCAGAACAGCGCGATCTTGGCGCGCTCGCTCTCGGGCAGTTCGTGCTCGCAGCGGCACAGAAGGATGTCGGGCTGGATGCCAAGGCCGGTCATCTCGCGCACCGAGTGCTGGGTCGGCTTGGTCTTCAGCTCACCCGCCGCCGCAATGTAGGGCACCAGCGTGACGTGCACGAAACAGGTGTTCTCGCGGCCCAGCTCGTTGCGCATCTGGCGCAGCGCCTCGATGAAGGGCAGGCCCTCGATGTCGCCCACGGTGCCGCCGACTTCGCACAGCACGAAGTCGAGGTCCTCGGTGTCGGCCTGCGCGAAGTTCTTGATCGCGTCGGTGACGTGCGGGATGACCTGGACGGTGGCACCGAGGTAGTCGCCGCGGCGCTCCTTGGCGATGATGTCCTGGTAGATGCGGCCCGAGGTGATGTTGTCGCCCTGGTGCGCCGAGACGCCGGTGAAGCGTTCGTAGTGGCCAAGGTCAAGGTCGGCTTCCGCACCGTCGTCGGTCACGAAGACCTCGCCGTGCTGGTACGGGCTCATCGTGCCCGGGTCGACGTTGAGATAGGGGTCGAACTTGCGGATTCGCACTCGGAACCCACGGGCCTGCAGCAACGCGGCCAGGCTGGCGGCCATGAGGCCCTTGCCAAGCGAGGAGACCACGCCGCCGGTGATGAAGATGTGCCGCGCCATGGGAATTGGGCCTTAAATTGCGTGGGGGGTTCAGCGCAAGCGCCAAGAACCCGAATCCACAGGTCAAACTCAATAAAATGCCGCCTGACTGCGCCAGACGGCATTTCGGTTACAATGCTGTTTCGAGACGGCTCCGGACTTTCCGATCCGAACCCGCCTTCGCGAAGCTCTTACTGCTGCGCGGCTCCGGCGAGCGGATCGTCGTTCGCGGGGGCCGCTGCGGCGCCCGCCTCCGATTCGCCACCAGCCGAGCCGGCGAGCGGGTCCGCCGGGGCTTCCTGAGCCGCCGGTTCACCGCCACGCTGCAGCGAGGTATCGATATCGCCGACGCTGTTGGCGTCGACCGCCATCGCGGCAAGAAGAATGCTGAGAACCACGAAGAGACCGGCGAGGATCGAGGTTGCCCGGGTCAGGAAATCGGCCGCGCCGCGCGCCGACATCAGGCCGCCGGGGTTGCCCCCGCCGCCGACGCCAAGGCCACCGCCCTCGGACTTCTGAACCAGGATAACACCGACCAGGGCGGCAGCTACCAGCGCCTGGACGACGGTCAGGAAAACAAACATCAGCTCGATCTCAGCTCTTCTCAACGGGCCTGCAAACAAGATCACAGACCGCAATCACAAGCGGCGCAGATAAGCGCAACGCCCCCCGAACGCAACCCGGCCCGGACACGGGATTCGACATGCAGCGCCGCGCAGACACGACGACCCTGCCGCCCTCACCCGGCCTTGTCCACGCGCGGGCGCGAGCAAGTACCGGAAGATCAGGCGCTTACTTCGTCACCTACGGCTCAGTCGGCGGCCAGCGTGGCGGCCGCGCCAACGATGGAGAGGAAGCTCTCCGCGCTCAGGCTCGCCCCGCCGACGAGCGCACCGCCCACCTCGGGGACCGAAAGCAGCTCGGCGGCGTTCTCGGCCTTGACCGAACCGCCGTAGAGGATGCGCACGCCCGTGCCGCTCTCACCGTAGAGCTCGACCAGCTTGGCGCGGATCGCGCGGTGCATCGCCGCGACATCCTCGACCGAGGGAACGCGGCCCGTGCCGATCGCCCAGATTGGCTCGTAGGCCACGGAAAACTTTTCGGGCGCCTGTTCGCCCTGCGGGCACGAAGCGGCGACCTGGGCCGCGACGACGCTTTCCGCCTCGCCTGCATCGCGCTGCGCTTCGCTTTCGCCCACACACAGGATGACGCCCAGGCCCGCGGCGATGGCCGCGTCCGCCTTGGCCTGCACGTCCGCGTCGCTTTCGCCATGCAGCGTGCGGCGTTCGGAGTGGCCGACGATGGTGAAGTCGGCACCGGCGTCCTTGAGCATCGGGGCGGAGATGTCACCGGTGAAGGCGCCGCTCTCCTGGATGTGGCAGTCCTGGCCACCAACGCCAATGATTTCAGCGGCATCGCGTGTACGGTAGATAAGCGTCGCGGGCGGCGCGACGGCCACCTGAACCCTGGGGAAACGTCCCGCGGCACGGTCGATCGCGCGCACTTCGTTCAGCATCGCGCGCGTGCCGTTCATTTTCCAGTTTCCGACGATGTAAGGCAATCCGGCCATCTTGGTCCCTTGATCAAATCGACGACACACCGAGCGAATCCCGCAGACAGGGGAATCGGAACGCCGTTGTAGCGGGGCGCTGCTAGGCCAGCACTAGCGGATTTGTCAAAGCCGGGGGAGACTTCTCTTTCCACTGCGCCCAATTCGGGACCGCCCAGGAGCCACGACTGCACGCGCCGGAAACGAGCCCCCGGAATATTCGCACGAACGAGCAAGCAAGCCCCTATTCATCAAGGCCGCGCCACCACGGGGCTCTGTCGCACCGCACCCGCGCGTCCGAAACCACAGGAATCGGGCGCAAAGCGATGCGATGCCATTGCAGGACGGCGAAAGCCCCCCTAAAGCCTGCGCCATTTCCCGCCTCCTGCATGAAGGCCCCTGCCCCGGCAGGTGGCCCCGGGCAGGAGCGCTTCACAGACCGCTCAGTCAACGGCCGGACAGGACATGCTCAGCTTCTTCAGATCGTTCATCAAGTCCAAGATCGGCGCGGCCATCGCGCTGGTCGTGCTCGGCGTCATCGCCCTCGCCTTCGCCAGCGGCGACATCGCCGGCATCCAGGGTGCGGGCAACGCAGGCGATGCCAACACCGTGGCCAGCGTCGGCGACGAAACCATCGACGCCAATGAACTGGCACAGGGCGCGAACTCCGCGCTGCGCCGCGTTCAGCAGAACAACCCGCAGGCCTCGATGAGCCAGCTGCTCGCGCAGGGCGGGCTCGACACGATCCTCGACGAGCTGGTCCAGCGCACCGCCTTCTTCGCCTTCGGCAAGGAGCACGGGATCGTCGCCGGGGACCGCCTGGTCGACAGCGAGATCGCGCAGATCGCCGCGTTCCAGGGCGTCGACGGCAAGTTCGACCAGAACACCTTTCGCCAGGCGCTCGCCCAGCAGGGCCTCTCCGAGAAGGCGCTGCGCGAAGACATCGCGCAAGGCCTTGTCGGCCAGCAGCTCGCCAGCCCGGCGCAGTTCGGCGCAAAGATGCCCGCCTACATGGCCAAGCGCTACGCCGCGATGATCGACGAGACCCGCAGCGGCTCGGTCCTGGCCCTGCCCTCGATGCTGTTCGTGCCCGAGGATGAGCCCGACACGAAGACGCTCAAGGCCTTCTACGACGGCCACACCCAGAACTTCATCCGGCCCGAGCGCCGCATGATGCGCTACGCGCAGTTCACCATCGATTCGGTGGCGGCGCCCGCCGCCCCCACCGACGCGCAGATCGAAGCGGCCTACAAGGCCAACGCCGCGCGCTACGCCGCCAAGGATGACCGCCGCATCACCCAGGTGATCGCGCCGACCGAGGACGCGGCCAAGGCCATCGTCACGGCCGTCAAGGGTGGCAAGACGCTCGAAGCGGCCGCCACCGAAAAGGGTCTCTCGGCGGCCAAGCTGGAATTCTTCAGCCGCAAGGACCTCACCGACCAGTTCGCCAAGCCCGTCTCCGATGCGGTCTTCGCCGCCAAGGTGGGCGAGCTTGCCGCTCCCGCCAAGTCGGCGCTGGGCTGGCACGTCGTGCGCGTCGAGGAGGAAAGCACCAAGCCTGCGCGCACCCTCGCGGACGCGCGTGACGAACTCGTTACCGAGCTCGAAGCCGATGCGAAGCGCAAGGCGTTCGCCGCCAAGCTCGAAGGCATCGAGGACCAGTTCGCCGACGGTGCGAGCCTGCCCGAAGTTGCCAAGTCGCTGGGCGTCGAGGTCGAGACCACCGGCCCCGTCACCGCCGATGGCCGCATCTACGGCGAAATCGACAAGAGCGTCGATGAGGGCCTCCAGCCGCTTCTCGCCACCGTCTTCAAGATGCAGCAGGAGCAGCCCCAGCTCACCCAGATGGGCCAGGGCCAGAACTTCGAGGCGAACCGTCCCTTCGTGATCTACGACGTGACCGAGATCACTCCTTCCGCGCCCGCGCCGTTCGACGACATCCAGGACGACGTGAAGTCGGCCTGGGCGCTCGACGCCGGTTCGAAGGCGGCCAAGGCCGCCGCGCTCAAGGTGCGCAAGGCCATGGCCGGGGGCAAGACCATGGCCCAGGCCATGAAGGACCTGGGCAAGCGCCTGCCCCCGATCGAGGAGCTGGGCATGTCGCGCGCGACGCTCAGCCGTGCGCTCCAGGAAGGCCGCCAGGTGCCCCCGCCCGTCTCGCTCATGTTCCACATGACCAAGGACAGCGTGAAGGTGCAGTCGGCCGACGGCGAGCGCGGATGGTTCGTGGTCCAGCTCAAGGACATCAAGGCCGGCAAGGTTCAGTCCGACGAGATGATCGCGCAGGCCCGCCAGGAACTGGGCGCCCAGATGGGCAACGCCTTCGTCACCTCGCTCGGCCATGCCGTCGCCGGGGAAATGAAGGTCGAGAAGAACGCCGCGACCATCAAGGCCGTGCGCGAGCGCCTGGGCGGCACCACCCAGCCCGGCGCCTGATCGCCCCACTACCGTCCCTCGACACACCATCCGATAACGAAACCAGCAGGACCATGACGACACAGCGCCAGACCAGCAGCGATGCCATCCGTACCGACGCCCAGACGCGGCTCTCGAACGGAAAGCCCGCGCTGGTCTGGCGCCGTCTCGTGGCCGACACCCAGACCCCGGTGGGCGCCGCGCTCAAGCTGTTCGAGGACGGCCGCGGCGACTTCCTGCTCGAATCGGTCGAAGGCGGCGCCCAGCGCGGGCGCTACAGCCTGCTCGGCCTCGACCCGGACCTGGTCTTCCGCGCTCAGGGCCACGAGGCCCAGATCAACCGCACCTGGAAGAGCGACACCGAAGCCTTCACCCCTCTTCCGGGCGACAGCCTGGTCGAACTGCGCGCACTGGTCGAAAGCTGCCGCATCGACGTTCCCGCCGAACTCCCACCCGCGCTCGCCTGCGTGGTCGGCTATTTCGGCTACGAGACCATCGGCCTTGTCGAGAAGCTGCCGCGCGCGCCGCAGAGCGAACTCGACGTGCCCGACATGCTCTTCGTGCGCCCCTCGATCCTGCTCGTCTTCGACAGCCTGGGCGATGAGCTCTTCTGCATCGCCCCGCTCTGGCCCGAGAGCGCGGCCGACCCGGCCCGCGCCATCGAGGCCGCCGAGGACCGCATCGCCGAGACCCTGCGCCGCCTCAACGAGCCGGTGCCCGCCAGCCCCGTCCTCACCGACCTTCCCGAGCCGGTCCAGACCCCGGTCCTCAAGCCCGGTGAATACGAGGCGATGGTCACCCGCGCCAAGGACTACATCACGGCGGGCGACATCTTCCAGATCGTGCTCGCGCAGCGCTTCACCTGCGAATTCCCGCTGCCTCCGCTCGCGCTCTACCGCGCGCTGCGCCGCGTGAACCCCTCGCCCTTCCTCTACTTCCTCGACCTGCCCGGCTTCGCCGTCGTCGGCTCGAGCCCGGAGATCCTCGTGCGCGTGCGCAAGGATGAGGACGGCCAGCCGCAGGTCACCATCCGCCCGATCGCGGGCACCCGCCCGCGCGGCAAGACCGAGGCCGAGGACAAGGCCAACGAGATCAGCCTGCTCGACGACCAGAAGGAACGCGCCGAGCACCTCATGCTGCTCGACCTTGGCCGCAACGATGTCGGCCGCGTCTCCACGGCGGGCTCGGTCGAAGTGACCGACAGCTACACCATCGAGCGCTACAGCCACGTCATGCACATCGTCTCGAACGTGGTCGGCACGCTCGACACCAGGACCCACGACGCCATCGACGCGGTCTTTGCCGGTTTCCCGGCGGGCACCGTTTCGGGCGCGCCCAAGGTCCGTGCCTGCCAGATCATCGCCGAGCTGGAGCCGGAAACGCGCGGCGCCTACGCGGGCGGCGTCGGGTACTTCTCGCCCGACGGCTCGCTCGATTCGTGCATTGTCCTGCGCACCGGCGTGCTCAAGGACGGGGTGCTCCACGTCCAGGCTGGCGCAGGCATCGTCGCCGACAGTGACCCGACCTCGGAACAGAACGAGTGCCTCCACAAGTCGGGCGCGCTCTTCGCCGCCGCACGCGAGGCGATCCGCATCGCCGGGGAACCGGGCTTCGGGCAGTGAACCGCGCACGGGCGGCTCTCGCCCCCGCTGCGCTGGCCCTGCTGCTGCTTGGCGCGTGCGCCTCGTCGGACGAACCCGCCGAGGCCCCGCCGCCACCGGCCTGCGAAAGCGCACGCTTCGAGGGCACGGCCTTCGTGCACTGTACGGCCGTCCCCGGACGCCACGCGATCCACACCGTGCTCGCGCCCGAGAACGGCGCACCCTACCGCACGCTGAGCCAGCTCGCCGTCAGCCGACCCGAGGGCAGCGCCCCTGTCGCCTTCGCGATGAATGCGGGCATGTACGACAGCGCAGGTCAGCCCATCGGCTATTACGTCGAGGAGGGCGAGCGCCTCCACGCGCTCAACACCAACGAGGGGCCGGGCAACTTTCACCTGCTGCCCAACGGCGTCTTCTTTGGCGATGCCGAGGGGCACTGGCGGGTGATGACGTCGGACGACTTCGCCGCGAACGTCACGCACCGCCCCGCCTTCGGCACGCAGTCGGGCCCGATGCTGGTAATCGACGGCAAGCTGCACCCGGCCATCGATCCCGACGGCACCTCGCACAAGCTGCGCAACGGCGTGGGCGTCGATGCGACGGGCCGCGCGCACTTCGTGATCGCCGAGGAGCCCGTCTCCTTCGGCAAGCTCGCCCGCTATTTCCGCGACGACCTGCACTGCGCCAACGCGCTCTTCCTCGACGGCTCGGTCTCCTCCTTGTGGGACCCCGAGCATGGCCGCCTCGACACCGGACCCGAGCTTGGCCCCTTGATCGTCGTCGAGAAACGCGCGAAGGCGCAAGACACACAGACGCAAGGCGCACCGGCGCACGGCCAGAAGGCAAACCCATGATCCTCGTCATCGACAATTACGACAGCTTCACCTGGAACCTGGTCCATTACGTCATGGAACTGGGCGCCGAGGTGAAGGTGGTGCGCAACGACAGCCTCACCGTCGAAGAGGCGCTGGCCTCGGGCGCAAAGGGCTTTCTCGTCTCGCCCGGCCCCTGCACCCCGAACGAGGCGGGCATCAGCCTCGACCTCGTCGGCGCGGCGGCCGAGAAGGGCCTGCCGCTCCTGGGCGTGTGCCTGGGCCACCAGTCGATCGGCCAGTTCTTTGGCGGCAAGGTCGTGCGCGGCGGTCTGATGCACGGCAAGACCTCGACCATGACGCACGATGGCACCGGCGTCTTTGCGGGGCTCCCCTCGCCCTTCATGGCGACGCGCTACCACTCGCTGATCGTCGAGGACATTCCCGCCTGCCTCAAGGTCAACTGCCGCTCCGAGGACGGCCACGTCATGGGCTTCGCGCACGAAAGCCTGCCCATCCACGGCGTGCAGTTCCACCCCGAATCCATTGCGACCGAGCACGGCCACGCCATGCTCGCAAACTTCCTCGCGATCTGCGGGATTGAGGCGAAGCTTCCCGAAAGGTTGAGCGCGTGAGCGCCCTCACCCAGCTTCCCGATACCGCCAGGGCCATTGCCGAGGACGAGGCGCACGAGGCCTTCGGCGCAATCCTCGACGGCAAGGTCGACGATGAGGTGGTCAAGGACTTCCTCGTCGCCCTGTCCGAACGCGGCGAGACGGCGAGCGAGATCGCGGGCGCGGCGCGCGCCATGCGCGAACGCATGATTCCCATCGACGCGCCCGAAAACGCCATCGATGTGTGCGGGACGGGCGGCGACGGGCACCACACGCTCAACGTCTCGACCGCGGTCAGCCTGGTCGTCGCGGCCTGCGACGTGCCGGTCGCCAAGCACGGCAACCGCGCGGCCAGCTCCAAGGCGGGCGCGGCCGACACCCTGGAGGCGCTCGGCATCGACCTCGACCGCGCCGCCGAGACCGCCGAGGACACCCTCCGGGACATCGGCATCGGCTTTCTCTTTGCGGCCAAGCACCACCCCGCGATGGGCCGCATCATGCCGATCCGCAAGGCCATCGCGCGCCGCACGATCTTCAACCTGATGGGCCCGCTTGCCAACCCGGCCAACGTCTCGCGCCAGCTGGTCGGCATCGCCCGTCCGGCCTATGTCCCCATTTACGCCGAGGCGCTGGCCCGGCTCGGCACGGTCCACTCAATGGTCGTCTCGGGCGACGAGGGCCTCGACGAGCTCAGCCTCGCAGGTGGCAACGAAGTCGCCGACGTTGCGGGCCGCGACGTCGCGATGAAGCGCGTGACCGCCGCCGAGCTTGGCCTGTCGAGCGCCCCGGTCGAGGCCATCCGCGGCGGAGACCCGGCCTTCAACGCGCAGGCCCTCCGGAACCTGCTCCAGGGTGAACCCGGCGCCTACCGCGACGCCGTGCTGCTCAACGCAGCTGGCGCGCTGATGGTCGCGGGCGAAGTCGAGAGCTGGACCGAAGGCGTCGAGGAAGCCGCCGAGGCCATCGACAAGGGCCTTGCCAACGCCCTCCTCAACTGCTGGATCGCCGCGACCAAACCGCGCGGCTGACAACAGGGAATCTCATGTCCGACAAGCTGACCGAAATCTGCGAGACCAAGCGCGGCGAAGTGACCGTGCGCAAGACCCTCTCGACGCTGGACGAACTCGACGCGCAGGCCTCCTTCCAGAGCGCGCCGCGCGGCTTCGAGGCGGCGCTGCGTACCAAGGCCCAAGGTGGCTTCGCGCTCATCGCCGAGATCAAGAAGGCAAGCCCTTCCAAGGGTCTCATCCGCCCCGACTTCCGGCCCGCCGAACACGCGAAGGCCTATGAAGCGGGCGGCGCGGCCTGCCTCTCGATCCTTACCGACGCGCCCTACTTCCAGGGGCATGAGGATTTCCTTGTCGAGGCCCGCGCCGCGGTTTCGCTGCCGGTGATCCGCAAGGACTTCATGATCGACCCCTGGCAGGTCGCCGAAGCCCGCGCGATCGGGGCCGACGCGATCCTCATCATCGTCGCCGCGCTGGACGATACGCAGATGGCCGAGATCGAGGCCGCCGCGCACGAACGCGGCATGGACTGCCTTGTCGAAGTTCACAACGAAGTCGAGATGGAACGTGCAAGTCGTTTGAAATCAAGGCTTATTGGCGTCAACAACCGCGACCTCAAGCGCTTTGTCACCGACATCGGCATCACCGAGCGGCTCGCCCCGCTTGCGCCCGAGGGCGCGCTCCTGGTCAGCGAGAGCGGCATCAACCGGCACGAGGACCTCGTGCGCCTGTCGGCCTGCGGCGCGCGCACCTTCCTGGTCGGCGAAAGCCTGATGCGCGAGGCCGACGTCGAGGTCGCCACCCGGCGCCTCCTGACCGGCGCCTGAAGAGCGCGAAAAGGGGCTGTCCTACACCGCCGCGATCTGCGAGGATCTCACGCAATGACGCCCCTTCGCGCCTCCTTCCCGACCCTTGCCGAGATGCCGCAGGAAGGGGGCCGGACAGTTGGCCCCCTAGACTGTGTCAACTGTGTCAACCTCATGTCCCCTCCCTGTCATTTCCCCTTGCGCCAAGGACCCCTCTCGTGAGCTCATCGCTTAGCCATATCGACACGGACGGCACCGCGCGCATGGTCGATGTCGGCGCCAAGGCCGAAACCCGCCGCCTCGCGGTGGCCAGCGGCACGATCACCATGACCCGCGAGGCGCTCGACGCCGTGCGCGCCGGCGATGCCCCCAAGGGCGACGTGCTGGGAACGGCGCGCATCGCAGGCATCCTCGCGGCCAAGAAGACCGCCGATCTCATCCCGATGTGCCACCCCCTCCCCCTCGATGCGGTGAACCTCGATTTCACCTTCGAGAAAGAGGACGAGTTCACCGGCTCCATCCGCGCCACCGCGACCGCCTCGATCACCGGCAAGACCGGCATCGAGATGGAGGCGATCACCGCCGTCTCGATCGCGCTTGTCACGATCTACGACATGGCCAAGGCGCTCGATAAGGGCATGGTCATCTCGGATATCCGCCTCGTCGAGAAGCAGGGCGGCAAGTCGGGCCACTGGAAGGCGCAAGGGTGGGTATGAGCACCGCGCCTTCTCCCGACACGCCCGTCATGACGCCCCCGATCCCGCTCGAAGAGGCACAGCGCCGCCTCCTTGCTCTCGCCGATCCGATGCGCCGCGAGCATGTCGACATGACAGGCGCCATCGGCCGCTATCTTGCAGAACCGCTGCTCGCCCGCCGCACCCAGCCCGCCGGGCACCTTTCCGCGATGGACGGCTACGCGGTCACCGATGGCGATCTTGCCGGCCCCTGGACCATCGTGGGCGAAAGCGCCGCCGGGCACCCCTTCACCGGCACCATGGCGCGCGGTGACGCGGTGCGCATCTCGACCGGCGCGCTGCTGCCTTGCGACGCCGCCGCCGTGATCGTGCAGGAAGATCTCACGCGCAGCGACGATGCACTCGCGCTCACCGGCTCAGGCCCCAGCCCGCAGGATCGCCACGTGCGCCGCCTCGGCTCGGACTTCGTGACCGGAAAGGAAGTCCTTCCCGCCGGAACCCGCATCGGCCCTGCGCAGATCGCGCTCGCCGTCTCGGCCGGGCACAGGCACCTGCCCGTCTTCCGCGCCCCCGAAGTCGCGATCATCGACAGCGGCGATGAGCTCTCCTCCGACCCGGAGAACTGCGCCACGCACCAGATTCCGGCGAGCAATGGCGCCATGCTGGAGGCAATGGTCGCCGGGCTCGCAGTCCAGACACGCCGCATCGGCCCGGTCGGAGATACGCTCGACGCGCTGCTCGGCGCCTTCGACGAGGCCGCCCATGCCGACGTCATCGTCACCAGCGGCGGCGCGTCCGTTGGCGACCACGACCTCATCCGCCCCGCGCTCGAAGCCTGGGGCGCGAAGCTCGACTTCTGGCGCATCGCGATCAAGCCCGGCAAGCCGCTCCTCGTCGCCACCCGCCCCCGCTCCCAGCGCCGCCAGATCATCATCGGGCTGCCCGGAAATCCGGTCTCCGCGCTCGTTACGGGGTACCACTTCCTGCTCCCGCTGCTGCGCCGTCTGATGGGCGCGATCGACCCCACGCCCATGGCCGTGACCACCCGGCTCGAGGGCGACCTTCCCGCAACAGGTGCGCGCCGCGAGTTCCTGCGCGGGACGTGGGACGGAGAATGCGTGCGGGCCGTGCGCGTTCAGGACAGCGGCGCCCTGGGGGCGTTGGCGGGGAGCAATGTCCTTATCGACCGTCCTGCGAACGGACCGGAAACACCGTCTGGCGCAAACGTGCGCATCTACATACTCCAGAATGGCGGTATCGCTTGACGTGGGAAATTCTGTTGCTTAATTGTTCTCAAAATGTTCACAAGTGGAACATCAAGAAGAACAGCTGATGCGCGGGAAGCCGAATTTCCGTGTGCGGCACGCGCAGGAAAGAGGCAGCGAACATGTTGACCCGCAAGCAGCACGAATTGCTCCGGTTCATCCAGACCCGGCTTGACGAAACCGGCATTTCGCCCAGCTTCGAAGAAATGAAGGACGCGCTGGACCTCAAGTCCAAGTCGGGCGTGCACCGACTGATCTCCGCGCTCGAGGAACGCGGCTTCATTCGCCGCCTGCCCAACCGCGCCCGCGCGCTCGAAGTGCTGCGCCGCGCCGACGAAGGTGGCCAGGCGGCCCCTGCTGCCGGATCGAATGTCATTCCTTTCACCAAGCCCGAGGCCGCGGCTCCCGCATCGGCGCCCGATGTGATCGAGATCCCCTTGCACGGACGCATCGCCGCGGGCGTCCCGATCGAAGCGCTGGAGGACCAGGCGATCCTGCCCGTTCCCGCCGCGCTTCTGGGCGCGGGTGAACACTATGCGCTGGAGGTCTCAGGCGATTCGATGATCGAAGCGGGCATTCTCGACGGCGACTTCGCCCTCGTGAAGCGCACCGAAATCGCCAACGATGGCGAAATCGTGGTCGCTCTCGTGCGCGGCGAGGAAGCGACGCTCAAGTACCTGCGCCGTGAAAACGGCATGATCCGTCTCGACCCGGCCAACGCGGCCTATGAACCGCAGATCTATGCGGCCGACGAGATCAAGGTGCAGGGCAAGCTCGCAGGCCTCCTGCGTCGCTACTTCCACTGAGCCAACCGGATCGCAGCGCCACGCGCGCTAACGATCCGGAGACGACGGTGATGGCATGGGCGGGATGAGGTCCTGCAGGGACATCTGTCCTTTCCGTCCACGCCACCATCCATGCCTGCCCTGCCCCTGCGCGACATTGCGCACCGCGCCGCGCGACAGATCAACGCTCAGGCCTCCTGTCTGGCTGAGCGTCCCCCGGTCAGCCTTGAACCAGCGCGGCCGGCATGCCCGCGGCAGCCAGCGATCCGAAATCACGATGTCAGCCCGGTCACAGGCGGCGGCCAGTTCTCTTTCGGGTACGATGTCCCGGCTCCTCGACAACAACACGGTCGCTGCACGCTCCCGCATCTGCAAGGTGATCGAACAGAAATCGGCGTTACAGCGCGCGCCCGGATGATCGGGGAGGTAGATCGCCTCCCCGCGCAGCCCCGCATTCTCCTGGAAATTGTCACGCACATAGTCACTGCGCGTGTCGCGCAGCAGCAGCAGCCTTGGCGCATCACGCCCGGCCGTCCGCTCCACAACGCCTACGTTGCGGCCATCCCCGGCGATCAGCAGATCAGGCGGTGCCTGATTATAGAGGACAAGAGAGCCCACGACGCAGGGGAGAGCGCCCAGTAGACGCGCCTTTCCGACCAAAAGGGCCAGCCAGAATCCTCCGGCAAGGAACAACGTGAAGGCCACCTCGCCCATGCCCGGCACCAGCGTCACCGCCCCCGGCTGCGCCGAGACCCAATGCGCCAGTCCCAGCACCGCATTGATGGTCCATCCCACGACGGCCCAGAGCGGCGCACCAAGGGACACGATATCGGCCGCCAGGGCCAGAACCACTCCGGGCATGATCACAAAGGTCGTCAACGGAATTGCGACGAGATTGGCCAAGGAGCCGTAGAGACCGGCCTTGTGAAAGTGGAACAACGCAATCGGCATCAGGGCGAGCTCGATCACCAGCCCGGTCAGCATGAGCATGCCGAACCAGCGCACGCCGCGCATCCAGGCAGGTTCCTCGCGCGGACCGAGGAAATTGCGCACGGGCGCAGAGGTCGACAAGGCCACGATGGCAAGGACAGCGGCAAAGCTCATCTGGAAGCTGGGTCCCACCACAGCTTCAGGCCATAGAAGCATGACGGCGAATGCCGCCACTGCCAGAATTCGCAAGGACAGTGCCTCGCGCCCCAGTGCCAGGGCACCAAGCACGAGCAGCGCCGCGATACACGAACGAACCGTCGGCACCTGCGCGCCGGTCAGCAGCGTATAGCCAATCCCCCCCAGCGCTGCGAGCCCGGAGGCCAATACCGGCAACCGTACTCGCAGTGCCAAGGCGGGCCACAAGGCGAGCGTGCGCACAGACAGGAAATAGATCAGACCAATTACGGCCGTCACGTGGAGCCCGCTTATGGCCAACAGATGCGCGAGGCCGGAATCGCGCATGGCCTGCGCATCGTCGGCCGTGATGCCGCCCCGATCTCCGGTCACGAGCGCCACCGCAATGCCATTCGCCCGCTCATCAACCTGCTCACGAACATGGCCAGCCAGTCCCCGGCGTATTCGGGCCAAAGACGCTTCCCCTCCTTCCGCTGGCTCCAGGACGGTGACGGGCTTCAGGATCGTTCCCGAACCGGCAAGTCCGGCAAACCAGGCCGTTCTTGCAAAATTATAACCACCCGGGAGCAGCGGCGCTGCCGGCGGCATGATCCGCGCCTCAAACTGGATGAGACTGCCCTCGCTGATCTGCGCCGGTCGAACAGATTCGCCCTCGGACAGCTCATCCGGCAGGTTGAGCCGGATCTTGAGAGCACGCCCGCTTGCCTGGTCGCGCGTGGCGACCACCAACCGGCGGCGCGATTGGGCCGATTGCGGCTCCACCGCGAGCACCCTCCCCGTGAATGCTCCATACAAAGGCCGCTCGATGGGAGGTGTTCCCACCATCATGGAGCGGCCCCAGATCAGGACGCAGCCCGCCGCCACCATCAGGGGCACCCAAAAAAAAGCTTGCGAGACAGTTTGAAACGCACCACATCGCCGCCAGCAAACTCGGGTCGCCAAGCTTGCTGCACAGCACAACGCAATGAGGCCTGCCCATTGGGACGGCTTCGGAAGCGCAAACCATGCCGCGATGCCGGTCCCGAAAGCCACGGAAAGCCACGGGACAGGATCACGACACGATTGCGAAAGAAATCCTTCGATTGCCGCCAAAGCACTCGACAAGTTGCGTTCGCTGTTCCATTGCCGACCCCGCAATGCAGCGTCTCCGGACATGATGTCCGGGCCCACAATTTTACCGGGTCGGGTGACCTCGATCGCCATGACCGGAATAGGACAGAAGGTGATTGGAATGGCAAGTGGAAGTGCAACGAGCGGATCGAGCGGCACCAAGGCCGTCGTTACGCGCTTTGCTCCCTCGCCGACCGGCTTTCTGCATATCGGCGGTGCCCGCACCGCGCTGTTCAACTGGCTCTTTGCCCGCCACCACGGTGGCAAGTATCTTCTGCGCATCGAGGACACCGACCGTGCCCGCTCGACCGATGCCGCGATCGAGGCCATCTTCGACGGTCTTTCCTGGCTGGGACTGAATGGTGATGAGGAACCCGTGTTCCAGTTCGCCCGTTCCGAGCGTCACGCCGAAGTCGCCGCGAAGCTGCTGGAGGCCGGACAGGCCTATCGCTGCTACCTGACCAGCGAACAGCTCGCGGAACGCCGGCAGAAAGCACAGGATGAGCGACGTCCTTTCCGCCTCGACAGCGAGTGGCGCGATGCCGACGCTTCGCAGTGGCCGGATGATCAACCCTACGTGGTGCGCGTCAAGGCGCCGCGCGAGGGCGAGACCACCATCGATGACCAGGTCCAGGGCCCGATCACGGTTCAGAACCGCGAACTCGACGACTTCATCATCCTGCGCTCGGACGGCACGCCGACCTACATGCTGGCCGTGGTTGTCGATGACCGCGACATGGGCGTTACCCACGTCATCCGCGGCGATGATCATATCAACAACGCGTTTCGCCAGCTGGTGATCCTGCGCGCGATGGACGAGATCGAGGGTGGCTGGGAAGACCCTGTCTACGCCCACATTCCGCTCATCCACGGCGCTGATGGCGCCAAGCTTTCCAAGCGCCACGGTGCGCTCGGCGTCGATGCCTACCGCGACGAGATGGGCCTCCTGCCCGACGCGGTCTTCAACTACCTGCTGCGCCTCGGATGGGGCCACGGCGATGAAGAAATCATCAGCCGTGAGCAGGCTGTCGAATGGTTCGACATCACCAATGTCAACAAGGGCGCCTCGCGGTTCGACCTCGCGAAGCTGCAAAATCTCAACGGTCACTACCTGCGCGAAGCGAGCGACGAATATCTCGCCGATCTCGTTCTGCTACGGCTTGTCGCTGCCGGATACCCGGACGCCGACAAGGCCCTGCTGGCACGCGCCATGGCCGAACTGAAGGTCCGCGCGAAGGACCTCAACGATCTTGCAGAAGGCGCTGTTTTCCTTTTTGCCAAACGTCCTCTCACTATGACCGAGAAGGCGCAGAAGCTCCTGACCGACGAGGCGCGTGAGCGTCTGGCCGCGATCCACGAGCGTCTGAGCGGGGAGCCCGAATGGACCCTTGAGGCTTTGGAAGCCAACCTGAAGGCAATGGCCGCAGAGCTCGAACTGGGCCTCGGCAAGCTCGCACAACCCCTGCGGGCGGCCCTGACGGGTCAGACAACGTCGCCAGGGATTTTTGACGTATTGGTACTTCTTGGCCGGGACGAAAGTCTCGCGCGCATCGCAGCGCAGGCCGGGGAGCATACCGAGACACAAGCATAAGGAGTAAGAACTGGTGGGTGATCAGGTTAAACTGAGCGCGGACGGCGCGGATTTGGAATACCCCGTCCTCAAGGGCAGCGTGGGCCCGGAAGTCATCGACATCCGCAAGCTCTACGGCCAGACCGGTAAGTTCACCTTCGACCCCGGCTTCACGTCGACGGCAAGCTGCGAATCCGCGCTGACCTACATCGACGGTGGCGAGGGCGTCCTGCTGCACCGCGGCTACCCGATCGGCCAGCTCGCCGAGAGCTCCTCGTTCATGGAAGTCAGCTACCTGCTGCTGAACGGCGAACTGCCGAGCCAGGACGAGCTCTCGAACTTCGAGTACACGATCAGCCGTCACACGATGATCCACGAGCAGCTGCGTCACTTCTACCAGGGCTTCCGCCGTGACGCGCACCCGATGGCCATCATGTGCGGTATCGTCGGCGCCCTGTCGGCTTTCTACCACGACTCGACCGACATCACCGACCCCGAACAGCGCAAGATCGCCAGCCATCGCCTGATCGCGAAGATGCCGACGATTGCGGCCGCTGCCTACAAGTACTCGGTCGGTCAGCCGATGCTCTACCCGGACAACAACCTGTCCTACACGGGCAACTTCCTGCGCATGACCTTCGGCGTTCCCGCCGAGGAATATGAAGTGATCCCCGCCGTTGAAAAGGCGATGGACCGCATCTTTATCCTGCACGCCGACCACGAGCAGAACGCCTCGACCTCGACCGTGCGTCTCGCCGGTTCGTCGGGCGCCAACCCGTTCGCGTGCATCGCGGCCGGCATCGCCTGCCTCTGGGGCCCGGCCCACGGCGGCGCAAACGAAGCGTGCCTCAACATGCTGCGCGAAATCGGCACTCCCGACCGTATTCCGCACTACATCGAGCGCGCCAAGGACAAGAACGATCCGTTCCGTCTCATGGGCTTCGGTCACCGCGTCTACAAGAACTACGACCCGCGTGCGACGGTCATGCAGTCGACCGTGCGCGAAGTCTTCGAAGCGCTCAACGTTCAGGACCCGCTCTTCGAGACCGCCATGCGCCTCGAGGAAATCGCCCTCAACGACCCGTACTTCATCGAGAAGAAGCTCTTCCCCAACGTAGACTTCTACTCGGGCGTCGTACTTTCGGCGATCGGCTTCCCGACCGACATGTTCACCGTGCTCTTCGCCCTTGCCCGCACCGTGGGCTGGGTTGCGCAGTGGAACGAAATGATCTCGGATCCCGGCCAGCGCATCGGCCGTCCGCGTCAGCTCTACACCGGCCCGACGCAGCGCGACTACGTGCCGCTCAGCCAGCGTTGAGCAGGCGGTCAGGATCTGACCATCTGAACGAAGAGGCCTCCGCGAAAGCGGGGGCCTTTTTCGTTGCTTTCATACTTTTTGTGGAAGAGCGCGCGGCTCCGGTCAGCCCAACTTCGTGCAGCAGCGCCGTCAGCGCGCGTCGGGATCTGCGGGCACGGTCAGAATGAAGCGCGCGCCGCGCCCCGGTTCGCTCTCGACCGTGAGATCGCCACCCATGGCCCGGGCGAGGCGGCGTGAGATGAACAAGCCAAGGCCCGACCCCCCCATCGCCCACGCGCCCCAGACGCTCGAACTTGTCGAACACGCGCGCCTGCTGCTCGGGCGAGATACCCGGCCCCTCGTCGGCCACGATGACCTGGGCGTTCGCCCCGTCGCCTTCCAGTCGTATCCAGATCTGCGAGCCTTCCGGGGAATAACGGATCGCATTGCCGATCAGGTTCAAAAGCACCTGCAGAACCCGCCGGAATTCCGCGATGGCAGGCAGTGTCTCGCCGGGTTCGGGCGCGATCAGGGCGATACTCTTTTCCCGCGCTCGTACATTGAGGATGCCCGCCGCCTGGCGCGAGACTTCGCCCAGGTCGATCTGGTCCGGCGCGGTCTGGAAGTCGCGGGATTCGACGACTTCGAGGTCCGAAAGATCGTCGAGCAGGTCGAGCAGAAGCTGCCCCGCGCTCGAGATCTCACTGGCATAGCCCGCGTACGCATCGGGCAAGGGACCCGCCATGCGCGTGCGAATGGTCTCGGCATTGGCAATGATACGGGCAATGGGCTGGCGCAAGACCGGGGCCAGTTCCTGCCCGACCAGCCCACGCCGATTGCTCGGCAGGGCCGCGCCTCCCACCGAAGCCGCTGCCGTGGGAGCCGGAACATCCGAAACCAGCAGGAGTTCGAAGCCCGCCGGATCGAAACCCGGTTGCATCGCCGGAAGCAGGCGCACCTGAAATGGGCGCGAAGAGGCGGGCACGATCACCCGGCTGCCATCGAGCAGCCGCCAGTGAAGTGGTTGATGGTGGGTCACATTTTCAGGGGGCAGGAAATCGGTCCAGAGCCGTCCGATGCCGTTCTCCATGGCCGCGGCGAGTTCGCGCAATTCCGCGCTTTCCGTCTCCACGGCAAGAATACGCTGCCCGGCGTCCAGGCGGGCCGTCAGCTCGGCCAGATGACGGTCTGTCGCGGCTCTCCGCGCCTCGCTCGCCGTGGAATCCTCGGAAGGCTGGGGCGCGCTGCGCCAATTGCGAATGCGGATATCGCAGCCCTGCCCACCATCGCGCGGCTCGGCTTCGACCCAGGCCGTGACGATCTCGCCGCCATCATGCGCCGACACGGCGCGGGCCAGGCGAAAGCCATAGCGCCTGGCCTTGCGCACCAGCTCCATCAATTCGGGAACGGCGATGGGCCCCGGCAGCTGTCCGCCGCAACGAAGGTGCAGACCGGCCAGCGGCTCGTCGGCGCTCAGCAGGCAGTCCTGGGCATCGCTTTGCCCCCGCGCGAGAATGGTGCCGTCAGAACGCATCGACGTGCCCCCCAACCGAATTGAGAATGGCCGCCGCACGGTCCGCACCAATACTGCCAAAGCCTTCGGGAAGCAGGACATCGGGATGCAAAGCCAGAAACTCCTGCTCGATTGCCCCGGTTTTCAGACCGGCAGCCCGAAGCGAGAGGGCCAGTCGGGCCATCTGCCCCTCATGTGTCGAGAAGATAACGTGATCGCGCTCCTGCCCCGATGCGAGACCCAGCGCACTCAGGAAAAGGGCCAGTCCCGCGCTGCAGACGGACAGGGCCGCGTGTGCGCCCCCGCCAAGGGCCAGGATAAGCTGCGCGGCCAGCCCGATGCGGGAGGCCCCTTCATCGAAGCGTGCACGCACTTCGGCAGCCGCGCGCTCACAGTCCGCTGTCCAGCGCGGATTCGCGCCGTCCAACTGGACCAGGGCCATCAGCACGGCATGAAGAAGTTCCCCCGGCAGTTCGACAAGCGGCAGGCGCATGCGACGCTGCGCCTGCCCCCACCGCGCCTGCGCGGCGAGGAAGCGCATGGCCGTGTCCTGGGTTTCCGGGTCGTTCGAGGAAATCAGGGCCTGCAGCAAGGGTGGTACGACAGGGTCGAGAGCATGGCGTGCCTGGAGCCGCTCGGTCAGCTGCCATTCAAGCGCGAGCCCGTGCAGGTGCGTAAGCAGTTGCGGATTGTCGATGAGAGCCTGCCCCAGAAGGGCCGTCTGCGTCCCCTGATCTGCCAGCGAGTCAGGATCGCTTCGGCAAGACATGAGCGCAGCCATGAGCTGGCCCGCCAGATCGCCCACCATGCCGCGAACACGCGCAAGGATCTCATCGCTGAAAACCGAGTTGTCCTGGGCGCTTATGAGGTGTCTGAGAATGGGCAGCATCGTTTGCGCCGAGGCATCGCCTCGCGCAAGTTCCTCTCCCATCATGCTTTCCAGCTGACGGGCCCCATCCCTGAAGGCTGCCTGGTCGTTCATGCCATGTGCCTAACCCGGCCTTGGTTAATTCGAGGTTATACTCCCGCTCGTTTCGCCAGGACAAGTTCGGCCACGAGAATCGACAGGGCGAGCACCTGCACGACGCCGAGGACCTGCCCGAAGGTCGCGCCCAAAGCGAGAAGCAAGGCCAGCACGGCGCGGTCACTGATGAGAGCCCCGGCCCATCCTTCCAGGATCCTTGGAGCCAGCGCGATGACGAGAAAAAGCGACGCCGGCACATAGAGCCAGTGCAGGATGTCCTGACCGGGCAAACGCTCGGCCGCAAGCAGGACGAGACCGGCCAGAACAACATCGACCAGCCATACCATCGCGTCCGCCCGCTCGATCGCCGGGACAGCTTCGCCCAGCGGCCTGCGCTCGGCAGCCCGAACCTTACGCCCGCCCTCGATGAGGATCCAGGTCAGACCGGCCACGAAAAAGCCAGCTCCCGGCAAGCCGAACCATCCCAGCAGGCCCGCCAGAGCGAGAAGAACCAGCGCCGCCGCACTGACGACATTGCTCGCGCGGCCGACCTGAAGAAGGGTCGCTCCGAACGCGACGGCACCATACTGGGCCAGGAGCCTGCCCGGAGACTGTCCGCGACCGGCCGTGAAATGCCGGTGCAGCCACTCCTCCTCCAAGCCGATCGCGTCGGCTTCGGAGGTTACAAGCCGCCAGTTCGCGCCTCCGCACACAGCGGCCGGCACATCGCGCATGGGCGTACCGGCTTGCAGGGCAAGGCGCGTCAGGATCGAGATCGTATCACTTTCCTCGGGCACCTCGCGCAGTCTGTCCACCACGCCTCCCGGCAATCGCATCAGTCCCGCGGCGCAGCGATTGAGGTCGATCCGTTCGTATCCAGCGGTCCGGGCACCTTCCACGGGCTGCACCAGGACGCAGCTGCGAATGTCTTCCAGGAGCGGGAGAGCCACGTCCGGATCAACGAACAAGCCGTCGGTAATGACGAACAGTTCGTCGGCTTCTCCCACTTGGGCGGGGACATCATGCGGGCCGGAAACAATCCTGAACTGCACGCCCGCATCCTGGGCTGCGCGCTCCAGATCCTGAACATCCGACGAGCCGCCGGCGGCCAGGCACACGATGCGATGGCACTTCAAGGCAAGGACAAGACCCAGCTGGTGCCTGGCAAGACTTGCTCCAGCCACCCGCAGACCGGCGCGCGGCGGGGTCTGGCCGGCACCGGTTGGGTCCGTCATCGATAACAAGGCTATGCGCAGAACACTCACTCCACCGAGGGCGTCCTTCTAGGCCCCGTGCCGCCGGGTGCCAAGCGCCAGGTGGCCTTACGAATCGGGAAAACGCTCCAAATAGTCACGAAGACGCCGCAGAACAGCCGGCTCGCCCGGAGCCGCATCCAGCGCCTCGAGCGCAAGAACGTGCAGATCGCCGGAATGGAAACTTGCCGCGAGACCCTGCAAACGCGTGGCCGCGAGCGTCCAGTTCCCATCGCACCGGGACCGCGCCAGGAGATCCACCTGACGTGAAACACTTTCGCGATAGGACTGGCGCAGCTGTGCCAGCAGCTCGGGATCGCCTCCCGCCGCGGCTGCGAACGTTGCTTCCAAGGCTCCGGTCTCATACGCCATATCCCCAGATTACCGAACCAAGTCTTAATCCGGGGTTTCCTGAGACCCCCGGCGTGGTATCGTAGAGCGATGTCTGGAGATAGCAGGATCATATCGTTCGGCGGTGCCTCCACCGAGGATAGCGCCACGCAGGCCAAGGCCGACGACCCCACCCGGCTACGCGATGCGCTTGCGCCCTCCAGCGAAGCGGAGGACGCCGCCCCCGCTTCGGATTGGGACGATGCCTGGATCGGCGACGACACGGCGACGCTCGAAAGCAGCGACGCGCGAAGCTCTAGAAGCTGGATCGCCCCGGCCCTGTCGGGTCTCGGCCTCCTGGCGTGGAGCGGCATCTTCCTCGCCGCCCACTGGACCTATTTCCAGGCGGACTTCACCCTCGCGGCAGTTCCCGCCCTCATCAGCCAGTGGTGTGTTCCCCCGCTGTTGATCGGCATCGTCTGGCTGCTCGCCCTTCGCCATTCCACGCGTGAGGGCAAGCGCTTCGGGGACATTGCGAGCACTCTCTCGCTCGAAAGCGAGCGCCTCGAACGCCGCCTTCTCAGCGTCAATCGGGAACTCAGTCTTGCCCGCGAATTCGTCGCGGCACAGTCGCGTGATCTCGAAGCACTGGGCCGTTTGGCATCAGAGCGGCTCTCGGGCAACGCCCGCAAGCTGCAGGAACTCATCGAAGAGAACGGCGAACGCCTCGAAACCATCGGCACGGTCAGCACCACGGCCTTGGACAACATGGAGAAGCTGCGCGGCCAGCTTCCCGTGATCGCCAGCTCGGCCAAGGATGTGACCAGCAACATCGGTAACGCGGGGCGGACAGCCCGCTCCCAGATCGAGGACATGATCGCCGGCTTCCATCGCCTGAACGAATTCGGGCAGGCGAACGAACGCCAGATTGCCTCCGTGCGCACCGCGGTCGATGCCGCGCTCGCCCAGTTCGCCGGCCAGTGCGAGGATCTGGAAGTCCTTGCCCGCCAGCGCTTCGAAGCCCTGGCCGAAAAGGGCCAGGAATTCCGGAGCGAACTTGAGCGCCACGAAACCGACGCACTCGCTGCGATCCGTACCCGCTCGGCCGCCCTGCAAAGCGAGCTCCACCAGACCCGTGAACAGCTGGACGAGAGCGAGGCAGCCACCCTCACCTCGCTGCGCGCACGTCTTTCCGCGCTGCGCGAGGAATGCGGCGTGGTCGGTCGCAGCATCACGGATGCCCAAGGCCAGGCCACCCGCAGCGTTCAGGACAGCTTCGAGACACTCAAGGCCGAGCATGAGACCGCGCACGACCTGCTCGTCGCGGCGCATGAAACCACGCTCGATCAGCTCTCCCAGCGCATCGAGGCCCTCGGAACGGACGCGGCTCGCACCGAAGACCGGATTTCCTCCGCCCAGCAGACCGTGCTCGCCACCTTCTCTGATCGCTTCTCCGAAGTCTGCGCGCAGGCCGACGCCGCCTTTGCGCGTCTGAAGGACCGCGACGGCCAGTTCGCCAGCGAAGCGAGCGAACGCCACCAGCGCCAGCTCGAACAGGAGCGCCATGCACTGGCCCATATCGAGCACATGCTGGTCGAACTCGACAACGCCGTGGCCGAACGGCTCGAAGGGCATCGTCACCAGGCCGAGGCGCTGAGCGAGCGCGCGCGCAGCGTGACCTCGCAGCTCGAACAGTTCGACGCGCGGCTGCGCTCCATCGCAACGCAAAGCGCCGATGCCGAAGGGCGTCTTTCGACGTCGCTGCACGGCTTGGCTGAGAACCTGGCTGCGAGCCGCGCCGCGCTATCGGCGGCCGATGGCGATGTTTCCAAGCTCACGGACGACAGTCTGCGCCTGCTCGACCTGCTGCGCGCCAGCTCCGGTCAGGCGCAGCACGAACTGCCCCAGGCACTCAGCCATTCCGAAGAGCAACTCGGCCGGATCAACAGCATGATAGATGAGGTCCGTGGCAAGCTTGCGGACTCGTCGACGAGCGGTCAGGCACTCTCCGAGACGATCCTGCAATCCGGAACGTCACTGGACCGGCTGCACCAACACCTTGTCGAAGCGCAGGCCGCCATCTCCGAGGGCACCAACGATCACGCCCAGCGCCTTGAGCAACTGCAGCGCAGCCTGACGGAGATCGAAGGCACGTTGCTTCAGAACGCCGATCATGCGCGCGGCGAACTGACGCAAGCCATTGCCGATCTGCGCCAGAACCTCGACGAAGCGATCTCCGATATTGAAGCGAATGCGCCCGCTCGCATCGATAGCGTGACCCAGATGCTGGGGGACGAAAGCGGCAAAGCCATCGACAAGGCCATGCGGACCACAGCGGCCGAAATCTCGGGACAGCTCGAGCAGGCCGTTGCCCATGCAACGGGTGTCAGCCGCGAGGCCACGGCCCAGCTGCGCGAGCAGATGGAAAAGGTCACGGAACTGGTCGGTAACCTGGAAGCGCGGCTCGACGAAGCCCGCGAACGGGCAAGCGAGCAGGTAAATAATGATTTTGCCCGCCGGGCTGCGCTCATCACGGAGTCTCTCAACTCCAACGCCATCGACATCGCCGCTGCCATGTCGAGCGAGGTCTCCGACACGGCCTGGGCCTCCTATCTGCGCGGTGATCGCGGGATCTTCACCCGACGCGCCGTCACCCTTATCGATTCAGGCGAAGCAAGGCTATCCAGCAGACCTTCGAAAGCGATGACGCCTTCCGCGAACACGTGAGCCGCTACATCCACGACTTCGAATCGCTCCTTCGCCAGGTCCTCTCGACTCGCGATGGCAATGCGATGGGGGTGACCTTGCTCTCCTCGGACATGGGCAAGCTCTACGTGGCCCTCGCCCAGGCCATCGAACGCCTACGCAATTGAGACAAGTAAAGCCGCGGCCGTAATCGGGCCGCGGCTTGCAGAGACCTCAGTAGCCCAGGTCTTCGCTCGGCATCTCGCCGTAGAAGTTGAGATCCTCGCGCGTGACCCACCCATAGGACCAGTTCAGAGTGAACAGGACGCTGAGGACCGCAGCAAGGATCGTGGCCCGCAAGGCCACCTTGCCGGGACGGAAATTCACCGGCGCGGAATCGGCATGGCCTGTCTGGACCTCATGGCCTTCGACCTCATCGGGCGTGCGCAAGCCGATCGGCAGGACAATGAAGGCACTCAAAACCCAGAATAGCCCAAAAATCGCGATCAGGGACGTCCATTGCATCGGCGTCATCATCTCCTCTCCCGGCCGCCCGCCCTATGACGGCGGGTCGGCCGGAGGTGTTCAGTCGTTCCCCAGGATCAGCACCTGCACCTGGGGCTTCTTGCCCGACCAGCGCGTCGCAGCGCGGCGGGTCGCAAGGCGCACCGCCTCATGGCGGTCCTCAGGTGAGGCCTTGCGCGTACGCTGCAGGGCCTTGGCGACGTCTTCCTCCGCCTCGGCCACGAAATCGGCGTAGTCCTCATCGAGCGGCAAGCCAACGGCACTGACCTTGACCTTACCATCCAGTGTCGCTGCCACCGAGACCACCCCCTGGTAGGAAATGCGCCGCCGCATCACCATCGCTTCGCCATCGGCCGGCGCAATGATGTCGCCATCCAGGATCAAGCGTCCGGAATGCACCTCACCGAACTTGCCCGGATGCCCGGGAGCCAGTCGGACGAGGTCTCCGTTCTTCTGAAACACCGCCTTGGGAATTCCACACGAACGGCCAAAGGCGGCCTGCTCCTTCATGTGGCGCACTTCGCCGTGCACCGGCATGAGGACCTCGGGACGGATCCAGCTGTACAAGGCTTCGAGCTCCGGACGGCCTGGATGTCCCGACACGTGGATCATGCTCTGGCGATCGGTGACGACCTTGACGCCGGCCTCCGCCAGACGGTTCTGGATGCGTCCGATGGGGATCTCGTTGCCCGGGATCTGGCGGCTTGAGAAGAGGACCACGTCGCCCTTGTCCAGCTTGATCGCGTGGTTGCCATCGGCAATGCGAGCCAGCGCAGCGCGCGCCTCGCCCTGCCCGCCGGTCGCCACGATCAGCACATCGTCGCGCGGCAGATCCATGGCTTCATCCGCATCGATAACCTCAGGAAAATCAGGCAGATAACCACAGGACTTGGCAACCCCGATGATCCGGTCGAGCGAGCGCCCTGCGACGCAGAGCTGGCGCCCTGTCTTGACGGCAATCGCGCCCAAGGTCTGGAGGCGCGCCACATTGGAAGCGAACGTCGTGACCAGGACCCGTCGCCCTTCATGGCGCGAGATTTCCTGGAGAAGGCCCTCGTAAACAGCGCCTTCGGAACCGGAAGCCTTGGGATTGAACACGTTGGTGGAGTCGCAAACGAGGGCAAGCACGCCCTCGTCACCAATCGCGCGCAGTTCTTCCTCGGTCGCAGGCACTCCGACCTGAGGAGCTTCGTCCAGCTTCCAGTCGCCCGTGTGGAAGATGCGGCCATAGGGCGTGTCGATGACGAGCGCGTTGCCTTCGGCAATCGAATGGGCGAGCGGCACATAGCGGATGCCGAACGGCCCCAGGTCGAAGGGTTCCTCGTCTTGGACCACGATCAGTTCGACCTCGCCTGCGATCCCGGCCTCTTCCAGCTTCGCCGCGACCAGTTTGGCCGTGAACGGAGTGGCGTAGATGGGAACACCAAGGTCCTGTGCGAAATAGGGAACTGCGCCAATGTGATCTTCGTGCGCGTGGGTAAGCACGATGCCCAGCAGGTTCTCCCGCTCGGACTCGATGAACTCCAGATCCGCAAAGACCAGATCGACACCGGGATATTCGTTCATGCCAAAGGTCATGCCCAGATCGACCATCAGCCACTTGCCCTGGCACCCGTAAAGATTGACGTTCATGCCAATCTCCCCCGAGCCGCCAAGAGCACAAAAGATCAGTTCCTTACCCGGTATCACTTGGTCGATGCTCTCTCTGCAAGAATGGCCAGCCCCTCGAGCGTCAGATTCGCTTCGACGGCGTCAAAAATGTCGGTTGCCTTGTCGAACAGCACCGCGAGACCTCCGGTCGCGATCACCTTCGCCGGACGGCCGATCTGGCGCTGCATACGCGCAATCAGGCCTTCCATCATCGCAACATAACCCCAGAACACACCAATCAGCATCTGATCTTCCGTATTGCGACCGATGACCGACGTCGAACTGGGAACAGCAATGCCGATGCGCGGCAGCTTGGCGGTATTGCCCACAAGCGCGTCAAGGGACAGGTTGATGCCAGGCGCGATGATACCGCCCTTGTAGGCACCATTGAAATCGACCGCATCGAAGGTTGTCGCCGTCCCGAAATCGACGACGATGAGATCTCCTTCGTACTTGGCATGCGCCCCGATGGCATTGACGGCGCGGTCGGCACCCAGAGTGCGGGGCTCATCCACGTCGATCTCGATGTCGTAGGTGGCCTTGCCGACCCCCGCCACGAGGGGTTCAACATCGAAATAGTGGCGGCACAGCACTTCGAGATTGTGCAACGCGCGCGGCACCACGGTCGAGATGATGATGCTGTCGATGGCGCCGCGGTCCACCTTGTGGATGTCGAGCAACTGCATCAGCCACACGGCGTATTCATCGCCCGTCCGGCGCGCATCCGAAGCAATCCGCCAGCGCGCACGCACCTCGGGACCCTCGAACAGCGCAAACACGACATTCGTGTTCCCGGCATCAATCGCAAGCAGCATGAAAGGCAACCTCTAACTCAACCCGGACTATCGGGTAGAAACACATCGCCGGCATGGATCTCGCGAACAGTCTCATCCGCGCAACGCAACCGCAGGCTCCCTTCCGGCGACAGCCCGGCAAAACGCCCCGAAACAGGCTCTTCCCCGGGAGGATGAACGCGAAGGACCGTCCCCTCTGGATGGGCCACAGTCTGCCAGCGCCGCAGCACCGGAGCAAGCCCTGCCCCGCGCCAGCGCTCCAGCTCCAGGGTGAAAACCTCGTGAAGGCGCTCGGCAAAAGTGTCCCGATCAACCTTCACACCGTAGGCACACAAGCTCGTTGCGGGCCGGTCGGGCAAATCCGGGGCCGAACACAGGTTGACCCCCACACCGACAACGACACGTCCCTGGATCATTTCCAGGAGAACTCCCGCCAGCTTCGCGCCATTGAGCAGGAGGTCATTAGGCCACTTGATGACAAGGTCATCGCGGGAAGGCAGAAAGCCGCCCACGGCCTCGTGAACGGCTAACGCAACGACAAACGCCAATGTTGATGGAGCGGGCTGGCCGGGGCCCCAATGGACCACCGTCGAACCCATGAAATTGCCTGAGCCATCGAACCAGTCACGGCCCAGGCGCCCCCTTCCCTGCGACTGGCGGTCTGCAACCAGCCAGTCGCCTTCGGGAAGGTAATCACCCCGCTTCAACCGGTCGACCAAGTCGAAGTTGGTCGAACCGGTTTCCTCAATATACCGGATCAAGACAGATCCAGATCAGAGAGCAGCGAAAAGAGCGGTCGTTGCCGTGTTGGCGGTCTCACCCAGCCACGAGGTCAGCAGGTAACCCAGCGGCGAGATGAATGCACAGGCCACCACGAGGATGAGCTTGTGCCAGATGTCGCTCTCACCCTTCACCACGTCGGCGGGCTCGTCGAAGTACATGACCTTGACGACCTTGAGGTAATAGAAGGCACCGATCACCGAAGCTGCGATACCGATAAAGGCCAGCGCGAGCATGTCAGCCTGAACCGCAGCCTGGAAGACCACGAACTTGCCCCAGAAGCCGAACAGCGGCGGGATACCGGCAAGGCTGAACATCACGGTCGCCAGCGCCAGGGCAAGGCCCGGACGCGTGCGCGAAAGACCGGCCAGCTTGGGGATGTCCTCGACGTAGTTGCCGTTCTCGTCCTTGAGCATGAGGATTGCGGTAAAACCGGCAATCGACATCGCAACGTAGATGGTCACGTAGATCAGCATGCCCGAGGCACCAGCCTGGGTCGCCGTGGCAAGACCCACGAGGATGAAGCCCACGTTGTTGATCGACGAGTACGCCATCAGGCGCTTGATGTTGCTCTGGCCGATAGCGCCAAGGGCACCCACGACGATCGAGGCCAGCGCGACGAACAGGATGATCTGCTGCCAGGCCGCCGCCTGCTCGCCAAAAGCATCCAGAAGAACGCGCATGATGAGGCCAAGCCCCGCCACCTTGGGCGCCGTCGCGAAGAAGGTCGTCACCGGCGTGGGCGCACCTTCGTAGACGTCCGGCGTCCACATGTGGAACGGCACTGCACTGATCTTGAAGGCGAGACCGGCCAGCATGAAGACGATGCCGAACAGCGCGCCGTTCGAGAGACCATCCGAAACACTGGAATTAATCCCGGCGAACGAGGTGGTCCCTGCGAAACCGTAAGTCAGGCTCATGCCGAAGAGCAGGATGCCCGAGGCCAGAGCGCCCAGCACGAAGTACTTCAGGCCCGCTTCCGCCGAACGTCCGTCGCTGCGCAGGATGGCAGCCAGGACATAAGAGGAGAGCGACATCATCTCGAGGCCGATGTAGAGCGTCAGCAGATCAGCGGCCGAGACCATCATGCCCATGCCCACACTCGCGAAAAGCACGAGAAGCGGGAATTCGGCACGCATCGAATCGTAGCGTTCGAAGTAGCTCGGCGCGAGAACCAGCGTCACCGCGGCCGAACCATAGATCAGGATCTTGGCGTAGCTGGCAAAGGCGTCCGCGCGGAACTGACCGAAGAAGGCCGAGGTTTCCGGCCCCATCGCCCCGCCGCAAAGGGCAGGAGCGACAAGAGCCATGGCCGCGACAAGCGTGGCGACCGACACGATCGAGATGAGGCGGCTCGCCTTGTCCCCGCCCCAGGCGGCGACAAGGAGCAGAACCAGGCCTGCGACGGTGATTGTTTCTTCAGGCGCGATCAGGCGCAGCGACTGCGACCAGTCCATCAGTGTGCCCCCCCATGCGCAGAGACTTCTTCGTGCGCAGGCTTAGGATTGCCTGCCGTCGGCTTGGCATCACCCTCCGGCGCCGCACGGGCGATCCGGGCTTCCAGCGCAGCAATATCGGCGCGCATCGGAGCCATGAAGCTCTCAGGGTAGATGCCCATCCACAGGACCGGGATACCAAGCGCGACAACCATCAGGATCTCACGCGCGTCCAGGTCCGGCATGGCGGCGGCATCGGCGTTCTTCTGGGGGCCAAAGACCACCCGGCGGTAAAGGTAGAGCATGTAGGCCGCGCCCAGGATGATGCTGGTGGTGGAGATAAGGCCAACCCAGCTCGAGACCTGGTAGGCGCCTGCAAGGCTCAGGAATTCGCCAACGAACCCGCTGGTCCCCGGCAGACCGATGGAAGCCATCGTGAACAGCAGGAAGAACAGCGCGTAACGCGGCATGTTGATGGCAAGACCGCCGTAGCGGGCGATCTCACGGGTGTGGAGACGATCGTAGATGATGCCCACGCACAGGAACAGCGCACCCGACACGAGGCCGTGGCTCAGCATGACCAGCATCGAACCTTCAAGACCCTGCGCGTTGAACGCGAAGAGACCGACGGTGACGATCGCCATATGCGCAACCGACGAGTAGGCGATCAGCTTCTTCATGTCGTCCTGCACCAGCGCGATGAGCGAGGTGACGACAACCGCGGTCATCGAGAGGCCCCAGATCAGCGGCGCAAACTGCGCCGACGCTTCAGGGAACATCGGAAGCGAGAAGCGGATGAAACCGTAACCACCCATCTTCAGAAGGACACCGGCCAGGATGACCGAGCCTGCCGTCGGCGCCTGAACGTGCGCTGCGGGAAGCCAGGTGTGCACCGGCCACATCGGCATCTTCACGGCAAAGCTCGCGAAGAAGGCCAGCCACAGCCAGGTCTGCGCCTGCGGATCGAAATCGTAGGCCATCAGGGTCGGGATGTCGGTCGTGCCCGACACGTTCACCATCCACAGCATCGCGATCAGCATCAGCACCGAGCCGAGAAGCGTGTAGAGGAAGAACTTGTAGGACGCGTAGATACGGTCCGCACCGCCCCAGATGCCGATGATCAGGTACATCGGGATCAGGCCAGCTTCGAAGAAGATGTAGAACAGGAAGAGATCCTGAGCGGCAAACACGCCGATCATGAGCATCTCGACCAGCAGGAAGGCGGCCATGTACTCGCCCACACGTTTTTCGACCGACTTCCAGCTCGCGCCGATGCAGACCGGCATGAGGAAAACGGAAAGCATGATCAGGAGGAGAGCAATGCCATCGATACCCAGGGCATACTTGAAGCCCGCGAAGAGCTCGTGACTCTCCTGGAACTGCCACTGGGCACCGCCCACATCGAAGTTAAGCCAAAGGACAACACCAAGAGCCAGATTGGCCAGGGTTGCCGCCAGCGCGAGGACACGCGCTGACTTGGCATCAAGGTAAAGACACACCAGTGCCGCCGCGAGCGGCACCAGGAGCATCAGACTGAGGATCGGAAAACCACTCATCATCTTATCCCGCGATCACCCAGCTGATGGCGCCAACAAGGCCCAGCAGCATGACAAGAGCGTAGCTGTACAGGTAGCCCGACTGGACCTTCTGCGCGTAGGTCGAACCCTTGGACACGACCCAGGCCGCGCCGTCCGGACCGAACCGGTCGATAATCCCGATATCGAGCACCTTCCAGAACAGCTTGCCGAAAGCGAAGGCGCCCTTGATGAACACGAGATTGTAAAGTTCGTCGAACATCCACTTGCGGTAGACGAAGGTGTAGACCGGACCGATCTGCTCCACGACCTTGGCGGGGAACGACGTGTTCTTGATGTAACCGTACCAGGCAATGACCAGGCCGATCAGCATCACGATAAAGGGCATGTACTTATAGATACCCGAGACACCGTGCATCGCGTGGATCAGGTGTTCGTGGAAGACGAGACCGCCCTTCCAGAACTCACCCGTGCCTTCACTGACGAACCAGTGCTGGAACGCGAAGCCGGCGACCACGGCACCAATCGAGAGGATGATCAGCGGCAGCAGCATGACCAGCGGGCTCTCGTGCGGGTGGTAACCACCGGTGCCTTCGAGTGCGTGACCGTGATCGCCGTGACCATGGTCGTCATGTCCGTGGCCGTGCGCATCATGGACAGCGTGCTGGATGTGCTCCGAACCGGCCCAACGGGGCTTGCCGAAGAAGGTGAGGAACACCAGGCGCCACGAGTAGAAGCTCGTCATGAGCGCGGCGGCGATACCCATCCAGTAGGCGAAGAGGCCCATCGAGGTGCCGCTTGCGAAAGCGGCTTCGATGATCGAGTCCTTCGAGTAGTACCCGGCAAAGCCGACACCGAAGAGACCCACGCCCGTGATGGCCAGCGTACCCATCGTCATGGCCCAGAAGGTTACCGGGATCTTCTTGCGAAGGTCCCCGTAGAACCGCATGTCCTGCTCGTGGTGCATCGCGTGGATGACCGAGCCGGCGCAGAGGAACAGCAGGGCCTTGAAGAAGGCGTGCGTGAAGAGGTGGAACATCGCCGAGCCGAACGCGCCGACACCGATGGCGAAGAACATGTAGCCGAGCTGCGAACAGGTCGAGTACGCGATCACGCGCTTGATGTCCCACTGCGTGCAGCCAACGGTAGCCGCGAAGAAGCAGGTGGCCGCACCGATGAAGGTGATCACCGTCATCGTCGTCGCGCTGGCTTCGAACATGGGCGAGAGACGGCAGCACATGAAGACACCGGCGGTGACCATGGTCGCCGCGTGGATGAGGGCCGAGACCGGGGTCGGGCCTTCCATCGCGTCCGGGAGCCAGGTGTGGAGGCCCAGCTGTGCCGACTTGCCCATCGCGCCCACGAACAGCAGCAGCGTGATCACCGTCATCGTGTCGGCACGCATGCCGAGGAAGCCGATGGTCGAGCCCGCCATGCCCGGAACCGCATCAAGGATCTCGGGGATCGAGACGGTGCCGAAGACGATGTAGGTCGCAAAGATGCCGAGCATGAAGCCAAGGTCACCAACACGGTTGACAACGAAGGCCTTGATAGCGGCGGCCCCTGCCGAAGGCTTGCGCAGGTAGAAGCCGATGAGAAGGTACGAGGCGAGGCCCACGCCTTCCCAACCGAAGAACATCTGCACCAGGTTGTCGGCCGTCACCAGCATGAGCATCATGAAGGTGAAGAGCGAGAGGTAGGCGAAGAAGCGCGGCTTGTCCGGCTCGTCGTCCATGTACCCCCACGAGTAGAGGTGCACGAGCGAGGAGACCGACGTCACGACGACCAGCATGACCGCGGTCAGCGTGTCGACGCGCAGCGCCCAGTCAAAGACGAAGCTACCCGAAGCGACCCAGTGCAGGACCGGGACCACCGTCGGCTCGGCCGAGCCGGTGAGGTAGGGGATGAAGACCGACCAGGACAGGGCGGCGGAGATGAACAGACCCACGGTCGTAATGACCTTGGCCGGCATTCCACCGAGATCCTTGTTCCCAAGGCCAGTGATGATCGCTGCCAGAAGCGGCAGGAATACGATGATCAGGATCGGGTGCAAGGCCTTATCCCTTCATCCGGTTGACGTCGTCGACGGCGATGGTGCCGCGGCCACGGAAGTAGATAACGAGGATCGCCAGACCCACCGCGGCTTCACCCGCGGCAACGGTCAGAACGAACATGGCGAAAATCTGGCCGGTCAGGTCACCCAGGAAGGCGCTGAACGCAACGAGATTGATGTTCACCGCAAGCAGGATGAGTTCGATCGCCATGAGGACGATGATCACGTTCTTGCGGTTGAGGAAAATGCCGAGGACACCGAGCACGAACAGGATCGAGCTCACCACGACATAGTGTTCGACGCCGATCACAGCGTAACCCCCTTGCCCACTTCGGGCTTCACGTTGACGGTCGCCTCGTCGGGACGACGCGCGTTCTGCTTGGAGATGTTCTGAACGAGAGCCTCGCCGCGCTGACGATGGGTCAGGACGATGGCGCCGATCATGGCGACAAGCAGGATGATACCGGCTGCCTCGAAGAGGAACAGGTAGCGGCTGTAGAGGAGCGCACCGATCGCGGTGGTGTTCGAGACACCCTCGGCGACGGCTGCGGTACCGTCCGGCGTGCCGAGCTCGAGCCAACCGGCGCGGTAGGCGCCAATCCCGAGGACGATTTCAGCCAGAAGGACGAGCGCCACGAGCGCACCCAGCGGGAAGTAGCGAACGAAGCCTGCACGCAGTTCGGCGAAGTCGATGTCGAGCATCATGACGACGAACAGGAACAGGACGGCGACCGCGCCCACGTAAACGATGACAAGCAGCATCGCGATGAATTCGGCACCGACCAGGACCATCAGGCCGGCCGCGTTGAAGAACGCCAGGATCAGCCAGAGGACCGAATGCACCGGGTTGCGCGAAAGGATGGTGATCGCGCCCGAGGCAACGGTCATCACCGCGAAGAGATAGAAGGCAATAACGTGAATCATGACCCCGCGAGCCCCCTAGCGATACGGCGCATCGGCTTCAAGGTTCGCGGCGATTGCCCGCTCCCACTTATCGCCGTTCGCCAAAAGCTTAGCCTTGTCATAGAGCAGTTCCTCGCGCGTTTCGGTCGCGTATTCGAAGTTCGGCCCCTCGACGATCGCATCCACCGGACACGCTTCTTGGCAGAAGCCGCAGTAGATGCACTTCGTCATGTCGATGTCGTAGCGCGTGGTACGGCGTGAACCGTCGTCACGCGGCGCGGCTTCGATCGTGATCGCCTGTGCCGGACAGATTGCCTCGCACAGCTTGCACGCGATGCAGCGCTCCTCGCCGTTGGGATAACGGCGAAGGGCATGCTCACCACGGAAGCGGGGCGAAAGCGGGTTCTTCTCGAAGGGGTAGTTGATCGTCGCCTTCGGCTTGAAGAAGTACTTCAGCGTCAGGGTGTGGGCCTTCACGAACTCATAGAGCGTGAAGGACTTTACGAGTTGAGCGACGCTCATCAGGAATACCTCGTCAGCATCAGGTAGCCCGAGACCAGGACCACGAAGAGGAGCGAAACCGGCAGGAAGACCTTCCAGCCAAGACGCATCAGCTGGTCGTAGCGGTAGCGCGGGACGGTCGCCTTCACCCAGGAGAAGACGAAGAAGAAGAAGAAGACCTTGAGCAGGAACCAGATGAAGCCCGGGACAAGGTACAGCGGCGCCCAGTCCAGCGGCGGCAGCCAGCCACCGAAGAACAGCGTGGTGTTGAGCGCGCACATCAGAAGAACGTTCGCGTATTCACCCAGCCAGTAGGCGGCGAACGCCATCGACGAATACTCGGTCTGGTAACCGGCCACGAGTTCCGATTCCGCCTCGGTAAGGTCGAACGGCGCGCGCTGGGTTTCCGCCAGCGAGGAGATGAGGAACATCACCCACATCGGGAACAGCAACGGGTTGAACACGAAGCCGTTGAAGATGCCGAAGACATGCCCCTGCTGCGCCTTGACGATGTCGTTCATGTTGAACGTACCCGACCACAGGACGACGCAGATGATGATGAAGCCAATGGATACTTCGTACGAGATCATCTGGGCCGATGCGCGCATCGCCGAGAAGAAGGGATACTTCGAATTCGAAGCCCAGCCCGCCATGATCGTGCCGTAAACCCCCAGCGAGCTGATCGCGAGGATGTAGAGCAGACCGACGTTGATGTCGGCGAGCATGGCGCCCGAGTTGAAGGGGATCACCGCCCAAGCCATCAGCGCGATGGTGAAGGTCACCACCGGAGCGATGAGGAAGATGCCCTTGTTCGCGGCCGAAGGAACGATGGTTTCCTGGAGGAAAACCTTCAGACCGTCGGCGAACGACTGGAGGAGGCCGAACGGGCCGACCACGTTGGGGCCACGGCGAAGCGCCATGGCAGCCCAGATCTTGCGGTCGACGTAGATGATCATCGCAACGGCCAGCATGAGCGGCAAGGCAATGAGCAGAATGCCGCAGATGGTCGCGACAAACCACGCCCAGTCATAGGTCATTCCAAGCGATTGGAAGAAAGCGGTCATTCCGCGGCCTCCGCGATCTCTTCCCCGTGAAGCAGTTCAGCCGAACACTGCTGCATCACCGCGCTCGCGCGCGCGATGGGGTTGGTCAGATAGAAGTCCTTGATCGGATAAGCGATCACACCGGAAGCGGAGCCGCCTCCGGCAGGCAGGTCCTGGCCGTAGTCGGCCAGACCTTCGCTGCCAAGTGCAGGAACCTCAGCGGCCATTGCAGCACGCAGTTCCTCGAAGCTGTCGAAGCCGACCGAGACACCGAAGGCATCGGCCATGGCCCGCAGGATCGTCCAGTCCTCGCGGGCATCGCCCGGAGCAAAGACCGCCTTGTCCGAAAGCTGAACGCGGCCTTCCGTGTTGACGTACGTGCCGTTCTTCTCGGTGTAGGCCGCAGCCGGCAGGATGACGTCGGCCGCGTGCGCGCCCTTGTCCCCGTGGTGGCCGATGTAGACGACCATGGAGTTCGCGAACTTCGTGAAGTCCACTTCGTCCGACCCCAGCGCCAGCAGCACCTTGGGAGCGGCCGCGACGAGATCGGCAATGCCGCCCTTCTGTGCGTAGCCCAGCATCAGGCCGCCCATGCGGGCCGCCGAGAGGTGCAGGACGTTGAAGCCGTTCCAGGTCGAGCCGTCTTCCAGTTCACGCACGAGCTTGAGCTGGCTGGCGATCGAAAGCGATGCTTCGAGGCCACCACGCCCCAACCCTGCCCCGCCGACGATCATCGCCGGACGCTTGGCAGCGGAAAGGGCATCCCACGCGTGCTGGGGAAGCTGGTTGAGAACCGAGAGGTCTTCGCCGAGGAACTCGCCACCGAACGTGGTTTCCCACTCGGGACCGATCAGGAAGACCTTGGCGCCGCGCTTGACCGCCTTACGCAGACGGACGTTGACGAGCGGAGCCTCGGTACGGACCTGGCTGCCAACGATCAGGATCGCGTCAGCCGTCTCGATGTCGTTGAAGCCGGTGTTGAAGTTCACCGCGGCCAGGCTCGAACAGTCGTAGTCCATACCGGTCTGACGACCTTCCAGGAGCGACGAGCCAAGCGCACCAAGCAACTTCTTGGCCGCAAACATCGTCTCGCAGTCGAGCATGTCACCCGCGACGGCCGCAATCGAGTTGCCCGGATTGAGCGTTGCGATCGCCGAGAAGGCTTCCTGCCAGCTCACCGCGACCAGCTTGCCGTCCTTGCGCAGGAACGGCTTGTCGAGGCGGCGCTTGGTCAGGCCGTCGACCTGGTAGCGCGCCTTGTCCGAGATCCATTCCTCGTTGACGTCATCGTTGACGCGCGGAAGTACGCGAAGCACTTCGCGGCCACGGCTGTCGATACGGATGTTCGAACCCACAGCGTCGGAGACGTCGATGCCGATCGTCTTCTTGAGCTCCCAGGGACGGGCCTCGAACGCGTAGGGACGCGAAGTCAGCGCGCCGACCGGGCACAGGTCGATCACGTTGGCCGACATCTCGTGCGTGGCCGCCTTCTCGAGGTAGGTCGTGATCTGCATGTTCTCGCCGCGATAGATCGCGCCGATCTCGTCCACGCCGGCGATCTCCTCGGAGAAGCGCACGCAGCGGGTGCAGTGGATGCAGCGCGTCATCGTGGTCTTGATGAGCGGCCCCATGTTCTTGGTCGTGACGGCGCGCTTGCTTTCGTCGTAGCGCGAACCGCCACGGCCATAGGCCACCGACTGGTCCTGAAGGTCGCACTCACCGCCCTGGTCACAGATCGGGCAGTCGAGCGGGTGGTTGATGAGGAGGAACTCCATCACGCCTTCGCGCGCCTTCTTGACCATCTCGGAGTCCGTGCGGATCTCCTGGCCTTCGTTGGCGGGCAGCGCGCAGGACGCCTGCGGCTTGGGCGGTCCGGGCTTCACCTCGACCAGGCACATGCGGCAGTTGCCGGCGATGCTCAGGCGCTCGTGGTAGCAGAAGCGCGGGATTTCCTTGCCGGCGAGTTCGCAGGCCTGCAGGACGGTTGCGCCCTGCGGTACCTCGATTTCTACGCCGTCTACTTTGACCTTGGGCATTACTCAGCAGCCTCCGGCATGTTTTCGGCAATCCGGCGTTCCAGCTCGGGGCGGAAATGACGGATCAGACCCTGGATCGGCCATGCAGCGGCGTCACCCAGGGCGCAGATGGTGTGGCCTTCGACCTGCTTGGTCACCTGGAACAGCATGTCGATTTCTTCAACCGACGCATCGCCGGTGCGCAGGCGCTCCATGACGCGCCACATCCAGCCCGTGCCTTCGCGGCACGGCGTGCACTGGCCGCAGCTCTCGTGCTTGTAGAAGTACGAGATGCGGCTGATGGCGCGCACGATGTCGGTGGACTTGTCCATGACGATGATCGCCGCGGTACCGAGGCCGGAGCCCACGGCCTTGAGGCCGTCGTAGTCCATCGGGCAGTCGATGATGTCCTTGGCGGGCACCAGCGGAACCGACGAACCACCTGGGATCACGGCAAGGAGGTTGTCCCAACCGCCGCGAATGCCACCGCAGTGCTTTTCGATCAGCTCGCGGAAGGAGATCGACATCTCCTCTTCCACGACGCAGGGCTTGTCGACGTGTCCCGAGATCTGGAACAGCTTGGTGCCGCGGTTGTTCTCGTTGCCGAAGCTCGAGAACCAGGCCGCGCCGCGCCGCATGATGGAGGGCGCAACCGCGATCGATTCCACGTTGTTCACAGTGGTCGGGCAGCCATAGAGGCCGGCACCGGCCGGGAACGGCGGCTTGAGACGGGGCTGCCCCTTCTTGCCTTCCAGGCTCTCGATCATCGCGGTTTCCTCACCGCAGATGTACGCGCCCGCACCGCGGTGGACGAAGACGTCGAAGTCGTAGCCCGAACCGCAGGCGTTCTTGCCGAGCAGGCCCGCCGCGTAGGCTTCTTCACGCGCGGCGAAGAGGACTTCGGCTTCGCGGATGTATTCGCCGCGAATGTAGATGTAGGCCGCGCGCGCACCCATTGCGAAACCGGCCACAAGCGCGCCTTCGAAAAGAAGGTGCGGGTCGTGGCGCATGATCTCGCGGTCCTTGCACGAGCCGGGCTCGGATTCGTCCGCGTTGATGACGAGGAAGCTGGGCTTGGGATTGCCGGCTGCGTCCTTGGGCGGCTCCTTGGGCATGAACGACCACTTGAGGCCGGTCGGGAAGCCTGCGCCGCCGCGTCCGCGAAGGCCCGAGGCCTTCATTTCCTCAATGATGGCTTCCTTGCCACGGCCAAGAATATCCTTGGTGCCGTCCCAGGCGCCGCGCGCCATGGCTTCCTTCAGGTTCCAAGGCTGGAACCCGTAGAGGTTGGTGAAAATGCGATCCTTGTCGGCGAGTGCCATGACTTACCACTCCCCCCGGTAATCGTGATTTTCGGTGACCATGTCCTTGAGCGTGGTCGGACCACCGACCGGCTCGACCGTGTGACGACCGGGTTCCTGCGTACCAGCCTTGGGCGTCTCGCCCGCAGCCAGTGCGTCGAGCACCTTGTCGAGGCGCTCTGCGGTGAGATCCTCGTAGTTGTCGTCGTTGATCTGGACCATCGGAGCCGAGGCGCAGTTGCCCATGCATTCGACCTCGGTGAACGACCAGAGGCCGTCTTCCGAGATATGCCCGGCCTTCATACCGCGCTTCTTGCAGGCGGAGATGAGGTCATCCGAGCCGCGCAGCATGCAGGGCGTCGTGCCGCAGACCTGGACGTGGAACCGACCGATCGGCGCGATGTTGTACATCGTGTAGAAGGTGGCAACCTCGACAACGCGAATGATCGGCATGTCGAGGTAGGCGGCCACGTATTCCATCACGGGGATGGGCAGCCAGCCCTGCGTGTTCTCTTCGGCGCCGACCTGGCGCTGGGCGAGGTCGAGCAGCGGCATCACGGCCGAGCGCTGACGCCCTTCCGGGTACCGCGAGAGTACGTCCTTCGCCTTTTCGGCGTTTTCGGGCGTCCAGGCAAAATTGCCCCAGCGCGCCCGCAGTTCCGGCGTATCCGGTTCGATATAGCGGTCAGCCATGCTTACCCCTGCGCTTCAGCCACTGTTCCTGGCCGAAAAAGAAAATTTCAAAACCACCGATGGCGGTCGCCAGCATGGCGACGGTCTGCGAGGGAACCCCGCCCACCGACATCACGCCGAAATAAAACGCGACGAGGCAGAGGCCCGTAAGCCCTGCCCAGACGCGCAGCATCTCAACCGAGGAGAGGTTCATCGAATGAACTCCACCCGGCTGCACTTGTCGCCTTCGAAGCTGTAGACGGCGAGGACGTCGAACGGCTCGACGAGTTCGGAACCGTCGCTTGCCGGACCACGCGTGACGTGCTCACGGAAGACGACGAAGTTCTCGGTTTCCTCGATCGAGACGATCTCGGCGTGGTTCTCGGGCCACTTGACGAAGGCTGCGGCAAGGCCGGTACGTGTACCTTCCTTGCCCTCGCGCACGACCGCACCGCGGTAACCTGCCTCGCAGGCCTCGTCGGTCATGTAGGAGACGTAGAGATCGGCGTCCTTGGCGTTGTAGGCCGCGATCATTGCCTTGGCTGTTTCGAGCTTGCTCACCGGTCACACTCCCCGAACACGATGTCGAGAGCGCCCAGGATGGCCGTGGCGTCGGGCAGCATGTGGCCCTTGCACAGGAAGTCCATGGCCTGGAGGTGGCTGAACGCCGTCGGGCGGATCTTGCAGCGGTACGGCTTATTGGAGCCGTCCGAGACCAGGTACACGCCGAATTCACCCTTGGGGCTTTCCGTCGCGACGTAGACTTCGCCTTCGGGGACGTGGAAGCCCTCGGTGTAGAGCTTGAAGTGATGGATCAGCGATTCCATCGAGGTCTTCATTTCGGCGCGCTTGGGCGGACCGACCTTGCGGTCGGTCGTCATGATCGGGCCTTCGGGCATCTGCGCGAGGCACTGCTTCATGATCTTCGCCGACTGGCGCACTTCCTCGACGCGGACCATGAAACGGCCATAGCAGTCCGATTCCGTGGCGACCGGAACATCGAATTCCATGCGGTCGTAGACGTCGTAGGGCTGGCTCTTGCGGATATCCCAGGGGATACCGGCACCGCGGATCATCGGACCCGAGAAGCCCCAGGCCAGCGCGTCCTCGCGCGAGACCTTGGCGATATCGACATTGCGCTGCTTGAAGATGCGGTTGTCGACAACGAGGCTCATCGCGTCCTCGAACAGCTCGGGCAGACGCGTGTCGAGCCAGTCACCGATGTCGGCGAGGAGCTTGAGCGGTACGTCCTGGTGCACGCCGCCCGGACGGAACCAGGCCGAGTGCATGCGGGCGCCCGAAGCGCGTTCGAAGAAGTTGAGGCAGTCCTCACGGATCTCGAACAGCCACAGGTTCGGCGTCATCGCGCCGACGTCCATGATGTGGCTACCGATGTTCATCATGTGGTTCGAGATACGGGTCAGCTCGGCGAAGAACACGCGCAGGTACTGAGCCCGCAGCGGCACCTCGATATTGAGCATCTTCTCGATCGCGAGAACGTAGCTATACTCCATCCCCAGCGGCGAGCAGTAGTCGAGCCGGTCGAAGTACGGCAGTGCCTGGAGATAGGTCTTGTTCTCGATCAGCTTCTCGGTGCCGCGGTGGAGAAGACCGACGTGCGGATCGACACGTTCGATGATCTCGCCGTCCAGCTCCATGACCATGCGCAGAACGCCGTGGGCCGCCGGGTGCTGGGGACCGAAGTTGATCGTGTAGTTGCTGATGACCTCGTCGCCGGTCGTGGGCGACTGCTCAAGCTGCATGCTCATGCCTTGTCTCCCTTTTCGTCCTTGGCGGGCGCCGGCGGAGCTTCCTTCTCGGCAGCCTTGGCGTCGGTGTCCTTGTCGGCACCGGTGTCCTTGGGGCTGTCGGTGGTCTTCTTCTCGGCGACGGGCGGCGCGTCGGCCTTCTCGTCACCGGGGAGGATGTAGTCGGAACCTTCCCAGGGGCTCATGTAGTCAAACGAGCGGAAGTCCTGGGCCAGCTTGACGGGCTCGTAGACCACGCGCTTGTCCTCTTCGGAGTAGCGCAGCTCGACATAGCCCGTGAGCGGGAAGTCCTTGCGGAACGGGTGCCCCTCGAAGCCGTAGTCGGTGAGGATGCGGCGCAGGTCCTTGTTGCCGGCGAAGATCACGCCGTACATGTCGAAGACCTCACGCTCGAGCCAACCCGCGTTGGGCCACAGCGTGGTCACGGTCGGCACGGGCGTGCTTTCCGAGGCCGTGCACTTGACGAGCAGACGGTGGTTCCTGGTCACCGAAAGCAGCATGTAGACCACCTCGAAGCGCTCGACGCGCGAGGGGTAGTCGACACCCGCCATCTCCATCATCTGCTGGTATTCGTGCTCGTCACGCAGCAGCTTGAGGGCATTGGCGATTTCCGGGCGCGCGACAGTCAGGACGACTTCGCCGTGCTGCTCCGTGGCGGAGATCAGCATCGAACCCAGGGCGGCGCTCAGCGTTTCCACGACACCGTCGTTGGAAGCGTACTTGGGAGCGGAGTGAAGAACGGTCATGGTCGGCTTCCTCTCAACGCTCGATCGTGCCGACGCGGCGGATCTTGCGCTGCAGCTGCATCACGCCATAGAGCAGCGCCTCTGCGGTCGGCGGGCAGCCCGGGACATAGATGTCGACCGGAACGATGCGGTCACAGCCGCGCACGACACTGTAGCTGTAGTGATAGTAACCACCGCCGTTGGCGCACGACCCCATCGAGATGACATACTTGGGCTCCGACATCTGGTCGTAGACCTTGCGCAGCGCCGGGGCCATCTTGTTGCACAGCGTGCCCGCGACGATCATCACGTCGGACTGGCGCGGCGAGGCGCGCGGGGCGGCACCGAAGCGCTCCATGTCGTAGCGCGGCATGTTCACGTGGATCATCTCGACCGCGCAGCAGGCAAGGCCGAAGGTCATCCACCACAGCGAGCCGGTACGGGCCCACTGGAACAGTTCCTCGGTCGAGGTGACGAGGAAGCCCTTGTCGGAAACTTCCTGATTGAGATCGTTAAAAAACGCCTGGTCGGGGGCGGTCACCTGACCACTCTGGCCCGACGCCAGCGGCTGTCCGGATGCGTTGACGAGCGTGCTCATTCCCAGTCCAGAGCTCCCTTCTTCCATGCATAGGCGAGGCCAATGGCCAGTTCACCCAGGAACACCATCATCGTGCCCCAACCGGCCCAGCCGGTAAGGTCAAGCGAGACGGCCCAGGGGAACAGGAACGCGGCTTCGAGGTCGAACACGATAAAAAGGATCGCGACGAGATAGAAGCGCACGTCGAACTGGCTGCGCGGATCCTCGAATGCGGGGAAACCGCACTCGTATTCGCTCAGCTTGTCCGCATTCGGCTTGGCAGACCCCGTGAGGTGCGCCACGCCCATGGGCAGGAACACGATGATCGCGGACAAGGCGAGCGCGATCGCGAGAAAAATGAATATCGGCAGATATTGCGACAGATCAGTCAATGGTCTCTGGCCTCTTACCGGGTGGCGGCAGAGCCGCTTATGGCACCGTGTGTGGTTTCCGGGCGTTGAGCGGGTCCTTAGGCCGTCCCTCCGCACACCGCAAGGTGTCCGTCAGGATTATTCCCTTCCCGTCCATCGCACTGCAACAAAAAGACGCAAAACCGCAGGAGCTCTAGGCCCACAGCGATCTTATCGGGTCACTTGAAGGAAACAATCTGCAATAGTGCGCACAGCAAGGTGAACTCTTTGCAAGCCAAATGCGGCACGATTCGCCTCTCTTTTCTTGAAAATCACACACTAAAAAGCTATTGCGAGGCATTTGCACCTATACCGAGAAATGAAAGATCGGATCTCGCGCGTTTTCCTGACCGCCGCCGCCGCGACCCCCGCCCCGCACCACGGACACCACCGGGGCGTTGTTGCAAGAAGCAGCGTTGAAAATGGCGCAGCGCAACATTATCGAATAAGGACGCGAACCGCATTCAGGCAGGAAGGCTCCACGCCATGACCCAGATTTCCGCTTCCGATCCCATTGTCGTTCTCTCCTACGCACGCACCCCGATGGGCGGCCTCCAGGGCGCTCTTGCCGGGGTCGATGCCACCGAACTCGGCGCTACCGCCGTCAAGGCCGCCGTGGAGCGCGCCGGCGTCGCGGGCGAAGATATCGAACGCATCTACATGGGCTGTGTCCTGCCGGCCGGCCTTGGCCAGGCCCCTGCCCGCCAGGCGGCGCTCAAGGCAGGTCTTCCCAAGTCGGTGCAGGCAACGACCGTCAACAAGGTCTGTGGCTCGGGTATGCAGACCGTCATCATGGGCGCTGAGGCCCTCGCCTCAGGCTCGATCGATCTGGTCATCGCCGGCGGCATGGAGTCGATGACCAACGCCCCATATCTTTCCAAGAAGCACCGTTCGGGCGCACGCGCCGGTCACGACACGATCTACGACCACATGTTCCTCGACGGCCTCGAAGATGCCTATGAGGGCGCGTCGATGGGCTCGTTCGCACAGGTCACCGCCAACGACTACCAGCTCACGCGCGAGATGCAGGACGAGTACTCCATCGAGTCGCTGCGCCGCGCCAACGAGGCCATCACCACCGGCGCCTTCGCCGATGAAGTCGTCCCCGTGACCGTAAAGAGCCGCAAGGGCGACACCATCGTCGAGACGGACGAGCAGCCGCCCAAGGGCAAGCCCGACAAGATCCCGACCCTGCGTCCGGCCTTTGCCAAGGACGGGACGATCACGGCCGCCTCGTCGAGCTCGATCTCGGATGGCGCAGCCGCGCTTGTACTCACCCGCAAGAGCGTTGCGGACGCGAAGGGCCTCTCGCCGGTTGCGACCGTCGTTGCCATGGAAGCCCACGCACAGGAGCCCAAGGACTTCACCACCGCCCCTGTCGGGGCCATCGAGAAGCTGCTTGCCAAGACCGGATGGAGCGCCTCGGACGTCGATCTCTTCGAGGTCAACGAAGCCTTTGCCTGCGTGGCCATGTTCGCGATCAAGGACCTGGGCATCCCGCACGACAAGGTGAACGTGAACGGCGGCGCGACCGCACTTGGCCACCCCATCGGCGCTTCGGGCACGCGCATCATCGTCACCCTCATCAACGCCCTCAAGAGCCGCGGCCTCAAGAAGGGTATCGCCTCGCTGTGCATCGGCGGCGGCGAAGCGACCGCGATCGCGGTCGAACTGGCCTGATCTGCCCGGGCCACTCCTACGAAAAAGCCCCGCGGATGGTTCTCATCCGCGGGGCTTTTTCTTTGCCATGCCTGCTTGCGCCTCAGGGCGTACCGGCGCCCCAGAGGCTGCTTTCAGGCACCCAGCCGCGATGCCCCTGGATGTCGAGTTCACACCACCCTGCCTCGCATTCGCCAAGAAGACCGACGACACCCGGCTCGACCTGCCACAGGACAGGCGCGGCCTCCCCGCGTTCAGCGTGCATCTCGATGAGGTCATCGCCGCGCACGATGGCTCCGCGCTGGCGTGAAAGCAGAAGGTCGCGCATCCAACCCTGGGCACCGTCCGGATCTTCCACCTGACGCCAGGGCCCCTCGCGCCGAATGACCTTCACCGGCAGATGCAGGCGCCGGTAGACCCATGCGATGCGAAAGCTGTTGCCGGGTCCCACGCGCATGTTGGCTTCATCAACGTCGATGGATGCCCAGTAGGGGACTTCGTCCTCATTGGCGGCCTGCGCGAACGAAGGACAGATGCACAGGGCCGCAAGCGCAGCCAGGATCGAGTATTTGCGCAACATGGTTCTGACTTACTTCCCGGAACGCGGTTTCATCAAGACGCCTTGACCGCGCGACTGCACAGCGCGATAGCCTAAAGACGTCATGTCTGCATCCAATATTACCGCTCGCCCGCCACTCCCCGCACGCCCCTCGGTCGTCGTGACCCGGCGGCTCGCCCCTGCGGTCGAAGAGCGCATGCGCGAACTGTTCGATGCCGAACTCAACACGCCCGACGCCCCCCTCTCCCGCGAGGAACTGCGCGCGGCGATGGCCCATTGCCATGTGCTCGTTCCCACGGTGACCGACACGATCGACCGCGATCTTATTGAATCGGCGGGGCCGAACCTTGGCATGATCGCCAATTTCGGCGCCGGAACCGAGCATATCGACCTGGCGGCGGCACGGGCGCGCGGCATTCTGGTGACAAACACCCCGGGCGTGTTCACCGATGATACCGCAGACCTGACATTCGCGCTGCTCATACTGACCATGCGGCGCTTCAAGGCCGGGGCGCAGACCCTACAGAACGGCGCCTGGGAAGGCTGGGGTCCCACCAGCATGCTGGGCCACAGCCTGTCGCGCAAGACACTGGGCATCGTAGGCATGGGCCGGATCGGGCAAGCCGTTGCCCACCGTGCGCGGGCCTTTGGCATGAACATCGTCTACCACAATCGCCACCGCCTGCCCGAAGCACTCGAAAACATGCTCTCGGCGTCCTTCGAGCCAGATGTTGAACGGCTGTTCGCCACATCCGATGCCGTAAGCCTCCACTGCCCATTGACCGCCGCAACGCATCACCTTGTCGACGCCGAACAGATAGCGCGGATGAAGAGCACCGCCTGCATCATCAATACCGGCCGGGGCGGCCTGATCGATGAAGACGCGCTTGTCGAAGCGCTGGAGCAGGAGCGGATCGCGGGCGCCGGCCTCGACGTCTTCGCGCACGAGCCCGAGGTGAGCCCCCGACTTCTTGCCGCGCCCAATCTTGTGGCCCTGCCCCACCTTGGCAGCGCGACCTTCGAAGGGCGAGAGACCGCCGGTCACAAGATCATCGCCAATATCCGCTTCTGGGTCGACGGCCATCGCCCGCCCGATCAGGTGCTACCCGAAAGCGACTGACCATCGGCTTGATCCGCGTGATCGGTGTGCGCTTGGCGTTAACCGGTCCCATGCTCTAAGTGACGCCTTGAATGGTGACGCACGAGCGAGAGGCATGAACGGGATGGGACGCGCAAACGGACAGAGAGGAAAGGCCGGACACCGCCTCGCCCTTTTGGCCTGCAGCCTCCTCCTTGCCAGCATTTCCCGTCCTGCCTCAGCCCAGAGCGGCGCGCTGGATCTCGCCGATACGGGCGATACGGCCTGGGTCCTGGCCGCGAGCGTTCTCGCACTCGCCGCGACGCTTCCCGGCCTCGTCCTCTTCGCGTGCGGCCAGGCGCGCGGGCGCAACCAGATCACGACCTTGTACCAGGGCATGGGCGCGGTACTCGCCAGCGCGCTGGCCTGGGCGGTCGCGGGCTACACGCTTGCCTTCGGCAATGCCTCTGGAGGCTGGCTTGGCGCCGGGAACGCATGGATGCTGCGTGAATTCGGCAATCTGCGCACGGCTTCGAGCATCCCCGAAAGCGGCTTTGCTCTCTTTCAGTCAACCTCGGCCCTTGTGCCGGTCGCAATTCTGGTCGCGTTCCGGTCCGGCCGCATGAATACGGGCTGGTTCATGGTCTTTGCGCCCCTGTGGTCCCTGGTCGCCTATGCTCCGCTGGCCCACGCAATCTGGGGAGGAGGCTGGATATCGGAGAAATTTCTCGCGATTGATTGGACCGGGGGCATCGTCATCGGCCTCGCCGTCGGAGTAAGCGGGCTCGTCCTTGCGCTCCTGGGGGCAGAGCGCGAGCCAGCCCCCTCCCCGCTCTCGCCACTGAGCCTTCTGCTCATTCTTCTTGGCACGGCGCTTTTCCTCGTCGGGCGTATCGCGGCGAGTGGCGGGCAGGCGCTTACCGGCAACGACGATGCCGCAGCAGCCATGCTGGCAACCCTTCTGGGGGCCGCCGCAGGGGCGATCTCGTGGCTTTTTCTGGGACTTGTCACGAACCGTGCACCAGGGCCTCTATCGCTGGCCCGCGGCCTTCTTTGCGGCCTTGCCTGCATTGCGCCGGCAGCCGGCTACGTATCGCCCGGAGGTGCCATCATGATCAGCGTAATCGGGACGGCGGCCAGCTACGGCCTTGCCAGGACATTGCAAGCCCGGACCCGTCTGGGGGATGCTGGGGTGCTCGCCAGCGTGTTTGCAGGGGGCGGAGCCTGTGGCAGCCTGCTCGTCGTGCCCTTCATCCAGCCTGCGCTGGGCGGCACAGGACTCCCCTCCGGCACCAGCCTGATGGATCAGCTGATCGGGCAGGCCGCGACGCTCGCAATCGCCACGGCCTGGATGGCAGGAACCACGCTCGTCCTGGCGACCATGGTTTCCCTCGTCCGGCCAATGCGCCCGTCGCAAGACCGCATCGACCAGGGCCTCGACGTGGGTACACCAGAGGGATTCTGATGAAAAAAGCCCTGCAAGATCTACATCTTGCAGGGCCTTCTTACAGATCTCTCGAACCGATCAGTCGCCGGTCAGAATGCGATCCACCAGTTCCTTGACGGTCGGTGTGAAGCCGTTCGAGTAGAAGGGGTCGCGCTTGAAGTTGTAGGCCGCATGGCCTGCGAACATCAGGTTCTCTTCCACAGGTCCGCCATGGGCGATGTCCTGGAGCGTCTTCTGAATACAGAAGCTGCGCGGATCAGCGAGGCGGCCCGTGGTATAATCGTCGTGATCCTTCCACGACGAGAAACCGCAGTGCGAGAGGCAGCCCATGCAATCGGCCTGATCCTTGCGAATTTCATCGCGCTCGTCCGGAGCCACGAAGACGATGGTGTCGTCGGGCGTCCGCAGGCCATCGGTGAACCCTTCCTGCGCCCAACCCCGGGCACGCTCGAGATCCTTGGGAGCGACCCAGAAGTTCTTGCCCTTCACACCGACGTCGAGACGCACGGTGTGCTCACCGGCCTCAACCTTCGAGTAGGGGATCTGGCGCTCCGAACGTGCTTCGAGCGCGCGCAGGAACGGATTGCGCACAGCCGAAGAGTAGAAGCCGGTCGGCGAGAAACGGTGCAGCAGGACATCACCCGGATCGAGGTCGCGCAAGGCATCCTTCCAGGCCTGCGGGATCGGGCTTTCCGTGGTCAGGAGCGGACGTGTGCCATACTGGAAAGCAATGCTGCCCAGTTCGGGGTTGTCGATCCAGTTTTCCCAGTCGCGCAAGTACCATACGCCGCCCGCCATCACGATCGGCACGTCGTCCGAGATACCTTCCTTGCGCATCACATCGCGCAGCGCCTTGACGCGCGGATAGGGATCTTCGGGCTTCAGCGGATCTTCCGCGTTGGATAGGCCGTTGTGACCGCCGGCGAGCCAGGGATCCTCGTAGACCACGGCGGCCAGCAGGTCCGCCACCTTGTGGTACGCACGCTTCCAAAGCGCGCGGAAGGCACGGCCCGAGCTGACGATGGGAAGATAATTGACGTTGTAGCGCGCCGCGATCTCGGACAGGCGATAAGGCATGCCCGCCCCGCACGTCACGCCGGTCACGAGACCCGGCGTCTTTTCGAGGATACCCTCGAGCACCTGCTGCGCACCGCCCATTTCCCAAAGGACGTTGATATTGATCGCGCCCTGGCCGTTGGAGATCTCGTAAGCCCGCTGGACCTGCTCAACGCCGCCATCGATAGCGTAACGGATCAGTTCCTCGTGGCGCTCCTTGCGGGTCAGTGCATTGTAGACCTGCGGAACGATCTTGCCCTCGGCGTCGTAGCTGTCGGCGTTGACGGCGCTGACCGTCCCAATGCCGCCCGCTGCCGCCCAGGCACCCGAACTCATATGGTTGGTGGCCGAGACGCCCTTACCGCCTTCGATCAGCGGCCAGACTTCACGTCCACCATAGTTAATCGGCTTTAAACCCTTGAAACCCATCGTAACTCTTATCTTTCCCCCTCGGCGTCAAACTCCGACCTAGGAAGTCGGTGTAACCATTCAACGCCCGTGAATGGAATTTTCCTGCCTGAACCCTGATACAGAGCTATTCCGTGTCCGCCTCACTGGACATACGGCACGGCACGATCGCTTCCGGTCCCGGTCGTCCTCCGGAAGCTTCGAACTGCGCGTAGTAGCCCTGAAGCTCAGGCTTACGGACAAATTGGCTCAAACGGAAGCCTACCGCTGCAAATTCGCAGAAGAGAAGTTCCGGCGGCATGCCGTGTTCGCCTGTCGAGCGATCGACATCCACGACGATGACCTTGCCTCCTTCGCGCAGCGCCGGTCGCAGACGCCACAGGAAGGCATAGGGCTCGCTCACCTCGTGGTACATGTGAACCAGGAAGATGCGGTCGAAACTGTTTTCCGGCAAGCGTGGATCGTCGGGTGTCCCCAGCTTGATGGAGACATTTTCCAGCCTTTCGCGCTCCACGCGAAGGCCCAGCTTCTGGATAACTTCGGGGTCGATATCCCCGGCCAGCACCCGTCCGGAAGAACCCACCCGCTGCGCCAGACGCACCGTGTAATAGCCATCGCCCGCACCGATGTCGGCAACCGTCATGCCCTCGGAAATCCGGGCAAGGTCCATCACGACCTTTGCTTCGTTGACGCTGTCGCGCTGGATCTCGTTGGAAAAGGCTGTCGATCCGCCCGGAGAGATCGGGCGGTCAGGCAGCGGAAAGTCGCGCGAAGAGGCGAGGCGATCCGCATCGGCCTCGCCCGGCGTGCAAGCCGCCAAGGCCGAGGCCGCGCACAGCAGCAGACCGGAAGAGATCAGGCTGGTCTTCCAAGACCGCATCAGGCCAGGCCGAAACTTACGCGAGGAACGCAGCATCGCGGTGGTGTACCGCGTTCCCTTCGCCTTGGCAAAGCCCTGAAAGGGGGCCGACCTCCCAGTCCACCCCGCACCTCGCGCTGACATTCCCTTCTCGCGCGTCGATCTCAGTCGACGTCTTCGATCTCGACCTTCTCGCCGGTCACGCGCTGCGAAAGCGCGGCGGCCATGAAGGGATCGAGTTCGCCATCGAGTACATCGTCCGGTGCCGTCGAGACAACGCCCGTGCGCAGGTCCTTGACCTGCTGGTAGGGCTGCAGAACGTAGGAGCGGATCTGGTGACCCCAGCCGATATCGCTCTTGCTTGCATGCTCGGCGCTGGCGGCTTCCTCGCGCTTGCGCATTTCTTCCTCGAACAGACGCGACTTGAGCATGCCCATCGCGATTTCGCGGTTCTTGTGCTGCGAACGGTCGATCTGGCTCGCCACCACGATGCCCGAGGGCTGGTGGGTGATGCGCACGGCCGAGTCCGTCGTGTTGACGTGCTGCCCGCCCGCCCCCGAGGCGCGGTAGGTGTCGATCTTGAGGTCGGCCGGGTTGATGTCGATCTCGAAGCTGTCGTCGATCACGGGATAGACCCAGACCGAGGAGAAGCTGGTGTGGCGGCGCGCCGAACTGTCGTAGGGGCTGATGCGCACGAGGCGGTGGACACCGCTTTCGGTCTTGGCCCAGCCGTACGCGTTCTCACCCTTGAGCATCAGCGTGCAGCTCTTGATGCCCGCCGCTTCGCCCGCGTGGTATTCGACGAGCTCGACCTTGAAACCCTTGCGCTCACCCCAGCGGGTGTACATGCGCTGGAGCATCTGCGCCCAGTCCTGGCTCTCGGTTCCACCGGCACCGGCATGGACTTCGAGATAGGTGTCGTTGGCATCGGCCTCGCCCGAGAGCAGCGCCTGGATCTTGTCACGATCGGCACGTGCGGCCAGTTCGGACAGGGTCGAAAGACCCTCCGCGATGGTTTCGTCATCGCCTTCCATCTCGCCCAGTTCCACGAACTCGACCGCGTCGTTCATCTCGGCGGTGATCTCGTTGACCGCACCGATCGAAGCCTCAAGGCGGCGACGCTCGCGCATGACGGCTTCGGCCTCCTTGGGGTTGTCCCAGAGCGTGGGATCCTCGACGCGCGCGTTCAGCTCATCGAATCGCCGCAGCGCGCGCTCCCAGTCGAGCGACTTGCGCACGAGAGCGAGTGCTTTTTCGATACGGTCAATGTGGGCCTGCCCCTCGGCACGCATGGCGCGATACTCCAAATCAGATTGCGCGCTCGCCCTAGCGGGCGCCACGCGGAATGCAAAGCCGCCCGCGACGAGACGAGCCGGAAAGGCTGCCCCATATCCGCGGACAGGCGTGGTGTTCAAGCCCCTCGCCTGCAAATCCCCTCACTGGCAAATCACCGCGGCCAGACAGGCGTACGCAGTTTGCGATCAGCGGGCGAGCTTCTTCACCGCCGCCATCGTCAGCTTCACATGGTCGCGGTAGTCACTGTCCGAGTGCACCATGACGACCTTGCCGTTCTGACCAATCACATAGCTGACGCGCTGGGTCAGGCCATCGGGAAGCCCGTCGACCTTGAGAGCCACGTCGTAGTCCTTGATGACCTTGGGCGAAGCGATGGCGACGGCAAACTTGTCGCGACATTCCTCGGTCGAGAATTTCTTGAGCGTGGGCAAGTCATCGCCCGACATGCCCACGACCGTCGCGCCCAGCTTGGCGAATTCAGGGGTCGCTTCGGCAAAGGCGTGCGCCTCCAGGGTGCACCCTTGCGTGAACGCCTTGGGGTAGAAGTACAGGACCACCGGACCTTTGCGCAGCGCCGCGGACAGATCGAAGCGGGTCTCCTTGCCCGCCTTCGCGCCCTTGGTCACGAACGCCGGCGCCTTGGCCCCGACAGGAAGAGCGGCCTGCGCCGACACGGAAAGGACGGAAAGCCCGAGAGCGGCGAGCGGGAGGATGATCTTGCGCATGTAGACACTCTGGCGCGCGCAGGCCACGCTGTCCAGCCTGCTCGCCGCACACCTACCGCACAAAGAGAAACCGCCCCGTTCACCCCCGCGCGTTGGCGAGGTGAACGGGGCGGTGGGGCGACCCTTGGAGTTTTCCCGTGCCAAACAGGAGAGAGAGTGAGAGAGGCCCGGCACGAGGGTGTTTTTAGTCTCAGCGCGGTCCTGGAGGATGCGACCCCGCTTGCCATTCTTACTAGCCGCGAGCGGAAACGATTGCACTAGCACTTTGGGTGGAGATTGGGGCCGCAGGGGGCCGAGGACCTTTGCCCTGCGCGCAAAGATGCCGCGTGCGGACGCTTGACCCGAACGCACCCGCCCCCCAAGGACAAGGCCGATACAAGGAGAGCCACCCATGTCTGCAAACGCCCCTATCCGTCCGCGCCGCAGTGCCCTCTACCTGCCGGCCTCGAACGCCAGGGCCATTGCCAAGGCGCGCACCCTGCCCTGCGACGTGGTCGTGCTCGACCTTGAGGACGCTGTTGCGCCCGAAGCCAAGGCGGATGCCCGCAAGGCCGCGCTTGCCGCGCTGGAAGAAGGCGGGTTCGGCGCGCGCGAAGTTGCCGTGCGCGTGAACGGGATCGATACCGAGTGGGGTGTGGACGATCTTGCTGCGCTTGCCGGATCAAAAGCCAATGCGGTGCTCGTGCCCAAGATCTCCACCCCGCTTGACATCGGTCGCTACGAGGAAGCGCTCGAGACCGCGCCTGAGGCGATGCAGCTGTGGGCGATGATCGAGACCAGCGGCGCGGTTCTCAACCTGGAGCCCCTCGCGGCCATGGCCGCGACCACGCGCCTCTCGCTCTGGATCATGGGCACCAATGACCTTGCCAAGGAAATGCGCGCCCGCCTGACGCCCGAGCGCACGCCGTTCCTGCCTTTCATGGCGCAGGCGGTGGCGGCCGCACGGCTCCACGGCCTCACCATTCTCGACGGGGTGTGCAACGAGTTCCGCGACCTCGACGTATTCGAGGCCGAGGCACGTCAGGGCCTGGACTTCGGCTTCGACGGCAAGAGCCTGATCCACCCCGCCCAGGTAGAGCCCTGCAACACCGTGTTCAGCCCGAGCATCGAGGAACTGGCCTGGGCCGAAGCGGTGATCGCAACGTTCGACCTTCCCGAAAACGCGGGCAAGGGTGCCATCCGCGTCGAAGGCAAGATGACCGAGCTGCTCCACCTCGAACAGGCCCGCCAGCTTCTGGCTGTCGCGCAGCAGATCGCCGCGATGGGCTGATCGCGGGCCGGTCGCAGCGTATCCAGAGACGCCGCGACCGGCTTTATCTCAATATCTCAAGGTTCGTCGTGCGCCGGGACGGCGCCGATCGCGCCGGGCTCGTTCGCAACGACCTTCAGAACCGCGGTCCACGCCTCGACATTCTGCTGGAGCGCCGCCGGATCGACCTTGTCGAGCGTGTCGTCGGGGGTGTGGTGCAGGTCGAAGTAGTGCGTGCCATCCTGGCCAAGATCAACCACGGCCAGTTCCTGCTCGGCGATGATCGGACCGATGTCGGTCCCGCCATGCGCGGCGCCCTCGTGTGGGACGATACCCAGCGGCAGGACGGCACCGTTGACCTTGGCGGCAAGATCGCTGTTGGCCGCCGCAAAGCGGGTCTTGACCTGCCAGACACGGTCGGCGCCAAAATCGCTTTCCATGGCGAGCGCATGGGGCTCGCTTGCGTGCAGCTTCATGTAGTGATCGCCGCCACTGTAGTAGATGCCCTGCTCTTCGTCCCCCGCCCACAGCACGCGGATCGTGCGCAGCGCCTGACCGCCATCCTGCGCGGCGAGCGCGGCCGCCGCCACGATCCCGCAACCCGAGGCATCGTCGATGGCCCCGGTACCCAGGTCCCAGGAATCCAGGTGGCAGCCCACAAGGATCATCGGCAGGCTGGGATCGCGCCCCGGCAGATCCGCAATCACGTTGCCCGAGGTTGCCTTTTCCTGCGGCCTGCCTTCAAGACGCAAGGCGATCTCCATCGGCTTGCCGCCACCTGCGATACGCGCGATCAGGTCGGCATCAGGGTTCGACACCGCGCCCGCCGGGATCGGGCTCGCCTTGCCAAAGGCCGTCACGCCCGTATGCGGATTGCGGTGGCTGTCGGTGCCGGCCGAACGGATGACGATGGCAAGAGCCCCGCGCTCGGACGCCATCGCAGGCCCGGCCCGGCGCACGTTGCCATAAGGTCCGTAGCCCGAACCGTCCTGCGCACGGCGCATGGCGTGGTCGACAAAGGCGATCTTGCCCTTGAGCGACCCTTTGGAGGCTGCCTCCAGCGCCTCGAGCGTCGGGAAATAGACCAGCGGCGCGGTCAGGCCGCCCTCGGGCGTGGGCACCGAGAAGCCCAGCGCGGTGATGGCCAGGGGCTGGCGATAGGGCGCGGTCAGGCGCGCCTCTTCAGGCCCGCGCTGCCAGGTCGTGGTCGCAAATTCCTCGATCCGCACGTTCTGGAAGCCCAGCGCCTCTAGCTTGGCCTTGCCCCAGTCGCGGGCGCGATCCTCGGCTTCGGAGCCTGCCATGCGCGGGCCGACCTCGGTGGTCAGTCCCTCGGTGATTTCCCAGGCGACCCCTTCGCCCTCGACGGGCTTGGCGGTGGCGGGCGCGGCGCAAAGGGCTAGGGCGGTGAGCACCGCGCCGAGCGCGGTTGAAGGAATCTTGCGTGTCATCGCACGAAGGTATCGTGGCGATAGGCGCCTGCCAAGCAACGAAACGCCCCGGCGCGCAAGCTGTCCGCATCCATGCCTTGCCGAACCCTTCCGACGCATCGGGCCGCTTGCAGGCTGGGGACGGGCTCTGTAAGGGCCAAAGCCAAGTATCCCATCAACACAGCTTCCGAGGACCGCATGGCCGCGCAATACGCCTTCGTCATGAAGGACATGACCAAGACCTTCCCGGGCGCACCCAAGCCGGTGCTCTCCAACATCAACCTGCAGTTCTACCAGGGCGCCAAGATCGGCATCGTCGGCCCGAACGGCGCAGGCAAGTCGACCCTCATGAAGATCATGGGCGGTATCGACACCGATTTCTCGGGCGAGGCCTGGGCGGGTGAGAACATCACCGTGGGCTACCTCCCGCAGGAACCCCAGCTCGACGAGAGCAAGACCGTGCTGGAAAACGTCAAGGACGGCGCGCGCGAAGTGGCCGACATGGTCGACCGCTTCAACGCGATTTCGGCGGAGATGGGGGATCCCCAGGACGACACCGACTTCGACGCGCTCATGGAGGAAATGGGCACGCTGCAGGACAAGATCGATGCCGTCGATGGCTGGACGCTCGACAACCAGCTCGAAGTGGCGATGGAAGCCCTGCGCTGCCCGCCCAGCGACTGGGACGTGAAGAGCCTGTCGGGCGGTGAGAAGCGCCGCATCGCGCTGACCCGCCTGCTGATCCAGAAGCCCGACATCCTGCTGCTCGACGAACCGACCAACCACCTCGATGCCGAAAGCGTCAACTGGCTGGAAAATCACCTCGCCGAGTACCACGGCGCCGTGCTGATGATCACCCACGACCGCTACTTCCTCGACAACGTGGTGGGCTGGATCCTCGAGCTCGACCGCGGAAAGTACTTCCCGTACGAAGGCAACTACTCGACCTACCTCGAGAAGAAGGCCAAGCGCCTCGAGCAGGAAGACCGCGAGGCGACGGGCCGCCAGAAGGCGCTCAAGGACGAGCTCGAGTGGATCCGCGCCGGCGTCAAGGGACGCCAGACCAAGTCCAAGGCCCGTATCCGCAAGTTCGAGGAACTGCAGAACGCGCAGGACCAGCGCACCCCCGGCAAGGCCCAGATCGTCATCCAGGTGCCCGAGCGTCTTGGCGGCAAGGTCATCGAGGCCAAGGGCATCTCCAAGGCGTTTGGCGACAAGCTCCTGTTCGAGGACCTCTCGTTCATCCTGCCGCCCGGCGGCATCGTCGGTGTCATCGGCCCCAACGGTGCGGGTAAGTCGACCCTCTTCAAGATGCTCACCGGCCAGGAAAAGCCCGACACCGGCGAGATCGAGATCGGCCAGACCGTGCACCTGGGCTACGTCGACCAGAATCGCGACCACCTCGATGGCAAGAACAACGTCTGGGAGGAAATCTCCGACGGCCTCGACTATATGAAGGTCAACGGCCACGACGTCTCGACGCGTGCCTATGTCGGTGCCTTCAACTTCAAGGGCCAGGACCAGCAGAAGAACGTCGGCAAGCTCTCGGGCGGTGAACGCAACCGCGTCCACCTGGCCAAGATGCTCAAGGAGGGTGGCAACGTCCTCCTGCTCGACGAACCGACCAACGACCTCGACGTCGAAACCCTCGGCGCGCTCGAAGAGGCGATCGAGAACTTCGCCGGTTGCGCCGTGGTCATCTCGCACGACCGCTTCTTCCTCGACCGCCTGGCCACCCACATCCTCGCTTTCGAGGGCAACAGCCACGTCGAATGGTTCGAAGGCAACTTCGAGGCCTATGAAGAGGACAAGCGCCGTCGCCTCGGCGATGCGGCCGACCGTCCGACCGCGCTGGCCTACAAGAAGCTGACGCGCTGACGCGTCCTTCCTGAAGGATCGAGACGGCCCGCCCGAAACGGCGGGCCGTTTTCGTATCTGACGGCCCTAATCAGAATATTCATAAAAATGCCGACATACATGAACAAACAACCGTAACCCAGTTCAGCTTCGGGCAAGTCACCGCCGGGTAGAACCGGATCAACGCTGAAAACGATTGGAAAAGGCTCTCACCCCACCCCCCGCGCAATGGTCACGGAACGATTGGCTGCGAGAGCAGAAGAGGTATCGCACAATGTCCAGAACACTTCTGAAGGCCGGAGCCTGGGGAGCCATGCTCCTTGCCACGACCGGAATGGTCCTTCCCGACATCGCCATGGCGCAGGAACGCGGGCGTCACGAGCGCGCGAACCGCGGCGATCGCGGTGATCGCGGCGGCCAGCGCCAGGCGCGTCCACAACGCGAGGCAAGCCCGCAACGCCAGGCACGGCCCAGCCGCCCGGCGCAGACCCGCGACAACCGCGGTGAAGCGCGCGTCGAACGTCGCCAGGAGCGTGGCGAGCGCAATTACAGCCGCCGCGAGGCGGGCAGTCTGCGAGGCCTTGATCGCGGCCCCAACAGCCGCCCCGAACCCACGGCTCGGCCGGATACCGGCCCCGACCGCCGCTATGACCGCCGGGACCAGCGCCAGGACAACCGGTACGACCGTCGCAACGACCGTCGCGAAGATCGCTATGAACGGCGCGATGACCGCCGTGGAGATCGCTACGAACGTCGCGACGACCGCCGTGACTATCGCTCCGACCGCCGGGCCGAACGGCGCTGGGACCGTAACGAGTGGCGCCGCAACAATCGCTACAACTGGCGCAGCTATCGGGCCCAGAACCGCTCGCACTACCGTCTGGGACGTTACTACGCCCCTTACCGCGGCTATGCCTACCGCCGCCTGAGCATCGGTTTTTCGCTGGGCACAATGTTCTACGGCAGCCGTTACTGGATCAACGACCCCTGGGCCTACCGTCTGCCCTCCGTCTACGGCCCGTATCGCTGGGTCCGTTATTATGACGACGTACTTCTGGTGAACACCTATACGGGCGAAGTTGTCGACGTGATATACGACTTCTTCTGGTAGCACCTTCGCTCATCGTTCGCGATCAGCCCCCTTGCTTCCCGGCAAGGGGGCTTTTTCGTATCCGGGACAATCCCGAGATTGATCCGCCGCGGCGAACCTGCGAGCATGGTCCGATGGACGCAGAGCGACTTCTGGATCGAGAGATCCTCGCCCGCATCGGCACCCGGGTGCGCAACCGGCTCGACGCCGCACCCGCCGTACGCCGCCTCCCCGACGACCGCGCTGAAATCTACACGCTCGACAATTTCCTCGACGCGGACTGCTGCCGCCACCTGATCGACCTGATCGATGCCGAAGCGCAGCCCTCCGCCCTTGTCGACGATTCCGACAACACGCAGATCCGCACGAGCTGTTCCAGCGACATAGACCCCGAGGATTCGGTCGTACGCCGCCTCGACGCGCGCCTGTGTGCCCTCACGGGCCTTTCGGGTCAGCGCAGCGAGGCCGCGCAGGGGCAGCGCTATGAGAGCGGCCAGTTCTTCGCCGAACATTGCGACTGGTTCGACACCAGCGCCGAATACTGGCAGCGCGAGAAGAACTGCGGAGGCCAACGCAGCTGGACCGCGATGATCTACCTCAACGCCGTCGATGAAGGGGGAGCCACCGAGTTCACCCGCCTTTCCCTGCGCATTCGTCCCAAGCTGGGCGGCCTTCTCCTCTGGAACAACGCCTTGCCTGACGGGCGCCCCAATCCCTATACTCTCCACGCCGCCCGGCCGGTCGTGCGGGGCACCAAGTACATCGTCACGAAATGGTTTCGCTCCCACACCTGGCAATAGACCGCACGGGCCCACCTCCCACACTCCGAAAGCGGCGGGGGCTGCTTGCGATGTTCGGCGGCCTTGCCGCCCTGGGTGTGATAGCCGCCACGGTCGCTGTGCCCTGCGCAGCGGCGCGCAGCTCCCAGCCGCCCTGTCCGGCGATAACCGAGGCAGAGCAGACTGAAGGCCTGCTGGCGGCACGCGCCCTGCGCACGCTTTTCGCGGACGAGGAGGCGCGCGAGGCGGCCCTCGATCCACTTTCCGCGCTCTATCGCGGTGAAGTCCCTGACAGCGCCGATCTCGCGCGTATCTACACCGATGCGCTGCAACGCGAACGGCTCGCATCCGCCCGGCACAGCCTTGCCTTGCTCGCAGCTATAGACCGATGCACGCTGACGGACGACCTGCGCCTTTCCCAGGCCCTCTTCCAGGAGCGGATGGTCGAGCAAGTCGCGGCGCTACAGCCCGAAATGCGCAGCCTCGAAGGGGCATTCCCGTTCCACCATTTTGCGGGGCTCCAGCTTGATTTCCCCTCACTCATCGCGCCCGGAGGGGCCTTTTCCTACGAGGACGAAGGGGATTACCGGGAGGTCCTGCTCCTCTACGCCGCCTTCCCCACGATCATCGACACCGCCATCGCACGCTTCCGCGAGGGCGCCCAGAACGGTGCGGTCCTGCCCCGTCTGACGGTGCAGCACATGATCACGCAGATCGATGCCCTGCTGGATGGGCCCGATCCCGAGGAACGCTTCCTCTCCCCCATCGAGGATCTTCCGCCCTCGCTTCCACAGGGCGTGGAGGCCGACCTCGTGCGCAGCTTCACGACATCCGCGCACACGGAAATCGTGCCCGCCTACCGTCGCCTTCGCGCCTTCCTGGCCGAGGACTACTTTCCTGCCGCACGCCCTTCGATCGGCCTTTCCGACATGCCGGGCGGCGCAGCTCTGTACCGGGCGCTGATCGCGCGCGAGACCACGCTTTCACTCGACCCCGACGAGATCCACGCGCTTGGCACCCGCGAGGTCGCGCAGATCGAGGCGCAGATGACCAGGGTTGCCCGCGATCTGGGTAGCCACGTCCCCCTGCCCGAGTTCTTTGAGAACATCCGCAGCGACCCGCGCTTTCATCCCCGTTCATCCGAAGACCTCCCCGAGCGCTTTGGCAAGGTGGCCGCCAGGGTCGACATGGCACTCCCCCGGTTCTTTCGCGTGCGCCCCGAAAGCCCGCTCCTGGTGCAGGCCTACCCGCCCGACCGCGCCCGCTACGAAGCGGGAGGATCCTACGTGGAAGGTGCGGGCAGCCTCCCGGCCACCTTCTTCTACAGCACCTATGACCTTGAACATCGCTTCGTCTCGGGTGTGACGACACTCTACCTGCACGAGGCCGTGCCCGGCCATCACCTGCAGATCAGCCTCGCGCGCGAGAATTCCGCCCTGCCCGCCTTCCAGCGCAATTCGCAGACCTCTGCATTCGTGGAAGGCTGGGCGCTTTACGCCGAGACGCTGGGCTACGACATGGGCCTTTACGACGACCCGCTCCAGCACTGGGGAACGCTCGACGATGAGATGCTGCGCGCGATGCGTCTCGTCGTCGACACCGGCATACACGCACGTCATTGGTCACGCGCGCAGGCGATCGACTACATGCTCACTCATTCCGGAATGGGTCGCAGCGATGCCGAGGCCGAAGTCGACAGGTACATCGCGATGCCCGCGCAGGCGCTATCCTACAAGATCGGCGCGCTCACCATCCAGAAGCTGCGCCGGGACGCCGAACAGCGCCTCGGCTCGCGCTTCGATATTCGCAACTTCCACGAGGCGGTTCTCGGCTCGGGCGCGTTGCCGCTCGGCCTCCTGCAGGAGAAGGTCGAGGGTTGGGTTGCCGCGCAAGAGGGATCTCCCCTTGCGCGGCATGCCCGCTAGCTTGGGTTTGTGCGGCCTCAGGCCAGCGCTTCGGCAATCAGCTTGCGCGTCTCGGGGACACCGTAGAGCGCGATGAAGCTGCCCATGCGCGGCCCCTGGCTGGAGCCGAGCAGCGTCTCGTACTGCGCCTTGAACCAGTCGCGCAGGCTTTCAAAGCCGTACTGCTCGTCCTTGCCGATCTCGTAGACGATGTTCTGCAGCTCCTCGGCCGAGGCGTTGGCCTCGACCTTGGCCAGCTGCGCATCGAGCTCGGCAAGCGCGGCCACTTCCCCGCCCTCGGGCTTGCGGCGCTGGAGGGTCGGCGCGATGTAGTCGCGGTTGTAGGCGAGCGCGCAGCTCACCATCGCGTCGAGCGCGGGATGCTCGGCCGGATCGGCGCTCTCCACGTAGTTGGCGAGGTAGGACCAGACCTGCTCACGCGTGGCGTTGGCGCCAAGCACACCGACAAGGTTCAGGAGCAGCGCGAAGGTCACCGGCGGTGCGGGAACGTCGTTCTGGTCCTGGCCGTTGGCGCGCAGCAGATGCCACACCGGGTTGCCCAGCTGCTTGTCGAGCGCCTGCTTGGGCAGGTTGCCATAGAACTGCCAGTACTCGTCAACGGCCTTCGGGATCACGTCGATGTGCAGCTGCTTGGCGCTCTTGGGCTCGCGGAACAGGTAGAAGCCGAGCGATTCCTCGGTGCCGTAAGTCAGCCACTGCTCGATGGTGAGACCATTGCCCTTGGACTTGGAGATCTTCTCGCCGTTCTCGTCGAGGAACAGTTCGTAGATCAGCCCTTCGGGACGGCGAGCCCCGAGGATCTTGGCGATCTTGCCCGACTGCGTGACCGAATCGGTCAGATCCTTGCCGCACATCTCGTAATCGACACCCAGGTCCACCCAGCGCATGGCCCAGTCGACCTTCCACTGCAGCTTGGCCTGGCCGCCGAACACGCTCTGCTCGACAGTCGTGCCATCCTCGTCGGTGAAACGGATCATGCCCGTCGCCGGATCGAGGACCTCGACCGGAACCTGCAGGACCACGCCCGTCGTCGGAGATACCGGCAGCACCGGCGAATAGGTCTTGCGACGCTCCTCGCGTAGGGTGGGCAGCATCACGCCCATGATGGCATCGTAGTTGCTCAGAATGCTGCTCAGGGCATTGTCGAAGCGACCCGAATTGTACCGATCGCTGGCCGAAACGAACTCGTAGTCGAACCCGAAGCGATCGAGAAATTCACGCAGCATCGCGTTGTTATGATGCGCAAAACTCTCGAACTTACCGAACGGATCGGGGATCCGGCTGAGCGGCTTGCCAAGGTTCGCAGCCAGAAGTTCAGCCTGGGGAATGTTGTCCGGCACCTTGCGCAGGCCGTCCATGTCATCCGAGAACGCAACCAGCCGGGTCACGCCGTCCTCGGGCTTCGCGCCGACCAGCGCCTCGTAGGCCCGGCGCACCAGCGTGGTGCGCAGGACTTCCTGGAACGTCCCGATATGCGGCAGCCCCGAAGGGCCATATCCCGTCTCGAACAGGATAGGCTCTGGAGAACCGTCTGCTGCGCTCTTGCCATTGGGATAGCGCTTGAGCAGTTTCTGGGCCTCCTGGAAGGGCCAGGCCTTGGACACACGGGCGGCTTCGATCAGGGCATTTTCAGTCATGCGCGCGCTCATCTGCGATTGCGCGCGATTTCGCAAGCGCCTTCGGCACTCCGTGTGCGCGCAAACCGGAAGAGGAACCCCCGGCGGTCCTCGTCAGTTAGGTGCCAAACGCACCAGAAGGACGGAAAAATCTTCGTGAACTATATCGAGACCCTGACCAAGGAGCTGGAAGGCATGGCCATGGGCTTCTTCCAGCTCTTGCCCTCATTCGCCATTGCCCTTGGCGTCGTCGTACTTACCTGGATCATGGTGGGCGTGTTCGTGCGCATCGTGGGGCGGGTCACCAAGCGTGCAGGCCTGCGCACCGATCTGCAGCAGCTTTTCGAGACGGTGACCAAGCTTGCAGTCTGGATCCTGGGCATCCTGATCGCGCTCACCGTCGCGATCCCCAGCTTCACCCCGGCAGGCGCCGTTGCAGGTCTGGGTGTCGGTGCCCTCGCCATCGGCTTTGCCTTCCAGGACATCTTCGAGAACTTCCTCGCTGGCGTTCTCATCATGCTGCGCGAAAAGATGAACATCGGCGATTCGATCTCGTGCAACGGCATCATGGGCTCGGTCGAGCGCATCACCCTGCGTGAAACCTACATCCGCCAGTTCTCGGGCGAACTGACCGTCGTTCCCAACTCGATGCTGTTCAAGAACGCGGTCGAGATCTTCAATGACCAGGCCGTGCGCCGCGAGCAGGTCGTCGTCGGCGTGTCCTACGACACCGACCTCGAAACCGCCGAAGCGACCATCCGCAAGGCTGTGGAAGGCATTGCCGAAGTCGACAAGGACAAGGGCGTGCTCGTTTTCGCGCAGGAATTCGGCGCAAGCTCGGTCGACTTCCTGGTGCTGTGGTGGAGCAACACCGGCGAGCAGGACAAGCGCCTGACCAAGAGCCACGTGATCATGGCGATCAAGAAGGCGCTCGACGACGCCGAGATCGAGATCCCCTTCCCCTACGTCACGCACACCTTCAAGGAAGCGCTTCCAGTCGAGAAGACGCCGCTGGCCGCCAACGAATCCTGACAGTTCGAATTGCGCCCGTTCAGGCCGGATTTCTCTGGCGACCTGAACCGTGCGCGATAATCCGCAGACTGGCCGGCATGGAGGGAATTCATGCCGGCCTTTCGCATTCTGCACCTTTTGCCCGGCGCCCTGGCGCTGGCACTCTTGGCTGCGGCTCCGGCCAGCGCCGCTGACGAACATCTTTTCGCCACCGGGATCACGCTCCTCGATCCCAGGCAAAAAGCGGCCCCGCGCACACGCTATGCCACTCTGGTCATCGCGGACGATACGATCGTCTACGCAGGGCCTTCCGGCTTGCTCCCGCCTTCTGACGGCGCGCGCGATATCGATGGCACGCGCCTCGAAAGCACCGCGCATGCCGACCGTGAGCGAGCCCTGCGCAACCTCATGGCTGGAATGGAGGCGCAAGGCACGCCGCTCGATCCTGCCGCGCTCAGGATGTGATTATGCCTGAGCTTGCGCGCGGCCACTGAGGTGCGGATAGATGCGCGCCGCGCATTCCCTTCCGTTTCACCTGCGCTTAAGACCTGAGCCATGTCCGCGCCCCGACACCCTGCTCTTCACGCCAGCCACAGCGGCTGCTGGCTGCACGACGGACAGGGAAGCGCGCGCGCCCTTTCCAAGGGGCAGGCCGTCACCGCGGTCGCCGATGCTCCGCACCTGATCCTCAATGCCCCGCTGCTCGCCACGCGGCTTGGCTATCCCGATCTTGCCGGGCTCGACCTGCTCGAACTCTACGCCTTCGTGCACCCGGCCCGCTTTGTCGTGCCCACGCCCAAGGGTCTCGCCGATGCGCTGGGCCTGCCGCGGCCCGACGCTGACAGCGAAGTGCCCGAACTTCTCCAGCGCGCCGCGATGCGCCTCCTGGAAACCTGCGAACAGCCCGACTGGGCCGAGCGCGAGGGGGCCTGGACCTCACTGCAATCGCTGGTGAAGATGCGCTGGCCCTGGGCCAAACTTCTCGCCCCGCGCCTCGCCAAGCCGCAGAAGGCCGAGCGCTGGATCTTCACGCGCCTGCCGGAGTGGGAGGAATCGCCCGAGCCGCCCCAGCCGCGCCAGCTCAACATCCCCGATGGCGCCGTTCTCGACCGCCTCGCCCACCTCACCGGACAAGGCGCCGAGGAGCGCGCGGGCCAGAAGGCCTTCGCGGTCGAGGCCGCCCACGCCTTTGCGCCGCGCACCCGCGCTGGCCTTCCCCATGTCGTTCTGGCCCAGGCGGGTACAGGCGTCGGCAAGACGCTGGGTTACCTCTCGCCTGCGTCGGTCTGGAGCGAGGCCAGCGGCGGCACGGTCTGGGTCTCGACCTACACCAAGGCGCTGCAGCGCCAGCTGCGCAAGGAAAGCCGCCGCGCCTGGCCCGAGACGCGGCCCGACGGCTCGCAGCCGGTCGTCGTGCGCAAGGGGCGCGAGAATTACCTGTGCCTCCTGAACCTTGAAGATGCCCTCCAAGGCGGCTTCGCCGGACGGGCCGCCATCCTCGCCCACCTGGTGGGGCGCTGGGCTGCCTACACGCAGGACGGCGACATGATCGGCGGGGATCTGCCCGGCTGGCTCGGCACCCTGTTCCACAAGCGCGGCATCGCGGCATTGACCGACCAGCGCGGCGAATGCGTCTATGCAGGCTGCCCGCACTACCGCAAATGCTTCATCGAGCGCGCCACTCGCGCCAGCGTCAACGCGGACCTTGTCATTGGAAACCACGCGCTGGTGATGATCAACGCGGCGCGTGGCCGCGATGTCGCCTCGCGCCCGACCCGCATCGTCTTCGACGAAGGCCATCACGTCTTCGACGCGGCCGATTCGACCTTCGCTGCCGAGCTTTCGGGCACCGAGATGATCGAGCTGCGGCGCTGGGTCATCGGGCCGGAAAAGAAGTCGCGCGGACGCCGCCGTGGCCTCGCGGCCCGGCTCGCCGATGTCGCCAGTTACGACGACGAAGGCGACAAGGCGATCCTGACCGCACTTTCCGCCGCCGAAGCCCTGCCCTCCGACGGTTGGCTGCAGCGCATCAACGACGGCGAGCCCTCCGGCCCCCTGGAAGAACTGCTCGCGGCCGTTCGCGCCACCGTCTACGCGCGCGATGAGAGCGGCGGGCAGGAAGCCGGCTATGGCCTCGAGACCGAAGCGGCCGGGCTCGAAGGGCCCTTCGTCGAGGCATCGCAGGCCGCGCGCCTTGCCCTTTCGGAGCTGCGCCGTCCGCTGATCCAGCTCGCCCTTCGCCTCGAGGCTCTGCTCGAGGACGGGCCGGACTGGCTTGACGGCCAGGGCCGCGCACGTATCGAGGGCGCACGCCATTCGCTGACCTGGCGCATCGACCTGCTGGTCGCCTGGGAGAACCTGCTCGAACGCCTCGGCGGTCCGGCCGACCCCGAATATGTCGACTGGCTCGCCCTTGCCCGTTCCGAGGCGCGCGAATTCGACATCGGCATCCACCGCCACTGGCTCGATCCGATGAAGCCTTTCGCCAAGGTTGTGCTCGAACCTGCGCACGGGGTCATCATGACGTCTGCCACCTTGCGCGACGGTGACAGCTGGGATCGCGCCATCGCGCGCTCGGGCGCGCCGCATATCGAGGTAAGCCCGCGCCTTTCGCTCAGCCCCAGCCCGTTCGACTATGCCGCGCAGGCCGAAGTCCTGATCGTGCGCGATGTCCCGCGCGGCGACATTGCTGCGCTCGCCGCCGCCTACGGCCGCCTGATTGAGGCTTCGGGCGGGGGCGTCCTTGGCCTGTTCACCGCGATCCGCCGCCTTCGTGCCGTTCATGGACGTATCGCGGACCGGCTCGCGCGGGGTGGCCTTCCGGTCTACGCCCAGCACGTCGATCCCATCGACACGGGCACGCTGGTCGATATCTTTCGCGATGATCCGGGCGCCTCGCTGCTCGGCACGGACGCGCTGCGCGACGGCGTGGACGTTCCCGGCCACTCGCTTCGCACCGTCATCATGGAGCAGGTCCCCTGGCCCCGGCCCACGATCCTGCACCGCGCGCGGCGTATGGCAGGCGGCGGCTCGGCGTACGACGACAGCATCATCCGGGCCCGCCTCGCGCAGGCATTCGGGCGGCTTATCCGCAGCAAGGAGGATCGCGGGCACTTCATCGTGCTGTCCTCGGCCTTTCCCTCACGCCTGCTCGACGCCTTCCCCGAAGGCACCCCCATCTCGCGAATTTCGCTCGACGAGGCTTTACAGCGCGTCGCCGGTCATGCTTCAGGGAATCTGATCGCGACCCCGGCCGACCGGACTGATCGCGGATGATGAACCGGCACCACGCCCGCCTGGCGCGCAGGCAGATGTTTTAGGAAGCGGCAGAGCCCATGAAGACCCTTGGAATTTTTCGCCACGCCAAGTCGGACTGGAACGATGCGCGCCTCCGCGACTTCGACCGCCCCCTGACGCGCGCGGCCGCAAGGGCGCGGCAATCATGGGCCTGCACATCCGCGACCATGCCCAGAACTGGAGCCGCATTCTCGCCTCGCCCGCCGTCCGCGTCACCCAGACGCTCGACCTTGCCAGCGAAGCCGCCGGCGCGGCCCCGTCGATCACCTGGGACCGGCGCATCTACCTCGCCAGTTCCGCCACGCTCATCGACGTACTGCGGGAACAGGACGGCGACCCCGCCTCGATCATGATGGTTGGCCACAATCCCGGCCTCGAAGACCTCATCTTCGATCTCGTGCCCGACGATGGAAACAGCCCGCTGCGCGACATCGTCGAGGAGAAGCTGCCGACCGCCGCGTTCGCCGTGCTCCAGCTCGACATCGACAGCTGGGACAAGGTCGACATGGGGTGCGCCAGCCTCGTGCACCTGCAGCGCCCCCGCGACCTTGATCCGGACCTGGGTCCGAACGCCAACTTCTAGGCGGCAGATCCGGAAGCGCGCAGGGACCGACGTCCTTGAATCCCGTCGGCTCCTGGCATCAAGTCATCAGACAGCTTTTTTCTGACGACCGACACATCGGCGAGTGTTTCTCTGCTTTTGGACACGCCCCTCGGCTTATTGGACAACAGCGGCTCGATCACGCGTCACTCAAAGTCAGTCAGGTCATATCGGCTCATGCGTCCCTGAATTAGAATCTGAGCGGGATTGGAAGGTTTATGGCCGTGGAGGCGGGTCATATAGCGATCCCTCGCCCCACGTGGGTGGAAGGTCGAGATTGGCCCGATCGCACCAAGTAAGGCGTCCGGCCTTATACGCATCACTCTCGATAAGTTCGGTATGGACGGTGCGCATGGCCAACATGAGGGCTTGGAGCCCATCCAGACCGCACGCATACCTGCGGACCTCTCGTTTCGGCCATCCTATGACATAACGGCAGTGAAACTCGCCTCCAGGCGCCTTCGATGGCGTAAAAAAGCAGACGACCAATTCGCCGCCATCAAGCTCGAACTTGCGCTCCACGAATGGCACTTCAGTCATCTGCCCTCCTTCATCGCGAGTAGGTCTGACATAGGGCTGAGAAGGCGGCAACTCTTATGGGTTTACGGCCTAGCA
>NZ_DF850489.1:581454-792431 GCF_000813185.1 Novosphingobium sp. MBES04 | reverse complement strand
ATCAGGTTACCCTCACCGCGTACCCAGCGCCAAGTCAGCGTATTAGGAAACGCCTTCTACACTGCAGCCATCTTGTGCGTATGTGCATTCGGGGACCAAGCGAGGCAATGAACTTGCACCCTCGCTTTGTGCCATCGCGGTCTTTGGTGGCTTGCTTAAAAGGGATCTTGCGCTCCACAACGCTCCGCGTACGCGGCGGTGATGGCCTCCATCATCCACGCCTGGCGCCCGTCAGCCATGATCAGACGAAGGGCCTCGAGCAGACCTTACCCATGTCGGTCACGCCAGCGGCGGCATCAACGTTGCCCGCGAGAGGCCGCCCGATAGCAGCACGCCGCGACGTGTGGCAGACTGCTCGAATGATAGGCAGAACAAACCACATCTGCGATTACGCCGCTTCGTGGATCGCGATCTGGGCACACGCGTTCGGCCGGTTACGCCGGCTCTCGCACTACTGCCGCTTATGCTTGCCGGGGCGATCCAAACGCACCTGAGCCTTGCCGCGTCAACGTGGACATGGGTCATTGCCAGTAGTGTCTGGACCGTCCTTGTATCGTGGCGAGCCTGCAGGTTGTTCAAACCTGCTGCCGCTCGCTGCGATCGCCAATTCGATGTGCGCGACAAGTTCGCTCTGGCAGCCGAATATCACGTCAATGAAAGCGCAACGACGGCGAAGTGGACGCGCAGAATGCCCCGGCACCGGAAGTGATGCGGCGCCGCTCTGCCATCAAATGTCAGCGACAGCAGCCTGCGCCAAAATCCCTATGGGCCAGCACCGCCGGGGTATTCTCCTGACGATCTCGGGATAATTCCTCGCCGCCGCTCACCAATCCACCTTACAGAATATTAACCAGCCTCAAGTGCCGACCGGAGCTTTTCACGAATTTTACTAAGGGTTTTCCGCATTGAGTCGTCTGAATTCAGACCCGAGTCTTCGGACGAGTTCGACGCCCGCTGGGCCTCCCCGCCAGACGCATCCTGCTCCAGAAGCTGGCTTGCGCCGCGCAATGTATACCCTTCGCGATGGACCAGATCATCGATCCGTCGCAGCAGCGCGATGTCCTCGGGACGGTAATAGCGCCGCGAACCACTGCGCTTGACCGGCTGCAGCATCGGGAACTGGGTTTCCCAATAGCGCAGGACATGCTGGCGCAGTCCCAGCAAGGCGCTGACCTCGCCGATCGTGCGCAGAGCGCCGGGCTGCTTGTGCGAGCCCGGCGCTCCGTGCGCTGCCTTCAAATTGCTGGAAGAAGTCTTCAGAATCCGCACTCCGTCTGGCCTCAGGCCCCGGCAATGCGGTCCTTCAGCATCTGGCTGGCCCGGAAGGTGAGGACACGCCGCGGCGTAATCGGCACCTCCACCCCGGTCTTGGGATTACGCCCCATGCGCTCACCCTTGTCGCGCAGGAGGAATGTTCCGAAGCCGGAGATCTTCACGTTCTCGCCGTCACTGAGCGCTGTCACCATGTGCTGGAGGATAGATTCCACCATGGAGAGCGACTCCGCCCTCGACAGTCCGAGTTGACGATGAATCGCGTCCGCGAGTTCTGCTCGCGTCAATGTATCCACTGACTGCATCAAGCCTGCATCCCCTTCAAACGCTTATCCTGAGGGGATGATATGAAAATCAACGAAAATTGCAATGCTGGGTCGAATAAGGAACGCATCCAAAATGCGTTATACCGAATTCAGACCCGCAGAAGGCTCGCGCCCCAAGTGAAACCACCGCCCATGGCTTCCAGCACGACAAGGTCGCCCTGCGTGATCCGGCCATCGCGTACGGCCTGGTCAAGCGCCAGCGGAACCGAAGCGGCCGAGGTATTCGCATGCTCCCCCACGGTCTTGACGACCTTCTCGGGCGAGAGCGAAAGCTTCTTGGCGGTACCATCCAGGATACGCGCATTGGCCTGGTGCGGCACCAGCCAGTCGATATCCGCCGTGGTCAGACCTTCCGCCTCGAGCACTTCGTGAAGCACCTGGGCCAGGTTCACCACGGCATGACGGAACACCTCACGGCCCTTCATGCGCAGCTTGCCAACGGTTCCGGTGGTCGAGGGACCACCATCGACATAGAGCAGCTGGTTGTGGGCGCCATCGGCGTGGAGCTTGGTCGCAAGAATGCCGCGGGGCGTTTCACCCTCGGCCTGCTCCTGCGCCTCGAGCACGATCGCCCCCGCACCATCACCGAAGAGGACGCAGGTCGTGCGATCTTCCCAGTCGAGAATGCGGCTGAACGTCTCGGCACCGATCACGAGCGCGCGCTGGGCCATGCCCGAACGCAGCATCGAGTCGGCCACGCCCACTGCATAGAGGAAGCCCGAACAGACGGCCGCCACGTCAAAGGCGATGCAGCCGCCGCAGCCCAGATTGTGCTGCACCGTGGTCGCCGTTGCCGGGAACGTCTGGTCGGGCGTGGCCGTTGCCAGGACGATGAGATCGATGCTGGCCGCTTCGATGCCCGCGGCCTCGATCGCCTTCAGCGCCGCCTTGGTGGCAAGGCTCGACGTCGTTTCGTCAGGACCCGCGATATAGCGCTGGGTGATCCCGGTACGTTCGACGATCCATTCATCGCTGGTGTCGACACGCTGGGCGAGTTCGCTGTTGGAGACAACCTTTTCGGGGAGGGCCGAACCGGTACCGAGCAGAACCGAACGGCGCATCAGGCGCGCTCTTCCTGGGCACCCGGCATCCACAGCGATGAATCGCCTACGCGGGCCAGGTCGGCGCTGATACGCTCGGTCACTCGTTCCTCCAGAAGGCGGGCGGTCACGGCGACCGCATTTGCGACACCTGCGGCGCTAGCGCCCCCGTGGCTCTTCACGACAATGCCGTTCAGACCCAGGAAGACCGCACCGTTATGATTGTTGGGGTCAAGATGGTGCTTGAGCAGTTCGGTGGCAGGGCGCGAGATCAGGAAACCGATCTTCGAGCGCAGCGAACTGGAAAAACTGCGGCGCAGGAGGTCCGCGACAAAACGCGCAGTCCCTTCCACGGCCTTGAGGGCGATGTTGCCCGAGAAGCCATCGGTCACCACGACATCGACGTTGCCATGCGCCATCTTGTCGGCCTCGGTGAACCCGTCGAAGGAGATCGACAGTTCCTTGGCCGCTTCGCGCAGGATCGCGGAGGCATCGCGCAGAAGCTCGGTGCCCTTGATCTCTTCGGTGCCGATGTTGAGCAGACGCACGCGCGGTTCGGCCCGGCCGGACACGACGCGCGCATAGGCCGCGCCCATGATCGCGAACTGGACCAGGTTGCGGCTATCGCACTCGGTGTTGGCGCCCAGATCAAGCATGATCAGGTCGTTGTCGCCGAGCGTGGGCATGAGTGCGGCGAGTGCAGGCCGGTCGATCCCCGGCATGGTGCGCAGGGTCAACTTGGAAATGGCCATCAGCGCGCCGGTGTTGCCACCACTGACGGCGGCGCCGGCATCACCTGCCTTCACCGCCTCGATGGCACGCCCCATCGACGTCCCCTTGGAACGGCGAAGGGCCTGACTCGGCTTGTCCTCGCCACTGATCACACCATCGGTATGGATGATCTCGGACGAGGCGCGCAGGTTCGGATGATCCTGAAGCGCATTCTTGATCCGCTCTTCGTCGCCGACGAGCAGAAACTGGAACTGGTCATGACGACGGCGCGCAAGTGCAGCGCCCTCGATCATGACGCGCACCCCCTCGTCGCCGCCCATCGCATCGATGGCGATACGCGGCAAACTCATGGGCAATCTCCGAACTTCGTGCGAGGTCTTAGATTTCGACCGCGACGATCTCACGGCCGTTGTAGTGGCCACAAGCGTTGCAGAGGTTGTGCGGGCGCTTCAGCTCACCACAGTTCGGGCACTCGTGAAAGGCCTCGACCTTGAGCGCGTCATGGCTGCGACGCATGCCCCGGCGGGACGGGGTGGTTTTTCTTTTGGGGACTGCCATCTCGGCACCTGTTCCTGGAAATGCGTTAATGTAAAAAAGGCCGCCAGGGCCCGTACTCGGACCGGCGGCTTGCGAAAGCGGGCCTATACCCGATTTCTGGAGAGTTGCAAGCCGTTCCTCACCCCATCACAAACTAACGGGCTTCACGAGAGAGCAAAACACCATGATCCTGCCTACAACACTGTGTCTTGCCGCGACTGCAGTACTGATCAACCTCTGGCTTGGCGCCCGGATCGGCAAGATGCGCGGCCAGGAAAAGATCCTCCATGGGGACGGCGACAATCCGCGCCTGATGCAGCGCATGCGCGCCCAGGCGAACTTCATCGAGAACGCGCCCTTCCTGCTGATCCTGGCAGGCGCCATCGAGATTTCCGGCAAGGGCGGCATCTGGCTCCCCCTTGCCGGAGCGCTCTTCATGGCCGCGCGCGTGTGCCATGGCCTGGGCATGGACCGCAGCGACATCAACGCCTTGCGCGCCGGTGGCTTCGGGATCGGCCTCCTCGTCACGCTGGGCCTGGCCGTTGTCGCCGTCCTGATCGCACTGGGCCTGTACTGAGCGAGCTGCGCCCTCAGCGCATCGGCTCAACTCATCGGAAGACCGCGCTCGAGCGCCTTGTCGCTGACGTAAGGATTGGTGCGGCGCTCGTCCCCGAAGGTACTGACAGGCCCGTGCCCTGGCACGAAGGTCACGTCATCGCCCAGCGGCCAGAGCCGCTGCGTGATCGAGTTGACCAGGTCCTCCAGATTGCCGCGCGGAAAGTCCCAGCGCCCGATCCCGTTCTGGAAGAGGACGTCGCCCACCATCGCAAAACGGCTCGGCGCGTGGTGGAACACGACATGGCCGGGCGTGTGGCCAGGACAATGGACGACATCGAGCTCCAGGTCCCCGACCGTCACCGTATCGCCGTGCTCCAGCCAGCGATCGGGCTCGAAGGTGTGCGCCTCCATGTTCCAGCGCGGCCCGTCATCGTCGAGCTGGGCAATCCAGAAACGGTCTTCCTCGTGCGGCCCTTCGATAGGCACGCCCATCTCCTTGGCGAGCACACCCGCCTGGCCACAGTGGTCGAGATGACCATGCGTGATCAGGATCTTCTCCAGGGTAACGCCGGTCTGCTCCAGCGCCTGCTTGAGTTTGGGCAATTCCCCACCCGGATCGACAAGCGCGCCACGCATGGTCTTGGTGCACCAAAGGAGCGAGCAGTTCTGCTGGAGCGGAGTGACAGGGATGATGCCCACACGCATGGGCTGGCTTGGTTCGGTCATGCTCCGGGACATGACTCCGGCCCGCGGCGAATGCAACCACGCGATCTGCTGCAGCGGCGAACCAGCCGCTAGATCCGCCCGCCCTTCCAGACCACGCGCCCGACAACCGCGACATCTTCGGGACGGCACTCGATCACGCCATAGGCCGGATTGTCGCTGCGCAGGGCGACAACGCCCGGCCGACCGGTCTCGACGCGCTTGACCAGAAGAGTTCCATCCACGCGCACGACGTGGATGCCATCGCGCAAGCCGCGCTGCCCCTGATCGACCAGGATCTCGTCGCCATCGCGCAAGGTCGGCTCCATCGAATCGCCAAGGACGGCGATCATCGCGAGGTTTCCGGGTTGTAACCCCATGGCCCGGAGCCAACGCATGGAAAAACGGACCGAATCGAACGCGGCATCCTGCGAATCGAGAGCCCCCGGCCCCGCCGACGCGCCCAGCACGAGCCGGGGAATTTCCACCCATTCCGACGAATTCCCTCCAGAACCGGAGGAAATATCCTCTGGCTTACCGAGCTCTTCCTCGGCCACCCGAAAGAACCGGGCCAGGGCACCGCGGTCGGTCTCCTCAAGCTTCTTGGGGCTGCCCTTACGTACGAATTGCTGGAGATAGCTGGGATTCTTCCCCAGCATTCGCGACAGCGCGGACAAGCTCACCCCGCGCGCATCGGCGAGTTCCAACAGGCGGCTTCGGATAGGATCGCTTACCATAATGTAATCCGTACACGAAGGAAATTTCCTAGACAAGTAGGATTTGAGTTGGAACATAAGATGAACATTAGCTCAACCAATGAAGGAAAGGAAAATCCGCCTCATGTTGATTCGCGAGATCGAGCGCTTCCTGAGCGCTACCAAGATGTCCCGTACCCGCTTTGGCAGGCTCGTCGCCCGCGACCCCCGCTTCGTGGAAGACCTGCGCAACGGACGCGAACCGCGCGCAGCCATGACCCACCGGGTCGAAGGCTTCATGTCCGGCTATCGCGCCGCCAACGGGGAGACCGCCCATGCACGTTGACCTTGCCCTCCACGCCGGGACCAAGGCGCACGATACTGCCGCCCCGCGCCCCCGCCCGCAGCGCGGTCCCTGGCTGCAGATCGTCACCCAGATCCTGCAACTGGCAGGGCCCCGCGCCGAATTCCTGCGCCACTGTGAGCGCCCCTGGTCGAGCGCGACCTTCGCCGGTGGACGCCATACGGTTGCGCTGACCTTTCAGGGGAGCGAGGCGATCGAGGACGGGGAGCAGTTCATCGAAGCCCTTGCCGACCACGAATTCGTGATCCCCGGACACCTCGTCGCCGATGCGGCCCTGCGCGGAACCGATCACGTCAACGGCGCGCCGCCCCGCCTTTCGGTGGAGATCGAAATCCTTCTCCTCGACGACATCTAAGTCCCGGCGCCCTCAGAGCGCCCGGGAAAGGGCCTTGATCTCGGTATTGAGGATATGGTCGTTTTCCGAGTAATCGACAGGACAGTCGATCAGATGGACGCCCGGCGTGTTCCGACAATGCTCCAGCAATTCGCGCAAGTGCCCCGCACTCTCGGCCCGGTATCCGTTGGCCCCATAGCTCTGCGCGTACTGGACGAAGTCGGGATTGCCGTAGGTCAGTCCGAAATCGTCAAAGCCCATGTTCGCCTGCTTCCAGCGAATCATGCCATAGGCATTGTCGTTCAGCACCAGCACGGTCAGGTTGAGCTTGAGACGCACCGCCGTCTCGAGTTCCTGGCTGTTCATCATGAACCCGCCATCGCCGCATACGGCCATGACCTTGCGCTCAGGGTAGACCATGGCGCTGGCCATGGCCGAGGGGAGCCCTGCCCCCATCGAGGCCAGCGCGTTATCAAGCAGCACCGTGTTGGGCTGGTAGGCGGTGTAGCCGCGCGCAAACCAGATCTTGTAGATGCCGTTGTCGAGACACACGATGCCGTCCTCAGGCATGACATCGCGCACTTCGCGCACAAGATGCGGCGGAAAGACCGGGAAGCGCGCGTCCGACGCCAACCCGGCGGTGTGCTCGACTTCGGCCTCGCGGTAGCGCAGCATCGCCGAGAAATCCCACTTGGAGGACGGCCGGATCGCCTCCTTGATCTGCCACATGGCGTTGGCGATATCGCCGATCACTTCGATATGCGGGAAATAGACAGGGTCGACTTCGGCGGTCTGGGTCGAGACGTGAATGACCTTGCGTTCCTGGCACGCAGCATCGTTGTGCATGAAGAACGGCGGCTTCTCGATCACGTCGTGACCGATATTGACGATGCAGTCCGCGTCCTCGATCGCGCGGTGGACGAAGTCCCCCGCCGAAAGCGCCGCGCAGCCCAGGAACTTGGGGTGGCGCTCGTCGATCACACCCTTGCCCAGCTGCGTCGTCAGGAAGGGAATGCCGGTCTTCTCGACGAATTCGCTCAGCATCTTGCGGTTGGCGCCCGCGCCGATGACCAGAAGCGGCCTGCGCGCCGCCTCCAGCGCCTCGCACGCCTGACGGATCGATTTCACGTCCGCCGAGGGCCGGCGCACCACTGAACCTGCGACCGGGCGCGAGAGCGTGCGCTCATCCGCGATATCTTCAGGCAGTTCGATGTGGCAGGCGCCCGGCTTTTCCTCTTCCGCGAGTCGAAACGCCTCGCGCACGCGGCTCGGGATATTGTCGGCCGAGGCCATCTGGTGCGCGTACTTGGTGATCGGGTGCATGAGCGCGACCACATCGAGAATCTGGAAGCGTCCCTGCTTGGACTTCTTGATCGGCTTCTGGCCGGTGATCATCACCATCGGCATGCCGCCCAACTGCGCATAGGCCGCCGCGGTGACGAGGTTCGTGGCGCCCGGCCCCAGCGTGGAAAGGCACACGCCCGCCTTGCCGGTATGGCGCCCGTAGGTCGCCGCCATGAAGCCGGCGCCCTGTTCATGGCGCGTGAGGATCAGCCGGATCGAGCCCGAGCGCGAGAGAGAATCGAGAAAATCGAGGTTTTCCTCCCCCGGCACGCCGAAGACGTATTCGACCCCTTCGTTTTCCAGACACTGCACGAATAGGTCCGAAGCCTTGGTCGTATCCGCTTCCGCCATGTAAGGGTCCTCCTTCTCGATCCACCTAGGTATGCGCCGCAGGTTGCCCGGATGGGCGCGACCTTGCAAACGGGCACCTTGTCCTACCAACGGCCCGGCACAAAGTTCCGTTCCGGCCTCAGTAGCCTCGGTCGAAATCGACCCGGTGGACGAGGTCCTCGCCCGCCTGGAACCGGCGCAGATTCTCCAGAAAACGCAGGGAAGCCCGGCGCAGCAGACTGCTCTGGGCAAGCCCCGAGCAGTGCATCGACATCTCCACGTTCGGACAGTCCCAGAGCGGATGATCGGCCGGCAGGGGTTCCGGGTTGGTCACATCGAGGTAGGCACCGCCCAGGTGCCCCGAACGCAGCGCCTCGAGCAAGGCGTCCTGATCCAGCACTTCCCCGCGTGCCACATTCACAAGCGCAGCGCCTTTCTTCATCGCCGCGAGTTCGTCCTTGCCGAACATGCCGACCGTCTCCGGCGTCGAAGGCACGATCAGCACAACCCAGTCAAACTCGCCCAGCCGCGCGCGCCATTCGTCCTGCCCCAGATCACCGCCCTGCGGCGTGCGGCGGGCCATCGTGACCTGCGCGTCGAAGGCTTCCAGCAGCGTGCGAATACGCTGACCGATCTCGCCCGCGCCGATCACCAGCACCCGAGCGTCGAGAAGCTCACCTGTCCCCGGTGCCTCGTCCAGCCATTCGTGGCGCGCCTGGCTGTCGCGTATCTGCCCCCACTTCTTGTTGTACGAGAGCATGCCCAGGAGCGCGAACTCGGCCACGCTGTGCGCGTGCAGCCCGGCGCCATTGGTGAGCGCGATGCCGTTCGCCCGAAACGAGGCAAGCGGCAGCCAATCGACGCCCGAGGACATGACGCTGCACCATTGCAGGACGTTGGCACCTTCCAGCGCCCTCTCGACCACGGCGTCGACCGAATTGCGGGTGAGGTAATCGGGCCAGAACACCTCCACATCGCTCAGCTTTGCGGCGAATTCCTCATCGCTCTCGTACCAGACTGGCTCGACGCCCTCGGGCATCTGTCCGTCGAGAAAGGGGCGAAAATTGGCATGAACAAGAGCGCGGGTCACAGGCTATCCTTCGAAAGCGTCGGAAATCAAACGGCGTTTCAAGAGATAACGGACGCAATTGCGTTCAGGTTCAATCGTCTTTTTTTGCACGCGCCATGCGCTAAGACTATGGGGCCAATAGGGGAGCATGCAGTTTCCAGGCGTTATACCCCTTGACCTCGGAAATGGGCGACCTTGCTCCCCCTGCAAGCATAACCAGCGCACGATGAAGGTAAACGGACCGAGGAGCCCGAAGGCAATGGCCCTCGGGCTCCTCCTGTTCTTCTATCGCCCTTTCCTGAGCGGACGCTCTGAATTCAGCCGAGCTTCCATTCCCAGCCGAGCGGGTCACCATCCATGACCTCGACGCCCTTGCCGGCCAGTTCGTCGCGCAGCGCATCGGAGGTCGCGAAGTCCTTGTTCGCGCGGGCGTCCTTGCGCTGCACAAGCGTCGCCTCGATCTCCTCTTCGGAGATTTCGGCGGTCAGCGGACGAAGGCGCAGGTCCGCCCGGCCGGTCTCGAACAGGCCAAGACCGAAGACCTGGTCCATCATTTCAACGACGGCGCGTTTGGCGGCCGGATCGACCTTCTTGGCGGCTAGGACGTCTTCCAGTGCGGTCAGCGCGATGGGGGTGTTGAGGTCCTCGGCCAGCGCCTTCTCGAACGTCGCAATCATCGGGGCGAGCTTGGGGTGTCCGGGTGTCCCCGCCTCGATGTCCTTCAGGCGCTCTGCCGCCATGATCATGCGCTTCAGGCGGGTGAGCGCGGCGGAGAGACCATCCCACGAGAACTCCAGCTCCGAGCGGTAGTGCGCCTGAAGGCACATCATCCGGTAGCCAAGCGGGTGGTAGCCCTTGTCGATGAGCAGCTGCAGGCGCAGGAATTCGCCCGAGGACTTGCTCATCTTGCCCGAACGCTCGACGAGGAAGTTGTTGTGCATCCACACCTTCGCGCCCGAGTTTCCGGGCACATCGAGGCCGCCTGCACAGCAGAAGGCCTGGTTCTGGGCGATCTCGTTGGGGTGGTGGATCTCGCGGTGGTCGATGCCGCCGGTATGAATATCGAAGGGAAAGCCCAGCAGTTTGCCCGACATGACCGAGCATTCCAGGTGCCAGCCCGGTGCGCCCGGCCCCCACGGCGAATCCCACTCCATCTGCCGCTTCTCGCCCGCCGGGGTCTTGCGCCAGATCGCGAAGTCAGCCGCGTTGCGCTTGCCCTCGACCGCCTCGATCCGGCCCTCGCCCTCTTCGGTGACCGCACGAGCAAGACGCCCGTAATCGGCAACGGTCGAGACATCGAAGTAGAGACCGCTTTCCAGCTCGTAGCAGTGCCTGGGGGCGATCTCCTTGGCGAAGTCGATCATCTGCTCGACGTAATCGGTGGCAATCGACCAGTGCGCGGGCTGGCGGATGTTGAGCGCCTTGATGTCGTCCCAGTAGGCCTGCGTGTAGTGGCGCGCGATGTCCCAGATCGACTGCGCCTTTTGCGCGGCCATCTTTTCCATCTTGTCCTCGCCATCGTCGCCATCATCGGTCAGATGGCCGACGTCGGTGATATTGATGACGTGGGTGAGCTTGAGGCCCCGGTGGCTCAGCGTCCGGCCCAGGATGTCGGCAAAGACATAGGCGCGCATGTTGCCGATGTGGGGGTAGTTGTAGACCGTCGGCCCGCAGGTGTAGACCCGCGCCTCGCCCTCGTGGACAGGCTGGAAGGGTTCCATCTGGCGGGTCAGGCTGTTGAACAGCGTCAGCTCGGGAAAATCGGTCATGTCCGCGGCATTAGGCAGGCCGCGCCAAAGGTCAAGGCGCCTCGGAGCAAGGATCGGGAGGAAGCGCGCCCCCTCCCGTCCGCACACCCTCGCTCAGGCTGCCGGAGCGCCCTCCTCCGCATCGGCGGGCTCGTCCGCAATCGGCGCGTCATCTTCGATCGCCGCGCCCGCTGCGCCTGAAAGGGCAAGTTCGACCTCGTCGGGACGCAAGGCTCCGGGGCCAGGTCCCATGTCGTCGGCATCGACGAGACGATCGGTCCCGGACTTCACGAACTCGGCCTCGGTCGAGGGCCGCAGATCCGGACGCCCCGCCATGAAGCCCATCTTGATCCGGCACATCGCATACTGGGTTTCATCGGCCTCGACCTCGAGTGCGAGCACGTCCTTGGCCTCGCTTTTCACGGTGTATTCGTGACGCCCCGGCTCGGTCACGAGGATGAAGTAGCGCCCTGCCCCCAGAGAGCTGATCTTCTCGCCGTTCTCGTTGACCGAGCAGCCCATGGCCGCCCCCATGATCGTGCCGGTGCGGTAGAAGACAATCTGTCCCTTACCGGCAGGCGGTGCCGGGATTGCGACAGGATCCGCTTCGCTGGCGGCCAGCGCGGGTTGTGCGCACAGCGCAAGCCCGAGCCCGGCCAGGACCGACCATTTTGCCTCACTCTTCATTGGTGTTTACCCTTCGTAAACGGCCGCATCCGGATTGGATGTCGGCAAAAGGTCTTGGTCCTCCGGGATCGGCTCGGGCGGTTCGAAGCGCACCGCAATCTTCGCCGTGGCGCGGGTGCCTGCGGGATAGAGCACATTGCGTCCGCGTATCGCGAAGCCGACGAGCCCGATCGGGACGGGCGCCAGCGCCGCCCCCGCGTTGATCGCGTTCACGGTTGCAACAGCCCCCTGCCCGGCCAGCGCGACATGCATCGAACGCAGCCGCAGCCGTGTTCCGCAGGCCTCCAGCCAGCGCGCCGCCAGGACCAGTTCGCCCGGAGTTCCACTGCCCCCGGACTTCTTCGCATGGACAACTTCGCCTTCGCCCGTGCTTCCTGCAGGCAGCACCTCGTGCCCATCGACGACGACAGGTTCGGCAAGACGGATCGGAAATGTGTCGAGCGACCGGCTGACCGCGCTACCAAGATCGACAAGGGTTTCGACCACGATCGGCGTCAAGGCCGGAATGGCGTGCTGGCATGCCGGCGCGGCATTCGTGGAAGACGGCAACGGGGGGGCCTCCTGAGCCGCGCATGGAAACGGCGCCAACACACCCGCGCCAAGGCACACAAGCACACTCTGGCGCATGTGTCGCTCTCCCAAGAATCTCCGGACCTGATATCCGGGTTAACCTTGCTTATGTGCCGATTTACAGAGTTTGCAACGTCCAAAATGCATCCCCGCGCAGGCGCTGTTCAGGTTGTCTTTCGGGTCGCGCGCAAGCCGCTCAGGCGTGAGCAATCATCAACACGCAGACCCCCAGCGTGATGAGCACGAAGCCTGTCCATTCGCGACCGGTGAGCCAGCGCCCCGACATGTAGCGCGAGACCAGCGCCACGATCGGCATCTCGATCAGCGCCAGCGTGCGCACGTTGGCCGCCATCGTCAGCGAGAAGGCGATGAACCAGCCCGCAGAGGCCAGTGCGCCCAACGCGCCCGCAGGCACACTGAGGCGCCATTCGCGCAAGGAATGGGTGAAGGCCTTGGCATCGCGAAAGACGAACCAAAGTGCCATCACCCCGCTCTGGATCGCCAGTGACGTCACCAGCATGAGGAGGCTGCGCATGAGGAAGGTGCCCTCCCCCACCGCTTCGATCGAAGCGCGAAAGCAGATGGCGGTGAGGCCAAACAGCGCGCCGCTGACCACGCCGACGACAAGCGACTTCCAGTCCGCCAGATCCTCGGCGCCGTCGCCGGGCTTGAGCGAGGCCAGGACGACGCCGATGGTCACCACCAGCACCGCCAGCCAGCCCAGCGCGGGCAGACGATCCCCGATGAGGACGAGGCCGAGGACCGCCACGGTCGCGGGCTCGGTCTTGATGTAGGCATAGGCAACGCCGAAGTCCCGGCGGGACATGACGACCAGCATCAGCGCGGTCGCGGCAATCTGGGTAACCCCGCCCAGCGCCGCCCAGCCCCACGAGGCGGGCGGTATGGGGGGCAGGTCCTGTCCGGTAATCCCGACAAGCACGCCCAGGAACAGCACTGCGAACGGCAGGCCGAAGACGAAGCGCACCTGGGTGCCTCCGGCCGTGCCGATCCGTCCCGTCAGGCGGGACTGGAAGGCGTTGCGAAAGACCTGCGCGAGCGCGGCCGCCAGGGTGAAGGGCACCCACAGGAAGGTAGACGTCATGCGCGCAGGCTCTCGCAGGCCGGGATCAGAAGCCCGCGAAGCGGACCTGATCCTCAAGCGGCGTGCGGGTCCGCTCGAACTGGTTTACCGGATCGGAACGGTCGCCGTACCCGATGGCAAGGCCGCAGAAGAGGATGTGCGTCTCATCGCTCACCCCGATGTGGTCCTTGATGAGGCGGCCGAAGTCGCTCATCCATTCCTGCGGGCAGGAATCGAGGCCCTCTTCGCGCAGCAGCAGCATGATCGTCTGCAGCCACATGCCCACGTCCGACCACTGCGGCGCAGCGTGCAGACGCTCCATGTAGATGAGCATCAGGACCGGCGCGCCGAACGAAACCTTGTTGGCTTCCACGAAACGGTTGCGGCTTTCCTTGTCGTCGCGGGCAATGCCCATCGCCCCGTACATCTGCGCGCCCAGTTCCTGGAGGCGGGGCAGATAACGCTCCGACTTCTGCGGTTCGGAGTAGCTGTACTCGATCGGCTCCTGGCGCTCGGCGGGCAGGAGCTTTGCCTGCAGGGCCTTGAGCGGCTCACCGGTCAGAACGGTGGCTTCCCAGGGCTGGAAGTTGCAACCCGAGGGCGCCATGCGCGCCTTGTCGAAAACCCGGGTCAGGACGTCGAGCGGCACCTTCTCATCCGTGTAGGCGCGGATCGAGCGGCGGCTGGCGACAGCCTCGGTAACATTCATGCTTTCTTTTCTTCCTCGAACAGGCCGGCCAACTGCTCGATCATGGTGCCGCCCAGCTGTTCGGCGTCCATGATCGTAACGGCGCGGCGGTAGTAGCGGGTCACGTCGTGCCCGATGCCGATGGCGACCAGTTGCACCGGCGACTTGCCCTCGATCCACTCGATCACCCGGCGCAGGTGCGCCTCCAGGTACCCGGCGGAATTGACCGAAAGGGTGGAATCGTCGACCGGCGCGCCATCGGAAATCACCATCAGGATACGGCGATCCTCGGGGCGGGCGAGCAGGCGTTCGTGCGCCCAGAGCAGCGCCTCGCCGTCGATGTTCTCCTTGAGCAGCCCCTCGCGCATCATCAGGCCCAGGTTCTTGCGCGCACGGCGCCAGGGCTCGTCGGCCTTCTTGTAGACGATGTGGCGAAGGTCGTTGAGACGGCCAGGGTGCGCGGGCTTGCCGTTGGCCAGCCAGTGCTCGCGGCTCTGGCCGCCCTTCCAGGCGCGCGTGGTGAAGCCCAGGATCTCGACCTTGACCCCGCAGCGCTCGAGCGTGCGGGCCATGACGTCCGCGCTGATCGCGGCAATCGAGATCGGGCGTCCGCGCATCGAGCCCGAATTGTCGAGCAGCAGGGTCACGACCGTGTCCTTGAACTCGACGTCGCGTTCGACCTTGTAGGAGAGCGAAGAGCCGGGCGAGACAACAACGCGGGCAAGCCGGGCGGCGTCGAGCATGCCCTCTTCCTGGTCGAAGTCCCAGGAACGGTTCTGCTGCGCCATCAGGCGGCGCTGCATGCGGTTGGCAAGCCGCGTGACGACGCCCTGGAGGCCCTTCAGCTGCGCATCGAGATAGGCGCGCAGGCGCGTCAGTTCATCCTCGTCGCACAGGTCCGCCGCGCTCACGACCTCGTCGAAGGCCTCGGTGAAGACCTCGTAGTCGAAATCGGCGGGAATGTCGGTCCACTGGCGGTTGGGGCGCACCGGCATCATGCCCTCTTCGCCCTCGTCGCCTTCCTGGCCTTCTTCCATGTCGTCGGAAGCATCGCCCTCGGCGTCGCTCTCGCCCTCGTTCTCGCCTATCTGGGGCTCGGCGGCCATTTCGGAAGGCTGGGGCTCCTGGCCGGCATCCTCGCCGTCCTGCTGCTCCTCGGTCTCTTCGTCGCCGTCGAGGTCGTCGTTGTCCTCGGGCGGCATGTCGGTCGGCTCCATGCGCGTCAGCTCCAGGTGCTGGAGCATGTCGAGCGAGAGTGATTGGAAGGCCCGCTGGTCCTCCACCGAATTGGCAAGCGCCTCGAAATCGGAGGCCGCACGGCTTTCGATCCAGGTGCGCACCATGTCGACACCGGGACGTGCGACCTCGGGAATGTCCTGGCCGGTCAGCCGCTCGCGCAGGAGCAGCGAGAGCGCCGAGGCAATCGGCACTTCGTCGGGCGCTTCGGCGCGGGCGATGGGATCGGTCGCGATGCGCGCTTCAAGCGCGCTGTCGAGGTTGGCGCGCATGCCCTCATAAGCGTTGCTGCCAATGGCTTCGTAGCGCACCGCCTCAACCGCGTCATAGCAGGCCCGCGCGATGGGTTCGCTCGGCGCCTCGCGCATGTGGGACTTGGCGTTGTGGTAGCGCAGGCGCAGCGAAAGGCGATCCGCCTCGCCGCGCGCCTTCATCGCGGCATCGCGCGGCACCTGGCGACCTGGCATCGGAATGCGGAAAAGGCTGCCCGAGGAACTGGCGGTATCGGCAGTCCAGTTCACCTCGATCTCGTTGTCCTGCGCGATGGCGCGCGAGGCTACGGCGAGGGCGGTCTTGAAGCGGTCGGCTGGAGATTCGTCGGACATGGCGATGACAGCTAGCGCATACGGCCCCGAGCCTCAAACAGGTTCGCCATGCCAACGACTTGGACAAGGAAACAGGCTGAGATCGAGAGCCATGATCCAAAGCCGGAAATCCATCGGACAAGTCGGACAAGGATGCAAGAGCCGGGAACGCGCAGGAGCGTCCCGGCCCGTCTCAGCCCGCAGCCACTGGCCTCCCAACGGGATGTCGGGAGATCCAGGCCGCGCGGCGAAGCACTCGCCTCAGAGCGACTTGTCGCCCGATGCCTTCCAGCGCAGACGATCGCTCGCGTCGATCACCTCGCCGCCATTGGCCGTGAGTTTGTCGAAATCGGCGAAAGCCTTTTCGATGGCCTCGCGCTTTTCCAGGATCAAGGCGGCCACGCCGCTGGTCAACCCGCCCTCGTCGCCCACGCGACCAAGTATGGCGGCAATATCGGCGACAACAGCCGTCGATGGAGAAGTATGAAGATGCCCACGGTCATCAACGTAGGCCTCGATTGTTCGCGCCATTGAACTCTCCTCACCTGACGGCGCATCTCGCCGCCCCGCCCCTTGATCGATGCGAATCAACCAAAGGTGTGCAGGCAGGATACCACAGCTTGAGGCCGCAGGAATCGGGGATACTGAGGAGAAACCCGTTCAGGAATGGAGCAGTTCGGCAGGGAAAAACCAAAAGCGCCCGAATTCAGAATTTTAACGATTTCGGAGCGCCCGCGCCTGTTGCAAAAGCAACACACCTACACGCGAACAAAACTATTCCCCAAAATAAAAACGCCGCCGCACCGTATTAAAACGCGTGCAGCGGCGTATTCATATTACCTATCGCCTTCGCGAGAAGTAATCATCAAGTCAAAACATCAGATCGACTGGCCGGTCTTCGCCCAATCGGCGAGGAAGCCTTCAATGCCCTTTTCGGTCAGAACGTGCTTGAACAGGTTCTTGATGACCGACGGCGGCATGGTCGCGACGTCCGCACCGATCTTGGCGCACTGCAGCAGGTGGATCGGGTGACGGATCGAGGCGGCGAGGATCTCGGTCTCGAAGGCATAATTGTCATAGATGAGACGGATGTCTTCGATCAGCTGGATGCCGTCGAAGCCGTTGTCATCATGACGGCCGATGAAGGGCGAGATGAACGAGGCGCCCGCCTTGGCGGCGAGCAGCGCCTGGTTGGCCGAGAAGCACAGCGTGACGTTGACCATCGTGCCTTCGCTGCTGAGCGCCTTGCAGGTCTTGAGACCGTCGACGGTGAGCGGCACCTTGATGCACACGTTGTCGGCGATCTTGCGCAGGATTTCGGCCTCGCGCATCATGCCTGCGTGGTCGAGGGCGACGACTTCGGCGCTGACCGGACCATCAACGAGCTCGCAGATCTCCTTGGTGACTTCCATGAAGTCACGGCCCGACTTGGCGATCAGCGAAGGGTTGGTGGTAACGCCATCGAGGAGGCCGGTGTCGGCCATTTCCTTGATGTCGGCGATTTCGGCGGTGTCGACGAAGAACTTCATGGCGGGTTCCTGAACTGATTGAAGCTGGGGGGACGACCCCGGTGCGGGCCGGATGCGAATCTGGCGCCCCTATAGGCGCAGCTTTCGCATCGGACCAGACTCTGCCGAACCCGGCGGCGGAAGGTGCCCGCCGGCGACCTTCCCGGCCACCTGGCGGGCGCCTTCCGCCACGCAAGACCGGGTCACGCGTCGCCGAAGGCCGCTATCAGCAGGGGATCGCCACTCGCCTCGGGATCGCGGCGCAGGCTCGCCTCCTGGACGCCGACTTCATACCAGATCGCGTTGTCCGCCTCGACGGCCATGGCCGCGGCCGCTTGTGCGAGAGTGACCTCCGGCAGGGATTTCACGACCTTCACCGTGTAGGAATCGTCGTGTTTCTTCAGGATTTCGACAAGAATGGGCGTCATCGCCTCGATCAGTCCCATCCCGACCTGCGCGCGCAAGTAGGACGTCGCGGCCGTGAACGAACCGCTGAGGATCTCATCCGTGTCGGGGACCTCCAGCTTCGCGATCGGCGCGCGTGCGCGCGGCGCCACTTCGCGAACAGCCTCCTCGGCGAGACGGTTCTGCTCGTACATGAGCGCGCTCTTCTGCGTTTCACTGAGGCTTGGCTGCGACTTGAAGAGGTCCGGCAAACCAACCCGGGCGACAGAGCTGTTCCAGAAGCCTTCCGACTTCGTCAGGATCTCTATGGCTTCCTTGGCCGCCGCGGCCAGCAGATGGCGCACGACATCGGCCCGCTGATCCGCAGCTACGACCGCCGCCCGCGCGCCTTGACTCCCCAGCAGACCACATCCCAGCACAGACAGCGCGACCAGAGCAGCGCCGCCCGCCAGCACATCGCGCCGGTTCAGGCCTTTCGCCGCACCGCATGCTGCCGCGCTCTTGGACTGCATTCCCCAACTACGCATCACCCACTCCTTTCCGAGCCTCACTTCAAGTGCCTATATGCACGGGCAATGCTCCGTGTTCGACTCCTAGTTTTCAATGCCGCACTTGGCGTTCTCGATTACCGCGTGCCCGAAGGGGTGCAGGTCGAACCCGGCGCCATCGTGATCGCGCCGCTGGGGCCGCGCCAGATCCTGGGCATTGCCTGGGAGCCCGAGCGGCTGGAAGCCCAGGACGTACCCGAGGCCAAGCTGCGCCCAATCCTCGAAGTCCTGCCCGTCCCTCCGCTCAAGGCCGAACTGCGCCGCCTGATCGAGTGGACGGCCGACTATTACTGCGCGCCGCTCTCTGCGGTCGCGCGCATGGCGCTGGGCTCGATGGCGGCGCTGCGCGGGGGCGGTACGACCACCGAGTACCGCCTGACCGGCGTGGAACCCAAGCGCCTCACCCCCCAGCGCGCCGCGGCAATGGATGCGCTGCACGGCGAGCAGGCCTCGATCCGCGAACTCGCGGAACTCGCTTCGGTGTCCGAGGGGGTCCTACGCGGCATGGTCGGCGCGGGCCTGCTCGAGGCAATCACCGTCGATCTCGACAAGCCCTACCCGCCCGCCAACCCACAGCACAACGCGCCGACGCTCAGCCAGGACCAGCGCAAGGCTGCGGACACGTTCGTGGACGCCGTGAAGGCCAACCAGTTCACGCCCTTCCTCCTCGACGGGGTCACCGGCTCGGGCAAGACCGAAACCTATTTCGAAGCGGTCGCCGCGGCCATCGAAGACGGCAAGCAGGTCCTTGTCCTGCTCCCCGAGATCGCGCTCACCGAGAACTTCTTGCGCCGCTTCGAGGAGCGCTTTGGCGTAGCCCCGATCCAGTGGCACTCCTCCCTGAAGGCCAGCGAGCGCCGCCGCGCCTGGCGCGCCATCGTCAAGGGCGCGGCCAATGGCGGCGCGCAGGTCGTTGTGGGCGCCCGCTCGGCGCTGTTCCTGCCTTATGCGCATCTTGGCCTCATCATCGTCGATGAAGCGCATGAGGTCTCCTTCAAGCAGGACGAGGGCGTGCGCTACAACGCGCGCGATGTCGCCGTCATCCGCGCGCGCTACGAAAAGGCGCCGATCATCCTGGCGAGCGCGACCCCGGCCCTGGAATCGATGCAGCTGGCCGAAGCGGGCATCTACACCAAGATCGAACTCCCGGCCCGCTTCGGCGGCGCGCAGCTGCCCGACATCCAGATCCTCGACTTGCGCAAGGACGTGCCCGACAAGGGCCGCTGGATCGCCAAGCCCCTCGTCGCGCAGATGCAGGCGCGGCTGGAGCGCGGCGAGCAATCGCTGCTGTTTCTCAACCGGCGCGGCTATGCCCCCCTCACCTTGTGCCGCAACTGCGGCCACCGCTTCCAGTGCAGCCACTGCACCGCCTGGCTGGTCGAGCACCGCTTCAGCCAGCGCCTCGCCTGCCACCACTGCGGCCACGAGGAACCCGTGCCCGACGCCTGCCCCGAATGCAGCGCGAAAGATTGCCTCGTCGCCTGCGGCCCCGGCGTCGAACGCATTGCCGACGAGGTCGCCGAGATCTTCCCCGAAGCGCGCGTCGCCCTCATTACCTCGGACACGATGAACAGCCCCGAGGCCATCGCCGAATTCGTGGCCAAGGCCGAGAACAAGGCCATCGACGTGATCGTGGGCACCCAGCTCGTGACCAAAGGCTACCACTTCCCGGACCTGACGCTGGTCGGCGTGATCGATGCGGACCTTGGCCTCGAAGGCGGCGACCTGCGCGCGGCCGAGCGCACCTACCAGCAGGTCGCCCAGGTCGCGGGGCGAGCCGGACGCGGCGAGAAGCCGGGCGAAGTGCTCATCCAGACGCGCCACCCCGAAGCACCCGTCATCGCCGCGCTTGCGGCCGGTGACCGCGACGCCTTCTACGATGCCGAGACCGAAGCCCGCCGCGACGCGGGCGCGCCGCCCTTCGGCCGCTGGGCTGCGATCATCGTCTCCTCGGAGGACATGGCCGAAGCCCGCGATGCGGCCCGCGCCATCGGCGGCACCGCGCCCGACCTCCCCGACATGCTCGTACTGGGCCCTGCCCCCGCGCCGCTCTCGCTCCTGCGCGGGCGTCACCGCTTTCGACTTCTGATCAACGCGCGCCGCTCGGCCCAGCTCCAGAAGATCGTGCGCGCCTGGCTCGGACCGCTCGACTTTCCCAAGGGAGTGCGCGTCCACGTCGACGTCGACCCCTACAGCTTTGTCTAAGCGGCAGGGCAACTCTCCGACGGACGAACAGGTCCCGAATTTGCAGGCCGAATGAACGCAGCGCACCGTCCCACCCGCTCCAGGTCTCCACGTTCATCTGGTATTCACCCGATTCCCCGAGCAACCCGGACCGCACCCCAGACGAAAGGATAATGTTGCCAGCTGCGAAGTTGCGCGCCGCGCGCTGCAATTTGCAACTTGCGGCACGCCCGCCCCACCAAACCGGCAACGAAATTCAGAAGGCCTGACGACGAATTGGCACGCACCACCGTGTAATTCCCTAGAATTTCCAGATCACTGAGCGACCTCCGAGCGGTAATTGGATATCGCCCCCACGCAGGACTGCACCGACTACTGTGAACGCTACCCTTTGGCAGCGACTGCGGCTAAGTTCCCACATCAACGTGGGCTCGTGTGCCGGGGTGCCTTGCATAGTCGCATTATCGTCGCTATGCGCGCCCCGTCTGCAGGCCGGGGGGACGTGCACAACAGGTTCCCCGTTCAGTGCCTCAGCCCACCCGATGTAAGGATAGGACACGCGTGGAGAACTCCGGCGGAATCAAGGCCAGCTTGCAAGGACGGTACGCTTCGGCGCTGTTCGAACTTGCCAGCGAAAACGGCACCGTAACGACAGTCGAAAGCGACCTCGACAAGACCGCTCAGGCGATTGCCGAGAACGAGGACCTCGCCGGCCTGATTCGGAATCCCGAAGTCAGCCGCAAGGATGCCGCCAAGGCGATGAACGCCGTGGCCGACATCTTGGGCCTGTCCCCGGTGAGCAAGAACTTCCTGGGCGTGCTGGCGGACAACCGTCGCCTCTCGGCCCTGCCCGAAATCATCCGGGCCTTCAGCGCGATTGCCGCTGCGCAGCGCGGCGAGGCAACGGCCGAAGTCACTTCGGCCCACGCCCTCGACGACCTGCAGGTCGAGCAGCTTCGCCAGAAGCTGGAAGCGCGTGAAGGCCGCAACGTAAAAATCAAGACGAGCGTCGATCCGGACCTTCTTGGCGGCCTTGTCGTCACGATCGGTTCGAAGCGTATTGACAGCTCGATCCGCACCCGTCTCAATTCGCTCGCCCAGGCCATGAAGGGCTGAAGAAAGGCATTAGAATGGATATCCGCGCAGCAGAAATCTCGAAGGTCATCAAGGACCAGATTGCCAACTTCGGCACCGAAGCTCAGGTTTCGGAAGTGGGCAAGGTGCTCTCCGTCGGTGACGGTATTGCCCGCATTCATGGCCTCGACCAGTGCCAGGCTGGCGAAATGGTCGAATTCGCCAACGGCGTGCAGGGCATGGCGCTCAACCTCGAAGCCGACAACGTCGGCGTCGTGATCTTCGGCTCGGACGCCGAGATCAAGGAAGGCGACACCGTCAAGCGCACCGGCACCATCGTCGACGTGCCGACCGGCAAGGGCCTGCTCGGCCGCGTCGTCGACGCACTCGGCAACCCGATCGATGGCAAGGGCCCGATCATGTACACCGAGCGCCGTCGCGTGGAATCGAAGGCTCCGGGCATCATCCCGCGCAAGTCGGTGCACGAGCCCGTGCAGACCGGCCTCAAGGCCATCGACGCCCTCGTTCCCGTCGGCCGTGGCCAGCGCGAGCTGATCATCGGTGACCGTCAGACCGGCAAGACCGCCGTCGCCATCGACACCTTCATCAACCAGAAGGGCCCGAACCAAAGCGACGACGAGAACAAGAAGCTCTACTGCATCTACGTCGCCGTCGGCCAGAAGCGCTCGACCGTCGCGCAGATCGTCCGTCAGCTCGAAGAGAACGGCGCGATGGAATACTCCATCGTCATCGCCGCGACCGCTTCGGAGCCGGCTCCGCTGCAGTACCTCGCGCCCTACACCGGCGCCGCGATGGGTGAGTTCTTCCGCGACAACGGCATGCACGCCGTGATCGTGTACGACGACCTTTCCAAGCAGGCGGTTGCCTACCGTCAGATGTCGCTGCTCCTTCGCCGTCCCCCGGGCCGCGAAGCCTATCCCGGCGACGTGTTCTACCTCCACAGCCGTCTCCTCGAGCGCGCTGCGAAGATGAACGACGAAATGGGTGCCGGCTCGCTGACCGCGCTGCCGATCATCGAAACCCAGGCGGGCGACGTCTCGGCCTACATTCCGACCAACGTGATCTCGATCACCGACGGCCAGATCTTCCTTGAAACCGGCCTGTTCTACCAGGGCGTGCGTCCGGCCATCAACGTCGGCCTGTCGGTCAGCCGCGTCGGCGGTTCGGCCCAGACCAAGGCGATGAAGAAGGTTGCCGGCTCGATCAAGCTCGAGCTCGCGCAGTACCGCGAAATGGCGGCCTTCGCGCAGTTCGGCTCGGACCTCGACGCTTCGACCCAGAAGCTCCTCAACCGCGGTGCGCGCCTGACCGAGCTGCTCAAGCAGCCCCAGTTCTCGCCGCTCCCGTTCGAAGAGCAGACCGTGTCGATCTTCGCGGGCACCAACGGCTACCTCGACAGCATCGCTGTCGGCGACGTCGTGCGCTACGAAGCCGAGATGCTCAGCTTCATGCGTTCGGAGCACGCCGAGGTTCTGGCCGAGATCCGCGAGAGCAAGAAGTTCGAGGGCGAGGTGAAGGACAAGACCGTCGCCGCGCTCGACAAGTTCGCCAAGACCTTCGCGTAAGCCCTGCGTCGCCCCGGTGAAAGCCGGGGCCGCACCCGGCACGACGCAAGTCCTGCCGCACACGATCCCGGCTCTGTCCGGGATGACGAATGGAGAAAATTGAGTGGCATCGCTCAAGGAACTCAAGGGCCGGATCAACTCGGTCAAGTCGACCCAGAAGATCACGAAGGCCAAGCAGATGGTCGCCGCGGCCAAGCTGCGCAAGGCACAGGAAGCCGCTGAACAGGCGCGCCCCTATGCCGCTCGCCTCGCCGAGGTGATGGGCTCGCTCGCGAGCAAGGTCACGATCAGCGAGAACAGCCCCAAGCTCCTGGCTGGGACCGGCAGCGACCAGGTTCATCTCCTTGTCGTCGCCAACTCGGACAAGGGTCTGTGCGGCGCGTTCAACTCGAACATCGTGAAGGCCGCGGTCCAGAAGGCGCGCAAGCTCGAAGCTGAGGGCAAGACCGTGCTGTTCTACCTCGTGGGCCGCAAGGGCCGCGCGGTGATCAAGCGCGAATTCCCCAAGCAGATCGAGCACATGTTCGACACGACCGACGTGCGCAATCCCGGCTTCGACGAAGCCGAGAAGATCGCGGACGAACTCGTTGCCCTCTACGAAAAGGGCAAGTTCGACGTCGCGCATCTGTTCTTCGCGAAGTTCCGCTCGGCGCTGGTCCAGGAGCCGACCGGTCAGCAGATCATCCCCGTTCCCACGCCTGAGGCTGCCGCTGCGACGGCCGGTCAGGACGCGGTGACCGAGTATGAGCCGGAAGAGGAAGAAATCCTCGCCGCGCTGCTGCCGCGTTACCTCAAGACCCAGCTCTTCGGTGCCCTGCTGGAGAACGCCGCATCCGAACAGGGTGCGTCGATGACGGCCATGGACAACGCCACGCGCAACGCAGGCGACCTGATCCAGAAGCTGACCATCCAGTACAACCGCAGCCGCCAGGCCGCGATCACCACCGAACTCGTTGAAATTATCGCGGGCGCGGAAGCGCTCTAAGACATCGCAGGCAAGGAAACCTCAAATGGCCACTGCACCCGTGCTTAACCAGACTACCGCTGGCAAGATCAGCCAGGTCATCGGCGCCGTCGTCGACGTCATCTTCGAAGGCGAACTGCCCCCCATCCTCACCGCGCTCGAGACCGAGAACAACGGCCAGAAGCTGGTTCTCGAAGTCGCGCAGCACCTCGGTGAGAACACCGTGCGCACCATCGCCATGGACGGCACCGACGGCCTCACCCGCGGCCAGAACGTGACCTCGACCGGCAAGCAGATCTCGGTGCCGGTTGGCCCCAAGACGCTCGGCCGCATCATGAACGTCGTGGGCGATCCCATCGACGAACGTGGCCCGATCGGTTCGGACATGCACGCGGCGATCCACGCCGAAGCGCCCCCGTTCATCGAGCAGTCGACCGAAGCGGCCATCCTCGTGACGGGCATCAAGGTCATCGACCTTCTCGCTCCCTACGCCAAGGGCGGCAAGATCGGCCTGTTCGGCGGCGCTGGCGTGGGCAAGACCGTGCTCATCCAGGAGCTCATCAACAACATCGCGAAGGGCCACGGCGGCGTGTCCGTGTTCGCCGGTGTGGGTGAGCGTACCCGTGAAGGTAACGACCTCTACCACGAGTTCCTCGACGCTGGCGTTATCGCCAAGGACGCCGAAGGCAACGCGATCTCCGACGGCTCGAAGGTCGCCCTCGTCTTCGGTCAGATGAACGAGCCCCCGGGCGCCCGTGCCCGCGTCGCGCTCTCGGGCCTGACCATGGCCGAGTACTTCCGTGACCAGGAAGGCCAGGACGTTCTCTTCTTCGTCGACAACATCTTCCGCTTCACCCAGGCTGGCGCCGAAGTGTCGGCTCTCCTTGGCCGTATTCCTTCGGCCGTGGGCTACCAGCCGACCCTGTCGACCGACATGGGCCAGCTGCAGGAGCGCATCACCTCGACGACCAAGGGCTCGATCACCTCGGTCCAGGCCATCTACGTCCCCGCGGACGACCTTACCGACCCGGCTCCGGCTACCTCGTTCGCCCACCTTGACGCGACGACCACGCTCAACCGTGCGATCTCGGAGCTGGGCATCTACCCGGCCGTCGACCCGCTCGACTCGACCAGCCGCGTTCTCGAACCGCGCGTTGTCGGCACCGAGCACTACGAGACCGCCCGCGCCGTCCAGGAAATCCTGCAGAAGTACAAGTCGCTGCAGGACATCATCGCCATTCTCGGCATGGACGAGCTCTCGGAAGAGGACAAGCTGACGGTCGCCCGCGCCCGTAAGATCCAGCGCTTCCTCTCGCAGCCGTTCCACGTCGCCGAGGTCTTCACCGGCATCTCGGGCAAGTTCGTCCAGCTCGAAGACACCGTGAAGTCGTTCAAGGCCGTCGTCGAAGGCGAATACGACCACCTCCCCGAAGCGGCCTTCTACATGGTCGGCGGCATCGAGGAAGCGGTTGCCAAGGCGAAGAAGCTGGCAGAAGACGCCTAAGGAATTCGCTCGGAGCCCGGCACCGTCCCGCAAGGTTCAGGTGCCGGGTCCAGCCTTTTCCTGAAGGCATGCCCGACAGGGCCATTCCCGCCCCTCGGGCCCTCTTCCAAGCGCAAGGAAACGCATCATGGCACTGCATTTCGAACTCGTGACGCCGGCGAAGCTCGTTCGCTCGGAGGACGTCCACATGGTCGTCGTCCCCGGCACCGAAGGTGAGTTCGGTGTTCTTGCCGGTCACGCCCCCTTCATGTCGACCGTCGCCGATGGCGCGATCAAGGTCTACAAGACCGAGAACGGCATTCCCGAAGAGATCGTGATCTCGGGCGGCTTTGCCGAAGTCGGCGACAAGGGCCTGACCGTCCTGGCCGAACACGTCGAGAACTGATCCTTCCGCGATCATCTCGCCATCTTACGCGAAAAGGGCGCCCCGGACTTCCGGCGGCGCCCTTTTCGCATCCAGCTCTGAAGCCGGAAATTTCCAAGGGGCCATTACCCCTAGCCCCCTTAATTGGCGACCTCACCATTATCAGCCAAGGCTGCGTGCGAAAGGTGACCCAGACAGTTTGGGGAGCCCGAGGGCGATGGCCCTCGGACCTATTATCTTACTCCTTCCGTAGCGCACCTCCCACAATGTCATTTCTTCCGCCGCGTGGGCGCGTGAAAATCGGCAGGCTTGTTCGATATCCAGGCCAGGAAGCGTGCGATCTCGCCCTGACCACGCAGCGCCTCGACGTTCTCTCCGATCCGCGCGAGTTCGGCGTTGCTGAACGTCACGTGCAGCGTGCGATGGCAGATCGGATGGACGGGCCGCGTCACGCGCCCTCCCCGGCTCTTGGGGACCGGGTGGTGCCATTCCACCTTTCGTCCCAGTTCGCGCAGGCACAGCCAGCAGGTCTTATCCGCGTTGTCCATGCCCCCAATCTAGGGTTCGCCGCGCGGCTTGCCAGTCCCTCCCTTCTCCCGACGCATTAGGGAGTTATCAAAGTTTCAACCTTAATCTCCCACCTGAAACATGGAAATTCGCCCGGCGCCAGACCGGGCCATGGATACTAGGGTTGACGATACGATGACGGCATTCGGGCGGCGCAGTGGGATCGGACAGGGTACGCGTCCAGCTTTCGGGGTGGCCAAACCCCTGAAGGGTGGAGCAGGCGCCAAGGACCAGCAGGCTCCGGCTCCCGGTTCCGCGCCCGTCCCGGGCAACGATGCCCCGTCCTCTCCTGCGGCCGAGAAGGCCCCGAGCAATCCCAATTCGCGCGAAGATGCAATGTCGCGGCTCGCCGACCGCGCCAATGCCGTCCACGAAAACCAGGAACAGGACAGCTTCGAGGCCTCGATCCACAAGATCAAGGAGCAGGTCCTTCCCCGCCTCCTCGAACGAGTCGATCCCGAGGCGGCCGCGACGCTCACCAAGGACGAACTCTCCGAGGAATTCCGTCCGATCATCGTCGAAGTGCTGGCCGAACTGAAGATCACCTTCAACCGGCGCGAGCAGTTCGCGCTCGAGAAGGTCCTGATCGACGAACTCTTGGGCTTTGGTCCATTGGAGGAGCTTCTCAACGACCCTGACGTCTCGGACATCATGGTCAACGGCCCCAACCAGACCTACATCGAGAAGAAGGGCAAGCTGCAGCTGGCCGGAACCAAGTTCCGCGACGAACAGCACCTCTTCCAGATCGCCCAGCGCATCGTGAACCAGGTCGGCCGCCGCGTCGACCAGACGACCCCGCTCGCCGACGCCCGCCTCAAGGACGGCAGCCGCGTCAACGTGATCGTCCCGCCGCTCAGCTTGCGCGGCACCGCGATCTCGATTCGTAAGTTCTCCGAGAAGCCGATCACCATCGACATGCTGCGCGACTTCGGCTCGATGTCGGACAAGATGGCGACCGCGCTCAAGATTGCGGGCGCGTGCCGCATGAACGTGGTCATCTCGGGCGGTACCGGCTCGGGCAAGACGACCATGCTCAACGCGCTCTCCAAGATGATCGATCCGGGCGAGCGCGTTCTGACCATCGAGGACGCGGCCGAATTGCGCCTGCAGCAGCCGCATTGGCTGCCGCTTGAAACGCGCCCTCCGAACCTGGAGGGCCAGGGCGCCATCACCATCGGCGACCTCGTCAAGAACGCCCTGCGTATGCGCCCGGACCGCATCATCCTGGGCGAAATTCGCGGCGCGGAATGTTTCGACCTTCTCGCTGCCATGAACACCGGCCACGACGGTTCGATGTGTACTCTCCACGCCAACTCCCCGCGCGAGTGTCTGGGGCGTATGGAAAACATGATCCTGATGGGCGACATCAAGATCCCCAAGGAAGCGATCAGCCGCCAGATCGCCGAATCCGTCGACATCATCGTGCAGGTCAAGCGCCTGCGCGACGGTTCGCGCCGCACCACCAACATCACCGAAGTGATCGGCATGGAAGGCGACGTCATCGTCACCCAGGAACTGTTCAAATTCGAGTATCTGGACGAGACCGACGACGGCAAGATCGTCGGTGAGTTCCGCGCCTCGGGCCTGCGCCCCTACACGCTGGAAAAGGCGCGCCAGTTCGGCTTTGACCAGGCCTATCTGGAAGCCTGCCTCTAGACCCGCGCCAACACGGCAATCGTCAGGGCCCCGCCAGCCTCGTACCGGCGGGGCCCTGTCGTATCAACGCCGTATCAACGCCGTATCAGCGAACGATGGAGACACCGAAGCGCAGACGCGTGACCTTGCGGTCATAGTCCAGCAGGTTCTCACCATACCCCGCAAACGCCTGCCCGAAGAGGTAAAGGTTGAGGCCGGTGTCGATGATGTTGTCCATGGGATAGGACAGCTCCCCTTCGACCGCGCCCTTGCCCGAGCCGAAGTTGAGCCGACTGGTCGTGGTGAGACGCAGGCCATCCGGCTTGCCGATCTCGGCAAAGAGGCCGGTCGAACCGCGGTAGTGGCGGATATCGGGGTTGTCCGAAAGATCACCCACGTAGAAGAACAGGCGCGGCCCGAACGACACCGTGTAGTCGCCCGCCTGCACGGAGGCGACCGGCTGGATGTAGACCGTGTTGGCGCTGCGCGAGGCGTCCCCGTCGCGGCCATTGGATTCGTGGCGAAGGCCGACCTGTCCGCCCAGCGACAGCCCATCGCCAACTTCGACGGCGGGCTGAAGATAGAAGATCTCCGGCATGAAATCGATGTTGCGGAAGGGCGAGGAATCCGCCCCCAGATCCCAGAACAGGCGCTGGGTGTAGGCAAAGTGGAGACCGTTCACGAACGGTGCGCCCAGCCCGACGTCGCCCGGATCGCCGAAGAGCTGGTACTTGAAGCTGATCTGGATGCGCCCTTCACTGTTCGTGCCCGGACCGTAGGCGGCGTAGATCGGGCCGTAGGCGGAAAGGTTGTCGAGGAAGGCGTTGCCCCGCTCGCCCTTGGCCGAGGGCACTTCGCTGGGCGCGAGCACGATGCCGGTCTCGGCCTGCTTCGCCTCGGGGGCTGCCGCGATGGCCGTTTCCTCACCAGACGGTGCCACCGCAGGGGCGGCCACGGCCAGACGCTGGGCACGGCTGGGCACGAGATAGTGCGGCGAGGCCGCGCCCTCGTCCAGGCTGAGCGAGATCGAAGCGCTTTCGCTTGCCTGCTCGCTCGCCACGACCGCGTTGGGAAGGCGCAGCTGACACGGGCGCGTGGCGGGATTGGCCAAGGCCACTTCGCCGCTTTGCGCTGCAGCGCACGTAATCGTTGCAGGAACCCGCTGCATGCCGACCGTCAGGATCGCATCCAAACTATCGGGGACAGCTGCAGGGGCATTTGCGCCGGGGAGCGCGACGACCTCGATTTCGACAATGGACGCGTCCACGGTCGGCGCCATCTGCGCGACGAGCAGGCGCGGCGCATTCGGCGCCTGATCCTCGGCCCAGGCTGGGGCATGCGATAGAGCAAGGACGAGACCGCCCAACGGCAGGACGGCGCCTGTCCGAAGCCATCTGGCCCGGCTGCGTACAATAGTCATCTTGATCATGTCACCCGTTAGCGCCCCTGTGAAAGGGCTTCCTCCCTGTCTGCAATCCGTGTTGCGTCGCGTTCTGGCTAGACACCCAACCAGTGACGACCGCCGACACCGATCAGCAGCACAGCTCCCAGAAACGCAAAAAGGAAGATCGCGTTCCATGGCATGAAACCCACGCGGTCGAGATCGACGCGCCGCAGGCGCCGCCGTTCGGCCAGTGTTGCCACCAGCGCCACCACGGCAAGCACCGCGCCGCACGTCACCATGATCTGATCGGTCGGTTGCATGTCCCTGCCCTTGCCCCGAAGCGCGCAAGAGTTAAAGCGGCTTCGTGACCTCTTCCCCAGACATGCCCGCCCCCAGCGCCAAGCCGCGCCCCGCTCCGGCCGAGCGCCCGCACAATCCGCTGCTGGCGATCTCGCTGCGTCTGGGGGCGACGCTGGCACTGGCGACGATGTTCATGCTGATCAAGCTTGCCGGGACCTACGGTGTCTCGATGCCCGAGCTGATGTTCTGGCGCCAGGCGATCAGCGTGCCGCTCATTGCAGGGGCGCTCTATTTCAGCGGACAGGTCGGGAAGCTGGGCACGCGCCGTCCGTTCGCGCACGCCGGCCGTGCAGCGGTGGGCACGGCAGGCCTGTTCTGCAACATTGCGGCGTCCACGCTGCTGCCCCTGCCCGTGGCCACGACGCTGGGCTTCACCGCGCCGCTCTTCGCCGTCCTCATCACCGCGCTGATCCTGCGCGAGCATGTCGGGCGCTGGCGCTGGACCGCCGTGATCGCCGGGTTTGCGGGCGTGCTCGTCATCGCAGGGCCCGGCGAGATCGCCAACGTGCCGGTGCTGGGCGTCGCGGCTGGCCTGGGCGCGGGGATCATCGTCGCCACGGTCAGCTTCCAGATCCGCGACCTGGCGCGCACCGACACGCCGATCTCGATGGTGTTCTGGTTTGCGCTTTTCGGGATGCTGGGGGCCAGCCTGTTCCTGCCCTTCTACGGGCGCTGGCATGAGCCGCAGGTCTACCTGATCCTGCTGGCCCTGGGACTGGCCGGAACATTGGGGCAGTTCTTCATCGCCGCCTCGCTGCGCTACGCCTCGGTCGCGACCGTCGTCGTCATCGACTATGTCTCGCTCATCTGGGCGACGACCTACGGCCTCGTCATCTTTGACAGCTGGCCGCCCCATACGACCTGGTTTGGCGCGCCGCTGATCATCGTGGCAGGCCTCATCATCACCTGGCGCGAGCATTACCTCTCGCGCCGTATTTCACCATCCTCCTCGATAGACTCCGGTGCCTTGGAAGAAGCCACCGAGGACGAAGCTGTCCCCCGCACCGGAACCTGATCATCGTTTGCGTGTTTTTCCCTGCGACCCGGCCGCTTGCGGCCTCGCGGCACGAAAAGGAAAAGACGCCATGATCAAGAAGTTCACCTTCGCCCTCCTCGCCAGCGGCCTCGTCCTGGGCGCGAGCGCGTGCAACACCGTCAAGGGTGCCGGCGCGGACATCGAATCGGTCGGCCAGGCTGGCGACGACGCCATCAACTGAGCCAATCCGGCAGAGCCGGACCGTGCAGACGCCCCTCTCCTCCGGCAGGAGCGCCTGCGCGGCTCGGTGCCGTCTCCAAGCCGAACGGGGACGGTCGATCTTGGCAGGATGGCGATGCTTCGCGTAAGAAGGTCGCTCCATCCACCACGAGAAGATCGACCGCAATGATCGGCAAATCGCTTACCCTCCTCGCCGCCTTTGGCCTGCTCACCGGGCTCAGCGCCTGCAACACCGTCAAGGGCCTCGGCCGCGACGTGGAATCGGTGGGCCAGGCAGGCGAGCGCGCCATCAACTGATCGCGCGCCTCGCAATCGCGAGTGGCGACTACGAAAACGGCCGCAATCCCATGGGGACTGCGGCCGCCTTCATGTGCGAAGGGGACGACGCGCTCAGGCGGCCTCGTCGCCCTTCCAGACCAGCACCGGCTTGCGTGCGGCGCGGGTCTCATCGAGACGGCGACGCGGCGCAAAGTGGGGCGCGGTATGCAGGGTCTCGTCCTGCTCGCGCGCGCGCTGTGCGAGGTTGCGCATCGAGGCGATGAAGCGGTCGAGGCCCTGCTTGCTCTCGGTCTCGGTCGGCTCGATCAGCATGGCGCCCTTGACCACCAGCGGGAAGTAGACCGTCATCGGGTGGAAGCCCTCATCGATCAGGCCCTTGGCAATGTCGAGCGTGGAGATGCCCTCGGGCAGGCCCGCATCGCTGAAGAGCGCCTCATGCATGCACGGGCCGCTCTTGCCGAACGGTGCCTCCAGCACGTCCTCAAGGCTGCGCAGGATGTAGTTGGCGTTCAGCACGGCATCTTCCGACACCTGCTTCAGGCCATCTGCACCGTGGCTGAGGATATAGGCCAGCGCGCGCGTGAACATGCCCATCTGGCCGTGGAAGGCGACCATGCGGCCAAAGGCGCGTTCGTGCCCTTCCCCGCGGTTCTCTTCCTCGACAAGGCGAACCTCGCCGTCTTCGCCCCGCGACACGAAGGGAAGCGGCGCATAAGGGGCGAGCGCTTCGGACAGGACTACCGGACCCGCGCCCGGACCACCACCGCCGTGGGGCGTGGAGAAGGTCTTGTGCAGGTTGATGTGCATCGCATCGACGCCGAGGTCCCCCGGACGCACGCGCCCGACGATGGCGTTGAAGTTGGCGCCGTCGCAGTAGACATAGCCACCCACTTCGTGGACCGCGTCCGCGATTTCCTTGAGATCGGGCTCGAACAGGCCGCAGGTGTTGGGGTTCGTGATCATCACGCCCGCAACGTCCGGGCCCAGCTTTTCCTTGAGCGCTTCCAGATCGACACGGCCCTCGGGCGTTGCCGGAATGGCCTGGACCTTGAAGCCCGCAAACGCAGCCGTTGCCGGGTTGGTGCCGTGTGCGCTCTCGGGAACCAGAACGATCTCACGGCTCTCCCCACGCGCATCGAGCGCGGCGCGGATGCACAGGAGGCCGCACAGTTCGCCATGTGCGCCCGCCTTGGGGCTCATCGCGACCGACGCCATGCCGGTCAGCTTCATCAGCCAGTCGGCCAGCTGCTCGATGACCTCAAGCGCGCCCTCGACCGTCTTCTGCGGCTGGAGCGGATGGACATCGGCAAAGCCGGGCAGACGCGCCATCTTCTCATTCAGGCGCGGGTTGTGCTTCATCGTGCACGAGCCGAGCGGGAACGGGCCGAGGTCGATGCCGTAGTTCTGACGCGAGAGGCGGGTGTAGTGGCGCACCGCTTCGGGCTCGGACAGGCCGGGCAGCGCGGGCGCGGCCTTGCGGCGGAACTTCGCCAGCGCAGGCGAGACGGCCTTGCTCGCCGGCTCGATGTCGACACCGGTCTGACCTTCGCAGCCCAGCTCGAAGATCAGCGCTTCTTCCAGCATGAGCGCGCGGTCGCCGCTCTGCGTGGCGGGCGCCACGTCGCCGGGGGCAACTTCGTTCATGCTGGGACGCCAGCCTGCCGTGTTCACACCGCTCATGCCGCTTCTCCTTCCAGGACCGCCGCAAGGCCGGCGGCAAATTCCTCGATATCTTCCAGGGTGACGGTCTCAGTCGCGGTGACGAGGAGGCCGTTGTGGAGGTAAGCCTGCTCGGGGAACAGGCGGCCGAGCGAGACACCCCCCAGGATGCCCTTGTCGGCCAGTTCACGCACGACCTCGCGGGCATCGCGCGGCAGGACCAGCGTGACTTCGTTGAAGTAGGCATCGCTCAGCAGCGACACGCCCGGGATCTGCGTGAGGCGTTCGACCAGCGCCTGCGTGCGATCGTGGTTGATCGCGGCCAGCTGCTCCAGGCCTTCCCCGCCCAGGAGGCTCATGTGGATGCTGAAAGCCAGCGCACAAAGACCTGAATTCGTGCAGATATTACTCGTCGCCTTCTCGCGGCGAATGTGCTGCTCGCGGGTCGAGAGCGTGAGCACGAAACCGCGCTTGCCCTCGGCATCGACGGTCTCGCCGCACAGACGTCCGGGCATCTGGCGCACGAACTTCTCACGGCAGCCGAAGAGGCCCAGGTACGGCCCGCCGAACTGGAGGCCAACGCCCAGCGACTGGCCCTCGCCCACCACGACGTCCGCGCCAAGGTGGCCCGGCGCTTCGAGGAGGCCGAGTGCGACTGGCTCGGTCACGACCACGATCAGCAGCGCCTTGGCGGCGTGAGCCGCCTTAGCGATGGCTTCGAGGTCGGGAATCCGGCCCATGATGTCCGGGTACTGGACGACCACGCTGGAGGTCGTCGCATCGATCGCGGCGATCACGGCGGCATCGTCGGTCTGCGCGGACAGCTCCGGCGCAAGGCTGACGATTTCGTCCTTGGTGAACTTGGCCATCGTGCGCACCACTTCGCCGTAGTGCGGGTGCAGGCCACCCGAGAGCACGGCCTTGCCCTTGCGGGTCACGCGCGCGGCCATCAGGATGGCTTCCCAGCACGCGGTCGAGCCGTCGTACATTGAGGCGTTGGCGATGTCGGTGCCGAACATGCGCGCGACCTGCGTCTGGAACTCGAAGAGGACCTGCAGCGTGCCTTGCGCGATTTCGGGCTGGTAGGGGGTGTAGGCGGTGAGGAACTCGCCGCGCTGGATCAGGTGGTCGACCGAGGCCGGCACGTGATGGCGATAGGCGCCCGCACCCAGGAAGAACGGGGCCGAGCCCGCGTCGAGGTTCTTCGCGGCGAGCTTGCCGAGGTGGCGTTCCACGGCCATTTCGCTGGCGTGCATGGACAGGCCCGCGATGGGTCCGGAAAGACGCGCCGCTTCGGGCACATCGCAGAAGAGCTCGTCAACCGACGAGGCCCCGACGGTCTCCAGCATGCTGGACCTGTCGGCAGGCGTAAGGGGGAGATAGCGCATCAGGCTTGCATTCCTGAATGAGAGGGAGGCGCACGCCCGGGCCATGCCGGGGGCGCACAGAAAGGGGCCGCAGCCCTGTCCATAAGCTGCGGTCCCAGGGCCTCCCCCTCATGCGAGCGGGAGGCCACCGGCATCAGAGACCCGCGACGAACTTCTTGTAGGCCGCCTCGTCCATGAGCTCTTCGAGCTCGCTGGCGTCGGCCAGCTTGACGCGGAACAGCCAGCCACCGACCTCGGGGTCGGAGTTGACGAGTTCGGGCTCGTCGGCGAGCGCGTCGTTGGTCTCGGCGATCTCACCCGAAACCGGGGTGTAGACGTCGCTTGCCGCCTTCACGGAATCGACGACGGCAATGGAATCGCCCTTGGCGACCGTCGCGCCCTCTTCAGGCAGGTCGACGAAGGTGATGTCGCCCAGCTGGCCCTGTGCGTAATCGGTGATGCCAACGGTGCCGAGGTCGCCCTCGACTTCGATCCACTCGTGATCTTCGGAATAGTAAACAGACATGGGTGCAAGCTCCTCAGCGGACGTAACGGTTAGGGACAAACGGCATCGCGACGACACGTGCGTCGAGCCGCTTGCCACGCATTTCGATCTGCAGGGCCGTGCCGTTCGCCGTGAGGGCGGTGTCGACATAGGCCATGGCAATGGGGTGCTGGAGGGTCGGGGCGAACCCGCCCGAAGTGACGATCCCGACTTCGTTGTCGCCCGACATCACCTTGGCGCCTTCGCGCGCGGCCATGCGGCCCTCGAGCGCCAGGCCGATACGAAGGCGCTGCGTGCCCTCGGCCAGATCCTTCTGGACGCGCGCGGCGCCGGGGAATCCCCCTTCGCTGCGGCGACGCTTGTTGACGCCGAAGATCAGCCCGGCCTCGACCGCGCCCTGCTCGGGGGTCATGTCGTGGCCATAGAGCGGCAGGCCCGCTTCCAGACGCAGCGAATCGCGGGCGCCCAGACCGATCGGCTTGACCTCAGGTTCTCCGCAAAGAAGGTCCGCGACCTTGGCCGCATCTTCGCCCGGGATCGCGATCTCGAAGCCGTCCTCGCCGGTGTAGCCCGAACGGCTGATCCAGGCCTCGACGCCGCCGAGCGTGTAGGCCGCGCCCTTCATGAACTTCAGCTCGGTGAGCGGGGTCTCGCCCTTGGCGTGGCGCGCCAGCGCGTCGACCGCCTTGGGGCCCTGCAGCGCCAGAAGGGCATTGTCGTCGAGGTGATTGATGTTCACCTCGTCGGGCAGGTACTCACGCAGCGTGCCGATATCGTCCCATTTGGTCGCGCCGTTGACGACAAGGTAGAACCCGCTGTTCCAGCGCGTCACCATGAGGTCATCAAGGATGCCGCCCTCTTCGTCGAGCAGCAGCGAGTAGCGGACCGAGCCGGTCTTCAGCGTCGCCAGATCAATGGGAAGTGCCGCTTCCAGCGCGGCCTCGACATCGATCTCGGCCCCTTCGGCAGGCGCGATGTACAGCTGGCCCATGTGGCTGACATCGAACAGCCCGGCGCTCTCGCGCGTCCACAGGTGCTCGGCCAGGATGCCCTCGTACTGGATGGGCATGGGGTAGCCGGCAAATTCGACCATCCGCGCGCCCTTGTCCCGGTGCCAGGCGTCAAGCGGCAGGATCGCCGGCTCGATGGGCTCCAGGTCAGGGTCATTCTCAAAATCGGAAATTTCGCTCAAGGCATAGCTCCGCAACAGTCAGGTCACACCAGTTCGGTGCCCCCTCTGTCACGGAAACCTGAGAGTTTTCCCCCTTCGAAGCGGCCCAAAAAAGACCAATCGTCGAGGTTACACCGTCGGCGGCCTGACCCTTTCGGGCCCGACACTTTCCAGAGTATCGCTATCAGCAGGCGCGGTCCTTTTGCCTGAGAGTTTCCGGGGCGGTTGCTCCTTCGGCGCCTATTCGTAATGCGCAACGGCCATAAGCAATTGCGAATCACGCAGGTCTCTCCCGCGCTGCCAGCGATCGCCTCACGATTGGTTCAGGCAGGAGCCCAAGTCAATCGGGCATCAGCGCATTGCACAATTAAGCAGGTATTTTTTGTAACACCCTACGAAAATTATCGTGCTCGGCAACAAAGCGGCCCTGCGCCTTTTCCTTCGAGACACTGATGATCACCCGCGCCAGATCGCGCGCACGGACCGAACGGAACCGCCGCCAGCGTCCATGGAGTACAAGGCCGTCCGCCAACGGCGCCAGGACCTGCCCGAGACCCTCCAGCCGCCGGTGCTCCCTCCGATGTCCGCGCAGCAACCCAGGGCGCAGGATATCGAGCCGGCGAAAGCCCAGCTTGCCCAGAGCCTCTTCCATCTCGCCCTTCACCGAGAGGTAAAAATTGCGGCTTCCACGTTCCGCGCCGACCGAGGAGACGACAATCATGTGGTCGATCCCGGCGCTGCGCGCCGCCTCAGCACAATCGACCACGAGATCGCGGTCGACCGCACGGAACGCCTCCTGCGAACCGGCCTTGGCGATGGTCGTTCCCAACGCGCAGATCAGCACGTCGGCGCGCGCGGCCGCAATCAGATCGGGCCAGCTTTCGAGCGATCCGGTCAGGACGTCCATGCGCGCCCCTTCGGGCATGGGCACTTCCCCGCGCGCCACGGCAATGATGCGCAGATCCTCGCGTCCCACCGCCTCGGCCAGCACGGCCTGCCCGACAAGGCCGCTTGCCCCGACCAGGCAGATACGGCGGACCGGGCCCGCCGCCCCACCCGTCTCAGACATTGCTCAAGCCCGCGGGCGTACGGCCGTAGATGTTCTCATGGCAGGTGATCGCGAAGCGGTCGGTCATGCCGGCGATGTAGTCCGCGATATGCCGGCTGCGTTCGGGCTCCGTGCGCGGGAGTGTGTCGATCCAGCTCTCGTCCATGAGGACGGGTTCCTGGGAATAGGCAGCGTAGAGTTCGGCCAGGACCGCACGGGCGCGCTTCGCCGTCTCCAGCTGTTCGGGATGGTAATAGAGCTTCTCGTACATGAAGCGCTTGAAGGCGCGCTCGCCCTCTTCCATCGCGGCGGAGAAGGCGATGAGCGGGCGCCCAGCGGCGCGGACGTCCTCGACGCTTTCGACACCGACAAGGCGCTTCTGCGATTCGGCGACAAGGTCGTTGACCATCGTGCCGATCTGGCTGCGCAGCAGTTCGGCCAGCTGGCGCTCGCGTGAAATGTCCGGGTAGCGCCGCTCCACCTCGCCCCAGTTGGCCGCGATGAAGGGGTGTGCAAGCAACTCGTCGAGCTCCAGGAAACCCGCGCGCAGGCCATCGTCGATGTCGTGGTTGTCGTAGGCAATATCGTCCGAAAGCGCGGCCACCTGCGCTTCGAGCGAAGCGTGGGTGCCCAGTTCCAGATCGTAGGCCGCGTTGAGCTCGCGCAGCGCCCAGGTCGGATTGGCGACGGGCCCGTTGTGCTTGGCCAGGCCCTCCAGCGTCTCCCAGGTCAGGTTGAGCCCGTCGTGGTGCGGATAGGGGCTGTCGATGCGCATCAGCGTACGCAGCGTGTTGGCGTTGTGATCGAAGCCGCCCGCCTTGTGGAGCGCCGCGTCGAGCGCCTCTTCTCCGGCATGGCCGAAGGGCGGATGGCCGATATCGTGCGCCAGTGCGAGGCCTTCGGTCAGATCCTCATCAAGCCGCAGGATCCGCGCAATGACACGGGCGATCTGCGCGACTTCCAGGCTGTGTGTCAGCCGCACGCGGTAATGATCGCCATCGGGCGCGACGAAGACCTGCGTCTTGTAGCGCAGGCGGCGGAAGGCAATCGAGTGAATGATGCGGTCGCGGTCGCGCTGATAGGGACTGCGTTCGCCGCGCGCGAGGCCGTTCTCCATCGGGAATTCCCGGCCGCGCGAACGGGCCGGATCGGAAGCGTAAGGTGCAAGCATCAGGCTGAAATTCTTTCCCGCATTGGGCGTTGAGCGATCCGTCCTCCCGTCCTAGCGGGCGAGCCCGCTCGAACACAAGGCCGCGCTTTGCCCCGCGACACGCAGCACCTGGGGATCCTCGATCCGGCCGACCGCGTCGAGCCAGTCGCGCATGGTCGCCTTCTCGCCCTCCAGGCTGCGCAGCGACCAGAGCTGCAGGGGCGAGAGGTCCCCGGCCATGCGGCCTGCGATGCACGTGGCGACCTTTTCGCGCACACCGGCCTCGCGCAGGGCGCCGTCGATACGCCACTGCGCATAGGCAGGGACACCGAAGGTCCAGGCGGCAAACAGGACGGCGGCCAGCACGGCCAGTCGGATTAGTGTGGTCATTGCTGCAAGGTCGGGGGCGCCACCCATTTTTCCAAGGGGTTAATCGAGGGCCTTGACGATTTCCTCGACCATTTTCTTGGCGTCGGCCAGGAGCATCATGGTCTGGTCCATATAGAACACCTCGTTGTCGACACCGGCATAGCCCTGCCCGCCCATGGAGCGCTTGATGAAGAAGATCGTCTTGGCCTTCTCCACGTCGAACACGGGCATGCCATAGATCGGCGAGGACTTGTCAGTGCGGGCAGCCGGATTGACGACGTCGTTCGCGCCGATGATGAAGGCGACGTCGGCCTGCGCGAACTCGGAATTGATGTCCTCCAGTTCGAAGACGTCGTCGTAGGGCACGTTGGCTTCGGCGAGGAGCACGTTCATGTGCCCGGGCATGCGCCCCGCCACGGGGTGGATCGCGAACTTCACCGAGACGCCGTGTTCCTTGAGCATATCGGTCATCTCGCGCAGCGCGTGCTGCGCCTGCGCGACCGCCATGCCATAACCCGGAATGATGATGACGCTCTCGGCTTCCTTCATGAGGAAGGCCGCATCCTCGGCCGAACCGCGCTTCCAAGGACGCTGTTCTTTCGCGCCACCCTCGCCCGCCGCGCTGCCCGCATCTGCGCCAAAGCCGCCTGCGATGACCGAGACGAACGAGCGGTTCATCGCCTTGCACATGATGTAGGACAGGATCGCGCCCGAAGAGCCCACCAGCGCGCCGGTGATGATCATCGCGGTGTTGTGGAGCGTAAAGCCCATCGCCGCGGCCGCCCAGCCCGAGTAGGAGTTGAGCATCGAGACGACGACCGGCATGTCCGCCCCGCCGATCGGGATGATGAGCAGGAAGCCGATCACGAAGGCCAGGAGCGTGATCCACACGATCAGCAGCCCCTCGCCCGGCCCGCCTGCCCCGCTCATCGCGTAGGCTGCCACGAGGCCCAGGATCGCGACGAGCACGGCCAGGTTGAGGATATGCCGTCCAGGGAGCAGGATCGGCGATCCCGACATGTTCCCATTGAGCTTCAGGAAGGCGATGATCGAACCCGAGAAGGTGATCGCGCCGATGGCGATGCCAAGGCCCATCTCGATACGGCTGGCGACCATGATCTGCCCCATGGCATCGAGGATCTCGAAGGCTCCGGGATTAAGCCAGGCCGCCAGTCCCACCAGCACGGCAGCAAGTCCGACGAGCGAGTGGAATGCAGCGACGAGCTGGGGCATCGCGGTCATGGCAATGCGCCGCGCGATGACGAAGCCGATCACCCCGCCAAGAGCAATAGCCCCGGCGATCTCGGGCAGGCTGGCGATCTCGTGTGTGACCAGAGTGGTCACGACCGCGATCCCCATGCCGATCATGCCGTAGCGGTTGCCCCGGCGGCTGGTGGTGGGATGCGAGAGGCCGCGCAGCGCAAGGATGAAGCATACACCCGCGATGAGATAGGCGAGCGCCACCCAGGGGTTTACCACATGACCCTCGATGATCTCGATCTCCTGCACGGTCTCGATGACCGGCATGGGTGCCACCGTGGCGAGGAGAGGAAGCCCCATCACTTCTTCTCCTTCTTCTTGTACATCGCGAGCATGCGCTCGGTGACGGCAAAACCGCCGAAGATGTTGACGCTGGCAAGCACAACCGCGGCAAGACCAAGCCACTTTGCGCCAGGCACGCCCGCAGCCGCGCTCGCCACCAGCGCGCCCACGATGATGACCGAGGAAATCGCGTTAGTCACCGCCATCAGCGGCGTGTGCAGCGCGGGCGTCACCGACCAGACGACGTAGTAGCCCACGAAGCAGGCAAGTACGAAGATTGAGAGGATGCTGATGAAATCCATGGGTCTTCTCCTCCTCCCTGTCAGCCGAGCAGGCGTTCGTGAACGATCCTGCCGCCCTGCGTCAGGCGAATGGCGTCGCCGATTTCCGCATCGAGCACGGGCCCACCCGCCTCCTTGTCCCAGAAGGCGGAGAGGAAATTGAACAGGTTGCGCGCGAACAGCGCCGAGGCGTCGGCGGGCAGGTGCGCGGGGGTGTTGGACAGGCCGATGATCTTCACCCCATGCCTTTCCACCACCTCGTCTGCGACGGTGCCTTCCACGTTGCCGCCTTGCGGGGCGGCGAGGTCGAAGATCACGCTGCCCGGCTTCATCGAGGCGATCTGTGCATCGGTGATGAGGCGCGGCGCAGGGCGCCCGGGAATGAGCGCGGTCGTGATGACGATGTCCTGCTTGGCGATATGGCTCGACACCAGTTCGCCTTGCGCCTTCTGGTACTCCTCGCTCATTTCGGTGGCGTAGCCGCCCGCGCCTTCGCCTTCGATCCCCGCGACATTCTCCACGAAGATCGGCTTTGCGCCGAGCGAGAGGATCTGCTCCTTCGTCGCCGAGCGCACGTCGGTCGCCGAGACCTGTGCGCCCAGCCGCCGCGCGGTGGCAATCGCCTGGAGCCCGGCAACGCCCACGCCCATCACGAAGCACTTGGCCGCACTGATCGTGCCCGCCGCCGTCATCATCATCGGAAAGGCCCGGCCATAGGTGTCGGCCGCGAGGATTACTGCCTTGTACCCGGCAAGGTTCGACTGGCTGGAGAGGATATCCATTGACTGCGCGCGGGTGATACGTGGCATGAATTCCATCGCCAGCGCCTCAATACCAGCCTGCGCATAGGCGTCTACTCGGGCGCGCTGGCCGAAGGGATCGAGCCCGGCGACCACCCACGCGCCCGGCGCCACGCCGGACAGGAGCGCGACATCGGGGCCCTGTACGCCCAAGACGATGTCCGCTCCGGCCACCACCGCCGCCGCTTCGCCCACCTCAGCCCCCGCTTCGCGGTACGCCTCGTCCGGGATCGAGGCCGACAGGCCCGCCCCGCTCTCGACATGGAGCGCCGCGCCCAGCGCGATCAGTTTCTTCACCGTCTCGGGCGTTGCCGAGACGCGCGTCTCCCCACTCGCACGTTCGCGAAGAACGGCGATCTTCCTGCCCGTAACCATGTTCGAGCCCCTGTTCTATCGAATGGTGTGGACCTGGTGTCAGGTCAGGAGGCGATGAGCCCCACCACGAACGCGGTCACCAGGATGCAGAAGCCCGTGCCCCAGGTCGCAGCCTTGATGAAACCGTTGTAGGTTGCCTGCGAAGTCTTGATGTCGTGCCCCGAAGCCATGTCTTGCGTCCTTCCCCTGTTCATTCGGACCGTCGCCAGATAGGGCTCCGGTCCAGTTCCCTCAACCTTCCCCGCCCGGCGCCAGGCGCAATATCGCGGGGGCAGTCGAAATCATCGCATTGCACGGCGCCCGAGTGTTATCGGGTCCACCGCACGCCGGGTCTATTAGCCTAAAGACGAACGCAACGCTACGTGTCACAAAGAACAGGCTTAATCCCGTCTTTACCTCCCGCACATAAGGTGCTGTATCAAAGCGGTACATGTGAGGACCCTGACGCGCACCATGGCCGAATACGAGCAACGCCTGCTGATGCTGATCGACGACGAGCCGGCCCAGAGCCGCCTCATTTCGGCGCTGGCGGCGCGCGAGGGATGGCGCACGGTCATCGCGCAGGACGCGGAAACCGCCATTGCCATGCTCGGAACCCGGCAGGGCATGCAGCTCTCCGCGATCATTCTCGACCAGTGGGTGCCTGGCGATGATGCCTGCGCGCTCATCAGCGAACTCAAGTCGCGCCGCCCGGCCTTGCCCATCCTGATGATCACGGCGAGCACCTCGCCGCTGCTTGCGGTCGAGGCGATGCGGGCGGGCGCCAGCGATTACCTGGTAAAGCCCGTCGCACCCGAACGGCTGATGCACGCGCTGCGCTCGGCCACGACGCGCGAGGCCGCGCGTGACGAGCTCGCCCCGCTCACCGAGAAGATGCCCTCGCGTCCCGACTTCGAATCGATGATCGGGGCCGCCCCCAATTTCCGCAAGGCGCTCGCCGTCGCTGCCAAGGCCGCGCGCGGCCACCATCCCGTGCTGATCGAGGGGGAGAGCGGCACCGGCAAGGAGATGCTGGTGCGCGCCATGCACGCGGCTTCTTCGCGCGCGAAGTTACCGCTGCGCCTCATCAACATCAGCGGCATTCCGGCCAACTCCATCGAGTCTGTCCTGTTCGGGCATGAGAAAGGCGCCTTTCCCGGCGCCTTTGAACGCCAGGTTGGCGCGCTTCAGCACGCCGACGGCGCGACCCTTGCCCTCGACGAAGTCGATTGCCTGCCGATGTCCGTACAGGAGCGCCTGCTGGAATCGATCCGCAAAGGGGACGTGCGCCCCATCGGCGCGCGCCATTCCTTCCGTATCGACGTGCGCCTGATCTCATCAAGCAACCTGCCACTGGCCGACCTTGCCGCGACCGGGAATTTCCTTCCCGAGCTTGCCGAAGCGCTGGGTCATACCAAGGTCATGCTGCCCCCCTTGCGTGAGCGTTCGGGCGATATCCCGGCCCTCACCCGCTATTTCCTCGCGCGGATCGGCGAACAGCCGGGCCTGCGCGAACTGGGCATCACCGATGGCGCGCTCTCGCTTCTGGCCGCCTACGACTGGCCCGAGAACGTGCGCCAGCTTCAGGCCGCGCTGTTCCGGGCCTCGGTCTTCTGTGACGGCGATGCCCTTACCTCCGAGGACTTCCCGCAGCTCCTCGCCATCCTCGGCCCCGGCCCCTCCAACGTCGCGGGCAATCCGCTGCAGGAGAGTGCCGGCGTGATGCTGTACACCCCCGACGGCAACCTGCGCCGGCTGGAGGACATCGAGGCCGACGTCATCCGCCTGGCCATCGGGCTCTATCGAGGCCGCATGACCGAAGTGGCCCGGCGCCTCGGCATTGGGCGCTCGACCCTCTACCGCAAGCTGGCTGATCTGGGCATCGACAACGCGGCTTAGGTCGCGAACCCGAAGCTGCGCGTCACGAGCGGCTGCCCGTCCGTGCGGCAGACCGTCAGCGTCACTTCGCCCGCATCCCAGTCCACGGCGACTTCGCCGAAGTTCGCATCGCCCACGCACATTCCCTGCCGGTCCACATCGGGTTCGCGTGCGGTCGCTTCGGCATTGCTGGCGTTGGGCCGGTTGAGCGAGGAGGCGGTCATCTCCCAGAGGCCCTGCGCGGCCCCCGGTACGTCCTTGCGGTAGATCCCGCCAACGTGCCGGTCGCCCGACAGGAGGACGAGCCCGCCCCCCTTGCGCGCAGCCAACGCCGCGTAAAGACGCTCGCGCTCACGCGGCATCAGCTCCCAGCCCTCCCACAAGTGCGCATCGGAGAGCACCTGGATTGAAGAGACGACCACGCGCAGGTCCGCAGGCTTTGCCAGTTCCTCAGCCAGCCAGGCCCACTGCGCCTCCCCCAGCATCTGCGCGTCCTCGCTGGTATCGGGCACGTAGCGCCCGTTTACCGGCAGGCTCTGGCCCGGCGTGGGCGGCACAAGCGGCGAGCGCTGGAAACGGGTGTCGAGCAGGATGATCTGTACGCGGCGCCCTTGCGGCCCGTAGGTGCGCGCATGGTAGACGCCCTCGCGCCCGCGCACGTCCTCGGGCGAATTCCAGAACGTCTCGTAGATGTGCTCGGACCAGCGCTTGAACGGGAACACGGCGCCCCCATCGTTGAAGCCGTAGTCATGATCGTCCCACACCGTGTGCATGGGGACGGCCTTTCGGAATTGCTGGAACTCGGCGTGGCTATTGAGCCGTTCGTACGCCCGGCGCAGCGAGCCCAGATCCGCGCCTCCATCCCAGCCCGGATCGCCGTAGACATTGTCGCCGATGTAGAGGAAGAGTTGGGGCGCACGGCTGGCGATGCCCAGCCAGAAGGACTGGTCGCCTTCCTGGTTGTTGCAGCTGCCGACCGCAAAGCGGGTGATCTCGGTCTCCGGGGCCAGCTGCGGCCCCTCGGGCGCGCGGGGCAGCGCGACCTCGCCTTCCAGTTCGCGGTAATAGGGCTCCAACAGCGCGGCTGGCGTGGAGGACTGCGCATGGGCAGCCCCACCCGCGACAAGGCCGCTCGTGGACAGGAACAGGAAACGGCGGCGCGAGGAGATCAGCATGGCACCTTCTCCCAAAGCGCCATGACCTTTTCAAGACATCCCGGCAGCCCCTTGCCCTCAACGCACAAACGCCGCTGGCCCAAGGCCAACGACGTTTGCGTTCAAATCTCTTGAGGGGAAAGAGGTCGGATCAGTTCTCGAGGTAGACGCGGGGCACCGTGTGGCCCTTCTTCGCCATGTATTCGGCGTAATCGAGCCGGTTGTCCTTCAACTCGTGCGCGTATTCACCGTAAGCGTCGCGGGCGTCTTCCAGGTCGGTCGCGCGCTTGAGGTCGCTCGAAAGCTCTTTCTTCGTCTCCAGGACATTGCCCTGGTAGTCGAACCACTGGGAGTTCTCGATACCCGCGATGGGCGAGGTCATGATACGGCCTTCCTCGGTCTGCGCCCATTGCTGCTCGGCGGTCATGGGCATGTCGCTCATCGGCATGGCGGCAACAGCTGCGCCTGCGGGGATGGCCACGGCAGCGGCGAGAACGGCGGTGCGAAAGGTCTTGGTCTTGATCATGGGACGTATCTCCCTTCTTCGAAATCAGCGCTTGGCTCGATTGCCTTGCGTTCGAGAGGGAAACGGGTCGACCGGGAAAATCCCTCCCGGCGAAGAGATGAAATGGCCCCTTGGCGCGACGAAACCGGCGATGCGTGCACCATTGCACCCACCGCACCTTGCTGGTTCATCCCGCAGAAATCTGCGGTTCATCCGCGATCAAGATTTTGAGAGACGATCGTACCTGAGGTGCCCGATCAATCCACCAGCTGCGAGAAGTCGGTCAGCGCGGCATCGCGCATGCCACGCCACACGCGCACGGCCTGCACCGTTTCGGCCACGTCATGGACCCGCACGATGTGCGCGCCCGCCTCGATGGCCTTGAGCGCCAGCGTAATCGAACCGCCCAGACGCTCGTGCGCCGCCGCCTCGTTCGAGAGCGCCCCGATCAAGCGCTTGCGGCTTGCCCCCACCAGCAAAGGATGCCCAAGGGCGTGGTACAGCGCGATGGCGTTCATCAGCGCCAGGTTCTCGGCCAATGTCTTGCCAAAGCCGATACCCGGATCGAGCAGGATGCGCTCGCGCGCGATGCCTGCGGCCACGGCCTCGTCGCGGGCCTGTTCCAGCCAATCGAAGACGTCGAGAACGACGTCGGCGTAGTGCCCGTCCGAATGGAGATCATCGCCCTTGCCCGGCGCATGCATCAGCACCACCGGCGCGTTCGAGGCTGCGGCGAGTTCCAGGCTGCGGGGATCGTAGCGCAGCGCCGAGACGTCGTTGATGATGTGCGCGCCGGCCGCCAGCGCGGCCTCCATCACCGCCGCGCGGCGGGTGTCGAGGCTGATCGCGGCGCCCATCATGGCAAGCCGCTCGACCATGGGCACAACGCGCTTGATCTCGTCGCCTTCCCAGACCGCGGCTGCGCCGGGCCGCGTGGATTCACCGCCCACGTCGATGATCGCGGCGCCCTCTTCCAGCATGCCCACGGCGTGGTCGATGGCGACATCGGGGTGATCAAGGAAGCGCCCGCCGTCCGAAAAGCTGTCGGGCGTCATGTTGAGAATGCCCATGACCTGCGGCTGGTCGAGCCGGATCGTGCGCTCACCGCAGGTGATCGGTGCGTGAACCTTTGCAAGCGCCGCCCACTGCGCCTCGGCCTGCGCCTTCAGAGGCGCATCGAGCGCTGCAATCGCCTCGGGCATGGCCGCCGCATCGACCAGCGTGCGCGCGACGACTTTGCGCCCCTTGCGTTCCATAAGGGCAAAGCGGCTGGCCCAGGCCAGCGAACCGCCAAGGCGGACAGCGTTGCCCGCTTCGCTCTGGGGACTGTCGACCAGAGCAATCGGGCGGATATAGATCTTGCGAGGCATGGCGGCTCTTTAGCCTTTTACCGGACGGTGTCGAGAGAAGGTGAAAACGGCCCTCTTCTCACGGTTCGGTGGCGAGCAGGTAGAGCTGGCGGATGTCGTCGAGCGGCTTGAGCTTGCCTTCGTGCTGGATGCTCCAGAAAGTCCAGCCGTTGCACGAGGGCGCACCCTGCAGTTCCTTGCCCACGCCGTGGATCGATCCCGTCACAGGCCCCGAAGCGAGCGAGCCGTCGGCGCGCACGGTCGCGGTGAACTTGCCCTTCTTGGCGGTCAGCTCGGTGCCCGGCGCGATCCAGCCGGTCTCGACCAGGGTGCCGAAAGCAACCTTGGGCGCCGCACGCTTGGACTGCATGGTCTTGAGCGCACTTTCGTCGAGTTCGAGCGCCATCTCGATGCGCTCCATCGCCGCTTCGCGGTAGTCACCTTCACGTTCGCAGCCGATCCATTCGCGGCCCAGGCGCTTGGCGACCGCGCCGGTGGTGCCGGTGCCGAAGAAGGGATCGAGGACGACATCGCCCTTGTTGGTGGTGGCGAGCAGCACACGATAGAGCAGCGCTTCGGGCTTCTGCGTCGGGTGGACCTTGCGACCGTCCTTCTTCAGGCGCTCGGCGCCGTTGCAGATCGGCAGGTGCCAGTCCGAACGCATCTGCAGTTCATCGTTGAGCGTCTTCATCGCGCGGTAGTTGAAGGTGTACTTCGCCTTCTCGCCCATGCTCGCCCAGATCAGCGTCTCGTGCGCATTGGTGAAGCGCGTGCCCTTGAAGTTGGGCATCGGGTTGGCCTTGCGCCACACGATGTCGTTCAAGATCCAGAAGCCCATGTCCTGCATGATCGCACCGAGGCGGAACACGTTGTGGTACGAGCCGATCACCCACAGCGAGCCATCGGGCTTGAGGACACGGCGCGCCTCGGTCAGCCAGTCGCGGGTGAACTGGTCATAGGTCGCAAAGCTGGCGAACTTATCCCATTCATCGTTGACCGCATCGACGCGGCTGCCATCGGGACGATCGAGATCGCCGCCCAGCTGCAGGTTGTACGGCGGGTCAGCGAAGACCATGTCGACGCTCGCGTCGGGGATCTGGCGCATCGCCTCGATGCAGTCGCCCGGAATGATCTGGCCAAGCGGCAGCAGTTCCTTCGGGGTCGGTGCAGGTGCCTTCGCACGAATCCGTTCTTTGACCAGTACCTGACCCATTATGACCCCGTCTAAAACCGTAATTAACTGTGGAAAGACGACCCTAATGATTCATCGACGAGTCGCCGTCAAGCTGCGACTCGCCGGGAATCCTGATGATTCAAGGTATCATAAAACGGAACAAAACGAATCCGACACAGCATATGGAGTCTGACGATTCGCGACCGACTCAACATCTTGTGCCGAGCACCTCGGAGACCTTCACGAAATTTTTTTACGCCAGCCCGAAATCCGATGTCGCGCCCGGGATCAGCGGCGCGCGATCAGAAAGCCATCTCGAGCTGGGCGATGGGCGAAAAACTGCGGCGGTGATGCGGGCTCGGCCCGTGCTCACGCAGGGCAGCAAGGTGCCCCGCCGTGCCGTAACCGGCATTGCGCTCCCAGCCATACATCGGAAAGGCCTGCGCCAGGACACGCATGATCCGGTCGCGGTGCTGCTTGGCGATGATCGAGGCCGCCGAGATCGCCGCCTCGCTGCCATCGCCGCCCACGATCGCGCGCACGTTGGGCCAGCGCCAGCCCTCGCTGCGCCCCTCCGGCGTCTTGTTGCCATCGACGAGGACCTCGTCCGGTTCGAGCCCGGCCTTGGAGCACAGCGAACTGGCCGCGCGGGTCATCGCCAGCATGGTCGCGGCGAAGATGTTGATGCGGTCGATCGTCTCGACATCGACCACGCCGACAGCCCAGAGACAGGTTTTGTGTATTTCTGTTTCCAGCTGCAACCGGCGGCTGGCCGAGAGTTTCTTGGAATCGTCGAGCCCGGCCGGGGCGTTCTTGCCAAGCAGCACGGCGCCCGCCACAACAGGTCCGGCCAGCGGCCCACGACCGGCCTCATCGATGCCCATGACATGCGGGCGAACCAGCGCGATGCCCCCGTAGGGGCCGATAGAAGGAAGCGTCATGATCTCCGGAAAATCCATGTTTCTGCCGTCCCTATCGGCGCTCGGGCTGGCGCTGGCAAGCTGCGGATCTTCGGCCTCCGACACGCGCCCGACTCCCGAAGCCGCGCCGCCGCCCTTTACGGTGGAAACGCTGGCAAGCTTCGAGGAACCCTGGGCGATGGACATCGACGCGGCCACCAACACCGCGATCATCACCGAGAAAGCCGGGACTATCCGCCTCTATCTGCCCGATGGCAGCACGGGAACCGTCAGCGGCGCGCCTGAGGTCGCCTACCAAGGCCAGGGCGGCCTTGGCGATGTCCTCCTCGCCCCGCAGGCCGACTGGACACCGCCCGAGAACGGCTCGCTCGACGGGCGCCGGGTCTATCTCTCGTGGGCCGAGCCGGGCGACGGCGACACCCGCGGCGCGGCCGTGGGCCTTGGAACGCTAGCCTGCTCGGCGCCCGCCAGCTGCGCGCTTGAAGGCCTTGAGGTCATCTGGCGCCAGACCCCGAAGGTCACGGGCGCCGGACACTATTCACACCGCCTCGCCTTCTCGCCGGATGAAAGCTACCTTTTCGTCAGCTCGGGCGAACGGCAGAAGGGCGAGCCCGCGCAGGACACCTCGAACACGCTGGGCACCATCGTGCGCCTGCTGCCCGATGGCTCCCCGGCGCCCGGGAACCCCTTCGCCGACAAGGGCTCACCTTCCGATGAGATCTGGTCCTACGGCCACCGCAACGTCCTTGGCCTTGCCTTCGATGCGAACGGGGACCTGTGGGACCTTGAACACGGGCCTGCGGGCGGCGACGAGATCAACCGCATCGAGGCGGGCCTCAACTACGGCTGGCCGCTGGTCTCGGACGGCGATCACTACAACGGCGATCCGATTCCGCGCCACTCCACCCGCCCCGACCTTGCCGGGCCCGCCATCAGCTGGAACCCGGTGATCGCTCCAGGCGATTTCATCCTCTACAAGGGAGACCGCTACCCCGGCTTCCACGACAAGGCGGTCATTGCCTCGTTCTCCGTCCCCGGCCTCGTTCTGGTCGCGCTCAACGGCACGCAAGGTGTTGAAGAAGCACGCTATGAGCTTGATCACCGCATCCGCGAGGTGCGTGAGACGCCCTCGGGCGAGATCTGGCTGCTGGAAGACGGTCCGGCTCCGGACAGCGGACACCTCCTCAAACTGGTGCCGCCTGCCAAGAGCCAAAGCGCGAATTGAATCGACAAAGCGCGCGCCCCGCCGTATCGGCGCGCGCCATGTCCAACTCGTCCGACACCGCAACCGTCATTCCGCTCGACAACGTCGACCCTGCCCTCGTCGAGGATCTGCTCGACCGCGCGTTCGAACCCGAGCGACGCCAACGCACCGCCTACAAGGTGCGCGAAGGCATGGAATGGCTCCCTGCGCTCAGCTTTGCGGTCATGGACGACAAGGACATGATGGTCGGCTCGATCCAGTGCTGGCCGGTCGCGCTGACCGACGATGATGGCCGCGCGCACCCGATGATCATGGTCGGCCCCGTTGCCGTCCTGCCCGAGGAACAGAACCGCGGCTACGGCCAGGTACTGATGTCCGCGGCCATGTCGGGCATCGACGAGCGCGCCCCGCTCCCGCAGGTCCTCATCGGCGATCCCGAATACTATGGCCGCTTCTGGGGCTTCAGCAACGCCCAGACGCAAGGGTGGGAACTGCCCGGTCCGTTCGAGGCGAGCCGTCTGCTGGTGCGCTGCGACAACCCGGCCGTGCTGCCCGCAAAGGGCACGCTCGGTCCCTGGACGCGCTGAACCGGACCAGGTCCCGGCCGCATATCGCGGCGCCTGGCTCGGGAATGAAGCTGGAAAGGCTTGGCGCTTGGCGCGTGCGTGCCTATCTGGCATCGCACACGCCATGCCTTACGATGCCCCACCCGACCTTGCCGGCCTTTCCCTCGCCGACGTGGCCGCGCTCCTCGAAGCGCGGCAGCTGCCGCCTGTCGAGACCTGGGAGCCCGCGCATGTCGGCGACAGCCACATGCGCATCGCGGCCAATGGCCGCTGGTACCACGAAGGCGGCCTGATCACGCGCCCCGCGATGGTGCGCGCCTTCGCCTCGCTTCTACTGTGCGATGCGGGCGGCCAGCACTGGCTCGTCACCCCCACCCAGAAACTGTCGATCGCGGTGGAGGATGCCGCGTTCCTCGCCGTCGACCTCAAGGAGGAGGACGGCAATCTCGTCTTTCGCCTCAACACCGATGACCTCGTGATCGCGGGCCCCGCGCACCCGATCACGGCCGAGGGCGATCCCGACACCCCCGCCATCTATCTGGGCGTGCGCCACGGCTGCCGTGCCCGGCTCAACCGCAGCACGTACGCCCAGCTCGCCGAGATCGCGCTTGCAAGCGATGACCTCTCGGTCACCAGCGGCACCGCCCGTTTCCCGCTGAGCCCGGCATGAGCGCCCTGTTCGAAGCCGTGAAGCGCCGTTTCGAGGCGCGCGAAGGGCATGCCCAGTCCCGCCGCTTCACCGATCCGCGCACCACGCAGATCGAGAGCTTCATCCCCGCCGCCGTCCTCATCGCCCTGACCGAACGCGAACGGCCGGGCATGCTCCTCCTCCACCGCCCCTCCTCGATGCGCGCGCATCCGGGGCAAGTCGCCTTTCCTGGCGGCCGGATCGATCCGGGCGAAGCGCCTGTCGAGGCTGCCTTGCGCGAAGCGAACGAGGAACTGGGCATTGATCCCGCGTGCGTGCGGGTCGTCGGCACGGGGGATCTCTATCGCACCGGCAGCGGCTACGAGATCACGCCGGTCCTTGGCATCGTGCCCCCCGACATCGAGATCCGCCCCAACCCCGCCGAGGTCGCCAAGTGGTTCGAGGCCCCGGTCGACTTCGTGCTCGATCCCGCCAACCAGAAGGCCAGGAGCCTGGAATGGGAAGGCGCGCAGCGCGAATATGTCGAGATCATGTGGGAGGGGCATCGCATCTGGGGCGTCACCGGCGCCATCATCACCAACCTGACGCATAGGCTGAACTGGCATGACTGAACGGCTTTGCGCCGAATGGATGGGCCGCGCGGATCTCGCCGATCTGGTCGCGGCACTGGGCAAGGGCTGCGCGCGCTACGTCGGCGGCGCGGTGCGCGATACGTTGCTGGGCCTTGCCGTCAAGGACATCGACATGGCCACCACGCTACGCCCCGAAGAGGTCATGCAGCGCCTTGAGGATGCCGGAATCCGGCGCGTACCCACCGGTATCGAACACGGCACCGTCACGGCGGTTCTGCCCGGCGGCCCGGTCGAGATCACCACGCTGCGCCACGACGTATCGACCGATGGGCGCCGCGCCACGGTCGCCTTCGCGCAGGAATGGCACGAGGACGCCGCGCGCCGCGATTTCACCATCAACGCCCTCTACGCCGATCCCGCTGACGGCACGATCTACGACTATTTCGAGGGCCAAGCGGACCTCGCCACGCGCACCGTGCGCTTTATCGGCGATGCCCGTCAGCGCATCCGCGAGGATCACCTGCGCATCTTGCGCTACTTCCGCTTCCAGGCCCGGTTCGGCAGCCAGCCCGCCGACGAAGACGCCGAGAGCGCCTGCCGCGAACTCGCCGCGACACTCAAAGGTCTTTCGCGTGAGCGGGTAGGCATGGAGACGATGAACCTCCTCGGCCTCCCCGACCCCGCCCCGACCATCGCGCGCATGAAGGCGCTGGGCGTTCTCGACGTGATCCTGCCCGAAGCCCGCCCCGAAGCGCTCACCGCCCTTATCGCCTGCGAGCAACGCCAGGACATCGCGCCCGATGCGGTTCGCCGCCTTGCCGCCCTGCTCCCGGCCGATGTTGCTCTTGCCGAACAGATCGCCTCGCGCTTCCGGCTTTCGGGCGCGCAGAAGAAGCGCCTGGCGCTTGCCGCTGCGCGCGAGGATACCCCCGCTGCGCCACGGGCCCTCGCCTTCCGACTGGGTATGGACCAGGCGCTCGACCGCCTGCTCATCGCAGGGGCCGATGTCACCCCCCTCATGGACTGGACCATCCCCACCTTCCCACTCAAGGGCGGCCAGATCGTCGCGCGCGGTGTCGGCGCAGGTCCCGAGGTCGCACGTGTCCTGCGCACCGTCGAAGCCCTGTGGATCGCGGAAGGATTCCCGGATAGCCCGCGCGTGGAGCAGCTGCTCGACGATGTGATCGCACAGCAAGGCCCCGCGTGAGCGCAGGTGACCTTGGTTCCACGCTGGAAGGCCAGCCGCTCCTCGCCTTGACGGTGGCCGCGATCGTGCTCGCCGTGGCCGCCCAGATGGTGAGCGCGCAGCGTCCAAGCCTTGGCACAGGGATGCGCAATGTGGCCTACCTCGGACTGCTTGTGGCCGGCTTGCTCACGGTGGTGCAGTTCGCAGGCAGTAACCGGACTTCGGACGCCGCGCTCTGGCTCGATCACACCCGCGAGGCCCGGATCGAAGGCGATGAGACCGTCATCGCGATGCGCGCGGACGGGCACTTCTGGGTCAAGGCCCAACTGAACGGCGAACCCGTCGACTTCATGATCGACACCGGCGCCACTTACACCACGGTCCCCCAAAGCGTCGCGCAGCGCACCGGCCTTGCCGCGAGCGAAGACGGTGAAGGGCGACTGCTCGACACCGCCAACGGCACCGTTGTCGCGCGCATGGGCCTGGCCCGCTCGCTGCGCCTGGGCACTATCGAGGCGAGCGACCTGCCGCTCGCCGTCCTGCCCGACACGCAGAACGACACCGCCGTCATCGGCATGAACCTGCTCTCACAGATGAAGAGCTGGCGCGTGGAAGGCGAGCGGCTGATCCTGACACCGTGAGCACGGCCCGTCCCGGTCAGGAACCGGCAAGCTATCTGCGGGTAGTATAGGAACCATGAACCTCGAAATTCCCGACCAGCTCGATGAGCTTGCGACTTATCTCGCGGGCCAGCCACTTCTTGCGCTCGCGCTGGGGGCGCTGCTGGTCACGATGATCGGAGGCCTGCTGCGCGGCCCACTGCCGTTTCTGGGTGGCTTCGTGAAGGGCGTGGGCAACCTCGGCCTCGTCGCGGCCCTGCTCCTCACCATCGCGCAATTTGCCCGCCTCAACACCGGTTTCGACTTTGCCCTGCCCCAGGTCGGGATCGAACGCCAGAGCGTCGAGGGCAGCGAGACACGGGTCGCCATGGCCCCGGACGGGCACTTCTGGATCCGCGCCAGCATCAACGGTGTCGAGCGGGACTTCCTCGTCGACACCGGCGCGACGCTCACCGCACTTGCCCCCGTGACGGCCCAGGCTGCGCAGATCGAGCCCTCGCCCGTCCCGCGCCGGATCGCTATGCGCACGGCCAATGGCACGGTGCCCGCCGAACTGGTCACGGTAGACGAACTGCGCTTCGGGAACATCGTCGCGCGCGATCTCGACGCGGTCGTTGCACCGGGCCTGGGAGAGCAGAACGTGATCGGGATGAACCTGCTCTCGCGCCTTGCCAGCTGGCGTGTTGAAGGACGCACACTGATCCTCGTGCCGAACCATCCCCAGCCGGTGGAAGAAGTCTAGTAGAAGGATTTGTTCAAGGGACCATCGCCCCTTGCCCCCGAAATGGGCGACCTCACCTCTTTCAGCCAGCGCGGCGCGCCAGACGTGAGGTCGACAGTTTGGGGAGCCCGAGGGCGATGGCCCTCGGAATCACTTCCTTCGTTCTTCAGAACTTGTTGTCGCGCGGGAAGCCGTTGGGCGGCAGGCGTCCGGCCGCACCGCGTGCGACCTTCCACATGGCGATGTCCTTTTCGGTGCGCGTGCGTCCGGTGTCGCCGCCCATCGTCCAGGACAGCCCCTCTTCCAGCTTGAGCGTGGTCACGTCCGCCATGCCCCCGTCGCGGTAGCGCTGGAGCGTAACGCCCTGCCCCTTGGCCATGATCGGCAGTTCGTCGAGGTTGAAGACGACCAGCTTGCGGTTGTCCCCGACCACGGCGACGTGGTCGTGCTCGGCCGGGATCTCGCGCACCACGGCCAGCTTCACGCCCGGCTTCGTGCTCATCACCGCCTTGCCCTTGCGGGTTTCCGCCAGGATCTCATCGGTCACCACGGCAAAGCCGCGACCCACATTGGAGGCGAGCAGGAGCTGCCCCTTGGGTTTGTGCGCGAGCGCCGCGACGATCTGCGCCTCGGCGTCTATGTCGACCATCGTGCGGATCGGTTCGCCAAATCCGCGCGCACCCGGCAACTTGTCCCCGCCCAGCGTATAGAAGCGACCATTATCAAGCGCGATCAGCAGCTTGTCGGTCGTCTGCGCGTGGAAGACATAGGCCGGGCCGTCGCCTTCCTTGTACTTGAACTCGCTGTCGAGCGCGACGTGGCCCTTGGCCGCACGGATCCAGCCGCGCTGCGAGAGGACCACCGTGATGGGCTCCTTCTCGATCATCGCGTCCATCGAGAATTCAACCGTAGGCCGCGCCTCGGCAATCGTGGTGCGGCGGCGGCCAAGCTCGGTATCCTCGGCGTAGTCCTTGCGCAGCGCCATCAGGTCGCGCTTGAGGCGCGTACGCTGGCGCGCCGGGCTCTCGAGCAGCTTGGTGAGCTCGTCCTGCTCCTTGAGCAGTTCCTCGTGCTCCTGGCGCAGCTCCATTTCCTCGAGCTTGCGCAAGGAACGCAGGCGCATGTTGAGGATCGCCTCGGCCTGGCGGTCGGTCAGGTTGAACTCGGCCATCATCACCGGCTTGGGCTCATCCTCGGTGCGGATGATCTCGATGATCCGGTCGAGGTTGAGGTAGGCGATGATGTAGCCTGCGACCAGTTCCAGGCGCGCCGCGATCTTGTCGAGGCGGTGCTGGGTGCGGCGCTGGAGGATGTCGATCTGGTTGACCACCCACTGGCGCAGGAGGTCCTTGAGGCCCACCACGCCCGGCGTCCGCTCAGCATCGAGCACGTTGAGGTTGAGCGAGAAGCGGCTCTCCAGGTCGGTCAGCCGATAGAGGCTTTCCTTCAGGAGTTCGGGATCGACGTTGCGGCTCTTGGGCACGAGGACGATGCGGATCTGCTCGTCGCTTTCATCGCGCACGTCTTCCAGGATCGGCAGCTTCTTGTCCGCGATCAGCTGGGCGATCTGCTCGATCAGCTTGCCCTTGGCGAGCATGTAGGGAATTTCGGAAACGACGAGCTGCCATTGGCCGCCGCCCAGTTTCTCGATGCCGGTTTCCTCCCAGTTGCCCGCCTCGTCACGGCCATTGGAAAAGCGTCCGCGCATGCGAAAGGCGCCCTTGCCCGTCTCATAAGCGTGGGAGATCGCCGCCGCGCTGTCGACGACAAGGCCGCCGGTTGCAAAGTCGGGCCCATGGAAGACCTCCATGAGCTGCTCGTGCTCGACCTGCGGGTTCTCGATCAGGAGCATCGTCGCATCGATGATCTCGGCCGCGTTGTGGCTGGGGATCGAGGTCGCCATGCCCACCGCGATGCCCGTCGCCCCGTTGGCAAGCAGATTGGGGAAGAGCCCCGGGAAGATGTCCGGTTCGCTCTCTTCCCCATTGTAGGTCGGGATGAAGTCGACAGTCCCTTCGTCGAGCCCGGCCATGAGCTGGATCGCGGTCTTGGTGAGGCGCGCCTCGGTGTAGCGGTAGGCTGCCGCGTTATCGCCGTCGATGTTGCCGAAGTTGCCCTGCCCCTGCACCAGCGGGTAGCGCAGCGAGAAGTCCTGGGCGAGGCGGACCATCGCATCGTAGACCGACGCATCGCCATGCGGGTGGTACTTGCCGATGACGTCGCCCACGACGCGCGCGGACTTCTTGTAGGCGCTCGCCGGATCGAGCTTCAGCTGCCGCATCGCCCAGAGCAGGCGCCGGTGGACCGGCTTCAGCCCGTCGCGAAGGTCGGGCAGCGAACGCGCGGTGATCGTCGAGAGCGCGTAGACGAGGTAGCGCTCGGAAAGCGCGGCATCGAACGGCGCATCGACAATGGCGTCGAACGGATCGGAACTGTCGTCGAGAGAAGTCACCATGATGGGCAGGAGCGTAGCAGCGCGGGGCCACTCTCCAAAGCGACAATTCGCCGTTTTCCGCAGGCTTGCGGCGCGCTACGCTATTCTACGAATCAGAGTGGAGAGAGAATGTCCTGTCCGACAAGGCCCGCGTGGCCGCTTGCGCCTGTTCTCGCTTTGTTTCTTCTGGTCGCTTGCAGCGAAGGCGGCAACTACGAAGCCGCTCCGAGCGGGGTGGAAAAGCTCACGACAGTAGACATTGGCGAAGAACCGCCAAAGGAAACGCCGGAGAGCGGTGAGATCCCCGTCTCGGTTCCGCGCATCGCCTACACCTACCGCTACCAGTACCGCCTGCCCGCCGAACACATCGCGCAGGTCCAGGCCCGGCAGGCCAGCCTGTGCGAGAAGCAGGGGCCACAGGTCTGCCGCGTCCTCTCCATGCAGAGCGACCTTGGCGAGAACGACTACGCCAGCGGGTCGCTGACACTGGCCGTCGCCGCGCCGCGCGCCCGTGCCTTTGGGCAGGAGTTGGCCGAACTGGTCAGCGGCCAGGGCGGCGACCAGATCGGCAGCGCGATCGAAGGCGAGGATCTCTCCAAGCAGATCGTCGATACCGCCGCGCGCCTCAAGGCCCGCCGCCTGCTGCGCGACCGCCTGATGGAGGTCCTCGCCACCCGCAAAGGCTCGGTCGCCGAACTGGTCGAGGCCGAGCGCGGCGTGGCCAAGGTCAATGAGGAGATCGACCAGGCCGAGAGCTGGCTGGCGCAAATGCAGGGCCGGGTCGACTTCAGCGAGATGAACCTCTCCTACGCCGCGCGCACGCCGTCGAGCGGAGGCTTCCTTGGCCCCATACGCGAGGCAGTGCGCAATCTCGACACGATCCTGGGCACCGTGATCGGCGCGCTCATCATCCTGGGGGCCATCGGCATTCCGCTCGGCCTCGTGATCTGGGGGATCGTCTGGCTGGTGGGCCACCTGCGCCGTCGCGGGCGTAACTGACCGAGGCGAAGCGGCATACTTCGATCCGTGGCCGAGGCGCGGCAGACGGTGCCGGAACCGGGAACGGCACGCCTCGCGGCGGTGTTGAAGGAGGAAATGCCAACAAGAAAGGAGGTCACGACATGACCCAGCGCATTCTCATCCTCGCCACCGACGGTTTCGAGCCCTCCGAGCTCACCGGTCCGCGTGATGCCCTTCGCGATGCCGGAATGGACGTTCAGATCGCCAGCCCCGAGGCGGGCGAGATCAAGGGCTGGAATCACACCGACTGGGGCGATCCGGTCAAGGTGGATCTTGCGCTCGACAATGTGAAGGCAAGCGAGTTCGATGCTCTCGTCCTGCCCGGCGGCCAGATCAATCCGGACACCCTGCGCCTCAATTCCACGGCCGTGGAACTGGTTCAGGCCTTCGTCCATTCGGGCAAGCCCGTTGGTGCCATCTGCCACGCGCCCTGGCTGCTGGTGGAAGCGGACGCGGTTCGCGGCAAGACCGTGACGGGCTGGCCCTCGATCCGCACCGATCTTGCCAATGCGGGGGCCAACGTTGTCGACCGCGAAGTGGCCGTCGATGGCAACATCATCACGAGCCGCAAGCCCGATGACATTCCGGCTTTCTCGAACGCCCTGATCGAGGCCATCCGGGTTCCCGCGCAGGCCGCCTGACGAGAGCCGCTCCGATAATGCCCCGAAAACCGCGCGGCCGCATCCCCGAACGGGTGCGGCCGTCGCTTTTTTTGAGGTTCAGCCGATCTGCATGTCGCGCGAAACGCCGGGAATACGCACCTCGATCCCGTCGAGATCCTCGGTCAGTTCGATCTGGCAGGAAAGGCGGCTGGTGCGCGCGACACCCGCCGCCAGATCGAGCATGTCCTCCTCGTCCATCGAGGCGGGCTCGACTTTGGCGAACCACTCATCCGACAAATAGACATGGCAGGTGGAACAGGCCATCTGCCCCTCGCACGTCCCTTCGAGCGGCATGCCCGCGGCCTGGGCCACTTCGAGCAGGCGCGTTCCCGGCTCGGCCTGTGCCGAAACCTTGTTCCCTTCGGTCGTGACGAATTGCACGTTTACCAATTTCAGACTCCCTGCGCCGCCGCAGCGGCTTCTATTTGAGCGCAGGCATCCTCTATGTCCCGTTGCGTACTATATCGCCCGAATCCCAAACGGATAGAGGCTTTGGCCGCACTGTCGGCAAGTCCGAGCGCGCGCAGCACATGACTGGGCCTTCCCGAGCCGCTGGCGCAAGCCGAGCCAGCCGAAAACGCCACGGCGCGAAGATCAGACATCAGACGGGCTACATCCAAACCCTTGCGATGCAAGTTTAAATTTCCCTTCCAGCGCCGTTCGGCCGAGCCATTGAGGTCCCAGTCCGGCAAAGCCGCACGCGCGCTGTCCCAAAGCCGGGCAATATGCACCGCGTCCTCATCACAGCTCCTGAGCGCCAGTGCGGCTGCAGCGCCAAACCCCGCGCACAGCGCCGGGCTCAAGGTACCCGAACGCAGGCCCTGCTCCTGCCCGCCGCCGCGGATCAGCGGGGCGAGATCGAGCCCATCGCGCACCCAGAGCGCCCCGATCCCCTTGGGACCGTACATCTTGTGCGCGCTGATCACGACCATGTCCGCGCCTTGCGGCGGCGCGATCTTGCCGGCTCCCTGCACCGCATCGCACAGGAACAGCGCGCCTGCCGCATGGGCGCGCTGCGCCAGTTCGTCCACGGGCTGGACCGTTCCGATCTCGTTGTTGACCTGCATGACCGCGACGAGGTCGGTGCCCTCGCGCAGCGACGCGTCCGCAGCCACACAGCCGTCCTCTCCGACCGGGATTTCCTGAGAGCCAGGATCGATCCAACGCGCGGTGTCGAGCACGGCCGAATGCTCGATGGCCGACACGGCCAGCCGCTTAGACCCGCTTCCAACCAATGCCAGATTGATCGCCTCGGTCGCGCCCGAGGTAAAGATCACGCGGCCTCCCGGTGGCAGAAGGGCGGCTACCTGGTCGCGCGCGACTTCCACGGCCGCCGCCGCCATGCGTCCGGGACGATGCGGGCTGTGCGGGTTGGCAAAGCCGCTGGTCTCAGGCCCACCCAGCCAGGGCAGCATGGCCTCGCGCGCCTCGGGCGCCAATGGGGTCGTTGCCTGATAGTCGAGATAGATCATGCGTTCACCTGCGCCCAGGCGTCCGCGAAGGTATCGAGGTCCTGGGGTGTCGTGTTCCAGCCGATGCTGACGCGCACGGTGCGCCGTGCGGTGCCTTCGTCGATGCCGAAGCCCTTGAGCACCCGGCTCTGCTTGAGCGTGCCGGACGAGCACGCGCTTCCCGCCGAAATCGCAAAGCCCATGGCATCGAGCCGGATCAGCATGGCGGTTGCCGCAAGCCTGGGCGCCGCAACCGCGAAGATGTGCGAGCAGGCCGTGCCGGGCTGGATCACCTCACCAAATTCGGCGAGGCGGTCGCGGAAGGCAAAGCGCTCCTCCTCGCTCGTCGCCCAGCTTTCGACGCCGCCCGCGTCCAGCGCAGCGGCAAAGGCCATCGCGGCGGGCAGGTTTTCCGTCCCCGCGCGGTAACCACGCTCCTGCCCGCCGGTTGGCTCCAGGAGCGCAAAGTCGCGCACCAGCAGCGCCCCGATCCCGACGGGGCCACCCAGCTTGTGGGCCGAGGCCACGATGAGATCCGCCTCCGGCAACGGCGCCTTGCCGGCCGATTGCGAGCAGTCGGCAAGCAGCAGCCCTCCGGCCGCGCGCATGGCCTCCAACGCCTCGCTCGGCCCCGAAGGCAGGAGCACGGTCCCGGTCTCGGAGTTGATCGACTGGAGCGCGAGCACGCAGTGCCCCTCCTCGCCAAGGTGTTCGGCCAGCGCCTCTGCGTCCAACTTACCCCCTGCCATCGGCACTTCGACGGCATCGGGCGCGGCACGGAAAACCGCGTCATGTTCGACCGCCGAAACAAGCCGGCGCTGCACCTTCGCGCGGCCCAGCCCGAGAGCCAGCGCCTCGCTCGCGCCCGAGGTGAAAAGAAGTTCACCGCTCCAGCCCAGCGCCCGCTTCACCCGCTCACGCGCATCCTCGAGCGCGGCGCGCGCGGCGCGCCCCTGCTTGTGCGGGCTGGAGGGATTGGCCCAGATTTCGGCACCTTCAAGCCAGGCGGCGCGCGCCTCGGGCCGCAAGGGGGTGGTTGCGGCATGGTCCAGGTAGACAGGGGAAGAAATTGGCGGCTCCGCTTGTTTTGTCGTGATTGTTTTTGGTACGAATGTTTCTATATAAGCTGCTCTCCCATTTCCACTCCTGCAATCACGGCCCCTTCCTTGCGCGGCCATTCTTGCCGGAGCCTCAACAAGTCAGGTTCGCTATTCCATGCCCGCAGTGATCTTTCCCGGACCCGAAGGCCGTCTCGAAGGCCGCTTCCAGCCCGCGCCGCGTCCGCGCGCGCCGGTCGCCATGATCCTCCACCCGCACCCGCAGGCGGGCGGCACGATGAACGACCGCATCACGCAGCATCTCTACAAGACCTTCGTGGCGCGCGGCTTTGCCACCCTGCGCTTCAACTTCCGCGGCGTGGGCCGCAGCCAGGGCAGCTTCGACAACGGCATCGGCGAACTCTCGGACGCGGCCGCCGCGCTCGACTGGGTGCAGCAGATCCACCCCGAAAGCTCGACCACCTGGATCGCGGGCTACTCGTTCGGCGCGCTGATCGGCATGCAGCTCCTGATGCGCCGCCCGGAGATCCGCGGCTTCATCTCGATCGCGCCGCCCGCCAACATGTACGACTTCAGCTTCCTTGCGCCCTGCCCGGCCTCGGGCATCATCATCCAGGGTGAAGCCGACACGGTGGTGACGCCCAACGCGGTGCAGAAGCTGGTCGACAAGCTGCGCACGCAGAAGCACATCACCATTCACCACGATGAAGTGCGCAAGGCCAACCACTTCTTCGAGAACGAGACCGATGACCTGATGAAGTCGGTCAACAACTACCTCGACATGCGCCTCGCGCCGGACTGCCCGATCAAGTAATCGCGCAAGTCCACGCAAGGCACGCAAGACGGGGCGTCGCAGGGCTACTGCGGCGCCTCTTGCGTTTCGGCGATACCGGCAAGCGAGCGGCCATCGGGCGTCGGCACGGTGAGGATCGCGACGTTGATCGCCATGATCCCTGCAAGGACGAGCATCAACACGGCCCGCTTGCGATGGCCGGGGCGGCGCCACAGGGCGATGCTGCCCAGCACCAGCGCGATGCTGGCGAGGACCATGAGGGAAAGCGCAATAGCCATGGCAAGGCGATAGCCGATCCCCGGACGCCATGCGAGCCCCGATCCGGCCCCGCTTTCCCCCTCCTTTCATCCCCATCCGCGTTTGACTTGTCCGCCTGTCGGAGCCAGTTTCGCGCCATGACACACCCTGCATCGGCCGCAGCGCCGCTTTCCCGTCGCAACGCTCTCCAGATCCTGTCCTGCGGCGTCGCCGCCGTGGCCCTTCCGGGGAGCTCCCGCGCGCTTGCCCAGAGTGCTTCAGGCTCGCCCGCCTCAGCCGAGGCGAGCGCGCTTCTCGACACGCTCGCCTGGAATTTCCTCGATCTCAATCCCGGCACGGCGACCAGCCTGGGCGTCGATACGGGGGCGCACGCCGCCTTGCGCAGCCGCATGGAGGACCGCTCCCCCGATGGCGTGGCACGCATGGCCGCCCTGCTGCGGCGCGATCTCGCGGCGGTCTCCGCCTTCGATGAGACTGGCATCGATCCCGCGACCCGCACCAGCCTGGAAGTCATCAAGAGTGCCTATACGACTTCGCTCGAAGGCTTCGCGCAGCCCTATGGCGACGTTGCCGTGGGCAGCTGGCGCAACACGCCCTACGTCGTCATCCAGAACGTGGGCGCCTATCTCGACACGCCGCGCTTCCTTGATGCGGACCATCCGATCAAGACGCCTGAAGATGCGGACGCCTATATCGCACGCCTTGCCCAGATGGACGACCAGCTCGACGGCGAACTGGTGCGCATGAAGGCCGCGACCGACAAGGGCCTCGTGCCGCCCGACTTCCTGCTCGACCGTGCCATCGCGCAGATGGAGAGCACGGTGGCGGACGCGGGCAAGGACGGCGGCGGGCTCGTTGCCTCGGTCGCGAACCGCACCGCGACGTTCCAGGGCGATTGGGAGAAGCAGGCGAAAAGCCTTGTCGCGGGCGACGTGCTGCCCGCACTCCAGCGCCAGCTCGCCGAACTCAAGCGCCAGCGTGGCCTCGCCTCCAGCGCACCGGGCCTGCGCGAACGCCCCGGCGGCGCGCAGTTCTACGCCTGGGCGCTCAAAGCCAGCACCACCACCGCCATGTCCGCCGAGGAGATCCACAAGCTCGGCCACGAACAGCTTGCCGAACTGCATGGCCGGATGGACCCGATCCTCAAGGAGCTTGGCTACACCCAAGGCACCGTCGGCGCGCGCATGACCGCGCTGGGCAAGGACCCGCGCTTCATGTTCGCCAAGGGCGATGAGGGCCGCGACCAGATCATGGCTTTCATCCGTCAGCGTATCGACTGGATCACCTCGCAGATGCCGCGCGCGTTCCGCGAACTGGTGCCAGGCAACGTCGAAGTCCGCCGCCTGCCCCTTGCCGAGGAACCGGGCGCTCCTACCGCCTATGGCGGCGCGGGCTCCAAGGACGGCACGGTGCCGGGCAAGATGTGGATCAACCTGCGCACCACGGACCTCCACCGCAAGTACGACTTGCCCACCCTCGTCCACCACGAGACGATCCCCGGCCACGTCTGGCAGGGCGAATACGCCAACCGCCTGCCACTGATCCGCTCGATCCTGGCCTTCAACGCCTATTCCGAAGGCTGGGCGCTCTATGGCGAGCAGCTGGGCGACGAGTTGGGTGCCTATGACGATGATCCGGTCGGGCGCCTGGGCTACCTCCAGTCCATCGCTTTCCGGGCCTGCCGCATGGTCGTCGACACCGGCCTGCACTCGCAAGGGTGGAGCCGCGAGGAAGGCATCCGCTTCTTCATGGAGAAGAACGGCAACAAGCGTGAGGAAGTGGTCAACGAGGTCGACCGCTACTGCTCCTGGGCCGGCCAGGCCTGTGGCTACAAGATGGGCCACAACGAGATCAACCGCCAGCGCCTGCGCGCCATTTCCGAGCTGGGCGATGCCTACGACCTGCGCGATTTCGACCAGGCCGTGGTCAATGGGGGCAACGTCCCCCTCGACGTTCTGGGCGACAACATCACGCGCTACATCGCGGGCGTGAAGGGTTAGGCGGTCACGTCACGAAAAAGCGAAAAGGCCGCCGGGTGCATGTCCGCATCCGGGGGCCTTTTTCATCCGGGAAGCTCTACTTTCGTCCGAACAGCCCCGAAGCGAACCCTGCGATATCGTCCATCGCATCGCCGTCCCCGTCGCGGTCGAGCAACGCCATGACCTGCGGGTTGGACACGATTTCACCGGCAAAGCGCGCCAGCGCGCTCTCGCCGCCAATGGCGGTGATGATCTGCTGGATCGTGGCAACATCGAGCCCCGTGCGCCCGGCTGCAAGTTCAGCTGTGTCGCCCGGTTGCTGATGCGCCTGGCCGAGCGCGGCCACGGCCTTCTCGGCCATTTCCGGTCGTATGCCGAGTTGCCCGGCAAGATTGGCCACATCGGCGTTGCCGCCCATCTGCCCCAGTACGCCGTCCAATAGTCCCATGTCTCTCTCTCCTGGTTCTGCCGGGAGGCACCGCGCGCGTCCCGCAAGGAAAGAAGGCCCCCGGATGCCGAAGCGTCCGGGGCCTTCTTCATGTCATAGGTTGCTAGCGCGCCTGTCAGGCGGTGACGGGCGCGGCCTGGCGGACGCCCTCGTCAACGTGCGCTTCGAACTGGGCGAAGTTGTCGATGAACTTCTTGACCAGAACCTGCGCGGTCTTGTCGTACTCGGCGCCATCGGCCCAGGCACCGCGCGGATCGAGCAGCGCGGTGTCAACACCGGGCACTTCCACGGGCACTTCAAAGCCGAAGTTGGGATCTTCCTTGAACTCGGCGGTGTTGAGGCTGCCGTCGAGCGCGGCATTGAGCAGCGCGCGGGTCGCCTTGATCGGCATGCGCTTGATGCCTTCCATGGTCGCCTTGCCGCCCGACCAGCCGGTGTTGACCAGCCAGCACTTCACACCGCCCTTGGCGATGCGCTCCTTGAGGAGGTTGCCGTAGATCGAGGGGTGACGCGGCATGAACGGCGCGCCGAAGCAGGTCGAGAAGGTCGCCTCCGGCTCGGTCACGCCGATTTCGGTGCCCGCGACGCGCGCGGTGTAGCCCGACAGGAAGTGGTACATCGCCTGGTCGGGCGTCAGACGCGCGATCGGAGGCAGCACGCCATACGCGTCGGCGGTGAGGAAGATCACGTTCTTCGGCACCGGCCCGAGGTTGTCCTCGGAGGCATTCGGAATGAAGTCGATCGGATAGGATCCGCGGCTGTTCTCGGCGAGCGAGTTGTCGTCGAGGTCGATCTTGCGGGTTTCCGGGTCGATCACGACGTTCTCGAGAACGGTGCCGAAACGCTTGGTCGTGGCGAAGATTTCCGGCTCGGCTTCTGCCGAGAGACGGATCATCTTGGCATAGCAGCCGCCTTCGAAGTTGAAGACCGCGGTATCCGACCAGCCGTGCTCGTCATCGCCGATGAGGGTGCGCGAGGCGTCGGCCGACAGCGTGGTCTTGCCGGTGCCCGAAAGGCCGAAGAACACGGCCGTGTCACCATCGGGGCCGATGTTGGCCGAGCAGTGCATCGGCATCACGCCCTTGGTCGGGAGCAGGTAGTTGAGGATGCCGAAGACCGACTTCTTCATCTCGCCGGCATAGGCCGTGCCGCCGATCAGGATCAGCTTCTCGGTGAAGTTGACCGCGATCACGGTCTCGCTGCGGCTGCCGTGGCGGGCCGGATCGGCCTTGAAGCTGGGCAGGTCGATGATGGTGTACTCGGGGACGAAGCTGGCGAGTTCCTCGGCACCCGGACGCACCAGCAGGGTGCGGATGAACAGGTTGTGCCAGGCGAACTCGTTGATGACGCGCACCTTGACGCGGTGCTCGGGCTGCGAACCGCCGAACAGGTCCGCAATGTAGAGCTTGTCCTTGCCGCCAACGGCCGCGAGGAAATCTTCCTTAAGCGCCGCAAAATGCTCCGGCGTCATAGGCACATTGGTGTTGCCCCACCAGATCGTGTCTTCCGTCTCGGCGTCCTTGACGATGAACTTGTCCTTGGCCGAACGGCCCGTGTGCTTGCCCGTCGCAACAACGAAAGGCCCATCTGCGGACAGGGTGCCTTCCTCGTTCCGGATGGCATGCTCAACCAGGGGCGCGGTGCCCAGGTTCGCAAAAATCTCCGCCTTGGTGGCGATCCCTTGTTTATCGAGCGGGTAGCTTAGGGAAGCGGTCAATGTCATCTCCTCCAACGTGACACCTCGCCAGACTATCCGGCGATGGCATCATCAATTCCTCCTCAGGAATCGGGACCGCGGATAATCGACGCATTCTTTTCCGTCAAATTGACAACAAATGGAACCGCAAAGGGCCGAAACGCGAAAGAAACAGGCCAGATGCCCCAGGCGCCCCTTGCGCCCCACCCCGTTCCCAGGGTTCGCCACATTGCCAGTCAGGCGTCCAGCGGCTAGGCAGCCTCTTCGCGTTTTGAGAAAGGACCAGGGCACCTGCGATGTCCGTGCCAGCATCCCCGTCCTCCGCTTCCGAGCCCCGCAGCGCCCAGGGCGAGACGCGCCGCCACACGATCGCGCTGGTCGACGATGACCGCAACATCCTGACCACGGTCTCGATCGGGCTGCAGGCCGAAGGTTTTTCCACAAGGGTCTATACCGACGGCGAAACCGCGCTGAAAGCGATCCTCGAAAATCCGCCTGACCTGGCTATCTTCGATGTGAAGATGCCGCGCATGGATGGTCTGGAATTGCTGCGCCATCTGCGCGAGCGCTCCAGCCTGCCGGTGATCTTCCTCACCTCCAAGGACGAGGAACCCGACGAGGCGCTTGGCCTTGCGATGGGCGCGGATGACTACATCACCAAGCCCTTCAGCCAGCGTCTTCTTGCCGCCCGCATCCGCGCCATCCTGCGGCGCAGCGAACTGGTGCGCACAGGGCCAGAGCAGCCCATCCAGGAGAACCTGCCCGAACCCGTCGTGCGCGGACGCCTCGCGCTCGACCCGGCTCGCCACCAGGTGGAATGGGACGGACAGGCGGTCTCGCTCACCGTCACCGAGTTCCTGATCCTGGAAGCTATGGCGCTGCGCCCGGGCGTCGTCAAAAGCCGCAACCAGCTCATGGACGCGGCCTACAACGACGACATCTATGTCGATGACCGGACCATCGACAGCCACATCAAGCGGCTGCGCCGCAAGTTCCGCGCGGTCGACCCGTCCTTCAATGCCATCGATACCCTTTACGGCGCGGGCTACTCGTTCTCGGACGAGCACGCCGCGAGTGGCGAGGGGTGATCGTGCCCCGACGGACCGTCTGAGCGCATGGCCGAGCGCTCGCATGCCCGCATCGCGGCCTCGCTGCCCGTCCGCCTGGGGCTGTCCTGGCGCGTCTCGCTGACCGCGCGCATCCTCGCGGTCAACATCATCGCGCTCGCCCTCATGGCGGGCAGCCTCTTCTACATCGACAGCTACCGCCGCGAACTTCTCGACGAACGCTTTCGCCTTGCCCGCAGCGAAGCCGAGATCACCGCCCAGGCCCTCTCCGGGGAAAGCCTCGACAGGCAACGCAACCTGATCGCGCGCATCGGAACCACGCAGAAGCTGCGCCTGCGCCTCTACGATGCCGATGGCGATCTTGTCGCGGACAGCTTCAAGCTGGCCCCCCCTTCCTACCGCTTCATCGATCCCGACAGCGAACCCTGGCTACAGGACGCGGCGCGCCTGCTCGATCAGGGCATGGACTTTCTCCTGGGTGCCCGGCGCATCCCGGCCTACCGCAACCCACCCGAACAGGCGATCCAGGACTGGCCTGTCGCCCGCGAGGCGCTCGCGACAGGCGAAACGCGCATCGACCAGAAGGCCGCGCCCGACCAGACCCCGGTCATCCTTGCCGCCACGCCGCTCGGCGACAGGGGCGAAATCCTGCTGATGACCCGCAACGCGCGCGACATCACCGAGAACGTGCGCATGGCCCGCCAGACACTTGCAATCATCGTGGGCGCTGCACTTGGAGTCTCGATCCTGCTGTCGCTGTTCCTCGCCCGCACGATCGTCGATCCCTTGCGCAAGCTCGTACGCGCGACGGTGCGCGTGCGCCTCGGACGCGAGCGCAGCGTGGTCGTCCCCCGCCTGCCCGACCGCCGCGATGAGATCGGCCTCCTCGCCCGCGCCGTCTCCGACATGACCGGCGCGCTGCGGCTGCGCATCGACGCGGTCGAGCGCTTCGCGGCCGATGTCGCGCACGAACTCAAGAACCCGCTCACGTCGCTGCGCAGCGCCCTTGAGAACCTGGAGCGGGTGGACGATCCCGACCTTCGTCGCCAGCTCGTGACGGTGGCCAACGACGATGTACGGCGGATCGATTTCCTCGTGACCGAGATCGCCGATGCCAGCCGTATCGACGCGCAGCTCAGCCGTACCACCTTCGAGCCGGTCGACATGAACAGCCTCCTGCGCGCCCTTGTCGCCGAGCGCGCCCAGCGCGGCGTGAACGGCGCGAGCGAGGTCGTGATCGCGCAGACGGGGGCGGGCCCGCTGGTCGCGCCGGGTGACGCCCCGCGCCTTGAACGCGTGCTCCAGAACCTGCTCGACAACGCCGTATCCTTCTCCCCCGAGGGCGCGCCCATCGACGTCACCCTGGAGAGCGTGAAGAGCAAGGTGCGCATCACGATCAGCGACCACGGCCCGGGCATTCCCAAGGCCTCACGCGAACGGATCTTCGAGCGTTTCCACTCGCTGCGCCCCTCGTCGGAGGAATTCGGGCGCCATTCGGGCTTGGGGCTCTCGATTGCCCGCACCATTGTCGATGCCCACTCCGGCTCGCTCTTTGCAACCGATCGCGACGACGGATTGCCGGGTGGCTGCTTCGTCCTCACCCTTCCCCAATGGCCCAGCGAGCCCGAGGCATGACCACCGGTGCCTCGCCTTCGTTGGTCCGACAGGCAACCTGCGTCGCGTGCGCGGGGCGCGCCATTCTCATTGAAGGCCCGTCGGGCGCGGGCAAGACCTCGCTCGCGCTCGAGTTGATAGACCGGGGCGCAGTGCTCGTGGGCGATGATGGCGTAGTCCTCGAACCGCGCGCCGGGCATCTCGTCGCCAGGCCCCACCCCCGCACAGCCGGTCTGATCGAAGTCCGCAATCTTGGCATCCTCGATGAACCGTTCTGCGCCGAGGCTCGGGTCTGCCTCCACATCCTCCTGGATAGCAGCGCTCCGCGTTTCATCGAGAAAGCCAGGGCATCGAGCTTGCGGGGCTGGTCATTCCTTCCCTGCGCCTTTCGCCCGAGAGCGGCCCGATGGCCATCAAGGCCGAACGCGCGCTCGCCGTCCATGGCCTAGGGCCCGCAACTCGCTGAAAACACGCGCAAGCAGGACCGGGCAAAATCGGTCGGATAAGACCAAACTCTCCCTTCCCTTTCCGGGCTGAGGAGCGCAAACAGCCCCGATGACCGCAACACCTGAGCCCACCCCCGAGGCCAGCGCACACGGCGCCCACGACACGGGGACTGACCCGGCGCTACCCCAGCGTCAATCGGTCCTGCTTGTCACCGGCATGCTTGGTGCCGGAAAAACCACGGTTCTCAGGGTCCTGGAGGACCTTGGCTGGGAAATCATCGACAACTTCCCGATCCGCCTGCTCGAAGGTCTGCTTGACGTTCCGGGCGAGGCGCAGAGCGATCTGCCCACGCCCCTTGCCATCGGCTTCGATTCGCGCACCCGCGGCTTCGATCCCGAGCGTGTGATCGCCCAGGTAAAAACCCTTAGTGAGCGTCCAGACATCGCGCTCACGACACTCTTCCTCGATTGCCAGAGCGCCGAGCTCGAGCGCCGCTATAACGAAACCCGCCGCCGCCATGCGCTCGCCGCGGACGCCCCCGTTGCAACCGGGATCCAGGCCGAGCGCGACCTGCTCACGCCGCTGCGGCGCTGGGCGGAGGTGCTGATCGATACCAGCGAATTCACCAGCAACGATCTCCAGCGCGTGATTCGCGAGAGATTCGCCGAAAGCGCGACCGAGGGTACCACCCTCACCATTTCAAGTTTCGGGTTCGCGCGCGGGATGCCCCCGCTCGCCGACCTGGTCTTCGATATGCGCTTCCTCGACAATCCCCATTGGGACCCGGACCTTCGCCCAAAGACCGGGCAGGACGCGGCCGTTGGCGATTTCATCCGCAAGGATCCGGCCTTTTCCGAGGCATTCAGCCGGATACGCGACCTGCTCCTGCTCTTGCTGCCGCGCTACAAGGCGCAAGGCAAAAGCTATGTCCATATCGCCTTCGGGTGTACCGGTGGGAAACACCGTTCGGTTTTTACCGCGGAACAGATGGCATCGGCCTTGCGCCACTCGGGATTTTCCCCCACATTGCTGCACCGCAACCTGGGCTCACGAGCAGCCGATCTTCTTGAAGGAGAGCCGCGGCGTGATGACAAGCACTAAGATCCGGGTGCAACTGCAGGGTATTCGGAGCGTTTCCTCAACATGATCGGCATGATTCTGGTCACTCACGGCAATCTTGCCGAAGAGTTCGTTCACGCAATGGAACATGTCGTCGGCGATCAGACGGCGGTTGAGACCGTGTGCATTGGTCCCAACGACGACATGGAGCGGCGCCGTGCCGAGATTGCCGAGGCCATCGTCAAGGTGAACAGCGGCGAAGGCGTGATCATCCTCACCGACCTGTTCGGCGGAACACCCTCGAACCTCGCGATCTCGCTGATGGAAGCCGGAACGGTCGAAGTCATCGCCGGGATCAACCTGCCCATGCTGATCCGCCTCGCCAAGGCCCGCGCCTGCATGTCGGTGCGCGACGCCGCCGTGGCTGCGCGTGAAGCGGGGCGCAACTACATCACCATCGCAAGCGAATACCTGGGACAGGATGCATGAACGACTGCCGTGAGACGGTGACCATCGTTAACAAGCGCGGACTTCATGCCAGGGCCAGTGCCAAGTTCGTGAATTACGTCACCGAATTGCCCGCAAGCGTGTCGGTTTCGGTCAGCAAGGATGGCGCAAGCGCGGTGGGCAATTCGATCCTGGGCCTGATGATGCTGGGCGCCGCCAAGGGCGACAGCATCGAGATCGCGTGCACCGGCGACGACGCGCAGTCCGCGCTCGACCGGCTTGTTGCGCTGGTGCGCGACGGCTTTGGCGAAGACCAGGGCTGAGAAGGCGCATCCCGACGTGACGTACCGCCGCACCATCACCGGATTTTCCAATCCGCTCGTCAAGTTCCTGCGCTCGCTGCGCGACAAGAAGCACCGTCGGCGTGAGCAGCGCTTCCTGGCTGAAGGCCTGCGCCTGCTGACCGACGCGCGCGAATCGGGCATTCTCCCCGAGATGCTCGTCATGGCGACGGGCCGCGCCCCCCATCCCCTGCTCGACCAACTCGAAGAGGCCGTAATCGCGGCGGGCGGCGAAGTCGTGGAGATGGACCAGGACATCCTCGCCAAGGTGACCGGCAAGGACAACCCGCAAGCCGTTGCCGGGGTCTTCGCCGAGTTCGACACGCGCCTTGCCGGGATTGACCGGCAGGCCGCTCCCATCTGGCTCGTCGCGCAGGCGCTGCGCGATCCAGGGAACTTGGGGACGATGCTGCGCACCGGCGATGCGGTCGGGGCTGGCGGCCTCATCCTTATCGACGACTGCGCCGACCCCTTTTCGGTCGAAGCCGTGCGCGCCAGCATGGGCGCCATCTTCACGCAGAAGCTGGCGATGGCGCGCTGGGATGAATTCCAGTCCTGGCTGCGCGAAGGCGAGGGCCAATTGGTCGCCGCCTCGCTGCGTGACCCGACCGACTACCGCAAGGCGCCATATGCGGCGCCCTGCTTCCTCATGGTCGGCAACGAATCGCAAGGGCTCCCGGCCGAATACGAAGACACCTGCGACCTGCGGGTCACGATCCCGATGCGCGGGCGCGCGGACAGCCTCAACGCCGCTGTCGCAGGCGCGGTCCTCGCCTACGAAGCCCTCGCCCACCTCGATCCCTGAGCGCGGCGGGTAGCCCAGCGCGACTGCGCCTGCCTTTTGCGGATAGGCCCGTTCATCGCGCTCTCACATGCTGCATGGCACCATGCAGGCATGATTCGAGTTTGTTCCTTCGGCCGCGCCTTGGCAGGCGCCCTTCCCACGCTGGCCCTCATCGCCTGCGCCCCGGACACCGAAGGCCAGCACCTCAGCGCCAGCCGTTGGAGCTTTGCCCTGATCGACGGCCAGTCGCCGATGTCCGATGCGGCTGACATGCGCTTCGAGAAGGGCGAGGTCCGCGTTCTCGTCGGCTGCAACCGCATGAGCGGGCCCTGGCGGATTTCCGCCGACCGTCTCGTCGCCGGCCCCCTGGTGCAGACCGAAATGGCCTGCCCTGCCCCGGCCTGGGATCAGGAAAAGGCCGTCGGCTCACTCCTCGCGTCCACGCCGCGCATCCGCGTGAACGAGGAGCGCATGATCCTGCAATCGAGCGGCCACACCGCCGAGCTTATCCGCGTCGAGGACTGAGCGCTCCTTAGTCCTTGTCAGCCGAAGCCAGCGCAGCACGCGCTTCAGCTTCGGGATACTCCGGGAGCGCGTCCTCGATATCCGCAGCGCCGTAGCGCGGCGCGGCCTCGACACGGGGAGCCTCCTCGATCTCACGCTTGCCGATCTCGATGTGCTTTTCACGCAGGCGCCGTCCCGACGAAAGTACGTTGCGCTCAAAGCTGCCGACGAACTTGTTGTAATTGTTGACCGCCGTTTCCAGCCCCGCGCCCACGCGCTTCATGTGCTCGGCCGCCACCGCGATGCGGTCGTACAGTTCACCGCCCATCCGGCCGATCTCGCGCGCTTCACGGGCGAGGCCATCCTGGCGCCAGACCTGCGCGACCGTGCGCGCGATGGCGACAAGGTTGGTGGGCGTGGCCAGGAGAACGCGGTTGCGGAAAGCGAAGTCCCACAGTTCCGGATCGTATTCGAGCGCGGCTGCCACGAAATGCTCTCCCGGCACGAACATCACCACGTAGTCCGGGGCGTCCTCGAACTGGCTCTGATAGCTCTTTGCGCCCAATGTCTGCACATGATTTCGCATCGAGGCGACATGGGCCTTGAGCGCCAGTTCGCGCGCGGCATCGTCCTCGGCCTCAAAGGCTTCCTGGTAAGCGTTGAGCGACACCTTGGCATCGATCACCAGCTTCTTCTGCCCCGGAATGTTGACGATGGCATCGGGACGCAGACGCCCCTCCTCGGTGTCGATCGAATGCTCGGTCACGAAGTCGGTGTGTTCGGACAGGCCACACTGCTCCAGGAGGTTGCGCAGCTGCTGCTCCCCCCAGCGCCCGCGCGCCTTGGGGGCGTTGCGCAGGCTGTTGCCAAGGCGCTGCGCTTCCTCACGCACCCGCTCCTGCCCTTCGCGCATGGATTGGATGAGGCCGGTCAGCTGGCCGAAGGAATCGACGCGCTTGGCTTCCAGCTCGGACACCTGCGCCTCATAACTCTGAAGGCGCGCGCCGACGGGTTCCAGCAGCGCGCGGATGCGTTCGGCGTTGGCCTTCTCGCTTTCCTCGAAACGCGCACCCGCGCGGCGCAGGAAGGCTTCCTGCGCACCTTCGAGGACCTTGGCCCCCGCGTTCTCGAACTCCTTGCGCAGCGCGTCTTGCGCCTCGATCAGAAGGCGCTTCTGCTCATCAAAGTTGGCGGTTTTTTCGCGCAGGGTGGAAAGTTCGTCGCTGGCCTCGCGATAGGCCTCACGCAGACGGCCCATCTCGGTGTCAAACGCGTTGCGGGCCGCATCGTAGCGCGCAGTCGCCTCGGCGCGTTCGCGCTCCAGAGTGGCCGTAGCCTCCCCGCGCACACGCTCCAGCTGATCGGCATAGGCACTGCGCTCGCGGGTCAGGGCGGCGGAATATTCGTCCGCACGCCCCGCGCGCGCCTCGGCTCCCGCCAGATCGCGGATCGCGGCGCGGAAGCGCTCTTCCAGTTCCTGGAGGGCGCGTTCGCTCCTGGCGAGGCGCGCGTTGGCCTGCGCTGTGGGGCGCGAGCCGAAGAACCAGCCGGCACCAAGGCCGACGACGAGTGCAAGAATGGCGGCAAGGATGATGTCCATGCCGCCATTCTAGTTGGAACAATTCAAGAACGCCAGACCTTCCCGGTCCGTTGTCCGCAATTCTGGATGGATCAGGCCGCGCGGCGCAGCTTTTCCAGCTTGCGCAGCGCCATCTGGCGCTTGAGACGCGAGAGGTGGTCGATGAACAGGATACCCTCGAGGTGGTCCATCTCGTGCTGCAGGCAGGTTGCCAGCATGCCCTCGATGGCTTCCTCATGGTGGTTGCCGTCCAGGTCCTGGTACTGCACGCGGCAGGTCGCGGGACGCTCCACGTCGGCGTAGATCTCGGGAACCGAGAGGCAGCCTTCCTGGTAGACGCTATGCTCTTCGGACGGGTCGAGGATGACCGGGTTGATGAAAACCCGCGGCTCCTTGAGCGTGGGCTGGTGCGTGTGCTGGTGCCCGCCGTGGTTGCACACTTCGGGCTCTGCATCGGGATCGTCGGGCTGGAGATCGATCACGAGGACACGCAGGGGAACGCCGACCTGAATGGCGGCAAGACCGATGCCGGGGGCATCGTACATGGTCTCGAACATGTCCTCGACAAGGGTCTTGAGCTCGTCGTCGAAAGTTTCGACGGGCTTGGAGACCTGCTTCAGGACAGGATCGGGAACTTCAAGGATTTCGCGGATAGCCATGCCTTGCAAATAAGCGCAGCCTGCGCGTTTCGCAAGATTGCGATGGCGATCACAGAAATCGTGCCGCCAGTCCCCTCGCTCAGGTGACGGGGCGGCGCGCGCGGATCGCCTGCGCCAGCGTGCCTTCATCCAGGTAATCGAGTTCACCCCCCACCGGCAAACCATGCGCCAGCTGGGTGATACGCACAGGCCGGTTCTCCAACTTTTCAGCGATGTAGTGCGCGGTTGTCTGGCCTTCGAGCGTGGCGTTCATGGCGAGGAGGATCTCATCGATGCCGCCCTCCTCGATCCGGGCAAGCAGGCTGTCGATGGCAAGGTCTTCGGGCCGTACGCCATCAAGCGCGGAGAGCCGTCCGCCCAGAACATGGTAGCGCCCGGTAAAGAGATGCGCACGGTCAAGCGCCCACAGATCGGCCACTTCCTCGACCACGCAGAGCGAACGCTGGTCGCGCCTCGGATCGGCGCAGATGCCGCAAGGGTCGCGCGTGTCGACATTGCCGCATACGCTGCATTCGACCAGCGTCTCGCGCACCGCATCGAGCGCCTCGAGCAGCTGAACGAGTGAACTTTCACGCCGCTTGATGAGCCAGAGCACCGCGCGCCGGGCCGAACGGGGGCCAAGGCCCGGCAAGCGGGCCAGCGCGGCGGTCAGCGTCTCGATCTCTTGCGATGCCATGAGGAGAGAGATAGGGCCTCCCCGGTCCGAGCGGAAGCCCGGCACCACGACGAGCGAGGAAGTTGCCCACAATATGCGTATCATCTTCATGGGAACCCCCGATTTCGCGGTCCCGGCGCTGGAAGCCTTGGCCGATGCTGGCCACGAGATCGTCTGCGTCTATTCGCAGCCGCCCCGTCCCGGTGGCCGCCGCGGCCGCGAACTGACCCCGACACCCGTCCATAAGGTGGCCGAAATGCGCGGGTTCGAGGTGCGCACGCCGGTCTCGCTCAAGGGCGAAGAGGAGAAGGCCGCCTTCGCCGCGCTCGAGGCCGATGTCGCGGTGGTCGCGGCCTATGGCCTGCTGCTGCCCCAGGCGATCCTCGATGCGCCGCGCCACGGCTGCCTCAACATCCACGCCTCGATCCTGCCGCGCTGGCGCGGCGCGGCGCCCATCCACCGCGCGATCGAGGCGGGCGACCCGACCACCGGTGTCACCATCATGCAGATGGAAAAGGGCCTCGACACCGGCCCCATGCTTGCCACCTTGCGCACCACCATCGATGGCAAGACCACTGGCGAGCTGACCGCGGAACTGGCCGACAAGGGCGCACAGCTCATGGTCGGCACGCTGCGCGAGTTGACCAATCACCGACCCGTCACCCAGCCCGAAGATGGCGTCACCTACGCCAGGAAGATCGAAAAGGGCGAGGCCCGCATCGACTTCACGCAGGACGCCCAGGCCATCGAACGCAAGGTGCGCGCCTTCATGCCCGCGCCCGGCGCCTTTTTCGAGTTCGAGGGCAAGCGCTACAAGGTCCACGCGGCCGAGGTCGTCGACGGCACCGGAGCGCCGGGCACGACGCTCGACGATGCGCTCACCATCGCCTGCGGCACAGGGGCGCTGCGCGTGACGCGCATCCAGCGCGCCGGAAAGCCGGCCATGGCGACCCAGGACCTCCTGCGCGGCCGCGCGATCCCTGTGGGAACCCAGATCGCGTGACCCGCTTTGCCCTCACTCTCGAATTCGACGGCGCGCCCTTCATGGGCCTGCAGCGCCAGTCGCACGGCCCCTCGGTGCAGCAGTCGGTCGAGGATGCGGCTCACGCCATCACCGGGGAGGATGTAATCATGCACGCGGCCGGACGCACCGATTCGGGCGTCCATGCGCTGGGCATGCGCGCGCATATCGAGATCGCCAAACCCTTCGACGCCTTTCGCCTGATGGAAGCGCTCAACGCCAGGATGCGGCCCGATCCCGTCGCGGTCACCGCCTGCGAAGTGGTCCCCGACGACTGGCACGCGCGTTTTTCGTGCATCGGGCGCTCCTACATCTACCGCATCGCCAACCGCCGCGCCCCGCTGACACTGGAGCGCGGCAAGGCGTGGCAGGTCTCGCGCCCACTCGACGAGGGAGCCATGCACCGCGCCGCGCAGGCACTGGTCGGGCGCCACGACTTTACCACCTTCCGCTCGGTCCACTGCCAGGCGCAAAGCCCGTTGAAGACGCTCGATCGGCTCGACGTGCGGCGCGAAGGCGATATGGTGCTGATCGAGGCCGAGGCCCGCAGCTTCCTGCACCACCAGGTGCGCTCGATGGTGGGCTGCCTCGCACTGGTCGGCATGGGCCGCTGGGACGAGAGCGAAGTCGGCAAGGCATTGGCCGCCAAGGACCGGCAGGCGCTTGGCCTGAACGCGCCGCCCGACGGGCTCTACTTCGTGCGCGCCATCTATCCCGAGGCCTGAGCGCTTCGAGCGCGCGCTATCCGCACAGCAATAAGCCTTCGCGCCAAGCCCTTGACCTGAGACGGTAACGCTCACAGGGATACGCGACGCACGTGTTGCAGCCCCGGAACGGCGGCGCTGCAACCGGGGCGCACTAAAGCTGCGGGCGCATGAGCGCCCCGCACGCGCCGCGCCCGAACCCCACAGGAGAGCAAAGGTCCCCCTTCCCGGCATTACGCCGAAGCTGGGGTATGCCTGCGCCGTCCCTGTTGCCACCACGTCCACGCGGGAACCCGAATGTCCTCTGATTACCTGATTGCCCCTACCCCCGAAGACACCCAGACCTTTGCCGACAGCTCGGTGCGCCTGATCGACATGATCTTTCCGGGCGACACCAACCACCATGGCACGCTGTTCGGCGGTGTGGCTCTGGCCCATATGGACAAGGTGGCCTTCCTGACCGCCACGCGGCACGGCCGCGCGCCCTTCGTCACCGCGCGCTCGGAACGCATCGACTTCACCGCGCCCGGGTTCTCGGGCGAAATGGTCGAAGTGCATGGCACGCTGACGCGCGTGGGCAACAGCTCGCTCGATGTCGAAGTCAATGTCATTGCCGAGGAACTGGTGAGCGGCGAGCGGCGCAACCTGACGCGCGGGCTCTTCACCATGGTCGCACGCAAGGGCCCCGATACGCGCCTGCCCCTCCCGCCGATGCCTGCCCCGGCCCCCGAACCAGCCGAGGACGAGCCGCTGCGCATGGTGGAGATGGTCTTTCCCACCTCCACCAACCACCACGGCAACCTGTTCGGCGGCGATGCCATGAAGATGATGGGCAAGGCCGCCTTCATCGCGGCCACCCGCCATTGCCGCGAGATCGTGGTGATGGCCTCCTCCGACCGCATCGACTTCACCTCGCCGATCCGCGAAGGTTCGATGATCGAGCTCGTCTCGCGCATCCGCATGACGGGGCGCACCTCGATGCTGGTCGAGGTCGAACTGTGGGCCGAGGAACTGCTGAGCGGCCTGCGCAGCCACGCCGCGACCGCACGCTACACCATGGTCGCCGTCGACAAGGACGGGCGGCCCAAGAGCTTCGCCCGCACCAGCTCCTGACACGAAAAGGGCCTGCCGCTCCCCACGGAACGGCAGGCCCTTTTCACATAGGCCCAGGAGGCAATCAGGCGATCAGGCGATCTTCTTCAGAACCGGCTGCGCAGGCTGACCCGCGATCTGGTCGGCGAGGCGCAGCGCCAGCGCGACAATGGTGAAGGTCGGATTCGCCCAACCCGAGGTCGGGAAGACCGAACTGCCCGCGATGTAGAGGTTGTTGACCCCGTGGACGCGGCACTGCGCGTCGACCACACCCTCGGATGGTGAATTGGACATGCGCGTCGTGCCCATGTGGTGGTAGCCGCCGATCGGATGCGCGCTGACCAGCGGATCGAACGTCCACTCACGCCGCGCGCCCGAAAGCCAGGGCTCCTTGTCCACCTTGCCCAGCCCCATCCGCTCGATCTCCGCCCCGAAGGTGGAAACCAGCCGGTCGACCGAGTGCACGTCAAGGTCGGTGAGGCGCCAGTCCAGTTCCACGCGCGGCATGCCCAGCGCATCGCGCTCGCCCGAAAGCCGCACCCGGCTGTCGGGATTGGGCGCCTGTTCCGCGCGCACGAGAAGCGCGGCTTCCACGCGGTTGAGCTTGTACAGCAGCCACGAACGCGCGGGGTCGGCCACCTTCTGCGCCATCGTCGCCGCCCGCTTGGTGACCAGCCACATGAGACGCGCGTGGCGCGTGGGCGAGAGATCGTGCTTGATCTTGTTGTAGGCGCGCATGCCCATGAACTGGCGGCTGTCCGACGGCTGGCGCGGAGCGATCGTCATCGAGGTGTTGAGCATGCCCTCGCGGCGCTGGGTGCTCTCGGCGGCGGCCAGCAACGCGGCCACCGTCTGGCCGTTCAGGGTGTGGCGGCGGCCATAGGCCTTGAACATGTCCCAGACGAGCCTGGTCGTGACATGTCCGCCGCGCGCGTGGGGATGCTCCATGAAGAAGCGGCCGACCAGATCGTGCCCGTTGCCCAGGCCCTTGGCATGGACCTGGTTGGACGCGAGCAGCAGGCGCGGGTTCTCGATCCCGCCCGAGGCGAGAACGACCTCGCGGGCGTTGATGCGCGCGCGGCGGCCCGCAAGGTTCGCGATGTCGAGACCGGTCACATGGGCCCCGCTGTGGTCGGTCCGGATCTGGGTCGCGGTGGCGTGGGTCAGGATCGTGCAGCGCGGATGGCTGACGAGGTCACGGCAATTCTTGATGTTGAAGCGACTGAATTCCGGGTCGAAATTCCACAGCTTCACGGTCATCGTATCGTCGAATTCGGGAAACCAGACGCCGACGCGCGCCAGATCCTTGGCTTCGAGCCGACGCTCGGGCAGGCCGAAATAGCCGCGCGATTCGTCGTAGTATTCCTGCATCTGCGCATAGGAGACCGGCCAACCCGAGTGCGGCACCCAGTCGCGGCGCTCGAAATCGATGGGGTCGAGCTCGGCGATGCGCCCGCCCCAGATCGCGGTGGTGCCGCCAAAGAAGCGCATCCGGGCGTGATCGAGTCGGTAGTAGGGCGCGCCGACCGTTTCGCCCGCGTTGAGATCGCTCGTGTCCTCCTCGTAGTCGAAGCCGCCCGATTCCAGGATCGTGACGCTTCGGCCGGCCGCCAGCAGGCGGCGCGCGACGGTAATACCCGCAACTCCGGATCCCACGATGCACACGTCGGCATCGAAGGTGGACAGTTCGGTGGACTTGAAATCGATAATCATGACAGGGTCTTCGTTTCCTGGATGGGACACAGCTTCACACAGGGAGGCTACATCCAGTCGCCGAAACGGCCCTCTTCGGGGGTTTTGCAGTGCGTTTCAGACCATCGACGGCCATGGCCAACACGAACCAGATTGCGGGATTGTGTCAGCTTGGTGTCAGCCCCTGTTGCGATGCTATGTAGTTAAACAAAGCGCGATTGCCAGATACGCATTGTAACCCATTTCTCAGCACCGCGTGAGTATTTTTCAACATGCGGCCAACGCAATTGCGCCCCGGACCGAGAGGTTTCCCTCCCGCTCCGGGGCGCAATTGGATGTATCTTTGTCTTTCAGAGCCTTCGCCGCACCCAGGTGCAGCGAAAGATCAGGCCTTGCCGACGACGCTTTCGGGAAGGTCGTTGCCAAAGACGCGCTGGTAGTATTCGGCCACCAGCATGCGCTCGGTCTCGTCGCACTTGTTGAGGAACGAGAGTCGGAACGCGAATCCCACGTCGTTGAAGATCGCGGTGTTCTGCGCCCAGGTGATGACGGTACGCGGGCTCATCACGGTGGAGATGTCCCCGTTCATGAAGCCCTGGCGCGAGAAATCAGCGACCTTGACCATCTGCGCGATGACCTCGGGGGCGACCTGCGTGACCTTCTTGCTCACGATGTCGACTTCGGTTTCCGACGGGAGGTAGTTAAGGCCGACGACCAGGTTCCAGCGGTCCATCTGGCCCTGATTGATCTGCTGCGTGCCGTGATAGAGGCCCGAGGTATCGCCAAGGCCCACCGTGTTGGCCGTCGCAAACAGGCGGAAGTGCTTGTCCGGGCGGATCACGCGGTTCTGGTCGAGCAGGGTCAGCTTGCCCTCGGTCTCGAGAATGCGCTGGATCACGAACATCACGTCGGGACGACCCGCGTCGTATTCGTCGAAGACCAGCGCAACCGGGTGCTGCAGCGCCCAGGGAAGCAGGCCTTCGCGGAACTCGGTCACCTGCATGCCGTTGCGCAGCACGATCGCGTCACGCCCGATCAGGTCGATACGGCTGATGTGGGCATCAAGGTTGATGCGGATGCACGGCCAGTTGAGGCGGGCTGCGACCTGTTCGATATGGGTCGACTTGCCGGTCCCGTGATAGCCCTGGACCATCACGCGGCGGTTGTAGGCAAAGCCGGCCAGGATCGCGAGCGTGGTGTCCGGATCGAACACGTAGGTCTCGTCAAGATCGGGAACGCGCTCGTCCGCTTCGGAGAAGGCAGGCACCTTCATGTCGATGTCGATCCCGAAGGTTTCGCGAACATCAAGTTCGATATCGGGTGCGGCGAGCACGGTGGCTTCGCGGTTCTCGGCTTGGGTCATCGCTGTCTCTGTCATCGCGCTACCCGACTAAAGGACAGAGCACCGCACCGCAACATGCTTTGCACCGCAAAGGCTTTTTCCCGGTCCGCTGGTGTCGGGCACCCGTCGCGCTACGAACGATCAGAGTGGTTCGGGACCCGCTTGCGCAAAAAGTCCGGCAAAGCGGTCGGCAAGAGCCGGATCGCCCTCACTGCGCAGGCCCTTCTCCGGCACGTCACGCTCTGCGCCTGAAAAGAGCACCTCGTGCAGATCCCGGGCACTTCGCGCCGTGAAGCGCAGGTCCGGTGCGCGCAGGGCCGCGCCTCCGGGATGAATGGTCATGCCGGAGGCCCGAACGCGCGCGGCAAAACGCTGTTCGGCAATGTCGAAAGCGACCCACAGATCGAGCTTTCCAATGCGTTCGGGAACGAGCCAGGACCGCAAGGCGAGCATCAAGGCCACCGGAGTTAGCGGGAGCTCTTCGCCCTGCACGTCCCCCTCGCGATGCGCCCAGCGCACGAGCGAGCGCAGCACGTCCTCAAGCCCCTGCCCCCATTGCGTGAGCCCGTAGGCACGCGCGGAGACCGGAGGCGGCAGCAGGCAAGGCTGGACCACGCCGCTGGCTTCCAGCGTCTCCAGCCGCTCGCTCAGGATCTTGGCCGAGAGGCCCGGCAAGGCCGCGCGAATCTCGTTGAAGCGCCGCGCCCCAAGCAGGAGTTCGCGCGCGATCAGCAGCGACCACCGCTCCCCCATGAGCTCAAGCGCCTGGGCAGCCCCGCAGCCGTCCTGGTACCAGCGCCGGGCCTTGTGGGCCGGTGCCTGCGCCAGTGCCGCCCCCGACGTGCCATCCGTTTGACGCGAGATCTGCTGAAGTCCCATGGTTGCAATTGGTAACCCTCCACCAGACCGGCACAAAACAGGACTGCCTCCACATCGGAGCGAAAAGGGCCTCATTGCCCCCGCGATCTCCTGGCATGTCCACACCTTCGGTCCGCCGCGAAGCGATTGACGGCAGGCGCGCCTTGCCGCAGCTTCCCGGGACAAGGCTCTGCGGCAGGGGTTCGCCGGGCAAGGAGAACGGTTCTTGGCTGACTACACGTTCTACACCAATCCCATGTCGCGCGGGCAGATTGCGCGCTGGGCCCTGCACGAAGTCGAAGCCGACTACGATCAGGAACTGGTCGACTGGAGCGCCAAGAGCGCCGATTTCCTCGCGGCAAACCCGATGGGCAAGGTTCCCACCCTTATCCATCACGCCAACGAAGGCCCGCGCGTGGTGAGCGAGGCCGCCGCCGTCTGCCTCTATCTTGCCGAGATGCACCCCGAGGCCGAACTGCTGCCCGACGATACGCAGATGGCGGATTACTACCGCTGGACCTTCTTCTGCGCAGGCCCCGTCGACCAGGCCCTCACCGCCAAGGCGCTGGGCTTCGGCCCCTCCGACGCGCGGCAGGAAGGGCTCGTCAGCTTCGGCAATTTCGAGCGCCTGATCGCCACGCTCGACCACCTTCTCGAAGACCGCATGTGGGTGTGCGGCGAACGCTTCACGATGGCCGATGTCTATGTCGGAAGTTCGATCGATTGGGGGCTCAACTTCGGCCTGCTGCCGCCCAACGAATCCTTCGTCGCCTATACCGAGCGTTGCCAGGCCCGCAGCGCCTACAAGGAGGCCAAGGCCATCGACGGCGCGCTGATCGCCAAGTCCGACAAGGCGTGAGCCACCCGTCCATCAAGGGAGTGTGATGCGATGCTGAGCGGAGAGGAAGGCGGCTGCGACTGTGGCAAGGTGCGCTACCGGCTCGAGGCCGAACCCATCGTCACCAAATGCTGCCACTGCCACGCCTGCCAGCGCCAGACCGGCAGCGCGTTTGCCCTCAACCTGGTGATCGAGACCGCGCACATCACCCTGCTGGGCGAAGCCCCCGAAGCTGTGGAAATGCCCACCCAAAGCGGTCACGGACAGGCAAACTTCCGATGCCCCCACTGCCGCATCTCGCTGTGGTCCACCTTCCACCAGGCCGGAGACAAGGCCCGTTTCGTGCGGGCTGGCACCCTCGACAACACGCACGCCGTGGTTCCCGACCTGCATATCTTCACCAAGGCCAAGCAGGACTGGGTCGTCATCCCCGAAGGCGCCGAAGCCTTCGAGGCCTTCTACCGTGGCAAGGACGTCCCGCGCGTCTTCGGCGAGGCCAATGCCGCACGCTGGAAAGCCGTGCTGGAGCGCTGACAGTCAGCGCGAAGACAAAGGAAGTATGCTTTTCCAAGGGGCCATCGCCCCTTGCCCCCAAAATGGGCGACCTTACCTCTCTCGGCCCACGCAGCTGGTGAGAGGTGAGCCAGACAGTTTTGGGAGCCCGAGGGCAATGGCCCTCGGAATCATCGCTTCAAACTCTTCTAATCCACTTTTCAGGCGAAAGCCGCCGCCTTCTTGAGCAGGTTGTAGGCCTCGACAACCTTCTGCAGCTTCTCGGCATGGCCGTGATCGCCGCCATTCTGATCGGGATGGTACTGGCGCAGGAGGCGGGTGTAGCGCATGCGCATCGTCTTGCGGTCGACATCGAGTTCGAGGCCGAGCACCTTCAGCGCGCCGCGTTCGGCAGGCGTGAAACGGGCGTTGGCGCGCATCTCGTCCTGCACCTCGCCACGGCGGCGCTTGACGTGCTGGCGTGCGCGGGCCTGGATCGCCTCCAGCGGATCGGAGAAATGCGCCCAGTGCGGCGCGCCATCGACCGTCTCGTCGGGGCGGAAGGCGCGCGCGGTGTGCTCCCAACCGTGCAGCGGAGACTGCGCGCGGAAGATTTCCTCGGCTTCCATGCCCTCGAAATAGTCGTAACCGGCGTTGAACTCGCGCACGTGCTCCAGGCAGAACCACCGATAGTCGCCTGGCCCGTCGAAACTGGGCGAGCGCGAACCCGGCGCACGAAATTCGCCTGCCTCTTCACATCCCGGCCAGCTGCATTCGCGCCCGTCGGAATCGTATCTTCCATGAAATCTATGCTGTCTCACCCGCTTCAAGATGGGCGAAACAGTCGCTAAATGAAACCCCATGACCGGACCTATCGCCCAGGAAATCGCCCAGCGCCTGACCGCTGCCCTCGCTCCCACCCAGCTCGAGATCGTCAACGACTCGGCCCATCACGCGGGCCACATGGGCGATGACGGCACGGGCGAATCGCACTTCACGATCCATATCGAAAGTGCGCAATTTGAAGGCGTTTCGCGCCTCCAGCGCCAGCGCATGGTGAACGCTGCACTGGGCGACATTCCCGGCGAGCGGGTCCATGCCCTTGCCATCAAGGCGCGCGCGCCCGGCGAGTGATCGCGTCCTGCAAATTTGCCCCGCGATTTTGGCGATGACAGCCATCGCCAAAATCGCGGGCTTCTGCAGGTTGCCCTTTGGCCTGCGTGCGCCTAAATGCGCGCACCATGCCGACACCTTTGACCTTTGCCGTGCCCAAGGGGCGTATTCTCGATGAAGCTCTGCCGCTGATGGCGCGCGCAGGCGTTGTTCCCGACGCCGAGTTTCATGACAAGAAGTCGCGCGCGCTTTCCTTTGCGTGCGAGAACAGCGACATGCGTCTCATCCGCGTGCGCGCGTTCGATGTCGCGACGTTCGTCGCACATGGCGCGGCGCAGGTCGGCATCGTCGGCTCGGACGTGGTCGAGGAGTTCAATTACCCCGATCTCTACGCGCCAGTCGATCTCGACATCGGGCACTGCCACCTCTCGGTCGCCGAGATCAAGGGCGAGCAGACCGACACGCTGCCCTCGCACCTGCGCGTTGCCAGCAAGTATCCCAACCTCACCCGCCGCCACTTTGAAAAACTGGGCGTGCAGGCCGAGGTCGTGAAGCTCAATGGTGCGATGGAATTGGCCCCGACGCTCGGCCTCTCCAGCCGCATCGTGGACCTTGTCTCGACCGGGCGGACCCTGAAGGAAAACGGCCTTATCGAGACGAGCAAGATCCTCGAGATCTCCGCCCGCCTCATCGTCAACCGCGCCGCGCTCAAGACCGACGAGCGCGTGGCCGCGCTGGTCGATGCCTTCCGCGCCGCCGTCGCGCGCGAGAAGGAAGCCGCCTGATGCAGCGCCTTTCCACCCGAGATCCCGGCTTCGAGGAGGCGTTCGCGCGCGTCGTCGATGACCGGCGCGAAAGCGCGACCGATGTCGCGGCCGATGTCGCCGCGATCCTCAAGGACGTGCGCACGCGCGGCGATGCCGCGCTCGCCGAACTGACGGCGAAGTTCGACGGCCACGATCTCGACGCCACGGGCTGGCAGGTCTCGGCTGAGGATTGCAAGGCCGCCTTCGACGCGCTCGACACTGACCTTCGCACCGCGCTTGAACTCGCCGCAGAGCGCATCCGCGCCTACCACGAGGCCCAGCTGCCCGAGAATCGCGACTACACCGATGCGGCCGGCGTACGCCTGGGCGCGGTCTGGCGCGGGGTCGATGCGGCCGGGCTTTACGTGCCGGGTGGGCGCGCTGCCTACCCCTCCTCGATGCTGATGAACGCCATTCCCGCCAAGGTTGCGGGCGTGGAGCGTCTCGTCGTCGTCACCCCGACGCCCAAGGGTGAGGTGAATGCCCTGGTGCTCGCCGCCGCGCACCTCGCTGGTGTGGACGAAGTCTGGCGTGTGGGCGGAGCCCATGCGGTGGGCGCGCTGGCCTACGGCACCGCGCGCATCGCGCCGGTCGACGTCATCACTGGCCCGGGCAACGCCTGGGTCGCCGAAGCCAAGCGCCAGCTTTACGGTGTCGTCGGCATCGACATGGTTGCAGGGCCGAGCGAGATCCTCGTGATCGCGGATGGCAAGAACGATCCGGTCCACACCGCCGCCGACCTTCTCAGCCAGGCCGAGCACGACCCGACCTCGCAGTCGATCCTCATTACCGACGATGCCGCCTTTGCCGACGCCGTCGCCGAGGCCATCGAGAGTGAGCTCACCAAGCTTTCGACCGAAGGCACCGCGCGCACCTCGTGGAACGACAACGGCGTCATCGTCGTGGTCGAGAATTTCGACGAGGCGCCCGCCCTCGCCAACCGCCTTGCCGCCGAACACGTCGAGATCGCCACCGACGATCCCGAAGCGATCTTTGCCAGGATCCGCCACGCAGGGTCGGTGTTCCTGGGCCGCATGACCCCCGAAGCGGTCGGGGACTATGTCGCCGGCCCCAACCACGTTCTTCCCACCGGGCGCCGCGCGCGCTTCTCCTCGGGGCTTTCCGTGCTGGACTTCATGAAGCGCACCAGCTTCATCCAGCTGAACGAGGCCGCCCTTGGCGCCGTCGGCCCCGCCGCCGTGGCGCTGGCCGAGGCCGAGGGTCTTCCCGCGCACGCCCGCTCCGTTTCCGTAAGGCTTGAAAAGTAATGTCCGGTTCCAAGAAATCGCGGGCTGCCGCCCGTCTCGCCGCCGTCCAGGCGCTCTACCAGTTCGACATGGAAGGCACGCCCCAGGCCAGCCTCCTCGACGAATTCCGCCGCCATCGCCTTGGCATGGAAATCGACGACGAGAAGTTTGCCGATGCCGACATCCCCTTCTTCGACGACGTGGTGAAGGGCGTGATCGCGCGCCGCGACGAAATCGACGAGATCGTCTCGGGCAAGCTTGCCGAAGGCTGGGCCCTTACCCGCCTCGACAAGACGATGCTGCAGATCCTGCGCGCCGGTGCCTACGAACTGATGGCCCGCGCCGACGTGCCGACCGGCGCGGTCATCACCGAGTACGTCGATGTCGCCCACGCCTTCTTCGACGAGCGCGAAGCCAAGTTCGTGAACGGCGTCCTCGACGCGGTCGCGAAGTCGGTCCGCTAAGCCCGATACCCGGATTGACCGGAGCATCGCGTTCCGGTCTATCCTCTTTTCCATGAGCTCCGAAACCGCCTTCATCTCGGCGCTGCGCAACCTTGCGTCCAGCACCGCTGCGCGCGGGCTGATGGACGATGCCGCCGTCCTGAACGTGGGCGGCGCGGACCTGGTCCTGACCATGGACACCGTGGTCGAGAGCGTGCATTTCCTCCCCGACGATCCGGCGCAGGACGTGGCCTGGAAGCTGGTTGCGGTCAACGCCTCGGACCTTTCGGCCAAGGGGCTTCCCCGCTCGGCTGCCTCTATTCGCACGCGCTGGGCGAGGACGCCTGGGACACCGCCTTCCTGGAGGGGCTGGCCGAGGCCTGCCGCCATTTTACGCTGCCGCTGCTGGGCGGAGACACCGTACGCATGCCCGAAGGCGCGCCGCGCAGCTTCTCACTGACCGCACTCGGCCAAGGCCCCGAAGGCACCGAGCCGCCCGCCCGCACGATGGCCCGCCCCGGCGATATCGTGTGGGTCAGCGGGACCATCGGCGATTCCGGTCTCGGCCTCGACATCCTGCAGGGAACACGAACGGCAACCGGACCCGAGGCGGACTGGCTGAAGACCCGCTACCGGCGCCCCATGCCCCTCACCCCGCTCGGCCCGGCGCTTGCGCACTATGTGCATGCGATGATGGATGTTTCAGACGGCCTCCTCGTCGACCTCTCTCGCCTGGCTACGGCCAGCGCTGTCGGCGCCCGGATCGATCTTGGCGCCATGCCGCTGTCTCCGGCGTACACGGCTCTTGCCGGAACCACGCGCGAGGCCCGCATGAAAGCGGCCTGTGCGGGCGATGATTATGTCCTGCTCTTCACCGCGCCAGCGCAAAACACGGCCCACATCGAAGCTGTCGCCAAGGCCACGGGCGGCGCCGTGCGTGCGCTCGGCACGATTGGCGCAGATGCGGGTCTGCACCTGACCTGCGAGGGTGCGGAAATCCCCCTCCCGACCCACCTTGGCTACGAGCACTGACCCCCTCCCCTGACAAGCAACTTGCCAGTTTCCCGGCACAGGCGTAGCTCTGAGAGCTCCTGAGCGGGAGAAACCCGCCGCAAGAACGATAATAACAGTGGGAAGGGGACAATCGCGTGAATGCACTCACGATTGCAATCGCCCTGGGTGGGATGGCGCTGGTCTACGGCTTCGTCACCAGCCGGTTCGTGCTCGGTGCCGATGCGGGCAACACCCGCATGCAGGAAATCGCCGCCGCCATCCAGGAAGGCGCACAGGCCTACCTCAAACGCCAGTACACCACCATTGCCATCGTCGGTGTGGTCGTGGCCGTTATCCTCTTCCTGACACTGGGCGCGATTTCGGCGACCGGCTTCGTGATCGGCGCGGTGCTGTCCGGGACCGCGGGCTTCATCGGTATGACCATCTCGGTGCGCGCCAACGTCCGAACCGCCTCGGCCGCGCAGGACGGTTTGCAGGAGGGCCTCACCCTCGCCTTCCGGGCAGGCGCGATCACCGGGATGCTTGTGGCGGGCCTGGCCCTTCTCGCGATAGCCGTCTTCTCCTGGTACCTCACCGGGCCTGCCGGCCATGGCTGGAGCGGCGAGGACCGCAGCGTCGTCAACGGCCTTACGGGCCTCGCCTTCGGGGCCTCGCTCATCTCGATCTTCGCGCGGCTGGGCGGAGGGATCTTCACCAAGGCGGCGGACGTGGGCGCAGACCTTGTCGGCAAGGTCGAGGCCGGCATTCCCGAGGATGACCCGCGCAACCCTGCCGTCATTGCTGACAACGTGGGCGACAACGTGGGCGACTGCGCCGGAATGGCCGCCGACCTGTTCGAAACCTACGTCGTCACCGTGGGCGCGACGATGATCCTGACCGCGCTGCTGCTGGGCGATGTCGGCCCGCGGCTCCCCTCGCTCATGGCGCTTCCGCTGCTTATCGGAGGGGCCTGCATCGTCACCTCGATCGTGGGCACCTTCTTCGTCAAGCTGGGCCGGAAGGCCAACATCATGGGCGCCATGTACAAGGGCTTCCTGGTCTCCGCTGTGCTCTCGATCCCGGCGATCTGGCTCGCGATCTCCTACGCCCTGGGCGGCATGGCAAGCGAGTTCCAGGTCGGCGCACGCGAAGTCCATGGCTTTGACCTGTTCCACAGCGCGATGGTCGGCCTTGCCATCACAGGGCTCATCATCTGGATCACCGAATACTACACGGGCACCAGCTTTCGCCCCGTCAAGTCCATCGCCAAGGCCTCGGTCACGGGGCACGGCACCAACGTCATCCAGGGCCTCGCCATCAGCCTGGAGGCGACGGCCCTTCCCACCCTACTGATCGTGGCCGGGATCATCGTTGCCCACCAGATCGCAGGGTTACTGGGGATCGCCTATGCAGCGACCGCCATGCTGGCGCTGGCGGGCATGGTCGTGGCGCTCGACGCCTATGGGCCTGTCACGGACAACGCAGGCGGGATTGCCGAGATGGCCGGGCTCGATGACAGCGTGCGTGCCAAGACCGACGCGCTCGATGCGGTGGGCAACACGACCAAGGCCGTCACCAAAGGCTACGCCATCGGTTCGGCAGGGCTTGCCGCGCTGGTGCTGTTTGCCGCCTACACCACGGACCTGCGCGAGTTCTTTCCCGAGCTCACCGTCGATTTCAGTCTGGAGAACCCCTACGTCATTGTGGGACTGCTGCTCGGCGCCCTCCTGCCCTATCTCTTCGGCGCGATGGGCATGACCGCCGTCGGACGCGCGGCGGGCGATGTCGTGCGCGACGTGCGCGCGCAGTTCAAGGCGAACCCGGGCATCATGACCCACCAGACCCGCCCCGACTATGCGCGCACGGTCGATCTCGTCACCAAGGCCGCGATCAAGGAGATGATCGTGCCCTCATTGCTTCCGGTGCTGGCCCCTATCGTGGTCTATTTCGCGATCACGCTGGTGGCGGGGCGGGAGAACGGCTTTGCCGCGCTTGGCGCGCTGCTGCTGGGCGTGATCGTCGGCGGCCTCTTCCTGGCGCTGTCGATGACCTCGGGCGGCGGCGCCTGGGACAACGCCAAGAAGTACATCGAGGACGGCAACTTCGGCGGCAAGGGTTCCGAAGCCCACAAGGCCGCCGTCACCGGTGACACCGTGGGCGACCCCTACAAGGACACCGCCGGACCGGCCGTGAACCCGATGATCAAGATCACCAACATCGTCGCGCTCCTGCTTCTTGCCGCGCTGGCCTCAGGTTAGCGGAGCGTCCTGCCGATCACCCGCCCGGGTGGTAGAAATCGTAGATCGTGCGCGCCACGGCCGCGCTGACGCCGGGCGCGCGTTGCAGGTCTTCCAGGCTCGCCGCGCGCACCTTGCCTGCTGTCCCGAAATGCAGCAGCAGCGCGCGCTTGCGCGCCGGGCCGATGCCCGGGATTTCGTCGAGCGGGCTCGCCGTGATGGCGCGGCTGCGCTTGGCACGGTGCGCCCCGATGACGTAGCGGTGGACCTCGTCGCGCAGACGCTGAAGGTAGAACAGCACCGGGGAATTGACCGGCAGCATCTTCTCGCGCCCATCGGGAAAGTGGAATACCTCCCGCCCCTCGCGCCCGTGGTGCGGGCCCTTGGCAATGGCGATCAGCGTCACGTCCTCGACGCCCAGCTCCTCCAGCGCCTCCTTGACCGCGCTCATCTGCCCCTTGCCGCCGTCGATCAGGACGAGGTCGGGCCAGGTGCCGCTTTCGCGGTCCGGGTCCTCTTCCATCGCGCGGCCGAAGCGGCGGGTCATCACCTCGCGCATCATCGCGTAGTCGTCGTTCGACTGGGCCTCGCGAATGTTGAACTTGCGATACTGGTTCTTGATGTAGCCCTCGGGCCCCGCCACGACCATCGCGCCCAGGGCCTTGGCGCCCTGAATGTGCGAGTTGTCGTAGACTTCGATGCGCTGGGGTATCTCGGGAAGTTCGAGAAACTCGGCCATCTCGCGCATGACCTTGGCCTGCGTGCCGCGTTCGGCAAGGCGCCGTTCGAGCGCTTCGAGCGCGTTGCGCGCAGCCTGGTCGATAAGGCGCCGACGCGAACCGCGCTGGGGCACCGAAATTTCCACCTTGTGCCCGGCCAGTTCGCGGAAGGCTTCAGAGAGGAGGTCGTTCTCGGGAATTTCACGGTCGACAAGGATGACCTTGGCTGGCGGCACTTCTTCGTAGAACTGGGTGAGGAAGCTCTGCAGCACCTGCTCGTCGGAAAGGCCCTCAGTGTGCGTCGGGAAGAAGGCGCGGTGCCCCCAGTTCTGCCCGCCACGGATGAAGAAGGCCTGGATCCCGACCTGCCCATTGTTCACCGCCATCGCGAAGATGTCGGCGCTGTCGAGCCCTTCGGCGTTGATCGCCTGGCTGCCCTGGATGAAGGTCGCCGCGCGCAGGCGGTCGCGCAGCATGGCCGCGCGCTCGAAGTCGAGCGCTTCGGCCGCCTCGGCCATCTGCGCCTCGATCTTGCGCTGCACCGCGTTGGACTTGCCGCCCAGGAAATCCTTCGCTTCGCGCACCAGTTCCGCATAGCCCGCCTCGTCGATGCGGCCCACGCATGGCGCCGAGCAGCGCTTGATCTGGTAGAGCAGGCAGGGACGATCACGGCGCGCAAAAAAGCTGTCAGTACAGCTCCTTAGGAGAAAGAGTTTCTGAAGCGCATTAATCGTGGTGTTGACCGATCCCGCGCTGGCAAAAGGGCCATAGTAATTGCCCTTGGCCTTGCGCGCGCCCCGGTGCTTCATGATCCGCGGATAGTCGTGATCGGCACGCAAAAGGATGAAGGGGAACGATTTGTCGTCGCGCAGAAGCACATTGTAGGCGGGCCGAAAGCGCTTGATGAGCTGCGCTTCCAGGAGCAGCGCCTCGGCCTCGGAATTGGTCGTGACGATGGTCATCGAGCGGGTCTGGCTGACCATGCGCTGGAGGCGCGAGGGCAGGCGTTCCCACTGCGTGTAGTTGGCAACGCGGTTGCGCAGTACGCGGGCCTTGCCAACGTAGAGAACCTCGCCGCGCGAATCCTGCATGCGGTAGACGCCCGGACGCGTGGGCAGCGTGCGCACGGTATCGCGGATCACCTCGACACCGGCTTCGAGGTCAGGCTTGTCCGACCCGCGCACGGTGGAGGTGGCCCGATCCTCGTGGAAGCGTTCGGTGCCCTGGGGAGTTTCCGGAGTTCCGGCCGGTGTTCGCGACATGTCCTCCAGATAGGGGCACGGACGGCGCTTCTCCAGCCCCGTCCGCGTCCTATCCGCAGTTAAGCGGAGCCTGCCCTCAGAATAGCTTGCGGAAGTCGATACCGATAACGCGCCCTTGCGGATCGCGGTACCCGCGCTGGTAGGCAATCGGGATCTCGCCTCCGGCATTGGTCACCTTCTGGCGCGAATCAAGGATGTTATCGACCGTGAAGGAGAGGCGCGAACCCTTGAGGAAGGGCATCTTCTGCACCAGGCTTTCCTTGCCCCCCAGGTCCATGAAGATGCGCAGGTCGAGCTCGAACGTACTGCCAAAGCGCAGGTCCGAGCTGCCCGGCGCACCAGTCCCGTTGACGTGTGTAGGCGCGCTCCATTCGCCCTTCAGGCGCGCGCCGTTGCCGTTGAGGAAAAACCCGCCCTCGGCCTCGATCGAATGGCGCGGCGTGCCGCCAGCGGCCAGCGATTCGCCCGACAGCTGGTCGAGCACGGGGCTGTTCGGGCCGATGCGCACGTCTTCGGACAGGCGCCAGGTGTGGTAGAGCGAAAGGTTCCAGCGCCCGCCCGGAGGACCGCGACGTGCTGGCGCCGGCGAGGCGGGCGCAGCCGCTCCTCCGGCGCGCGACGGCGGTCCGTCCGAATTGCAGATCCGCTCGCGCATCGCGGCGAGGCGCTCCTTGTCGATCGAGCCGTCTTCCTTGCGCAGACGCGCCAGCATCGGTTCGGGCAGCGCGGAAAGGTCGGGCTCCTGCCCTTCTGTACACAGCGCCGCCTTGATCGCCTCGAAGCGGCCCGGATCGAAGTTGCGCCCGCCGCCGGGACCTCCCGGACCGCCCGGCCCGCGGGGGGCATCGGCATTCTGCGAGCGCGCCGAGGGACCTCCCGAAGGAGGCTCGGTGGCGCCCAGGCTCCCGCTGATATTGAAGCCCCAGCGCACATTCGAACTCGACACCTTATCGAAAGTCACCGGACGCTGATCGATGGCGATGAGCGAGCCGTTCTCGTCGCGCGTCACCCGGTCCGGGAAGGCGGCCTCGATGGCGGGCGTCAGCAGTGGGAAAGATTGCGAGACGTTATCCGAGCGGTTGCGGAAATACTCCAGAACCAGGTTTGAACGGTCGAGGAACGGCAGCTGCCAGTTGGCCGAGAGCTTGATGTCCCGCCGCTTCTCCTTGAGGAGATCCGGATTGCCCCCGCTTGTCGCGGTCACCAGCGCCGTTGTCGAATTGGTGAAATCATAGACCGAGACGTTGTAGTTCACGATCTGCGGCGAACCCAGCTGTGAGAGCATGGGCGCGGCCTCTTCGCCCAAGTACGTCGCCTGGAGCGTCAGCGTCTCGGTCGGCGACCAGGAGAGGCCCGCGGTCCAGTTGGTCAGCGTACCGAAGTCGGAAAGATGGTTGATCCCGGCGCCCAGGTTCAGCGAGAGATCGCCGATGGCATCGAGGAAGTAGTTGTTCCGGCTCGTCAGCGGCAGTGCCAGGTTGACGCCCGCCGAGACATCGCCGCGCGTCAGGCGCACGGTGTCGAACTCGCTGCGGGTGTCATCGCTCAGCGTGCGCGAATAATTGTACCCGGCCTTGAGCGTCAGGCTCGCATCCCCCGCCGGGAGGCTGACCGGACGGCCCGACAAGGTGCCCAGCGAGGTCAGCGCCAGCGTGCGGTTGCGCGCGAAGTCGACGCCCGGACCGGGAAGCTGGGGCAAGGCCCCCGCGATGTCGAGGTCACCGGCAAGCGCATCGGCCTCGATCGCGCTCGTGTCGCGGCGGCGGTCCACCTGGGTCGCGGTGTCGGTATAGGCGCCGTCGCCGGTGATGCTGAGCTGCCAGCCGTCAATCTGCCGGTTGTAGCCCAGACCGCCTTCGAACAGATCGGTGGAGACCCGCTGCGCAAGCGGATCGTCATAGGTGCGGATCTCGGAATTGCCCGCGCCGTCGCTCAGCGTGAACGTGTCGAGGCCCGAGAGCGAATTGGTGACCGTGCGCGTATAGGCCAGGTTCCCGGTGATCTGGCCGTTCATGCCCCCTTCGCCGAGGCCCTGCGTGACGGTGCCGTTGATCTCCAGTTCGGATTCGTCACCCGCAAGGCTGCGGAAGCGGCGGGGATCGGGATCGCCCGCCACGGTGGGCATCTCGCCCGGCTCGCGCGCGATGCCCCGCTCGTCCTCGGTCAGCATCGAGGTTTCGGTGAGCTTGGCCGACAGGTTGTAGCGGCGCGGGCCCGACACGCTGAAAATGCCGGTTTCCAGCTCATAATTGTCATAGCCGCCGCGCGTCGGGCGGTTGTATTCGCCCGCGCCGGTTCCCGCCGCGAAATTGTCCTTGAGGATCAGGTTGACCACCCGCTGATCCGCCGAGTAGCCGAATTGCAGCGCCACTTCCTCGGGCAGGACCTGCATCTGCCGGATGGCTTCGGGCGGAATGTTGCGCATCTCGCGCCAGCTGGTGATGCGCAGGCCGTTGACGAGCATCACCGGACGCCCGCCGCCGCGCCCACGCCCGCTTCCCGTCTGGGGCGAGATCGCGTCGAGCAGCTCGGCGATGGAGGACGCGCCATAAGCCGCGATGTCGCTTTCCTCAAAGGTCTGGATCGGCTCGTAAGGCGTATCGACAGCGCCGGGCAGCACGCTGCGGCCCGTCACGATGATCTCGTTGCCGATAACAGCATCGGAACCGAGCGCCCCGCCGAGTTCTTCCTCGTCGTCCGTATTCGTCGCCGCGCTGCCCGGAGGGACCGACATGTCCTGGGCGGCGGCAAGTGCCGGCATCGAAACACTGGTGGCCAGGGCCAGAAGGTAGGTCAGTCGCAAACACTGTCTCCGTAAAGAAATTCGGCCTCTCCCTGTGACGTCCTGCTGCCGTTTCGGATGTGTTTCGACAAGCCTTCGCGCGGTATCACTTTGTCGCAAATTGTGGGTCCTGCGACAGGCCAATAAGTCCCGATTGGCCTTCTTGTTGCGTGAAGGCTTCCATTTTGGCCGGTTGATGGCTATGTCGCGCCGCAAACACCCTACAAAACGATTGGATATTGATCGCCAATGGCGAAAGAAGAACTTCTCGAAATGCGCGGCCGCATCGTTGAGCTGCTGCCCAACGCCATGTTCCGCGTCGAACTGGAAAACGGCCATGAGATCCTCGGCCACACGGCAGGCAAGATGCGCAAGAACCGCATCCGCGTGCTGGTGGGCGACGAGGTGCTGGTCGAACTGACCCCCTACGACCTGACCAAGGGCCGTATCACCTACCGCTTCATGCCCGGACGCGGCGGCCCCGGCGGCTACTCGTCCTGATCACCCAGTTGATCTGCCATGACCGAGACTGCTGACGCGGCGCCCGCGCCGCGCCTGGTCCTGGCCTCTGCCAGCCCGCGCCGTCGCGAATTGCTCGCGCGGCTCGGGGTGACACCCGCAGAGATCTGCGCCGCCGACATTGACGAGACGCCCGCAAAGGCCGAACTTCCGCGTGTCTATGCCCGCCGTATGGCGCGTGAAAAGGCGCTGGCGATCCCGGACAGCGACGCGCACATCCTCGCTGGCGACACCGTGGTCTCCTGCGGACGGCGCATCCTACCCAAGGCCGAGAACGAGGCGACCGCACGCGCTTGCCTCAAGCTGCTCTCGGGCCGACGCCACCGCGTTCTCAGCGCGATTGCCCTGCGCCATCCCGATGGCACGCTGCACGAGCGCCTGAGCGAGACCGTGGTCCGCTTCAAACCTCTGACCGCCGAGGAAATCGACGGTTACATCGCCAGCGGCGATTGGGACGGCAAGGCCGGTGGCTACGCCATCCAGGGCCGTGCCGAGGGCCTGATCGCCTGGATCCAGGGCAGCCATTCGGCTGTCGTCGGCCTGCCCCTGTTCGAAGCCCGCGCCCTGCTGAAGGCCGCCGGCTTCCCCCTCACCTGACATTTCGATGCCGCGCTGGCTGATCGAGGACGGCATCGGCGAGACACGCGCCGTCCTTGTCGAGGATGGCGAGGTCCTGGCCGCGCGCCTGTTCCTCCCCGGCGAGACGCGCGCGGGCGCCGTCCTCGAGGCCAGGCTCGTCGCGCGCCAATCCGGTTCCCGGCGCGGCACCGTGCGCCTGCCCTCGGGCGAAGAAGCTCTAATCGACGGGCTTGAGAAGAGCGCCAGCGAGGGAGCGCCCTTACGTGTTGTCGTGACACGCAGCGCCATCCATGAAGGCAGCCGCGTCAAGCGCATGCAGGTGCGCCCGACCGACAAGGCGCCCTGCCCGCCGCCCACGCCGCGCGAGGAACTGGAACGCGATGGCTTTGCCCTCGAGCAGGTGCGCCGCTTCCCGGACGATCCCTGGCCCGAGCTCGTGCTTCAGGCGCTCGACGGACAGATCCCCTTTCCCGGCGGCACGCTCCTTGTCAGCCCGACTCCGGCGATGACGCTGATCGACATCGACGGCACCCTTCCCCCAGCCACGCTGGCCATGGCCGCCGTCCCGGCAATCGCCGCGTGCATCGGGCAACTTGATCTCAACGGGGCGATCGGCATCGACTTCCCATCCCTCGAGCGCAAGGACGAGCGCCGCGCCGTCGATACGGCCCTGGCCGAAGCGCTGGACCACTGGCCCCACCAGTCCACGGCCATGAACGGGTTTGGCTTCGTCCAGCTTGTCGCCCGCTGCGAGGGCCCCTCCCTGCTGCACCGCGTGCACAACGATCCTGCCGGCGCCGGGGCACGTCTGCTGCTGCGCCGGGCCGAAGCGGTCAGCGAGCCGGGCATCCTCCTTCTTGGTGCCTCGCGCGCGGTGCGCGCCGCGATACGCCCCGAATGGGAAGAGGAACTGGCCCGCCGCACCGGCCGCACTCTGCGCTGGAGCGTGGACGATGGCCTTGCCCTTGGCGGTGGTTTCGCGCAGGCCGTCGCATCATGACGACTCCCAAACGCACCTGCCCCATCTGCCGCAAGGCCCGGTCCGAGGAACATTCTCCCTTTTGTTCAAAGCGCTGCCGGGACCGCGACCTGCTGCAATGGCTCGATGGCGGCTATGCCCTGCCGGGGCCTCCCGATCTTTCTTCAAGCGATTTGGCCCCGTTTTCCGGGGATCAGGACGAAGATTGAAAAAACTTGCCAATTTAGGGCTTGCAACGAATCAATCCCTTCTTCATAGGCCCGCAACCAGCTGATCGGCGGTAAACGAAAACGCCGATCACGAAGATGCCCGAGTAGCTCAGTTGGTAGAGCATGCGACTGAAAATCGCAGTGTCGGTGGTTCGAATCCGCCCTCGGGCACCACTTCCCCATGAAGCTGGTGCAACGCTGAAAACCTGAGAAAAGCAGGTAAGTCGGCTCCTCAACCAAAATTTCAGGTTCAGCTTTTCAGCAACCTTGGTGTCGACCGACACTCCTGCAAGCTGGAACAACGCGCCCATGTGAAGCGCTTTTCACTTGGCTTGCAGCCTCGCCCCTTCGAGACTGCAATCCGTCGCGCGCCCCCCTTCCCGGGAGCACGCGGCGCGCGTGCCCGTGCCCGAGGCGGCTCCTCCTCCTCCAAACCTCCGCTGTTTCGGCACGGGCACGCAAGAACACAGGCCCCAGGCTCGGCCAGCCCCGCCCGAAAGCTCGCGAATGCGGGGCATTTCCACACCGCACGACTTCCCCGACAGACGGTAACTGCCGCAAGTTCTCCTCGCACCAGAGCGGGCATTTCGCCGCAAACGGCTGATACGCGGGAATATTCTGTTCGGACGCCGAATTCAGTCGTCACAAATTGTCGCACAGCGTCCACAAGTGCTTGCACTGCGCTACAATTCTTTCGATACGGCGCATTCCCCGCGACTGAGGTTACCGGCTTGTACTACTCCCCATTTTCGCATGCCTTCCACCATTGCAAACCGGCACTTGCGGCCCTCATGCTCGCAAGTGTCGCGGTTTCCGGCTGTTCGCAGCAGGAAGCAGGACCCGGAATGGGCGGGCGCGAAGTCGAAGTGGGGATCATTGAGGCCAAGCCGAGCACGGTACCGATGCCGGTATCGCTGAACGCACGCACGGTCGCCTACGAGACCTCCGAAGTGCGCCCGCAGGTAACCGGCGTCATCAAGAAGATCTACTTCACGCAGGGCTCCACCGTCCGGGCCGGGCAACCTCTCTACCAGATCGACCCCAGCCTCTACCGCGCGGCCGTCCATGAAGCGGAAGCCAACCTCGCCAGCGCGAAGGCCACCGCCGAATCCGCCAAGGCCCGCGCCGCGCGCCTCAAGCCGCTTGCCGAGATGGAAGCTGTCGCCCGGCAGGACTACACCGACGCCAAGGCCGATGCAGGCGTGGCGCAGGCCGCCATCGCCCAGGCCAGCGCCGCGCTGGAGACCGCGCGCGTCAACTTGCGCTTCTCCACCGTCCCCGCCCCGATCTCGGGCACCATCGGACGCAACCTCGTCACCGTCGGCGCACTCGTCAGCGACAGCCAGGCCGATCCCATGGCGGTGATCCAGCGCACCGACCCGATGTACGTCGACATGCAGCAGTCAGCCTCCGAACTTATCGCGCTGCGCCGTCAGCTGAGCCAGGGCGGCGCAGAGCCGGGCAGCACCGAAGTGCGCCTCCAGCTCGACGACGGCACCGACTACGGGTTACCCGGCCGGGTCCAGTTCTCCGAAGTGACCGTCAATCAGGACACCGGCACGGTCACCCTGCGCGCGCAGTTCCCCAATCCCGAAGGGCTGCTGCTGCCCGGCATGTTCGCAACCGCCATCTTCGACCAGGCCCGCAACCCGGGCGCCTTCCTCGTTCCCCAGGGCGCCGTCCAGCGCGACTTCGACGGGACCGGGTACGTCATGCTGGCGGGGCCGGACGGCAAGGCGGTGCGCCGCAACCTCGATGCCGGGCGCACCTACAAGGAGTTCTTCGTCGTCACCAAGGGCCTGAAGAAGGGCGACAGGATCATCGTGCAGGGCCTCAACGGCCTCAGGCAGGGCATGCCGGTCAAGGCCGTGGCCGCTTCGCAGCCGCAGCCGGTCGAACGCCCCAAGCCTGCCGGGCAGGGTCGCTAAGCCCCCATGTCACGGATCTTCATCGACCGCCCCATCTTCGCATGGGTGCTTGCCATCGTGGTCATGCTCGCCGGGCTCGGCGCGCTCATGTTCCTGCCCAACGAACAGTACCCTGACATCGCGCCGACCCAGGTCAACATCAGCGCGACCTACACCGGCGCCTCGGCCGAAACCATCGAGAACAGCGTCACCCAGGTCATCGAGCAGAACCTGACCGGTATCGACGGACTTCTCTATTTCAGCTCGCAGTCGAGCAACCGCGGCCGCGCCTCGATCAGCGCGATCTTCGCCAAGGGCACCGATCCCGACATTGCGCAGGTCCAGGTCCAGAACAAGGTCCAGTCCGCGCTCTCGCGCCTGCCCCAGGCCGTGCAGGCGCAGGGCGTGCGCGTCACCAAGTCGAACCCGGACCAGCTGATGGTCGTCTCGGTCTACGATTCGACCGGCAACCGCTCCAACCAGGACGTTTCCGACTACCTCACCTCCAACATCCAGGACCCGCTCTCACGCGTCGAGGGTGTGGGCGAGGTCAACGTCTTTGGCGCGCCCCACGCGATGCGCATCTGGCTCGATCCGCGCAAGCTTTCGGCCGTCTCGCTGATCCCAGCCGACGTCGTCTCGGCGATTCAGGCCCAGAACACCGAAGTGGCCGCAGGCAGCGTGGGCGATCTGCCCGCACCGGACGATCAGGCCCTGACCGCCACGGTCACCGCCGGCTCGCGCCTGCAGACCGCCGAACAGTTCCGGGCCATCGTGGTGAAGAGCAACCCTGACGGTTCGACCGTCACGGTGGGGGATCTTGGCCGTGTCGAGATGGGCGCCGAAAGCTACTCGGTCGTCACCAACTACAACGGTTTCCCGGGCGCAGGCCTGTCCGTCTCGCTCTCGCCGGGCGCCGACGCCCTTGCCACCGCGCAACGGGTCAAGGCCAAGGTCGAGGAACTCGCGCAGAACATGCCCGAGGGCATCGAGTTCGAGTACGGCCGCGACAGCACCAAGTTCATCCAGCTTTCGGTCGACGAGGTCGAAAAGGCCCTGTTCGAGGCGATCATCCTCGTCGTGATCGTCATGTTCGTGTTCCTGCAGAGCTGGCGCGCAACGCTGATCCCGGCGATTGCCGTTCCGGTCGTGCTGCTGGGCACCTTTGCCATCTTCTACCTCATGGGCTTCTCGCTCAACACATTGACGCTGTTCGGCCTTGTCCTGGCGATCGGCCTCCTCGTCGATGACGCCATCGTCGTGGTCGAGAACGTCGAGCGCCTGCTTGAGGAAAATCCGGGCATGAGCGCGCGCGATGCGACCCTGGAATCCATGAAGGAAATCCAGGTCGCGCTGATCGCGATTGGCCTCGTGCTTTCGGCCGTGTTCTTGCCGATGGCCTTCTTCGGGGGCTCCACCGGCGTCATCTACCGCCAGTTCTCGCTCACCATCGTGGCGGCCATGGTCCTCTCGGTGCTTGTTGCCCTCGTGCTCAGCCCGGCGCTGTGCGCGCAGCTTCTCAAGGGCAAGAACCGGGCCCCTGACCGCAAGAAGACCTGGACCGAACGTCATCTGCCCTGGCTCGCGCGCGCCTGGGAGAAGTTCCACACCTGGTTCAACCGCTCGTTTGACAGGATGAGCGATGCCTACGCGCGTCAGGTCGAGACGGTGGTCGCCCACAAGTGGCGCTGGCTCACACTTTTCGCCCTCATCTGTGCAGGCACCTTCTTCCTGTTCCAGCGCCTGCCCACCGGCTTCCTCCCGAACGAGGACCAGGGCGACATCATGGTCCAGTGGCGCCTGCCCTCGGGCACGCCGCTCTCGAAAACCCAGGACATCCAGCATATCGTCGAGCAGTACTTCCTCAAGGAAGAAGCCGAAAACATCACCGGCCTGTTCGCCATCTCGGGCGGCGGTCCGGGCGGATCGGGCCAGAACGCCGGCTCCAGCTTCATCCGCCTGCGCGACTGGTCCGAGCGCACGCGCCCCGACCAGGCCGCGACCGCGATTGTCGCACGCGCCAACCAGGCCTTTGCCAAGCTGCGCAATGCCCAGGTCTTCGTCCTCGTGCCCGGCGCGATCCGCGGCCTTGGTCAGTCCTCGGGCTTCACCATGGAGCTGCAGAACCAGTCTGGCCTGACGCGCGAGAAGTTCCAGGAAGTGCGCGACCAGTTGCTCGCCGCCGCCCAGGCCGACGAGCGCCTCTCCAGCGTGCGCCTCTCCGACCTTCCCGAGGTGTCCACGCTCAAGGTCGACAACAACATTGCCGCGCTCACGGCCTATGGCCTGACGCCCGCCAACGTGAATTCGACACTGCAGACCGCCTGGGGTGGTACTTACGTCAACGACTTCATCGACAAGGGCCGCGTGAAGCGCGTCTACGTCCAGGGCGAGGCGGATTCGCGCTCGCGCCCGGAAGACCTCTACAAGTGGTTCGTGCGTGGCTCGGACAACCAGATGGTGCCCTTCTCCGCCTTTGCGAAAACCAGCTGGTCGACCGCGCCCAGTTCCACCTCGCGCTTCAACGGCCTGATGGCCTACGAATTCTCGGGCACGCCCGCCGACGGGGTCAGCTCGGGTACGGCGATGGACGTGATGGAAGAGCTCTCCCACCAGTTCCAGGGCATCTCGGTCGCCTGGGCGGGCTCCTCCTATCAGGAGCGCCTCTCCTCGGGGCAAGCGCCGCTGCTCTATGCGCTCTCGCTGCTGGTCGTGTTCCTGTGCCTTGCCGCGCTCTATGAAAGCTGGTCGATCCCGATTGCGGTGATCCTGATCATTCCGCTGGGCCTCCTGGGCGCGATCCTTGCGGTTACGCTGCGCGGGCTGGAGAACGACGTCTACCTGCAGATCGGCCTGCTCACCACGATGGGCCTCGCCGCGAAGAACGCCATCCTGATGATCGAATTTGCCGAACACGCCGAGCGTCAGGGCATGCGCGTGATTGAGGCCGCGGTCGAAGCCGCGCGCATCCGCCTGCGCCCGATCCTGATGACGAGCTTCGCCTTCATCTTCGGCGTGATCCCGCTCGCGACCGCCTCGGGTGCGGGCGCCAACAGCCGCATCGCCATCGGCACCTCGGTCGTGGGCGGCATGTTGACCGCGACGATTCTTGCGATCTTCTTCATCCCGCTGTTCTTCGTGATCGTGCGCCGCAGCGTACGCGACGGCCTCGCCGCCGCCCGCGCCCGCCTCGAAACGCGCCGCGAGAAAAAAGCCTCCAACGCAGGAGACGCGGCATGAGGCCGTCGACGCGCATCGTCCGCTCGCATCTGAGGCGCACGAGCGCCCTTCTTAGCGCCGCCCTGCTGGGCGCCTGTTCGATGGCCCCCAAGTACGTCCAGCCCGACAGCCCGGTGCCCCAGACATGGCCCGACGGCGAAGCCTATCGTGACACGGTGAGCGCCGAGCCCCACCCGCTCACCTATGCCGAGGTCTTCGAGGACCCCGCGCTGCAGGAGTTGATCGCACAGGCGCTCGAGAACAACCGCAACCTCAGGGTCGCGGCGGCCAATATCGCAGCGGCCCGAGCCCAGGTGAAGGTAACGCGGGCCAACCAGTTCCCGGCGCTTGCCACCACCGCATCCGCCACCCACCAGGAGACGGGCGGCGGCTTCGGCCTCAACGGCTGGTCCTACGCCCTTCGCGGCGGCGTCTCGAATTTCGAGCTCGACCTGTTCGGGCGGCTCAAGAACGCCACCGCCGCGCAGGTCAACACTGCACTTTCGACCGAAGCGGCCGCACGCACCGTACAGCTCGGCCTCGTTGCCGACATCGCGCAAGGCTGGGCGACCTACGCCGCGGACCGTGAACTGCTGCGCATCGCCGAAGACACCGCGCGCATCGCCGGGGAAAGCGTGCGCCTGACCCAGGCACGCCTCGAAGGGGGGATCGCGGCGCGCAGCGAACTGCGTCAGGCCCAGCAAGTGCTCGAAACCGCGCGCAGCGACCTGGCCGCCCAGAAGACCGCGCTTGCCCAGGACGTCAACGCCCTTCGCCTGCTCGTCGGCGCGGACTTCGACGAAAGCGCGCTTCCAGGCAGCATCACGCGCGTCAACGCCGCGCTTGCCGAAGTCCCGGCCAGCGCCGATACGACCATCCTGCTCAGCCGCCCCGATGTGCTGGAGGCCGAGTATTCGCTGCGGGCCGCCAACGCCAACATCGGTGTTGCACGCGCGCAGCTCTTCCCCACCATCTCGCTCTCGGCTCTGACCGGCTTTGCCGCGCAGTCGCTCTCCGGTCTCTTCGACGAGGCGTCGCGCTCCACCAGCTACGGCGGCAACGGCGAATGGTCGATCTTCAACGCGGGCGGCCGCAGCGCCAATGTCGGCGTTGCCAAGGCCCAGCGCGACGCCGCGCTTGCAACCTACGAAGGTGCGATCCAGACCGCCTTTCGCGAGACCGCCGACGCGCTCGCCGACCAGGGGACCATCGCCGAGCGGCTGGATGCGGCCACCAACTTCACCGAAGTCTCCGCCGACAACGCGCGCCTCGTCGAGGTCACCTACCGGCAGGGCATGGCCAGTTCGCTGGAGAACCTTGATGCCCAGCGCAGCCTCTATGCCGCGCGGCAGGCCGAAGTGGGCATGCGACTTGCCCGCGCGGTCAACCGCATCACGCTCTACCGCGTGCTCGGCGGCGAGTGGGTAAGTCAGCCGCGCCCCGACGAGGCCGCAAACTAGGCACCCGCCCATGCAATCGGCGCAGCGCGCGTCCACTTGACCCCGCGTGCGCGACACGCGATGGGCGGCGATGCACCATGCGTGCCGCCTTTCACCACGGGGCACGTCCCCTGTGACCTGCGCGGGCGATGCGCGACTACGAGGAACGAGACGTGAGCACGAATGCGCCGGATGCCAGCACCGGCAAGACCATGAAATCGCTGTTTACAGAGACAGATTCGCTGCAGCGGCAGGTCGGCATCCGCCTTTCCGTCCTCGCCCGGTTGCTGCGCAATTCCTTCGACCGGAAGGCCGCTTCACTCCAGGCCACCCGCTCGCAATGGACGATGATCGCGATTGTCGCACGCTATCCCGGCTCGACCCAGCGCTGCATCGCCGAGTATCTCGACATGTCCGAAGCCTCGGCCGGGCGCCTTATCGACAAGCTGTGCCAGGAAGGCCTGCTTGAGCGCCGCGCCAAGGAGGACGATCGGCGCGCGCGTGTCGTCTACGTGACCGAGGCAGCCGCCCCGGTACTCGCCGCTCTGGGCGAGGCCGCAACCGAGAACGAGGCCCAGCTCTTCAAGGGTTTCAGCGACGGCGAACTGGAACAGATGTGCGCATTCATGGACCGCATCCACGCCAACGCCAGCGAGAGCTGATCCCGGCCGGACAGAGCCGCGCCCCATCCGAAACGTGAAAGGCCCGCCCCGGCATCCCGGGACGGGCCTTTCACGTTTTCGTGGACATGGGGTGTCAGAGGAAGGCCTTGACCTTCTCCAGCACCATCTCGGCATGCTCCTTCCGGCAGATCAGCAGGTCGGGCATGTAGACGTCTTCCTGGTTGTAGACGAGCGGGCTGCCATCGATGCGCGAGGCATGAAGGCCCCAGCCCAGTGCGACCGCTGCGGGCGCGCAGCTATCCCACTCGTACTGGCCGCCCGAGTGCAGGTAGATGTCCGCTTCGCCGCGCAGGATCGCCATAGCCTTGGCGCCCGCCGAGCCCATCGGGACGAGCTCGCCGCCGATGGCCTCGCACACGCCGGTCGCTTCCTTGGCTGGACGCGTGCGGCTGACCACCATGCGCAGCTTCTCGGGCGCAGCCGGGATTTCACCCGGCTGATCCGAACGCAGCACCATGTCGGCCCCTGGCAGCGCGACCGCGCCCAGCGTCGGCACGCCGTTTACCGCCATGCCGACATGGACCGCCCAGTCGGCGCGCGCTTCGCCATATTCACGCGTGCCGTCGACCGGATCGACGATCCACACGCGCTCCTTGGCGAGACGCTCGGCGTTGTCCTTCTCCTCTTCGGAGAGAAGGCCGTCCTCGGCGCGCTGCTCGCGCAGCGCGTGAACGAGGAACTGGTTGGCCGTCTGGTCGCCGGCCTTGCCGAGGGACTTGCCCTCGAACATGCCGGATTCGCGCACCTCGATGAGGATCTTGCCCGCAACGTTGGCGAGATGCGCCGCAAGGTCGCCGTCGGTCATCGTCATCAGACGTCTCCCAGCAGCGTGTCGACGATCAGGTCTGCCGCCTCTTCTGGCGAAAGTTTGGTCGTGTCGATGCGGATTTCAGGATTGCGCGGAGCTTCATAGGGGCTGTCGATGCCCGTGAAGTTCTTGAGCTCACCGGCACGGGCCTTCTTGTAGAGGCCCTTCACGTCGCGCGCTTCGGCAACCTTGAGCGGCGTGTCGATGAAGACCTCGAGGAACTCGCCCTCGGGCAGCATCGCGCGCACCAGCTCACGGTCGGCCTGGAACGGCGAGATGAACGCAGTGATCACGATCAGGCCGGCATCGGTCATCAGCTTGGAGACCTCGCCCACGCGGCGGATGTTCTCGATGCGGTCGCTCTCGGTGAAGCCCAGGTCCTTGTTGAGACCGTGGCGCACGTTGTCGCCATCGAGCAGGAAGGTGTGCCGGTTCATCCGGTGCAGCTTCTTCTCGACCATGTTGGCAATCGTCGACTTGCCCGAACCCGAGAGCCCCGTGAACCACAGCACGGCCGGCTTCTGGTTCTTGAGCGCGGCGTGCTGCGTGCGGCTGATGTCGACCGCCTGCCAGTGGACGTTCTGCGAACGGCGCAAGCTGAAGTTGATCATGCCCGCCGCGACCGTCGCGTTGGTCATCTTGTCGATCAGGATGAAGCCGCCAAGCTGGCGGTTCTCGGTGTAGGGCTCGAAGACGATCTGCTTGTCGGTCGTCATCTCGGCCACGCCGATGGAGTTGAGCTCAAGCGTCTTGGCCGCCAGCTCTTCCATCGTGTTGACGTTGATCTCGTACTTGGGTTCGGCAACCGAGGCCGACACCATCTGCGTACCGATCTTCATCCAGTAGGCACGGCCCGGCACCATCGCCTCGTCCGCCATCCACACGAAGGTCGATTCGAACTGGTCGGCGGTCTGCGGCGGCGCATCGGCGACTGAGATCACCGAACCGCGCGAGCAGTCGATCTCGTCCTCGAAGCAGATCGTCACCGACTGACCGGCCCCGGCCTCTTCCAGCTCGCCATCGAAGGTGACGATCTTGGAGACGGTGCTGGTCTTGCCCGAAGGCAGAACGCGGATCTTGTCCTTGGGCTTGACCACGCCGGTCGCGATCTGACCCGAGAAGCCGCGGAAGTCGAGGTTGGGACGGTTCACCCACTGCACCGGCATGCGGAACGGCTTGTCCGCATCGTCCGAGGTCAGGACTTCGACGGTCTCCAAGTGCTCGATAAGCGGAACACCGGCGTATTCCGGGGCCTTGTACCAGGGCGTGTTCTCGGAAAGCGTAGTGATGTTGTCACCCTTGTAGCCCGAGATCGGCATCGCCGTGAAGTTCTCGATGCCGATCGATTCGGCGAACTCGCGGTAGTCGGCGAGGATCTTGTCGAAGACCTCCTGGCTGTAGTCGACAAGATCCATCTTGTTGACGGCCAGGACGATGTTCTTCACGCCCAGAAGCTTGCAGAGGTAGCTATGGCGACGAGTCTGGACGAGCACGCCCTTGCGCGCGTCAATCAGGATGACGGCGAGGTCCGAGGTCGAGGCGCCGGTCACCATGTTGCGCGTGTACTGCTCGTGGCCCGGGCAGTCGGCGACGATGAACTTGCGCTTCTCGGTGTTGAAGAAGCGGTAGGCGACGTCGATGGTGATGCCCTGCTCACGTTCGGCGGCGAGGCCGTCGACGAGGAGCGCGAAGTCGATCTCCTGCCCCTGCGTGCCGACCTTCTTGGAGTCGTTGGCGAGCGCGTCGAGCTGGTCCTCGAAGATCATCTTCGAATCGTAGAGCAGGCGCCCGATCAGGGTCGACTTGCCGTCATCCACGCTGCCACAGGTAATGAAGCGCAGCATGGTCTTGTGTTCGTGCTGGTCGAGATAGCTGTCGATGTCCTCGGCGATCAGCTTGTCGACGACGTATGCGGCCTCTTTGGTCTCGATATCGGCCATCAGAAGTACCCCTGCTGCTTCTTGACTTCCATACCGGCACCGCCGGCATCCTTGTCGATCACGCGGCCCTGCCGCTCACTGGTGGTGGTCAGGAGCGTCTCCTGGATGACCTCGGTCAGCGTCGAGGCTTCGCTCTCGACCGCGCCGGTCAGCGGGAAGCAGCCAAGCGTGCGGAAGCGGATCGACTTCTCGGTGATCTCGGGCATGTAGCCCAGGACCTTTTCCAAGCGCTCGGGATCATCGGCCATGAACAGGCCACCTTCCCACTCGAAGGTCGGGCGCTTCTCGGCGAAGTAGAGCGGCACGATGGGGATGTTCTCGAGGCGGATGTACTGCCACACGTCGAGCTCGGTCCAGTTCGAGATCGGGAAGACGCGGATCGATTCGCCGCGCGCCTTCTTCGCGTTGTAGAGGTTCCACAGCTCGGGGCGCTGGTTCTTCGGGTCCCAGCCGTGCGAGGACGTGCGGAACGAGAAGATACGCTCCTTGGCGCGGCTCTTTTCCTCGTCGCGGCGGGCCCCGCCGAAGGCGGCATCGAAACCGTACTTGTCGAGCGCCTGCTTCAGCCCTTCGGTCTTCCACATGTCGGTGTGAAGCGAGCCATGGTCGAAGGGGTTGATGCCCTTTTCCTTGGCTTCGGGGTTGTTGTAGACGAGCAGTTCCATGCCCGACATCTCGGCCATCTTGTCGCGCAGGTCGTACATGGCCTTGAACTTCCAGGTCGTGTCGACGTGGAGCAGCGGGAACGGCGGCGGCGAGGGATAGAAGGCCTTGCGCGCAAGGTGGAGCATCACCGCGCTGTCCTTGCCCACCGAGTAGAGCATGACCGGCTTGTCGGCCTCGGCGGCGACCTCGCGGATGATCTGGATGCTTTCCGCTTCCAGCCTTTCAAGATGCGTCAGTTTCTTCATCGAACTCCCTCTTCGAGCCGTGCGCGTCCCCCGGGCGACAGCGCCTGGGAACGGGAATAGCCTGAACCTACAGGGATGACAGCGGCGCGAACCTCCCATATGGGAGGGTATGGCCCTGACGAGCTCCGACGAGACAGATCTGCTGCTCCCGCTGCTGGGAGCCATGCGCGAAACGCCGCGCTTTTCCACGTTCCTGGAGCGCCTGCGGAGGCGCACCGGCGCGCGCTATATTGCCCTTCTCACGCGCCAGGGCGGCCTCGGCAAAGCTCCGATCACCGAGTTTCACGCGGGAGATCCTCTTCCGACCGGAAGCCCCGTCACGGGCAGTTCGGCGCTGTTCGACCTCGACCGCGCCCACTACGACAGCCTGCGTCCCGGACGCGTCTACGCGCTGGGCGAACTCGTCGATCACGACCCGGTACTCAGGGCCCAGCGCTGGCGTGAACTGCGCGACCTTGGCCTGGCCGACGAGCGGATCGTGCGTATCCTCGCCGATCCCGGTCTCGATGCCTGGCTGGTGCTTGCCCGCACGAGCCCCTGCAGCGCGAGCGACAGCGCGCTGCTGTCGAATCTGGCTCCTTATGTTGCCGAAGCGCTGCGCTCGGGACGGGATCTCGACGCCGCGCGTGACAGTGCCCGGATCAACGCGGCCGGAATGGCGCGCTCGGGAAATGGCTGGATGACCTTCGATGCCGACGGCCGCCTCGTCGACCTCAGTGCGCAAACACAGACATGGTGGAGCGCGCGTTATGGCCAGCCTCCACGCAGAGGGGAGCGCCTCCTTGGCCTGGCGCGTCCAGTCGAACGCGGCCTGCTCAGCGCAATCGACGAGCTCGCGCGGGATAAGGCAGCCGCGCCGCGGCCTGTGCTCCTGAGCGATTCTCCGCGGGTTGAAGCCCTGGTGCAACGCATCGCGCTGGACGATGACCCGGCCCCTGCGAGCACGGCGCGCTTTCTCGCCGTCTTCGCCCTCCCCCACGCGCCGTCAGACGACGCCCAGGCCCGCCTCACCGCCCTGCACGCCCTGCCCCCGCGCGAGGCCGAACTGGCCCTGAAACTGTCGGAAGGGCTCAGCATTGCCGAAGCCGCACAGGCCATGGGCCTGACCGTCGAGACGGCGCGCAACTACTCCAAGCGCATCTACGCCAAGCTGGGCGTGCGCGGAAAGGCCGAACTGGTGCGGCGGATCCTGGAGGGCACAGCGCACATGACCTGATCGGCCATGCACGCCGGGATAGCCGATCAGGTCATGTGCGCTGTGCCCTCGGCAATGGCCTTGGTGAACGCGGCCACAGCCTCGGCCTCATCCCCGTTCCAGACTGCGCCCGAAACCGCGATAAAGTCGGCGCCCTTGCGGACCAGATCCACGCAGTTTTCCGGCGTGATGCCGCCGATGGCGACGCACGGAATCTCGAAGATGGCTTGCCACCATTCGAGCAGGTCCGTGCCCGCGACGTGCTTGGTTTCCTTCGTGGTCGTCGGGAAATAAGCTCCGAAGGCAACGTAATCCGCGCCCGCATCGCCCGCTTCCATGGCGAGGTGACGGCTGTCGTGGCAGGTCACCCCGATCTGCGCATCCATGCCCAGGGCCTTGCGCGCTTCCTCAACGGTGTCGTCGTCCTGCCCCAGATGCACGCCATCGGCCTTGAGGCGCTTGGCGAGGCTGATCGAATCGTTGACGATGAAAGCGACGCCCCGCGCGGCACAGATCGCCTGCAACGGCTCAGCCAGACGCACCGCCTCATGCTGGTCGATATCCTTCACGCGAAACTGGAAAGCCGCGACCTCTCCAGCGTCGAGCGCACGCTCCAGGCGCTGGGGGAAGTCGCCTCCCACCTCCAGCGGCGAAATCAGGTAAAGCTGCGTAGGTTCGCGTTCGATATCGGTGTCGTCGGTCATGACCTGTCCCTTAGGAAAATCCGCTCTCCAAGGGAAGCGCCTCGCGACATGGGCCAAGCCGAAACGAAACGGGGCGCCTTCCCAGAGGAAAGCGCCCCGCCTATTCCGTCATGGCGCGGCCAGCACGCCGCGGCGGCGATCAGGCTGCGGCCGCGGCCGCGACCTTCTGGGTCGAGCCCTTGTAGATCGCATCGATCGCCTCACCGAGCGCGGCGTCGAATTCATCGTCGCTCATCTGCGCGCGCAGTTCGGACAGGAGCGCGCGGCTGAAGCTGGCGATGATGCCCTTGTTCCTAGCCAGTTCGACACAGGCCTCGTCGCGCGAGAAACCGCCCGAAAGCGCCACCACGCGCAGAACCTTGGGGTGATCGACGAGCGCGTCGAACGTGCCCGGCACGACCGGCAGCGAGAGCTTGAGCATGACCTTCTGCCCCTCGGGCAGCGCGTCGAGGTTCTTGAGGATTTCCGCGCAGAGGATCGTATCGCAATCCGCGCGCGTCTCGCTCTTGATGTTCACCTCGGGCTCGATGATGGGCATCATGCCGTGCGAGATGACCTGTGCGCCGATTTCGAACTGCTGCTTGACCACGGCGGCGATACCTTCGGCGTTGGCCGAGTGGATCACCGAACGCTCCTTGGTGCCGAAGACGCCGAGCGCGCTGGAACGCTCGAGCAGCGCATCGAGCGTGGGCATCGGCTTCATCAGCTGCACGCCGTTGGCCTCGTCCTCAAGGCCCTTGTCGATCTTGATGAAGGGAACGATGCCCTTGGCGATCAGCGCGGCCGGGGTCGGCACGCCGCCCACGGTGCCGTCCATTGTGCGCTCGAACAGGATCGCACCGATGACCTTCTCGCCCGTGAAGACCGGCGAGGAGATGATGCGGCTGCGCATCTCGTGGATGAGGCCGAACATCTCTTCTTCCGAGGCCCAGGCATCATCCTCGATGCCATAGCCCTTGAGCGCCTTGGGGGTCGACCCGCCGCTCTGGTCCAGCGCGGCGATAAAACCGTCACCGTCGGCCATTTTGGCCGTCATTTCCGAAACCTGCATAAAACTCCTCCTCAAGTCATGCGTCGTGTGGATGGCAGGCTAGAGCCCGCCTGAGAAATTCGCAACTGCGGCAAAGGTGCAACCATGTATCGCGAGGATACAATACCTCCGCACCGGGGTGGGTGGGGGCCAGGTTACGGCGAATAGCCAATATGCCGAGAGCCGAGCGACCGGATCACGCCTCCTCGTGGATCCGGCTTCCTTGCGCTCTACCCTCGCTGCAGTGCAGAATGATGGGCCGCGATGTTCCTCGCGGCCCGGACCTGTCAGGCCGAGAGCGCCGCGACGCCAGGCAGTTCCTTGCCTTCCATCCATTCCAGGAAAGCCCCACCCGCGGTCGAGATGTACGAGAAGTCCTCGGCCACTCCAGCGTGGTTCAGAGCCGAGACCGTGTCTCCGCCGCCCGCGACCGACGTCAGCGTGCCCTCGATGGTGAGCGCAGCGGCCGTGCGGGCCAGCGAGACGGTCGCGGCATCGAAGGGCTCCATCTCGAAGGCGCCAAGCGGGCCGTTCCAGACTAGCGTGCGGCAGGTCTTGAGCGCGTCGGCCAAAGCCTCGACCGCGAGCGGCCCGGCATCAAGGATCATCTCGTCGGGCGCGACTTCGTGCACGTTGCAGGTGCGCAGCGATTCCGGGTTGGCTGCGAATTCCTTGGAGACAACCACCTCGTAGGGCAGATGCACGGTGCACCCGCTCGCCTCGGCATTGGCGAGGATGTCCGTGGCAGTGTCCAGAAGATCGTGCTCACACAGCGACTTGCCCACGTCCACGCCCTTTGCGGCGAGGAAGGTGTTGGCCATGCCGCCACCGATCATCAGGTGATCGACCTGGGTGACAAGGTGCTTGAGCACGTCGAGCTTGGACGAGACCTTCGCGCCGCCCACGACCGCCGCCACCGGCTTCTCCGGCGCGCCCAGCGCCTTGTCGAGCGCTTCGAGTTCGGCCTGCATCGAACGGCCTGCATAAGCGGGAAGCACGTGGGCGAGACCTTCGGTGGTGGCGTGCGCACGGTGCGCGGCCGAGAAGGCGTCGTTCACGTAGAAATCGGCGTTGGCCGCAATCGCCTTGGCCAGTTCGGGATCGTTCTTTTCCTCGCCCTTCCAGAAGCGGGTGTTCTCGAGAATGGCGACATCGCCGCCCTTGAGGATACCCACCGTCTGCGCGACGACGTCACCGGCGATCTCGGGCACGAACATCACTTCCTTGCCCAGCACCTTCTCGACCGCGCCCACGACCATCGAGAGCGACATCTGCGAGTGGCGCTCGCCTTTGGGGCGGCCGAAGTGCGCGAGCAACAGGACCTTCGCGCCCTTGGCGCACAGGTCGTTGATGGTGGGCACCGCGGCGCGGATGCGGGTCGCGTCGGTCACGAGCCCGTCCTGCATCGGCAGGTTCAGGTCCACGCGCACCAGCGCAACCTTGCCAGCCACATCGCCAAGGTCATCCAGAGTCTTGAAAGCGCTCATCTAAGTATCCTCACCTCGTCACCGACGGAGACGGGTCCGTCGCGTATGACCCGGCCCAGCACGCCACCACGCCAGTCCGGCGTCAGCGCGGCCATGAGCCCGGGCGCTATCTCGTCCATGCGGCTGCATGGATCGCATTCCAGGGTTGTCTCGATCCGGCAGGTCGGCCCGATCGCGAGCACGTGGCCCGCTTCGCGCGGGAGACGCAGGCCCGCCACGCACAGGTTCGCCCGGCGCGCATACCAGGGCAGTTCCATGCCCGGCATGAGCCCGAGTTCATCCATCGCCGCCTGCCAGCTTTCCGCCTCGATCAGCGCGACCTGGCGGCGCGGAACCTTGCCCTCACGTGCAACGCCGCGGGAATCCCCCTGGATTCCCGCGGCGATTGTCACTTCGGCCTGCGGCACGGTCTCCATGGGCGCACGCGAACGCGTTCGCCGCGCAATGCCCTGGAGCGTGCCGTAAGCCGACATCACGTTCAGAGGAACTTCGCCATCGCCCCTGCGGTGTCGAGCATGCGGTTCGAGAAGCCCCACTCGTTGTCGTACCACGACACGACGCGCACGAACTTGCCTTCCATGACCGCCGTTTCCAGGCTGTCGACGGTCGACGAGGCCGGGTAGTGGTTGAAGTCCGAGGAGACCAGCGGCTGGTCGGTGTAGGCGAGAACGCCCTTCATCGGACCTTCGGCAGCCGCCTTGAGCGCCGCGTTGATCTCTTCGACCGTCGTGTCCTTCTGGGGCACGAAGCACAGGTCGACGAGGCTGACGTTGGGGGTCGGGACACGCACCGACGAACCGTCGAGCTTGCCCTTCAGTTCCGGCAGCACGAGACCGACCGCACGGGCAGCGCCGGTGGTGGTCGGGATCATGTTGGCAGCGCCTGCACGGGCGCGACGCAGATCCTTGTGCATCTGGTCGAGCATGCGCTGGTCGTTGGTGTACGAGTGGATCGTGGTCATGAAGCCACGCTCGATACCGACGGTGTCGTTCAGGACCTTGGCGACGGGCGCCAGGCAGTTGGTGGTGCACGAGGCGTTCGACACGACGATGTGGTCGGCCGTCAGCGTCTCGTGGTTCACACCGAAGACGACGGTGTTGTCGACGCCCGTGGCCGGAGCCGAGATCAGCACGCGCTTGGCACCGGCGTCGAGGTGGGGCTGCGAGGCCTCCTTCGACTGGAAGATACCGGTGCACTCGAGCACGATGTCGATGCCCTGCGCGGCGTGCGGCAGGTCACCCGGGTTGCGCTCGGCGGTCACGGCGATTTCCTTGCCGTTGACGATGATCTTGCCTTCACCGGCCTCGACCGTGCCCGGGAAGCGCCCGTGCGTGGTATCAAAGCCAAAGAGGAGAGCGTTCGACTTGGTGTCGGCCAGGTCGTTGATCGAGACCAGTTCCAGACCGCAGTCGGGACGTTCGAGAATAGCGCGGGCCACAAGACGCCCGATACGTCCGAAACCGTTGATCGCAACCTTGGTCGCCATATTCAAATCTCCTCCTTAGACGCTAAGCTTTTCGAGGACCTTGGGAACGATCGAAGCGGCCGAGAAGCCGAAGCGAGCGAACAGATCCTGGGCCGGGGCCGACGCGCCGAAACGGTCCAGACCGATATTGAGGCCGCCATTGCGGCTTGTCGCGGTGTAGCGCTCCCAACCCATCGTCGTGCCGGCCTCGATGGAGACCTTGAGGATCGAGGGATCGTGGGGCAGCACTTCGTGCTTGTAGGCCTCTTCCTGCGCGTCGAAGAGCTCCATACACGGCATCGAGACGACGTCCGCGCCGATGCCCTGGGCCTGGAGTTCGTCGCGCACGGTGCAGGCCAGCTCGACTTCCGAACCGCTGGCGATGAGGATGACCTTGCGGTCCCCTTCCGCCGCGCGCAGCGTGTAGGCGCCGCGCGCCGAGAGCATCTCGCCCGACGTGCGCAGCTGCGGCAGGTTCTGGCGGGTCAGCGCGAGGACCGAGGGCGTTTCCTGGGTCTGCAGCGCGATGTTCCAGCACTCCGCCGTCTCGATCACGTCGGCCGGGCGGAAGACGTTGAGGTTCGGGATCAGGCGCAGCGACATGACCTGTTCCACCGGCTGGTGGGTGGGACCGTCTTCGCCAAGACCGATGCTGTCATGGGTCAGCACGTAGATCGCGCGGACCTGCTGCAGCGCCGAAAGGCGGATCGCGTTGCGGCAGTAGTCCGAGAAGATCAGGAACGTGCCGCCGTAGGGGATCACGCCGCCGTGCAGCGCCATGCCGTTCATTGCCGCGGCCATGCCGAATTCGCGGATGCCGTAATAGACGTAGCGACCGGCGTAGTTCTCGGCCGTGAACGGCTCCTGGCACTTGGCCTTGGTGTTGTTCGAGCCGGTAAGGTCGGCCGAACCGCCGATCATCTCGGGCAGCGCCGGGGCGAGCACGTTGAGGCAGTTCTCCGAGGCCTTGCGGGTGGCGACGTTGGCATCGCCTTCCAGCCAGCCGGCGAAGGTCTTGGCGACTTCCTCAGTGTCCGGCAGTTCGCCGGCCATGCGGCGGCTGAACTCGGCCGCCTCGGGGTTCGCGACCTTGCGCGCTTCCCAGGCTTCGCGCGCCTCGGCGCCCTTGGCACCGAGCGAACGCCAGTCGGCAAGGATGTCCTCGGGGATCACGAAGGGTTCCGCGCTCCAGCCCAGGACTTCGCGCGCTGCCGCGATCTCGTCCGCGCCGAGCGGCGAGCCATGGACGCCCGAGCCGCCCTGCTTGTTGGGCGCGCCCTTGCCGATGACGGTCTTGCAGCCGACCAGCGTAGGCTTGTCCGAAGCCGCGGCCTCCGCCAGCGCACGCTCGATGTCGGCGAAGTCGTGGCCGTCGCACGAGAAGACGTCCCAACCCGAAGCGCGGTAGCGCGCGGGGATGTCTTCCGAGGTCGACAGGCCGGTCTTGCCGTCGATGGTGATGTCGTTGTCGTCCCACAGGACCTTGAGCTTGCCCAGGCCCAGCGTGCCGGCAAGGCCGATCGCCTCGTGGTTGATGCCTTCCATGAGGCAGCCGTCGCCCGCGATGACCCAGGTGTTGTGGTCAACGAGGTCATCGCCGAAGGTTGCATTGAGCTGACGCTCGGCCATCGCCATGCCGACCGCCATCGCCAGGCCCTGGCCCAGCGGACCGGTCGTGCACTCCACGCCTTCGAGCAGGAAGTTCTCGGGGTGGCCCGCGCAAGGGCTGCCCATCTGGCGGAAGTTGCGGATGTCCTCAATCGTCGGGCTCTCGTACCCGGTGAGGTACAGCAGCGAATACATCAGCATCGAGCCATGGCCCGCCGACAGCACGAAGCGGTCGCGATCGGCCCACTGCGGGTTCTTCGGATCGAACTTGAGGTGCTTGGCGTAGAGAACGGTGGCAACGTCGGCCATGCCCATCGGCATGCCGGGGTGGCCAGAGTTCGCCGCCTGGACCGCGTCCATGGAAAGCGCGCGAATGGCGTTGGCCATCGGCGCGAGGCGGGCGGGGGCAAGGGTCATCAGACTGGCTCCGGAAAACGGATTATTACACTATGATTCGGACTTGCCGACCCCCTTTAGGGCAGGCCGCACCGTCGTCAAGTTCAGCACCCCGGAAATGCGCCGTCCAGCCCAATCTTGGACATGCGCACAATTGCCCTGCGATACAGGCTGGCTTGTGAACAAACGCGCCGAGACGATTGCGTTCTGCGACAAGTGCGATAGCGAGACACCATGGAAGAGACAGAAACTGTCCTGCCCGCGCCGTCCGCCGAGACGGGCGAGGCCCCCGACGCCTCCCCCCTTGCCCGGATCGAAGCCGCCCTTGCCCGCATCGAGAGCGCCTGTGCGCACCGCCTGCGCGCGGAGGACGCTCTCCTCCAGCGCCACGGCGCGCTTCGCGCCCGCGTCGAGGAGACGCTGGGTGAGCTCGATACGCTGATCGAAGGAAGCGCACCATGAACAACGTCGAACTGGTCATCGGCGGACGCGACTTCCTCGTCGGCTGTGGCCCGGGCGAGGAAGAGCATGTCCGCGCGCTCGGCAAGGTCATTGCCGACAAGGTCGATGCCGCCAATGCGCGCGGGCTCTCGGAAGCGCGCATGCTGCTGTTCGCCGCCCTCCTTCTCGCAGACGAGAACGACGAATTGAAGCGCAGCGCAGGCACCGCGACACCCGCTCCCGCGGACACCGAGCCCCCTGCCCCGGATCCGGAAGAGACAGCGCGCCTCACGCGGATTGCCGAAAAGATGGAAAAACTTGCCGACCTGCTCGAGACGCCACTTGAGGATGGGGCAAAGGATCTCTAATTAGACGCGCGACGGGATCTGCCCGGCACGAGCCGTTCGAACATCCCTGAGGCTATAAGCAATCCTAGGGGGCTGTCCCTGCCCGGACCGTGGTCCGACGTACATGGCCCCCACCTGACGTTGAGGCGTCAGAGGAGTTCTAGGAAAACGACCCATGGTGGACCCGTCACCGTTTTCCCCCGATCCAATCTGATCATTCGCCTGAGGGCACGGCCGCGACCGTGCGCGGCAACATTACCTGAGACCGAAGACGCCCCCTCCCTCGCCGCCTCGGCGTTGGGTTGCGCTGCGCTGCCTATCCGCAGCCCGGGGCGGAATAAAAAGTGATTAACGGAAAAAATCTCCGCGCACTCCTGGACACAAGGCCAACTGAGCACATCGGTGGGAAATTTCACGCGAAGGCAGCGCCCACCTTCTCTACAAACCCTAACAGGTCGTAAACTTTTCGAGCAATGCATCTCGAAGTTTAGTTAAGCCCCTTAGAAAGTCCTTCACAGGAACATAATATCCCTAGTTAATATTAGGTTACTTCGATTGACGGAACCCGGAACATGAGGTGCAATCGATTACCCCAACGCATATCGAGACATAAAATCAGTTGGGTTCGTCGCTAAACCTAAAACCGGAGACTACTTGATGAAAAGAGCCACTACGGCCATGCTTGTCGTAGCATGTTCACTCGGTGTCGCTACCCCCGCCCTGGCCGGCACCCACGCCGGTGATGCCAAGTTCACGCCTTCGTCAATGAAGAGCGCGGCCTTGGATTGGGCCGTCAACCAGGCACAGGGCGGCCCAGGAAATGGCAAGGGCAAGGGCCATGGCAATGGTCGCGGCAAGGGCCATATCCACGACTACAAGTCCAACGGGTGCTGAGACACACTAATCCAATCCGGAAATCCGGATGAGTCTTAAGTGAGAGGAAAGCCTGGAAGGCACCCCGGAGACGGTCGCACAAGGCCGCCGGGTGCCGACCGCAAGCCTGTCAGGAGCATCGCGCTCCCACAAGCACCATGCCCTGCCACACCACCATTGTTGCAAGGCCCGGCCTGCGCTAGTCCCCCTGGACACCCTCGCCTCCCGCGAGCGGCGCGCAGGAAGACGTTTGATGGTACCCCCTCCCAGCCTGACCGATGCGAAGGCCCTCCTGCGCAGGAAATTCCGAGCAGCGCGCGCCGAACACGTGGCCAGCCTGCCCGAGAACCTGCGCGCACTGATTCTCAATCGCCCCCCGGCTCCGGTCAGCGACATGATCCCGGAAGGGGCGAGCGTCGGCCTCTATTACCCACTCGGCCCCGAAGCGCCTTCGCTGGGGTGGGCGCGCTGGTTTGCCGAGAATAATCGCCGGGTCGCACTTCCCCGCTTTGCCGCGCGCAGCGCCGGCATGGAATTTCGCGAATGGGCCAACCCCTTCGACGACGACGCACTGGAAGAAGGGCCCTACCGCATGCCCCAGCCGACGGGCACGGCTGCCTTTGCGGCCCCGGACATCGTCGTCGTGCCGCTGATCGCCTTCACCCAGGAGGGACACCGCCTGGGCCAGGGGGGCGGACACTACGACCGCTGGCTCGCCGCCAATCCCGGGACAAAGGCCATTGGCCTTGCCTGGGACTGCCAGCTGGCTGACGAGCTGCCGGTTGAAGCGCACGACCAGCCGCTCAGCGCCGTGGTTACCCCGACGCGCATCTACCACGGGGTGGGCTGAGAACATGCGCGAGACCCCGACCTGGCGCATTCCCGTGGGCGTACTGGCGCTATGCGCCGCCCTGCTTGTCTATGCGATCCTGATCGCGCGCTACGTGCACCCGGTGATCGCGGATTGGCACGCGCTGCTCCAGCTGCCGGTCTATATCGCGCTCGGCATCGTCTGGATCTTTCCGCTGAAGCGCTACCTCGCCTGGATGGAGACCGGCCGCTGGGGCTGAAGCGCCCGCGCGCTCAGACCTCGTCGCGCGCCGCCCACTGCGCAAGGTCGCCCGACTGCCCAATCATCGCGAGGCCATGCGCAATCGAGGTCAACTCGTCCCCGCTTGCCAGGCGCGCCTCGCCGAAGCGCTGCGCGAACAGGCGGCGCACAGCCGGGATCAACGAGGACCCGCCTGTCAGGAAGACATGGTCGATCTGCTCGGGCGCCAGGTCGGCGCGGGCCAGTGCCTCGTCGACCGTCTCGCCAATACGGGCAAGGTCGGGCGCGATCCAGCTCTCGAATTCGGCGCGTGTCACTTCGGCGTGAATGCGCAGGTCGTCGCTCTCGAAGTCGAGCGCGGCGTGCTCTTCTCCGGACAGGGCGCGCTTCAGAGCGCCCACCGCTTCGTAGAGGCCGAAGCCAAGTTCGTTCTCGATCACCGCGATCATACGGGCAATCGAGGCCGGATCGGTGGCGCTCTGCTGCAGCTTATTGAGCTGCTCGAGCGTACGCTTGTTGCGCATCATCGCCAGACGCGACCAGTCGGCAAAGTCGGTGAAGTGCCCCGGCGGGATCTCCAGCACCTTGTCGAAGGAGCGGTACGTCCCACCCTTGCCCAGCTGCGGCAGGACAAGGTTGTCCATGATGCGATAGTCGAAGCGGTCCCCGGCCAGGCCGATACCCGCCGCAGCAAGCGGCGTGCAACGCTGCGCCGCCCCTGGCGCCTCGACCCGCACGATGGAAAAGTCGCTCGTACCGCCACCGAAGTCGGCCACCATGAGCGTTGCAGGTTCGCTCAGGCGCGAGGCAAAGCTGAAGGCCGCCCCCACGGGCTCGTAGACATAGTGCACCTCGCGCCCGAGGCTTGCGAACATCGCGTCATAACGCGTGCGGGCCAGCTGCGCATCGGCGCGCGCGCCGACATAGCGCACCGGACGCCCGACCACGACGCGCTCGGGCAGATCCCGCAGAGCATCGCCCGCGTGCGCCAGAAGGTGATCGAGAAAGACCTTGCCCATGTCCTCGAAGCGGTAGCGCTTCTCGAAAATGCCGGCGGTCTCGAACGCAGGGTTGGCCGCGACCGACTTGAAAGACTGGATGAAGCGCGAACCTTGCGGGAACTCGAGGAATTCCTCGATCGCCCAGGGGCCTGCCTCATGGGCGAGGCCACCACGCACGCCCTCTTCCTGCCAGAAGCACAGCGCCGAGCGGAAGACCGAGCTTGCGCCCGACGGCGCGGCAAAGCGGATCATCTCCCCTTCGGTTTCACTGGCCGCCAGCGCCATGACCGAATTGGTCGTCCCGAAGTCGATGCCCAAGGTCGGGCGCGCGGTGTCCACCATCGCGAGGAAGGTCCTGTGCCGAAAGAGTATGCCGAAAAGGAAAAAGGCCGGGTGTTACCCCGGCCTCTTGCGCGCTGTATGGCCACTTTCGGTAAGGAAAGTGGCGCGAGTGACGGGACTCGAACCCGCGACCTTCGGCGTGACAGGCCGACACTCTAACCAACTGAGCTACACCCGCGCAGCATGGAACAAACGGTTACCCGAACATCCCTATGTTTTCCTCCGGTTTCCCGGAAAGACCCCGTCCAGCCGAGGCTGGAACGAAGCAACTCCCAAGTGGCGCGAGTGACGGGACTCGAACCCGCGACCTTCGGCGTGACAGGCCGACACTCTAACCAACTGAGCTACACCCGCATACTTGGGCGGTGCGTCCGCTTGGGAGCCGCGCATCTATGACGGGGAGGCGACCCTGTCAACGGAATTACACCGGCCGATGCATTTTTTTGTGCCCTCTCCCGGCCACCCCCCGCGAGGCCCGCAGAAATGCGTGGTTAGGGACGCAAAAGGCTGCGCGAAAAAATGACGAAGCCGGTTTCATCGCGCCCTCCATCCCGCATCAAAGAGGATGGAGGACGCCTTGGGAAATTCATCCAAACTTCTGTTTTCAAACCCAAATGACGCGATAAACCGCAGATTTCCGCGACGTTCATGGCGCTGCAAAATTTTTCGCGAACACGAATCACAAGCTCCGCATGATTCGCCCCCGCGCCCTCACCCGGCGAGGATGAGCGCGGGAGCCTCGATCAGGGTCTTGAGGTCCTGCGCAAAGCTGGCCGCATCCCAGCCGTCGACGACACGGTGGTCGCAGGACATCGAGATGTTCATCGTCTTGCGCTTTTCGATCCGCTCCACCCCGCTGGCATCGGTCACGAACATCGGGCGCTCGACAATGCGGTTGGGCCCGATGATGCAGACCTCGGGGCGGTTGATGACCGGCGTCGTCGCGACGCCGCCCTTGGGGCCAAGTGAGGTAATGGTGATCGTCGAGCCGGTCAGTTCGCCCGAAGTTGCCTTGCCCTCGCGCGCGGCCTCCGCCAGCCGCGATATCTCGGCGGCCAGTTGCCACAGGTTGCGGCCTTGCGCATCACGGATGACCGGCACCATCAGGCCCGAGGCGGTCTGTGCCGCCATGCCCAGGTGTACCGCCCCATAGCGCGTCACCACGCCCGCCTCGTCGTCGTAGTGCGCGTTCAGCATCGGATACTTGGGGATCAGCTTGCAGATCGCCGCGACAAGGAACGGCAACATGGTCAGCTTGGGGCGCTCGCCGCGCCCAGCGTTCAATTGCGCGCGCGTCTCTTCGAGCGCCGTGACGTCGTATTCCTCGACATAGGCAAAATGGGGGATGTGGCGCTTGGAGGCGGCCATGTTCTCGGCGATGCGGCGGCGCAGGCCAATGACGCGCACCTGCTCATCCTCGCCCGTGCGCCCGGCGGGCTGGAAGCCCCCGCTCGCATTGTAGGAGAGAAAAGCGTCGAGATCACCGTGGCGCACGCGTCCGTCCTCGGCCGGGCGGACCTCGCCAAGATCGATACCAAGATCGGTGGCACGCTTGCGCACCGCCGGACTGGCGAGGATACGCGCGCCATCACCCTGCACGGCCGCTTGGGGCTTGGCGGGCGCTGGTGCTGGCGCGGCCGGAGGGCTTGCTGCTGGTTTCGGCGCGGTAACCGTCTCCTTCGGCTCTGGAGAGGGCGCAGGTGCAGGCTCTGACACCGTATCCTGCTCCGGCTCTTCGACTGGCGCCTGCACCTTCTCGGATTTCCCCGGAGCCTCCTCGCGCGCGTTGCCCGCGCCTTCAACCTCCAGCACGACGAGCGGCAATCCGATGGCCACCATCTCCCCCGCCTCGCCCGCGATCTCGACGACGGTGCCCGTGACCGGGCTCTCCATCTCGACCGTGGCCTTGTCGGTCATCATGTCGGCAAGCCGCGCGTCCTCCTCGACATGATCGCCCACGGCGACGTGCCAGGCGACGATCTCGGCTTCGGCAATCCCTTCCCCGATGTCGGGAAGACGGAACGTGTAACGAGCCATGGGATCACTCCTTCATCAGGCGGTCGACCGCATCGCCGATGCGGACCGGGCCGGGGAAATAGGCCCACTCCAGGCTGTGCGGGTACGGGGTATCGAAGCCGGTCACGCGCTCGATCGGGACTTCGAGATGGTAGAAGCAGCGCTCCTGGACGAGACTGACGAGCTCGGCGCCAAAGCCCGAGGTGCGCGTGGCTTCATGGATGACGAGACATTTCCCCGTCTTCTGAACAGACTTTTCCACAGCCTCTATGTCGAGCGGCCAGAGCGTGCGCAAATCGAGGATCTCGGCGTCCACGCCCTTCTCGGCCAGCACGGCTTCGGCAACGTGAACCATGGTGCCATAGACCAGCACGGTCATTGCCGAGCCCTCGCGCACGGTGCGCGCCTTGCCCAGCGGGATGGAATAGTAGCCTTCAGGCACCTGTCCGCCCGGGTAGTTCTTCCAGGTCTTGCTCGGGTGGTCATAGTAGCCGTCGAACGGGCCGTTGTAGATGCGCTTGGGCTCGAAGAAGATGACGGGATCGTTGTCCTCGATCGCCGCGATGAGAAGCCCCTTGGCATCGTGCGGGGTGGACGGGATCACCGTCTTCAGGCCCGAGACGTGGGTAAAGAGCGCTTCCGGGCTCTGGCTGTGCGTCTGCCCGCCAAAGATACCCCCGCCAAAGGGCGAGCGCACCGTGATCGGCGCGGTGAACTCTCCCGCCGAGCGATAGCGCAGGCGCGCCGCCTCGGAGATCAGCTGGTCGAGGCCGGGGTATATGTAGTCGGCAAACTGAATCTCGGGCACGGGACGCAGACCATAGGCCGCCATGCCGACCGCCGCGCCGATGATGCCGCACTCGTTGATGGGGGTGTCGAAGACGCGCATCTTGCCGAACTTGGCCTGCAGGCCTGCCGTCGCGCGGAACACCCCGCCGAAGTAGCCCACATCCTCGCCAAAGACGACGACGTCGGGATCGTGGCCCATCATGACGTGCAGCGCATCGTTGATGGCCTCGATCATGTTCATCGGCCGCGCCTCGCCCTCCTGCAGGCTGACGGCGGTTTCCTCGATCATGCGCCCTCTCCTTCCTCGCCCGTGCCCGCCCCTCGGGCATCGGGCCACTTGGCCTCGCGCTCGCGGATCGCCTGCTCAGCCTGCTCGCGCAGGTTCCACGGCAGGTCCTCGAAGACATCCTCGAACATCGTGTGGAACGGATGGTGGAAGCCGTGGCCAAGTACGCCATTCTTCTCGGCCGCCTTGGCCGCCGCCTTCACCTCTTCGGCCACCTCCCGGTCCATGGCTGCGTGGCGCTCGTCATCCCATTCGCCAAGGGCAATAAGATGGCGCGCAAGACGCATGACCGGATCGCCCAGCGGCCATTCCTCGCGCTCGTGCGCAGAGCGATAGGCGCTGGGATCGTCCGAAGTGGAATGGCCTTCGGCGCGGTAGGTGAAGTGCTCGATGAGCGTCGGCCCCTTGTTGGCCCGCGCGCGGTTGGCCGCCCACTGCGTCGCCGCGTAGACAGCGAGCGCGTCGTTGCCGTCCACCCGAAGCCCTGCAATGCCATAGCCTACCGCGCGCGCCGCGAAGGTCGAACGCTCCGCCCCGGCGAACCCGGAAAAGCTCGAAATCGCCCACTGGTTGTTGACGACGTTCAGGATCACCGGCGCGTTGTAGACCGCCGCGAAGGTCATCGCGGCGTGAAAGTCCCCTTCCGCGCTCGAACCTTCGCCCACGAAGCTGGTTGCGATACGCGTGTCACCCTTGATCGCGCTTGCCATGGCCCAGCCGACAGCCTGCGGGAATTGCGTCGCCAGGTTGCCCGAGATGGTGAAGAAGCCGTAATCGCGCGCCGAATACATGATGGGGAGCTGACGCCCCTTCAGCCGGTCGGCCCGGTTCGAGTAGATCTGGTTCACCATCTCGACGAGGGGATAATCGCGCGCGATCAGAATGCCCTGCTGGCGGTAGCTGGGGAAGACCATGTCATCGCCCGCCAGCGCATAGGCATGGGCGACCGAGACCGCCTCCTCGCCGGTGCACTTCATGTAGAAGCTGGTCTTGCCCTGCCGCTGGCCCCGGTACATCCGGTCATCGAAGGCGCGGGTCAGCGCCATGGTGCGCAGGATGCGGCGCAGCGTTTCGGGATCGAGGCGCGGATCCCAGGGGCCGACCGCGCGGTGCTTGTCATCGAGCACGCGCACCATGCCCAGCGTCGCGGGCATCGTCTCGCGCGCCTCGCAGGCCTCGTCAAAGCGGGGAAGCTCCCCGGCACCAGGAATATCGAGCCAGGAATAGTCGACCGGATCGCCCGGCCGAAAGCGCGGCTCGGGCACATGCAGCTCAAGCGGCGGCAGGTTGCCCCGCGGCATGCCGATTCGTCCCGTCTGGTCGACCATCACGTTCTCTCCCGTCGTTTACGGACCGTGAGAACAGGCGCCTGCGGTTATCTTTTGCAGTGCATCAAAATTCCACGGTTAGGTCAGAATATTTCAAACCGTGGCAATGTCAATCAATCGCTCCGGAAACCCGATCTAGACCGCGACGGGCGCGGCAATATGGGCCTGGGGCGCGTAGCCGGTCACCTCGAAATCCTCGATCGTATAGTCGAAGATCGAGGCCGGGCGGCGTGCGAAGGTCAGCGTCGCATCCCCGGCAGGTTCACGCGCAAGCTGCTCTTCCACCAGCGCCCCGTGGTTGAGGTAGAGATGGACATCACCTCCTGTCCAAACGGCGTGACCCGGCTCGAGGTTGCATTGCTGGGCCATCATTCGCGTCAGCGCGGCGAGCGACCACATGTTGAAGGCAAAACCCAGGCCCAGATCGCAGCTGCGCTGGTAGAGCAGGCACGAGAGCTTCCCGTCCGCAACATGGAACTGGTAGGTCTTGTGGCACGGGGGCAGCGCCATCGAATCGAGTTCGGCGACGTTCCACCCCTCGATGATGTGCCGACGACTGCCTGGATTGCTTTTCAGGCTTTCGACGACCTGCGCGACCTGGTTGATGCCCGCCCCTTTTCGGAACAGGCCCTCACCCACCGGCTCGTAGGTGGGCCAGTCAACCCACTGCTTGCCATAGACCGGGCCGAGATCTCCCCACAGCCACGCGAACGTCGCATCCTCGACGATGCGCTGCGAGAACGCTTCGCGGGTTATGGCATCACCGGTCTCGCGGCGGTAGCGCTCAAGCGGCCAGTCGGTCCAGATCTGCACGTTCTGCGCACACAGCTTGCGAATATTGGTGTCGCCGGTCAGGAACCAGAGCAGTTCACGCGTGGCCGTCTTCCAATAGACCCGCTTGGTGGTGAGGAGCGGCATTGCCCCCCCTGCCAGATCGAAGCGGATGGTCGCCCCGAAAACCGAACGCGTGCCCACGCCTGTGCGGTCTACCCGTTCATCCCCATGCTCCCAGATGTGGCGCATGAGATCGAGATACTGCCATTCCCAGTGGCGCGAACGGGCCTCCCCTTGAAGGGAGGCGGGAGCGGGCGGCTTGGTGGAGGAGAGAGACTCGGTCATGGCTTTGGCTCTAATAGCAAGATGCCAGCTTTGCGCTACGCTTGCGCAACGATCATCCGGCTTGAACATCCGCATTTTTGCGTAAGCAAGCCTTTGCGCGACCGAAAAGCGCCTGGGTGCATGAAACGCACATGCACGTCCGCCTGCCCGTTTCCCTGCACAAAGTCCTGCCCAGCCCCATGGCCGTGCAGGCTCTTCTTGCACTGGGCGTCCTGCTCATCGCGCTGTCCCCGGCCTCGCGCGGGACAGCGCTCTACCTGCCCCTGACCGCCACGAGCCCGGCGCGCACCGTTGCCTGGTCGCGCACGCACGGCGCCGCGCTCGTGGCGCCCGGACCCTATCGCGGTTCCTTCTTCGTCCGGGTGCCTGCAGACAACCTCACGGGTGAGGCTCTGCAAAGCGGCGCGCTGCTCTTCGCCGTCCCGGAATTTCTCTGCGGCAGCCCTGCCCAAACCAAACTGGCTCTAGAACCATGAACGAACTCAACGAACTGCGCCGCAAGGGCGCGCTGTCCCTGGTCGCCTTGGGCTGGGTCTACGTCCTGATCACGATCGGGTGCTCCTTTTTTGCGGAGACCGGCTTCCTTCCCCCGGTGCTTGCCATTGTGGTTTCCATCGTTCCCACCATGCTCGCCCTGCAACACCCCGAAGGGCAGCAGATGCGCATGATCCTGGGCTTCACCTCGCCGATCTATCCCGCGATCCTGCTGTGGCAGTGGACCGGCAGCCACTGGATGATCGACCTGCACATGACGATCTTCGCCTCGCTCGCAACGCTCATGCTGATTGCCGACTGGCGCCCCGTCCTGCTCGGAGCGGGCGTTGCAGCGGCCCACCACCTGCTTGCCAACTTCCTGGCCCCCTCGCTCGTCTTCCCGGACGGCCCGGATTTCGCGCGCGTCCTGCTTCACGCCGTCATCGTCGTCGCGGAAACGGCGGTTCTCGTGATCATCGCCCGCGACTTTGAACGCTTGGTCGTCGAGCAGGCCTCGGCCGAAAGCGCGCGCATCCGCGCCGAGGAAATCGCCGAAGAGGAACGCGCCCGCGCCGCCCGCGAGCAGCAACAGGTGATTGACGAGATCGGTGAGGGCCTGCGCGCCTTTGCCGGCGGCGACCTGTCGCGCCGGATCGCCAACGCCTTTCCCAAAAGTTACGAGGCCCTGCGCAACGACTTCAATGGGGCGGCAAGCGATCTCGACCGCATCGTGCGCGACGTCACCCGCTCGGCCGGACAGATCGAGACCGGCTCGCTCGAGATTCGTTCGGCAACCGACGATCTGGCCCTGCGCACCGAACAGCAGGCCTCGACGCTGGAAGACATCGCCAACACGCTGCGCCAGCTCAACACCACCGTCTCGGAAAACGCCACCTCTGCGCACAATCTCCAGGCAAATGTCAGCAAGGCTCGCGACGACGCGCTGAGGGGCAGCGAAGTGGTTGAAAATGCGGTCTTCGCCATGAGCGAGATCGAGCGTTCAGCCGACGAGATCGGCAAGATCATCGCGCTCATCGACGGCATCGCCTTCCAGACCAACCTCCTCGCGCTCAACGCGGGTGTCGAGGCCGCCCGCGCGGGCGAGGCGGGCAAGGGCTTTGCGGTCGTCGCCACGGAAGTTCGCGCGCTTGCCCAGCGCTCGGCCGATGCGGCCAACGACATCAAGGCGCTGATCGACACCTCGGGCGAACAGGTCGCGCGCGGGGTCAAGCTCGTTGGCCAGTCGGGCGAATCGCTGATGACGATCGTCTCCGGGATCGCCGAGATCAACGAGGCCATTGAACGTATCGCGTCGGTCTCGCAGGACCAGGCGGGCGAAATCGGCCGCATCAACGAGCGTGTCGGCCGCCTCGATTCCGCCACACAGCAGAATGCCGCCATGGTCGAGGAAGGTACGGCCGCGGCCCGCCACCTCTCCAGCGAAGCCGAAGCCATGGCGCGACTGGTTCAGCATTTTCAGGTTTCCGCAGAAGGACATGGCGGAAATCTGGGCGGAATGCGCCAGGCCGCGTAAAAAGCGGAACGAAAATTGAATTTTCCCCTTGCCAGCCCCGAACACCCCCTATATAGGCGCCCACCTGCCCGGGGCGCTTCGGCGCTCCAGACATCGGTCGGGGAGTAGCTCAGCCTGGTAGAGCACTGTCTTCGGGAGGCAGGGGCCGGAGGTTCGAATCCTCTCTCCCCGACCATTTCACTTTCAATAACATCGCAGAAAACCGTCCTTTTTGGCTTCAACAGGGGTCAATCTGGACAGGGGCCGAAGGCTCGTTCTGAACCTACGCCCGCTTGCGGATCGCGTCGGCAACGCCAAGCAGGTAGCCCGGGCTGAACCTCGCGTAGTGCTTTTGCGTCGTGCGATCGTCGTCATGGCCCATGAACTGGGCGAGTTGCGGCATCGGCACCCCTGCCTCAGCAGCCCAAACCGCCCCGGTATGACGCAGCGTGTACGGCGTCGCATGGACACCGCTCCTTTCGCTTGCCGCCTGGAACGCCTTCTTGATGCAGGCGATCGGCTGGCCGCCCCGCTCGATCACCGATTCGCACGTGCGCGCCATGAAGGCTTCTTGCAGCACCGGCAGGAGGTCGGTCGCGATCGGCACGATGGTCCGGCGCTTCGACGTGCGCACATGGCCGGGCGGCGTGAAGTCGATCTGACGGCGCATGAAGTCGACCCGGTCCCAGGTAAGTTGCAGGATCGCGGTCGGCCGGGCCATCGTGTAGAGACCGAGCATCATGTAGATGCGGGCATGCGGCGCCACGACGGCCTCAAAGAAGCGATCGAACTCGCGATGGTCGAGGTGGCGTCGCTTGGTCTCAGGCGGCTTGGGCAGCCAGACCGGAATGCGACGGTCCAGCTTTGGCCCGTTGGTGGTCGCCCAGCCAAGCGCCGTCGAAAGCTGCATAAGCTCGTAGCGCACGGTCGCGGGGCCTACGCGACGCCGGTTGTAATAGGTGCGGGCCATCGGCTCGTCGATCAGCTTCGGGTCGATGCCATCCCAATACAGCTTCATCGCCTTCCATGCGTCGATTCGGCGCGAGTACGAGGGCTTGTCCTGAATGGAGGCGAGGTAGCCGGTCATGATCCGGCCCACGGTCCAAGGTGAACTGTCCCCGTCTTGCCAGAGCCGGCGCGCTTCCGCCTCGGCGCCCTGCCGATCTGACGCTTCGAGCTGGCGGCGACGACGCTTGCGCCCGCCATGTCCGTTGTCTTCGTGCCAGACGAGGGCAAATCCGCCTCGGAAGCGCTGGACTGAGTAGTCTTCTGCGGCTTCTGCGCCGCCTGTGTCATTTCGCATTCGTAACGCTCCACTTCCGACACGTTGATTCGCATCAGAGACCCAAGGCGAAAGCAACGCAGCGAACCGCTGTCGATGACTTTCCGAACGAGGCTGGTGCTGCATCCCCAGCGCGAGGCGACCTGCTTCACGGTCAGCGGCGGAGGCGATGAAATGTTGAAGCTCGGCGCTGTCATGCAGCCTCCCTCGCAAGTTCCGCCCTGAGCGCCGCCTGAGCCTCAACCAAGTGAGGCGGCCACTCTGCGCGGGGCATGTCGTCGTAAAGCTGGGTGAAGCACGGCCCGCAGTCCCATCCCGTCAGTTGCGAGACGATCCAGTCGCGGACCTGCACGCACTCCACGCAGGTGTGGTAGCTGTCCGGCTGGTTGTCCCAGATCCCGCTGACGTATTGGTAGCGGTCTCCGGGCTTAATCCAAGCTGCACACTCGCAGCAGCGGTGAGGCTTGCGGGCGCTACGCCAGCGCTCGCTGAACGCCTGAGGTACTTCGCAATCACACATGGGAGTTCTCCGACGCGGCGGGCCTATAGCGAGCGCGCCGCAGCGCGGCGCGGTTCACCCCCGTGTTTGGAATGACCGGGCCAGCGTCGCCGTCGATCTCGCGCGGGTTCGGGGCGACGCCCATCCGGTCGACAATCGCGCAAGCAACTGGAAAGCGCTCTAGCGCCCGCTGCGAAGGCCAGCGATGCTTGTGATAATAGTTCGGGTTCCCATCGATCCGTTCCTTGCTGTACTTCCCAGCCCATTCGAGTGGGTAGGCGTAGCCACCATCATCAGGGCGCCATACGGTGATGTAAGGCTTGTTGCGCCATTCTTGACGTACATCGATGATGTAGAAGTCGGTCATGCCTGCGCCCCCTTCATCGCGTCAGTAGTCGCCCGCAGAATGACCGGCCGCAGACGCTGCCACAGCGCCTGGACGACCTCCTCCGGGCTGCCACTGCTCTGAGCTGCCACCATGCCTGCAGGGATCGCCATCGCATTCCCTGCCGCCATGATCGCGATCATGGTCTTCCCGGAAAGCGAAGGGTGAAGAGCCATCGTGCGATAGATCGCCTCGGCCGCGTCATCTGCGGCTTTGTTGGCGAGGTCGCGTGTGAACAGGTCATAGCTCATTCTGCCCTCCCCTCCTCAAGCGCCTTCACCACATCGAGCGCCACCTTGCCCCAAAGGCCGAAGGCGCAGCACGAGCCGCGTGCCGGCGTGTCGCAGCCCGCGCAGTGGTCCGGGCCTTCCTCGCCGAGCGCCGAGGTCGTACGGCACATAGCTTTCGCCGCGATCTCTACCTTGGGCTTGAGGTCGTCGGGGATGGCCGCCCAAGCGGCTGGCTCATCGACGATCATGTAGCCGCCATCTTCGAAGCAATCGAATGGATCTTCGGTCATGCATCAAACACCTTCCTGCACGCGCTCAGCTCTTCGTCGAGCGGCGGGAACAGCGTCTCCACCGAGCCATCCGCCTCGATGATGCAGGCGGTTACCGGAGCGCCCTGGAAGATCTTGGGCGAAAGCGCATCGATAGCGGCAGCTGCCTTGCGCATGACCACGCGAGGATCGGAACCCAGCTCTAGCTCCGCGTGGTCCAGGCCATTCACACGGACGTGATATTGCCGATCCGGCTCTCGCGTGCAGGAGCCAATCAGCTCCGCGCCGTTGAACAGCTCCCAGCCTGGCTTCGCCTTGCGCCATTCCAGCCGCACTGGTTCGCCCAGGGGGGGGTAGTCAGGAAACGCAATGCCGAACTTGAAGGCAAGGCCCCTCGCCGCGCGGCTGGTCATGCCGGTCCGCTGCGTGAAGTCGGCCATGGTCCAGCCGTCGCTTGCCGAGATGCGCATGTAGACGGCTGCCTGGGCGACCGCGAAGGTCACGCCGGTCTGCGCACTGACCTGGTTAGGCGAGATCGCGCTATCGAGCATTTCCCGTACTCCTGATAATGCGCTCAACCTCTGCCAGCGGCAGGCCATAGGAGCGCGAGAGGCTTTCGGCGTCGGACGGTTCAACCGCGCCAAGGAGATGATTGCGCAGCGCATTGGCGCGCTGCTGGAACTGAGCGGCTTGCTTGCGGGTCATGCGGCCCGTCTTCCCTGCCGCACCAGCTCAGAGATTCGCGCCCTCGCCCTTACCTGTGTTATCCAGAGCACAGAGAGGTGAGTCGCATGATGACCATGGATGACGCAGTGGCGCTCCAGAGGCTGGTCAACATCGAGGCCAGCGCGCGCCGAAGTTTCGAAACTGCACGGGCCAACGGCGATTTTGGCCGGGCTGCGCATTTTGCGCGGCGCCTGCAGATGCTCGACAGCACCATCAGCAAGATGTCGCTGGAGATCATGCATATCACGGAGTGAGTGGGCGTCGTCGACATAGACGGTCATGCCTTCCTCCGTTCGCTGGCAGCATGCTTCAGCTTCGCAACGGCCATCACAGTCGGCTTGAGCTCGGCTGGGGCGGCGTCATAGGGAATCGTCTTGCGGAAGCGACCGCCATTGAGGCGCGCGAGCACGCCGCGGTGCACGAGTTCCCAGTTTCCTGCATCGGTGTTCTGCTTGTTGCCATCCAGGCACTTGAGGGCATGCCCTTCCGGGAGCGCGCCATGGATGGCCTCCCAGTTCAGCAGGTGCACAGCCCGCCACCGCTGCCGCGCCGTACCGCTGTCGCTGATCTTGCGCTCGACATAGCCGTCCTCGGTGATCCGCTCGTACCCGATTGGCTTGTAGTTGTGCTGGGCAGTGCCGCTCATCTGCCCCTTCTTGAACTGGGTCCGACGCGCATTCGGATGTCGACCGCCCTGCCCCGGGGCGCACGTCTTCCCCTTGTTCATGGGCTCCTGCCCCTTCACGAAGCATCCCGTGCGGCCGGTGCGCCAGCCCTTGCGCTTGCGCAGGGCATGAAGGTTTGCAGCCGTCACGTCGGCGCGTCCGAAGCGCTCCTGGAACGCGGCGTGGTAGTCGCCGATCAGCAGCGTCTTGTTCGCCTCCAGCCATACCATCTCGGCAGCGCTGTAGGGGATAGCCCGGCCCTTCATTCCGACTTGCCTTCGATCATGGGAAGCATGGGCCGGAAGCGGTCGCCGTGATTGGCGATGAGGTTCGCGGCCTTCAGCTGCAGGTCAGCGTTGCGAATGATCTGATCGGCGACCTGGACCATCGCATCGGCGCGCTTGGCCTCCTGCTCGATCTTGTCTGCGTCCATGCCCTCGTCGCCCAGGCGCTCGAGCTGCATGAACAGGTGATCGTTCAAGTCGGTGAGCTTGTTCTTCATGCTGCAATCCCCGTGATTTCCGGAAGCGCCTTGCGCGACATGCTGAGCGTGAAGCCCAAGCGTTGCTCTGTTTCGACGTACCTGCGGTACAGTGGCGGGTTGAGCTTGGCGGCGGTCGTGAGATCCGCCTGGCTTGCCATGATGCAAAAGCAGCACGACAGGCGGGTCATTCCAGCCGCGTATGCCCAATGGGGCTTCTGGCCTGCTTGCGCGATGCAGGCGAAGACGTCGCTGGTCGCCCAGTCATGGATCGGCAGCCAATCGTACCACTCGCGGCCTGCGATGCTGTTTGCCGCGTTGAGCTTGAATGGCGTCAGCCTGGCTCGCCCAGTGCTTTCCTCAGCGCGCATTCCCAAGCAGTTGACGACAAGGCCACCGAACTCAGGATGCGCCTTCAGGTACCGACGAATTTCGCGCTCTATCGGCCCCCGCTTGAGGTCTGACGTACACTGCCGATTTGCTGGGCTGGGGAACATGCCGCGATGCTCGACCATCTCGAAGAGCGTCTTTCGAGCGCGGGCATAGACAATGCGGATATTCCCACTGTTCGCTTCGATGTGCTCAACTGTCCCATCCCATTCAACTTCAGGCAGAAGCGCGTGAACAATCAGGATCTGTCGATGCGGAACCATCGACATGACCTTGATCTTCTGCGCCTGGCTATCCTTCCCAGCGCTGTCGTTGATCACGAACAGCGCGCCGCGCGCGATAAGGCTTTCGATTTGGGGGCTCACTTCGCCCTCCCCATGCAGATTTCGAGGATGAACGGGCCCCACTCCACCACGAGCGAATGCCCGGCGTAGACCTGGTCGATGTTCTCGCCAGGGCCACCCCAGCCTGCAACGCTGATGTTCGGAAGGAGACGGCGGCTCATACGATCACCGTCACCTGTTCCGCCGCGCGCGTGACGGCTGTGTAGAGCCAATTGCGCTTTGCATCGCGGAACGCGCCGCTCTCATCGAAGATGATCACGTTGTCCCACTGGCTGCCTTGGCTCTTGTGGCAGGTAATCGCCCACCCGAAAGTGAACTCCTGCGTGCCGCGCTTTTCCTGCCACGGGATCGTCTGCTCGGTGCCGTTGAAGAAGTGCGGGAAGACCTCGACACGCAGCGGATCGCGCTCCTCGTCGAGCGAATTGACGTTGATCGCAAGCTTGTCGCCTAGATCCTCGATCCGCTGCGCATCCCACAAGCCACCGTTGAACAGGTGCTTGTCCTTGTCGTTGCGCAGGCAGATGAGCCGGTCACCTTTAGTCGGGTGCCAAGGCTGGCTCGATCCCTGCAGCCCCTTCATCGCCCGGATACGTTGGTTGTAGGAAACCCGCGTGCGGTTCAAACCGCACAGCAGCTGGTCGGCGCCAAGAACGAGTTCCCCAAGACGGTCCCGGCCAAGCGATCGGCTAGGCGTGACCAGGCTGTTGCCGTGCGTTCCTACCTGCAGCTCCTTGCCCTGACGGATGTCCATGGACATGCGGATGATCGGATTGTCCTGCGCCTGGCGATGTACCTCGGTGAGCATCACGTCCGGCTCGCCATTGATGAAGTAGCCCTCCCCCTTCACCGGCGGGAGCTGCGCGGGGTCGCCGAGAACGAGGATGCGCGTGCCGAAGCCAAGCAAGTCGCGTGCGAGATCCTCGCCGACCATGGATACCTCGTCCACGATAAGCAGTGCAGCTTCGGCCAGGTCGCTTTCGTCGTTCAGCTTGAACTCGGCAATGCCGGTCTCCGGATCAATTTCGGTGCGGTAGATGAGCGAGTGGATCGTAGACGCCCCGTCACAGCCCTTCTTCCGAAGGACCAGAGCGGCCTTGCCGGTGAAGGTGGCATAGAGGACCTTACCCTTCACCTTTTCGGCGATTTCCTTGGCGAGGGTCGTCTTTCCGGTACCGGCGTAGCCAAACAAGCGAAAGACTTGAGCGCCCTTCGGATCAGTGATCCAGCCTCGCACCGCACGAATGGCGGCATCTTGCTGCGGGGACCAACTCATGCGGCTTTCCTTTCAACTGGGTCCGTCCACTCGACACCATGCTCGGCGCCGAAGGCGTAAATTGCTTCGATCAAGTCGCTGAATTCGGCCTTGTTGAGCCGACTGGACTTGAAGCCGAGGGGAACGACGCCTCTTCCGTCTAGGGCAGGCTCGAACGTGCAGGAGAAGCCCGCCGCGTTCATGAACAGCGCCTTCCAGTTCTCCGTTGTGAGAACGCGCCCTTGCGGCTTCGCACGGGCGATGTCGGACAGCATGGCCCACATCTTGGCGTTCTGATCGTTCGTGCGCCCTGCCTCGCGAATGTTGAGGACGGCCCGGTCCGGCGCACACTCGATCAGCTGATGAGCGCGGCGCCGCACGTTCGGGTTCGACAGGATGAGCGTCTGGCCTTTCATCGTTCAGCCGCCCCTAAAACGGAATGTCGTCGTCGAGGTCATCGCCCCAGCTACTGCCGGAACTGCCCCAATCGTCGTTGCCCTTGCCGGATTGACGCTGCCCGCTGTCACGATCATCATAGCCGCGCTTTCGCTCGCCACGTTGATCGCCGCCTCCATTGCCCTGCAGGCTGTCGAGCATCACGATCTTGCCGCCGATGCCGCTCACGACGACCTCGGTCGAATAGCGATCGTTCCCATCGCGATCCTGCCACTTGCGGGTGCGGAGCTGCCCCTCGACGTAGACCTTTGAGCCTTTGCGCAAGAACCGTTCGACAACCCCAACGAGGCCTTCTGAGCCGACTACCACGCTGTGCCACTCGGTACGTTCCTTGCGCTCGCCGGTCTGGCGGTCCTTCCAGCTTTCGCTCGTGGCGATGCGCATGTTCGCGATCTGGCCACCGTTCTGGAAGCTCCGCAATTCCGGATCCGCACCAAGGTTGCCGACGAGAATGACCTTGTTGACGCTCGCCATACTCAAGCCGCCTTCTTCGTTTCGATGAACGCCACGCCGGGGATTGTGCGGCGGGTGGCCTCGTTCCGGGCATCCTTGTCGGCGAGCTCCTGAAGCAGCGCGTGGAATGCTTCCGGCTGCTGGGCGAGGTAGTGCAGCAGGGCTGCCTTTCGATCCGTGATCTCGGCGTGCCAGGTGGAGCGCAGACCAACTGCGCGAAGGCCTTCACCACCGCCGGCGCGCACCTTCTCCTTCGAAAAGCCCTTCGCTTCACGGATCAGTGCTTCCGCATCCGACAGCATGGTGTCAGCCCGGTCGATCTCGCCCAAATCCGTCGAGGTCTTTGCCTCTTCACGAGCAGCAAGCGCTTCCTGCGCCGCCTTGGCCGCAGCTGCAGCTACCTCGCGCTCACGGACGCGGCGTTCGGCTTCCTTCTTGTTGAGCCAAACGGTCAGGACGTTGTTGAGCGCGAAGATGGCCTTGCTTGCTTTGCCCGGGTTCCGGTTCTTCATCGGCGCGATGTAGGCGTTGTAGCGATCCTGGATCTCGGCAACCTTCTCGTCGAAGGGCTTCTTCTCAGTCTGGCGCAGCTGGTCCGCGTACGCCGTCGACTGCTGGAGCATGCCGCGCAACTTGCCGACTTCATCTGCCTGCGCGTCGTTCGTGATCTCGGCGCCATCGGCCCAGTTAGCAGCCTCCTCGAGAAGGTCGTCGAGATCGGCCTGGACCGCATTCCATGCGCCCGGTCCGGCATCAATCTCCTCGATCGCCGGGCCGCCATTGTCGCCTATCTGGGCGACGGACTGCGTCGTAGTGCCCTCGGAAGCCTCAGCCGCAGCTTCGAGCTTCTCGATGTGCGCCGTGAGCACGTCGATCTCTTCGGCCCGCTCGGGCTCGCCTCGCACGAGCTTGTCTCGCGCGTTCTTGGCATAGCGGAGAGGCATCGTCGCGATTTCGACCGGCCCCTTGCTGGATTTGTAATGGGTCAACATGGGTTGCTCCTCAGAACGGCAGGTCAGCCGGATCGATGTCGTTGAAGTCGCTGCCATCGCTCTGGCCAGCGCGGTTGGTATCTTCCTTGGCCATCGCGGCCAGGCGCTGCTCGAGGCGCTCGACGATCTCGGCATGCTGCTTGCCGTTGAGGCGGCGCAGGTCCTTGACCTTGTAGTGATCGCAGATAACCGCGGGCGTCGTGTTTGTAGCTCTCAGCAGGTTCCCCAGCTTGGCGAAGGCGTCGTCGGGCATGCCCGTCGACCTGGACTGGCGAGGCTCGACCTGGGGTGTGTCGGAATCGGCGTCGTTGTCGCCATCGGTCGGGATCGCGAAGGCCATGAACGCCGCGTACTTGTAGGCCGCCGACATCGCCTTGTTCGTCGCCTTGTCGGCGCGATCCATCGCCTCGCCATAGGTCCGGATCGTGTGCTTCGAACCATCCTCGGCCGCGATCAGGTCGAATTCGGCCGTCACGGTGACGTAGAACATCGCGTCACCCTTCTTGCTCTGCCGTTCCTGGCAGTCCCGCTCGATGATGCGGGGAAGGATATTCAAGCCATGCTTGGCGAGGATCGGCGAGAGAGCGTTGTAGACGTCGTCGATCCCGCGGAAGTTGTAGCGGTCGAAGCTGTTCTGCCGTTCCTTGGAAATGCCCTCGCGAGCGATGTCCGCCTGGACGGCAGCAATCTTCCCGTAGACCGCAGGGACAGCCGCAGCCTCAATCTTGGTTTGTGCGTTCATCGCTGAATTCCTTGGCCCGCGGCGGCACCAACGCCGCGAGCTGGTTTCGCAGTACCGGCAGGGGGGATGGGGGGCGCCGGTTGGTGCTGCGTCGGGAGAATTTGGGGAGGCAGTCAGCGGCGACCGCCCTGCCCGCTTAGTTCGCTTGGATTGCGAAGAAGATCAGCGACCAGAGGCCGACCGCGACGAGCGTGACGCCCATCCAGGCGATGCCCTTGGCGATGCCCGGCTCGCGGCGCAGGCCCATTTCATCGGAAAAGCCTTCCTCGCTCGCCTTGAGCTGGCGATATCGCTCGCCGGCCAGGCGGAGCGCGTCGTAGTGGCTCTGACGCTGGCGCGGCTTTCCGGCGGTGTGGGCGGGCTGGCCATTCGCAAGCGTGGCGATCTTGGCCATCACAGCTCCCCTGCCTTCACCATGCGTTCGAGCACAAAGTCGAACAGGTCGATGAAGTTGTCGAAGGTGGCGTAGCCGCGCCCGGTCTTGAGGCGGATCATGCCGCCCGGCCGAACTGGGGGCTGTCAGGATGGTGCATACCAAAGGTGACGCGCTCGCCGCGGTAGAGGTCTCCCTCAGGCTCGTGACGGTCCGCCCACTGGGCCGTGGCCTTGTCGAGCGCGTGATAGGCGTCGTTGAACGTGTCGATGAAGGCGTCGCTCAGATCGCTGTAGCGCCCCTCGATGATCTTGAAGGCGATGTCCGCCAGCTCATCCTGAGAGCACTGCGAGAGCAGCAGGCCGATCGCGTCAATGCGCTGTTCGGCAGTTCGGATTGTGGGAATGGCAAGGGCCATGATGATCTCCAACTTGGCCGGGCCTGCGCTTTCGGCTCACCGGCTGCTGGAGATGGACTTACACTCTGCGTAAGTTTAGTGTCAACGAGAAAATTACATCCCGCGTAAGTATATTGCATCCGGCGTCATGCGCACGAATCGCCACGCTAAGCATGGCGCTCGGCAGTGATGTAGGAAACAGGAGATTTGAGAATGGATCCCATGGACTGGACTGCCATCGCGATGTCGGTCGCGACGATCGCTATTTCGGTGAATGTCGAAATCAGGGCTAGACGCTTAGAGCGGCTACAATGGGAGCGGGATCTAGCTGCTCTAGGCGATCAGCCATATCGACGTTACCTGGAATATTGCGATAGGCCCTGGTCAATGAGAGCGCGCCAATGGCGTCATGAGCTGCGAGGTAAATGGCAACGCGTAGCTCGGTTCGCCTTTCTATCACGTCGGCTAGGAGTTCGGGAGGCACTTCGACGGGATGAAGAACCAATCTCTGTTCCCCAGCCTCTAGATGATGAGACGCTTTTGCGACTTCGATTGCTTGGGGTTCATCTTCGGGACCGTCGTGTAGCCAAGATGATATCCCGGCGCTGGTTATGGACAGCGAAGCCGGGCCAACATTCTTGATCGTAATTCGAAGCATTGGTTTTCCGCCATGAAATAGGTTCATGACACGAGATTCGATAATCTCTAATCTGCCGCGATCCAGCTTCTCTTTTCTGGAAATTCGCCATTGTGCATGGCCTGCGAGCAAGAGCGCGCCCGCCGAAATGGCCAGAGCCAAGCCTGAGGCATCAGCCATCAGTGCCGTTACCAGCTCTCATGCCCTCGATATAGGCGATCACGCGAGCCTGCTCGATCTCATCGAGATGGCGAACCATGTCGATGACCTGACCCTCCTTCGTTGGGTCGCGCCCGATCAGCTCCCACGGCTCGCAGCCATAAATCTCGGCCAGAGCCAAGAGAACGCGCTCACTGTAGGGCTGCTTCCCATTCTCTAGGCGCGACAAGCTCGCCTCGGTAGTGGGAAGGTTCGGATCGTCCATCCCTTCCAAAGCCGCGACTACTTGCGCCTGCGTCTTGTGCGCAAACTTCCGCCACTGCTTGAGATAAATGCGCTTGTCGGCCATGCCCGCCATTATCTGGCATCCGGCGTAACTCGGTAATGCCATCGGGCGTAATTCAGGCTTGACCCTGAACTTACATGGGGTGTAAGTCTCATGCATGACGCTAGATGCCTACCTAAAAAGCGGAGCGATGACGCCCGCCGAGCTTGCGCGGAAGACTGGCCTGAGTGCGGTCTCGATAGGGCGCATCCTGTTCGGTGAACAGAACGCCTCGCACAGCGCGATCAAAGCCATCGTCAAGGCGACCGGTGGGAAAGTCACCGCACATGATCTTGTCTTCGGTCGCCCACGCGATGCCAGCGAGAAGCGCTCGATGGCCCCCCAAGGCCGCGCCGCATGAGCGCTCACGACGACAGCGCCCCCGCTACTGCAGAGCGGAACCGTCTGCTCGCAGCTGGCGGGCGATTTCGAGTAAGCCTTGACCAATTTCATCGGCTTGGTCCGCTGACATTGCAAAGTTCACCGCAAGTGGACGAGCATCGTCCGCTTCCGGCTCCGCCCGTATCCGAACGAGGCATGTCCGCATCACTGCGGCCATCTGCCATCCATCCACCACGTGAGCCCGCACATTGCCATCGTCGTCCGGGCCCCATGTCTCCGGAGATCCAGGGCGTATCGATTTTTCCGTCATCCGCATTCCTTTCCTGCGCAGACTTCACGGTCTCGTCGGGAGAGTCCACCCCGGTGAGCGCCACATGACCCGGCATAGCTTCATATTCGCAGCCCCCAGCATGTCCGATAAACCCGACACGCTCAGCAATCGATTCACGAGCACGCCGCGCAACTCGCGCCCGCTCTGCTCGGTCTGCCACCAGGAACACTGCCACCATAGCGATCTCGAATACGCTGGCATCGTACCCGCGCGGGAGGCTCGATAGATGCCTCACGCTCTGCTCTTCCGCGCCGTTCTGCTGACCGCAGCCAAGGCTCAGATCGCTCATCATTTCACCACCGCCCGCCCGGCGCTGAACGACAATGTCGATCCGCCAGACGCAGCATGACTTTCCCCGGAGCCTCCGGGTCGCCGGTCGGTGACCGCCGCAAACGCGGCACCGGCCAAACGAACTCTCCACGCGGCCCTGCAGAGGCCGCGCGCCTGTCGGGGCTGGTCTTCCCCCTGTTGGCCAGCCCCGGCCCTTCCACTTTCGCTCCATTCCATACCGCCGAGGTAACCCAGCAATGAACCGGCAATCCACACCGCAGCGCAGCATCTTTTCCGCTTCAGCCGTGCTTGAGGCGATCGCGCGCGAACTGACGACGATCAAGGCCGAGGATGGCCTCACCGATGCTGACATCGGCCGGATCCTCGGCAAGAGCGAAGATCAGGCAGCGAAGTACCGCACCGGCCTCGCAGAGATGGGCGTCGTCGCCTTCGCGGCGGCCAAGCGCGAATGGAATGGGCGGTTCACTGGCTCGCTGGATCAGCTGTGCATCACGAGCCGCCCCGGCCTCGCCACCTTGCACGATCGTCGCGCCCAATCCGACGTCCTGAAGGCCGCCCTGGCGCTGTCCGAAGCCCTCGAAGACGACGACGCGATCAGCGCCGAAGAGGTCCGCCTTTGCCGATCCGACCTGGAGAAGGCTCGGGCTGCGATCGAGGCGCAGCTCGCCAAGCTGAAGCCGGCGGCCTGATGCCAACTCCGGACAGCCTCGAAGCTCATGAGGAGCTTGTCCGGCTCGCCGAGCGCCGCCTGCGCCGCGCCGTTGAGAAGCGCGATTCCGCCCAGGCCGAATGGAACGATGCAGTTCGCGCCCATCACGAAGCCGTCGAAGCCCGCGCTGACTGGATCGCGAACTGCCCCGACGAACAACCCCTGATGCTTTGAAAGGACCTGAAATGGCCGCAGTGACTGATGACCGCCTCCGCCTGCTGATCGAACGTATCGAGCGCCTGGAGGAAGAGAAGAAAGGCATCAGCGACGATGTCCGTGACGTCTACAACGAGGCCAAGGCTATCGGGTATGACGTCAAGATCATGCGCCAGATCGTGCGTCTCCGGAAGATGAAGCCGGACGACCGCCGCGAGATGGACATGGTCCTCGAAACCTACCGCGACGCCCTGGGCCTCGACTGATGCTTCGCCTGTTCAGCCGCAAGCAGCCAGAGGCCCCGGCGATCGACGTCAGCGCCGCCGCTGCTGCGCTGAGCAGGCATCGCATGTCCGAACAGCAGGCGAAGCAAAGGGCGATGACAGATCGCCTGCGCTCTGACCTGCGCGCCAAGGGCAAAGACCTCCCCCCGATTGATTGGAGCAAGCTGTGACTTGCCAAACACGAGCCGAGCGCCAGGCTGCCAACCGCATCCGCGACTACAACCAGCGCTACCACCTGCCCAAGCAGCTCGAAGCCGCGCGGGCAAAGGTTGTCATGCTCGAACGCAAAGCGATCCGCATGGGCCTTCCCGAACTGGTTGGGGCCGATCGGTGAGCACGACGACACCCGCCTTCCTTGTGCGCCTGATGCAGTATCGGGGGCTGTCGCGCTCGATCCGGGTAGGCCCGGAGGATGCGGAGTGCCTGGCTTTCGCGACCGAGTTGCGCGCGGCTGCCCTTGAAGGACGCCTGCGCGCTGTGTTCACTCATCCGGCGAATGAGCTCGCGGGCATGGTCCGCAAGGGCCCCGGCGGCAAAGTGATAGTCCCCGCCCAAGTAGCCCTTGCCCGCGCCTTGGGGCTGATCACTGGAACCTCAGATTACCTCTTCCTGATGGAGGCGGGCTCCCTCGCGATCGAATTCAAGTCGAAGACCGGCTCGATGACGCCGGGCCAGAAGGACTTCCGTGATTGGTGTCTGGCGATGGGAGTACCCCATCACACCGTGCGAAGTGCCGCCGCCGGCCTGCAGATCCTCCGTGACGTGGGGGCGCTGACGTGAGGCAGTACCTCCCCGGCCATGTCAGCCGACGTCGTGCGGCCTTGGATGTCTCATGCCCTCAGTGCGGCGCCTTGGTTCACCGGCCATGCATTGGTGTGCGCGGGGCCATCAGGCGCGCTCTTCACCAAGACCGATATGCAAAATCAGAAGGGCAAATCCCAGCATGAGCAACCACCTCACATCTGAGGTCTACAAGCGCCAGGTGGGCAACATCGCCCGCAAAGCCGTCATGGTGCTCATGGCTGACAAGGCGAGCGACGACGGGTCAGGTATTTGGGCTTCGAAGCAGCGAATGGCAGATGAGATCGGCGCCTCCAAGCAGACCGTCATCTCAACCATCCGTGCGTTGATCGAAGACGGCCTTCTCCTGGAGCATGGGCAGCGTCGCTGCGCCAACGGATATACCGTCGAATACGCAATCAACGTCCGCGCTCTTCGGGCTCTGCCGTTCGTCAAATCGCATGCCGATGACCAGTCAGAGAATTTGACCGGTCAAATTGCTTCACCGGTCAAGAAGACAGACCCCACCGGTCAAAATCCTTTACCCCACCGGTCAGAGAATTTGACCCAAACCACCCAAGAACCATCCTTGAACCTATCGGATGCTTCGCATCCTCAAGGCGCGCGCATCACGAAACCCGATCGCGCACCTTCGAGGAAGTCAAAGACGCTCGCTCCCGCCATACCGGATTGGATGCCGATGGAAGCCTGGGACGGATACGTCGCGATGCGTGACCGCATCCGGAAACCCATGACCGACCGCGCCAAGGAACTGATGATCGCGAAGCTCGATCGCTGGCGCGCCGATGGCCACGATCCTGGTGCGATCCTCGATGACGCCACCGAACACAGTTGGACTGGACTTTATCCCCCCAAGGAAGACCGAAATGCAGCAAATCGGAACAATTACGGATCGCGTCCATCAGGCCGCCCTGAGCCCGACTTCTCCGGCCCCGCGTCCGGCTTCGCCCGACGCGCTGCAGCAGCTCGATCTCGCGAAAGTGCCGGAACGCCTGACGGACCGGATGCTGGCCCGGCTCGAGGAGATCGCGGCGGCGCCCTTGCCCCGGCCCGTACCCTGCTCTGAGGCCGAGTTCATGGAGGCAATGGCCGTCCTTGCGGTCGCACTGCCGAGCCAGCACCGCGGCGAGGTTTCCAAGGACGTTCTGGCCGAAGCCTATCGGCAGGCCCTCGGCAATTATCCGGTCGCTGCCATCCGCGCCATGCGGGACGAGGCCCTGCGCCGCTGCCAGTGGTTCCCGACCATCCGGGAGTGCCTGGACATGCTGAGCCAGATCGCGCCGAGCAATCCGCTGGAAAGCAAGCGCGGTGTGGTGTTGCGCCGGATCTCCGATGAACGCCAGGCCCGGTTCGAGGAAGCAATGGCCCGGCTCGCCGCCGGCGAAGTCTCGCAAGACGATATCGACGCCATGCCTGATCGATGGAAGCGGATCGGCGAAACGCGGTCGCACCTGTGGCGCTGCGACTGCGGCAGCTACGTGCTTCGCCCGCGCCGCGCTGCACCGCCCGACAATCGAGAGGCCACTGCATGACCGCCCGGCCGCGTCCAGGCGAGGACAATGGCCGCCTGCTCGGCCTGATCGCCACGAACCGGATCACCCGCGCCCAGCTCAACGAACGCCGCAAGGCCGGCGAGTTCAAGGACATCCACCGCGGGCTGATCGAACACGCATTGCAGGAGGCAGGTCTATGATCCGCATCACCTCGCACGCCATCACCAGAGCGATGGAGCGGCTGCCGGGTATCCAGTCCGAAGCCGAGGCTATCGCCGCGCTGGATACTCCGGCCGTGCAGTGCGCCGCGGAGTTCGCGAAAGGCGCCAAGGTTCACGTCAAGCGCGATACCGGACAGCGCATCGTCATCGAGGACGGCAAAGTGACAACAGTCCTCCCGCCGAACACGTGGAAGCATAAGCTCGGCACAGAGTGGGACCGCATCCGTCAGCACGCCCGAGGGTGGGCGCGATTTTGCAGAGGGGATGAGGGATGACCCGTATGTTCACGATCTCACCCGCAGAGGGGTGGCGGGTAGGTGATCGCGCATACTGCGTCGAAGGTACGCGGTGTGCGCATCCGAGCTTGGAAGCGGGCAAGGTCTACGTCGTCTCCGGGGTTATTCCGGTGAGCAACTGCGTCGGCGATGGCCTGAACCTTGAGGGCGTTCTGGCTCCGGACGGCATTCATGGCTTCTGGAGTAGCCGGTTCGTGAAACTGCGGCGCGGCATGCGTTCGATCGATCAGGTCGCTCGTGCGACAACACCAGCTTGGATGGATGCTTATCGCCGCAACAACGGGTTGGGCATCCATACTGTGCGCCGGCCGAAGCGGCCAATGGCCTGCCCCACTCACAACCCGAACAAGGGGGAAGCATGAACGCCGTCACCATCATCGCGGCGCCGACCGGCGCCCTCACCGACTGGGTCGAAAAGGGCCGTAGCCTCGTAGCCCAGCGTCTGGACGTAGACTGGGCCATTGCCGACTGGATGGCCGAGGGCAAGGAAGCCGGCCACCTCAGCCAGGCAAAGTTCGACTTCCTGAGCGACAACCTCGGACTTGCCCCAAAGCGCCTCAAGGACGCACTGAAGGCCGCGACCAACTTCCCGCCGGCGCTGCGCGACACGCGACTGTCCGTCGAGCATCACGCCGCGGTTGCCAGCCTCCCCAAGGACGAGGCGCTCCCCCTGCTCAAGCGCGCCTCGAGCGAACACCTCCAGGTGCAGGATCTGCGCGAAGCCGTGACCCAGCGCCGCTACGAGACTGGGGCCCTATTCGACGACGAGGACACCGACACAACGCTGTGCACGCTGATCGTGCGCGCTTGGAACCGCGCCACGCCCGATGCCCGCGAGAGCTTCATGGAGCTGGCGAAGACGGTAAAATTCGGGATCATCGACGAGGATGAGGTGCAAGATGGCGAAGAGTAAGCTCCTGCCCACCTGTGCGCCCAAGCCGATCCCGCCCGAGTTCCTCGAGAAGTTCGTCCAGCATGGCTGGCGCCGGGTCGAGAACATGTGGGGCAAGTCCACTGTGCTCGCCTGGTCGAAGGTGATCGGCCGGAAGCGCATGGCCGAGATGCGCAAGCAGTACCTCAAGGGGAAGAAAGCGCAGTGACCCGCCCCTATCCTCCCGAAGAGCTCGTCGATCCGTCGAACCTTGAAATGCCGGACCGCTTTGAGCCCGCCCCGGACCTGCAAGCATGGATCCGTGACACGTTCCTCGCCGAGACGAGCCCGCTCTACAACGCCGAGCACATCCATTTGCGCGAGGCCGCGCTCGGCGTTCTCTGGACCAACTGCGACAACAGCAAGAAAGGGCGCACCGTCATCGGCCAGGCAGAGCAGATGCCACCGATGGCCATGGGCAAGTGGCAACGGGCCCGGGCAGTCCAGCAGATCGAAGAGTGGTTCGACGGAATGCCCGATTTCCTCCTGACGTTCAGCGCGCCCGCTGCCGCTGGCATGGATGATCCGTCGTTCTGCGCCCTGGTCGAACACGAGCTTTTCCACTGTGCCCACAAGCTGGATCAGTACGGCATGCCTGCTTTCGGTAAGGACGGGCGGCCGATCTTCACCATGCGGTCGCATGACGTCGAGGAGTTCGTCGGCGTGGTCGCGCGCTATGGGGCCGAGGCGGCAGGCGTGGCCGCAATGGTCGATGCCGCCAAGCGCGCACCGCTGATTGGTCGAGCATCCATCGCCGGCGCTTGCGGCACCTGCTCATTGAAGGTTGCTTGAATATGGCTGCTCGCAAAAAGGCGATGACCGATGAGGTGAAAGCCTTTGTAATTCAGGCGCTCGCGTCGTTCGATAGCCCCTCTCAGGTCGCTACTGCCCTCAAGGACGAATACGGGATCATTCTAACCCCGCAGGCGATCCAGACGTACGACCCGACGAAGCACGCCGGTCGCAACCTGTCGCAGAAATGGCGGGTGATGTTTGAGGCTGCTCGAAAGGCGTTCACCGAGGACACGTCGACCATCGCGATCGCGCACCGGGCCACCCGGCTCCGAGCGCTACAACGCATGGCCTCGGCTGCCGAACGCAAGGGCAACTTCCCGCTGGCCGCACAGCTGCACAAGCAGGCCGCCGAAGAGATGGGCAACGCGTACACCAACCGGCGCGAGGTGACCGGCAAGGACGGGAAGGACCTGCCCGCTGCGGCGCCGGCCGTCGCCGTGTTCGCGCTGCCGGACAATGGGAGGGACGCGTGAGGGTCAAGGTCACTGAACGCGACCTGCGACACGGGGGTAACTCGGTGCGTTTCGGTTACGCGATCCTCGCGTGCGAGGGATACGCACCCTCATGCTCCGATCAGGGGCGCTGCACCATGGATGGCCGCTGCTTCGATAGCGCCCCGCATCTGGTCGCCGCACGCATGATCGAAAGCCTTATACCCAAGGACGGCCGAGCCGGGATTCACTACGCCTACCTGCGCCGTGCCGCGGATAACTTGCGCGAGGAACGCGTCCACCTGTGAACGCCCAAGCCTCGATTTCTCCCGGCATAGGCCACAACGGCGGCCCACAAATCACCGCCGAGACGATCAAGCCCCAGCCAGGCCCGCAAACCGAGTTTCTCAGCAGCGCCGCCGACATCGTCATCTACGGCGGCGGTGCCGGCGGCGGGAAGACGTGGGGCCTGCTCATGGAGCCGCTGCGCCACGTCAGCAATCCCGGCTTCGGCGCGGTGTTCTTCCGGCGCTCCACGGTCCAGATCCGCAACGAGGGCGGCCTGTGGGACGAGAGCACCACGCTCTATCCCCTCCTGCGCGCCGAGCCGAAAGAGCACACCCTCTCGTGGACGTTCCCGACCGGCGCCAGCGTCTCGTTCGCTCACCTCGAGCACGACAAGACCCGCTTCAACTGGCAGGGCAGCCAGATCCCGCTCATCTGCTTCGACGAGCTGACCCACTTCACGCCTACCCAGTTCTGGTACATGGTCAGCCGCAACCGTTCGATGTGCGGCGTCCGGCCGTACATTCGCGCGACCTGCAACCCCGATGCCGACAGCTGGGTGGCCGACCTCATCGCATGGTGGATCGACCAGGATACCGGCCTGCCGATCCCAGAACGCTCGGGCAAGCTGCGCTGGTTCGTTCGCGTTGGGGAAGACCTGCGCTGGGCGGATGATCCGGCGGACCTCGCCCAGTACACCATGCTCAACGACGCGGGCGAAAGCGTGCCGATCCCGGCGAAGTCGCTCACGTTCATTCCGGCCAAGCTGACCGACAACAAGGCGCTGATGGCCGCCGATCCGGGCTATATGGCGTCGCTGCTGGCTCTGCCCCTCGTCGAGCGTGAGCGCCTGCTAGGTGGCAACTGGAAGATCCGGCCTGCCGCGGGGCTCTACTTCCAACGCGCTTGGTGCCGCGTGGTCGACGCCGTGCCCGCCGGGACCGTGTTCGGCGTCGGCTACGATCTTGCGGCCACTCCGCCCTCGCCCGAGAACCCGAATCCAGACGCCACGAGCCGGACCAAGGTCGGTCGCATGCCCGACGGTCGCTACATCGTCGTCCACAACAACACCATTCAGGCCACACCGGCGGGCGTCGAGACGTTCATCAAGAACAACGCATCGCAGGACGGAAAGGCGGTGACGATCTCGCTGCCACAGGACCCCGGGCAGGCTGGCAAGAGCCAGGTCAAAGCGCTGACGCTGATGCTGTCGGGCTACACGGTCCGGTCCAGCACCGAGACTGGTGACAAGGTCACGCGATTCGGGCCCTTCTCCGCGCAGGCTGAGGCTGGCAACGTCGACGTACTGCGCGGGGAGTGGAATGATCCGTGGTTCACTGAGCTGGAGGCGTTCCCGTCAGCGAAGCACGATGACCGGGTAGACAGCACCTCGCGCGCGTTCGAGGTCGTGTCGCAGAGCAAACGCTACAACATGTCGAACCTCACCTGACAGCGGTAATTCCCGCAAGTTTCCGCAACTACCCTCCCCCGCATGGCCTGGATCACCGATAGTCTCCGTGGCGCGATCGAGGCAGTCGGCCGCCTAAACCCGCTCGCACGCTTCACCGGAGGTGGCCCGGCCCTCCCCGGCATCTTCACGCACCAGCTGGCCCTCGCCGCCTACATGTCATCGGGCATGATGCGGAAGGTCATCGCCATTCCGGCCGAGGACCGCGTGCGCGAGTGGCGCGACTGGCAGGCTGCCAAGGAGCAAATCACGGCGCTGGAAGAGGAAGAGGAGCGCCTCGCCCTCATCGCCAAGGTGCAGGAAGCGGAAACCCTGCGCGGCATCGGCGGCGGCGCCCTCATCATCATCACGACCGGCGACCATGCCGAGGAACTCAAGCCTGATGCCATCGGCAAGGGTGGCATTGTCGCGATCAACGTGGTCTCGCGCTGGCAGATACGGGGCAAGGACTGGATCCGCGATCTCGCTTCGCCACAGCACGGTGAACCCACGATGTGGGAGATCGAGGGCGAGAACGGCACCCAGATCAGAATCCACCCAAGCCGGGTCATCCCGTTCCGCGGCGCGCGCATTCCCGCTGGCGGCGCGATCTCCGACGAAGACGCCTTCTGGGGCGACAGTCGACTCCTGCGGGTATTCAACGAAGTCACTCGCTCGGATGAGACACAGGCATGGTTCGCTGCGCTCGTGCGCAAGGCCAAGCTCCTGCGCATCGGCATCCCCGACCTCGACAGCCGCGATCCCGAGCAGCTCGCCCGGCGCATGGAGGTCATCGCCCTGGGCGAGAGCAGCCTCAACGCAACGGTCTACCGATCCTCGGGCGGCCAGGACGATGCAGGCGAAAAGCTCGACGACTATCAGGTGACCTGGGCTGGCATCCCCGCGATGATGGACGCCTTCGATCAGCGCGTCGCCGCCGTTTCCGATATCCCGTTCACGCGCCTGACCGGCCGTTCCCCAGCTGGCATGAACGCCACCGGCGAGAGCGACGACCGGAACTGGAACAAGATGGTCATGTCCGGCCAGCAGCTCGAGACGCGCCCCTGCCTCGCCAAGCTCGACCCGGTCTTGATCCGCTCGGCAGGCGTATCGCCGGACGGCATCTGGTGGAAATGGGCACCGTTGTCGATCGAGACCGACAAGGAAGCGACCGAGCGCTTCAAGGTCTGGACCGACGCCATGGAGAACGTGCGCGTCAGCAGCGCCGTCCCAGATGAGGCCTACAACAAGGGCTATCAGAACGGGCTCATCGAAAACGGCTTCATTCCGGGCATTGACGCCGCACTAGACGATATCCCGGAAGACGAACGCTACGGTCTCAACCCAAGTGCGGACGGCACCGACCCGTCAGCGCTACAGTCGAGCGAAGGAGGTGATCCTGCATCTGCCGGCGGCGGGACGAACGTGCCCGCCGGCCGCGCCACGCAAGATGGGTTCTTTACGGATGCCCAGCCTCGCCCTCTCTACGTCCAGCGCAAGCTTCTCAACGCCTCCGAGCTGATCACCTGGGCAAAGAAGAACGGATTTACCTCCACGCTCGCCGCGAGCGACATGCACGTTACGGTGCTCTACTCGCGCACTGCCGTCGATCCGATGAAGATGGGCGAGAGCTGGGCCGGTGACGACCAGGGCCGCATTCGCGTAAAGCCCGGCGGCCCGCGCGCGATCGAACGTTTCGGTGAAAATGCCGTCGTCCTGCTGTTCGCCTCGTGGGAACTGGAGAGCCGACATCGTTCCATGGTCGACGCTGGCGGTAGCCACGATTTCGACGAGTACCACCCGCACGTCACGATCTCATTTGAGGCGCCGGCGGACATGGACCTGACTGCAGTGAAGCCTTTCACCGGCGCGCTGGAATTCGGGCCTGAACTATTCGAGCCGCTGGACCTCGATTGGAAACGCAAAATCACGGAGAACTGAGCATGACCGAACACGTTGATAGCGCGGGCTGTGACCGCACCGCAAACAACGCCGTCCGCCACACCTTCCGCGTCCTGAGCGAAGCCGAGAAGGCGCAGATGGTGGCAATCAAGGACGAGGGCGCCGAATTCCTCAACCTCATCGAAAGCCTTCGTACCACGCCCGAGCAGGCCGGGGAGATCAACGGCGATACCGTCGCCATCTGCACATTCGATCGCGAACTGAACATCGCTGCCGAGAAGGTCGAGGAAGCCGTCATGTGGGCGGTGAAGCACATCACGGCCTGATCATGGCAATCGAGGTGATCCGCCATGGTCATTTGCCCGAAAATGACCAGTTCGACGTAACGTGTCGCAGGTGCAAATCGGAACTTCGCTTCCTGCGTAGCGATGCCAAGTTCACCAGCGATCAGCGCGACGGTGATTTCGTTACGGTGTCGTGCCCAGTGTGTGCCGATCCAGTCCATGTTGCATCGAACAAAGGCAGGCCGCCACCGCCTAGGCAAGGCTGATGCCTCGCTTCGACCTCGCCTCCCTCACCCGCCGCGCCTATCCAGGCCTACGCCGCTCGAGCATCGTCCTGCGCGACATCGTGCCGCCGGCCACGCTCGCCACGAACCTTTACCGCGCGACCTATGCCCGGGTGATCGCCGCATGGTCCGCTGCCCTGCCCGCCATCGAGGAAGCCTACGCACGCACCATCGCCGAGATGACGACGGACAGCCCCGCCGACGTGCAAGCCGAGATCGATCGCGCTTCGGAGGGCCTCACCCGGCTGTTCCTGCTGTTGACACCTGAGGTCCGAAACTGGGCCCTGCGCACTGAGCAGTGGTACCGCGGGAAATGGCGTGGCGCAGTGCTGAGCGCGACCGGCGTGGACTTGGACACGATGTTGGGCGCCGGGGACGTCCGCGCCTCGCTGGAAACGCACATCGAGTGGAACACGTCGCTCATTAAGGACGTGAGCAATCAAGCGCGCCAGCGGATCGGAAATGCGGTGTTCGACGGGCTGCGGAATCGGACGCCGGCGCGCGATGTGGCCAAGTCCATGCGTGAGGCGGTCAGCATGGGGCGACGCCGATCGATCGCGATTGCGTCGGACCAGCTCAACAAGCTGACGTCGTCGCTAGCGGATGAGCGGAGGCGCGAAGCCGGAATCGATACCTGGAAGTGGCGATCAAGCCACAAGCTGCATTACCGCCCCGAGCACGCGGCGCGGGACGGGAACGAGTACACCGATGCGACGGCACCGCAGGATCTGCCGGGACAGTTGCCGTATTGCGGGTGCCGGTCGCAAGCTGTGATGAAATTTGACTAATAGCTTGCAAGACTATCGGCTTCGAATTCAAAAAGAGTGATCTTTTCAGGACCGCTCCCCCTGACAATTCTCCATTTCTTGAAACCAACGGTCGCCGCATCAAGATTCCTGCGGATGACATCGCTATACCCGACTTCCACATCGATTAAATTTGAAAATCCGTGCCCGTCAGCAGCCACAATACTAACGCCATGAAAATCTCTGGATCGGCGAAAAGCACCTGCAGGCTGACTTATCAGCTCACCTTTAAAAGCAGAAGATAGGTCTACTTCAATCAAGACATTATCAAAAATGAGAGCCTGTTCCTCACGCCCTCCTTCCAATGGATACCCTTGCCCTTTCAAATCCCCCTCGAGGAACATCACATGATTCTTATCCCCGCCAGTTATCAAAACTGGTAAATTACCTCGCCTCAAAAGCCGGCAGAATGCAGTTCCCTTGACCGAATTGATATCGCCGACTGTTATTGACGTTGATTCAAAAAAAGGTCATTTCGCCTCCAGAATGAGCAGACATTTCTGCAACCTATAACGGTAAACTGCCGATACTCCGAAACATATTGTCCCGCCTATGCAATTTCGGGACAGCCTCACCCTTGATGCCCCGCGCCGCCTCAATGATGGCGCCATGGCCGTCCGCGCCCGGGCCGCCCGAACCGGCGTCTACCAGTACGCTGGCTCCGAGGTAGATCCCGAGAACAAGCACAACCTGCGCGATACCGCACTGGTCAACGTTCTGCGCGACGACGGCACCGTGTTCGACGAGAAGTCGGTCCGTTCGTTCATCGGCAAGCCGATCACTGACGATCATCCCGCAGCTCCCGTCACGACCTCGAACTGGCGTGACCACGCGCGCGGCACGATCATGGGCGCAATGCGTGACGGCGAATACCTCGCCTTCGACCTCCTGCTCACCGACGCCGAGGCGATCGCCAAGGTCGATGGCGGCAAGCGCGAGCTGAGCAACGGCTACAGCAGCGACCTGCAGTTCGGCGACTTCACTGCGCCCGATGGCACCAAGTGCCAAGCACGCCAGACCTCCATTTCCGGCAACCACGTCGCGCTCGTCGATCGAGGCCGCGCAGGTTCCGAATGCGCCATCAAGGACGGGTTCGCCGTCTGCGACACCCTTCCCTCCAACCTCTTCGATTCCTTCACCCAGGAGAAGCCCGTGAAGACCATCCTGATCGACGGGCTGACCGTCGACATGGCGAACACCGATACGGCCATCGCCACCGTGCAGACGCTCATCGCCGCGCGCGATGCTGCCACCGCCCAGGTCACCGACCTGACCTCGCAGGTCGCGACCCTGACCGCCGAGAGCCAGACCAAGGACGCCAAGATCACCACGCTCGAGCAGCAGGTGAAGGACGCAAAGCCGACTCCGGCCCAGCTGCGCGAAGCCGGCAAGGCGCTGATGGTAACCGCCGACAAGGCCAAGTCGCTCGGCGTCACCGTCTCCGACGAGATGGACGAGACCGCGATCATGACCGCCACCGTCACCAAGCACATGGGCGATGCCGCGAAGGACTGGTCCGCCGACCAGATCGCCGCCTCGTTCGCCGTCCTGACCAAGGACGCGAAGCCGGAAGTCAAACCGATCGGTGCACCCAAGCCGATTAACGACAGCACCGCCGCTGCGGCGAACGCCCGAGCCGAATGGCTCGCAGACAAGCAGACCGCCTATCGCGGTCAGGCCGCCTAAGGAGATATCGACGTGGGCATCCTTCAGAGCACCTTCAACGAGGACATTCCCTACGGCTATCCGGGCATGGAAGCCGATGGCGAGCTGTCCAACATCCTCAGCGCAATCCTCGAAGGCGAAGACGCCTGTGCGTTCGGCGCGCCGGTCTTCCAGGGTTCGGCAGATCGTGGCGCGGTGCTCACCGTGTCGGCCGATCTTCTCGGATTCGCCATCGCGCACAAGGGCAATGTCGTCACGGCTGATCGTGCTGCCGACACCTATGCCCCCGGCGACACGCTTCCGGTCAAGAACCGAGGCAAGATCTGGGTCACTTCTTCAGTCGCTGTCGCAAAGAAGGACCCCGTCTATCTGACGGCCGCAGGCGCCATCACCAACGTCGACACCGACAACACGGCTGCCGATGGCTGGGAATTCGACGACACCATCACTGCTGCGGGCCTCGTCCGCATCGTGCGCCGCTAAGGGGGGCCACATGACCAAGATTTTTTTCGATAGCGTCGCCGCAGCAGTCGCACACCTGGCAGCGCAGGACGCATCGGTTGCGGCCTTCGTCGACGGTATCCGCGGCGTCGACCTGAACGACGCGCAGCAGGTCAATGCGTTCCTTGTTCCGCAGCTGCTCCGAGTTGAGCAGGGCGTCTACATGATCAAGTACCCGGCGGCGGACTATGCCGAATTCATGCCGGTGGACACGCAGGGCACCATCTGGTCCGCTGGCTCGCTCTACTATTCGGGCGACATTGCCGGCAAGCCGGAGTGGTTCGATGCGGCCGCCGACGACATGCCTTATGCCGACGCAAGCCGCACCCAGTTCCTGCAGGAGAACTGGATGGCCGCGATTGGCTACAAGTGGAACCGTCTGGATCTCGAACGTGGCCAGCAGCTCGGCATCAACGTCCTTGCCGACAAGGCGGATGCTGCCAGCAAGTCGGCTGAGCGCTTCATCCACAAGACCGCGCTCCGCGGCGATGGCGTGAAGTTTGCGACCGGCTTCGTCAACAACCCGCTGGCAACCACGACCACGGGGGCCGCTGCGATCACTGCCGCATCCGATGCCGACGACGATCTCGCGATCATCGAAGACGCCATCAGTTCGGTCGAGCAGAACACGGGCGAGACCTACCAGGCCGATACCATCGCCCTGCCCTCGACCACGTTCAACATTCTGCGCAAGAAGCGCTTGGCTGGCACGACCATGAGCGCTCTTCAATATCTGCGCGAGAGCACGGATCGTGGCCCGTTGACCATCAAGAAGACCCGACACCTCGAGACCGCGGGCGCCGGCGGTACCAAACGCATCGCCGCGTATGCGAACACGCCGGAGGTACACCGCTTTCATCTGCCAGGCGGCGGCCATCAGCTATTCAACAGCCAGCCCTATCAGAAGGGCCCCTTCTCGTGGGAGGTCCCGGGCCTGATGGCGATCGGCGGTTACGAGAACCGCATCCCGAAGGCCATCACCTTCGTCGACGGAGTCTGAGACCATGGCGAGCATTACCAACCACACCCAGGGCATGCGCGGCATTCGGATGAAGGACGGGTCGACCGTTTGGGTCGAGCCTGGTGCCTCGGCTGACATCGACAAGTCGAAGGCTATCGCAATCCCCGACATGGGCAGTGAGCCGTCCTCGAAGTCAGCGGACAGCGCCTCCACCAAGGAGCTCAAAGCCCAGGTAGCGAGCCTGACCAAGCAGGTCGCGGACCTGACGGCCGAGCGCGATGGTCTCGCCTCCGATAAGGATGCGCTGACCAAGCAGGTCGCAGACCTGACGGCCAGCAAGTCCTAATCACTGATCCATCGTCACGCAGGGGCCGCCTCGCATTGTCGCGGCGGCCCTTTTCGTAAGGACCAACCATGGCCTATGTCCGCCTCACCCTTGCCGCCTTCCAAGCGAAATATCCTGCCTTCACCACTCTGACCGAGCTGGCTTACGACGCCTGGGCGACCGAGGCCGAAGCCGAGATCGGTTCGAACTTCGGTGCCTACCAGCAGCGCGCCACCGAGCTGCTCACCGCACACTATATCGCCGTGCAGGGCATCGGCATGGGAACCGGTGCCGGAACACTGGCGGCCAGTGGCGCGACGTCGTTCAAGAGCGGCACCTTCTCCGCAACCATCTCCGACAGCGTGGCATCGCGGCGTGCCAAAGGCGATCTCGGATCGACTATCTGGGGCGAGCAACTCATTGCGCTCCGCCGACGACTGTTCGGCGGTCCTCTGCTGATGGGCTTCGGGGCTCGTTACTGATGGACCTGGCAGCAGCCTTCGGCGAGATCGGCCTCGCATTCTCGGGCACGTTCGGCGGACCGTTCCATGATGCGCGCACGATCGAGCAGACCGCCCCGGTCTACGATGCAGGAGGAAGCATAGTCACGCCCGGGGGCGTGACCCACCGGCCCTGTTCGGTTCAGATCGACGTCGCCAACACGGACATGCGCCAGGCTGAAGGCTTCGTGCAGACAGACGTGCGTTTCATCGTTCTTTCGGCCACGCTGACCGGCTCGCTTGGCACCGAGGCGCGCATCGAGGTGCTGTTGGGCCCATTCGCCGGGATCTGGACCGTGGGCGGCCTCGAACGCGATCCCGCCGCCGCAGGCTGGGTCGGAACTGGCCGCAAGAACTGATGGCGCGGTCCGGCATCATCGGTGTGAAGGCGCATGTCGCACGCCTCAAGAAGCTGCGCGGGCCCGAGATGACGCGCGAGGTTGGCTCCGCGCTTTTCGCAGCCGGTGAGATTATCCAGCGCGAGGCGCAGATTAGTATCACTGCGGGAGCGGTGAGTGGGGCGAAGCATAGACCTTCGGCTCCGGGGAAGCCTCCGAATAATGATACCGGGCACCTCGCAGGAAATATCGAGACGGTTCAGAAGGCGCCCCTCGTCGTCGAGGTGTCCAGCAATGCGGAATATGCCGCAATCCATGAGTTCGGCGGGACTATCAATCATTCTGGGGGGACGCCCTATTTCATGAGGGATGGTAAGCCGGTCTTTGTGAGCAACAGCGGACAAGGCGCGCACCATGCGCTGCCGAAAACAAAGCCGCACGACATCAAGGTTCCGGCCCGCCCCTATATGGCCCCAGCCCGCGATGCCAAGCTCAAGGAAGCACAGAAGCTCGTCCAGCGCGCCGTAAACCGTGTCGTGAAGCGCTCGAAATCCACGGAGTAAGCCCATGAAGACTATCACGTTCAAACGCCGCTACAGCGCGCTCACGGGGTGCTGCTATTACACGGTCTATCAGGCTGGCATGACTGCCGAGGTGGCGGATGAGGTCGCCGATGCCGCCATTGAGGTAGGCGCCGCCGTGATCGCCGAAGAGGAAGAGGCCAAGGCGGATGGCGAATGATCTCCTGCGGGCCGTCGAGCGCGCCTGCGTCATCTCGCTGAAGGCCGATGCACCGCTTGCCTCGATCATTGCGCCGACATCGATTGACCCCCAGCCAAACACTGCCGGTGTTGATGACGAGGGCTATACGGTGTGGCCGTTCATCGTCCTCGAAGGGACACAAGCGATCCCGGCCGGGCGCGGATGCACAGCGCGCTCCGAGGTGACCTTCCAACTGCACAGCTTCGCCAAGCCGGTCTACAACGATGACGGCGCGATGACTGAGACGGCCCACGACCACGCCGGACGGCTCAACAGTGCCGTCGTAGAGGCAATCCATGCGCATGCCTTCGAAGTAGATGGTCGCCGGTACCGCTTCGCCGTCAGTTCGTCCCGGCTCATGCGTGACGGTGACGAAGCAGGTGCCTGGCACGGCATCGCAAATGTCGTGGCGCGCGCATTCCAAGGCTGATATTTATGCCTGCATGGAAATCCCCCTCACCGAGCGCGTGATGAACGCCCTTGTCGTGCAGCTGATCAAGTCTGGCGTCATCGACCCCGACGATGTGATCGAAGCTGCCGACGGCTTGGACGAAGGCGGAGATACAGATGCTGGGCACGCGTTACGCTGCCTCCTGCTTTACGCTTCGGCGGCGGCCGACGATCAATCACCTGCGGACCGCGCGAGAGCTCGGTTCCAGACCATAGAAGGCGGTAAATCCGAGGGCTGACGAGCTCTATCCTCCGGCAAACCATGCTGGAGATTGCCTGTGGCCTATCCGAATAGCGCCGATTTTGCTCGTATCTATATTCAGACTGCGGAAGGCCCGCCTGTCGTTCAGACGCTGATATGCGGTGTCGAGGGGGTAAATATCAACCGTTCCGTGCAGACGAGCGAAACCTACCGGCGAGACTGCACCACCCCCAACCGGCCCGGCAAGCGCAAGCTGCGCGTCACGGGTTCCTCGTGGCAGATCACTGGATCGGGATCGGACAACGTCGACATCTATAGCGATATCGAGGCGGTCTTCGGAGTTCGCAGCGTCTACAACATCGAGCTCTACAAGGACGATGATACCGATGCGGGCGAGTTGATGGGTACCTATTCGGGCACCGCCATCATGACCGCGCATAACCAGGCCATGACTGATGAAGCGCCCGGCACGATCGACATCACGCTCGACGGCGAAGACGATCTCGTCTGGACCGCCGCCGCGTAATGCCTGACACAGCCGTCACGCTTGCCTTCGGGGATGGCGAATACCGCTTCTGGTTAGCCCTTCCTCAGGCCGTCGAGCTTGAGCGCAAGTGTGGCGGCAAATCGGTCTTCGCGATGCACGATGCCATGGGCGCTGGCCTCGGCCTGAATGGAGACGCCCCGGTCTACCTCGGCGGAAGCACGGCCATGGTCACCGAGATCCGCGAGACAATCCGCCTTGGCCTGATCGGCGGAAATTCCGGATTGGTCGATCAGCAGGAATGCGAAGTCGGGCCGATCCGCGCGCGCGAGCTCGTCGATGCCTACACCTTCCCGAACCGGCCGCTGATCGAGGGTCTGCATGTCGCCTGGTCGATCCTCCATGCCGCCATCAACGGCATCGATCTAAAAAAAAAGACGGAAGGCGAAGTAGCCGATCCCGATCCCCGCAGCCCCTCCGAAAAGGACAGCTGATCGCGAACTGCGGTAGCATGGGGCTGGACTGGGAGCGCCTGTCCCTATCGGGTTACTTCGAGGCGCTTGAGGCCCACAACGAGGCTCATCAAGACCCGAATGCACCGGCCAAAGAGCCGGTCGATCATGAGCGGCTTGGCCGCTTCATGGCGGCGCATCGGATGAACTAGACGAATCATCACGACAGGAGCAGAGCAACGACCTCAAAAGCAGGGGGTAACATGCTGAAAATTCTGACTACTGCCACATCTGTCGCGATGGCAATCGCGCCTGCGATCGCCCAGGATCAAGCACCCATCGGTCAAGCCACTCCGGAGCAAGCTGCTCCCGCTCCGGTCGCCGCTGCACAGCCGAGTGGGGGCAAAATCGTGATGTACAGGCAAGGCGCCATCATGGGCATGGGTCTTGGTTGCCCCATTCGTTACAAGGGAAAGGAAATCGTCGAACTCGGCCGGAACAAGTACGCTGAGTGGGACGTGCCCATGGGCAGCTACATCCTGACGAACAAGACTTCTAGCGTCGATGTCAATATCTTCCCGGGCCAGACGAAATACGTGCGCTGCATCATCAAGACTGGCTTCATGACCGGTCGTGCCGATCTGCAGATCGTGGACGCCGAGACGTTCGAGGAACACAGCGCCGACTACGAGCGCAAGGAAGTTGCCGCGCCCGAGCTAGCCCACAGCGAAAACTGAGAATAGTGGCGGCTCTTCGGGGCCGCCCTTACTTCATGCACTGCGCCATGGCTTCCGGAGTTTCAGCCAATTGAATGCATTGCTCCATGATAGAATTGCTTAGGTTGCTCGACGATTGCACTTCGCGAACGGTTGTGGCTTGGTCAGCCAGTAGAAACCCAAAAACGACAGCTCCTGCCCAACAAAGCATGAAGGCGGCGGTAATCCCACGTTTCGGCGATCCATCTTCATTGCGGAACGATGAGCTTGATGAAATTTCGATGCCTTTGACGACAAAGTACAGGCATCCCATCCAACCGATAATTTCGAGCATTCGCCCCCCCAAACACGGTAATCTGGCCACTCCCCGGCAGATAGCCTGCCGCAATGCCCGAGATCGATCCCGTAATCCTGCAGCTTCGTGCTGACGTTGCCAAGTACCGCGTCGATGTCGAGAACGTCACCCGCCGGGTGAATTCACAACTCGACAGCCAGGGTAAGTCAGCCGTCCGCCTTGAAAACCAGATCAAGTCATCATCGGCGAGTATCCGCGCGAGCATGAAGGGTATCGCCGCGTCTCTCGCAGCAGGCTTTTCGGCCCGCGAGATCGCGAGCATGGCCGATTCCTACACCCGCTTCACGAACCAGCTCAAGGTAGCAGGCCTCGCCGGGGAAGATCTTGCGGGCGTGCAGGAAAAGCTCTTCGGCGTTGCCCAGAAGAACGGCGTCGAACTGGAAGCGGTCGGCACGCTCTACAGCCGAGCAGCGCAGAACCAGAAGGAACTCAGCGCCAGCTCGCAGGACCTGATCAACCTCACGCGCTCCGTGTCCGCATCGCTCCGTATCAGCGGCACGAGCACGAATGAGGCATCCGGGGCCCTGCTCCAGCTTGGCCAGGCGCTTGGGTCACCCAGGGTCCAAGCCGAGGAATTCAACAGCCTCCTCGATACGATGCAGCCTCTCCTGCGCGAGGCGTCGAAATACATCGACGGGACCGGCGACAGCCTCAGCGGTCTGACCCGCAAGATCAAGGACACGAAGGGCCCAGGGGTCTCCAACGTCGAGCTGTTCAACGCCATCACCCGCGCGATGGGTGACCTGGAAGCTCAAGCTGGGAGCACCCAGCTGACGATCGCAGGCGCCTTCACCACGCTCAGCAACTCGATCACGAAATACATCGGCGAGGCCGACAGCGCGAATGGCGCCACCGGCTTGATCACCGAAGCCATTGGCAGCCTGGCCGACAACATTGATCTGGTAGCCGAGGCACTATCCATCCTCATCCTTGCGATGGGCACACGCTATGTCGTTGCGGCCGGAACGGCGACGGCGGCAACTGTGGCGAATTCCGCCGCAATGTTCGCTCTTCAGGCTCGCATGGCTGGCGCTGCGACTACGGCTGAGGCGCTAACGTTTGCGATGGGAGGATTGGGCGCGGCACTGCCTATCCTCGCAGTCGGGGCTCTCGCGACGGGGCTGGTATATGTCGCGAAGCGAGAGGCTGAAACCTCCAGAGCATCGGCAGAACTCTCCGCATCAATTGATGAGCAGGCGGCGAAATTTGAACTTGCCCGCAGTGAGCATGAGAAAGTCGCGGCTGCTACTAACGACCTGACGGATGAGCAGCGTGATGCGCTCGTTTCAACGGCAAATCTAACTGGTGAGGCCGGGAAGCTCGCTGACGCATGGGCACGTGTTGCTGCGGAGGCCAAGCAAGCCGCCATTGAGCAGGCGCGCGCAGCCTATACGAAGGCATCCGCCAATGTCCGCGATGCTCGAACGCGTGCCAAGCAGACCTCTCAGGAAGACCCTGCGAGCCTCTTGGGGCGGAACAGCCTCACGCCCTATCAGCGGGCACGAGGCATTATCCGGTCGATTCTTCCAGGAGGGAATGAAGCCCAAACTGCGGAAAACAAGAAGGCTCAGGAAGAACTAAACCAAGCGATCAAGACCGAGACAGACGCGTGGAACGAATGGGTGAAAGTCACCACGCAGTCGCTCTCTGATTTCAAGGGAGACGGAACTGGCACCGGCACCGGCACCGGAACTGGAACTGGAACCAGCAAGCCATCCAAAACCAAGGCCTACGAACGCGATGCCGACCGCGCCGAGCAGGACCTCGCACGCCTGCGCACCGAGGAATTGCAGGCCCGCCTTGATCTCGCCACCACTGCGGAAGACCGCGCGGACTTGCAGCGCCAGATTCTCGACGAGGAGCGCCAGCAGCGTGTCGACGAGATCAACGCCAACAAGGACCTGACGGAAGCGCAGAAGAAGACCGCGCTCGCGACGGTCGATCGCCTCTATGGCAAGCGCGGGGCCAACGCGGACGGCACGATCACCGTCGACAACTCGCTCTATGGGCAGGGGATCAACCGCGAGCAGGATCAGGCGCTCGCCCGCGAGGCGCAGGACCGGGCGCAGGCGCAAGCGCAGAACGAGCAGGACCTGCTACGCTCCCAACAGTACCTCACGCAGACGCGCGAGAAGCAGCGCGACATTGCCCTTCGCCTCGTCGATCTTGCCTATGAGCAGGAGCGCAATGAGCAGGAAGCTATTCTCGCCAGCCAGACTGCCACGCAGGCGCAAAAGGACATTGCCAGCGCTCGCCTGACAGTCCTCGACCAGCTCAAGCAGGGAGACAAGCAAGGCGTCGACCAGCAGTACGCCAGCCCACTCCAGCGCTACTCGCAGGATCTTGGTGCGACCAGTACGAACGACCAGGTCGAGGGATTCGTCGTCGACGAGCTCAAGGGCGTGCAGGACAGCATTTCCTCTGGCCTCCAGAAGGCCATCGGGACCAAGGACCCGATCATCAATGGCCTCATCAACATGTTCATCCAGGACGTGATCATGAAGCCGCTTGCCGACGCGCTCTCACAAGCAAGCAGCGGTGAAGGCGGGATCATCGGGGCCATCGGCTCGGTGATCAGTTCCATCGGCTTCGCCTCGGGCGGCTACACCGGAAGCGGTGGCAAGAACGAGGTCGCCGGTGTCGTCCACAAGGGCGAGTACGTCGTTCCGGCCGATGCCGTTCGCCGGATCGGTGTGCAGAGCCTCGAATCGCTTTCGACCGGCGCCAGTGCCGCGCGCGGCATGACCGGAGTGAGCGCAGCTCGCGGAAGCGCTGGCACGACCGTCGTCAGCGCCCCTCAGTTCAACCTCAAGGGCGCCGTGATTACGGCAGACCTCTACGCGGACATGCAGCGGATCAGCGATGACAGCGCGGCCAAGGCGGGCGCCGCCTCCTACCAGCGGTCCATGAAGGACGCGCCTGGTTCGATCCGTCGCGCCCAGCGTTTCAGGACGAAGTAATGGCCTCGAAGCGCGTCTCTGCCCTGTTCCGCCTCGCCTGCGACAATCCGGTCTATGTCTGGAGCGGCTTCGGCGATCTCGACACCCCCGCCGATGATCTGGATGCGTCGGGCGCGCGCTGGCGCGGCGCCGGTGATCTTGTCTCCATCCCGACGCTCAAGCACCTGATCAACGGCGAGGCAGATCGCATAGACGTCATCGTTTCAGGCGTTTCCGCACCCATGTTGCGCCTAGCCCTGGAAGACAAGGAAAGTGTCCGCGGCGCGCAGGCGAATATCGGGCTGATCGAATTCGACGATGACTGGCAGGTTGCCGGGCCGATCAAGTGGCAGTGGACCGGCAAGGGCGGCGTGATCGCCACGGAATCGGCGGATAATGACGGCCAACGCGCCTGGTCGCTTTCCCTGTCGATGGCGAGCGCCGACACGCTGCTGGCCAACCCGAGCCTGTCCTACTTCACTTCGTCCCAGCAGCGAAGGCGGTCATCCGACGACCTGTTTTGCGATCAGGTCGCCAGCATCAATCAGGGAACAACCCGCAGGTTCGGACCATCGTGACGCTCGCTGAATACCTCCTCGAGGCCGCCCGCACTCCGTGGAAGGACGGCGTGCACGACTGCACGGCATGGCCGGCGCGCTGGGTCGGCATCCCCCTCCCCGACGATTACGCGACGCATGGTCGCCCCCTCTCCGAGGTCTGGGGCGAATGGATAGGCGATCGGCTTGAGCTGGTTCTGGAACCGCGGGCCGGAGATGTCGGCATAGTCTGCGTTGTCACGCCGGAAGGCGAAGGCGAGATCGGCGGAATCTACACCGGCGAGAAATGGGCCCTTCTCACCGACAAAGGTCTGGCGACTGTTCGGCTGCCCGCTGAAAACGTCATTGCGGTGTGGCACCGTGGGTAAGTTCGTCGGCGCGATCGTTGGGGCGATCACGGTTGCCGTGGGCGTCGTGACCGGCAATCCGGCGCTCATCGTTTCAGGCTCCGCGATGATCGCCACCAATGCGCTCACCCTTCTCCTAACGCCAGGCCCCCAGAAACCAGACGCAGCCCAGACCCAGAAGAAGGAGTCGATGCCCTTGCGCGCCAAAGGCATCGGCAAACGCCGTGTCTATGGCAAAGCCATGCTCTGGCTCACCGCCGATGATGGTGCCACGGTCGATGTCATCGCCTTCCTCGACGGTCGCTCGCACTCCCTGGGCCAAGTCTACCTGAACGACGACAAGGTCACGATTTCCGGCGGCATTGTGCAAGAGCTCGACGACGGCCGTTACGGGAACAACCTTGTTCAGGCGGGTTTCAATCTTGGGCTGGCGGCCGAGACTGCCTTCGCCGCTGTGATCGCCAAGGTACCGGGCATCTGGACTAGTTCCCACCGTGGCGATGGCATCACGTCTGGTTACCTGATCAAGAACCCTGCCAGTTCCAAGCACTACCTCGAGCGGTACCCCCAAGCGGACAATGTCGTGCTCTCGGCCGTCTTCGAGATGTCCTATCTCTTCGACCCGCGCGACGAGAGCATGGATCCTTACGCCCCCGACACATGGGTGGTGGCCGATCCGCTACTGGACAATCCGGTGCTCGGCTTGCTCTGGTACCTGCTGACCGATCGCGGCGTGGACTACGACACCCAGATTCTACCGGTGCTGGACTACTGGATAACCGCCGCGGACATCTGCGACGAGCTGGTCGAACTGAAAGGGGTCCAGACATCCCTCACTGATGACTTCGACGCTGGCGTTACCTCGATCACGGTCGCCGATGTGAACGGGCTCTACGCCGGGATGTCGATCGAGATCACCGAGCAGAGCAATGCCAGCCACACCGAGACGCGCACGGTTTCCTCAGTCGCTGGCCTCACGGTGACGTTCTCGGGCAGCCTGGCCTACGACCACACAAATGGCTCCGCCGTGACGTGGGAAAGCGACAGCGAGAACCCCGCAACCGAGCGGCGGTATCGCTGTGCTATCCTCTACGAGATGACGACCGAGCCTGCGCAGGTTATCGGCGAGATCCTGAAGACCTTCGATGGCTGGTACGCGCAGGACGAGCTTGGGCGGTACGTGGTGTATGCCGGAAAATATTACCCGCCGACCGTCACCATCGGACCGGCCCAGATCGTCAACGCGCGCCATCAGTCGTTCGTGGAAGACGAGGACCTCTTCAACGAGATCGTCGTCTCCTACATCTCCTCGGACCACGATTTCAGCGAGGTAGAATGCGATGCCTGGCGGGACGAGGATAGCATCGACGACATCGGGAAGGTCAACAGCACGACCTTCGCGCCCCAGTCTCCAAGCTTCTCGCAGAACCGCCGCTTGGCGAAACGTCAGATGAGCCGCCAGAATGCGCAGGATCGGGGGACAATCACGACCAACTACGACGGCCGCGCGATGATCGGCCAACGCTACATCCAGCTCAAGCATGTCGAGGCCGGCGCCAACTTCTACACCGGGCCCGCCGAAATCGTAACATCTCCTGAAAAGGACATGCAGACGCTCGGCGTGACCTTCGACTGGGTTGCGGCTGACCCGAACATCGATGCGTGGAATCCCGCGACTGAGGAAGGTAGCCCTGCCCCGATTGGGGGTCGGATCGCCCTTGCCTCTGTCGAGACACCCGAGATTGCTACCGCGACGGCAATCCTGAGCGCAGATGGCGCCTATGCCCAGATCGCCATCAACGCGGGCAACTATACCCGCACGGACATCACCTGGTACGCTCGCTGGAAGCTCTCCAGCTCCAGCACATGGGTCGAGAGCGAGTATGCCGACAGCGATAGCGGCATTCCTGTCCTGCTCATCACCAACGTGGTCCCGACAAACTCCTCGATCGACGTTTCCGTCTCATATTCGACCGGCGGCGGCCTGAACTCGGATTGGTCGGATACGGTGACTGTAGACACGTCGACAGCCAGCCTCGCGCCGCTGCCGAACACTTCCTTCAGCGCGACCGGCGGTACAGGAGAGGCAAGCGGAAGCTGGACGAACAGCTCGTCGACAAACTTTGGGCACTCCGAACTCTGGTATGCTTCCAGCTCGGACTTCGGATCCGCCTCGCAGCTCGGCGGCGACTTCTCCGGCGCTGCTGGCGTCGTGGAAGCCTTCACCGAGACACTTCCATCCGGCACCTGGTATCTCTGGACGGTGGCTTTCAACGCGGATGCCACAGCCTCAGTGCAGACAGGACCGATCGAAGTTACGGTCATCTGATGGCGGTAAGCGCGTGGCAGCGGTAATCTACGCTGTCGCGCATGAAGGTTTTCCCCGCCAGCCTCTTCTCGCCCAACGGCAATGAACCATACCTCGACCGCCGTGTGATCAGCGGAGGCGTGTCGCTGAGTGAGGATGAAACGCTCATCGGGACCGATGGGGGAGGCCGGGTAGTCGTCGAATTCAGCGATTTCGACCTCGATGATACCGAGGTTGCTCGTGCCTGGGACGCGATCGATGCCTACATGGACGGCGGGCTTCGCGCTATCATCGTGCCTCTCTGCGATACACCGCATCAGCCCGCCTTCAGCTATGAGGCTGTAGCACATGGTGACGGGTCTTCGTTTTCGGATGAGAGCCTCTATTCTACGCCGGGTTCCGACGTCTCTCTCGCGGCTGACGCTGGCTTGCGCGCGACCAGCATCGAGATCGATATCGCGGCCTTGAATGGCATCCCAATGGGCTGGTTCAGCATCAACCATCCGACGTGGCGCCACCGCTGCTACAAGGTCGCCGAAATCATCTCGCAGACCGATACGAGCGCAACGATCTCCATCCGCCCTCCTCTTCGCGAGGCCGCGACTGCGGGAACTGCGATCGATTTCGCGACTCCACGATGCACGATGCGCATCGACGGTGAAATGCGCGCGCCCAGAACGATGGGATACGCAGAAGGCGGCGACTTGCGCTTCGTCGAGGACATGACTGGGAGCTATTCGTAATGGGCACCATCTCCACAGCCTTTGACGAGGCCTTCCGCAACTTCGTCACCGAGAATGTCCCGCTTTCTGGGATCAATGAGCCTCAGAAATCTGAAATCCGCGCGATCGGCCCCGTCATCGAAAGCGCCATCAGTACGATCGGTGCCGCCAACCTCGCCGACTACCAGCATGAAACCAAGGTCGAGGCCGACACCGCTGCCAGTGGCTACATGGATGGCGAGTATGTGCTCGTCTGGGGCGACAGTGACGATGCCAATAATGACCTGTGGCTGGTCGATACCGGCGACCTCATCCTCACCGGCACGAACGGTATATTTCACGACACCATTTCTAGTCTTGCAGGAAGCTACACTAGGCGGTCGCTCAACTCGGTTCCATTCGACGGGCTGGCAGCAGGTACAAGGCAGCTTTCGCAGGCGACCGACATGCAGGTGGGCGACCAGGCCACGATCGAAGGCGCGGCGAGTGGCGCCACCGTCACCGATCCTGTCACGGCAGCCACGGTCATCGAGAACGGCAAATGGCAATATGTCGACACGCCGTCGACGGGATGGACGCGCGTTGACGACCTCGACAGCCAACAGGCCGAGGGCTTCAAGGACCAGGCGCAGACGGCCTCGCAAAAATCGGCCCTTGAGGTCGACAATCTGCGGGTCAAGTCGGGCGACCCGCAGACGCGCGACATCGAGCTCATCGGGGGCAATTCGCTCTACTTGGGAGGCATGCTGGATGCCGGGGTCGCGGTGGCCTGGCGAGACAGTACAGCGGCAGGCAACATGGGGCTGGCCGTGACAAGTGACGGCGCGGCATTCGCTCCGGAAATGCGCTCCCCGAAATTCACCGGTGCGGACTTCAATCTCAGCTCGGCGCGGTTCACCAACTACGACTTCGCGATCCAGGATGGCCAGGGAAACGTGGTTTTCGGCCTGATCGGTTCGAAGATGTACGGCCCGGACGGGCTTGTCGGTTCCGGTGGAACCGCGACGACGTCGCTTGCGGCCAAGGATGCTCGTAACGAACTGTTCTCGGCTGAGATCATGAGCCAGCGCGTGACGAATGTTCAGTGGCCTGTCGTCGGCTACAACCTGCATTGTGGCTACGGCCAGTCGCTGCAGGCAGGCAACGAGACATGGCCCGCACTGTCGCAGACGCAGCTGTTCGGCAATGTCTCGCTCGGTCAGCTCGTGATTCCACAGGCCAACACCAGCGCCCAGTCTTTCACGCCCATCGGCGGGACATCCTGGCAGCCCCTTATCGCTGCGACCTATACGCCAGACGGCAACTTCCTCACGCAGGCAGAGGAAGACCTGCTGGTCAACGGAGACCAGACGACCGGCGAAATCCAGATCATCGGTGGGGTCAACTTCGCCAAGTTCCTTCTCAACCAGCGCTCGCTGTTGGAGAACGATACGGATCGGATCTTCGCAGCCTTCACGCCCGCCAATGGCGGCAATACGATCGAGCAGCTCTCCAAGGTCAACACGCAGGACAGCACCAATCGTTGGGGACGCTTAACCGATGGACTGAGCAAATCGATCACGGCATCCGGTGCCACCCCCATCGCCAGCCTTGTCTTCGACTACCGCGGCAATGAGTACAACTGCGAGGACCGGGGTGGGTCGTGGGACTACGACAGCTTCTACACGCTGCTCGATACGCTGCTGGACGATTACGATGATGAAGTGGCTGCGCGCGGGTTCGTGAACACTGCACCAACCGCCAAGTTCATTTATCAGACCTCGGCGCAGTGGGGCGATGACGTCGACAGTTTCGGCAATCCGGATCTCCACGTTCAGCGCGCGCAGATCGACCTGATGCTGGCACGAGACGATCTGTGGTGCCACGGCCCGGTCTACCCGTACCCGGACAAGGGTGGGCACCTGGGGCCCAACGGGTCGCGCTGGCAGGCGGGCAAGGCGGGGCAGGTCTGGCACCGCGTCACTGTGGAACGGCTGAATTTCCAGCCTCTGCGCGTGATTGAAGTCGAGCAGGAGAGCACGACTTCGATCCTCATTCACATGCACGTGCCGCACGCCCCCGTCGTCTTCGAGGCGCCGTTCCAGTACGCCGGACACAACCGCCCCTTCCCCGATGACAAGGGGTTCCGCGTGACCGACCAGGGTGGCGACATCGCAGCCGTTGCGTCCATTGTCGGTCGCACGATCATCCGTCTCACTCTGGCGCGGGCCGTCGATCCGGGGTCCTGCAAGGTCTGGTTCGCGGACAACACGGTCCACCTCGGCAACGGCTGTGTGCGCGACAGTGACCCAACCCTCTCCATCGATGTCTACGAGTACCTCCCTGATCGCGGGATGACCGCGGGCATGGATGAACCCGACTTCAACGACAAACCCTACCCGCTCTGGAACTGGCTGTGCGCTGGCGTCTGGAGCCTTGGCTATTCGGAGTTCTGACTATGGGCATGCTTATCACCGTACCGGGCGCCGACTGGTCGGCATCGCTGGCGCCGGGCATCGTCAACTACGATGGCGTCATGCAAGATCTCTCCGGAGGTCTCTTCTGGTCGACGGCCGATGCGGCCAACCTGGCAGTCGATGGGTCGAACAACGTCTCGCTCTGGTCCGACCGTCTCGGCCTGGCGGACTTCTCGCAGGGCGCTGCTGCGCGGCAGCCCGCTTTCGTCTCAGGCGAGACGATCGGCTCGGAAGACTACGGTGTCATCGAGCTCGACAAGACTGCCGCTGAGTTCATGAGCTGGCTCGGCTCGTTCCCTACGGGGGCTGACTACACCAAGATCGCAATCGTCAAGAAGACGGTCGATTTGAGCACGGCCGAGCACCTGCTTTCGGATACGCTGACGCCCTACCATTACATGCAGTTTCTCGACAACGGAGGCTACAAGCTGCGCGCGCAGAACGGCTCGGGAGACTTTGCGCAAAACCAGACTGCAATTCCGGGCCTCGATACCTGGATGCTTGTCGAGGCAGCTTGGGATGAATCAACCGGGACGATCTACGTTTCGGTCGATGGCGGTTCCTGGGTGAGCGCCACGACGGCTGGCGCGACCAACACCAGCGCGCTTTTGAAGCTCGGCGCCGGGGGCTCGGTGGGTGGCCTCAACGCCATGGTGCGTGAAGTCGCCCTTTCCAGCGAGTGCTTCGCTTTGGCCGAATTCGCCGATGAGCGCGCGCTCTACCTTCAGCGCTTTGCGAGCCTCTACGGAATTGGCGCGTGACGGCCATCGAGATCCCCACCAATGCCATTCGCTGGTGGGGCTTCATTGCGGATAGGCCGACATGATCTACCTGCGTTGGCCCGACCATTTCCCCGTTCGCGCAACCGAATGGTTGCTGGCCTCGATGAAAACGAGCTGGGGGCTGATCCTCCTGATGCACGTGGGCGCCTTCAACAACCAGTTCATGAGCGCGATGCGCCAGATCGGCAACGAAAGTGCGTGGGGCTGGATCGCTTTCATCGCCGGGGCTGCGCATCTTACTGCGCTCTACGTGAACGGCACCCGGCGGCGCAGCCCCCACCTGCGCGCCTTCTGTTCGGGCGTCGGGACGCTGTTCTGGTTTCAGGTCTGCCTCGGGATGTTCGCCACCGGCCTGCCGAATACAGGCTGGGCAATCTACCCATGGCTGTTCGTTTTCAGCACCCGAAACATGCTGGTCGCGATCCGAGATGCGCGGCGCTCTGATGAAAATTTCAAAGCGGGGACAACGATCTGTGGCAAGCGGAAGTGAAGTGCCTGAGGTCGCCAACTGGGTTTCGAGCATTGCAGTCGGCATCGGCCTCGCGATCGCGGCGGCCGTCCAATACCTGCGCAAGCCCAAGCCGGATCCGAGCAAGGATGTTGCCGTCGTCTCGGCCACGCTGGTCGGCGACAAACCGCTTATCAACCGGCTCATCGCGGCGCTCGAGGCGAACACCGAGGCGACCGCACAGAACAATTCGCTTCTGCAGGCCGACGCACAACAGCGCCTCATCGAGGAGCGGGCGGAAGAAATCTACCAGGCGCGCAGGCGGCGTGAGGAGGACTGAACCATGAGCTACACAATTCGCAATGGAACCTTGGAGCTGAACGGGGCAGCTGTGCGCCAGGTGCCCAGTCCGAATGTCTCGGGCACCTACCGCGTCAAGCCGACCAAGCTGGTGATGCACTACACCGCCGGCGGATCGGGATCCGGTTCCGCGACATGGCTGGCCAATCCGAACGCCGGGGCCTCGGCGCACTTCGTGATCTGCCGGGATGGAACGGTAATCCAGTGCGTGAGCGTGGATCGGCGCGCCTGGCATGCGGGCAAGTCGCAGTGGGGTGGGCTTACCAACCTCAACAGCTACTCGATCGGGATCGAGCTCGCGAACTGGGGCCCGCTGCGCGACGACGGTACCACCGCGGCAAGCAAGGCGGTCGACTACATCGAGGCGGCGCACAAGAACAGCGGACCGGTGCGCAAGTGGGAGGTATACCCAGCGGCGCAGATCGCGGCGGCCGAGGCGGTGGCCCGCGCCATCGCTGCCTACCATCCCATCAACGAGATCGTGGGGCACGACGATATAGCCCCGGCGCGCAAGCTTGACCCGGGCCCGGCTTTCGACATGGCCGCGTTCCGCAAGGCGGTGCTCGGTCAGGCCGGCGGCGACAGCGCGCCGGAGCGCGGCACGGTGACGGCTTCGAGCCTCAATGTGCGGAGCGGACCGGGCACGACATATCCGGTCGTCGGCGGGCTTTCGCGCGGGCAGAGCGTGCCGATCCTGGAGCGTCGCCGCGAGTGGATCTCGATCGCGCCCGGGCGATGGGTCTTCGGAGAGTATGTGCGGTGAGGCTTCCGTCCTTTGACAGCGAAGGCGGGCGGAAGGCGTGGGCTTTCCTCGCGATCTGGGGCGGCGCGATCACGTTCACCGCGATCATCGTCGCCAGCATGTACCAGCTCCGTAACGAGCCCGGTTTCATCTTCTGGCTCGCGATCTGCGCGGAGATCCAGGTGCTGGTCGGAATGACCGCGCTTGGCTGGGCGCTTGGCCGGCGCGTGAAGATCGATGTTGACCGGCATGGCATCGAGCTGAGCGACCAGGCGACCGGCAGGCCCGGCGATCCGGTTCACGTCGAAATAGAAGGACCCCGCCCATGATTCCGGCATTCATTCTCAAAATTCTTGCCCGCCTCGGCCTCTCATCGGCTCCGCGCTGGGCGTGGATTGCGCTGGCCGCAATCATCCTCGTGGCGGCAGTTTTCATGCTCGCCCGGTGCAGCGCGGTAGATGATAGCGAAGAGGCCCAAGCTGAACAGACGATCGAAGCCGAGCAGGCCACGGCCCGCGCGGCAGAGGCGGCCATCGAGGTACTGGAGGACCGGACCGTCACCGACGAGACCATCGATAAGGCCGTAGATAAGGCCGCCAAGGAGATCGAAGATGCGCAAGACCCTGCTGCTGTCCGCCACGCTGTGCTGCGCGCTGTCTGCCTGCAAGACAGTCACCGTAACGACCCCGCCTGCCTCATGCTCCGCGCTAATCCCTAAGGGCTGGTCGGAAGGTGTCGAGAGCGCTCCTGTGCCTGACACTGAGGGCCTGGACATGCTTGGGCAGGTGAAGGCCTGGGCCGGGGCGTATGTTGCGCAGGATGGCCAGATCGCCAAAGCCAACGGGCGCACTGCAGATACGATCTACATCGTGGGGCAGTGCGAGGACATGGCGAACGCAGCTAGAGGGAAGTGACCAGACCCGCTTGATTGCGTTCGTTCGCATCTGCCCGAATCGGAACGGCAGTGCCCGCGGCTTTCGATCCGCACAGGGCCGGTTTTGAGGTAAGCGCGCAGCGCGTCCCGGGCCTTGGCTCCTTTCGCGTAGTCGCACCACGCCGGGTTACGCGAGCCTGCAAGCCGCTTGCGCTGCGCCGGCCTGCACCTGGGCGCCCCCTTGACCTCCGGCGCATCGATCCCGATTAGGCGCACGCGGGTACCGTTACAGAGGCGTACGGTATCCGCATCATGCACAGATGCGATGCAGGCGACAGCAAGGGCGATGGGCATTCGTTCTCCGTTCGTTCTCGACAGTGCTATAGCTACGCCATGGGCTCAAAGCGACTCGATTCGATCAGCGACTACAACCGGAACGGCTTCGATCTGGAGATAACGTGCCGGTGCGGGCACAAGGCGCGCCTGTCATCGTTCGATCTCAGCACCGCGTGCGGGGCGCGCGGCATCAGCCGGAACATGGGCCTTCTCTCGAGGAAGTTTCGCTGCTCGAAATGCGGCAGCCGAGACGTCACGTATGGGCCGTGCTGGCGATGAAATGTTCGAGCACTGTCTGCCCAAACGATAGTGCTGGCTGACAAGGCGTACAAAACGAACAGCAGCCGCGCGTCTCTGCGTGCAAAAAGCGCCTTCGAGCTCGCGCAGCAACTCCCAGCCCACACTTTTCAAGGTACTAGCGCTCATTCTCGCCAATGAGTTCGGCAATTTTCCCTTGCCGACATACCAACTGGGATAGGCAGCAAAGCTGCTTCCCGAATCAAAGTTATTGATGATAGACATCGTCCGGATGGACACTAATCAACTCGCCATAACGTTATTTTTTTTCAGCAGCGCCATGCCGTTTGTCGTTGAGGCAACAAAACCAGATCACCCCAAAAGAATCATTCCTTGGTCGCTGGTAGCTGCGTGCGTGCTGTTAGGCTTATCATGGAACTACCTGTTCGAACGGTCGCTATTTTTGCAAACTAAGGCAGCGCAATTAACTTCCGATCCGACAACATGGTTCGTGATAATCACAGCCACATTCTTTGTTCTGCGCTCAAGAACGAAGACTCAGCCTCAATCCGGCGCGGTAGATGAGGAAAAAATACGTGAAATTTCTAATTCAATAATTTCAAAACACCTCGATAAACTCAACAAAATCAATGAAGAAATTGTAGAAAATAATCGTAAAATAAATATCCGCATAAAGGATATTTCAGAAAATATATTGAATATAGAAGAAAAGTTAAATAATTTTTCAATTATTGAAAAGTACAAAGAAAGTCCGGAAATTATTGAAAAATTCGTATATCATTTTAAAGATAAGATAAAAGAACTACATAAATCGGCAAAGCGTGCAGAAGGTGAAAATGTAATGGACCCAATGCAACATTGGGACAATGGGCAACAAAACATATGGAATGAATTCGACCCCATTGATAGGGAAACGTCTAAACTGGGATGGGAAGAAACTCGGCGGAACCAACACCCCAACTACAATCTCAACCCTATGAAACCAGTTCCAGGCGATGAAAATATTAAAGATCCCGAATTAAAACAAGAATATCGACGTGTGCACGACATGATGAGAAATGCGGCAGACGAAGCGCTGCGAAAGGCTGCAACTGCCAAGGGAGATCGAGAAAGAGCAAGGAACTCAATTATAAATGAATAATTTACACTAGGCCGCGTTTGCTTGGCTTCTTCATGAGCGCGGCTCCTTCAACGATTTGATGATGCGCGCATGGCGAGCTTGGCGCGGGTGGACGATCTTGCCGTTGAGCGCGTGGTGTGTGAGCGAGCCCCGCTCAATCCAGTTGTCGGGGAGCTCGGAGAATCCGCCATTCAGCCAAGGCTCCAGGTCCTTGGGGTTCTCGTCGAGGTACGAGATCAGGTGCCCTGCCGTCTCCATGCCGCCGACGCCTGCCATCGAGGCGAAGGCATCACTGCGCTGGGCGAGCAGCTCAATGAATTCGGTGATGATCGGGAGGTGGGCGCGATCCGTCATAACGGCGACCTTTCCAAGACCCAGCCCTCGGCCCCAGCTCGGCTCAAAAGCTCTGCCGCAACTTCATGCGTTTCCTCTTCGGTAAACTCGATGCCAGGAAGGTCCGGCTGACGGTTCCAGGCATCCTGTAAATGCTTGGCGAGTGCGGTGACCTTCTTCGGATCAATTCTCATGACCGCCCCTTCCCAAGCGGACGAGCCGGAAGCACCTTCCCTCCGCTCTTGGTCTCATGCTTGCCGCAGCCATCGCAAATGACTGCGTATTCGCCGCGGGCGAGGTTGAGGGGCTGCAAGATGGACAGGCGCCAGGTGTGGTGGCCGAACAGGCAGCGGATCGGCTTCACAGCCCCCTCCCCCAAATCATCACCCCCAAGCGCATCTGCGCGAAGAACAGCCACACGGCATAGGCGAAAAGCTGATCGATCATGCCGGGTAATCCCCCTCTCGCTCGAACCGCAGCCGGCACTTCTCGATCCGGCGCCAGCGGGTGTCCTCCTCCCCCTTGATCCAGACGATCCAGGCATAGCTCGTCGCCGTGCTTGCCTTCCGAGGCTTGCCGGTGGCCGGATCGATGTTCGCCGGATCGGGCGCGCCAGCGCGGACCAGGCGCCCGCGCAGCATCACCACGCGCTCGGCGTGCTGGAACACGTAGGACGGCGCAGGAGAGGCAAAGAGCCGCTGACGGCCCTCACCCTCCAGGAACGACGAACGCGCCAGCACCGCGACGCCCACGCGGCTCCGCTCCAACGCGCGGGCAATGAACTGCTCGGCCAGACGGAACGGCGGGTTCATGAACGTCCAGTCGGTCATGCTGAGGTGATCCGCTGGGCCAAACAGGTAGTCGCGGACCGGGAAGGCAGCACCATAGTCGAACACGTCGCTCGCCATGACGTGACCGAACAGTTCCCGCAGCGGCTTCACCATGTGCCCGCGGTTGGCGCACGGCTCGCGCACGTCGGACATAGCGAGGTTGAAGCCGAGGCCGTCCAGCTTGTCGCAGATGGCCCGCGTTGCCCAGGGCGGCGTCGGGAAGTCGTCGAGGCTGTCGTGGGGCTCCACGCGCTGCTGCATGACTGCGCTGCTGGTGTTCTGGCCGGTCATTGCCCCACCAGCTCCCGAAAGAGGATGGGTTGCTCGGTGCCATCGCCGTAGACCGCATCAAGCCAGACATCGGCGCGCGGCTCTTCCCCGGTCCATTTGTCGGGAAACGTACGCGCGGCGATGAGCTCGCGGATGCGGGCTTCCTCCTCAGCGTTGATCAGCTCGACGCGGGCTCGCATCTGGATGTCGAGGATACGCTCAAGCGCCTCGGCGCGGGCTTCTAGCGTGAGTGGACCCATGCGCTGCGGATTCTTGGCGATCTGGCCGTTCTTCAGGCGTTCGAGACCTGCCTTGCGAAGGCGCTGGGTGGGCTCGCGCATCCAGCGGTAGAGCGGCTTTAGCTCAAGTAGCGGATCGAGATGCTCCCACGCAGGGATACGCACGATCGTTTCAAGCGCGGTATCCTTCTGGGCCAGCGGGCATCCAATACAGCCGGTGCGCGCATTAATTTCGGTGGCATCGTCACCGCCATAGGCATCGGCCAGGATCTGTGTCGGCCATCCGCCGAATTCCGGCATGGGGGCGTAGATCTTGAGCCAGTCCCAGATCCAGCACACCCGCCAGTGCAGCAGCGGCGCGAGCGTCGCGAGGCGGCCCTTGATGCCCTTCTCATCGGGCAGCACCTGTTGATACCAGCCCTGGCCGCACTCGGCTCCGTCCTTCGAGCAGGACATGGCAATGCGTCCATCTCGGATCGCGCTTTCGCCCTGGCGCACGCCGGTGAGCATCAGGGCCTTGCCGGGCAGCTGCTCGAGCGCCTGCTCGAGCGCGGCGGCCATCGGCTCGACCTTGATCTGGCGGGTGCACCAGCGAAGCGTGTTGTTGTTCGGCGGAGGAACACCGCGACCGAGGATGTAGACCATGAAGCGCTTGTCGAGCGGTGCGCGCACGGTGACGACGCGGATCCAGTTCCGAGTGCGCAACTTCGCCATGATTTGCTCGGCCGCCCGCTGGATAGGCGGTAGCTCCTGCCGCGTATCAGCGTAGAACACCCAGAGGCATTCTGGTTGCGGGAGCAGGCCCACGTCGATGAAGTGGACAAGCATGGTGAGCAGCGTGGTGCTGTCCTTTCCGGCGGACCAGGCGACAGCGAAATGCTGATGGTCGGACCAGTAGGCACGAAGCGACTGAAGGGTGAGTTCGACACCCTCGGACTGCACATCATGGATGGTGAGGCCGCTCATGCCGCTATCCCCAGCAAAGCCGATGGACAGGGGTTGTAAGTTCGGGCTGAACCTACTAGCGGAACGTCAGAAGAACATTCGCCCGAAATCGCACGGAGCGGCGATTCACAAACGGCTGAAATGCGCCATGCGCTTCGAGGTGCAGCGTCTTCGGGAGGCAGGGGCCGGAGGTTCGAATCCTCTCTCCCCGACCACTAAAAAAGCCCAGCGGAAACGTTGGGCTTTTTTAGTGTCTGGCGTACGCGCAGGCGCCCTTTGGGTCCGATCACAAGCGCACCTACAGGACGCAAAGCGCTCCCCTCTCCTTCAGCCTCCCCCTTTCTTGAGGCTTGGAAGATCGATGCCGTGCTTGGCGACCTTGTAATAGAAAGTCTTGCGCGGCAGGCCGAGTGCGCGGATGGCCGCGCCGATCTCGCCCCCTGTGGCGCGCACTGCCTGGACGATCTCTCCGCGTTCGAAGGCATCGACCCGTTCAGCAAGGCTTGCGTGTTCACCGCCCGGCGCACGACCATCGCCCCCAGCCTCTTCTCCCGACGGATCTCCGACGAGATCCATGACGAAAAGCTCGGCAAAATTGCGCAGTTCGCGCACGTTTCCGGGCCAGTCGTGCGTGGCGAGGCGCGTGCGCACGGCGTCGGACAAGGGCGGCACATTGCGCCCGAGACGCTGCGCGCAAGCCGCGGCAAAGCGCGCGAACAGGAGCGAGACATCCTCGCGCCGCTCGCGCAAGGGTGGCAGCACCAGCCGCATCGCGGCCAAGCGATAGAACAGGGCCGGCTGCACCGGCATCGCCTCGCCCTCCTCGAGCGGAAGGCTTGTCGCGACGATCCGGAAATCGAGCGGAACCTCGTTGGGTCCCGATTCCACACTGCGTTTCTCGACGAAGGAGATCAGGCGATCCTGGAGCCGCGACGGCGCACGGTCGACATCGTCGAGATAGAGCGTGCCCCGGTCCACTGCGAGAATCGCCGGATCACTGGCTGGACCGAAGGTCCGCGTCACCAGCGCCTCGTCCATTCCGGCACAGGGCAGCGGCAGGAACCGCCGCCGCGCACGCTTGCCCGAGCGGTGAATGAGGCGCGCAAGCAGATCCTTGCCCGTGCCGGTCTCCCCTTCGATGAGAATGTCGATGTCCGCATTGGCGAGCATTGGTATCATTTCACGCAGACGCCGGATGGAGGGGCTCTGCCCCAGCAAGACCGGAGCCGCCTCGTCGCCGGCAAGCGCGCGCAGCTGCCGATTCTCCAGTGCCAGTTCTCGCGCCCGTATCGCGCGCGCGCAGACCGTCACCAGCCCATCGGGATCGAAAGGCTTGGTGAGGAAATCCCAGGCCCCGGACTTGAGCATATCGACCGCCATATCGACATCCCCGTGTCCGGTGATGAGCACGACCGGAAGCTCGGCATCGCGTTCGCGAACGGTGCGAAACAGGTCGATCCCGGATATTCCGGGCATGCGCACATCGGTCACGACCACGCCCGGCCAATCGGCATCGAGCACGTCGAGTGCGGATTGCGCGCGGTCGAACAGCGTCACCTCGAAGCCGGCAAGCTTCAGGAGTTGAGCTGTCGAACGGGCGAGGTCCTCATCGTCCTCAACCAGGGCGATGCGATTGATGGGGGCAGCTTCGCTCATCGGGCAATCCTCAAGATCAATTCAAAGGCCGCGCCGCCCTGCCCTTGCGCCGAGGGCAAGGCGCCGCGCGCCATCATGCAGCGCAGCGAGCCACCGAATTCGGCGGCGATGTCCTGCGCAATGACAAGTCCGAGCCCCAGCCCCTCCTCGCGGCTCGTCGCGAACGGCGTGAAGAGCTTCTCGGCCACCTCGTCCGAAATCCCCGGCCCGTTGTCGCGGACAACCACGGCAACCTGCCCGCGCGGACGATCCACCGCGACCTCGATGACAATCCTCGGATCGGCCCTCGGAGTTAAATGACCGCCAAGAGCATCGAGCGCGTTTTGCAGGAGGTTCACGAGAATCTGCTCGCCCCGAACCTTGTCCCCCGTCACCAGCAGGTCTGCGGACAGATCGGGGATCACCGCATCGACGCCGACAAGCCGGTCACGCAGGAGCAGTTCGGCCCCCTCCAGCACTTCACCAAGAGCACACTGCGTGCCTCCGACAGTCTTCTTGCGGGCAAATCCGCGCAGCTGCGCGGTCACGACGCCGATACGCTCGGCCAACCGATCGATCGCCCCCAGGTTCTCGGCCACCTGCTCGCTGTCCCCGCGCTCCAGGAAGACCTTCGCGTTCGCGGCGTAATTGCGGATCGCCGAAACCGGCTGCGCGGTCTCATGCGCAACGCTGGCGCTGACCTGGCCGAGCGTGGCCAGCCGATTGGCGAGCCGGAGTTCCTCGCGCAGCTGGGCGGCCCGGCTCTCGACCTGGGCGCGCTGCTCCATCTCCTCGCGCAACTGGGCCGTGCGCGCGACAACCGCGCTTTCCAGTTCGAGCGTGCGGGCGCGCCGGCGCCGGCTGCGCAGCAGAAGCCAGAGTACGAACAGGCTCACCACCAGAGCCCCGCCCCCTGCGGTCACGCCCACCAAGCGGGCCTGCCCGGCGACCGCGCCCTTTGCAGGCAGCAGCAGGAACAGTTGCCAGCCCTCGTTTCCTCCGGGCGTATCGATGCGGACGAAAGGCCCCTCCCGCCCCGGCACCTCGAGCAGGCCATCGCGGCGCTGGTCCCAAGGCCGCGGATGGATCGCATTCGCGCCGCTGTCGCGCTGGGTCTGTGCCCGCTCCTGCGCATTGAGTTCGCGCGTCGCCGCGAAACGCCAGGCCGGACGGCTGGTCACGAAGATGACCCCCATGGGATTGGTCACGAAGGTGATCCCTCCGGCCTGACGCCACTGGTCCTCGATCCAGTCGAACTCGAGCTTGACCACGACCGCACCGCCCCCGCGCGTGCGCTGGGCAAGGTAAAGCCCCGGCTTGCGACTGACCGTGCCCAGCGCGAACTGCCGCCCTGCCCCCGAATTCTGCGCCTCGCGGATGTACCGGCGGAAGCTGTAGTTCGAGCCCACGAAGCTATAGGGCTTGTCCCAGTTGCTGGCCGCGATCGCGCGTCCGGCCCGGTTCACCACATAGATGGCCGAGGCACCGGTGGTCTGGGCAAGATCCTTCAGCTTGCCATTGAGAACCGCCACGGCCGCGTCGCTCTCCCCCCCGCTCGGCCGCGATCACGTCGCGGTCATCGGCAAGCGCGAGCGGCAAAAGCCGATAGCGCGCCACTTCGCTTTCGATCAGGGCCTGACGTATCCGGGCGTCCGCCTCCCCGGAAACCAGAAGCGCATCGAGAGCGCGCTCGCGGGCAAGATAGCCAGCCCCCAGCCCCACCAGCAGCGCGAGCACAAGGCAGCCCAGAACGGGCAGGAGGGAGTTGGTCCGAATCATCCTTGCCTCAATACGCGGCGCGCGCGTCATGTGCAATTTCCGACACATTTGCAGGCATTGCATGCAATTTTCGCCACAGAAACATTCTGGAAACGTCCTCAAACCCCTGTAAATGCGTCCGTTTAACGCAAGCACGATTGCGCTGGCCCCGCATCCCCCCAGCGGGCAATTCCTTGCACCAAGTTGCGAGGAGGCGAAGTCTCCCGCTTGCGAGAGGACGAAAAGGTACACCATGCATAGCCCCTCCCCCACCACGCCACAGGCCGGGTCGCGCCGCCGCTGGTACACGCATCTCTATGTCCAGGTGATCGTGGCCATCGCCGCGGGCGTGGCTCTTGGCCACTTCGCACCCCAGACCGGCGAAGCTTCAAGCCGCTTGGCGATGCCTTCATCAAGCTGGTGAAGATGGTCATCGCCCCGGTCATCTTCCTGACCATCGTGACCGGCATCGCCTCGATGCGCGACTTGCGCGCGGTGGGCCGGGTCGCGGCCAAGGCCTTCGCCTACTTCCTGACCTTTTCGACGCTCGCGCTCATCATCGGCATGATCATTGCCAACGTGATGCGTCCGGGTGACGGGCTCAACATCGACCCGTCCTCGCTCGACGCGGCTGCCGTCGCCTCCTATTCCGAAAAGGCGCACGAGACCTCGCTCGTCGGCTTCCTTACCTCGATGATCCCGGACACGTTCCTGTCCTCGATGACCCAGGGCAACATCCTGCAGGTTCTTGTCATCGCCATCCTCTTCGGCGTTTCGCTGGCGGGCATGGGCGAGCGCGGCGACAAGCTGCTCGCGATCCTCGAAGACGTGTCGAGCGTGTTCTTCCGCCTTGTCTCGATCGTGATGAAGACCGCTCCCATCGGTGCGTTCGGCGCGATGGCCTTCACCATCGGCAAGTACGGCGTAGGCAGCCTTGCCAACCTCGCCGAACTGGTCGCGCTGTTCTATATCACGTCGCTGCTGTTCGTGATCGTCGTGCTGGGCACGGTGGCCCGCTTTGCCGGTTTCTCGATCTTCGCGCTCATCCGCTACCTCAAGGAAGAGCTGCTGCTGGTCCTGGGCACCTCCTCCTCGGAGAGCGCGCTGCCCTCGCTGATCGCGAAGATGGAAGCGGCCGGCTGCCCCAAGACCATTGTCGGCCTCGTCGTTCCCACCGGCTACTCGTTCAATCTCGATGGCACCAACATCTACATGACGCTGGCGGCGCTGTTCATCGCACAGGCCTGCGGCGTGGACCTGACCCTTGGCCAGCAGATCCTGCTGCTTGCGGTTGCCATGCTGTCCTCCAAGGGCGCGGCGGGCGTCACCGGCGCCGGGTTCATCACGCTGGCCGCAACGCTTTCGATCGTGCCTTCCGTGCCGGTTGCTGGCATGGCGCTGATCCTGGGTATCGACCGCTTCATGTCCGAGTGCCGCAGCCTCACCAACTTCGTGGGCAACGCGGTGGCCACCGTCGTCGTCTCGCGCTGGGAAAAGTCGCTTGATCCCGCAGCCTTCCGCGCCGCCATCGCCAAGAACGGCCGCGCCCCGGCCGATCCGGACGCCGCCGCGGCCGCCATCACTGCGGCGGAATGAGACCACGAACATGACCGCATTCCAAACCTGACATAGCGGGAGGGCTACAAGGCGAACGGCAAAGCCGTCGCACGAAGCGCCCCTCCCTTCCCCTCAACAGCCCTTCGGGTCGCACCACACAAGAGCTGAAATCCATGACCATCGACAACCGGCCACTTATGGCCGTTGCCCTCGGCTGCGCGCTGTGCGCGAGCCCGGCCCTTGCCCAGAGCACCACTGAGCACACGGCCTACCCGCCTGCGGCCAATGGCGAGGGCCGCGTCACCAACGCCTACGCCACCGCGCGCTGGGCCGAGGACTGGAGCGCGCCGGGCGAAGTTCGCAAAATCGACGATCCGCTCGACCGCCTCAAGCACATCCGCCTCGACAGCGACGACGACATCTACCTGACGCTGGCCGGTGAAATGCGCCTGCGCACCAACTTCACCAGCAACCCGGGCCTTGTGAAGGGCGAGCACCAGCGCCACGACATCCTGCGCGTGACCGGCGGCGCCGACCTCCACCTGGGCGAACACGTGCGCCTCTACGGCGAGCTCTCGCACGCCGACAGCAGCGGCCACAACATCGGCACGCCGTCGGTCTACCAGGAGAACGATCTCGTCGTGGAGCAGAGCTTCGTCGAGGTTACCGGCACGCTCGGCGGCCTTGATCTCGGCGCACGTTACGGACGTCAGATGTTCTACGATGGCTCGAAGATGCTAGTCAGCCAGCGCGACAACAACGCCATCCACTACACCCAGAACGGCCTGCGCCTGTGGGCACGTGGCCGGGACGTTCGAGTCGACCTGTTCGACTTCAAGCCCACCGCCTATGGCCGCCAGGGCACCGGCGATGACCGGATCAACGACGAGATCCGCTTCAGCGGCGTGACCGTGGGCACCCAGCTTCCGCGCGATCTGCTTGGCGGATCGAAGCTCTCGTTCGATCCCTTCGTATGGCGCCTGCGCCGCCGCGAGGCCGCGTGGGTCGGAACCGTCGGACGCGAAGAGCGTGTCTATGTCGGCGCCCATGCCTGGGGCGATGTCGGCCCGGTCAACATCGACTGGACCGTCAACCACCAGTCCGGCAGCTTCGAGGATCGCGCGGTTGACGCCTGGCAGGTCTTTACGAGCCAGACGGTCGCCCTGGGCGCGCAAAAGGGCGCGCCGCGCATCGGCTTCAACTTCGACTACGCCAGCGGCGGCGGCGGCAACGAGGATGGCCCCGGTGCGGGCAAGATGCGCAACGCGATCTCGCCGCACGGCGCCAATACGCCCTTCAGCCACCACCTGTTCCTGACCGCGAGCAACCTGGTCGAACTCGCCCCGACCCTGGCGCTGAGCCCGGTCAAGTCGGTCAAGATCCTCGCCGATTACAGCTTCGCCTGGCGCGCGACAACCAACGATGCGATCTACCGCGCCAACACGCGTCCGCTCGCAGGCACGCAGCTCTCGACGTCCCACAAGACCGCCGAGATGCCGCGCCTGCAGGTGCAGTGGAACATCTCGCCGCGCGTGGGCATTACGGCGCGCTACGAACACGTCTTTGCAGGACCGGCCCTGCGCGAAGCCGGCTACGGCGATTCCGACTTCTTCGGAACCTGGATCAGCCTGCGCTTCTGATCCCCAGTTCGCGGACTCGCTCCGTATGCGCGTCAACTATTCTGGCAGACGCGCATACGGGACGTTTTCCTCTCCCCGTATTCATCAGAGCCCTTTGCAGGACACGTCCTCTTGGATTCTGGACGGAATGATGTCGGGAATGTTTACAACACAGAATGAGCGTTAACTAATTAACGCAACAAATCCGTAGATGGCACGATCTTTGCCTCTTCTCTTTCGGTTCTTCTGCGGAAGAACGGGAGAAAGGGGAAAGTCATGAAGAAGAGCATATGCGGCCTTGCCGCGCTCGTAACGGGATTGGCGGTGCAACCTGCCCTTGCCGACGAGATAACCCTCTCGGATGCCGATGTCGGCTCGGAATACACCCTCATGTACGACGGGTTCTCCGATGGCTCGACAATCGATGGCCTCACCGCCAGGATCCGACTGACGCTGACGGGCATTTCGGGCAACGACTACATGTTCGCCTATAATGTTTCGAACACCACCTCGGCGCCAGTCACCGGATCGCGCATCTCCGGTTTTGCCTTCAACACCGACCCCACGATCTCCGCAGCCTCGAGCACGGGCGCCTTCAGCTACACGACGCTGAATTCGACCTACCCGAACGGCATCGGCACGGTCGACGTCTGCTTCAAGGATGCCTCGACGGGCAGCTGTGCGGGCGGCGGCGGCGGCGGCATCGAGCTTGGCGGCAGCGGTGACGGCACGCTGACCCTCTCGTTCGCGAGCCCCACCGACACACTCTCGCTGAGCAACTTCTACGTACGCTACCAGTCGATCACCGGCGTATCGGGCATCACCTCGGCCAGCGGCGCGGGCACCGTCTCCTCGACGAGCGGCGGCTCGGACGTTCCCGAACCGGGCATGCTGGCGCTCTTTGGCGTTGCCCTCATCGGCCTCGCCATCAACCGCCGACGTGCGGTTGTCGCCCGCGGCAGCCTGCGTCCGGCCTACGCCATGGCCTGAAGGTCAGATCCGGACCAGACAAAGAGGGCTCGTCGCAAGACGGGCCCTCTTTTCGTATCCGGCACATGTCGCGTGATCAGGCTCCCTTGCGGGCGGCCGCCAGATGACCCGCAATCGTGGCGTTGCCGGGGGCCTTCTTCGCGGCCGCTTCGAGCAAGCGCAAACCGCGCGCGTGATCGGTGTCGGTCTCCACCAGAAGCCACCCCGCCGTATCCATCACCGAGGCATGTTCCGGTGCGGACTCCAGTGCACGCAGCGCAAAGGCGAGCCCCTCCTGCTCACGCCCGAGACGGCTTTCCGCCAGCGCCAGATTGTTGAGAACAAGCGGATTGGTACCATCGGTGACGGCGAGCAGGCCCTTGTAGAGCGCGCTCGCGTTGGCCCAGTTGCCCGCCTTCATCGCGGTGTCGGCCTCGGCCAGCTGGGCTGCGAGAGCCTGCGGCGAGGGTGCGCGCGCCCTCTGCGCGGCCTGCGCAGCATCGCTCCGCCCGGCCCCTTTCGCCGCCGCAGCATACAGGCGCCGGTCGCTGCCCGATGCCGTAGATTTGGCCACCAGCGGCTCCAAGGTTGCCAGCGCGGCGGTAAAGTCCTTCTGCGCGATCTGGATGCGGGCAAGTTCGCGCCGCGCCGCGACGTTGGATGGCGCCCGGGTCAGCACGGGCTGCAAGACTGCGCGCGCCTGCTCGTCCTGTCCGAGTTCCACCAATGCGCGGGCATAGAGGATGGCCGCCTCGTCGCGCGTGCGCACGAGTTCGGAACTGGACTGCAAGATCCCGCGCACCTTCGCCCAATCGCCTTGTGCTCCAGCCAGCCGGGCGCGCAGATAGACAAGCTCCGGGCTCGCGCCTGTACCTTCCGGAACCGCTGCCAGCACGGTTTCCATCTCCTTGGGCCGACCCAGATCGCCCAGGATCGCGGCCTTGCCGGTCAGCGCGGCCAGGTTCCCGGGATAGGCTTCGAGCGCGGCAGAATAGGCCTTGAGCGCGCGCAGCAGATCCCCCTGGGCCGTGGCCACCTGCCCATCGGCGAGCAGCGCCTCGCGGACCTGAGGATCGACCGTAAGCGCCCGGTCGACAAGGTCACGCGCTTTACGAACGTGCCCTTCCTTCAATTCGAGCCGCGCAAGATCGGCAAGGAGGCGCGCATTCTCAGGCCCCTCCTCCAGCCCCAGGGCAAAGGCACTGCGCGCCCTTGCGGGATCGCCCTTGAGCAGATGGGCCATGCCCCGAACCCACTGCGCCCCACTGCCTCCGACACCGTCCACCAGGGCCAGCGCCTCATCGGGCCGTTCGCGCAGCAGAGCCGCCTCGCCAAGCAGCACGGCGTGATCGGCGCTGCGCTGGCCGGGCGCGATCCGTTCGAGCGCCTGACGCGCGCCCTCCCCATCCCCCATGGCCAGAAGCGTGCGGGCGAGAAGCTTGCGGGCCGCCTCGTTCTGCGGCTCCTCCTGGAGCAGACTGACCAGATCGAGCCGGGCGCGGGTGAAGTCGTGCGCGGCATAGGAGGCGCGCGCGCGCTCCATCTGCTCGGCGGGATCGAGACCGCACCCTGCCAGATTCAGGGCCAGAGCCAAGGCAAGAGCCGGTACCAGCGCCAACGGCAATACGCGTTTCATTGAGCCCCTCCACAGGCGCAGACTCGCCCGACGGCGCTCCGCTTTCATGGTGTATTCTTCCGGATTTTTACGGATTTGAGCAAGCAAAACGGGCCTCATGTCCCACGCTGACACTCCGCGCCGCACCGCAGCCTTCGCAAAAACAACTTTCCTACACCCACACGCACGATGTAATCCTGCGTAACGGTGACCCTGCCAAGGCAGCGCGCCATCTCCGCAAAGCGATGATCCCGGACACACGTCTGGCCTGCGGCGCACCTCGCACCACCGCGCCATGCCGATGCTGTCCGCCCCCTCCCATCCCGCACGCGCCCACAGGGCGCACAGGAGGCTCATGCCATTCTCGATCCGCAAGGGCGTGCTCCACGCCCAGGACGCCGCCGTCACGCAGGTTCCCAGCCCCAACCATTCGGGCGCATTCCGCAGCCCCCCGCGCCTCATCGTGATGCACTACACAGCCGGTGGCAGTGCGGCGTCCTCGGCAAGCTGGCTTGCCAACCCGGCTGCGGGCGCTTCGGCCCACCTCGTGATCGGCCGTGACGGGGCGATCATCCAGTGCGTCAACCTGGAAAGGCGCGCCTGGCATGCCGGACGCTCGGCCTGGCAGGGTCTGTCCGACCTCAATAGCCACGCCATCGGCATCGAGCTTGCCAACCGCGGCCCCCTCACCTGGTCGCCTCAGGGATGGTGCGATGCGAGTGGCACGACCATTGCCGCCATCGAGGCCGCCCACCGCCATGGCGGTCCGGTCCGCGGATGGGAGGTCTATCCCGAAGCCCAGATCACGGCCGCCATCGCCGTTGCCCGGGCCCTCGCCGAAACCTACCCGATCCACGAGATCGTCGGGCATGACGACATCGCGCCGGGCCGCAAGCTCGACCCCGGCCCCGCCTTCGACATGCCCGCGTTCCGTGCGCAAGTGCTGGGCGCATCCCTGCGCGCTCGGGTCACGGCCTCCTCGCTCAGGGTGCGCAGCGGGCCCGGCCTTGACCACCCGGTCCTGCGCGCGCTGCCGCGGGGCACGCCCGTCGAGGTCACCGAGCGCCGCCGCGACTGGATCGCCATTGCGCCGGGCCAATGGGTCTTTGCGGAGCACGTGGCATGAGCGGCCTCTCGGCGATCCTGCGCGCAGCGAGCGGCGAGTTCGAGACGACCCGCGTGCTCGGCACCTTCGGCGTGCTCCTCTATGCTCTGGGGGCCCACGGCCTTCTGCTGTTCGAAACGATCGGACGCGGCCGCCCCTTCGACCTTGCCACCTACTGCACGGCCTTTCCCGGCGGCCTTGTCCTTCTGATCGGCACCGCAGGCGGCGTCGCGGCCCTGAAAGACCGCCAGGTCGCCCGCTCGCGCGCCATCGAGAAGGAGACCGCGCGATGATCCCGCTCCCCCTCGGCCTGCTCCGCGCCTTCGCCTGGCCCTGGCGCCTGCTTCGCACATACCCGTGGCCGACGCTGGCGCTCGCCCTTGCCGCCTTCGCCTGGCTGCAGCACGGCCGCGCGCGCCATTGGCGCGAACGCGCCCGCAGCGAAGCTACCAGCCACGCCGCGACCAAGGCGAACTACCAGACCGCGCAGAAAGAGGCTGCCAGGCGCGCCCAGGAAGAACGTCTTGCCACCGAGCGCACCCATTCCCGTCTTGCAAAGGAAGCCGATAATGCCCTTCACGAAGCCGATCTGTGGCGCGCTCGCGCTGGCCGTTTTGCCGATGACGGCGGCATGCGCGTCGCATGTTCAGGCCCCGCTGGCCGTACGCCCGGCCACGCCGCTGCCCCCGGCTCGGATCACCCTGCCCCGCGCGCTGACGGACCCGGTAGCCCTGCCGTCACTCTCTCCCGCGCTGACTTCGAGACCCTGAGCGCCAACACCGAGCGGCTTCTGCGCGTCCACGCCTGGGGCCAGCGGCTTGTCGAGGAAGGGCTCGCCTTCCCCCCTGAAACACCCTGAACCCAGGGCGCTCAGCCCCCACGCAGGAGTTGCACGCCGTAGTCGCGCTCGAAAAGATAGAGAAGAATGCGCGCCGCCTCGCCCCGCGCGCCTTCCAGGCCACCATCGCGCTCCATCAACAGGCGCGCGTCATCGTGGGCAAGCGGAAGCAGCTTGGTGATCTGCTCGAGGCTGGCAAGGCGAAAGGGCGTGTCGCCCGACTGGCGCGTGCCGAGAAGCTCGCCGCCGCCGCGCAGCTGCAGGTCCTCTTCGGCAAGGCGGAAGCCGTCCTGCGTCTCGCGCATCAGCGCAAGGCGCTGGCGGCCGGTCTGGCTGAGCGCCTTTCCGCGCAGCAGCAGACAGGTCGATTTCTCCGAGCCACGTCCGACACGCCCGCGCAGCTGGTGCAGCTGGGCCAGGCCGAAACGCTCGGCCTGTTCGATCACCATGAGCGTGGCGTTGGGAACGTCAACGCCGACCTCGATCACGGTCGTTGCAACCAGGAGGCTCGCCTCGCCCGAGGAAAAGCGCTCCATCCCGGCATCCTTTTCCTCGCCCTTGAGCTGGCCGTGCACCATGACGACGCGGTTGCCGAAGCGTTCCTTGAGCGCTTCGTAGCGCGCCTCGGCAGCGGCAATGTCGTCGGTCTCGCTCTCGGTCACCATCGGGCAGACCCAGTAGGCCTGCTGGCCGGACTGGATGTGACGCGAAAGCGCGCCGACCACGTCGTCCATCCGATCGGTCGAGACGACGCGCGTGTCGATGGCCTGGCGTCCGGGCGGCAGTTCGTCGAGCCGCGAGACTTCCATTTCGCCGTACTGCGCCAGTGTCAGCGTGCGCGGGATCGGGGTCGCCGTCATCGCCAGCGTGTGCGGCGTGCGCCGCCCCTTGCGCGCCAGCATCAGGCGCTGGCCGACGCCGAAGCGGTGCTGCTCGTCGATCACGACGAGGGCCAGATTGTGGTAGGCGACCGCGTCCTGGAAGATCGCGTGGGTGCCCACCACGATCTGGATCGAGCCGTCGAGCAGGCCCATCAGGATCGCCTCGCGCGCCTTGCCCTTGTCGCGCCCGGTCAGGAGCGCAATCTCGACGCCTGTTCCTTCCAGCATCTTGCGCAGCGTGGTGTAGTGCTGGCGCGCGAGGATCTCGGTCGGGGCGAGCATCGCGCCTTGCGCTCCGGCCTCCACCGCGATCAGCAGCGCCGAGAGCGCAACCACCGTCTTGCCCGCGCCGACATCGCCCTGCAGCAGACGCAGCATCGGCGCAGTCTGGGCCAGATCCCCCTCGATCTCGCGGATCGAACGGGCCTGCGCCCCCGTCAACGCGAAGGGCAAGCTGAGCTTGGCGCGCAAGTGTCCGTCGCCCTGCAGCGGCGTGCCGCGCTGTGAACGGTTGCTTGCGCGCACCAGCATGAGCGCCAGCGCGTTGGCGAAGAGTTCATCGTAAGCGAGGCGATCGCGCGCCGGTTCGTTAGGGCCACGATGCGCCTCTCGCAGGGCCTCGTGCCAGGCGGGCCAGTCGCTCTTGGCCATCTGGCTGCTTTCGATCCACTCGGGCAGCACGGGCACGTGTTCCAGCGCCTGTTTCACAAGCGAGCCCATGCGCCCCTGCGTCATCCCTTCCGACAGGCCGTAGACGGCTTCGCGCTGCTGGCCGATGGGCGCGGTATCGCTTTCCGAGACGTGTTCAGGGTGCACCATCTGACGGGTCTGCCCGTACTCGTCGATGCGCCCTGCCACCCAGCGAGTCTCACCCACCGGGAGCTGTTTCTTGCCGGTGTAGGAGGCGCGTCCGAAGTAGGCGATCGTGCAGATATCACCTGCATCGTCCTCGGTGACGATGCGGTAGGGCCCGCGTCCCGTGGAGGCGCGGTGCTCGCGCACGGTCAGGCGCACGATCACGTTTTCGCCGATCCCCGCCTCATCGAGGCGGGTCACCATACGCCGCTCCACGAAACGGTCGGGCAGATGGTAGGCAAGATCCTTGATCCGCGTCAGGCCCAGCTTTTCAAGCGGACGACGGATCCGGGGGCCGACCCCGTCGAGGGACTCGGAATCGACGAACAGGGAGTTGAGCGCTTCGGGCCGCATGGCCGCCTCTTAGCGCGCCTCTCGGGCATTTCACCAGAGCCCGTGGAACATACCGACAACTTTCCCCGTTGATGGGAGCAAACGGCAACGAAAAAAGGAGAGAGAGCATGCTCTTGCCCCATGGAACGATGTTTGCGCTGGTCGACGGGGAGAACTTCGAACTCTACCGCAACGCCGGGAAGGAAGCCTCGCCCGAGCTGACCGCGGTCGACGTGCCCGATCTTGCGCCCACCAACTACAGCGCCGGGATGAAGGACCACGACGCCGGCTCGCGCTATCCCGCCAACCCCAAGGACCGCACCTCGCGTCTTGATGAGGCCGCCCATGTCGCGGCGGTGACGGACTGGCTCAACAAGCAGGCCATGGAAAACCACATGGACAAGCTGGTGGTCATTGCGGACCCGAAATCGCTGGGCGAGATGCGCCGCCACTACCACAAGACGCTGGAAGCCACGATCCTGAAAGAAGTGCCCAAGACCCTCACCGGCCGCTCGGGCCCCGAGATCGTCGCGGCGCTACGGGCCTGAGCCCTTCGACGTCCCGGGTGCACCATTCGCACCACTGAAAACCTTGCCCCGGCCCGCGCCGCATTGTAACGGCGCGGGTCATGACTGATACCTCGTCCCGTCTCGCCCGACTTCGCTTTCGTGCCTGGCACCGTGGCACGCGCGAGGCCGACTACATGATCGGCTGCTTCTTCGACCGTTTCCACGAAACCTGGTCCGAGGCCGACATGGACTGGTTCGAGACCCTGATCGAGGAAGAGGACGTCGAGATCATGGCCTGGGCGCTCAAGACCGAGCCGGTCCCCGAAAAGTTCCAGGGCCCGATGATGGACCGCATGATGAAGCTCGACTACGTCGAAATTCCGTACTGAGCTTTCCCGCTCCCACCCGTATTCCTGGCCTGAGCGTGGCGACGGCCGTTCGCCACACGCAGAAGCCATGACCGACTTTTCCCGCATTCTTTCCGCCACTTCGCCTCTCACGCTGGCTTCCGTTACGCGCGGCAGCCAGCCGCTGGTGATGGCCGACCTCGCGCGCGCCGCCAAGGGCCGCGCGGTCTTCGTCGCCGACAACGAGGCGAGCATGAGCGCGCTGGCCGAGGCCGCGCGCTTCTTTGCGCCCGAATTGCAGGTGATCGAGTTTCCCTCGTGGGACTGCCTGCCCTACGACCGTGCGAGCCCCGCGCTTTCGGTCAGCGCCCGGCGTCTCGCCGCGCTGCACCAGCTCCAGGCCAAGCGCACCGGACCGCAGCTTCTTGTCACCACGACCAACGCGCTGACCCAGCGCGTGCTAACCCCGTTCCGCATCCGCGAATCGGTGAAGCTTCTGAAGCCGGGCCTCGAGATCGGCCACGAAAGCCTGATCGCGCTCCTGCGCCGTCAGGGCTACCAGCGCACCGACACCGCCATCGACGCGGGTGAATTCGCGGTGCGCGGCTCGATCTTCGACATCGTGCCCTCGGGCCTCGATGCCGGGCTTCGTCTCGACTTCTTCGGCGATGAGCTGGAAACACTGCGCCTCTTCGACACCAACACCCAGCGCTCGACCGGCACGGTCAAGGAGCACCTCCTCGTGCCTGCGAGCGAGGCGCTGATCGACGAGGCCAGCGTCAAGCGCTTCCGCACCCGCTACCGCGAACTCTTCGGCGCGAACGCCACCGCCGACCCGCTCTACCAGGCGGTCAGCGACGGGCGCCGCCTGGCGGGCATGGAGCACTGGCTCCCGCTTTTCGAGGATCGCCTCGTCACCCTCTTCGATCACCTCGCGCCCGAGGACGTGATGGTCCTCGACAGCACCGTCGCAGGCGCGTCCGAAGAGCGCTTTGGCGACATTGCGGACTACTTCAAGAACCGCAAGGAAACCTCTGGACAGAAAGCAGGATCCTACCGCCCTCTGGCCACCGATGCGCTCTATCTGGCGCCCGAAGAACTGGCGGGACTGACAGAGGCCCAGCCCGCGCACAAGGCCGATCCTTTCGCCCAGCCCGAGAGCGCCAGGGTCCTCGACTTCGGCTTCTCCACGCCCGCGATTTCGCGCCCGAACGCGCGCGCGGCGACAACGCCTACGAGGCCGCCGCCAAACACTTTGCCGCGCTCGGCAAGCAGGGCCGCAAACCCATCCTCGCCGCCTATTCGACGGGCAGCCGCGCGCGCCTCGTCTCGATCCTGGGCGAGGCTTCGGGCACTGAGCCGCGCCTTGCCGAGACCTGGCAGGAGGCCCTGGGCATGGCGGTCCAGGGCCGCGCCGCGGCGCTGGTTCTCCCGCTCGAGACCGGCTTTGCCAACGAGGCGCTCGAGGTCGTCACCGAGCAGGATATCCTGGGTGACCGCCTCGTCCGGCGCAAGAAGCGCAAGAAGGACGCCGACGCCTTCATGGCCGAGCTCGCCGCGCTGACGCCCGGCGATCTCATCGTCCACATGGACCACGGCATCGGCCGCTACGAGGGCCTGCAGTCGATCCCGGTTGGCCAGTCCCCGCACGACTGCGTGATGCTGACCTACCATGGCGGCGACAAGCTCTATATCCCGGTCGAGAACCTCGACGTCCTCTCTCGCTACGGCAGCGAATCCGAGGGCGTCCAGCTCGACAAGCTGGGCGGCGAGGCCTGGCAGAAGCGCCGCGCCCGCCTCAAGGAGCGCATCCGCGAGATCGCGGGCGAGCTGATGAAGACCGCCGCCGAACGTGCGCTGCGCAAGGCCCCCGCGCTGCTCCCCGACGAATCGAGCTTCAACCAGTTCGTCGACCGCTTTCCCTGGCAGGAAACCGACGACCAGGAGCACGCCATCGCCGACGTGCTCGATGACCTGGGCAGCGGCAAGCCGATGGACCGCCTCGTCTGCGGCGATGTCGGCTTCGGCAAGACCGAAGTGGCTCTTCGCGCCGCCTTCGTCGCGGCCATGGCCGGCCAGCAGGTCGCGGTGGTCGCCCCCACGACCCTCCTTGCGCGCCAGCACTATTCAGGCTTTGCCGAGCGCTTCAACGGCTTCCCCCTCAACGTGGGGCGCCTCTCGCGCCTCGTCCCCGAGAAGGAAGCGCGCACCACCCGCGAGGGGCTGGCGAGCGGCAATGTCGATGTCGTGTGCGGCACCCACGCGATCCTCTCCAAGACCGTCGAGTTCAAGAACCTGGGCCTTGTCATCGTCGACGAGGAACAGCGCTTCGGTGTGACCCACAAGGAGAAGCTCAAGCAGCTGCGCGCCGACGTCCACGTCCTGACCCTCACCGCCACGCCGATCCCGCGCACGCTGCAGATGGCGATGTCGGGCCTGCGCGAGCTTTCCACCATCCAGACCCCGCCGGTCGACCGCCTTGCGGTGCGCACCTACGTGATGGAATGGGACGACATGGTGATGCGCGAGGCGCTGCTGCGCGAACACCACCGCGGCGGCCAGAGCTTCATCGTCGTGCCGCGCATCTCGGACATGCCCGAGGTCGAGCAGTGGCTGGCCAAGTACGTGCCCGAGGTGAAGGTCATCGCCGCCCACGGCCAGATGTCGGCCAGCGAAGTGGAAGAGCGCATGAGCGCCTTCTACGACGGCAAGTACGAAGTCCTGCTTTCGACCACCATCGTTGAAAGCGGCATCGACATTCCCCGCGCCAACACCATCATCATCCACCGCGCCGACCGCTTCGGCCTTGCCCAGCTTTACCAGCTGCGCGGACGTGTAGGCCGCTCCAAGCTGCGCGCCTATGCGTACCTGACGACGCCCGCCAACCAGGCGCTCACCGAAGTCTCGGAAAAGCGCCTCAAGGTGCTGGGCGATCTCGACAGCCTGGGCGCAGGTTTCCAGCTTGCCAGCCACGACCTCGACATTCGCGGCGCGGGCAACCTCCTGGGCGATGAACAGTCCGGCCACATCCGCGAGGTCGGCTTCGAGCTCTACCAGTCGATGCTGGAGGACGCGATCATGGCCGCACGCGCGGGCGGCGTGGGGCTGGAGAAGGACACCACGGGCCTCTCCCCCCAGATCACCGTCGATGCGCCGATCATGATCCCGGACGATTACGTCCCCGATCTGGCCGTGCGCATGGCGCTCTACCGCCGCCTCAACGACGCGGAGAACCAGGACGAGGTGGAATCGCTCTCGGCCGAGATGATCGACCGCTTCGGGCCCCTTCCCGATCCGACCGCGAACCTCATCCAGCTCATCCAGATCAAGCGCCAGGCGATTGCCGCCCACATTGCCAAGATCGACGTGGGCCCGCGCGGTACGCTGGTCAGCTTCCACAACGACAGCTTCCCCAACCCCACCGGCCTCATCGCCTATGCCGAGCGGCTCAAGGGCGCGATCAAGCTGCGCCCGGACCACAAGCTGGTGCTCCAGCGCGCCTGGGGCGATCCCAAGTCGCGCCTCAACGGCCTGTTCCAGCTGACCAAGGGCCTGGCCGGGGTGGCGCGCAAGGCCAAGTGAGGCTGCGACAGAAAGTTTCAGAAACGATATACAATATATCCTTGCCTTGAAACCGGGGGGCGACCAGTCTGGGCCGCGAGGTCACACTCGAAAGACAGACAGGGACACCCATGAAACGAATTACGTCGCTCGCCGCCGCCTCCCTCCTCGTGCTCGCGCATCCCGCGCTGGCGCAGAAGGGCGAAGGGCCAGATGCCGCGCGCGAACACGACAAGGCCGTGGCCGAGGAAGTGGCGGCTGGCTGGGCCAGCGCTCCGGTGGAAGAAATCAGCAAGACCGCCAAGGGCTCGGTCAACGTCGATGGCCGCTCCATCGCCTACACCGCGACAGCGGGCACGCTCACCATTCGCGATGCCAAAGGCAAGCCGACCCAGAGCATCTTCTACACCGCCTACACCGCGCCGGGGAAGAACCGCCCAGTCACCTTCTTCTACAACGGTGGCCCCGGCTCGGCGAGCCTATGGCTGCGTATGGGCAGCTTCGCGCCGACCCACGTGCGCACGAGCGACCCCATAGCGGTGGCCCCTGCCCCCTATGATGTCGGCCCCAATCCCGACAGCCTGATCGGCTCGACCGACATGGTCTTCCTCGATGCTCCGGGCTCGGGCTATTCGCGCGCGCTGGGCGATACCGACCCGGCCTCGTTCTACGGCGTGGACCAGGACGTGGGCGCCTTTGCCGACGCGATCCAGCGCTACATCTCCAAGAACGGGCGCTGGGGCGATCCCAAGTATATCTTCGGCGAAAGCTACGGCACGACCCGCTCGGGCGCGCTGGCCGAGGAGATGGAAGGGCGTGGCATGGCGCTCAACGGCGTGGTCCTGCTCTCCTCCATCATGAACTACGGCGTGCGCCAGTCGGGCTTCGACAACATCCACATCGGCTACCTGCCAAGCTACGCCGCGACCGCCTGGTACCACAACCGCGTTGCCGACCGCCCCGCCTCGCTCGCCCAGTTCGTCGAGGAAGCCCGCCAGTTCGCCAATGGCCCCTACGCCACCGCGCTGGGCAAAGGCTCGGACATCACGCCCGAGGAGGAAGATGCCGTCGCGCGCCAGATGAGCCGCTACACCGGCCTCTCGGTCGACTTTCTGAAGGACGCAAACCTGCGCGTCGATCTCAGCCGCTTCCGCAAGGAACTGCTGCGCACCGAGCGCGAGACGCTGGGCCGCTTCGATTCGCGCTACACCGGCACGGATGCGGATGCGGCGGGCGAAGGGCCCGAGTACGATCCCTCCAGCACGGGGATCACCGGGCTCTATATCTCCAGCTTCATGGACCAGCTGCACACGACCTTCGGGTATGACACCGACCTCACGTACCGGCGCAGCGCGCGCGAAGCCGGCAACTTTGACTGGGACTGGTCCCACAAGGCGCCGGGCTACGGCTATTCGAGCTTCCAGAACCAGGTCGACGTGACGCAGGACCTCAGCCGCGCCATGCGTACCAACCCGTACATGCGCGTGCTGTCGCTGAACGGCTACTACGACATGGCAACGCCGTTCCACTCGACCGAGCGGGACCTCAAGCACATGATGCTGGAGCCCAAGCTGCGCGGGAACCTCCAGTTCAAGTACTATGAGGCCGGACACATGATCTATCTGAACCCCGAAGCGCTGCACCAGATGCGCCTCGATCTCGAGGCCTTCTACGCACAGGGCAAGTAAGCACGGGCCACAGGCGCGCGCGGACCGGGATCAGGCTTAGGCCCTCTCCATCTCGGTCCGCGCCAGCTTCTCGAACAGGGCCACGCTCATCGGCTGGGCGCGCAGGAAACCCTGATAGTATCCGCAATGTTCGCGCGCGACGGCGTCTCGCTGGTCAGCCCGCTCGATCCCCTCGGCAATCACCTCCAGGTCGAGCGCCGTGGCCATCGCCACGATCGCGCGCAGGATCGCGACATCGCGCGGGTCGGTGGTGATCCCCTCGATCATCGCCCGGTCGAGCTTGATGTAGTGGATCGGCAGCACCTTCAGGTACCGGAAATTGCAGAAGCCCGCGCCGAAGTCATCGAGCGCGATGCGGATCCCCTGCGCCGAGAATTCCGCCATGATCTGCGCGGCCGCTGTCACATCGGCGATCAGCGACTGCTCGGTAATCTCGAGCGTCAGCTGGCGCAGCGGAAAACCGCTCTCTCCGACAAGATCGAGCATCTGGGAGGTATAACTCTCGAAGGCGAGGTCCTCGGGCGTCACATTGATCGAAAGCCGCAGGTTCTCGGGCCAGTTGCGCGCGGCCCACAGCGCCTTGCGCGCAATATGCTGCGACAGCGGGCCGACATGATCTGTCCGCTCAGCCAGATTAAACAGTGCCCCTGCCCCGATCCGCCCCAATTCGGGATGGTCCCAGCGCGCCAGCGCCTCGGCTCCGGTCAAGTGGTCGTCCTCCAGGCTGAACTGCGGCTGGAAGAGGACCTCGATCTCATCACGATCAATCGCGCCCAGAAGGTCGGCTTCGAGCTGCGCGGTCGAGATACCGGGCGGGATTGCCTCGCCATCGGCCCAGACCAGACGCGCGCCCTGCTGCTCGTTGACCGCCTGGAGCGCAACGCCGAGCCGCTCGAGCATCGATTCGACCACTTCCTCGGCCAGCGTCCGGATCAGGGCGAACCGCGGCGAGAGGCGGATCACCCCCGATGGTACGGCGATGGGCCGCGAAAGCAGGTGCGAAAGCTGGTCGGCCAGAAGCTGCCAGCGCTCGCGACTGCACGAGATGTTGGCGACCAGCAGAAAATTGCCGCCGCCTGTACGGGTCAGCACCCAGGGCGCGTCGAGCTCTTCCGAAGCGTAATGGCTGACCCGGGCGGCAATTTCCTCGAGCGCGCCGTCGCCGGCAGCCGCACCATAGGCCATGTTGATGGCATCAAGGCGGCGCAGGCTGATGAGCATCGCGTGGACGTGCACCGGAGCCAGGTTTTCCAGCGCCTCGGCCTGCCATGCGGCCATGCGTTCATTGACGAGCTCCACGCCGGGAAGGCCGCTCAGGCGATCTTCCAGTCTCAGCGCAAGGCGTTCGGCCTGGCCAGGGTGCGACGTCGTCATCTTTTCTCCTTTATGGCAAAGGCCTTGCCAAACCGTTCAAAATTTACCAGCCCCATGGCCCAGGCCGGGAACAGCTGTCCCGTTCGGGAACACATTGCTGCGGAGTTTCCATGAGTCAGATTTCCCCTTCGGATGAAGCGGTTAGCCCGCCCTTGCGGCTCGCCCTCATCCTCTCTGACAGCGCACAGGCTCAGACCCGCGCGGAGGAGCTGCGCGAGGCCCATCCTTGGGTGGAGCCCGAGGAGGCCGAAATCCTGGTGGTCGTGGGTGGCGATGGCTTCATGCTGCATGTGCTGCACGAGATGCTCGACAAGGGAATTTCCAAGCCCTGCTACGGCATCAACCTGGGAACCGTAGGCTTCCTCATGAACAGCCTCCATGGCGATGCGACCGTCCTCGAACGGATCCACGCCGCACGGCGCATTCCGGTCAGCCCGCTGCGCATGCACGCCACCACCCAGTCGGGCGAGGAATTCAGCTACTACGCGATCAACGAGGTCTCGCTCCTGCGCGAGACGCGCCAGACCGCCAAGCTGGAGATCCGTATCAACGGACGCGTGCGCATGGGCGAGATGGCGGGCGATGGCATTCTCGTGGCGACGCCGGTCGGTTCGACCGCCTACAACCTCTCCGCCAACGGGCCGATCCTGCCGCTGGGATGCCGCATGCTCGCCCTCACCCCGATCAGCCCCTTCCGCCCGCGCCGCTGGAAGGGCGCGATCCTGCCCGAGAGCGCCGAAGTGGAGTTCCGCATCCGCGAGCCAGGCAAGCGCCCGGTCGCGGCCGTCGCCGACCAGAAGGAAGTGCGCGACGTCCGCACCGTTCGGATAAGCACCTCGACCGAAAGGGAAATGACCCTACTCTTCGACCCCGGGTTCACCCTCGAGGAACGCATCTTCGCCGAACAATTCCAAGTCTGAGGCGGTTTTCTGCGAGCCCCTCAAAAAAAATCAAATTTTTGCCAAGATCAGGGTTGCCAACCCAAAACACCCTGCGTATAGGGCCAGTCCTGCCGCGGCGGTGGAAACACTGACTGGCTGCTCCCCGATAGCTCAGCGGTAGAGCCCTCGACTGTTAATCGAGTTGTCGTAGGTTCGAATCCTACTCGGGGAGCCACTTTCCTTTCCTCGGACGTTCACGAACGTCCGGGAAAGTCCCTCCAAACTTAGACATTTTGCTTCGCAAGCGTCCGCTCGCGTCCTTCCCTTTTCGCCCGTTTTGCGCTATGAGCGGGGGACGGAATGGGGGAACGAATTTCAGGCAAATGTTCGAATCTCGATGGGCAAACTGACACAGGCACATATCCGGGCGGCGCTGAGCAAGCCTGGACGGCACCATGACGGTGACGGGCTGATCCTGTTCGTTCGCGAATCCGGTCAGGCGAGCTGGGTCGCCCGCATTCAGCAAGACGGCGCGCGCCGAGAGTTCGGGTTAGGCGGCCTAAAGGCTGTTGGGCTCAGGGAAGCACGCGAAAAGGCCATGCTCGTAAAAGCGGCCCTCGTGGCCGGGCGCGATCCACACCTTGAGCTGAAGCCACCCAAAGAAATGACGCGTACGTTCCGGGAAGCTGCGCTAGGCTTTCTCGACGCCAAGTCCGCAGATGCAAAAATTTCCGATGCAAAGTACAAGCAAAACCTATCGCAGCTAAAGGCCTACGCCTTCCCCGCGCTTGGCAAGCTTCAGGTGCAAAGCATCGACGCCGACGTCATTGCCGCTTGCCTTCGTCCGATCTGGAGCACCAAGCCCGAAACGGCTCGCAAAGTTCGCAGCCTCATAATTCGCACACTGCGCTTTGCCCGGCCCGATGGCGCGTTGTTTATCGGCACACTGGGTCCAGCAGTTGCCGACCGTTTGCCTGCGCAGCCCAAGCGGGGGAACTTCGATGCGATGCCATACGCCGAATTACCCGCACTCATGGCTCGTCTAACCGACAAGGGAGGCATGGGCGCGCTAGCCTTGCGAGCGGTCATCCTGACCGCCGCTCGTAGCGGCGAGGTACGCGGTGCGACCTGGAACGAGATGGATCTCGAAGCTGCGGTCTGGACGGTCCCGGCTGAACGCATGAAGGCGCGCCGCATGCATCGCGTTCCGCTATCGCCTGAAGCGGTTGCGCTATTGCGCAAGGCGGCTTCGAAAAGGAGCCCAGAGACCGATCTGATTTTTCCATCTGCCAGTGGGAAAGCATTGAGCGACATGACGCTGACCAAGGCACTTCGTGACATGAAGGTCCTCTTCACGGTACATGGTTTCCGCTCGACATTTCGTGATTGGGCTGCGGAACAGACGAACTTTCCCGGTGAAGTGGCCGAAGCGGCCCTTGCCCACACGGTGCCCAAGGCAGTCGAGGCCGCCTATCGCCGCACAGATTTTTTCGATAAGCGCCGAGAATTGATGAATTCTTGGGCCAAATTTTCTATGCGCGTTGGTCGCGCGTGAGCTCCATCGCCAAGATTTCTGAGTAACCACAAGGCAGGGCTGCAACCGACCCTTCTAAGTCGTCCAGGGCCGGTTTTCGACTTCCCAAAAGCGGACATGTTCTCCTGCTTTCGTCCAGATCGCCCACTGTCAGGAAATTCGGACAATCCTGAAGGTCGGCTTATGACTTGGGCAAGAGAATAGGCCGTGCTCAGAACAGGTGGACAACCCGCCTTCATTTTCATGATTTGACCTGCGCTCAAAGCTCGACGCGGTATAGCCAGGCCCGAGCGAGATCAGTCCCAGTTTTTGCAGAGTACCCTTTGCTGAACGGAAACAATATCCGCGCACCGATCTGCTCGCAATCGAACAGGTGATAGAGGGCAAAGCCTAGCGCTTGAGGCTTGGTGCCGAGCGGGCAGAGCATGACGCTCGTGTCGGGCACACTTGACAACCGTCGCTCGATGATTTCGCGCAACACAGCCGCCGTCCCGAAGGGATCATTGGCAGGAGCGAAGGAGCGGTGGTACTCTGAGAATCCCGGATCGCCGAGTTCGTCGGCAACTTTACGCGACCGTAAGACGCTTTCCTGATACATGTCGGCGCGAAGCGATGGCAAACCGAAGATTTGATGCTTGTCCGCCTTGTCCTTCGTCTCGGCGACAGCTCCAAGAAGCCGGTCGTCGTAACCCATGCCGATTACTAGGAAATCGTTGCTGCCGCGGGCACTGGGAGAACCTTCGAACCCTCGCACCGGCCGAACATCGTAGATCGAGCCAGTTGAGAACGGTGTTTTCTCTTTAAGCGCATAGTGCCTCGGCTCAGCATAGATCAGATCGACGCACCGAAATCCGAGGCGTTTTAGATATAGAATCAGAAACATCAGATGCGGGCGCAAAATTCCAGTAATATCGATGCATAGCCGTGAGGTCGCTGGGTCTAAGGTGCCCGCGGCTATCAAGCCGTCGATCAAAGCGCGGCAATAAGTTGACTCATCCGAGCCCGACTGCGCGAATCGGTCGCCCTCCGGGAGATCTTCGGTGCCGAGCTCGTATTCCTCATGAATCAACCAGATTTTCTTGGCTGCGCGCACTTCGTTGAAAACAATCTTTATTCGCTCGCCAAGGTTGAATGCGGAGAGGAACAGGTCATATGATTCCAGGCGCTGCCAGCCGCTGGTGCCGTAGATCTCTTCGCGGAGAAAAAGGCCGTAATCAAAAGTCATCAATTAATCCTGAAATAAATCGGCCTGATCATCCCGATCATCTCTTAATTGAAGCTTGGTAGCCGGCCTTCGCGCCCGCTGAAAGGGTGCGTTCATGCGGCTCGACCAATCGACTTTAAGCAAGTTGAAGTCCTCTTGGGCGTTAGGATCAAAGATCGCGTCAAACTCTTTTTCGCCCAATGGCTTGATGCCGCGCCTTCCAGTTGCAAGTCCCCATTTTGGGACCAGCATTCTGTTTAACTGATACTTGCCAGTAATCTGCTCCGAATTGCGTTCCGCTTGCCCGCCCAGGATCTCCACTAGAAAGGAGTGGTCAAGCGCTAGACGCAGGGTCCGGCGCGCCGCATCTGACCCAATACTTTGGCTGACGCTGAAACCAATGAGGGAACATTCGACAGGATTGTCCGCATAACGATTGATTCGAAAAAGTTCCGCAAGGCGATCCGTGGCGATCAAGATGGCTCTGCCATCATCGCCCGCCCTGCTTAAATTGTTATAGAACCAGTCAGACGCTGCGAGCGCTCCCTTGCTTTCAGCATCAATGCTTATACTACCGACCTCGAATGGATGTTCGCCCTGGAATGTGGCCCAGTCGAATGTTTGCTTAAGCAAGGTTATCAGCGCGCGGGGTTGCCCTTCGGACATGCGGGTGAATTCATCGAGGCCGCCATAGGCCTGACGGACCGACGCTTCCCGATACATCTGTGCTACTAAGTCCGATTTATAATGATCGAGCTTCTGACGATAGCGCCCCTTTTGACGCGTCATGATAAAATCAGCGCAGTCGTCCCGGACGTTTGCAGCCGCATTGCACACGTTGGAGTTCTTGGCCCAGGCATTGAACACGATTACCGTATTTAGCTTTTCGAGAAGGGGCGCGTCAGCGACTGCCGTATCGCACATTATCTGATCGATGTGCGCTGCCTCGGATACGCCTGGGACTTCACCGCGTGCCATGTATGCCTCGAGCGCAGACCGAAGCCGAGCCATGTGCAGGCGCTCCCCAGATGGTGCTGATTTGACGAGGCTCATGAACACCGGGTCGAAAGGGTCGCGCTTGGGTTCCTCGAACCATTCAGACAGTTTCCGTCCGCGTCCTGATAGACCAGAACGAGAATGTGGCCAGAAACTTTCCAGTCTCCTTTCCACTAGATTGCTGACGAGGCTGCGATACGTGGTTTCGTTGCGACGGAATAACTGGTCCAGCCGCAGTTCTTCGAACTCAGAATCCTTGAGGTTGATCTCTCCGGCGCTCATTGTCTCGTGCGTTTTGATTCCGAATTGCCGCGCGCCGATCTTCAGGCTCGCTGGGCCGTTCCTAGCCCTCACTAGTGTATTGACGTGCTTCTGCTGCGCTTCAGTGAGATTTTCCATTTCATCGATCTGATACGCGAACAGAATACCGGAGAGTTCGGGGATGCATGCCTGCACCGCTTGCGGAATTCCAAAGATCAACCTCCCCCGGCTGGCGGTGATGTTCAGCTTTAGTTGTCCGGTGAAGGCGGCATTGTTCACTTCGGCGTCGAGCGCGCGGCGCCGCCCCTCAAACTCGCCGATCAAATCCGAAAAGCTCCTGCCAACCGGAGCATCGATGTCAAAAAGTCTGCCTATCTCGGCGCAAAGAGCGGGCGTTTTGTCAACTGAGTCGCTCGCGAAGACGAGTTCCTCCGCCACGCGAAGCGCAGCGACGCCGAGCGATAGTTCTAGGTAATAGGAAAATACCTCATGCCAAGCTTCAGCCGACTGGTCCTTACCTTGAAATCTTCCTGTCTCCAAACCGCTGCACAGCATATAGATGCCGACGTAACCATCCCGCCTGGCGCCATCGCATAACCCGAGCTGATCGCGCGCAAATCGCTTCTTCTGAAGCGGAAATGAAGCATAGCGCATTAGATGCGTTTTGCCGCTGCCCTTGCTGCCCAAGATGTAAGTGGGCATCGGCGAGGCGAACCTCCCAGAGCTAAAAAGAGACTGCGGCTTGTCGGGCGACGCGATGTCGACCCACAGGTCAAGAATCTGATCGTCACTCAGATCGTTTGCCTTGGTCAGGCTGAACGGATTGTCGGGTTCGATCCCTGCCATCACCAGAAAACCTTCGGGTATCGTCTAAATATCGGGAGCCAGGGTAAGGGTGCAGTATTATCGCTCCAGAATATCGGAAGACTATTGTCGGGCGTATTGTGTGCAAAGCCGATAAATAACTGGCCGTCGTCATAGCCGAGTGGATGGCCAGGCAAGAGCTGGTCGCCATAGCGCCGGCAAGTAGCTTCGATCGCGGGCCGCAGGAGGGCCAGTGTTTCGTCGACAAACAAGCGTGACTCGGGGGCGAAGGCCCGAAACGAATCGTCGAGCTCCATCACCGGAGCGACAAGATCGAACTCAGTACAACCTCTCAGATATTCAATACCCGTGGAAAGCCCGAAGAGCGGGTAATAATATGTGCGGATAGCCGCATCGATGCGCTTGAGGGGGGCCACGATGTTTTTGGCATACTCCTCGGCTTGGTGGCCGGAACCGCACAGGTCGTCAATAAACACGTATCGCGAGATCGTGGGATCGCGTAGGCTTACTGACCCGCTCATTCCCACACTGGATAAATCGAATATATCAGAGGCGTGAATGAATAGGTCCTTCGGCAACGAATTCTCCTGCCGGAAATAATATAGCAGGAGCGCGCTGCTTTCCGATGGGTTGCCGAGCGATACAAAGCGCGTGCGATCAAGATCGCTATGCACCTGTCTGGCGATCGCGGTAAAGTCGACCGACGCGCCGAGGCGGGTCCTGACCTCCTTAGCCACCTGCGGCCGAAACGTATCGCGATAGAGCGAACGAAGCAGGGCGCGGATCTCGTTCACGCCGAAATACATGAAGTTTGAAAGCAGCCGGAGCGCATGTAGCTGTTCGTCGGCCGCAGGATCGGCATCCTCGTCGAACTGCTCGAGCCATTTGATCACTTGCGGCCAAGCGGCCCGGCGCTCCCAGATCGACTTGTGAAGAGTCATAATCTTCGCCTGAAGTTCATTGACGATCACATCGTGCGCGCTGCGGCTATACATTGATCGGATCGCGCGTAAGCAGGAAGACCGATTCCTGTTGAATTACTCCCGCCGTACGGTTTCGCTTGGTCATCAACCCGCGAGAATCGATCGAATCGATCAGATGTAGTTGCGTCGCGAAACCGGCACGCCAAGCCAGCTGTTCTAGGAACGCCGGCGTTGGAAACTCGAGGCCTGCGACCAGATTGGGGCCGACGACGAGGACGAGTTGCGCCCCGGGCCTCATAACCCGGGCGAGCTCGGCCAAAGCATCCCGCATCTCGAGCAGGTATCTTTGCGCGATTCGCGCGCGAAGCACGTTTCGCACTGCGATCTCGTCAAGCAAGGCATCTGCGACGGGGATTCCGATACCGTCACTCTGCCAGGTCTCATCGCGTCCCAAGTGCTCCCTGCCGATCGACATCCGTTCATGTGGGCGCAGCTTGCATTCAGGCGTGAAGCCAAGCCAGCCGAGAGAAAGGCTTGACGCGCGGATATATTTCTGCGCCCCGACATAGGGCGGCGACGTGATCGCAATGTCGATCGCTGCATCGGGGAGCTTGAGGGAGCGGGCGTCGTCGAAGATTGTGACGGAGCTCCCCGCGCAGCTCTCACGCACCTGACGCGATCGTCGACTATTCTGATTGACGATACTCCAGAACACGCCCGCCACATCCACGCTTTCGAGGCGCTTAAGTCGCCGCAGGACCTCTTCGCCTTTAGCGCCGTAGCGCGCGCTTCGCGCAGGGTTGATCCTGACGGGGACCGAAAGCCTCGGATCGGCGTAGCTTACGCGCTTGACGGTAGCAGAGAAACTGGTGTCGAATAGTGGCCGATGGTGCAGTGATACGCATTGCAAGATGGCTGCCCGCAATTTGCCGAGCGTTTGCGATATCCGGTCTGAGAACCAGTATTCCCGGTTGACGACGTCGGGAATGTCGGGCTCCAGCAGTGGATAGCGCTGCATAATTAGCGCCAGCTCCTCGCTCACCAACTCGCGGTCGATTGGGGTCAGCTTCGCCCGCGTCACTAGCCGGGCCAAGGGGTTGGAGTCGGAACCAAAGGGACGCAGTCCCGCAAGAGCCGCCTCGTAAAGGACGGTGCCAGAACCGCAAAATGGGTCGAGAAGTTTGCTTCCACTATCTGGGGCAAGAGCCGCTAGAAAAAACTGTGGGATATTGACCAGCAGCTTTGCCGGATAGGGATGAATGGCGTGCGCGCCACGACTCGGCGTAGCTGAAGGCATGAGGCGCCGAAAGTTGACCTCAACCGCAGTACCTTCGGATCGGAAGCGAGAGATAAGTGTATCGAGGGTAGGCCGCTCGTGGTGGGAAAGTGGCTCAGCGCGTGCGGTCATTAATCGTCATTGCCCTTTCGCTTTTGGAATAGCCACTGTCGCGAGGAAAGCAAGTTTTGCTAATCGGCGCCCTCGAGAGTTTGTCGCTGACGACAGGCTCCCGAACGCATACCCACGCACGGCTGTGCCGCTCCTAGATCGGACGCAGCTCCAGACACGCTTCGAGTTCGTCGAAATAACTGTCTTGGTCCTCCATACGTCGCCGGAAATGCTCGTTTTCGAAAATCGAGACTTCGAAAAGGCTGTCGCGCCTAACGAACAGCCCGGGTTCGTCGACCACGGTACCCACGATCGCAATTGTCAGACCGGCCAGCCGCAAATCCTCGATCCGCGCCTTATCCTCAGGTGCGATGGCGTAGACTATGCCCCAATCGCCGACCCCGAAGGCGTAGTTAAGGAGATCTACACCGCGTTCCAACGCGTTGCGAATAGCCAAGAAGTGGAACGGCAACGCAGCGAAATCCAGGACTGCCCCGGCCCCAGCGACCAAGACTTGCCCAACGCTCGACGCCAAGCCGTCACTGAGATCGCAAGCCGAGCGAATACCTGCGATTTGCGACAAGGCGCGCGCCTCGCGCCATGCCGCACTTGGTTCGCACAGGTAGCGCAATGCCTCGCCAGCAGCGGCTTGGGACACACATTGCCGATATCCACCGAGGAACCCACCAAGCTGCCCTGCCAGTACAAGAAGGTCGCCCGGAAGTCCTTGACGCCGGTCGTGGTGCCGGCCCTTTGGGATTGTCCCGACTGCCGAGCCGACGATGTTGAGACCAATGGTCTCCTTGGTGTCGCCGCCGAGGAATGCGATATCACATCTTTCGCACTCCTCGGCGGCGCCCCTGATGATTTCCTCGGCGATGCTAGCAGGCGTGTCGGGGGCAAGACTGAGTGACAGCATGAAGCCCTTCGGGTCGCCCCCAACCGCCAGGATGTCGCTACAGTTCGCGGTGACAGCGATGCGTCCCCAGACGCGGTAGTCGGCCCAGCCATTCAACGAAGCGATAGGCGATGCCGCACGATCGATCTTCATCACCAGGTCATGCTCGAGGCCAAGGTCGATCACGCTGGCATCGTGGCCGAAGCCGTTCACGAAGCGGGGATCGACACTGAGCTTAGGAAGGATTCGAGCGAGGAATCCTTTCTCGCCAAGGTCCAACATCGTGGCTGACGAACCGGTCATAGGCCCGGGCTTTCGAGCATCAATGCGAGCCGTTCCCGCGATAGGGATTCCATGCTTCTGATCTTTCTATGCTCGCGGATATCGGCGGCGCGGAAAACGCGAGCCGCAGGCTTAATACACGACGACTGAAACTGGACAGTGATCGCAAAATCGGTCAGCGGCAGAGCTCGGTGAAGCTGGCTATGATGGAGCAACAATGCCTCAGGAGCAGCTACAGTTTGCTCGTCCACTAGTGCGAGCCGTTGGCCTTCACCCGGCGCGCTTTCGCTTTCATCGCAGCATCCCGCCCTGTAGTGCAAGGCGTCAAAGGCGATTGCTTCCGCAGTATCGCATGGCTCGAAAAAGCTGTGACGGATCTCACCAGCGATACAGATCGAAACGAAATTATAGCAATGATCGTGGATATCGTGAGCATACGCATCTGACCAGTCGCCACACCAAACATGGACGGCGATGCGCGGTTGTTCAAGCGTCCAGGCCGACAAAGGAATCCTGGCGAAGCCCAAAGGGTGAATCACACTTTCGCCACCATCGCGCAGCACCGCAGCGGCGCGATGTAATGCCGCAGCGGCGATTCTCGTTCGCTCGACATAATTCCACGGGATTGTTGCATATTTCGTATCTTCGAGGCGCGCTCCCGCCGCTTCCAACAAACCACCGGTTTCGCAAATGGGAAGAGTCATTTGATTACGGCATCGATTGCGTTGGGTATGCGATCATCTTGGAAGATCGCGCGATAGTGGTCGCGCAGGTGGCGGAAAACATCGCCATTCTTTTCTGCACTCTTCGGGTGGGCCATCGCCTCTTCGATCGTAAGCCATTTATACTTTCGCGACTGCAATTCGAATTCCCTGCAGCGGAACTGGGCCGCATGCCTCCCCGTAACCCTCATGATGTAAAAGGCGAAGCGGTAGTTGGTCATCTTGCCCGTGGCTGCGGAAATCTTTTCGGAATCTAATACGTGGCCATCCAGTTCACGCGCAGAAAGCTCATTCTTCGACAGGCCGAACCGGTCCGCTGCGGGTTCCGACACGTCTTCGGGATCGGACTGGCCTTCATGTAGTCGGACATAGGGAAGCAGAAAGCAGTCCCAAACCTCGTCATGATAAACGAGCAGTTGCGCGACCCCGCGCGAGTCCATGGCTTTGAAGAGAGCTATACCATAGTGGCGCGGGCGTGAGATACTTTCGGCGCAGATGGAATTCATTAGCTCATTGAGGTCCTGACCGCGAATTGCGCGTGCAATCGCGATGACCATCGTGACGAACGCGGCGGCCAAACCGAGCATGGCGAGGAGACGCCACTGCTCGGCCGAAAGGCCGGCGAAGTTCGCTTTGAAGTCGGATACGACGAGCGTAAACAGAAGGGTGACGGCAATACCAAGTGGGGTCCACCAGAAGACACGATCCTTAGCCCTGTCAGCAAAGATGCGGATCAGGTTCTCAAGCCGGTAGAAATTGATCGACACCGTATCGACGTAGTTTCGTGGACGGTTTTGCCCCCGCCCCCCGAGTTTTCCATGCACTATCTATTCACCCCTCAAATATCTCGGCTGCGGCTAGTCGACTGCGATCATAGTCAAGTTGCAACGTAAGCGGGAGTACAAATCCTCCGTGCCAAAAATCTGATTTCCGATCCAACCGCAATCCCGGATACGGGTGAATAGGATCGACGCCCAGTACATTCGTTTACGGTTGATGGAAACCCACCGGGTCCTCGCGAAATTTGAGCACATCGATCGCCTAGACTTCGGAAATTACAACGCGCAGCAAGATAGAGTGTCATCAGCTCGGGATTGGAAATTTCAGCAAACTTCCTCGGGTCGCAAAGCAGCTGTTCGAGAACGGTTATTAAGGGGGTAGGCATTCATTTTCATCAATCTCTGCCGTCGCCCGCCCCTGGGTATTCAATTCTGCGCACCCTGAACATTCTCACCCGAAACGGCATCAGTTTCGGGACTTCTGGTAAACGGCGGCCGGCTTTGACGGTTTAACGTCTGCTAAGTGAGCGCCAACGGACGGTAGCTTCGCTTCTACTCGGCGTCCGGAACCGAAAATGCGGCCCTCCGAAGCCGACGGTCGCGAAGGTCCCAAAAGCGGTCGTCACAGCGTGTCGTCGAGAATGTCCGCATTCCTCGGGCGGCTTCCCCGAACCTGACTGTCGCGGATGTCCCATCAGCGGCCAGTCCAACTACCTCGATCGAGCTTCTGATCGATGGATAGCCTAACGATCCCTCGCCTCCGCCTCATCCATCTCTTTCTCCCAGTTTCGCAACGCATCCATGATCCGCCGGATGAGAACGTAGTCCTGATCGCCGAGCAACTGGTTGCAATCGCCGGCGAACTCACGGCGCAGCTTCATCGGCATGGTCACGATACTGGCGGTGATGACCGCCTCGATACGGCGCAGGTCCAGGGTATTCATGGGATCGATCTCCTTTCGTGATTGTCGGGACGTTCAGCCCTTCTCGATAAGTCCGCGCAGACTGGCGTAGGGCACGAGGGTGATCGCCCCCACCTTGACAACCTCGATGCGGCCTTCGGCGATGAGTTCGTAAAGCTTGGAACGCCCGATCCCGGTGAGCCGACAGGCCTCGGGTATGCGCACCGAGATGGGCTCGGTCGGGGCTTGGGTCTTGTCGCTCATAGATCGAACTCCTGCTGGATTTCCGGTTTGGGATCAGGGCCCGGCGCCTTGCCCTTCGCGGCAAGCTCACCAGCCATGCGCACGAACTGCTCGTAGCGAAGCTTGCCCAGGTGGCGGGTCTCGGCGTCGAAGGCGGGGTGGTGCGCGGTCATCGTGAGCTGATGGCGCACCAGCAAACCGACCACTTCGGTGAGATGCGCCATCTGCCGTTCGAGGGCTTCACTGGCCTTCACCTGACGGGCAAGCGTCACCCCGAACTTCGCTTCGATCGCCTGCCCCTCCTCGGCCGCGAACCACGCGGTCAGCGCCTTTGTCAGGACGTCGGTCTTCGAGCTCTCGGGCGCGGCGGCGGCCACCTCGAGCTTGGCCGAGAGAACGTCGGGCAGGTAGAACTGATGGCGGGTCTTGGTCGTCTGCATGCGCACGAGGATGCACCGGCGCGCGATGGTCCGACAGAACCTCTCCGGTGCCAGCTAGGGCCCCTGCCGATCTACATGCCGATTTCCGGACCGCGATCGCGGCCCTTGCCGATGGTCCAGCTGATCGCGCCTCCGCGCTGAATCCCCGAGACAAAGCGGCCCCGCTCACGTTCGAGCACCGGCTGCCAGGGGACCAGCGTGAAGTCGCGCGAACGCGCGACCACGGCGAACTTGTCCTCGCCAATCTGGACGGGCTGCTTGTAGATGCCCTCCAGATACCCGCCCTTGCTCTGCGAATAGTCGAGGCCCAGCTCCTTCGCGAGCTGCCCGGCGACGCGCGTCAGCTCGCGCTGTTTGAGGCTCGCGATCAGGTCGGGCTTGTAAACCATCGCCTCCCCTTCCTGCCGGGCCAGGTCCTGCTCGATCAGCCATTGCTGGCGCCGTGCGAGCCCATCGCGGATTTCGACGCCGATCTTGCCGTCAAGTTGCAGCCGTCCGGGCTCCAGGCATTTGCGGTCAAGCCAGGTCGGACCGTCGTGACGGGCAAGGCTCGTCAGGTCGCGCTCGGTTACCACAGAGACTTGCACGGGCTGGCGCTGGCCACGGGCCTGTTCGTAGCCCTCAACGAGCGCGGTGTGATCGCGTCCGATCGCCCAGCTGCCATCGCTTGCGCGCTCCAGCTTCCGGGTCGCCTTGCGGATCGCTTCGAGCCTTCGGACATGCGCCTCGGCAAAGGTGCGCGTCGCGCCCGGATCGTGGGCCTGGTGCGCGGCAATGCTGTAGCGCCCTCCATTCGCCTCAGCGACCTCCATGATGGTCTTGTCCGAGGCGCGCAGGCCGTGGCGGCTGGGCGCGATCTCGACCAGGCGCCCGGTCATCGCCCCATCGGCCAGATCGTGGCCCAGATCGACGTAGTGCGAGCGCCCGTCGGTCGCCTCGACGATGAGGTAGTGGCGATCGCGGATTTCATCGGAGAGCCCGCGCGCCTGGATACGGCCAAGCAGCTCCTGGCTCTTGCCCGGTTCGTAGATCGCGTAGTCATGCGCCAGCACCTGCGGGGTGGCTTTCAACTCGCGGTGCATGGTGGCGATGATGTCGTGGCGCGTCCCCATGCTCCGCAGCGACGCTTCCAGCCCCTCTTCGAGCCGGTAGCGCCCTTTGCCCTCCTCGTGGGCCAGTCCCATGCGCTGGAGGGTGCCGAGCCGAGCGGCACGCAAGGCCTGCTCGGCCGGGTCGCGGTGCCAGGCCGAAGCCATGCCGTTCTCGTCGCGATCGCGCAGCAGGCGGCGGTCGATCCCGGTGAAGCGTTCCTGGCTCACTTCGCGCGCGTTGCCTTGCGCGATCTCGTGCTCGGTGCGCGGGCCCAGATCGCGGTTGACGATGTCGCTCGCGCGTCCGGCGATGCCGTGGCGGATGTAGTCGCGGGCAATGATCAGATTGTGCCCGCGTTCATCGACACCGCGCACAACGATATGGGTGTGGGGATGGCCGGTGTTGAAGTGGTCGACCGCGACCCAGTCGAGGCGCGTGCCCAGGTCCTTCTCGACGTCCTTCATGAGATCGCGGGTCAGTGGCTTGAGGTCCGGATATTGCGCTCCGTCCTCGGCCGAGACGATGAAGCGGAACTGGTGGCGATCGCCAGTGCCGCGTTCGAGGAAAGCCTTGCCGTCGACCTCGTCGCGATCAGGGCCGTAAAGATCGCCACGTTCGCCCTCGCGCGTGGTGCCGTCGCGCTGCAGATAGCGCAGGTGCGCGGCGGCGGCCTTGCCGCCCTTCCCCGCCAGCTTCACGAAGCGCGCCTTGACGATCACGCGCCGGGCGCGCGGATTGGAAAAACGCCCGGCGTTTCCCAGCACCGTTCCGATCGTTGATCCCCGCCCTATCCGGCTGCCGGTAAACCGACCACGGGCCAGGGCCTTGCGGGCTCCGTACCCTCCGGCCTGGTTGACCGCGCGGCGCAGGTCGTGGCGAAGGGGGCGCTCCTTGCCCATATGGCCAAGCCAGACATCGAAGTCGTCGTCCATCAGGTTCACCTCCAGGTCCAAAAGACCCGATGAGGGAGGACCGCCCCAACGCTTCAAGGTCCTCCACCGATGTCTCGCGCCAAACCCACGCAAATCCATGCGATTTTCCCGCGCAATCTCGTCGTGGAGGCACGCGAGCATCGCCAAGCACACCTAATCTCCCACAAAAACGATGTGCAGACAGATAGTTAGCAGGGGGTGCGAGACACCTGCCTTTACCTTGCCTTACGCCCTATTCCCCTCTCCTGCGATCACCCCCGTCTGCCTCCCCTCATCCGACCCGCCGAGGAAACGGCCTTCACGATGTTCGCTCTATGTTCTATACCAGAGCACCCGCATCGAGTCGCATGGAGGCATGGCAGCATGGGTGTTCACATTGAGGTTGGAGGCAAATCGAGCCTGCTTCTGACAGGCGATATCGAGACGCGTCTCGATGTGCCTGCGCGCGGGATTGCCGAGGGCTTCTCGCTGGCGTTTTCGGATGGAACCTTGCTGCGTGGGACGTTTCTGGACGATGCTTCCAGCTGCCGTTTTGCCCTCGCGGTCGAAGGCGCGGCACAAGTTTGCATCACGCGTCACGAAGACGGTGACCGGGTCGATCTGGACTCAAATTTCGAGTGGATCACGCTCGCTTGCGGCCAGGAAACCCTGCAGCCGGAAGCCGCCGATGCGGACGAGGATGTGCTGCAATTGACCCTCGACATCGTGGTCGAAGAGAGCGTTTAAAGAGGAAAGGAAGCCAGCCGATCAGCTGGCTTCGCGGGCGGTCTCTTCGAGCTGGGCGATGCGTTCGGAGCACACGGTCTGGACGACGCGGCCAAGCTCCTCGACCTGTT
>NZ_DF850489.1:572544-577505 GCF_000813185.1 Novosphingobium sp. MBES04 | reverse complement strand
AACGGAGTGTAAAAGGTCGAGACCAGCAGGACGCAGTGTAGAGGCGTTCAGTGCACTGGTGCAGCTGGAAAGCAGCGTTGTTCAGTCTGCCTTTCGAGAGATTGAACTTGTAGTTGTCGAAGAATTCTCCCCCGCTTGGATACCACTCCTCGTAGTACTCCTTCGCCAGATCCAGCGCCGCATGTGGGGCCTTGGGCTTGGGTGTCGCCAGTTCGCTGTCGTCGGCCTCGTAAAGCGCGATGCCGTCGCGGGCGATGTCCATGAAGAAGTACCGGCCCTGGGCGAGCCCGTCGTTCACTTCCTGCATGGTGTGGACGATGAAATTGACCGGCGTCTTGAGGCTCTCGGTGATGCCGTATTCGCGTATCAGCCGCTCGTCGACGCGGGTCCAGTACTTCACCCGGTCGGTCAGCCGCTTGTCGCTGACGATCACCAGAAGATCGTAGTCCGACTTGTAGCCCTTGGCGGTGTGCGGCTCGTCGATCCAGTTGCCCCGGGCATAGCTGCCGTAGAGCACGATCTTGAGGATGCGCCCCTTCTTCTTCCAGTTCTGCGTCGAAAGCGCGAAGGCGTCCTCGAATTCCTCGAAGACGATCTGCACCACGCGTTCGAGCTCGCGCTGCTTGTTCGCCGGGAGATGGTCGAGGCTCGTTTTCATGGGCACAGACTCGCGCCTAACATCCCAGTTGCCAAGAGCAAAGTGCAAGGGCCGGTCCTGCACAGGACCGGCCCTTGCCGCGTTTGGGGGGAACGCACTTCACGGTTGCGCCCCCAACGCGCGCAACCGCTTGTCCAGATGACGGATGGCGCGCCCGAGGCGTTTTACGACCTGCCGCTGCGACAGTCCGGTGCGCCGGGCGATCTCCTCGACGGACATGCTGTCGAGCCGCATCGCGAGGAATATCTGCCGGTCGAGGTTGGTGAGTTCGAGCAGCGCCGCCTCCATCCGGCGCAGGCGTTCGGGATTGCAGTCCTGTTCCATGGGCCTTGTCTCCTATGCGGAGGAGCCCGGCGACCTTTACCACCGGGCTCACCTCAATCAGGCCGCCTGCGGCAGCGGGTTCGAGGTGTCCGGCCCGGCATTTTCGACCTCGGCAGGCTCGGCGATCCGCATCGAACGCTCGACACTGCCGACACCGCCGCGCTCGGTGTAGGCGCTGGCCGGGAACGCCATCCAGCGCGGTACCCAGCTCTCGTGCCTGCGCCGCCCATTGGTCCCCGTCAGGCAATCGCAGATGATGCCGCGCTGCACCTTGCTCGTCGCCTTGGCGTTCTCGGCGGCGACCTTCTTGCCCGCGACATCGGCCAGCAGATGCCCGATCACCTCGCGGTCACGCACGGCATCGAGCAAGGCATCGTCGGCCTGCCAGACATCGGCCATGGTCACGCCCATGTGCTGACCGAGCATCTCGATCATGCTCGTGCCGATGCTAAGCGTTTCGCCCATGACCACAGCCAGAACCCGCAGCACTTCGGCATCGTCCAGCGCGATCAGACGGCGCAGCAACACGCACAGCCCTTCCCCATCGGGAGCGCCTGCAGTGACGGTCGGCGTGTCGGCATCGAAGCCGAGCAGAGCCAGAACCTCGCGCCGCCGGGCATCGAACAGGCTTTCCGAAAGACAGTTCTCGACGCTCTCGGCCACCGCATCGTTGGGGGCCTTCTGCGGCTCGATCCGCACCGACCATAGGCAAGACCCGGCAATCGCATGGGCAACCATCACCCGCAGCGAGAGCCCGGTATCCTCGACCAGTCTGGCGCGCACGGCGGCATGGCGGTGCAGGTCGATATAGGCGTTCACCGTGCTCGAGACTTCGGGCCGGGCGACCTTCTCCAAGGCTTCCCCGCATTCCAGCCGCCGCGCTTCCTTCGTGGTCACATAGCCTTCGTGAAAGGTCACCTCGCCGCGATGCCCGATGGCGACATAGACGCGCCCGCCCTTCGCCTGCGCCATGCGTTCATGCTCCCACGAATGGAAGGTATCGCCCCTCTCCAGCACGACCACTTCGCCCCATCCGGCCTCGCGCAGTTGCTGGGCTCGATTCTCGACTTCGGCCATCTGGAGGCTCCAAAAGGCTTCCAAAGAGGCAAAATAGGCCTCGTTTCCGAACAAATCGGCGATTGTTTCAATCTTGCAAGCCTCGACATCGAACAGCGCCGCGCTCACCGGGATCGAGGCCCCGCCGAACAGCCATGCCTTGAGCCACGAGCCGGTTGGTGCGGTCGCCCGTTCGTCGTCGTGCAGGTCCAGCCATTCCTTCTGCCTGGCCTTCGATGCATGGTGAGGTGGCGCAGCGACACCGCATCGATGCCGTCCGAGCGGTAGAGGTTGCGCAGGCGTGGGACCAGATTGCCGAGCGCCAGCGTCCGCTTCACCTGCAAGGCCGTCAGCCCGAAGGTCTGCGCGATACCTTCCACGTCACGCCCCTCGCGCACCAGCCGGGTGAAGGTTTCGCAGCGGGTCATCTCGTCGGGATCGAGCCGGGCCACGTTCTCGATCAGCGAGGCTTCGAGGGCTGCCGCATCGTCACCCTGCTCGATCACCGCGCAGGGCAGGTCCTCGATGCCGCCGCCTTCTTCGGCCACCGTACGGGCTGCATGATAGCGCCGCTTGCCTGCGAGGATTTCATAAGCGGGAGGGCTGTCGTTGCCGCCATCACCCGTACCGGGCAGTTCGCGAACGATGAGCGGCACCAGTACGCCGCGTACCCGAACCGAGGGCAGGATATTGGCGATGTCGCAGGTCTTCTTTGTGCCCCGCATGTTGAGGCTGGATACCGAGAGACGCGCAAGGTCGATGTGCATGAGTTCCATTTTGCTTCACTCCTTCCTTCAACCGCCATTGACCGGCGCCAGGGTGGCGGGGGGCGGCAGGAGCGAACCAGCAGCCCCGCCGGCAAAGGCGGGGCGCACCTGACAAGGCCGTAACAACGTGAAGGACCCGGGAGCGCAGCGGACGGGTTGCGCCCCGTCGAGGCGGGGCTATCGGGCAGCGACGCCCCCCGTCACCTTGGAGCCGACAAAGGCCAACGCCGCCGCGCGGGTCAGCGCGGCGACACTTGAAGGGATGCGAACTGCATCCCGCCCCAGACAGGGATCGTCACGGCTCTGCCGACGAGACGGCGGTGCAGCTGGTGGCTCGGTTGAGCGTCAGCGAAATAGAGCCCGGCCGCCCCAACGGCGCGGGTCAGCCTGCAACGTTTACCTCGCGTCAGAGATCGCAAGCCTGATTTATCCACCTGAGCCAACAGATTGAGCCCCTCCCCCGAGGCAGCCGCCAAAATCTTGATGCCCCCGAGATTTCGAAGGAATGCAGTCGCTGTTTCACGCCCAAGTCCACCGTTCCATGCGAACCCGAAACCACAGGGATCGTGAGACCAACCTTCCCTCGTCGACCACCTCCGTCAGCAACGATAAGGGACACGCCAGAGGCTCAATCCGACCCACCGCCGCATGGCGCGCGAGCGCCGACAGGCCCTTCGCCGCTCGAACCTCAGCCACGCAACTGGCACCGTGCTGCCTGATGGCTCACCGATGGAGCAGCGCAAGCCTGGGCTCGACCAGCGCACCGCCAATCCGCCAAGATACTCAAGCAGCTGCGTCGCCGGAGGAATCGAAAGATTGATCGTGATGCTATAGGCAAATTGTAGTTACAAAAAGCGATTGACGGTCAATCAAATCGTAACTACAAAAAGCCATGATAATCGTATGGGATGAACCGAAGCGGCAAGCGAACCTCGTCAAGCACGGGATCGACTTTGCCGATGTGGGCGAAGGGTTCTTCCTCTCCGCCTTGGTGATCCCCGCGAAGGACGGACGCTTTGCCGCCATCGGTGAGATGGACGGCACGATCACGGTGATTTTCGCTGTGCTGGGCACCGAAGGCGTCTCTATCATCTCCGCTCGCCCGGCCAGCATTACGGAACGGAGGCTCCTGCCATGACCGACCCGAAACAGGTCGCTCCCGGATATACCAAGGCCGATATGGATGCGGTCAGCGATAACCCTGAATGGACGGCCGAGGACTTTGCCAGGGCAAAGCCTTTCGCTGAGGCCTTCCCGGACCTTGCAAAGACGATTCGCGCACGCGGTCCTCAGAAGGCCCCGAAAAAGGTCAGCACCACGCTGCGCCTTTCACCCGAGGTAATCGAGCATTTCAAATCCGGCGGCCCCGGTTGGCAGTCACGGATCGATGCCGCTCTCAAGGACTGGGTGGCAGCGCACTAAAGCCACTTCGCGCCCTTTGCTGACGAGCCGTCACCGATCTTGGGCCTGCAAAAGCGGATGGGGGTGTCGCAAGAGAGTGGCCGATCAGCGACAAATAAGCAATTCGCGTCCAGGACGGTCCCCCGGACGTCCGACTGATCGGAAACCCAACTTATGAAGTAGTGCCCAGGAGGCCTCGTTGCCAATCCTGCACTCCGCGGTGATCTGCCTTTTAGGATAGAGCTCCCGTATCCGGGAAATGACGTTGGAAACAGCCTCCAAGGCAAACCCTTGTCGCTGGTGGCGTGACGCGATCCAGTAGCCGATTTCGAGTCTGTCTTCATCGTGTAGATGAGTGCCAACGACGCCGATCAGTCCCCCATCGAGAAAAGCTCCAAGAAAGCAGTTTCTGTCGTCGTTCTGGCCTATCAGTGCGAAGGCATCAGATCGCGTGAAGGGAGAAGGTAGGAAGTGGATCACATCCGTAATCGCGGGATCGTCAGTCATGCCAGCGAGGTCATCGACATCATTGATCAATAGCGGCCTGATCGAGAGCCGCGCGGAAGTGATCTGTGGTAATGTTGCAAGTGGCTGATGCATAATCGTCTTCTTCGAAACGGGTGTTCGGCATTGGTGGTATGGCATTCCCTCGGAGGGAGCCGGTTGCGAGGGCGTCACGCGGTTTGACGCCACCCTCGCACACGGTTTCGGAACGGTTAGTCCCGATAAGGTGGATAATCGATGTAACCTAGAGA
>NZ_DF850489.1:519837-571437 GCF_000813185.1 Novosphingobium sp. MBES04 | reverse complement strand
CGATCGAGGCCGTCTATCGCCGTCCCAGCATTTCCAAGCCGGCGCCAGGGCACAAGATCTACCCCTATCTTCTGCGCAAACTTCCGATCGTGAAGCCCAATCAGGTCTGGGCGACAGACATCAGCTACATTCCCATGGCCCGTGGCTTCGTCTATCTCGTCGCTATCGTTGACTGGTTCAGCCGCAAGGTCCTCAGCCACCGGATTTCGATCACGCTGGACGCCGACTTCTGCGTGGAAGCGCTCGAGGAAGCCCTGGCGCGCTACGGCAAGCCGGAGATCTTCAATACGGATCAGGGCAGTCAATTCACCAGCCAGGCCTTCACCGGCGTGCTGCGGCGCGAGGGCATCGCAATCAGCATGGACGGCCGCGGCGCCTGGCGCGACAATGTCGTAGTCGAGCGGCTGTGGCGCTCGGTGAAGTACGAGGAAGTCTACCTGCACGCCTACGCATGCGTCAGCGAAGCGCGCAGTTCGATCGGCCGATACCTGGGCTTCTACAACGCCCGGAGACCTCACTCGAGCCTCGGCGGACGTACGCCCGATCAAACCTACTTTGACAATCTGCCACAGGCCGTGGCAGCGTGAATTGGCCGCGACTTGCGGGGCGTCACTCCGGCCAGGCTACGCCCGACCTCCATGACGCCCCGCAGGCGCCAGCTTGAACAACCAAACCGCAGACGATCCAACTATCAAAAGTCAAAGGCTGTTCAGACAAACCGAGCCACTTCTCCTTCAGCTCCGCCACCATAGAAGGTCGAACGATCTGCTTCGCTTAACGGCAGATTATGCTTGAGGCGGTTCACGAGGTCAGGGTTCGAGATGAATGCCTGCCCGAACGCGGCAAGATCGATGACGTTCTGCGAGATCAGGGTTTCTGCCCGTTCGCGCGTCATCCCTCCGGCCAGGATTAAGGCGGTTTCAGAAAGGTTGCCCTTGATGAGTTTCATAAGCGCAGCGAACTTGTCGCCTGTGTCCGCGCCAGTGCCGTCACCCATCTGAAAGCCGCCCTGATCCATGAGATGGACATAGGCGATGCAACGTTTGCCCAACGCCTTGCTCAAAGCGGCGTAGGTCTCGTCAATTTCGGGATAGAGCGGCATGTCGAACAGCTGACCATAGGGCGAGAGGCGAATACCGACCCGTTCACGGCCAATCCTCTCGATCACCGCATCAACCACTTCCAGTGTGAAACGCAGGCGATTTTCAAGCGACTGGGAGCCGTATTCATCGGCCCTGTCGTTCACCAGCGGATTAATGAATTGCTCGTGGAGGTAGCCATTGGCCCCATGTATCTCCACGCCATCAAACCCGGCTTCAATCGCGTTCGCAGCGGCTTGGGCAAAGTCCTCGACGACACGGCCGATTTCATAGGTTTCAAGCTGACGGGGTGTGGTAGTCGCAATCAGTCCGGCGTCGCCATTTTCATCATATCCGAAGGCCAGCGCGCCTTCGGCGATTTTCGAGCTGGCACTGACCGGCGCCTTGCCGTCTTGCTGAATTGTCGGGTGGGATACACGGCCGACATGCCAGAGTTGCGCGAACATGGCACTACCGTTAGCACGCACGGAATCGGTGGTCAGCTTCCAACCCGCAATCTGCTCGGGCGTGAAGATTCCCGGATTGAACAGATATCCCTGTCCCTCTCTGGAAATGGGCGTTCCCTCACTGACGATGAGCCCAGCGCTGGCCCGCTGGGTGTAGTAGAGGGCAACGCGCTCGCTCGCGATGTCTTCGGGAGCCCGGGCGCGGGTCAACGGTGCCATGACGACCCGATTTGCGAGATCGCGGTGTGCTAGACGAAACGTTTCGAAGAGTTTGGACATACTTCCTTTCCTGTCGCCAAGGGAGACGGCGGAAATAGGCCCGTGGATGATTGCGGATAAGATGGGAGTTGTGAATTTCACTACGGACAAATATTCCCCAATGGGAACGCCCCCTCAAATCGAGCCGCACAATGGTCAACAGCGTCGAAAGTATCACCGCCATCCGGGCTTTCGTGGCCGCCGACGAAGCAGGCGGCTTCAAGCAGGGAGGAACATCGCTTGGCTTGACGTCATCGGCCGTGAGCAAGGCCATCGCACGCCTAGAAGATCAACTCAGCGTCCCGCTCTTCCACCGGACCACTCGTACCCTGTCTCTGACTGAACCAGGAGCTTTGCTTCTTGTGCGTGCGAAGCGGATTCTGTTCGAACTGGAGGAAGCCGAGGCGGAACTTCAAAGTTCGGCATCCGAGTTGCGAGGGGGCCTACGGGTCGGGCTCCCGCTGTCAGCCGACATCTTTGGCAAGCCGCTTGCGGATTTTTCACAGCGTTATCCATGCGTGCAACTTGAATTGGAATTCAGCGACCGGATGGTCGACGTCATCGCGGAAGGTTTCGATGTCGTAATCAGGACGGGCGGCCAGTCGGATTCCCGGTTGATGCAGCAAAAGCTGGGGGCTTTTACATGGTGCCTTGCGGCCAGTCCGCGTTACCTGGAGCGTGCCGGAACGCCGCGCGAGCCAGAGGAACTGATCAATCACGTATGCTTGCGCCAGCGATTGTCGACAGGCCGTATCGCACCCTGGCCCTTGCTCAACGATAAAGACCTGTCTGTTCCCGTAAGCCACTCGGCCGACATCATCGATCCTATACTGGACATGGTATTGGCCGGTGCAGGAATTGCTTCGTTTCCAACATTTATTGTGAACCGACATTTCGCTGAGGGACGCTTGATCGAGCTCCTCCCGGGACAAATGCAAAGAGACGGCGTAATGAACTTGATCTGGCCATCAGGCCGCTACCAGTCCCCCAAGACACGCGCGTTCGTAGATTTCATGCGGCATTGGGCCGAATCCGAGATCCGACCATAGCTTCAAGGGCTGATTTTCGGTCATGCAATTCCATGGCTACAAAGGGCAAAATCTTTGGATACCTAAAGCTGGCTAAAGCCTTCAGGTGGGCGGCATGGAAGCACCCATTCCGGTCGCTCAGGGCGGGGTTTGACGCGCTGGGTAGCCGACAGTCCAGAATCTCGTTCGCCCCCCGGAATCGCCGGCGATGATGATTCACTGACTCCGAACGACGGGTGCCATCATGCGGCAATTGGTCGAAGATATTGGGAGCGAGCCCTTATCATGGCGCGCACGGTGCAATCTGGCAAGCAGCAGTCGCAAGGCGCGTTACATGGCTACGCATTGGCGCAACGCCGTCCGTAGAACCGGCACCGCATTGGCGAGCGACGCCTGCCCTTCCTGCCTACCATTGATCCGCAAATCTACGGTTCCCGTTTGTACGACGAGCTGCGAGATTAGCGCTGTGCCGGCAATTGCACCAACCCAATAGGTCCCGGCGTTAGTGGCGCGTGACACGGGTACATTGACCAACCTTCCGGCGAAATTCCACGTCAGGGTGATCTTCGTCCCGGCCGCCGCTTTGCTGAGAAGCATGGCCGCATAAGGTCGTCCGTTCTCGCAATACAGGGAGAGCGACGTGATACTAGGCGACGCCGCTGCCTCGACATAGGCAACCGGAGCGCGCCCTTTGACTGGCAGCAATTCCCACGGCGTCCCTGGCGCGGCATTGGCCGTTTCTCGAGGGCTATGTGATAGCATCGTGCGCACGTCGCTGGTGGCGTCAAGGCGGCCGCTCTTCGGCGCGTATGTAGTGAGCTTGCCTTTTTCCCATAGGCCGACCTGGACGGCGCGCTTCGCTGCATCGATCAGGATATAGGCTTGGTCCTCTCCGCCGCGATGGGGAGCATTGCCGACCAGAGAATAGACGTTACCTTCGCGCTGCAGCGGCCCGACTGCAGACAGGTTTGTTTTCAGAACCGTCATCTTGGGGCCCAGCAATACGCGGAGGGCGGCCGCGATGGCGCCCTGTTCGAACGGGTCGATGTTGTCTTTCGAATAGTCGCCCGGATACTTCCCGACCGACTCCGTCAGGTTCGTCCATTCAAGCGGTGTTGTAGCCACCGCTGTGGGCTTCGAAGGCGCGGCGCTCGATACGCTGCGAGCTGTTCCGGCGCACCTCTGATAGATACCAACGATAGCAGCATGAAACGGATCGAGGCGTTGACCGGGCTCTGCATTGGACTCGACGCGCAACGCTCCGGTCTTTTCGTCGTCGTTGACTAACATGAGAATCGGTCCCGCGTCGCCGCTGCTTGTGGGGAAGGGAAAGAAGGCCATGGCGGTGCCTTCATAGCCCATGCCGAAAAAGCTGGCCGCGTACTCCAATCTGTTGACGGCGACCTTCCGGTTCGCAGCCTCGAAGACCATCCCGTCGGCATCGATAACGATACGCGGCTGACGCGAGCAATTGCCCGCCGGGGCATAGGTTCCGTAGATGGGACTGAAGCCGTCACCCTTTAGGCCATTCATCGTGACGGCATGAGAAGCGGTCGACTGAGTGAAAAGCCCGAGAGTGACAGAGCAGATCACTGCGGCTTGAAGTGAGCGGGTCAGTTCCACTGACATAGCCTCCTCCCGACTGTGCAATTGCGAGAGGCTATCCTTTTGCCCACTGTCCTGTCGAGCGTATTCGACTTCGCGCGTGCCACCTTCGCGAAGTTCGAAGCTGACCTTATCAAGCAGCGCGGCAAAAAGCAGAAGCTGTCCGAGTGCCAGAAAAAGGAGTTGCGCCGCATGTACGAGACCGGGGAGTATTCGATCAGCGACCTTGCGGCGCTGTTTTCGATTTCTCGGAAGACAATCTACCGAAGTCTCGATCGCCAAGCCTCTGCGGTCCCGGCTTGATACGCTCGACCGTGACAACTGATTGCCGTTGGACTATCTGCGATTCCGGCTTTGAGAACGCGGGCTCCTGCCTCCCCTCATCGTCAAAGGAAGGTGGGAGGTTCGCCGAGAGGCGGCCCCCCTCCCACCTTCATAGTTTACCAGCCACGCGCCCTAGGTCTCCATTCAGCGCCTCGGCCGTAATGCCTGTCAGCGGACTTCGCTGCCGGCAATCCCTTGCTTTCAGAACCAGCGTCGGTTCACGCCATCCCTGACAAGGACGGCAGACATCAAAGATACTTCGCCAATTCCCCGAGCTTCGCGAGGTCGTCGCGAACGGCCCCAGGCAACGGCCCGATCAGGTCTTCGAGGTGATGCTCGATGTGATCGGTGACAATCAGCGTCTTGGTCTTTTCAAGCGCGGCGACGACGGCTTGCATCTGCTGAGCGATCTTGAGGCCATCATCGCCGTCCTCTACCATGCGAATGATGCTGGCAAGGTGGCCGTTGGCGCGGCGCAGACAATTGAGGAGGTCGGGATTGGCGGCGTGGCTCATGAATTTGTGTCCGATTCAGGGAAGCGTCTGGTAGCCGTGTAGCGCGACGTAGAGCCCAAGGCACAGGATCACGAGGCCGCTGGCATAGGGCGCCTTGCGGACCAGCGTGCCAAAGCCACCGAAGGTCTTTTGGGCATAGCGCACACTGAGCGCGGCGATAACACCCGACATGACCATGGTCAGAGCAAGGCCGATGCTGAAGCAGAGTACGAGGACCGAGCCCAGCGCAATGCGCTTGAGTTGGAGGCAGAGCAGCAGAACGGTGATCGCGCCGGGGCACGGGATAAGGCCGTTTGTAAGGCCGAACATGACGATCTATCCGGTGGTCACGTTGCGCCCGGCAAAGCGACGACGGATGTCCTCGGCGTGCTGGCGTTCGTGAGCGTCCTGATAGCCGGCGTCGGTCAGATCCAGGGCATGCTCCAAATCGTGATCCATCGCGTGGTCATGGTGATGATCGTGTCCATCATGCGCGTGATGATGGTCATGGCCATGATCGTGATGATGGTGGACGTGCGATTGCTCGTGATGGATGCGCCAGAGCATCCACAGCGCTACCGCAACGATCATGAGCCGCGAGGCGAACTGGAAGTAAGGTTCGATCCCTTCGGGACTAAGCCCTTGGAACAGGTAGACCCCGCCCAGCGCCACAATCCACACGATCGCCGTGTGGGACACCGTTGCGGCAAGGCCCAGAAGCACGGCCTGCCGGACGGTCCCGCGCGCCGCGACGATGAAGGCGGCCATCATCGTCTTGGAATGGCCGAGTTCGAGACCGTGAAAGGCGCACCGGCGGCGCTCTCCGGCTTCAACCTCGAATTTGCCACGAGCCGCAGGCCGAACGATGAGGTTCTGCAACAACCCATGAGCTGCAATGCTCGATTTCAGTTCGGAATGCGCGGCTGGGTCACCGTGACGGCGCACATTGCGAGGGGACTGGACCAACTTGGTTAGCGGGATCGACTTGATCATGGGACATACTCCTGATTGCGAGCCCAAGCACCGACTTTCGACGCTCATTCGGCTCAATCAGAAGCAAGTCCCCTTCCCTCTCTTATGATTCTGGTCGGACCATTCCTTATTCAGCAATATCAAGGCAGGACGAGTTGTGGCTTGATTGCCAGTACATTCCCTATCGCCGTCCAGCACATGCAATCCACGATTTTTCAACGGGAGTTACGACTGGTTCATTGCTCTCTTTGCGTTCAGAATAGCGGACGATGAACTGATTTGCATCTGGGCGTAGGCAAACCGAGCAACGCACCAGTTCTTTCACAAGATAGACGATCCAGTCGTAATAGCTGGACGGCTTCATCGAATTCCTCAAAAGCCTTGCACCGCTCGCGCGGTTGGGGATGGTGGACAGGCGCTGAGATCCAAGACGGGATAAACTCGCGCTTGTCGTGAGCGCCGTAGAAGAAGGGTTTGACAAAAAATACATCCTCACGAACGACCCTTTGCCTCACACCACAGTTGATATGAGCTACCGAACACGTAATTTTTCCCAATGGAGAGCCCCCTTGTTTTCGAAGAACCGCAACCCAAAATCTACCTACTTCTACTTGTTATTATGAACGCTCTTCTTCTTACCGCCTCATCAGCCCCCTAGATCAACCAGTCCGCTCCGGTTAAGAACCACGCGTCCTCACTGCGCGGGAAGATCTTGGCGCGGATGAACGCGCCACTATCGACCTGTTTCGCAATGCGCGCGATTCAGTCGTGTTCATTTCCACACGGCAGCGGGTGGCCGATTTCTGGACACGCAATGTCTATAGCGTGCGGCGCGGATCGGGCTCGGGTCTCGTATGGGACGAGGCCGGCCATATTGCACAAATTTTCATGTCATCGAGGGTGCCTCCGAAGCGCAAATCCAGCTTGCCGACGGTCGCCAGTTTTCCGCCACGCTGGTCGGTGTTAGCCTACAACACGATCTTGCTGTCCTGAAGATTGGCGGTGCGGGCTTCACTGCGCCCGCGCGGGTGCCAATCGGCACAAGCAGCGACCTGCAGGTCGGACAGAATGTTGTCGCAATCGGAAACCCGTTCGGACTGGACTGGACCCTGATTAAGGGCATCTTTTCGGCGCTGGATCGTCCGCTGCCGAATGAGAATGGTCCCGACATTCGGCACCTCATCCAGACCGATGCCGCAATAAATCCCGGTAATTCGGGTGGTCCGCTGCTCGATTCCGCGGGCCGACTGATCGGGATCAATACAGCGATCTATAGTCCTTCCGGGGCATCGGCTGGGATCGGCTCTGCCGAGCCGGTCGATACAGCCATGCGTGTTGTGCCGCAGCTCATTTCCGAGTGGCGCTATACGCGGCCCAGCCTTGGCGTTGAAAGCGATGACGATATCAACGACCGGCTCAAACGTACTTCGGGGGTCGACGGGGTTTTCATCCTGCGCGTCGATCCCGGATCATCAGCGGATCGCGCCGGTCTGGTTGCTGCGCGGCGCACGAGGCGCGGTGTCGCTCCAGGAGACATCGTTACCGCTTTGAACGGCAAACCCGTTTCCAGGGTCGGCGATCTACTCGCCCGGCTTGACGATTTTCGGGTCGGACAAGGCGTCGAGCTCACGCTGATGCGCGGCGGCGAAGAGCGAACGGTCAGGCTCGAACTCGAACCGGGAAGCTGATGCACCAAGAAGGGCCGGTCCCATTGGTGAGACCGCCCCTCACAGTTGCCATTAACCGACGTTGATCGGGATCGTCTTGCGTCCCTTTGCCGCTTCTGCGGTACGCGGAACCGTAACGGTCAGAACACCATTAAGGAAGGCCGCCTCGACCTTGTCCTGGTCGATCTGCGAGGGCAGGCCGATGCGACGCTCGAAGCGGCCATAGCTGCGTTGGGAATAGCCGCATTCCTCGTCGCTGGTTTCGGACTTCTTTTCGCCCCGGATCACCAGCTGGTGATCGTCGAGGCTGATTACGATGTCCTTTCCCTCCATGCCCGGCAACTCGGCCGTGACCCGGATTTGCTTGTCGTTCTCTGACAATTCGACCCGCGGCCAGCCAAGACTGCGTCCGATGGGCGGCAGCGAGGGCATGGAGAACCCGCGAAGCATGTCGTCGAACAAGCGATTGATATCCTGATGAAGCGACATCACCGGATGATCGACCCGCTCCTCCTGCCGGGGAGCGATGTCCTGGCCCTGGCGTTTCCAGGGAATGAGATCGCGAATAGCCAGCTCGACATTCCTCTTATTTGCCGACTGGTTCAGGCAAAGCTTCGTCAAGCGGGGCGGGCGCGATTGCACCCACCCCGCCGAGGATATACCCGGCGATTGAGGCTTAGGCCGCCTTGCCTTCGGTCAGCTGCGGCGTGTCGTCGTTGACATGCTCGCAGCTTCCGATGGCGATCTTGCGCGGCTTGAGCGATTCCGGGACGATCCGCTGGAGCGAAATCGTCAACATGCCGTGCTCGTAGTCCGCATCGCGCACTTCGACATAATCGGCCAGCTGGAACCGGCGCTCGAACGCACGGGCAGCGATACCGCGGTGAACGAATTCAACACCGTCTTCGTCCTTCTCGGTCTTCTGACCGGAGATGACGAGCTGGTTCTGCTGTGCAGTGATGTCGATTTCGTCCGGACGGAAGCCGGCAACCGCCAGAGTGATCCGGTAGCTGTCCTCGCCGGTGCGAACGATGTCGAAGGGTGGGTAGCCATCCTGCGTCTCGGCGCGGAGGCTGTTCTCGAGCGCATCGAAGAGCCGATCGAAACCGACCGTCGAGCGGCGATAGGGGGTCAAATCAAATGCAGTTCTCATTTCCAAATCCTCCTTGTTGAGCAATCTGGGCGTGAGAGGCGCCGCGAACCAAGAGCCGACGCCCTCTGTCCAACCGGACCCGTTATGGCATCCGGCATTGGTAAAATCATGAAACGCGCAATTGGTTTCAAGACCTATTAAAAATTTTTATGGGTTTGTTTTCAGTGCCCTGCAAGAGAAGGCCAAGCGCACCGATGGAGGTGCGCCTGGCCTTTTTCCAGGAGACAATTTGATAGGATCAAGTCTGTTTACGCGGTCAGCCGATCGCTGCTCGCGTGACTGGAAGCCCAGTTTTGCATCTGGTCCTTGACCGCCAGTTTGAGCTTCTTCAGCCGGGCAATCAGAACTTCGTCAGGCCGGGGTCGTTTGCTTTCCAGCTGGATTTCATCCTCCAGCCGTGCATGTTCGCGTGAAAGATACTCCAGATACCTGTCGGCCATAGACTCCTCCTCTCTCATTCGACCGATTGATCCGTTAAGCCCCGTTCAGAACCTGCCAGGTGTCAGGCCGCGTGAGCAGGTGCCGAACTGGCATTGCTACTGCCTGGTGTTCGCGGATTGGAGAGCGCGGTGCGATACCCCGCTCTCCTCTCGCGATTAAAAGCCCATCGCCGGCATCGGTGCTGGCGTGTCTTCCTTCGGCAGCTCAGCCACCAGAGCCTCGGTGGTGATCAGCAGCGAGGCAACCGAAGCCGCATCCTGCAACGCCGTGCGTACGACCTTTGCCGGATCGATGACGCCTGACTTCACAAGGTCTTCGTATTCGCCGGTCGCGGCGTTGAAGCCGTGGTTGTAATCGTCGCCTTCGAGCAGCTTGCCGACGATATAGGCACCGTCCTCGCCTGCGTTCTCGGCGATCTGGCGAGCCGGTGCTCGCAGCGCGCGGCGCACGATGTCGATACCCGACTGCTGGTCGTCATTGGCGGCCTTGAGCCCTTTAAGCGACTTGAGCGCACGCAGCAGGGCGATACCACCACCCGGCAGGATGCCTTCCTCGACAGCGGCACGGGTCGCGTGCAGCGCATCGTCGACGCGGTCCTTGCGCTCCTTGACCTCGACCTCGGTGGCACCACCGACACGGATGACGGCGACGCCGCCAGCCAGCTTGGCTACGCGTTCCTGCAGCTTTTCGCGGTCGTAGTCGCTGGTCGTGGTCTCGATCTGGGCACGGATCTGGCTGACCCGGGCGTCGATGTCGGCCTTGTTGCCGGCACCATCGACGATGGTAGTGTTGTCCTTGTCGATGATGACCTTCTTGGCCTGGCCGAGCATGCCGATCGTGACGTTCTCGAGCTTCGTACCAAGTTCCTCGCTGACCACATTGCCGGCGGTAAGGATGGCAATATCCTCCAGCATGGCTTTGCGGCGATCGCCGAAGCCGGGTGCCTTGACCGCCGCGACCTTCAGGCCACCGCGCAACTTGTTGACCACAAGGGTAGCAAGGGCTTCGCCTTCGACGTCCTCCGCGATGATCAGCAACGGCTTGCCCGACTGCACGACCTGTTCGAGCAGCGGGATCAGCGCCTGCAGGTTCGACAGCTTCTTCTCGTGAATGAGGATGTACGGATCCTCGAGTTCCACCTTCAGCTTTTCGGCATTGGTCACGAAATAGGGCGAGAGGTAGCCGCGGTCGAACTGCATGCCCTCGACCGTTTCGAGCTCTGTCTCGAGACTCTTGGCTTCCTCGACCGTGATCACGCCTTCATGGCCGACCTTCTCCATCGCTTCGGCAAGGATGCGGCCGACGGTTTCGTCGCCATTGGCGGAAATGGTTGCGACCTGCGCGATCTCGCTGTTGGCCGACACCTTCTTAGCATGGCTTTCGAGGTCCTTGACCACAGTGCCGACGGCGAGGTCGATACCGCGCTTCAGGTCCATCGGGTTCATGCCGGCCGCAACCGCCTTGGCACCTTCGCGCACGATGGCTTGGGCCAGAACGGTGGCGGTGGTCGTGCCGTCACCCGCCTTGTCGTTCTGCTTGCTGGCGACTTCGCGCAGCATCTGCGCGCCCATGTTTTCGAACTTGTCCTTGAGTTCGATTTCCTTGGCAACGGTGACGCCATCCTTGGTGATGCGGGGAGCGCCGAAGCTCTTCTCGATCACCACGTTGCGGCCCTTGGGGCCGAGCGTTACCTTGACCGCATTTGCAAGCGTATCCACGCCGCGCAGCATGCGATCACGCGCGTCAGACGCAAACTTCACTTCCTTCGCAGCCATTTTGGCCTGCTCCTTTCTCTTCTTTCGATTGAACTGAAGATTGGGTTGATTGCTTACGCCGCCTTCTTGAGTTCGGCGGTGGTTTCGATGATGCCGAGGATGTCGCTCTCCTTCATGATGAGCAGGTCCTCGCCGTCGATCCGCACTTCGGTGCCAGACCACTTGCCGAACAGGATGCGGTCGCCCGCCCTGACGGCGAGTTCCACCAGCTTCCCGGCATCGTCACGCGCACCAAGGCCCACGGCGACGACTTCGCCTTCCATCGGCTTTTCCTTGGCGGTGTCGGGGATGATAATGCCGCCGGCCGTCTTTTCTTCGGCCTCGATGCGGCGAACCAGCACGCGATCGTGCAACGGTTTGAAATGCATGCATAACCTCCATTACAAAGCGAAATGACTTACAGCCCCTCCCCCGGATGATCGGCAGGAGGCATTTGGCGATCTAGTTTTGCTGGAAACGGCTTCAAGAGGTTCAAATCAAATTTTTTGGCACTCGCCGATTGCGACTGCCAATGGGCGCTTTCCGGAAGCCTTATCAGGGTCTTGACGCTCTGAAATCGACTCACAAAATATCCCGAGCGGAGCAATCCGCGGTGAGTGATAAGCGGCAAGGCAGAAAGGAGGATGTTCCCATGTCGCAACCATTCGCACGCTACCTGCATCCCTTCGATGTAGCGCATCATCCCGCGCTTGAGCCCGAAGTGAAGCGAGCCATCCTGGCTTCCTGGGCATCTGATCGGCATGCTGTCGAAAACCAACCTGCGATGCGCCAGCCCCCCGAACTCAAAGGTCCGGTTTGCGTTGACGACGTATTCGCGGCGCTGCGCTCGCTCGACGGCCCGGACAGCCAGCCCACGCTGCAATGACCGATCGCGCTTTTCTGGTTCAGCTGGACGGATATGGGCTTACCACGGCAGAAATCTGCTATTTCATGCCGGATCACCCCTCGCTCTTGCAGGTCTATGCCTGGCAGGAATACGACGCAGCACCGGATTTTCCGGTGCTGTTCGATTTCCTCGCGCATTGGCGGCGCGAGATCGAAGCGGAGATCAGATCAGTCCGTATCGCGCACGAAAAGATGATACGCCCTGCAAGCTGGCGCTCGGCCGATGGGGTGATTTCCTGGGATTGATCCACGCTGATGGAAGTTCCCGGGATCGGTCCACTTGCCGTATCGGCACAGGTTGCCTGTATCCCCGCCCCATCCGTCTTTCGATGCGGTCGCAACATGGCCGCCTGGATCGGTCTAGTGCCGCGTCAGAACTCGTCAGGAGGCAAGGCCCGACTGGGGTCGATCACCAAAGCGGGCAACCGCTACTTGCGACAGATGCTGTTCTCAGGAGGGATGGCGGTTGTCCGCCGAGCGATGCAGGGGATCCAGCGGACATGGCTTGTTCGGCTGCTCGAACGGCGCGAGCCTAAGGTCGCTGCCATGGCACTAGCAAACAAGAATGCGAGGATCGCATGGGCCATCATGATGAGCGGTGAGAGGTACAGGGAGCCACAGGTTATCGCAGCCTAGAAACTAACGCCGCTTGGAAGCGGCGAACAGAGGTTGGAAAGGGCATAGGAGCTATTGCACGAAAGCAGGTTGATACCGCCGAATGAGAAGATCCCACTTGCGCCCTGCACCTTTTGAGTGCGCGAAACTGATCGGGAACCTGGTTCGCGCAAGGCATTATGGCCAGCGGCAACAATCAGGCCGCATTACAGGCCGGACACATGGCCGCACCAACCAGCGCTGCAATACTCGAAATCCCTTGCCAACGGAGAGCTGTCCACACATGGGGCGCAAAGCTGCCGGAAACACCCCAGCGGAGCACGGGCGTTGGATTGTCACTCTACGTAGAATCCACCACCCGAAACACCGCCCCTGTTCCAGCGTCTCGTGTCCGGCATCAGCACCCATGGCACAGATTATGGGTTGAGATTTAAGGAGGGTTTGGGCTTCGTCGTAGTGACGAAGGAACGCAGATGAAGCCCAAACCCTCCTTGCGAAAATCGCCGACGAAGGCCTCTGCAGAAGCCGTGGTGAAAGACATTCGCCGACAGACGCGGCGACATTTCTCGGCCGAAGGCAAGATCCGCATCGTGCTCGACGCATTGCGCGGCGAGGACAGCATAGCCGAACTGTGCCGGCGTGAAGGCATCGCCCAGAGTCTCTACTACACTTGGTCGAAGGAGTTCATGGAAGCCGGCAAGCGCCGTCTTGCCGGTGACACCGCCCGCAGTGCGACAACGGGCGTGGTTCAGGACTTGCGCCGCGAAGCCCGTGCCCTCAAGGAATGCGTGGCCGACCTGACGCTGGAAAACCGCCTGCTCAAAAAAGCATGATCGCGGATGGGGGCGACGACGAATGAGGTACCCCGCTGCAGAAAAGCTGGAGATCATCAGGATCGTCGAGCAGTCGCACCTGCCCGCCAAGCACACGCTGGATAAGCTCGGCATTCCCCGCCGGACGTTCTACCGCTGGTATGATCGCTTCCTCGAAGGCGGCCCCGAAGCGCTGGAGGATCGCCCCTGTGCGCCAGGCCGGGTGTGGAACCGCATCGGCGAGGATGTCCGCGCGCAGATCGTCGAGATGGCGCTTGATGCGACCGAACTCTCCCCTCGCGAACTGGCCGTGCGCTTCACCGACGAGAAGCGCTACTTCGTGTCGGAAGCCACGGTTTACCGCCTGTTGAAGGCGCACGACCTGATCACCAGCCCGGCCTATACAGTGATCAAGGCTGCTGACCAGTTCCACACGAAGACCACCCGGCCGAACGAGATGTGGCAGACAGACTTCACCTACTTCAAGATCATCGGGTGGGGTTGAATGTACCTTTCGACCGTGCTCGACGACTACTCGCGCTACATCATCGCCTGGAAGCTGTGCACCAACATGCGCGCCGATGACGTCACCGACACGCTCGACCTGGCCCTCAAGGATCGGGCTGCGATAATGCCACCGTCCTGCACAAGCCCCGGCTGTTATCGGACAACGGCCCCAGCTACATCGCGGGCGAACTCGCCGAGTACATCGAGGCCCAGCAGATGAGCCACGTTCGCGGAGCCCCGTTGCATCCGCAAACGCAGGGCAAGATCGAGCGCTGGCACCAGACCTTGAAGAACCGCATCCTGCTGGAGAATTACTTCCTGCCCGGCGACCTCGAGGCCCAGATCGAGGCGTTCGTGGAGCACTACAATCACCAGCGCTACCACGAGAGCCTGAGCAACGTGACGCCGGCAGACGCCTACTTCGGCAGGGCTCCCGCCATCATCAAGCGCCGCGAAACCATCAAGCGAAAGACCATCGAACATCGCCGCTTGCTTCACCGCAAGCTCGCCGCCTAACATCAAGCCCCAGACGAAGCCCGCTCTCCGCTAATCCACGACCCCATCTGTGCCAAATGTTTCGACGACGGACAACCTTCGAGTGCATCGGCAACGTCCACGTCATGCGCGCCGCACTTGAATCAGCGCACCGTGGCTGGGGTCAGTCGATCGTGATTGGCGTTGCCGGCGCGGGCGAGGAAATCTCCACCCGCCCATTCCAGCTCGTCACGGGCCGCGTATGGAAGGGATCCGCTTTCGGTGGCGTCAAGGGACGGACACAGCTCCCCGGCATGGTCGAGGACGCGATGAGAGGCGATATCGATCTGGCCCCGTTCGTAACCCACACGATGGGTTTGGAGGAGATCAACGAGGCCTTCGAACTGATGCACGAAGGCAAGTCGATCCGCTCGGTCATTCACTACTGACCCATCGTTCCGAAGCGGCGCGAAGCGCCCGGATCGACAATTCGGCCGTCATCATGGCCCGACCCAGGCCATAATGACGCGCGCTCTGGCAAATGGCCAACGCGTCGCGATGCGGTAACAAGCGTCGAAGTGCGATCGTTACATGCCGATAGCGGCACGGACCAGGGCCGCCTGGCCCAGGCGCTTACCAGCGGAGTGCGTGTGGCCTCGTCGCGCGACCCAACGGGAAAAATGGTTTTGTCGTAACCTTTGTCTGATGCTGGAAAAATATTTCAAAGGTGCCGAACATCGGGCCAGCCTGGCCGTTGGATGTATTGCGTCGGAAATGCATCCATCTGCTACCCGACTGTGATGAAACACGGGCCGCACGGGCGTATAGGGCAGGAAGACTGAATTGAAGAGCAAGGACATTCACGCGACCACGCCGGCCACCGATCATGGGTATTCGGGGCCGCCCGCTTGCGTGCAGGTTCGCGGCGCGCGCCAGAACAACCTCAAAAATATTGACGTCGATGTACCGCGCGACGCCTTCGTGGTGTTCACCGGCATATCGGGCTCGGGCAAGTCTTCGCTCGCGTTCGGCACCCTTTATGCCGAAGCCCAGCGGCGTTATCTGGAATCGGTTGCGCCCTATGCCCGTCGCCTGATCGACCAGGCCGGGGTTCCGGAGGTCGACGCGATCGACGGTTTGCCGCCTGCGGTCGCGTTGCAGCAGCAGCGCGGCTCGGCCAACGCGCGATCCTCGGTCGGCAGCGTCACGACGCTCTCCAGCCTGGTGCGGATGCTCTATTCGCGCGTCGGCGAATATCCGCGCCATCAACCCATGCTCTATGCAGAGGATTTCTCCCCCAACACGGTCGCGGGGGCCTGCCCGACCTGCCACGGCATCGGCCGCGTATATGACGCGACCGAAGAGACGATGGTTCCTGACGACAGCCTCACCATTCGCGACCGGGCGATCGCCGCCTGGCCGACCGCTTGGCATGGGCAGAACCTGCGCGATATCCTCGTTTCGCTCGGCTATGATGTCGATACGCCGTGGCGCAACCTGCCGAAAAAGGATCGCGACTGGATTCTCTTCACTGAAGAGGCGCCGACGGTGCCCGTCTATGTGGGCCTGACGCCCGAACAGACCCGGACGGCGCTCAAGCGCCGCATGGAGCCGAGCTATCAGGGCACCTTCACCGGCGCGCGCCGCTATGTGCTGGAAACCTTCGCCAACACTAAAAGCGCGCTGATGAAGAAGCGCGTCTCGCAATATATCATCGGCCGCGATTGCCCGACCTGCGACGGCAAGCGCCTGAAGCGCGAAGCCCTGTCCGTGAAGTTCGCGGGCCTCGACATCGCCGAGTTCGGCGACCTGACGGTATTGAAACTCCGGGACTTGCTCACGCCCGTCGCGGATGGCGAATACGGGGGCGCCGCGGCGGTCCCGAAGGGCCATGTCCTCGGCAAGGCGGCCCGCGATGCGGCGGTCGAACGGCGAGTCGCGGCAGGAGGTTCGGCGCACAAGGCTGCGCCCGACGTGCGCCGCACGCCCAATCTTTCCGATGAAAAGCGGGTCGCCGCACAGCGTCTTGCCTGCGAATTGATCGAGCGGCTGGACCCGCTGATCGATCTTGGCCTTGGCTACATTTCGCTCGACCGCAGCACGCCGACGCTCTCCTCCGGAGAGCTGCAGCGCTTGCGGCTTGCCACGCAACTGTCGTCACAGCTTTTCGGCGTGGTCTATGTGCTTGACGAGCCTTCGGCAGGGTTGCACCCGGCAGATGGCGAAGCTTTGCTCACCATCCTCGACCGTCTCAAGGCGGCGGGCAACTCCCTGTTCGTCGTCGAACATGATCTCGACGTGATCCGCCGCGCGGAATGGCTCGTCGATGTCGGGCCAGGAGCCGGGGAAAAGGGCGGTGAAGTCCTCTACAGCGGGCCGATAGAGGGGCTTGCCGACGTCGAGACTTCGATCACCCGCCGCTACCTGTTCGCAGAGCCGCTCCGCAATGAGCGCACACCGCGCGATCCCAAGGCATGGCTACGCCTGGAAGGGATCAGGCGGAACAATCTCCATGGTCTCGACGTCGAGTTTCCCATCGGCTGCTTCACCGCTGTCACCGGCGTTTCGGGATCGGGCAAATCCAGTCTTGTCAGCCAGGCGCTGCCCGAGCTCGGCACGGAACACCTCGGCGGCTCCCCCGTGGCCGAGGAGGAGGATATCGATCCGCTGCTCGATGTTGCGCAGAACGACACTGAAGGGCGCATTGTCGCAGGTATGGAGCATATTCGCAGGCTGGTGCGGGTCGATCAGAAACCGATCGGCCGCACGCCGCGCTCGAACCTATCCACCTACAGCGGCATGTTCGACCATGTGCGACGGATCTTCGCTGACACGCCGCTCGCCCGCCGGCGGCATTACGGCCCGGGAAGGTTCTCGTTCAACGTCGCGCAAGGCCGCTGCCCTGTGTGCGAGGGCGAAGGATACGTCATGGTGGAGCTGCTGTTCCTGCCGAGCGTTTTTGCCCCGTGCTCGACCTGTCATGGCTCTCGCTACAACCCGCAAACGCTCGAAGTCGAATGGAACGGGCGCAATATCGCCCAGGTGCTCGAACTGACGGTGGACGATGCGTGCGATTTCTTCGCTGGCGAGGCATCTGTGATGCGCTCCCTGGACGTGTTGCGGGAGATCGGTCTTGGCTATCTGAGGCTCGGTCAGCCTGCAACCGAGCTGTCTGGCGGGGAGGCGCAGCGCATTAAGCTGGCGACTGAACTGCAACGCGCTCAACGCGGCAACACGATCTACATTCTCGACGAGCCAACTTCGGGGCTTCACCCCTCCGATGGCGACCGGCTGATGCAACACCTGCAAGGCCTCGTAGACGCCGGCAATACCGTCGTAGTCGTCGAACATGACATGCGCGCTGTCACACAGGCGGACTGGATCATCGACCTGGGACCGGGGGCCGGGGAAAATGGGGGCCGTATCGTTGCCAGCGGCGTCCCTGGCGTGGTTGCGGAAGCGGAAGGCAGTCTCACCGCCCGCTATCTCAAGGCGGCGCTGTAGGTCGTAAATCTGGCCGAACGCACGTTCGATCAGGTGCATCTCAACCACACGTTGGAATGGGTCGGATCTGGCAGCGGGAGCCGGCGATGTGTCACCGCGGTTGACGCGGCTTAGGGTTTGAGTGCCCGTCAGGCGCGCCGTGTTCGTGTGATACGCAGTGTGGCGGACGGTCAATCGCTGGCCATCCGCCACATTTGCTTTGTGCGGACCTTTTCAATGGAGAGGCCCTCACATGGTTCTTCGAAACGCCCCGTTTTAATTCCCTGCTGCGATTTCCTCGACGAGTTTGGCACAGAAGGCGGGCAAGTCATCGGGATCGCGGCTGGTAACAAGGCCGTTGTCGACCACGACTTCCTCATTGCTCCATGCACCGCCGGCGTTCTCGATATCGACCTTCAGCGTCGGGTAGGATGTCAAGTTGCGACCTTCAACCACGCCCGCCTCGATCAATGTCCAGGGTGCATGGCATATGGCCGCAACAGGTTTTTTCTGATCGAAGAAAGCCCGGATGAAACCGATTGCCTCGTCGCTGCCGCGCAGCTTGTCGGCACCGACAGTCCCTCCGGGCACAACAAGTCCGTCGAAATCGTCAGCTTTGACCTCGGAAAACGTCTTGTCGATGGTATAGCTCCCGCCCTCGTCAAGATCGCTATTGACTGTGCGAGCCTTGCCCGGTTCAAAACTGACCACGGTCACTTTGCCACCAGCGTCCTCGACAGCTTGCTTGGGCTTCGAGAATTCTGGTTCTTCCGTCCCGCGGGGTGCGATCAGAATGGCAACTGATTTGCCTTCCAAAGTCATAATTTATTTCCTATTCCGTCGAAGACTAAGGTCAGGTGCCCGGCTTGAGCACGACCTTCGTCCAGCCAGCATCGCGCTCGTCGAAATGCTTGTAGGCGTCTGGTGCCTGATCAAGCGGCAGTCGGTGCGAAATGATTTGGGCAGGATTGGCCCGGCCTTGCTCGATAAGCTTCATCAATCGCCGGTTGTAGTGCTTTACATTGCACTGGCCGGTGCCGATCTTCTGGCCCTTGAACCAGAAGTTGCCGAAGTCGAACGCCATCTTGCCTTCCTTCTGAAGATCGTCGGGCGCGTTCGGGTCTTCCGGAATGAACACGCCGACGACGCCGATTCCGCCAGTGGCCTTCGTGCTTTTGACGAGGCAGTTCATCGTGTAATTGCTGCGTTCCTTGCCGTGGCGATCGCAACACTGATACCCGACCGCCTCGACCCCCCGGTCAGTCCCGAGGCCGCCGGTCGCGTCAAGGATCTGCTGGGCGGGATCGCCCTTGCGCATGTCGATCGGAATAGCGCCTATCGCCTCGGCCAGTTTCAGGCGGTCATCGTGAGAATCGACCACGAAGATCTGAGAGGCACCGCGGATTTCGGCTGAGTGCGCGGCCATCAAACCGACCGGACCGGCGCCGTAGATCGCGATGCTTTCGCCAGGCAGAAAACCTGACAGTTCGACGCCATGCCAACCCGTCGGGAAGATGTCGGAGAGCATGACATAGTCATCCTCCTTTTCCTCGGCGTCCTCGGGCAGCTTCAAACAATTGAAGTCCGCATAAGGAACGCGCATCAACTCGGCCTGGCCACCTTGCCACGGACCCATCTCGGCAAAGCCATACGCTGCGCCGGCGGTTCCAGGGTTGGTCGTGAGGCAGAAACCCGTCAAACCCCGTTCGCAATTTTCGCAGAAACCGCAACCGACGTTGAACGGCAAGCAGACGCGATCGCCCTTCTTGATACGATCTACGGCAGAGCCGACTTCGACGACCTCGCCAAGGTTTTCATGGCCGAAGACCCTACCCTTCTCGAAGCTGGTACGGCCCTCATACATGTGTAGGTCCGACCCGCAGATATTGGTCGTGGTCAGCCGGATGATAACATCGGTCTGCTTTTCGATCTTGGGATCATCTATGGTATTGACAGAAACATCTTTGGGCCCGTTGTACACGACAGCTTTCATGGTTCTTTTCCTTTCGCAGCTCTTCCCAACGCGTCATCAAGTCGAGAGCTTGGTGATGACCCGATCCATCGTAACGGCGGAGGACATCGCACCCTTGCAAGTGATCTCAGTTTCCTGAACCTTCCGCTACCTGAGAGGTTCCTTCCCGTAGGGCCGTCCTAGGATCGATTCACGGCGATAATCTGAATGACTGGGCCAGAACGACCGAATAACGCGCCAAATTGACGTGCTCAATCTCCCGCGAACCAATGGTGCCGTTACGTCGCGACACATCAACGGCACCTTATCAGTAAATCCTGAGGTGTGATAAGCGCAAAAGACAAGGGCATCCACTATCGCGGATGGCCTGTCATATTCATTTATTCATTTCCCGATTAGGCCGGGCCATCCATTCCGGATGGAAACACGAGCCTTACCCTGCAGTCAAACGGCAGCTTAGGGTGCCGACCGCTCCGCTATTTCGCGGCCAGCAGGGTGAACTTGTGAATCTGCGGCGATTCAGAAAACAGTTCGTCTGCCTTGTCCATCAGTGCGGCGGCAACCTTGCCGTCAAGATGGGCCTGCCGATCCTCCTCTGTGCCGAACGTATCGAAGATCGCGTACGCACCGGGACCTTCTTCGATCGCATACCAGGTCAGAGTGCCCGCCTCGGCTTGAACGAGCGGCAATGCCGAGGTCAGGAAATCGGCGACATCGCGCTCTTTTCCGGGCTTGGCCTTCAGTGGTACATACAGGGCAAGTTTGCGCATAGATCACTCCTCAAGTGAAACGGACAGATATTATCCGACGAAGTAACGGACGAGCGGGCCGGTACGTTCCCCATGAGGCGGAGCACACGCGGCCCCGCCTCCTCGTGGAAATCAGAACTCCTGTGCGGTCGGACGGATGACGATCGCGTTTACGTCGACGTCATCAGGTTGTTCGACAGCGAACGCGATAGCACGCGCCACCGATGCCGCCGGGATAGCCTGCTTGTAGAAGTCCAGCACCGTCTCGGCAGCCGTGCCGGATGTCGTGAACTTCAAATCGCTTTCGACAGCTCCAGGCTCGATTGACGTGACCCGGACCTTTTCCCCGACCTCGTGGCGCAAGCCCTCGCTGATCGCGCTGACGGCGAACTTTGTGCCGGAGTAGACCGTGCCCCCCGGTGCGAAGACCTTGATGCCCGCAACCGAGCTCAAGTTGATGATGTGACCGCGGCCCTGCTCGAGAAAACCGGGAAGGGCCGCCGCGATGCCGTAGAGCGTACCCTTCAGATTGACGTCGATCATCTGGTCCCACTCGTCGGTGTTGACCTCGGCCATCGGACGGATCGGCATCAGCCCGGCGTTGTTGATCAGCACGTCAAGGCGGCCGAAGTCGGCAATGATTGCTGCGACGACGGACTGGACCGCCGATTTGTCGGTCACGTCCAGCGCGTAGCTACGTGCCGTGCCGCCAGTTGCGGCGATGTCCGCGACGACCTCGTCGAGCCTGTCCTTGCGCCGCGCGGCGATGGCCACCTTGGCGCCCCGTTCCGCGAGAAGACGCGCGGTTTCCGCGCCGATGCCGGTGCTGCCGCCGGTAATGAGAATGACCTTGCCTTCGATACCCTTGATCATGACTGTATTCCTTCAAGTCAGTTGTTGAATTTTCGCCGGATCGCGGCCCCGTGCCATCGATGGGTGCGTAGATGAATGATGCCCAAGAGCCCCGCGCGAAGCGCAGGTGCCAACACGCCGGTCATCCGCAACACGCCTGTGTCGAACGCCTTTACAAGCCGTGCCGTACCCACCCATTCTTCAGGCTTGCCCATTGGCACCATCCTCAGGTTGACGAGACGGGGTTGAGGACAAACGCGGCGCGCTCGGCGAGATCGCCGATCTGAGAGAGGTAGTTCTGGAAGTGGGGCGTTGCACGGTGGGCGGCGACTGCATCCGCGTCCGCGTACAGTTCGTCGAGCACGAAACGATTCGGATCGCTCTGGTCCTGCCAGAGATCGTAGCGCAAATTGCCCGGTTCGGCACGGCTTGACTTTAGCATCGCGTCGAGCAGAGCGCGCAGGCGGTCGACGGTATCCGCACGGGCGGTTAGGACGGCGACGATCTTCACGTTGGCGGTCATGGCACCATATCCTGTCCTGGTTATATCCGAAGCGGGGCGGATCCTGAGCGCCCCGCCCGTCATCCTGGTACTCACGCAGCGGCGCGATCGAGGGCTTCGATCAACGCGTCGGCCATGGCCCGGTCCGACGCGGGATTCTGACCCGTGATCAGTTCCCGGTCCACGACGACATTCGAAGCGAAGTTCTCGTCGGTGACAGAAACGTCGCCACCGGCCGACCGCAGCGCCTTTTCCATTTCGAAGTAGAGTTCGCCCTTCAGCACTTGCTCCTCGGCGATCTTTTCCTCGCTCGCCGAAAAGACCGTCATGCGGTAGCCCGCGTAGATCCAGTCTCGCGCCAGGTCGGCCGCCCCGGCGTCATCGCCTTCCTCCAGCGCCTTGCGGAAGGCCGGAGCATCGTCGAGCGCGGCGACAACGACCACCGGTCCGTGGCAGAGGAGCGCGGTCGGCTTGGCCGCCGCGTGGAAGTGACGGAGGATCGTGCCCGCATCGCGGTCCTGCATCAGATCGACGATGGGCGCGCGACCTCCCGGCACGAACACGCCAACGAAGCCTTCCAGACTCTCGTCGATGACCGATTTCAGCGTGCGGACGTCGTTCATGCCCGGGGGGCTGGCGAAGAAGTCCTTGGCGCGCTGGTATGCCGCCTCATCAGCGCCAAAGTGGTCCTTCGTGTCCGAGCCGGCGTCGATGTGCGGCTTGGTCCCGTTGGGCGTAGCGAGAACAATATCATAGCCGGCGTCGAGCAGTGCCAGCGCGGGGACTGCCGTCTCGTTGAGATACTGACCGACCGCTGCGGTACTGCCGCTACGCAGACCGAGCTGTGTCGCGTTCGATCCAAGAACGAGAACCTGACCCTTGCTCATCTGAACCTCCCTGTTCGCGGCGCCTGTCGCCGATGGCTGGGAAATGGGCCTCGTTGATATATTCTAGAAGTTTATCTTTCTAATATCAGATATACGTCTGACAGGATGACCGCATGCGCTACGATCTGAACCTGCTGCCGATCTTCGTCGCGTTGATGGAGGAGCGCAGCGTCACGCGGGCTGCCGAGCGCATGGGCATGACGCAGCCCGCCCTCTCTAACGCCTTGTCGCGTCTGCGACAGATGCTTCAGGACCAGCTGTTCGTAAGAGAGCGCTATGGCATCCAGCCGACCCCGATCGCGCTTGAACTCTCACCGCTGATCGCCGAGGCACTCGCCCAGCTCGACGACGCGGTCCTCGGTCAGCAGGCCTTCGACCCCGCACACGCCGAACGGCTCTTCACGATCGCGCCGAACGGCTATGTCGAGTTCGTCATCGTCCCCGCTGTCCTGGCACGCCTGGAGAAGGTCGCGCCCGGCATCAAGCTCCGCCTGCCCCCCTTCGGCAACGATCTTGCGGAAACAGGCGTCGTGTCGGGCACGACGGCACTCGTGCTGGGCCGCATCGTCGATCCGCCCGATAACCTCGTCGTCCAGCACCTGATGGATGAAGGCCTCGCTTGCGCGGTCCGCGCCGATCATCCGGCCATCGGCGATGCCATGACACGCGAGCAGTTCGAGACGGTGAAGCATGTCAACATCGTGCCGCCCGGCCGGATGCGCGCCGGTTTGTTTCAGGCGCTGGCACAGCAGCAGCTGAAGCGCGACGTCGCGATCTCCGTGACCAACTTCTTCGCGGCAGCCGAGATGGTAGCGGTGACCGACTATTGCGCCACCCTGCCCTCGCTCATCTGCCGACAGCTGATGCACGACCCCCGGCTGAAGGTCCTGCCCGCCCCGGTCGACCTCGGCAGCTTTCCCGTCGAGATGGCCTGGCACGTCCGTTACCGCCACGATCCCGCCCACCGCTGGCTACGGGCGCTGATCGGCGAAGTCATCACCGATTTCAAGGACAAGACGGCAGCAACAGCCATGACGTCGCCAACGTGATGGACTTCATTCGGCCGGGCGACGCCGGTTGAAATTCACAAACATTCCTTAGGGTGAGGATCTGTAATTGCAGAGCTAGGTGGTGCCGATCCCTTGAGGGTTTCATGGGTCTGCCCGCACAGGCCGAGGCGAGGCCTGGTCGTGCTGTATCGGGTCTCACAGAGGCGAACGTTGCATTGACTCGATACGAGCTTTGCAGCCCATCTGACTACCTTCGCAGATCGTTCGTCCCTGCGTTCTCTCTCGGGACACCGCCCTCGGATCAGCTGTGACGCTTCACCGCTGGCATACCGCTTTTACTGCATCTCGGCTTTGTTGCGCAAATGACGGAAGGATTCCGTTGGTGAATCCAGTTGGTTAGGGGGGCGGCGATGAGCAAACCGCCCAAGGCCCGCTACCGCACGACGAACTGGAAGTCCTATAACGCAGCGCTGGCGCAGAGAGGTTCGCTTCAGGTCTGGTTTGATCCGGGGATGCAGTGGTTGTCCGCGCCCACTGGCAAGCGCGGGCGCCAGCCCGTCTTCTCGGACGCCGCGATCCAGGTCTGCCTGACGCTGAAGGGGGTGTTCAAGCTTCCCTTGCGACAGATCACCGGCATGGTCGCAAGTCTTCTCGAGATGGCAGGGCTTGATTGGCCAGTGCCGGATTTCAGCACCCTGAGCCGAAGGCAGAAGACCTTGCTTGTCGAGATCCCCTGCCAGCCCCGTTCCGGGCCGTTGCACCTGCTGATCGACAGCACGGGCATCAAGGCGGTGGGCGACGGGGAATGGTGCAGGCGCAAGCATGGTCCGTCCAAACGCCGCCAGTGGCGAAAAGTCCACCTGGGTGTGGACGCCGGATCGCTTGAGATCCGTGCCATCGAAGAGGCCGGAAGCCGGGTTGGCGGCGCCCCCATGCTACCCGAACTTCTGGAGCAGATACCACACGGTCAGGCCATCGCGAGCGTCAGCGCCGACGGCGCTTTCGATACAAGAGCCTGTCACGAAGCCATTGCCGCACGCCATGCCTGTGCCGTCATCCCCGCCCGCAGCAATGCGCAAGCCTGGCCTGAAAATACGGCGGGCGTTGCGGCCCGGAACGAAATTGTTCGCTCAAGCCGGCGGTTTGGCAGGGCTATCTGGAAACGATGGAGCGGCTATCACCAGCGCAGCCTGGTCGAAACAAAAATGCATTGCTTCAAGCTGCTGGGCGACCGCATCATGGCAAGAGACTTCGATCGCCAGGTCGTCGAAATGCAAACCCGCGCCGCGATCCTCAACCGCTGGACCGCGCTCGGAAGGCCTCAAACTCAGCGGATCGCGTAACCGAGCGCTTTCAAGGGCCATCTGATACCCCGCGATCGATTTGTGCAACAAAGCCCATCGATGGAATGCTTTCTGAAAAGCCGGGCAGGTGCGATGTCGCGCCGGCCCGTTCTGACGGGATCATTTCGAGCGCAACAGGACGGGCCCGGCGGCCACCTTGATGCGGAGCAGCTCGTAGGGCTTGCGGCGCAGGTCTCGCCCGCCGTGGAAGCCAGGCTGGCGGTGGAGCTGGTTGGCGGTGAAGTAGAGATAGCCGTCGGTGCCGATCGACAGCGTATCGGGCCAGCTGATGCGCGGGTCGCTGACCAGCGTCGACCATCGGCCCTGGTCGAGCACACGGATCGCGTTGTTCTCGTAATCGCCGGCGAACACGCGGCCACGGTCGTCTTCGGCGATACCGTCCGAGGCACCTTTGCGCCCCATGCTGCGGATCGCGCGGGCCAATTCCTGTTCCGATACGGCGGGATCGCGCAGCATCGCCGTGGGCACCGCATGCAGCGTGCGGCCCGAAAGCGGCCCGTAGTAAAGCAGGCTGCCATCCGCGCTGAGCCCGATCGCGTCACTTGCGATTGCAACCGGTGTTGCGGGCCCGTTGGCGGGGCGGTTCTTCAAAACCTCACCATCCACAAGCGGGGTGAAGCCGGGTTCGGGATTTGTGCTCGCGTGTCCCGAAAGGCGGCGGATCGCACGCCCGCTGGCGATATCGACAACGATGATGCCGCCGACACCGGCGTTGCTGCTGTCGGTGATGTAGGCGACGCCCTCGGCGCCCTGACGCAGATCGAAGCGCACGTCGTTGAGGTAGGTCGTGGGCAACACCACGCTGGGCGGCAGGACGATCGTCTTCACCACCCGGTCGGTCGCAAGGTCGATTGCCATCAGCTTTGCACCGCCGGCCTGCGGCTGAGAGAAATTGGGAGCCGCCGTGTCGAGCACCCAGAGGCGATTGGCGCCGTCGGCCATCACGCTCTGCACCGAGATGAAATGCCCCGCCGGATCGGCCGGATCGGGCTGGTTGGTCGCGGCGTCGGGATAAGGCACCGCCTTGCCGTCGACCAGCTCGGCAACCGTGAACGGCGCGTTGTCGCCCCATTGCGGGAAGTTGACGAAGATGCGCCCGTTGGGGGCGACGGTCACGCCAGTCGGCATCGCGCCATCGAAGATCGCGACCTGTTCGATCTGGGGCGCGGATGCACCCTCGCGGGTCGTCGAGCAGGCGGCAAGCGAGAGGGCAGCGCCAGCGGCCAGAAGCAGTTTGACTGAGATTTTCATGGGATCATTTCCTTGAGGATGCGGCCCGCTTCGGGGGGCTCCGACCGGAGGTATTGCGGGGGCGCCTTTACCGATGCGCTAAGCGCGGTGGCGGCGTGCCAGGGCCAGCGCGGATCCCACAGCGCAGCGCGGGCAATGGCTATGGCGTCGGCATGCCCGTCTTCGAGAATGCGCTCCGCCTGCTGCGGCTCGGTGATCATGCCGACTGCCACGACTGGCATGGCAACCGCGCTCTTGACCGTCCGGGCCAGCGGCACCTGATAGCCAGGGCAGACCGGGATCTGCTGGCGCGGGTCGAGCCCGCCGCTGGAAACGTGGATCGCCGCGCAACCGCGCCGCTCCAGCTCCTGTGCAAACCTTGCGGTCTCCTCCGCCGTCCAGCCGCCTTCGACCCAGTCGGTCCCCGAAACGCGGACGGTCACCGGGCGGTCGGCTGGAAACGCTTCGCGCACGGCATCGAACACTTCGAGCGGGAACCGCATCCGGTTGTCGAGGCTGCCGCCGTATTCGTCGCCGCGCCGGTTGGAGATCGGCGAAAGAAACTCGTGGAGCAGATAGCCATGCGCGGCGTGGATCTGGACGGCTTCGATGCCGAGCCCGCCGGCGCGCCGGCGCGCCGGGCGGCATCCGCGAACGCCTCCCGGATGCGGGCAAGCCCTGACTTGTCCAGTTCGACAGAGGGATGGTCGTCCGGAGCGAAGGGAATGGCGCTGGGTGCCACGGTCTGCCAGCCATTCTCCGTATCGGGGGCGATCTGCGTTCCGCCGTGCCACGGCTTGGCGCAGCTCGCCTTGCGGCCGGCATGGGCCAGCTGGATGATCAGCGGCATGTCCGACCAACGGCGCACACTTTCGAGCACGCTTCGCATCGCCGCTTCGGTGCGGTCATCGTACAGGCCGATGTCACCGTAGGTGATGCGCCCTTCCGGGCTGACCGCGGTCGCCTCTATCGTTAGTGCGCCCGCGCCCGAGAGCGCCAACTGGCCGAGATGCATCTGGTGCCAGTCGGTCATCGCGCCGTCGACTGCCGAATACTGGCACATCGGCGCGATGACGATGCGGTTGGCGAGCCGCAGCCCGCCAACCTCAATAGGTTCGAACAATTTCGCCATCACCATTCGCCCGTGTTGGGCATGGAGGCCCAGGGTTCGGCCGGAGCCTTGTGTTCGCCCTTCTGCAGCAGTTCGATCGAGATCCCGTCCGGCGAGCGGACGAACGCCATGTATCCGTCACGCGGGGGGCGATTGATCGTCACGCCGCCCGCCTGCAGCCGCGCGCACGTTTCGTAGATGTCGTCGACCCCGTAGGCGAGATGGCCGAAGTTTCGTCCCCCCGTGTATGTCTCGGTAGGGCTGCCGTCCTCGGGCGGCCAGTTGTACGTCAGCTCGACCTCGGCATCGCCCTGCTCGCCGTCGCCGCAGAAATCCTCGTCGGCGGCAAGGTAGATCAGCGTGTAACGCCCGGCCTGGTTCTCCATGCGCCGGGTCTCCTTGAGACCTAGCAGCGTGAGGAAACGGATCGCCGCCTCGGGATCGGCGACGCGCAGCATGGTGTGGAGATAGCGCATGATCAGGCGACCTTGTCCTTGAGGGCTTCCATTACGAGCTCCGCGGTGCGGGTAGCGCTGGCGGGGTTCTGGCCGGTCACCAGATTGCCTTCGCGCAGGGCGAAGGGGGCAAAATCGGGGCCGCCCTCGTGCTTGCCCCCAAGTTCCTTGAGGCGCGTTTCGAGCAGGAACGGCACCGCCTGATCGAGGCCGACCGCGCGTTCCTCGCTGTCGGTGAAGCCCGCGACACGGCGGCCGGCGACCAACGGCGTGCCATCGGCCTTCTTCGCCGAGACCAGCCCCGCCGGTCAATGGCAGACGGCGGCGACGATCTTGCCTTCGCGGTCGAAGCGTTCGACCAGGCGCGCCAGTTCGTCACTGCCGGGGTAATCGAACATGGTGCCGTGGCCGCCGGGCAGGAACAGCGCGTCGTAGCCGGCAGGATCGATGCTGGTGAACACCGGGGTGCCGGCAACCTCGGCCTTCAGGGCCTCGTCCTTCAGATAGCGTTCGACCGAAGCGTCGTTCTCGCCGTCGACGTTGACGCTGCGCTGGTCGACGGGGATGGCACCGCCCTTGATCGAGGCCAGCGTCACCTCGGCGCCCGCATCGCGGAAGGCATAATACGGGGTGGTAAGTTCCTCGAGCCAGACACCCGTCGGTTCGGTGCCGGGGGTCATGCGGTCGGCGGAGGTGGTCACCATGAGTATGCCGCTAATCGTCAATTGTCCTTTTCCATTAATGCTGGGAGCACGAGCGAACACACCCGATGCAGCCGAAACTGCCGCAATTGTGGCGGTGAGTGTCTGCAGCAGTTGGCGGCGATTTTGCATTCGATCGTTCCTTTCGGCGACCTAAATACGCATGGGAAGGGGTCAGTTCCGGTAGGGGGCGAAATGACACCCTAAGCGATCAGTCAACGCTTTTCGCTATCGGAGACGTGCTGGCTCGGCGATTTCATCAGCCTCTCCGGGCTTCGCATAGACCTCCTCGCGGATGATCCGATTGGTGATCTCGAGGAGATGCGCCGAAAGGGCCTCGCTGAGTTCCTCGAACTCGGGCCACAAGACCTGGTTGATGAAACTGACGGGCGCATGGACGATCACGGTCTGGCGGTGCATGCGTGAATAGCGGAACGGCTTGAGGCCATAGCGTCTGCAGAGGGCTGTGAAGAGCTGCCGGGACCACGGGTCTGGAATCGAGAACTTAAACTGGCTCTGTTGCAAACATTAGGGACGGCTGAGCGGCACCCCGCGTTTTTCGGGATCACGCAGGATTGGCGAAATGCTGATTGAGCATAGTCACGGTTTCGGTCAGCGCGGACGGCCCAATGCCGAATGCCCTTTCAACCAGGCGGACCTCCCCCCTGATCCCTGGCTGCAGGCACCACGCTCGGGCCTGCCCTTTGCGTAGGGCCCGCATGACCTCGAAGCCCTTGATCGTGGCGTAGGCCGTTGGCATCGACTTGAAGCCACGTACCGGCTTGGTCAGCATCTTGAGCTTACCATGGTCGGCCTCAAGCACGTTGCTCAGATATTTCACCTGCCGGTGCTCGGTTTCAGCCGCTAGTTTGCCTTCGCGTTTCAACTCGGCGATCGCGGCCCCATAACTGGGTGCCTTGTCGGTATTGAGTTTGGCCGGCTTCTCCCAGTCTTTCAGGCCGCGAAGGGCTTTGCCCAGAAAGCGCTTCGCGGCTTTGGCGCTGCGGGTCGACGAAAGGAAGAAGTCGATCGTGTCACCCCGTTTGTCGAGCGCCCGGTACAGGTAGGTCCATTTTCCCCGCACTTTGACGTAAGTCTCATCCAGACGCCAGCTCGGATCAAAACCGCGCCGCCAGAACCAGCGCAACCGCTTCTCCATCTCCGGCGCATAGCGCTGCACCCAGCGATAGATCGTCGTATGATCGACATCGATCCCACGCTCGGACAGCATTTCCTCGAGATCACGGTAGCTGATACCGTATCGACAATACCAGCGCACCGCCCATAGGATGACCTCGCCGGTAAAATGCCGTCCTTTGAAATCGTTCATCGCAACCGACCCCGACAATCCATGAGCCCAATCTTGGGAACCGCCTCAGAGTTTGCAACAGAGCCCGCAGGTCCGCGCTCAGCGCAGCAGGCGCAGCGCGTCGACGGTAAACTTGAAGCCGACGATCACTTCGTCCCCCACCGGCGCCACGCGGAACGGCGCGCCCGAGCTATCGGGGTGGACGATGTATTGCAGGTTGGGCGAAAGGCGGATCGCGGGATTGATCTGCGCGCCGTAGGCCAGCTCCATCATGTACTGGTGGCGGTGCACCGGGGCATCGCTCCCGGCGTAATCGCGCGCGGCGCGAAAGCGGGTCATCGCCAGATCGCTGAAGCGCTGGTCGCTGACCATCAGGCCCAGCGTGTCCGTGTCGCGCCCGGCAAAGGTGCCGGTCTGGACGATACCGAAGTCGAGGAAACGGCTCTCCTCGACCCGGCCCGACAGGTTGGTCATCGCCACGCCAAAGACGCTGAGGCCCCGGTCAGAGGTGGGATCGGGCCGCGTTAGGCGCTGGTCGAAACGAAAGAACAGGCCCGAGCGCCCGTTGTGCTGCGCGGCGGGAAGCCCGCTCAGGAGCGCGATGCCGCCCGCTTCGTCGCGCAGCGGATCGGAATAATCGCTCCGGTCGAACCAGCCGCCCAGCGTGTAGTGGCCGGGCAGGCGCACGCCCTGCCCGTCGCGCGCATAAGTCAGTTCCCAGGGCACGATCACCCCGGTCGCGGCCTTGGTGCTGAAATTGAAGCCATGGTCGCTGGCGCGCTTGCGATCAGGATTCACCTCGTAGGCGCCAACGTGCAGCGTCACCTGATCGGTCAGCTGGCCCTTCGCGCGGACCATCCAGCTCGACGCCGGAAAATAGGTGAAGTTGCTGTTCTTGAAGACGAAGGTCGGGTTGCCGCAGGCCGCGTTGCTCTGGAAGTTGCAGTAGATCGGCGCGTTGAGGAAGTGGATGTTGGCCTGGCTGCGCCCGGCCTCGATCATCAGCCGGTCGCCCAGCAGCTTCTGCTCCCAGCTCAGGATCGCCAGGTGCGTGTTCTGCGTCCCGTAGATTTCCTGGACCGAGGTGTTGTTGCCTAACGCCAGCGCCGAGAGGCTTTCGCCGTGGCGGTTGGTGATCGCGGCATGGAGCGTGCCGCCCGCGATCCCGGCAATCCGCTCCACGTCGAAATCGGCGCCGACATAGACCTGCCCGGCGTAGGCCGCATCGCGCCGGAGCCCGCCGGTCAGATTGCTCGCCGCCTCGCCGGTGTAGCTGAGCGAAAGCGTGATGCCCTCGTCCGCTAGCGGTTGCCAGGAGGTGTCCTGCGGATCGGAAACGGGTGCGGGTGCGCTCTCGGCCACATCGCTATCCGAAGTGGTCGGGTTGTCCTGAGCCTGGGCGGCGGGCGCGCAAAGGGCCATGACGCCTGCCAGGCAGGCGCCTTTGAAGACGCGCTTCGACACGGGTTTTCTCTATCCTCTTCCCTGTCCGGTGCGATCACCGGGATGGTTTTTGTTTATCAGGCGCTGGCCAGAGACGCGGCTTCGCCCTTGCCTGCGGGCGCACCACGCACGAGGCCGACGAGCAACGCGCTCACCACCACGCCGCACACGATGGCCAGCGCATAGGCGGCCAGATGCGTGACCGCGCCGGGGATCGGCAGCACGAAGACACCGCCGTGCGGCACCTTGAGTTCGACCCCCATCGCCATCGAGATCGCGCCGGTCACCGCCGATCCCGCCATGAGCGAGGGGATCACGCGCAGCGGATCGCGCGCCGCAAAGGGGATCGCGCCTTCGGTGATGAAGGCCAGACCCAGCACGGCCGCCGCGCCGCCCGCCTCGCGCTCTTCGAGCGTGAAGCGCGCCGCGAACAGCCGCGTCGCCAGCGCCACCGCAAGCGGGGGCACCATGCCTGCGGCCATCGTCGCGGCCATCGGCGTGTAGACCTGGCTGGCGATCAGCCCGACGGAAAACGCGTAGCCCGCCTTGTTGACCGGCCCGCCCATGTCGAACGCCGACATCGCGCCCAGGATCACGCCGAGCAGGATCGCGCTCGACCCTTGCATCGAGCGCAGCCATTCGGTGAGGAAGGCGAGCGCGGCAGCCACCGGCGTTCCCACCGCGTAGACCATCAAAAGGCCGGTCAGCAACGTGCCGAGCAGCGGCAGGAACAGCACCGGCTTCAACCCCGCCAGGTTCTTGGGCAGGCGAATGATGCGGTTGAGCCCGGCAACGCCGTACCCCGCGATGAACCCGGCGACGATCCCGCCCAGGAACCCCGCGCCCAGGTTCGCCGCGAGCATTCCCCCGACCATCCCCGGCGCGATGCCCGGACGATCGGCAATCGAAAAGGCGATGTAGCCCGCCAGCGCGGGCACGATCAGCGCAAAACCGCCCTCGGCCCCGATCTGGAACAGCGCGTGGGCGAGCGTGCCCTTGGCCGCATCGCTGTTCGCACCGATCCCGCCGAGCGCGAAGGCCAGCGCGATCAACAGGCCGCCTGCGACCACGAAGGGCAGCATGAACGAAACGCCGGTCATCAGGTGCTTGTAGGGGCCTGCGCGCTCTTCACCGGCCCCGGCCGCCGACGCGCTTTCCTGTCCGCCGCCCTGCACGCGGGCCTCGGCCAGCGCCTTCTCGATGAGTTTGGCGCCGCCCGAAATCGCGGGCTTGGTGTTCGAGGCAAAGACCCGCTTGCCGGCAAAGCGCGCGCGATCAACCTCGCGGTCGGCGGCGATCAGCACGATGTCCGCAGCGGCGATTTCCTCAGGTGTCAGCGGCGTTCCCGCGCCGACCGAACCTTGCGTCTCGACCCGGATGTCGTAGCCGAGCTGGCGCGCGCCTTCCTGCAGGCCCTCGGCGGCCATGAAAGTGTGCGCGATGCCCGTCGGGCAGCTGGTCACGGCCACCACGCGGGTTCCGCTGGCGGCGTGTGCGTCGGTTTGGCTGGAGCCGGTCTCGAGCCCTGCCAGCGCCGCCGCCGGATCGGCCAGCACCGCTTCGAGCGTGCACTGGCGCGTGACGTTGGTGGGCCAGGCTCCACTGTCGTGTGAAGCGCCTTGCGAACCGGTGGTCACCAGCAGCAGCGCATCGCCCGGTCCGGGCGCGCCTTCGGGCAGGGGGTTGAGCACCCCTTGCGCGCTGCGCACCTCGATCGTGGCCTCGCGGCCCTCCTGCAGCGCCGCGCGGCGCAGCGCTTCGGCGGCCAGAACCCCCTGCACGGTGAGGTCTGCGGCGTCGATCAGGACAAAGAGCTGGCCCATTACTGTTCTCCTGCGCTCAGCACTTCGCCACGGGCGTCCCCCGCGTTCACGGGCGCGATGACGACCTCGGCGCCAGCGCCTCGACGCTGGCAAGATCGGGAAGATTGGGCCCGGCCATGCCGAGTTTGGCAACGGCAAAGGCGGTGGCGAGACGCGCGGTGCGCTCAAGCGAAGCCCCTTGCGCCAGCGCCGCGACGATCCCGGCGACCATCGCATCGCCCGCCCCCACCGTGCTCGCCAGGCGGCCGATGGCGAGCCGTGCGCAAAGCGCGCCCTCGCGGCTGACGAACAGCGCGCCGTCCTCGCCCATCGAGACCACGACCAGCCCCAAGCCGCGTGCCTGCAAAGCGCGCGCAGCGGCGACCAGCGCGGCGCCATCGGGCAGATCGCGCCCGAGGAACTGCGCCAGTTCGTGGCGGTTGGGCTTGATCACGCGCGGCAGCACCGGCCTTTCGAGCGCACACTTGAGCGGCAGGCCGCTGGTGTCGAGCACCACGCGGCAGCCCTTTGCGGAAAGACGACGGGTCAGCGCGGCATAGGTGTCGGGCGGGCACCCCGGCGGCAGGCTTCCGGCGAGCACGACGATATCGTCCGCCTGCGCCGCCTCGCCAATCGTGGCGGCGACCATTTCGGCCCGGCCAAGGTCGATCGCGATGCCATCGAGGTTGATGTCGGTGGTCCCGGCGGCATCGACCAGCTTCAAGTTGACCCGCGTTGCGCCGGGAATGCGGATGAAGCGATCCTCGATCCGCTTGGCGCCGAGCAGCGCGTCGAACGAGGCTGCGTTGTCCGAGCCGAGCAGGCCATAGGCCGCGACGGCCAAGCCCCAGTCGGCCAGGCAACTGGCGACGTTGACACCCTTGCCGCCCGCGTTCTGGCGCACCGCGTGGGCGCGGTGAACCTCGCCCGGAACGAGCCGGTCGAGCGTCACCGTCTGGTCGATCGCCGGGTTGAAGGTAACCGTCAGTACACGCATCACGCTGCCTTTCCCGGCGCGCCCGCGCCCTGCCCGATCCCGCCCGTGTCGAGCGCGCGCACCGCCGCCACGTCGCGCGCGGCCAGCGCCTGGCGCGCCAGAGCCTGAAGGTCTTCGATCCGGCTCTGGCGGATACGCGCCTTGACCGCGGGAATGTCCCGCGGGGTCATCGAAAGTTCGCTGACGCCGAGCCCGGCCAGCAGCGCCGCGCCGAAGGGATCGCCCGCGATACCGCCGCACACGCCGACCCAGCGGCCATGCGCCTTCGCGCCTTCGATCGTCATCGCGATCATCCGCAGCACGGCCGGGTGCAGGCTTTGCGCTTGCGCTGCGAGTTCGGGGTTCTGGCGGTCCATCGCCAGCACGTACTGGGTGAGATCGTTGGTCCCGATCGAGAAGAAGTCGGCGTGCCCGGCCAGGACATGCGCCTGCACCGCGGCGGCGGGCACTTCGATCATGATGCCGATCGGCACGTGCGGCGCGTCCAGCTCGGCGCGGATCGCCTCGCAGCGCGCGCGCAGTTCGACCAGTTCCTCGAGCGAGGTGATCATCGGGAACATGATCGACAGCGCACCGCCCTGCTTCGCCGCGCGGTAAAGCGCGCGCAGCTGCGGGTCGAGCAGGTCGGGACGGCGCAGCAGCAGCCGCGCGCCGCGCACGCCGAGGAACGGGTTTTCCTCGACCGGAAGATCGAGATGCGGGACCTGCTTGTCGCCCCCGATGTCGAGCGCGCGCACGATCAGCGAGCGTGCGTCGAGCGCTTCGGCCATGGCGAGATAGATCGCAGCCTGTTCATCTTCACTGGGCGTATCGCCGCTTTCGAGGAAAAGGAATTCGGTGCGCATCAGCCCCACGCCCTCGCCCCCTTGCGCAAGCGCGAAGGCGACCTGGTCGGGCCGGTTGACGTTAGCGGCGACTTCGATCGACGTGCCGTCAAGGGTGATCGCGGGCTGGCCGCGTTCGGCCTCCTGGCTGACGCGTTCGGCGGCGAGCCGGTCGATCCAGTCGCGCGCCGAGGCGAGATCCGCCTCGCCCGGATCGACCCAGACCCGCCCGCCATCGCCATCGACGATGGCCAGCGTGCCGCTCGCCACACCCAGCAGATCCGCGCCCCCCGCGACGACCGAGGGCAGGCCGAGCGTGCGCGCAAGGATCGCGCTGTGCGAGGTCGGCCCGCCGAGCGCGGTGGCAATCCCAGCCACGCGCGCGGTGTCGAGCGTCGCGGTTTCGGACGGCGAAAGGTCCGCGGCGACGAGGATGCACGGCGCCTCGGGCAGATCGGCCATGGTGCCCGCCGCCAGCGACGGATCGAGTTCGGCGAGCACGCGGCGTCCGACATCGTGCAGATCGGCCGCGCGCGCGGCAAGCACCGGATTGCCGAGCGCCGAGAGCTGGCCCGCGATGCGGCTGACCGCCTCGTGCCAGGCCCAGGCGACGCCGTGCCCTTCGACCATGATCTGGCAGGTCAGGGTGATGAGGTCGGTATCGTCGAGCAGTTCGGCCTGCGCGCGGAAGATCGCCGCATCGCCCGCGCCCAGCCGGCGCGTGGTGTCATCGATCAGCGCCTTCATCTGCGCGCGGGTGCGGGTGAGCGCGGTGTTGAGCGCCGTGCCCCCACTGACCAGATCGCACGGCTGATCGGGCACGCTCAGATCGTGCGCGGCGAGCACGTGCACGGTGCCGATCGCGAGGCCAGGGCTCGCCGCGACGCCCGCGATCATGCGCGCCTCGCCTTGCGGCTTCCAGCCCTGGACCGGCGCACTGGCCTTTTGCGCGGCGCGCTCCGCATCGGCCTTTTCACGCCCGCTGAGCGAACGCACGCGGGCCACGAACGCTTCGAGCGCCGGCCGCGCCCCGGCCCCTTCGGCGGAGAAAGTCACCGGATCCCCGCAGCGCAGCCCCATCTGGAGGAGGGCGATGAGGCTGCTGGGGTCGGCGCTTTCCCCGCCATGACGCACGCGCAAGCGTACGCCGGAGGACCGTGCGGCCTCGACCCAGGCCGAAGCCGGACGAGCGTGGAGCCCGGTTGGGTAGTCAAGCGTCCACGACACGGTTTGCGAATAGTCACGGGCCGGCTGCGCCGCAGTTGTCGCCGCCGCCTCGTCGGCCCAGAGCGCGCGGCGGAAATCGTCGGGGTTTCCGGTCGTGCGCAGATCCTCGAGCCGCGCCTCGTCCTGGATCAGGCGGGTCAGGCGGCGCAGGATGGCGATGTGGTTGTCCGAATTGGCCGCGATGCCCACCACGATGTGCGCGCGCTGGCCGGGGTTCCATTCCACCCCGTCGCGCAGCTGGAGAATGGCAATGCCATCGCGCCGGACCTTGCCCTTGTCCTCACCCAGGCCGTGCGGGATTGCGACCCCGGCGCCCAGGAACGTGTTGGCGATTTCCTCGCGCGCGACCATGCTGTCTTCGTAATCGGGTGAAACACACCCCGCGGCGGCGAGCAATTGACCGACCTGGCGAATCGCATCGACCTTGTTCACCACGCGGGCGTCTATCCGAACCAGTTCCTCGACCCCCGAGGTGGGCGCATCTGCGAGCATTCAGGCCTCTCCTGACCGTTTTTGCGACGGGTCTTTACGAGCATGAGAAAACGTTTTCTGAAACGATTTGTCAAGAGGCCTTGCAAAAAAGGGCAGTCACGTTGCATAGTCGGCCCTTCGGAGAGGGGCTCAACGCCCAATAATGTGAGAACGATTTCTCAAATGGCGAAATCCTGATGGCAGTGGGAATCAAGGACGTGGCGCGCATCGCCCAAGTCTCCCCGGCAACCGTCTCGCGCGTGCTGTCGGGGCGCAGCGTCGATCCCGCCATGCACGAGCGCGTGCTGGCTGCGGTCAAGTCCACCGGCTACCGCCCCAATCTCGCCGCGCGGCGCCTGCGCTCGCAGCACACCAACACCATCGGGCTCATCGTCGCCGACATCCGCAACCCGTTCTTCACCGCGGTCTCGCGCGCGATCGAAAGCCTCGCCGCCGCGCGCGGGATGCGCGTGATCCTGTGCAACACCGACGAGGACCCGGCCAAGGAAGCCGCCTACCTCGAACTCATGCACGAAGAGCGCGTGACCGGCGTGATACTCGCCCCCTGCCGCCAGCACCCGCACAAGAGCGCGCTGTCCACGCCCGACTACCCGCTGATCCTGATCGATCGCAGCCTGCCCGGCCGCGCGCTCGACAGTGTGCTGCTCGATAACGACGCGATGGCCGAACAGCTCGTGCGCCACCTCCACGAACAGGGCCACCGGCGCATCACCGGGCTGTTCGGTTCAGCGAGCAGTACCGGCATCGAACGGCGCGCCGGGTTCGAGCGCGCGATGCACGATCTCGGCCTCGACGCCGAGGCGATCGCCGTCCCGCACGACACCGCCACCGCGCAGCGCATGGTGAACGAACGCCTCACCGCCGCCGACCGGCCGGACGCGCTGCTCGCCAGCAACGGCGTGCTGCTGCTCAGCGTGCTGGGCGCGCTGCGCGATCTCGGCCTCTCGGTCCCCGGCGACATCGCGCTCGCCGGGTTCGACAACAACGACTGGATGGAGTTCGTCGGCGCCGGGCTCAGCGTCATCGAGCAGCCGGTCGAGGAAATCGGCCGCACCGCGATGACCATGCTGCTCGATAGGCTCGACCATGCCGAGGCGCCCGCGCGCAAGGTCGTGCTCGCCGGACGGCTGATCGCCCGCGGATCGAGCGCGCCGCGCACGCCCACACCGACACCCGCCTGACCGCCCCCACCCCGCGCCCTTTTTCCCATTCTTCCGAACGCAGGAAACCCGTCCCATGACCGCGTCCCCCGAGCTGCCCTTCCTCAGCAAACAGTCGATCGGGCGTGACACGCGCCTGTGCCTTTCGCTTTCCGCGCGCCCCGGTAACGCGGGGTCGCGCCTGCACAACACGCTCTACGGCCTGCTCGGGCTCGACTACGTCTACAAGTCGTTCGCGCCCACCGATCTGGCGGGCGCCATCGCGGGCGTTCGCGCGCTCTCGGTGCGCGGCTGCGCGATCTCGATGCCGTTCAAGGAAGCGGTGATCCCGATGCTCGACGCGCTCGAACCGTCCGCGCTCGCGATCGACAGCGTCAACACCATCGTCAACGACGACGGGAAGCTCACCGGTTACAACACAGATTACGTTGCGGTGCGCGATCTGATCGAACGCAGCGGGCTCGATCCGGCCACGCCCTTCGTGCTGCGCGGCAGCGGCGGCATGGCCAAGGCGGTGACCGCGGCGCTGCGCGATGCGGGCTTTGCGCAAGGCACGATCGTGGCGCGCAACGCCAAGGCCGGTCCCGCGCTGGCCGCGCAATACGGCTTTGCCTGGAGCCCCGAACTGCCCGAGCCCGGCGCGGGTCTGCTCGTCAACGTCACCCCGCTCGGCATGGAAGGCGCCGAGGCCGATACGCTCGCCTTTCCCGAAGCGCATATCGCGGCTTCGACGCTCGCCTTCGACGTCGTTGCCCAGCCTGCCCGCACGCCTTTCATCAAGGCGGCCCAAGCCGCCGGCAAGTCCGCCGTCACCGGAGCACAGGTCATCGTGCTTCAAGCGATCGAACAGTTCGTGCTCTATACCGGTATCCGTCCCGATGAAGATGCAATTGCGCAAGCCGTCACCTTCGTTCATGGGCCCGAAGTCGCTCGCCTCTTGAAAAATGCAGTCTAACGCAGTCAAAGCGACATACAGGCCGGAGAAAATGGAATTGTCCATCGTTGGGAAGTAAGGAAGCCATTATGAAATCAGTCACTCTCACCCGCTTCCTTCTTGAGCAGCAACGCCAGCCCAATTCTACCTGCCCGGCCGAACTGCGCCTGCTGATCGAAACCGTGGCGCGCGCCTGCAAGGCGATCAACCACGCCATCTCCAAGGGCGCGCTGGGCGACGTGCTGGGGAGCCTGGGCACCGAGAACGTGCAGGGCGAAGTCCAGAAGAAGCTCGACGTGCTGGCCAACGATCTCCTGGTGGACGCGAACGAATGGGGCGGGCACCTGGCTGGCATGGCGTCCGAGGAAATGAACACCATCCACCCCATTCCCAACCGCTTCCCGCGCGGCGAATACCTTCTCGTCTACGATCCGATCGACGGGTCGAGCAACGTCGACGTCGATCTTTCGGTCGGCACGATCTTCTCGGTGCTGCGCGCACCGCCCGAATGCGCGGGGCGCGAAGTGCGTGAAGAGGATTTTCTCCAGCCGGGCACCGAACAGGCCGCTTCGGGCTACGCGATCTATGGCCCGCAGACGCTGCTGGTGCTGACCATCGGCTCGGGCGTCTACGAATTCACGCTCGACCGCGAACTGGGCGCTTGGATCATGACCGACGGGCCGATCAAGATCCCCTCGGGGAACTGCGAAGTGGGCATCAACATGGCGCGCCGCCCGCAGTGGTCGCCCGAGATCGTGCGCTACGTCGATGATCGCCTGACTTATGAGAAGGCCCCGTGCGGGCGCGCCTTCAACATGCGCTGGACCGGTTCGATGGTCGCCGACGTGCACCGCATCCTCAAGCGCGGCGGGATCTTCCTCTACCCCTCCGACAGCCGCACGCCGGGCAAGGCCCGCCTGCGCCTGCTCTACGAAGCCAACCCGATGAGCCTGCTGATCGAACAGGCCGGCGGCAGCTCGATCGACGGCGAGGGCCGTGTGCTCGACATCCAGCCCAAGAGCCTGCACCAGCGCGTCGGCCTGATCCTGGGTGACAGCGCGGAAGTGAGCGCGCTCAGGGACATCGTGCTGGCCTGATCGCCGGGCTGCGAGCCATCGAAAAGGGGCCGGACGCGATGGTCCGCCCGGCCCCTTTTTCGTGCGTTCGAAGGCCAAGGAAGCGGCGCTCGACCGTCGGGGAGCGCGAGGGCGATGGGCCTCTCCCGCCCCCGGATCAGCCTTCGCGCTTGCGGAAGGCCGGTACGGCGAGCAGCAGGATGCCCGCCCCCAGGACCCCGAAAACCTGCATCAGCGCAATCGAAAGGCCCAGCCCGCCGGCCGGGCCAGTGCCGATCCGGTCGCTGATGAAGCCGGTCAGGAACGGCCCCATGCCCTGCCCCACGACGTTGAGCACGAACAGCACCGTCGCCATCCCCAGCGCGCGCAGGCGCGGAGGCAAGAGCATCGGGCTCGCCGCGAACAGCGGGGCCGAGTAACCCGAGACGAACAGCTCGATCAAGAAGTAGCAGGTGTAGGCGCCCTTCTGGGGCAGGTGGAAGAACAGCACGATCAGCGGCGTCGTCACCGCGGTGCACAGCAGCGGAATCCACACGTATCAGCGCTCGTCGCGGCGGGCGAACACGTCGGCGAGGATACCGAAGCCGAGCGCGCCAACGATCCCGGTCAAACCCTGAAACAGCCCGCTGATCGCGCCCACTTCGGTCGCGCTGAGACCATCGGCGCGGATCAGGTAGGTCGGAATCCAGTTCTCGAACGCCGAAGTCGCGCAGGCGATCAGCCCGAAGCCGAAAGCGATGGCCATGAAGCCCCGGTTCTTGAGGAAGAACCCGCTCGCCTCGCGCGCGGTAAAGTGGCGGTGGACCTCCTCGCCCCCGGTATCGAACCGCCCGCGCCGGGGCTCCTTGAGCACGAAGGCGAGCACGATCGCGAAAAGCACGCCCGGAATGCCCAGCGAATAGATGGCGATCGCCGTCCCGCGCGAACGCGCCGGAAAATAGTCCGAAATCAGCGAATAAGCCGCCGGCGAACACCCCGCCGAAGCAATCGCGATGCCAAACCGCGTGAGCAGCAGCGTGAAGAACGAACCCACCGCCGCGGTCGCCACGGTCAGCCCGCTCCAGGCGCCCAGCACGCCCGAAACGATCCGCGTGCGCGAGGCCCGGTCGGCCAGCCGCGCAATGGGAAAGCCCGCCAGCGAATAGAGCAGCGAGGCGCCAAAGCCGGTGAACAGGCCGATCTGCGTGTTCGAGACGTGCAGGTCCTTGCTGATCGGATCGATCAGGATCACCAGCAGGAAGCGGTCCATCCAGCTGAAACTGTAGACGCACATCAGCATGATGAGCACGAACCAGCCCATCCGCGAGGCCTGCTCCGGGGGCGCGGCAAGCGGCGGGCCGGGCTCATCGACGGACGGGGTGGTGGCGATCATTTCGGACGGAGCGGCGATTTCAGGCATGGTGTCCAGCTTTTTCGGTCATGGCCGCGCCCGAGAATGCCAAATTGCGCAACTATGCTTGTCGTCCGATGCAGCTTTGCCACCATGATGGCCCGCCTGGCGGGTCGTGTCCCACGGGGTGGTGTAGGAAGGTTTCCCTGAGAGGGTGGCCACCGTCGATCTTCTGGTAGGGTTCGGATGCGAACTCGAACCTGGAGAAGAAGACGCCGACCGACGACAGAATGGCCCTTGTTGAGCTGATTGAGCAAGGGGCTGATAGTGATTTGGTGCGTGAGATGCTGGTTTTCGCCGCAGAGCGCATGATGGATCTGGAAATCGAGGCGAAGACGGGCGTGCCTTGCGGATCACGCAGCCCGGAGCGGCTGAACCACCGCAACGGCTACCGCGAGCGCAGTTGGGATACGCGCGCCGGGCGCATCGAACTAGCAATCCCGAAGCTGCGCAAGGGCAGCTACTTCCCGAGCTTCCTGGAGCCGCGCCGCACCGCCGAGAAGGCTTTGGCGGCAGTGATCCAGGAAGCCTATGTCCACGGCGTCTCGACGCGTTCGCTCGTCGATCTGGTCAAGGCGATGGGCGCCAGCGGTGTTTCGAAGAGTCAGGTCAGCCGTTTGGTTGCCGAGATCGACGAGCGGGTGAATGCCTTCCTCACGCGACCGATTGAAGGCGAGTGGCCCTATCTATGGATCGACGCCACCTACCTCAAAGTGCGCGAGGGCGGAGGGATTGTCTCGACGGCGGTGATAATCGCGGTGGGCGTCAACACCGATGGCCGACGGGAGGTGCTGGGCGTGGCCACCGGCCCGTCGGAAGCCGAACCTTTCTGGAAAGCCTTCCTGCGCTCTCTGGCGGATCGCGGCCTGCGCGGTGTGAAGCTGGTCATCGCCGACGATCACAAAGGGCTGCGCGCCGCCGCCAGCAAGGTATTTTCCGCGAGCCAGCAGCGCTGCCGAGTGCACTGGATGCGCAATGCGTTCGCCCATGCCGCGCCGAAACAACGACCCGCTGTCATTGCCATGATCAAGACCATCTTCGCGCAGGAAACGGCCGAGGCAGCGCACCAGCAGTGGGACCAAGTTGCAGATGCCCTGCGCGAGAAGTTCCCAAGGCTGGCCGACATGATGGAGGCATCACGCGAGGACGTGCTCGCCTACATCGCCTCCCTCAAGGATCATTGGGCGCAGATCTCGTCCACCAACCCGCTGGAAAGGGTCAACAAAGAAATCAAGCGGAGGGCCGACGTGATCGGCATATTCCCGAATGACGCTGCCGTCGTTCGTCTCGCCGGAGCGCTCATGCTGGAGCAAAACGATGAGTGGGCCGTATCGCGCCGTTACATGACGCTGGAAACTCTCGGCTCGGTGAGCCATAACCCCATTGTCAGCTTGCCAGCACTGGCCGCCTGACCTGAACCCGATCCTGCCGTAGATCGACGGTTCCTACACCACCCCGTGGGACACGACCTCCGTTGGAGCAACCTCAACCGCTAATGAGTGTCTTGAAGGTCAAACTTTTTAACTGATTGGATGCCATGAATCCCTGTCTGACACTAAGCGAACTTACCGAGTTTCTCGATGGCGCGTTTCCGAGCGAAACGCGCGCGTCCCTTGGCTCAGTGGTCGGTGTTCAAGCTGGGCGTGTCCGCATGACCCTCGATCCTAACGCAAGCATGGGTCGGCCCGGCGGGATCGTAGCGGGTCCAACGCTCATGGCACTTACCGATGTTGCAGCCTATGCGGTGATTATCGCTCACCATGGGCGAAAGGAGATGGCAGTAACAAACGGTTTGTCCATCTCCTTCCTCCGCGCCTGCAAAATGGAGACGATCATTGCAGACGCCCGATTATTAAAGCTGGGTCGCCGACTGGCCACGGTCGATGTGCGAGTCTGGCAGGGCAATGAGGAGCACCTTATCGCCCAGGCCACTGTAGGCTACTCGCTCCCGTAACATGGGCTTTATTCGCCGCTGATCGTTCGTTTTTCATGAGATCGAATATGAAGGCCCGTTAGCGGTGTTCTCAGCCCACGGCGGTCCAGGGCATGAGTTCGGCGACGCCGTTCGCAGGATGACCGTTGGCCAGGCTGGTCAGCGTATCGGTCAGCCAGATGTGCGGGTTGATGCCGGAGAGCTTGCAGTTTTCGATGAGCGTAGCGATCACCGCCCAGTTGTCGCCACCTTCGTCGGAACCGGCGAACAGGGCATTCTTGCGGTTCAGCGCGAGGGGCCGGATAGAGCGTTCGACGGTGTTGCTGTCGAGGTCGATGCGGCCATCGTCGAGGAAGCGTGACAGCCTATCCCAGCGGGTGAGCGCGTAGCTGATCGCTTCGCCAAGCTTGCTTTTGGCGCTGACCTGGCGATTGCGGGCTTCGAGATACTGGCGAAGATCATCGACCATGATGCGGCTGCGGTCGTTGCGAACAGTCCGGCGTTGCTCCGCCGATAATCCTCGCGCCTCTTCTTCGATGGCATAGAGCAAGGCGACGCGACGCAGCACTTCCGTTGCCACCGGCGAGTTGTCGGCCAGCTCGTAGAACTTGCGTCGGACGTGTGCCCAGCAAAATGCGAGGCTGATCTGCTGGCGACGCCTGGCGAGCGCGGCATAGCCGCCATAGCCATCGACCTGCAGGATACCTGCAAAATCACCGAGATGCGCTTCTGCCCGTTCGACCTTGCGATCGGCTGAATAGACATAGGCGACCATCGGCGGATCATCGCCGCCCCAATGTCGGTCATCGCGGGCATAGGCCCATAGCTCGCCGGTTTTGGTTCGCCCACGCCCCGGATCGAGCACCGGCGCCGTAGTCTCGTCCGCAAATAGTCGTTCTTGTCCGTCGTCGAAACATTTGGCACAGATCAGGGCGTGGATTAGCGGAGAGCGAGCCTCGTCTGGGGGTTGATGTTAGGCGGCAAGCTTGCGGTGAAGCAAGCGGCGATGTGCGATGGTTTTTCGCTTGATGGTTTCGCGACGCTTGATGATGGCGGGAGCCCTGCCGAAGTAGACGTCAGCGGGCGTCACGTTGCTCAGGCTCTCGTGGTAGCGCTGGTGATTGTAGTGCTCCACGAACGTCTCGATCTGGGCCTCGAGGTCGCCGGGCAGGAAGTAGTTTTCCAACAGGATGCGATTCTTCAAGGTCTGGTGCCAGCGCTCGATCTTGCCCTGCGTTTGCGGATGCAACGGGGCGCCACGGACGTGACTCATCTGCTGGGCCTTGATGTACTCGGCGAGTTCGCCTGCGATGTAACTGGGGCCGTTGTCGGATAGTAGCCGGGGCTTGTGCAGGACCGTGGCGCTGTCGCAGCCCGATGCCTTGAGGGCCAAGTCCAGCGTGTCAGTGACGTCCTCGGCGCGCATGTTGGTACACAGCTTCCAGGCGATAATGTAGCGCGAATAGTCGTCGAGCACGGTCGACAAGTACATCCAGCCCCACCCGATGATCTTGAAGTAGGTGAAGTCGGTTTGCCACATCTCGTTCGGCCGGGTGGTCTTCGTGTGGAACTGGTCAGCGGCCTTGATCACGGTGTAGGCCGGACTGGTGATCAGGTCATGGGCCTTCAAAAGGCGGTAAACCGTGGCTTCCGACACGAAGTAGCGCTTCTCGTCGGTGAAGCGCACGGCCAGTTCGCGAGGGGAGAGTTCGGTCGCATCAAGCGCCATCTCGACGATCTGCGCGCGGATATCCTCACCGATACGGTTCCATACCCGGCTCGGTGCCGAGGGGCGATCTTCCAGCGCTTCAGGGCCGCCTTCGAGGAAGCGATCATACCAGCGGTAGAATGTCCCGCGAGGAATGCCGAGCTTGTCCAGTGTGTGCCTGGCGGGCAGGTGTGACTGTTCGACGATCTTGATGATCTCCAGCTTTTCCGTGGCGGGGTACCTCATTCGTCGTCGCCCCCATCCGCGATCATGCTTTATAGGATGGCCCGCCCCTTTTCCCCGGCATCGGGTATGATGCCGGTGCTTGAGAAGGGAAAGGAACGGACCGATGTCTATTGTGATCCTTGGCGTTGATCTGGGCAAGAACGCTTGCAGCATCGTCGGTGTGGATGCGACCGGGGCGGTTGTCCTGCGCCGGTCGATGCGCCGACAAACATTGATCGATTACGTCTCGAAGCTACCAGCATGCATTGTAGCGATGGAGGCGTGTTGCGGCGCTCATCATATGGGCCGTCTCTTCGCCGGTCATGGGCACGAGATCCGGCTGATGTCACCGGAATACGTTCGCCCTTACGTGAAAGCGCAGAAAAATGACGACCGGGATGCCGAAGGCATCGCTGAGGCAGCATCACGCTCGACGATGCGCTTCGTAGAACTCAAAAGCCAGGATCAGTTAGATATCCACACCCTTCACCGCGTCCGGTCCCGTTTGGTGGCTGAGCGCAGGAGCCTGATCAACCAGTTGCGCGCCATCATGCTGGAGCGCGGCACGATTTTTCCGGTTGGTCGCCGCAAGCTGGAACTCGGTGTTGATGCTTTGCTCCTTCAGGGGGAGGCAGGGTTGTCCCCTCGAATTCGCCGGCTCATCGGCGATCTTCGTACAGAATGGCGACACCTCGACGAGAAAATCGAGAGCCTGAACGCCGAGTTTGTTGAACTTGCCCGCAATGATGCCGCCGCCCGGCGTCTGACATCCATCCCCGGAATCGGGGTGCTCAACGCCACCGCGCTGATCGCAGCGGTCGGCAATGCCGGTAGCTTCGCCAAGGCCCGAGATCTGGGGGCATGGCTTGGTCTTGTCCCACGCCAGCATACCACCGGAGGCAAACCACGACTGCTGGGCATCTCGAAACGCGGCAACACCTACTTGCGAACCCTGCTGATCCATGGTGCCAGGGCCAGCCTGCCCTCGATCTCTCGAAGTGACACACCGCTCGGGCGATGGCTCAAAGCGATGCTGGAACGAGGTGTTCACCGCAATGCTGCCGTGGTCGCCCTGGCCAATAAGCTGGCGCGGATCGCCTGGGCCGCTTTGCGCAAGGGCTGAGTAGCCCCTAGATTTCTGGACGCCTTCTATCCTAATTTTGAGGACAGGAGGCGATGATGGGGAAGCCCAATTTCAGCGATGAGTACAAGCGTGATGCGGTGGCCCAAATCACCGAACGTGGGTATCCGGTAGCCGAGGTTTCTGAGCGGCTCGGCGTCAGTCAGCATTCGCTGTATGCCTGGAAGCGGCAACTGGCGAAGGTGCTGTCTGGCGATGCCAGCAAGGATGCCGAGATCCGTCAGTTGAAGCGCGAGTTGGCCCGGGTTACCGAGGAGCGCGACATCCTAAAAAACGGTCGCGGGTTTAGCCCGCCTGTGCGCGGTAGAAACGGGCCGTGCTATACTGCTCGCCAGGAGGGCCGCGGCCGTTCGCTTATTGGTGGCATGATACCCCGTTAAAAAACGTGGCCCGTGGGCAGTTGCGCACTTGAGAGTGGTGGCGCCGCACAGCGGCGACCCCGGTTAGGAAAATGACGGTTTGCATCGCCCATGCCCTCCCATTCTGGAGGAGATGTGGAATGAGTAGATCAAAAGCGGCGAAGCTCGGCGATATGCCGATGGTTGTGCCTGGCGCGGCGGCGATCGATATCGGATCGACCATGCACATGGCAGCGGTCAATCCCGACGCCGATGATCGGCCCGTACGCGCGTTCAACACATTCACCGGCGACCTGCATGACATGGCGCGGTGGTTCAAAGCATGCGGCGTCACAAGCGTGGCGATGGAATCTACCGGCGTCTACTGGATCCCAGCTTTCGAAGTGCTGGAAGAGCACGGGTTCCACGTCATCCTCGTCAATGCGCGGTATGCAAAGAATGTCCCCGGCCGCAAAACGGATGTGAATGATGCGTCATGGCTTCAGCGGCTGCACAGCTACGGTCTCCTGCGTGGCAGTTTTCGCCCCAAAGCCGGGGTCGCCACATTGCGCGCCTATATGCGGCAGCGTGAGCGACTGATCGAATACTCGGCATCGCATATCCAGCACATGCAGAAGGCGCTGATGGAGATGAATGTGCAACTGCACCACGTCGTCTCTGACATCACCGGCGCCACAGGCATGCGTGGTATCCGCGCCATCGCCGACGGCGAGCGCAACCCCGCCACCCTTGCCCAGATGCGTGACGTTCGGTGTCATGTCAGCACCGAGACAATCTGTTCCGCCTTGACCGGCAACTGGCGCGACGAACACGTCTTCGCGCTGTGCCAATCGCTTGCGCTGTTCGACTTTTACCAGCTCAAGATCGTGGAGTGCGACCGAAAGCTGGAGATTGCGCTCCGGGACCTAGAAGGCGGCGACGGGTACGACATTGCCCGTTTGCCCAAGATTCGGACCAGGACCAAACAAGTGAACGCGCCGGATTTTGAAGTTCGTTCTGCGCGCTATCGCGTGCTGGGAGTAGACCTGACCCAGATCCACGGCATTGGACCATCGCTGGCCCTCAAGCTGGTCGGAGAGTGCGGCACTGACCTTGCGGCGTGGCCAAGCTCAAAGCACTTTACATCATGGCTTTGCCTGGCGCCGGGCAACAAGATATCGGGCGGCAAGCTGCTATCATCGAAAACGCGTCGATCATCGAGCCGAGCGGCGGCGCTACTGCGCCTTGCGGCAACCACGATAGGCCGGACTGATACCGCGCTGGGTGCATTTTACCGCCGGCTGTCTGCAAGGGCAGGAAAGGCCAAGGCTGTGACCGCCACCGCGCGCAAGCTCGCCGTGCTGTTCTACAACGCTTTGCGTCATGGGATGGCGTATAGTGACCCGGGTGCAGCCCAATATGAAGAACGGTATCGCAGCCGGGTAATCGGCAATCTCCAGCGCCGCGCCAAGGCCTTCGGCTTTGCGCTCCAAGAACTGCCGTCAGAGCCCGAGACAGCTGTTTCTTAGGAAAGCCACCGCGTATTTCGCCAGAGATGCAAAGTGAGATACGCGTTCATTGCTGAGCATCGTGATCGTTTTGGCGTGCGGGCAATGTGCCGGTGTCTGGCCGTGCAACCCAGCGGCTACTATGCATGGCAACAGCACCCGCTGAGTCATCGGGCTCAAGAGGATGCTCGGCAAACGGAACTGATCCGACAAGCCTGGAACGACAGCGGCAAGGTCTATGGCTACCGCAAGCTGCACGAGGATCTGCTGGATCAGGGTGAGACTTGCTGTCCGAACCGCGTTGCCCGGTTGACCAGGCTGGCCGGTATCAAGGCGCAGGTCGGCTACAAGCGCCGGCCGGGGAGCTATGGCGGCAAACCGTCCCTGGCGATCGACAACACTCTGGATCGCCAGTTCGACGTTGAGGCCCCAGACCGGGCCTGGGTGACGGACATCACGTACATTCGCACCCTGGAGGGCTTTGCCTATCTGGCGGTCGTGATCGATCTTTATTCCCGCCGCGTGGTGGGCTGGTCGATGCAGAGCAGGCAGACCACCAATGTGGTGTTGCAGGCGCTGCACATGGCGGTATGGCGGCGCAAACCGAAGCAGCGGGTACTGATTCACTCGGATCAGGGCTCGCAGTTTACCAGCATGGACTGGGCCGCCTTCATCCGGGCTCACAATCTTGAGCACTCGATGAGCCGACGAGGCAACTGCCATGACAATGCCGTGGCCGAGAGCTTCTTCTCGTCACTAAAGCGCGAACGTATCCGGCGTCGCACCTACAAAACACGCGAGGAAGCCCGGCTGGACGTGTTCGATTACATCGAGATGTTCTATAACCCGGTGCGCAAGCAGGTCAGGAACGGGATGCTGTCCCCCGCACAGTTCGAACGACAGCAAATTTTTGAAAGCGGAAGGCGTCTAGAAAACTAGGGGCTACTCACTTCGATCTACCTGCTCTTGAAGTCGGCCACACCATGCAGGCGGAACCAGAGGGCCTTCACGCGATAATTAACCGTGGAGCGAAACCGTTCCTCGCTGTGAGAATTGAACTCAAAGGCTATCAAACGCCAGATATTCGTTAGCGGCTACCGACCCTTACAAGACGCACAGCCGCTGATTTTCGCTTCTAAAGAGCGGACTTTCTGCTGATCGATGCGAGGCGGCCAAAGGGGGCAGGTTGCGAGTCGTCAGCCGTCGCTATGGAGATGCAAAATACGGTAAAGGCAATTTAAATTTCGAATGTTTTCCTGTTCTCAATGATGGTGCTGTTTAACTGAAGTTGCTGGTAGACATCGCTAGCGCCCTTTACATCTGGTCCGCCCAGCTTACCTCCCAAAGAGCAGGAGCGGGCCATTTTGCATTTGCGAGCTTATTCAGGCTCGTGCTTCTGGAGATAGAGGTATGGATCGCGGCAAAATAATCGAGCTGTGGCGCCCGGTCAGCGCTGAAGAACTCCGGGCAATCAAAGAGCTGGATTCAGCGGCTTTCGTGCCGCCCGCTGGAGTGAGGCAGCGATATCTCACCTTCACAACCCGCGGGCACGCCATCGAACTCGCACGTGATTGGCTGGTTCCGATTTATGGGGAAGGCTTCGTCGTTCGCTGCGTAGTCTGCGCGAGACTCCTAGATCACCTTGTCCACGACCATGTCGTTACTCGAAGCGATATGGATTATTGGATACCCTTGAAAGGCCTCGAAGCGTTCCACGCGACCCTCATAGGCAAAATCGAGGTTGTCTATCAACACCCAGAGTGACTGACGGTAAGGCGCAATTGGCAGCATGTGGCACTACCTATACAAGCCTTCCTGGGCCCGATGCAGTCGGACGTTCACAGTCGCTTCGTTAGACGGCTGTTTCGTCCCACGACACGGCGTTCGCAGCGAGTGAAACCGGCCCATAGATGAAAGTTTTGCCCTACCGCCGTCATCCGGCCGCAATTACCCCTTTCCGCTTCACAGTGAGGGAATTTTCGGGGGAACGCGAGATTTTTATGGTGAAATTTTACAAGTTTTATTTCTATTTTTCAGATAAATATGTAAATTTGGTTGTACTCCTACTCGGAGCCATTTCCTTCCAAACAGGAAGGAAGATCAGGCAGATGGTGAGGCCATACCGCAACCGGCCTCGTATCTTCTCCACATTTCAACTTGTGCACAGTTCGTGTGCCTCGTCGTCAGCAAAGCGCGGCGCCCGCACGCTCGGAAGATTTTGGCGATCGCCATTTCTTCCAGGGCAATAGGCCACCTGCGGATGGATTAGCTCCCGTGAGCCACAACCTTTCAGCAGCCTGGCCTCAGCACCCCTCGTGATCAAATACGCGGAGCGTTGGGCGGAACGCTGAGGCATGGTGACGTCCAGTTGCCACAGTGACCTAGCCAAAGAGCCCTTTGAAGCTGCCTGAGGTGACCGAAGTCGAAGACGTCGTAGTTATGGCTGCTGGCGCCAGGCTCGCACTCAGGTCCACAGAATCAGATGTGTCACCGACGGCCAGCAAGGTGCCTGCGTCCGAGCTGAAATCGAGCAGCGAAAGTTCAGCAGAGTCCGAGCCGTCAGAGATGGTGGCATCGAAACTCGATATTATCTCCACTGACGACAAATCCTCGCCTTCGACTGTTATCTCATCCTGTAGGGACAAGATATCTTGCGCCTCCGAGAGCAAAACCTCGCCGCCCAGTTCTGCGGATTCAAAAATATCGCCTGAGGCCGAGATTGTTTCGTCGCTGGCCAGATCAAGCGACACTTCAAGCGCATCACTATCGTAGAATTCCCCGGCTGACTGATCGACGCTTGGAATCGAGCCGATTTCATCAAAGATGTTCTCGAATTCCGATGTGGTGCCCGCATCCATGGCTTCACCTTCGACGCTTGCGTCGATCAGGAATTCCGATGCCAGTTCTAGCAGTCCATCGACCGCGAGAGGATCTAGATCCACCTCGGCTTCGAGCGCGAGCTCCGCCTCAACAGCGGGCCCATCCGTCCCGTCTAGGGCGACGCCCCCGTCCAAATCCGCGGCCACCTCGAGAACAGGATCGAGCGCGGCCTCGGCTTCGAGCGCAAGCTCCGCCTCGACGGCGGGCCCATCCGCCCCGTCCAGAGCCACGCCCGCGTCAAGATCTTCCGCCACGTCCGTGACAGGATCGAGCACCGCCTCGGCTTCAAGCGCAAGCTCCGCCTCGACGGCAGGACCATCCGTCCCGTCCAGAGCAACGCC
>NZ_DF850489.1:272021-518507 GCF_000813185.1 Novosphingobium sp. MBES04 | reverse complement strand
AGCACCGCCTCGGCTTCGAGCGCCAGCTCCGCCTCGACAGCAGGACCATCCGTCCCGCTCAGGTCGACGGCTGCGTCCAGATCGGCAGCTACGTCCGTAACGGGATCGAGGCCCGCATCGGCTTCGAGCGCGAGCTCCACCTCGACAGCGGGCCCATCCGTCCCGTCCAGGGCGACACCCGCGTCCAGATCAACCGCTACCTCGGAAACAGGTTCGAGCACCGCCTCGGCTTCGAGCGCCAACTCCACCTCGACGGCGGGCCCATCCGTCCCGCCCAGCTCCACACCTGCATCCAGATCGGCGGCCACGTCCGTGACGGGATCGAGCACCGCGTCGGCTTCGAGCGCCAGCTCGGTTTCGGTCTCGAATACGGGCGGCTGCGCGGTGGGAACCGGGACGGATTCCGGGAGCGGAGCGTCCGTCACGTCCTCTGCCGCTATTGGGGGTGCGGTCGGAACCTCTGTTACGGGAGCGGTTTCCCGAGGCGCCACGTCATCCTCGTCAGGTTGTTCGCTCGTCGACAGGTCATTGGATGGCTCCACGAGCGGGCTCTGGGCCACGGGATCAGTCGGAGCCAGCGTGTCTGTCGAAGGTGGTACGACGGCGCCTTCAGGCCCCGGCGCACTCGCAGGAGGGGCCGTGACTGTCGCGCCGGCGTCGGAACTGGAGCCGGCTTCACCCTCTGGAGCGACCGGCAGACTTATGTCAGGGGCGCTAGCGGGGGGAGTGCTCACGGTTTCGGACGCGGCTTCTGCATCCGTGGAAGGATCACTGGCAGCGTTCTGCTGAGTGGGCACAGATGGGTCGATGTCCGCGTTTCCGCCATCAAGCCCGGCAAAACTGGGCGAACTGTCCCGGCTGGTCGACGTCGTCACAGTGGGCGCCAGCACCGCACCGTTCGCAGAATTGGACGCAAGACCACCGATGTCGTTCCGGACGGGCGCCTGCACCTGAGATGCCTGCTGAACCAGGGCGTCTTGCCCCCCGGCGAGCGACGGCGCCAACGGATCTCCGATCCGCAGACTTTCGCCCGCCACATTGGCAACGTTCGTGGACGACGAGGTGCCGGAAAGCGAGGGCCCGACGCCAAATGGATTGAGATTTCCGCCTTGCGCCACCGAATTGGTATCGAGCAGGAGCTGGCTGGCCTCGCCGGACATCAGTCCGTTGGCGCTCGATATCAGGCTAAGCTGATCGAAAGTCTCGTAAAGTTTGGCATCTGGCAAGGCAGTCGTATCAGGCATCTCGTTGAACTCTGGGCCTCGACGGTTCCCTAGCGACCGGAGAGCATCTTCAATGCCTGAGCGCGATTAAGGCATTCGACTGGCGCGCCCAGACATGTTCGCGAGGACGCCACTTCAACATTGATTCACCACACTGGCGGGGGGCCCGCCCAGGCGGGCTGGGCGCCCATCGCACGCATGACGTCGATCTGTGCCAGAAGCCGACTTTCCCGTGCCTCGATCAGGGCCCTGCGCGTGATGATCGCGTTGCGCCGCGTGTCGATCACCAGGTTGAATGGCAGATCTCCATCGAGGTACGCGTAGTTGGCATTCTGTGCGGCACGACTGATAGGCGACAGTGCATCCTGCCAGGCCGTTTCGCGCGAACGGGCTGCCGCGAGCCCGGCAAGAGCGCTGATCGCTTCCCCCGCAGCCGTGATGCGGGTCTGATCGTATCGAGCCAGCGCGAGGCGGGCATTGGCCTCGGCCTGCTCATTGCGTCCGGTAATAGCCCCGCCCTCGAACAGATTTGCCGCCAGGCTGGTCGTGAGATTGGCAAGAGCCGCGATCCCTCCGCTGACAACTCCCAGTAGCCCGGACGCAGTGATCCGAAGGCCCGGCTTCTGCGCGGCTTTCACGGCCTCGGCGTTGATCTGCGCGGCGCGCAGCGCGGCCTGTGCGGCAAGAATGTCGGGGCGCTCATCAAGGCGGGCAAGAGGCTGCTCGGACGCGATGGCGCGCAGGGAAATCGTGTCGAATGCTACGACCTCGTTCCTTTCCAGAGCCTCTCCCTCGCCCATATCCTGGCCAAGCAGGACCGCCAGGTTCGTGGCGTATTGCGCGCGCAGCTCTGCAAGGTTCGCCTGCTCGGCGTAGAGACTGGATAGCTGCTGGGCGATCAGACCGCGTTCGACAGCACTCGATTCGTGTTCGGCGGAGCGCCGATCGATCACGGTCTTGAGCGCAAGCACTGCGTCCACCTGTTCGGACAGCATGTCCGCCTGCGCTTCGAGCGCGCTGATCCGGACATAAGTCTCGAGGATCTGGGCGCACACCGCGAGCGCGACGGCATCGGCCGTAAACTGCGCCGAGCGCATCTCTTCGCGCGCGGCGCGCTGTCCCTTGCGGATCGCGCCGAACAGATCGACTTCATAAGCCAGTGCAACCTGACCGCTTGCCGACTGGACCGTCTGGAGAGGGTTCGCCCCCGAGGCCGCGAGCGTGCCGGATCCGGCTCCGTTAAGACCGAGCGTTGGGGACAGGCGCCCCCCGGCGATGCGGACCTGCGCGCGCGCGGCATCAAGCCGGGCGACCGCGACAAGGATGTCGGTATTCGCCTCCAGGCCGCGCTCGATCAGTCGGCTTGCCTGGGCCCCCGCGAATTCGCGCCAGAGCACCAGCCGCTCTGCGCACGGGGCTGCGCCGCCCACGGAACAGGACGCCGCAGACGCGCCATGCGCTGTGCCAGGCGCTAGCCACAGAGGCACTGCGGCCAGCATCAGCGAACCAAGGTTAGCTGCGGAAAGGAATTGACGCACGAAACGGACCTCGCCTCGTTCATCCGCCTGAAAAGCGGAGCATGTCCCTGCGCGGGCCCTGGCGGTGTGCAATGCGCCACGCTCAAGGCCCCCGGCATCTCGGTTAAGGAACTGAGGCAAAGATTTTCATTGCAAGGCGCTATGCGCTTCACCCTAGTCGGACTGCCAAGCAACGCAGGCGGCGACCGATGTCGCAGGGCCAGCGCCGCACCGGATCGGACCAGAGCACGCATAACTACGGGTGCTCTCGCTCCGCGCTTTTTCATCATGGCAGCGTACGCCCGCCCGTATGAAGCGCCTGACCATGACCCGCCGGACTTCGTGGGCACTGCTGTTCGTCAGCATCCTGCTGAGCAACACGCTGGCCCTGACGATGCCCCTTGTCGCCCGTCAGGTGCTTTCGCTTGGCGGGCGCAATCCGCATACGAGTTCGATCTTCGTGCTGGTGTTGATGGTCATGGGCACGGCGCTGCTGGAATCCGCGATCAAGTATTGCCGCGCGATCATTCTGGGGCGTGCCGATCGTGCGTTCATGATCCATCGCCTGCACTGGCTCCTCGATCGCACGGCACGAGCACAGCGCCTGTCCTTTGCCTCCGCCGCGGCGACCAGCGTGGATTATGCCCAGGCCCTGCACCAGGTGAAGGGCATCGCCAGCCGCGAAGTCGATCTGATCTGGGCGGAAATCAGCTTCGTGCCGGTCATTGTCGCGATCCTGTTCCTGCTCTCGCCCCTCGCCTCGCTGGCCGTGCTTGTCTTCATGGGCGCGCTCTGCGTGCAGACCTACCATTCGACGCGGCGCTTTTCGCAGACCGCAGAGGCGAGCCGGCACGCTGTCGAGCAACGCTTCGTGCGTCTCTTTTCCATCCTGGAGCGCATGCACCTGGTCAAGGCCCTGGCCGTGGAGCAACATATGACGCGCGTCTACGAACAGGCCCATGGCGCGGCGATGCGCGACAACCTGCGTCTCACCATGGCCTCGACCCATCTGACCCATTCCACCGTCATTGCGGGCATGATGCTCAATCTCCTGCTGCTGATGACCTGCGCAATCGCCGCGCGGGGCGGCCACATGGATATCTCTCTGGTCATCTCGATCGTGCTGCTGGCTGCCCGCCTGACCGATCCCATCCAGCGCGCCGTGTTCACCTACGTCCAGGGACGTGATCGCCAGGCCGCTTTCACCAAGATCAAGCGGCTCGACGAAGCCACGCTTGCCCTATCCGAAGGTGCCCCCCCGCCAAGGTTCGAAGGGCTGCACTCTCTGGAAGTACATGGCCTCCCCCTGTTCAGTCAGGACGCCCGGCCGGTCTCGCTCACCCTGCACAAGGGCGATTTCCTGGCGATCTCCAGCCCCTTCCCCAATCTCAGCCGCCAGTTGATGCGCGCCATGGCGGGCCTTGAAGACAGCCATGGAGAGAGATTCCACCCGCAGGATGGAGCGCCCGTGACCGTCAACGGTCATGCCATCGCACTCTATTCGACGGCACAGCGCAACCGCATCCTGGGGTATGTCGCGGCCAACAGCACGTTGTTCGACGGGACCATACAGGACAACATCACGCGCTTTGGCGAGGTCTCGATCGACGAGGCGTTTGCCATGGCCGAATTGCTGGGCATGGTCCGCCGGCTCAACGAGCTGCCTGGCGGATTGCAGACCCGCGTGGGCAGCGACGCGCGCACCACCGTTCCGCCCGGACTGGAACGGCAGATCGCAATTCTGCGCGCGCTGGTTCACAAGCCTGCGATCATCCTGTTCGATCACGCCGAACAAGGGCTTGATCGCGAAGCCTACGCCGCGCTCGTCCGTTTTTTCGGCAAGGTGCATGGGCACGCCACAATCGTCCTGGCCAGCGAAGACGCCAACCTCACCTCTCTTGCAGATACAGGCTACAGCCTCGAACGCCACGGTCTGTGCAAGGAACGGAACCTGGCACAGCAGAGCATCCCCTACCGCGCGATGACACTCTGATGCAGCGGGAAGATCGCCCCAACACCTTTGCGGCCCAGGGACTGCGCGAAATCCTCGCCCGCCAGCCACAGGTCGCCAGCGACCCGGTATTCTACGGAATGCTGTCCCAACTGTGCATGCGCCTGCTGCCATCGGTCATGGTCAAGGACGTCCTGGGAAGCCTTCCCATCCATGCCTATGCGAACACGGGAGAGCGCCTCCTCGCGACCTTGCGCACGCTGGGTTTCGTAGCCCGGGAGCTGTCGCTTCCTGCGGCGCGGATACGCCTGTGGCACCTGCCCGCCCTGTTTCTTGACGAGGACGGCGAACGCGCCCTGCTGGTCCTGGCGCAGGATGAGGCAACCTGCGTACTCGACCACGAGGGCCGGACGGTCGCGCGCGATGCCCTGGGACGGGGTACATTCCACTGCCTCTCGCGCGAGGCCCACGTCAATCCCCTGAGCGAGGAAAGCCGCAAGCATCGGCGGCAAAGCTGGCTGCATGCGCTGATCTCCACGTTCAGCCCGCTTGGCTGGGTGATCGCGCTGTGCACGCTGTTCGTGACGCTGCTCTCGCTGGCGCAGCCTTTCGTGATCGCCGCGTTCTACCGCGCGATATTTGCACAGGGAGATACGGCCACGGTGCCCTGGCTGGCGCTGGCGCTGGTCCTTGTCGTATTGGCGATCCAGTGCGCGATGGCGCTGCGCGCCCACGCGCTGGCCTGGCTCGCCGCGCGGCTCAACTATCTGGTCGGGCGCGCGACGTTCGAAAAGATCATGCAGCTGCCTATCGCACAGAGCCGCGAGCTCGACGCAAAGGGGCAGTCCGCACGCATTCGCTCGTTCGAGAACGTCAGCGATTTTCTGGCCAGTCCGCTCGCCCTGGCCCTGCTCGATCTTCCCGCTGCGCTTGCCGCAGGAGCGCTCATCGCCTGGATGATCGCGCCGGTGGGGCTCGCCATCGGCCTCTTTGGCCTTTGCTATCTTGCCCTCTTCTTCGTGGCCGAACGCAAGATGAAGGTCCTGACCTCGATGAATTCGGACCTTGCGACCCGCTTGCAGCACACCATGGTCGAGACCTTTGCCAAGCGCGAGCTGATCCGCGAATGCGGCCTGCAGCATCGCTGGGCGGACTTGCACAAGACCGCCATAGCGCGGGCGCAGTCGGTCACCTTTGCCATCGCCCGGCTGATGGCCATGGTCGAGGCCGTATCCAGCTTCCTGTTTGCCGCGACCTTCATCACCGTTGTCGGCCTGCTGGCGCTCGATGCCGGCGAACACAGGCTCGGCGCGCCGCAGATGCTGGGCGTCGTGTTCCTGACCGCTCTGGTCGCCGCGCCCCTGCACGGCCTGTGCATGGCGATCCCCCGCTTTGAGCAGGCCCGCCGCGCGCTTGAGCAGATCAACACCCTCATGCAGACCGAGTCCGAGATCGAACTCGACGCGCAGCGGCGGCGTCTTCCCGCGCTGCGCGGAGAAGTGAGCCTGGCGAGCGTGACCATGCGCCAGGGTGATGGGCGGCCGCTGTTGCTCGCACTCGATATCGAGACGCGGGCGGGGGAAATCATCGCGATCACGGGCGCTGCCGGAACCGGAAAATCCGTTCTTCTCGCCCTTGTGCAGGGCCTCGCCTCGCCTTCCTTCGGGACCATCCGCATCGAAGGCGTCGACATCGAACAACTGCCGCGACGAACCTTGCGCAGCGCAATCGGCTACGTGCCGCAGGCCCCCGCCCTGCTGCCCGGCAGCCTGCGCGAGAACCTGGCCATGGCCAATCCCCTTGCCAGCGAAGAGCAGCTGCGCAAGGTCCTGCACAGCGTCGGGCTCGACTATCTCGATCTCGACGCGCGGGACCACGACTGCGATCCCTTGCTGAGTTTCATCTGGCAGTTCTCGCTCGCGCAGGCGCTGCTGGCCAGCACAGGCATCCTGCTGATCGACGAAGTCCCCAACTCGGTCATCAACGGCCCGTTTGGCAAGGTGCTGCGCAAGGTGCTGCGGTCGGCCAAGGGGCGCCTGACGGTGTTCTTCGTCTCCAACCGCTCGGACTATCTCGATCTGGCGGATCGGGTGATCGCCCTGCGGCACGCCCGCACACCGCTGATCATGACGCCAGGCGAACTGGCGGAGGTGGCCTGATGCCCCAGCAGAACCGGCTCGCCCAATCCCTCCGCAGCGCCGTGCCGATCCTGCGCATCGATGCGCAGCGCGACCTGCCCGAACTCATGATGCCCATCGGGACCGGCGACACCCATTCGGCCCGCGTCCTCCATCTGACGCTTGCGGTGTGCTGTCTGATCGCGGCCGGGGTGATCGCCTGGGCCGCGCTCGCCCAGGTCAGCGAAGCGGCCAACCTCTCCGGCACGCTGCAGCCGAGCGCCCGCGAACGGCGCATCGCGCACGCCGATGGCGGCGTGGTCGCGCGCGTCCTGGTCGAAGAAGGCGATACGGTCACCGCAGGCCAGCCGCTGGTCGAGATGGAGCCGACCCTCGCCGAGGCGGAAATGGCCTTCGCCCGCGCGCGCCTGGCACAGCTTGCCCGCGAAGGTCGCGATCTCGCGGCGCTTGGAGAGACGGGCCCGGACACGCAGGGCAGCCGCCTGCGCCAATCGGCCCTGGCGGCGGAGGCCGCAAGCGCGCAGGCGCGCGCGCGCCAGCAGGCCGCGACGGTGGCCACGCTTCGCGCACAGCTTGAGACGGCGCGGAACACGCGCGAACTGGCGCTGGACGACCGCGATCGTGCGCGGCGGCTGTTTGCCGCCGAAGCGACCTCGCGCTCTGCACTCAACCAGCGCGAGGCCGCCTACAATGAGGCGCGCGGCCGGGTCACCCTGCTCGAACGGCAGATCGTGGCCGCACGGGAAGGCGCGCAGCAGGGGATGGCGGACAGTACCGGCCTGCGCGCGCGTCAGGCCCTCGACCTCTACAGCGAAGGCAACCAGTTGCAGGTACAGCAAGCCGAAGCGCAAGCCCTGCTCGCCCATGCCGAACAGCGTCTGGGCCGCCTGATCGTCCGCAGCCCTGTTTCCGGAACCATCAAGACGCTTGCCATACAGGACGGCGACATGGTCGCGCCAGCGGGCGAAGTCGCAACGCTGGTGCCCCGCGATCGCCTCATCGTCGAGGCCCGCGTGCTGGCCAGCGAGCGCGCCGGACTGCGTCCCGGGCTCGATGCGCGGCTGCGCATCATCGGACTGGACCTGCCTGGCCACGATTGGCTCGATGCGCGCGTCGAGCGCATTTCCCCCTCTTCGTTCCAGGCCCCCTCGGGCCTCAACTTCTACACCTTGCGCCTGACCATCCCGCCTGTCGACCGCAACCGCGAAGTGCTGGCCCAGCTGACCCCCGGCATGGAAGTGACAGGAGCGATCGTGACCGGACGCAAGTCGGTTCTTGCCTATATCCTGGGGCCGGTCCGCCATGGCCTCAATTCCGCGCTGACGGAGAAGTGAGACAGCCATGAGCGCCCTTCCCCAGAACTTTACCAAAGGCGATGCCCGCGAAGCCGATGCGCTGCGCATTCTCCTCGCCGAAGACGATCGTCTGGCCGCCCTGATGCTCAGCGACCAGTTGCACGAGGCCGGACACTTCGTGGAAGTCGCCCTGAACGGGGCCGAGGCCTATGCCATGTTGCGCGAGGACCCGACCCGCGCGGACCTCCTGATCACGGATCGCTTCATGCCGATGCTCGACGGACTGGGCCTCACCCGCCGCATCCTGCGTGAGCCCCCGACGCGCCATCTGCCCGTGGTAATGCTGACCGGGGCCAGCGATGCGCAAAGCATTGCCGAGGGGCTCGAGGCCGGGGTCATGCAGTACCTCGCCAAGCCCGTCGATCCGGCTCTCCTGGCGCAGGTCCTGAAGGCTGTCCGGCGCCAGATCGAGGAGCGGCGTCGGCTGGCCCAGATGCTGGGCTCCCAGCAAGCCGGATTCGACAACATCCAGCGCATCGACCTGCACCTGCGCACCCGCGCCGAGATCGCCCCAGTCGCCAGCTTGCTGGCCAGCCTTTCGCCGCACGCACAGAAGATCATGCCGGGCCTGCAGGACCTGATCGCCAACGCCATCGAACATGGCCTCTACCGGCTGGGAGGACCAGCCAAACGCGCGCTTCTCGCCTCCGGGACGCTCGAACAGGAAATGGATAAGCGCGAGGGCGACCCGGCCTACCGCGGGTTCGTGGAGGCGGCGGCCAAGCGCACCGAACACGGCTTGCGCTTCGCCATTCGCGACCCCGGCCCCGGTTTCGCCTGGCGCCAACACCTGCGCCCCGATCCGGCCCAGGCGACAAGCCGGACCGGCCGGGGGCTGCTGCGCGCAAGCCTGCTGTTCGATGAAGTTCAATTCCACAAGGACGGCAATCTGGTGACGGCCACGCTCAGGACCAGGCAGGAGAGCATATGGTGATCCGTAGCGAGATGCAGCGCGACATTGCGCACCTGAGCGAAACCAGCTTCTGGCGGCGCAACATCCAGCCGATCGTGCTCGGCCTCGCCAGCCTCGCCCTGTTCGCGGCCGGCTGGCAACTGGTCCGGACGATCACCGACCTTGCCAACCGCCAGTTCGAAGCGGAATCGAACGCTGTCGAGACGCACGCCCAGTTCGAGCTGTTTCGCGCCGTCATCTGGCTCAAGGACAGCACCAATTTCATCAATTCGGGCGCTGGAGACCTGTTCGTCAAAAAGCTGCGCAACAACCCCAATGGCTCAAACTACGTTCACAGCCTGGGCTACATCGAAGTCGCCAGCGGCAAGACCGTCGATCTGCTGCGCGGTACGCAGCGCACAACGGCGTTTTCGTCCCAGATTTCCAGCCAGCTTCTGGAGCTGATCGACGATCGGCGCGGCAACGTCTTCGCGTTCAATGGACGCAGCCAGGCCGACGTTCTGGGAAAAGTGCCTCCCAAGACGCTGGTGCTCATGCAGGTCCAGCCTCTGCCCCAACCCGACGAGCGCATATCCTTTGTGGCCTTCAACGTGGAAGGGCTTTGCCGTGATATGGTCGGCCACGGCCAGTTTGCCGCGATCACGCGCCTCACCGTCTTCGGGGAAAACTACGCCCTGCCATGTGCGACCTCGCATCCCGCCGAAGGCATTGCCTCGTATTTCCAGACCCGCGCCTGGTCCCGAAAGAAGTATGTCTCCGACAACCTGTACATCGACCTTGAAACGTCCCTGAAGATCCCCTTTGCCGATGAAGTGGCGCTGATCTGCGCGGTGGCCGCTGGCTGCCTGCTCGTCATCGTGGCCGCCGCCGTCATGACCGGTCGGTGGCGCCGCCGCACGCGCGCCGTCCTGCTTTCCGCGCTGGACGATGCGGCCTCCTCCTCCAGTGCAAAGGGCGAATTCCTCGCCAACATGAGCCATGAGATCCGAACCCCCATGAACGGGGTCATGGGCATGACCGAACTCCTCGCACGGACGCAGCTGGACAGCGACCAGCAGCGCTACGTCCGCCAGATCCGCTCGTCAGGCTCGGCGCTCCTGGCCATTCTCAACGATGTGCTCGACCTCTCGAAGATCGATCAGGGCAAGCTGGCCATCGATCCGATCAAGACGGACATCCGCACACTCGTGCAGGACATCCTGCTCCTCTACACCGCCAACGCCGAAGAGAACAATTCCAGCTTGCTGCTCGACATCTCCCGAGATGTTCCAAGGTTCGTGCTGATCGATCCCACACGCTTACGCCAGGTGATCGGCAACCTGGTCTCGAATGCGGTGAAATTCACCAAGGACGGCGAAGTCCTGCTCCAACTCGATGTCGAGGATCCATCCGGTCCGGATGCCATCCTGCTGATCCGCGTTCTCGACAGTGGAATCGGGATCTCGCCCGAACAGCAACAGCGCCTGTTCGAACGCTTTTCCCAGGCCGAGGCGGGTACTTCACGCCAGTACGGCGGGACGGGCCTTGGCCTCTCGATTGTCCAGCAGCTGGTCGAACTCATGGACGGCTCGATCTCGGTCTACAGCACCATCGGACAGGGATCGACCTTTACCGTCCAACTGCCCCTGGTGCATCTCGATGAGGCGAGCGCCCTGCCGCAGGCAACGGGCAGCCATGGTGTGGCTCTGATCTCACCGTCCTCCTTTGTCGAGATGATCGTACGCCGCGCGCTTGGCGATGAGTGCATCGATGTGCGCGTATTCACGTCTTTTCCCGAAGCGCTTGGCGCACTGGCGCAGGACGGGACAGGGCCGTTCCTGGGCATCCTCATTGACGAAGCCCGCGATGTTCATGCGGCCTGGGAAGGCTGGCAGGCGCTGCGCGCAGCCGGTGGCTTGCTCGAAGGAGGCTGGTCCATCATGTTGGCGGACCATCAAAGCCACCGCCTCTACCGGGATTTCGACAAGACCATAACGAAGCCTTTCAACGCCTCGGAACTGATCCAGCAGATCTCGGCCCTGATGCAGGCGCAGGGCAAGAATCCGGGCCTTGTTGACGACAACGCAGTTGAACGCACGCAGGCACCCCCGCTGCCGCCCCCTCTCCCCGGACTGGAGGAGCGGGATGCAGGTCTGTTCGAGGGCCGCAGGTGCCTTGTCGTCGATGACAACACGATCAACCAGATGGTCGTCACCGAAATGCTGCAGCCCTTCGGATTTGCCATCGATGTGGCCGCGGACGGGCGCAAGGCGCTCGCTGCGGCGCATGCCACGGCCTACGACATCATCTTCATGGATTGCCGTATGCCCCACATGGATGGCTACGAGGCGACCCGCGAGCTTTGCCGCATGATGCAGGCCGGGGAGATCGCCCCTGTCCCGATCGTTGCCCTGACCGCCAACGCCATGAAGGGGGATCGCGAGGAATGTCTCGCGTGTGGCATGACAGCCTTCCCGTCCAAACCTGTACAGCTGCCCGAGTTGACCGATGTTCTTCTCTCGCTCGTCACGCCCGCCACGCACACGCCTGACGAACGGAGCGAGCCACAGCCCCGACCTTCACCTCCGGCCTCGACGTCGCAAAGTCCGCTTGCGCAGCCCCCGATCGATCCGGGCTGCGCGCAGGAAACACGCCAGAAGGTGGTACACCCCGATGTCGGCAAACCGGCATCAACGCCCTTTGTGCAGACCTTGTCACACGAGGGCAATGCTGACCGCCACAGGACCTCCGTCCCTGCGCGTAACGACGATGAAAGGCCGGAAATTTTCCAGGATACCAATCCGGTGCCGGATCCCTTTCCAGCACCCTCGTTCGCGCCGGAGCCAACACCTGAGCCGCCGCGTGCGTCCCAGCCTGAGCCTCAGCGCGAACCCGCTCCCTCGCCTACTCCTGCCATGACGGCTACCGCGAAACCAGCGGAAAGCGAGGAAGACAACGCCCCGTGCGCGATCTTGGACCTTGACGTTTTCCGCCAGTTGAAGGCCACGATGCGCTCACACGCCAAGCTGGTCGAGATCTACAAGGCGGACGGCTACGGCTATCTGCGCCAGATCGAGGAAGCCTTTGCGCTGGAAGACCTGCAATCGGCGATCCTGCCCGCCCACACGCTGAAAAGCTCCAGCAAGATCATGGGCGCCAACGCCATGGTCCGGATCGCAGGCTCGCTTGAAACCGCCTTGCGCCAACCTGAGCCTCCGGCAACCCATGCGATCAAGCAGGACCTTGATCAATTGAAGTCGGTGTTTGCGAGCACCATCGCAAAGATCGAGGCCGAATGACACCCGCTGGTGGCTTGCAGGTGATCCTGGCACCGCAAGGCGGTCTGAAGGGGGGGGGGGGGGGCGCCAACCATCAAGGTGAATGTGCGTTGACCATGTCTCCATGAAGTTCTGCCTAGCGAACCCGACGAGCCGAATTTACCGTCCTTCCTCGAAGCCTCTCCGAGGCCCCCACCTATCTCGCCAAGATGATCGCGGTGATGGGCGATGGTCCAGGCTGTGCGTCCCCCATCGCTCTGGTAAACTTTGCCGGGGAGGTGGAGCTTGTTCCCGGAGACATCCTGCTGGTCTGAACTCGGGCCGGGCTCTCACACCCCAGACAGCCTTAAGTCCGTCGCGGATACGGCGGACTGGAGGCGGACGCATTGGCACCCGGCTCAGGCTGCCGACGCGATGGAAGCCACGTTCTCGTTTCCGGCCTGCCATTCCATGTGCGCCTCTTCGCGGCGCATGAGGACGGGCTGGGCCGCGGCCGTGGCAGGTGTCTGTGTGTCAAACTTGCCTGTGCGCTGCTGCGCGCCCCAACGGACCTGCAGGCCATGCGCGGCAGAGGCCACCGAATGTATCACGACCGCGTAGAGCAACTGGCGATAGCCAAAGCGCATCGCCAACATGCGCAAGACCGGCAAGCGCCCTTCCCGGCCATCCAGCCGATAGGCTACCATGCCGCAGCCGCACTCGATGGCCGAGAAAGCCACCCAGAACGCCAGCATCGTCGCGAGGTCCTGCGACATCACGCCCCAGCCATGATTGTAAGTGCGTACCCCTGCATCGACGAGCCCTGTGACGAGCGCCAGGTCGATCATCGGCGAGATCAGGCCAAGCCCGATCTGGAAGACCCACGCCTGCGGCAATCCGAACCAGGCCAGGCCACGCGGCCCGCCCCGAACAATGACCTCCGAATGCTTCCACAGACACTGCAGCGTCCCGAACGCCCAGCGATAGCGCTGGCGGAACAGGGCACGCACCGTTTCGGGCGCTTCGGTCCAGGCAATGGCCTCGTGATCGCAGGCGACCCGCCACCCTGCGCGCTGCACGGCTATGGTCAGGTCCTGATCCTCGGCCAGCGTATCGGCCGGATATCCGCCCACGGCGTCCAGTGCCGCACGCCGCCATGCGCCCACGGCGCCGGGAACCACAGTCACGGCCCCCAATGCTTCAAGCGCACGGCGTTCGAGGTTCTGCGCGGTGATGTATTCGATCGATTGCCAGCGCGTGAGCCAGTTGACCCGGTTGCCGATCTTCGCATTGCCCGCCACCGCGCCGATCTTCGGATCGGCGAACCAACGCGTCAGCTTTGCAATCGTGCTGGGCTCGAAGCGCGTGTCGGCATCGAGCGCCACGACCACATCGCCCTTGGCGATCTCCAACCCCTTGTTGAGCGCCCGTGCCTTGCCCCCGTTCTCCAGCGTGAGCAGGCGCACGCGCGGATCGTGGCCAAATGCCTCGCGGACGACGGCGCTGGTGGCGTCCTTCGACCCGTCGTCGATCACAATGACCTCCACACGCACCCCTTGCGTGCCAAGTGCGCGCCGCACCGACGCCTCGATGACCCGTTCCTCGTTGAAGGCGGGGATGAGTACGGAAACGAAGCTGGGGACGAGGTGCGGCGGCACGTCGGCCCCATCCTGCTTCGCAGCCATCCGCCGGGCCTGCCAGAGCGCCAGAGCCGAAAGCGAGAGGACCCTCGCCAGCCCCAGTGCAATCGCGGTCATGAAAAGCCAGCCAATGGACTGACGACCGATGCGCACCGCCTCGAACAGAACTCCGCCCGTGCCCGAGGCGCTTTCCCCTGCCTTGGCCAGGTGCGGCATCGCCTGTTCTCGCGTCAGCCCGGCCAGCGTCGAGACGGGAACGAACTCGTACCCGCGCGCGCGCAGTTCGCGGATGATGATCGGCAGGGCCGCGACCGTCGCGCTGCGATCTCCTCCGGAATCGTGCAGAAGCACGATCCGACGCGCAAACGTTCCGCTTCCCGCTTCGACCTGCGCGATCGTTTGCGCCGCAATCGTGGCTGCGTCCGTCGTCTTCCAGTCGAGCGGATCGACATTGAGCCCGACCGTCAGATAGCCCAGCTCGCCTGCGATGCGGGCGATGCGCAATTCGGACGCGGTATCGGGATCCGCATCGCCCAGGTAGGGCGGACGGAACAGGCGCATCGAACGGCCGGTATAGCTCTGCACAAGGCGCTGCGTCGCGTTGATTTCCAGCCGCACGGCCGCATCGGGCAAGCGATCAAGATCGGCGTGCGTGGTGGAGTGGTTGGCCAGTTCCGAGCCCTGCGCAACGATTTGCCGCACAAGGTCCGGTTCGTCCAGAACGCGCGTGCCTGTCACAAAGAACGTTGCCGGCACGTCATGGGACGCCAGGACGTCAAGCACACGCGGCGTCCACAGCGGGTCCGGCCCATCATCGAACGTCAAGGCGACCTGCTTTGCCGCGTTACCGCGCCGCTGCACGACATCGCCGTGGGGCAGCGCCTCGTAACGCGCACCATGGATGAGACCATCCTTCTTGATATCGAGCGTGCGCCGACCGTCTGCGGCACGTGTCTCGATCCGCAGTATTTCGCCGCTGCCGCGCAGTTCGATGCCCTGCCCGAACGGCAGCGTGCTCAAGGCGTCCTCGGGAGGCTGCACACCGGTTCGCGCGGCTTTCAAGGCGCTCCAGAAGCCCGGGTCCTCACTGCCAAGACGCCACAAGGCGACGCCAGCAGGACGCACCGCTTCAACGGCACGCAGCTGGTTCCACGCGCTCACGGCATCCAGCATCCACACCTCATGGCGCACGCCGGATCGGACATAGGCAAATCCCGAATTGCCACTTGCCGGATCGAATTGCGGACGCGTGCCGGCCGCATCCGCCCGGCTCCAGGCCTGTGTGACCGTAATCGAATCGGCAAGAGGCTGCCCTTCGGCCCAGTCGTACGCATAGCTGCCGATGGCCACGATGGCCCGATCCGCGCCCGTGCGCGCCACCGCGCTTTCCACCACCCCTGCGAACCAGGCCTGCGAGGCGATCGCTCCAGGCGAGCCGGACTGCCAGTGTTCGTCATAGGCCATCAGCACGACGCGGTCCGCCGCAGCGCCATAGGCACCAAGATCCCAGGCGTCGTCGGCCACCGGGGCCGCCACCATGACCGTTGCCGCGCGCGCGCCTCGCGCCGGAGCGAGACGGGCGCGCGCTTCCTTCAGCAATTGCAGGTAATCGGCATGTGCGGAGACCGGCAGGTTCTCCAGGTCGAAGAAAACGCCCTCGGCATTGTGCCGGGCGATCACCTTGCCAATCCTGTCGAGTAGCGCCGCGCGTTTCTCCGGATGGGCGAGGAGGCGCGCCATGTTCGCACCATCCCAGCCCTCTTCGCTGTCGTTCTGGATCATGATCAGGAGCTGGCTTCGGGGATTACGCGCGAGTGTGGCGGCCAGACCCGCGTCCTCGGCCTCGATCCAGTCGTGCTGAACCCCACGCACCGAAACCATGCCCGCCGCGACCCAGGTGAGCTGGTCCAGATTCGCCTTGAGCGACTGGCGGCTTGCCTCGTCCCAGGGCATGTAGAAACCAAGTGTTTCGGCGTGGACGAGCGGGTCCGCTGCCCCCATAGCTGCGGGCAGCCAGTCCTCCTGCGAAGGCGCACGCTCCTCCAGCGGCATGGCGACGGCCTTGACCGCGCCCTCCCCGCCTGCAGACCGCAATTGCGGGGCCGAACGCGCTTCAATGGACACGACAGCCCATGCAAGCATCGCCAGACCGGACAGCAAGACCAGCCCCAGTCCGGCGACGAGCCAGCGCATGCGGCGGCCACGCTTGCCGGAAGGATCGTGAAACACTTGTCGATGCATACCCCTGCCCTGCCCATTGCCGGATCGAGGCGCGCTCTTACGGCCAGAGAGCCTGCGGCCAGCTTAGGCCGGGTCTTGGCAAAAGACGTCGTGGGGGCGGAAGGTTCGATTAAGCATGATGGGCTGACAGGAGCTCAAGGAAGCGGGACTTCGAGGCCCAGAGCGCGGAGCGACCTCGAAAGCTATTCCGGCAGCCATTTCCTTTTGCGCTGCGCTTCGCTTTCGCCCAAGGCGGGCTTACAGCAAACACCTTGTTCTCTTGTCCTTCCACGCGATGATCTCTCCCTTTCGGGAGCACTGGACAAGCGTCCGGTGCGGCCGTTACCTCTGGCCTCATGAGCACCGTCCCGACCCGCGCCGCAGCAGAATCCGATCCGGCGCGTGAGGCGCGCGACTTGAAAGCGCAGGGGCGTCTCGACGAGGCTCTGGATGCACACCTGCGCGATGTGGCGGCCCGCCCCTCCAGCGCCATTGCCGAACACAATCTGGCCTCGACGCTGGGCGACCTCTCCCGCTTTGCCGAATCTGCCGACGCGGCCCGCCGAGCGTTGACGAAAGGCTCCACCGCACCGGAAACGCAGCTCGTGCTGGCCCGCGCTCTTCAGGGTCTCCTCCAGCTCGACGAGGCCGAGAATGCCTTTCGCCGCGCGCTGGAACTGCGCCCCGACTATCTCGACGCCCACCAGGACCTCGCCCAGCTGCGCTGGATGCGCACCGGCAATCTCGGCCATGCTGCCGCGCACCTCGACGCCGCCCTTGCCCGTGAGGTCCCGGCAACGTCCGCGCTGACGATCCTGCGCGCCCGGCTCGACATTGCCGCGGGCGAAGCGCAAGCCGCGCTGGCACGGCTGGAGCGGCGCCTCTCGTCCCACGCCAAGGACCCGGCCCTGCACCTTGCCGCCGCGCAGGCCTCAGCGGCCGCCGATGCCCGCGAGGCGCATCTGGCCCATGCCGTCCAGGCGCTGCGCCTGGCACCGTCCTCGCAGATGGCCGCCAAGTCCGCTGTCGAAGCGCTGCTGGGCCTTGGCCGCGCCGAAGAGGGGCGCGACCTTGCCGCGCGCATCCTGGCCCACCATCCCCAGGATCAGGGCGTACGCGCCCTGCTTCTCACCGCCCAGCGCCTGCTCGGGGATCCGCAAGGCAGTGCGCCCTATTGCGAGAATGGACTGGTGCGACAGATGGAGGTGCCCACACCTGCGGGCTGGCCTTCGCGCGACGCCTGGCTGAGCGCACTTGGCGACGCGCTGCGCGCGCGGCATGGCTGGAGCATGCACCCGCCCGGCCAATCGCTTCGTGGGGGCAGTCAGACCCAGGAAGACCTCGCCCGCAGCCCCGATCCCGTCCTCGCAGGCTTCTTTGCCAGCGTGCGCGAGACAATCGCCCGCTACATTGCCGAGCTTGGTCCGGGCACCGACCCGACGCGCGCGCGCATTCCCGAACCTGCCAACGCCGATCGCCCGGGCTGGCGCCTGACGGGAGCCTGGTCGGTCCTGCTGCGCGCGGGCGGCGGGCACCACGTCGATCACGTCCATCCCGAGGGCTGGCTCTCGAGCGCCTTTCATGTGGAGACGCCGCCCGCGACCGACACCGGCCAGCAGGGTTGGCTCGCCTTCGGGCGGCCGGGCTGCGCGACCTCGCCCGCCTTGGCACCGCTCGCGCACATACGCCCGAAACCCGGGCACCTTGTCCTCTTCCCCAGCTACCTGTGGCACGGCACCGAGCCCTTCGACGGCGAGGCCGACCGTCTCACGGTTGCCTTCGATATCGTGCCGGAAACCCGCGCCTGAATTCGCGCTTGCGAAAAAAGTTTCCCCTTTTTCGGTTTTTTGCCTGAGGGTTCGCGCCGGACCTGCGTCCTACCCTACGACGCAAGGCACACGATGCGCGAAGAGGAGATACGGATATGCGAATTGGGCTTAGGGCGGCGAGCTTCACGGCGATGGCGCTCCTGCTGACCTCACCGGGCCTGGCCCAGATCTCACAGCCCAACACGATGGGCATCGCGACACCGGCCGAAAGCTTCCCGCAGGAACCGGGCAGCGACTACTTCCTCGCCAATTACGACCAGTACGAAGCCTACCTCAAGACGCTGGCCAGCCAGTCGGACCGGATGAAGCTGGTCGACATCGGCAAGAGCGCGGAAGGCCGCACGATGTGGGTGGCGATCGTCTCTTCGCCCGAGAACCTTGCCAAGCTCGATCACTACAAGGACATCAACGCCCGCCTCGCCAAGGCGAAGGGGCTCGACGATGCACAGGCGCAGGCGCTGGCCGAGGAAGGCAAGGCCGTGGTCTGGATCGATGCCGGCATGCACGCGACCGAGACGGTGACCACCCAATCGCAGATCCATGTCCTCTACCGCATGCTGACGAAGAACGACGCCGAGACGAAGCGCATTCTCGACGATGTCATCATCCTGTTTGGCCATGACAACCCGGACGGCCTCCAGCTTGTCGCCGACTGGTACATGCGCAACGAGGACCCGGAGAAGCGCGAATTCCGCACGATCCCGCGTCTCTACCAGAAGTACGTCGGGCACGATAACAACCGCGACAGCTTCATGGCGCAGATGCCCGAGACCGAGAACGTCAACCGCGTGCTGTTCCGCGAGTGGTTCCCCCAGATCATCTTCAACCAGCACCAGACCGGGCCCGAGGGCATGGTGGTGTTCGTGCCGCCCTTCCGCGATCCCTTCAACTACAACTACGATCCCCTGCTGATGACCGAGCTGCAGGAAGTGGGCTCGACCATGCACAGCCGCCTCATTGCGGAGAACAAGCCGGGCTCGGGCATGCGCAGTTCCGCATCGTACTCCACCTGGCACAACGGCATGGAGCGCTCGGTCTCCTACTTCCACAACTCGATCGGGCTGCTCACCGAGATCATCGGCGGGCCGACGCCCATGAATATCCCGCTCGTCCCCGAAGTGCAGCTGCCCGACAACGACAAGCCCATGCCCATCGCCCCGCGCGAATGGCATCTGGCCGACAGCCTGGAATATCAGTGGAGCCTTGACCGCGCGGTGCTGGACTATGCCTCGCGCAACCGCGACCGGCTACTGTTCAACTACTACCGCATGGGCAAGAATTCCATCGAGGAGGGCCTGACCGACAGCTGGACGACGACGCCCACCGATATCGAGGAGCTTCAGGAAGCGGGCAAGGACCGTCCGGCTCCCAAGGACGAAAACAGCTTCTTCCGTGCCAACCGCGTCGACCCGGCGCTCTACGGCGAAGTCCTCCAGGCAAACGAGAAGCGCGACCCGCGCGCCTATGTCATCTCGCGCAGCCAGCGCGACCTGCCCACCACGGTCGCCTTCCTCAACGCACTTCTCAAGAACGGCGTCGAAGTGCTGGAAGCCGATGCCTCGTTCTCGGCTGCGGGCACCAGCTACCCGGCGGGATCGTGGATCGTGAAGACCTCGCAGGCCTATCGCCCCCACGTCCTCGACATGTTCGAGCCGCAGGATCACCCGCACGACGTTGAATACCCCGGCGGTCCGCCCAAGATGCCCTACGACATCACCGGCTATACGCTCTCCGACCAGATGGGCGTGGGCTATGACCGCGTGTTCGAGACCATCGATCCGGCAGCGTCGCCCATCACCGGCCTTCTCGACGTGCCCGCCGGCCAGGTCGTGGGATCGGGCGATGCGGGCTGGCTGGTGCGCCACGAGACCAACAACAGCTTCATCCTCACCAACCGTCTGCTGAAGGCTGGCCTGCCGGTCTCCTGGATCAAGAGCGCGACGCGCGCCGGAAACGTGGAATTTGCCCCCGGTGCCGTCTGGATCCCCGCTTCGGGTGAGGCCCGGCGCATCATCGAGGCCTCGGTCAAGGACCTGGGCATCAACGCCTATGCGCAAGGGGCCGCGCCTTCGCAGGAGTCCATGGCCATCGCCCCCGTGCGCGTCGGGCTGGTCGACCAGTACGGCGGGGTCATGCCCTCGGGCTGGACGCGCTGGCTCTTCGAGCAGTACGAGTTTCCCTTCGAGGTCGTCTTCCCCAGCGAGCTCGACCAGGGCAACCTTGCCGACAAGTTCGACGTTCTCGTCTTTGCCAACGGCACCGTGCCGCCTGTGAAGGACGGTCCGTGGAGCGGACGCCCCTCCTCGATGCCGGATCCCGAGACGATCCCGGCCGAATACCGCTCCCAGTTGGGGCTCGTCAGCGAGGAAAAGACCGCTCCCGCGCTGGCCGAGTTCGCCCAGGACGGCGGCACGATCATCGCCATCGGCAACGCCGCCCGTCTGGCCACGATGCTCAAGGCCCCGCTCGTCCCCGCCCTTGCCAAGGAGGAAGACGGCGAACTCAAGGGCCTGACCACCAGCGAGTTCTTCATCCCCGGTGCCCTTGTCGAAGCGCGCGTCGATCCCTCGCAACCGCTCGCCTACGGCATCACGCCAACGGTCGACATGTTCTTCGACCGCAGCCAGTCCTTCACCTTCACGGGAAGGGGCACACAGGCCCGGAAGGTCTCGTGGTACGAAAGCCCGACCCCGCTCAAGAGCGGCTGGGCGATGGGCCAGGAGAAGCTCCAGGGCACGACCGCGATTGCCGATGTGGACCTGGGCAAGGGCAAGCTCTTCGTGATGGGCCCTGAAGTCACGCAGCGCGCTCAGCCCTATCCGACCTTCAAGTTCCTGTTCAATGGCATCCTCTACGGCCCCTCCAGCAAGAAGTAACCAAGCACTCAGACACACAGCGTGCCGGGCGTGGAATATCCACGTCCGGCATTTTTTATAAATTATTTCGTATCCAAAGTGAGGGGCATTGAACGCGCTGCGTCTCTTGTTGGTGAACGTGACATCACTTCACCAAATGAGGGGTAACGATGAAGTCCAGAACGCCCATTCGCCTGTTCCTGACCGGTACGTGCGCACCTTGCGCCCTGCTTGCCACCGGCGCACTTGCCCAGAGCCTGCCCGAAGCCCCTCCCGAGCCCGAGAACGTGGGCAGCATCGTCGTTACCGGCTCGCGCATCGCCCGCCCCGATTACGAAGCGAACAGTCCGATCGTCTCCATCGGCAACGAAGCGCTGGAAGACAGCGGGCGCTTGACGGTCGAGAAGGCGCTCTCCCAGATGCCCCAGTTCACCGGCGCGTTCGGTGAATCGAACGGCGGCTCCACCAGCACCGGCCTCAACGGCGGCCAGGCCTACGCCAGCCTTCGTGGTCTTGGCGCCAAGCGAACCCTGCTGCTGGTCGACGGGCGCCGTCTCCAGCCCTCCAACCCGGACGGCTCGGTCGACCTCAACACCATCCCCGAAGCGCTTATCGAAAGCGTCGAGGTCATCACCGGCGGCGCCTCGACGACCTATGGCTCGGACGCGACCGCGGGCGTCGTCAACTTCCGCCTCAAGCGCAGCTTCGACGGCATCGAGATGCCCGGCCAGATCGGCACGAGCGACTACAAGGACGGTGAGAGCTACCGCATCGGCGCAGTCGCAGGCTCGGAGTTCGCGGACGGTCGCGGTTCGGCGGTCATGTCCTTCGACTACACCAAGCGCTCGCGCGCCTATCAGTATAACCGCGACTACTACCGCTACCGTTCCACGGTTGCCGGGCTCGCCACGATCCCCCAGGGCACGGCCCTGTTCGGCTCGAACCTGCCCAGCATCGATGCCGTCAACGACGTCTTCCAGGGCACCTACGGCACCCCCGCACTGACCGGAAACGCCGCCGGGCAGTACACCGGCTGGATGGGCTTCAACACCGACCAGAGCCTCTTCACCAATGTCGGCGTGCCGGTCTACAACTTCCGGGACGGCGATTCCGACGAGGCGTACCTCGTCACGACCTCGCCCACCAACCAGCAGTTGAACTTCGGCTACACCGGCGGCTCGATCCAGTCTGACCTCGATCGCTACAGCTTCTATGGCAAGCTCAATTACGAGCTCACCGATAGCATCCGCGCCTTCGCCGACTTCTCGATGACCGACTACACCTCGGTCGGCCGGGCCAACCCGACGCTGGCCTCCAATGTCTATGGCCTGAGCGTCCCGGTCTCCAACCCCTTCATCTCCAGCGAATTCGCCTCGATCCTCGCCTCGCGCCCCGATCCCGAGGCCGACTTCACCTTCTACAAGGCGTTCAACATCCTGGGCCCGCGCTACCAGCGCTATCACTACAACGTCTGGCAGGGCACGGCGGGCCTTGCGGGTGACGTGGGTGTCAAGGACTGGACCTGGGAAGTCTACGGCGCGCTGAGCAAGGCCAAGTTCGAGAACGAGCAGACCGGCGGCGCCAGCGCCTCGGCCCTGCGCGACCTGCTCTACAGCCCGAGTGGCGGCAGCGACCTGTGCGAAGGCGGCTTCAACCCCTTCGGCAACCTGACGCCCTCGCAAGACTGCATCGACTTCATCTCGCGCCGCACGCTCAACACCAATACGCTCAAGCAGCGCACGGTCGAAGGCTCGATGCAGGGCGGCCTGTTCGAGATGCCCGCCGGCCAGGTGCGCTTCGCCGTGGGCGCGGACTACCGCTACAACGCCTATACGTTCGAGCCCGACAACCAGCTCAGCCAGGCCGATGGCACCAGCGACATCCTGGGCTACAGCGTGCTGCGTTCCGCCTCCGGTTCGGTCTCGACCAAGGAATTCTTCGCCGAACTCTTCGTGCCGATCCTGCGTGACCTGCCCGCGATCCAGGAATTCAACCTCGACCTTGGCTACCGCTATTCGGACTACAGCTCGGTTGGCGGGGTGCACACCTACAAGGCCGACTTCGACTGGCGCGTGATCGACAACGTGCGCCTGCGCGGCGGGTACAACCGCGCTATCCGTGCGCCCAGCGTGGGCGAGCTCTACGCCCCCGTCTCGACCGGCAGCGTGGGCATCGGCACGCCCTCGCCCAGCAACACCAACGGCGATCCGTGCGACGTGCGCTCCTCCTACCGCCAGGGCGCGGCGGGCGATGACGTGCGCGACCTGTGTCTGGCGCAAGGGGTCCCGGCGAGCATCATCGACAGCTACCAGCTCGGCACCGCGCAGGTCTTTGCCCTTACCGGCGGCAACCCGGACCTGCAGGAAGAAAAGGCCGACACGCTGTCCTTCGGCGCGGTGCTGACCTCGCCCTTCGTCTCGCCGATGCTGTCCAACATGTCGCTCTCGTTCGACTGGTACCAGATCAAGATGAAGGAGGCGATCGGCCCGCTCTCGATCGCACAGGGCATCCAGTTCTGCTTCAACTCGGGCGGCAACAACCCGAACTTCGATCCGCAGAACTACTACTGCTCGCTGATCGAGCGCAGCTCGGACAGCGGCGTGCCGGTCAACCCGGTCCAGCCGCTCCTGAACCTGGGCACCTTCAACGTGAAGGGCATCGACGTGCAGTTCGACTGGAACTTCGGGCTCGACACCATCTTCGGCGGCGATCCGGGCGAGATCGCGATCAACGTCGCGGGCAGCTACCTCGACACCTTCTCGATCCAGGCCCTGCCCGGCGCTCCGACCTACGACTATGCGGGCAGCATCGGCACCGGCATCGAATCGGGCGCGGGCACCGCGCACCCGCGCTGGAAGTCGGTGAGCGCGTTCACCTGGTCCAAGGACGGCTACAGCCTGGGGCTGCGCTGGCGGCACATTTCCTCGATGATCGCCTCCAACCGCGTCGTCTCGCCCACCAGCACCACGCGCGGGGTGAGCGCCTACGACGTCTTCGATCTCAACGCGCGTGCAGAGCTGCCCGCCGAGACCGAACTGCGCCTCGGCATCACCAACCTGTTCAACCGCCATCCCCCGCAGGTGGGCGACAGCGAGGGCAACTACGACGCCCAGAACTATGACGTCATCGGGCGCTACTTCAACGCCTCGATCACCAAGCGCTTCTGATACCCGCCCTGGCCTTCGGGACCGGCGTTGTGTCCTCACACGGGACGCGGCCTCGGCCCCGAAGGTCCTTTTGCGATCTTCGTTGAGACCAAGGACTGCACATGACCTTCCTTCCCATCCCCCTTCGCGGCCTGCGCCGCATGGCCCGTGCCGCACTGCTGGCGGCAAGCACCGCCCTCACCACGCCCGCACTGGCCGCGCCCGCACTGGCCGCGCCCATTCCCGAAGCGCAGCAGGACCAGATCCTCGCCGCGCTGGAAAGCGACAAGGCGCTCTTTGATGAAACCGCGCTCAAGATCTGGGACTACGCCGAACTGGGCTACCTTGAGACACAAAGCTCCAGCCTCCTCCAGTCGCGCCTGGCCGAGGCCGGTTTCACCGTGAAGGCTGGCATCGCGGGCGAACCCACCGCCTTTGTCGCCAGCTACCGCACCGGCGAGGGCCCGGTGATCGCGCTCCTGGCCGAGTACGACGCCCTGCCCGGCCTTTCGCAGGCCGCCTCTCCCATGCGCCAGCCGCTGGAAACCGAAGGCGGTCATGGATGTGGCCACAACCTCTTCGGCACCGCCTCGACCTACGCGGGGATCGCGGTGAAGGAATGGATGGAGGCGAACGGCATCAAGGGCGAGGTGCGCGTCTACGGGACCCCGGCCGAGGAAGGCGGCTCGGGCAAGGCCTACATGGTGCGCGACGGGGTGTTCGACGACATCGACATCGCGCTCCACTGGCACCCGGGCAACACCAATTCGGCCGCGCAAGGTCCCAGCCTTGCCAACATCTCGGGCAAGTTCCGCTTCCACGGCCGCTCCTCGCACGCCGCCGGGGCCCCTGCTGCAGGCCGCTCCGCACTCGATGGCGTGGAAGCGATGGACGCCATGGTCAACATGATGCGCGAGCACATTCCCGATGGGACGCGCATCCACTACGTCATCACCGATGGCGGCAAGGCCCCCAACGTCGTGCCCGACGAGGCCGAGGTGTACTACTACGTGCGCCACGTCGATCCCCAAGTCGTGCGCGATGTCATGGGCTGGGTGCGCGAAGCCTCGCAAGGTGCGGCCATGGGGACCCAGACCAGCGTCGACTTCGAACAGACCGGCGGCGTCTATTCGCTGCTGCCCAACGAGACCCTGATGAAGGTCATGGACCGCTCGCTGCACAAGGCCGGCGCGATCACCTGGACGGCCGAGGAAACCGCCTTTGCCCGCAAGCTCCAGGAAAGCTTCAAGGACCGCGCCGCGCCGCTTGAAAGCGTGGGGCAGATCCAGCCCGCCGTGATCGAGGAAAAGGCCCTGTCCGGCTCCACCGATGTCGCCGATGTCAGCTGGGTCAAGCCGACCGTTGGCCTCTCGACCGCGACTTTCGTGCCGGGTTCGGCCGGGCACAGCTGGCAGAACACCGCTGCGGCAGGCTCCACCATCGGCCTCAAGGGCGCGATGGTGGCCGCCAAGACCCTCGCCCTCACCGCCGCCGAACTGCTGGTGAACCCCGCCGAGATCGCCGAGGCCACGACCGAGTTCGAGAAACGCCGCGGCGCCGATTTCAAATACGAGGCCATGATCGGCGACCGTCCGCCGCCGCTCGACTATCGCAAGACCGCTTCGGAATAAGGGCCAGCGGCCCCAAACAGTCAGAACGTAGAAGGGGAAAATTCAAGGGGCCATCGCCCCTTGACCCAAAAACGGTCTACCTCACCTCTGCAAAGCCGCCCAGGCTGAGAGAGGTAAGGTAGACCGTTTTGGGAGCCCGAGGGCGATGGCCCTCGGAACCATTTTTCTAAAATCAATACGGGACGAGCCGCGTCTCACCGTCAGCATCCACGTCAGGCCGCGCGATCTGGTAGGCTTCCAGCGCCTCGATCAGCGCCGCCGGATCGTCCGTGCGCACCACGCCGCTGAAGACCCGGTCCTCCAGCGCCGGGTCCAGCACCAGCCGATGCGCAAGATGGCGGTTGAGCCGGGCGACGACATCGCCGAGCGGCGCGTTGTCGAAGCTGATGCGTCCGTCCATCCAGCTGCGCGTGTCGGATGCCTGTCCCTCGATCAGTTGCGCGTCGTCGCCACGGATCGACAGCACCATTCCCGGCTCCAGCGTCCAGCTGTGTTCCCGCTGCCCGAGCGCTTCCACCTTCACGCGCCCCTCGACAAGGCCGACATCAAGGCCATCCCCGCGCAGGTCCACGTCGAACTCGGTGCCAAGCGCGGTCACCCGGTACCCGCCCGAGGTCACCGTGAAGGGATGCGCCGCATCCTTGGCCACCCGAAAATACGCCTGCCCTTGCGTCAGCTCCAGCGTGCGGCCTGCAGTTCCGGGCAGGACACGCACCTTCGAGGCGGCATCGAGCGTGACCTCGCTCCCGTCCTCGAGCGTGAAGGCCCGCGAAGCCTCGCCCCGGCTCGTCGCAAGAATACGCGCCTCGGGCGCGCCTGCGCTGCCGCCGATGCCCCCCTGGTAAGCAAGAAACGTCAGCGTGCCGATCCCCAGCACGGCCGCCAGCAAGGAGGCGAGAACCAGCCGGCGCGCGCCCCGTTCCGGCGGCGCCTGAGGCTCTTCGCCATAGGTCCGAGCCGCTTCGATCCAGTCCGCAGCTTCGTCCTCGCCATCGTCCTGCCCTTCCCCACGCGCCGGAGCAGCCAGAGCGTCCGCAACGAGAAGCCGGGCCTCCTCGGACAGCGCCGCTTCGTCCGCCAACTGCGCGGCACGCTCAACCCGGTCCCAGGCCATGCGGTGCGCGGAATCAGACGCGTACCACGCCTCGAACGCGGCGCGTTCGGACGGCTCCATGTGGTCGCTGGAGAGGCGGGCATACCAGGAGGCGGCTGCGTCGTTAACGCACGTACCTGTCATGGGGAATTACTCTCCCACGCAGGCGCTGAGGTGGCGAATAGCCTTCATGATATGCTTTTCAACTGCGCTGACCGAAATACCGAAGTGCGATGCGATGGCCGCATAACTCATTTCTTCGAAGCGGTGAAGGACGAAGACCTGCCGTGTCCGATCCGGCAGATCGCGCAGCGAGACCATCACCCTGGCGAGCCGCTGCTTGCCTTCGAGCACGCGCGCAGGCGAGATTTCCTCGACCGGATGGTGGTAATCCTCAAGCGAGATATGCGCCTCGCGCTGGCGCACCGCCTCACGCCGCCAACGGTCGGTCAGCACCGAGCGCGCCACCTGAAACGCATAGCTTTCCAGCGATTCGATGCGGTTGTCGCCACGCCGCTGGTGCAGGCGCAGGGCGACCTCCTGGGCCATGTCCTCGGCCTCCTGAAGACCGACGCGCCGCGCGAGAAAATCGCGCACGGCACCCACGACTGTATCTCTGTGATCCGCCTCACGAGGGCGAATGACACTCAAACGAAGCCCCATGTCCACCCCCTGTCCGGCAGACATCTTCCCCCAATGAATAGTCTTCTCGCATTGAAGAACAACATATTGAAATTGGTGGGTCAAGCAGAGAAGATAGTATTCACGACCAGGGGGGAATCGGGCTCTCTCGCGACAGGGCACGCAGCACATGAGGGACAGGACCAGGACCGGTTTCGCTGACCGGACACGCGCGCGCCGCGTGCTGCTGCGCTGCGCCCTGGCGCTGCAGATCGGCCTGCTCTTTGCACTGCCACAGATCGGCGCAGCGCGCACTCCGGCCGCGCCCTACACGATTGCAGCCGGCCCCTTGCGGCTGGCCCTCGTCCTCTTTGCCCGGCAGAGCGGCGTACAGATCCTTTTTGCCCCCGAGCTGGTTGCCGGCAAGCAGGCCCCGCCCCTGACGGGCCGCCACACCATCGACGAGGCCCTGACCCGGCTTCTTGCCGGAAGCGGCCTCTCGGCCCGCAAGCTGGACTCCGGTGCCATCCTCATCGTTCCTGCCTCGCCCGCCGCGCCCCCGCTGGTGTCCACCCACGACCAGGGCCCGCAAGGCGCGCCTCCGCAAGGGCTTGAAAGCCCGCGCCCGGACATCCTCGTCACCGCCTTCAAGTACCCGACCCTGCTGGCCCAGAGCGCTGCCGATCTCACGGTGATCGGCGCCCAGCTCCAGCGCCAGCGCGGCATCGACGGTCTTGCTACACTCGCGCAGGCCACGCCCTCGCTCAACATCGCGCAGAACAACAGCGCGGCCAGCCGCCTCACCCTGCGCGGGGTCTACGGGCGCGGCGAGCCAACCGTCGGCGTCTACTATGGCGATTCTCCCGTCAGCGGCCCCTCGGGCACGACCTTCGATCCGGGCGGTATCGCGCTCGATCTCGAACTGGTCGATCTTGCCCGCATCGAGGTCCTGCGCGGCCCGCAAGGCACGCTTTACGGGGCCAGCTCGATGGGGGGGACCTTGCGCTTCCTCTTCAACACGCCCGACGCGACGGAAGCTTCCGGCGAGATTCGCGGCGGGGCCTCGATTACCCGGCATGGCAGCCCCGGCCATCACCTCTCGGCCATGGTCAACCTTCCGCTTGCCTCCGACACGCTTGCGCTGCGCGCGGTGGCCTATGACCGCACGACGGGTGGCTATATCGACCACCCGCGCTTCGCCCTCGCCGACCAGGGCGGGGCCGAGCGCCAGGGCGGTCGCCTCGCTCTCGCCTGGACGCCCGGACCCGATCTCGACCTCAAGGTCTCGTTCTTCCACCAGGAGACGCGCAGCGATGGTGCGCAGTTCTTTGATGACCGTGGCGGCGCGCGAACCAATGACCTTGCCGTTCGCACCCCCAATGCAAACACGCTCAACCTCGCCAACGCCGCTCTCGACTGGCGCAGCGACTGGGGGACGCTGACCGCACTTGCGACCTTCTACCGCTGGAAGGTCCTACGCCAGAGCGACTTCAGCGACGTCATAGCAGGGCTTGTCGACAACCCGGCCAGCTGCCTGCGCCATGCCGGGCTTGGCCAGGGCGCCAGCTGCACGCAGACGCAATGGGAGGCCTACCGCGCCTTCGTGGCCACGCGCCTTCCCGCAATCCTCTATCAGCCGATGTGGGTTACCAGTGCGAACGGAGAAGTCCGTTTCCACACCGAGGCCCTTGCGCGCACGTCGCTGACCCTGGGACTTTTTGCCGAGACCCGGCGCGACCGTGTCGACAGCATCACCGCACGCACCGATGCGGCCTCGGGCCTGCTGGTACGCCCGCTCGACGTGACGGGGGCTCGGGCCATCTGGACCGGCCTCAACCAGACCGCGCTGTTTGGCGAAGCCTCCTACGACCTCTCCCCGCGCGTTCGCCTGACCGCGGGTCTGCGCCTGTTCCACTATGGCAAGACCGCAAGGGGCGACATCTTCACGCCCAACCTCATCACCGGCACCGCGGACATTGCCCCGGGCCGCTTCAGCACGCGCGAGAGCGGCTCGAACCTCAAGCTCCAGGCGACCTGGCGCCCCTCCCCCGATCTTGTCGCCTACCTGCAGATGGCCGATGGCTTTCGCCCGGGCGGGGTCAACATCACCCCTTCGCTGAGCGAGGAGAACCGCAGCTACGCCGCCGATTCGCTGCGCAGCTACGAAGTGGGTCTGCGCCTTGGCCTCCCCCGCTCCGGGATCGAGCTGCAAGGCGCGCTCTACCACATCGGCTGGTCGGACATGATCTACAACGCCTCGAGCCCCAACAGCGCCTTTGTCTACAACACCAACATCGGCTCAATCGTGATCGACGGCGCGGAAGTGAACGCGCACTGGCAGGCCAGCGACGAACTCGCGCTCGCGCTTTCCGCCAGCTGGACCGACGCCCGTGTCGCCCGCGACCAGGAACGGGCCGGTACACTGGGCCAGCTTTTCGCAGGCGACCGGGTGCCGATGATACCGCGCCTCGCCGCCTCGCTCGGCCTTGCCTACGAGCGCCGCCTCGCCTCGGGAACGACACTGTGGGGGCGCCTCGACGCCGTGGCTTCGAGCGGCTTTGCCTCGCAGTTCAATACCCTGCAATCGAGCTATGCCCGAACTGCTGCGCGGGCGAGCCTCGATCTGGCGGCGGGTGTGGAACGGGGCGGCTGGGACCTGTCGCTCAGCCTGCGCAACGCGCTCGACACGCACCGTCCCGAGCAGGTGCTCGCCACCTCGCTGGGTGCGCGCCAGGTCTTCGCCCCGCGCCCGCGCACTCTTGCCCTGGAACTGGGTGTGACGTTCTGAGGGCCTTTCTTGCCGGTAGGCAGGCCGGGGCCTCGCTGGTAGCCTTGGCCCCAACGACAAGAACCGAAATGGAAGAGGAAAGAGGATGCTGAAAGCGAACCGTGAATACGGCGGAGGATGCCTGTGCGGTGCGATCCGGTACCGCGTGACGGGCCCCAGCCTGTTCGAGACGCAGTGCTGTTGCCGGGACTGCCAGAAGGCGACCGGAACCGGGCACACGACCATCGTCGGGATCGCGCGCGACCAGCTTCACATCGACGGTGAGCCGTCGATATACACCAGCGCCGGAGAGAGCGGCGGCGCGGTTTCCCGCCACTTTTGCGGCACCTGCGGTGGGCGTATCTTCACCTCGGGCGCACTGCCTGGTGAAAACGTGATGATCCAGGCCGGATCGCTCGACGAGCCCGGCGAAGTCACCCCCGAAAACGTGATCTACGGCAAGGACGCCCTGCCCTGGGACCATTTCGATCCGGCCCTCGAAATCTATGAACTCTATCCCCCGTTCGACCCGGTTACCCGCGAGCCCACCTGAGCGTCACCCGGAACTCTGCGGACTACCCTGCTTGCAGCTTTGCAATCTTTTTGCGGTGCCATCATGCGAACGACGGGAAACGCGAGGTGAGGGACATGAGCATCAGTGCTGTCGTATCCGGGGCCGAAGTGACCAACCTGCTGCGTGGAAGCGGACTGGCCGCGCAAAGGGTAGCCTATGTCGAAAGCGAGATACGCGACCTCACCCAGGAAGCGGCCGCCATCGCCACGCGCACGCTCGATGCCGACGCCTTCCGCACCGCGCTCGCACGGCGCATCGACAGCGACGTGGCGACCGGAAAGCTGAGCGCCGAGGACGCCCGCGCGATCCGGCAGGCTCTCGTGCGTACCTTCACGCCATCACAGGCCCCGCCGGAGGACGCACTCGACGACAGCGGCAGCGCGCGCGCCATTCCCCTGGTGGCCAGCGCCTATGGGCGGGAGGACGCGGACAGCTACCTCCACACCATCGCGCACGGGACCTTCATCGACATGCCGGTCTGACCCGCGGACCGGACACACGGGTACCACCGAATGCACGAAGGCCCGGCTCCCGCGATCTGCGGGAGCCGGGCCTTCGTTCTATCCGGCCGGTCGGTCGGACCTTTAGACGAGCGCGCCGTGGCAGTGCTTGTACTTGTTGCCCGAACCGCACGGACACAGCGCGTTACGGCTGAGCTCCATGTGCGCGTAAGGGTTCTCGGCCGTGCCGCCCGGGCTTGCGGTCGCCTGCGGGCTGCCCGCGAGCGAGCCGAACAGCGCCGGATTGAGCGCCGAACCGTCACCGTCGTTCGAATTATCGAGGCCCGTCAGCGGATCGATATGCCCGGTCAGGAAGTCGGGCAGTTCGGGAAGGCTCGGCTCCTGGATCGGCTCGGGCATGCGCAGTTCGCTGATCGCCAGGATGCGGGTCACATCCTCACGGATCGCCGAGAGCATCGAGTCGAACAGGCCAAAGGCTTCCTGCTTGTACTCGTTGATCGGGGTCTTCTGCGCGTAGGCACGCAGGAACACGACCTGGCGCAGCGCGTCGAGCGTGGCGAGGTGGTCCTTCCAATGGTGGTCCAGACGATCGAGCAGGATCGACTTTTCGACCTGGCGCCAGATCGCCGGATCGTCCCTCTCCATCTTGGCGGTCATATGCGCGTCGGCGAGTTCGGCAAGGCGCTCCTCGATGCCTTCAGGATCGATGCCATCTTCCTCGACCCACGCATCGATGGGCGCTTCGACGCCCAGGATTTCCTTCGCGCGTTCCTTGAGCCCCTCGATGTTCCAGTGCTCGGGATAGGAGCCTTGCGGGCAGGCCTCGGCCACCAGCGTGTTGACCGTGTCGTGGCGCATGTCGAGCACGACGTCGTCGAGCGCCTCTGCGTCCATAATGTCCGAGCGCTGCTCGTAGATGACCTTGCGCTGGTCGTTCATCACGTCGTCGTATTCGACGACCTGCTTGCGCACTTCGTAGTTGCGCGCCTCGACCTTCTTCTGCGCCGTCTCGATGGCCTTGGAAAGCCACTTGGAACCGATCGCCTCGCCATCGGCAAGGTTGCTGTTCATCATCTTGGAGAACAGCGTGTCGGGGCCGAAGATGCGCAGGAGATCGTCTTCGAGGCACAGGTAGAACTTGGAAAGGCCGGGGTCGCCCTGACGGCCCGAACGGCCGCGCAGCTGGTTGTCGATACGGCGGCTTTCGTGGCGCTCGGTGCCGATCACGCACAGGCCGCCGGCTTCCAGCACCTGTGCCTTCTCGGCCGCGATTTCCTCCTTGATACGGGCGACACCGGCTTCACGCTCAGGCCCTTCGGGCATGTCGGCAAGCTCGGCCTCGATCCGGAACTCAAGGTTGCCACCCAGCTGGATGTCGGTGCCGCGCCCGGCCATGTTGGTGGCGATGGTCACCGCGCCCAGACGGCCTGCCTGCGCCACGATGTGCGCTTCCATCTCGTGGAAGCGGGCGTTGAGGACCGAGTGCTTGACGCCCTCCTTGTTAAGGAAGTCCGAGAGCAGTTCCGACTTCTCGATCGAGACCGTGCCGACCAGCACCGGCTGGCCGCTCTCGTGCTTGTCGCGGATCAGCTTCGCGATCGCCGCGAACTTGTCCATCGTGTTCTTGTAGAACTCGTCTTCCTCGTCGATGCGCGAAATCGGCTTGTTCGTCGGGATGGTGACGACGTTCATCTTGTAGATGTCGAAGAACTCGGCCGCCTCGGTCGCAGCCGTACCGGTCATGCCCGAGAGCTTGGGGTACATGCGGAAGTAGTTCTGGAAGGTAATCGAGGCGAGCGTCTGGTTCTCAGGCTCGATCTTGACGCCTTCCTTGGCCTCGACCGCCTGGTGCAGGCCGTTCGACCAGCGGCGTCCGTCCATCATGCGGCCCGTGAACTCGTCGATGATGACGACCTTGTCGTCCTTCACGATGTAGTCGGTGTCACGCTTGAACATGACCACGGCCTTGAGGGCCTGGTCGAGGTGGTGGACGACCTGCGTGTTCTCGACGTCGTAGAGGTTGGAGCCTTCCAGCAGCCCTTCGGCCTCGAGAATACGTTCGACCTTCTCCACGCCGTCCTCGGTCAGCGTGATGTTCTTGGTCTTCTCGTCCTTCTCGTAATCCTCGTCCGAGAGCTGCTTTACCACTGCGTCGACCGCGATGTAGAGCTCGGACTTGTCGTCGGTGGGCCCCGAGATGATGAGCGGGGTGCGCGCCTCGTCAATCAGGATCGAGTCAACCTCGTCGACGATGGCGAAGTTGAAGTCGCGCTGCACCATCTGGCTGCGCTCGTGCTTCATGTTGTCGCGCAGGTAGTCGAACCCGAACTCGTTGTTCGTGCCGTAGGTGATGTCCGCGGCATAGGCCTCGCGACGCTGGAACTCGTCGAGGTTGGGGACGATGACGCCGATGGTGAGACCCAGGAAGTTGTGGAGACGGCCCATTTCCTCGGCGTCGCGGCGAGCCAGGTAGTCGTTCACGGTGATGACGTGAACGCCCTTGCCTTCCAGCGCGTTGAGGTAGGTGGCGGTCGTTGCCACCAGGGTCTTGCCCTCACCCGTGCGCATTTCCGCGATCTCGCCGCGGTGCAGGACAATGCCGCCGATCATCTGAACGTCGAAGTGGCGCATGCCAAAGACGCGGCGCGAGGCCTCGCGCACGGTGGCAAAAGCCTCGGGAAGCAGGTCATCGAGCGTGGAGCCGTTCGCGAGCATCTCGCGGAATTTGGGAGTCTGGGCGGCCAGTTCCTCATCGCTCATCACCTCGATGGCGGGTTCGAACGCGTTGATCTGGTCGACGACCTTGCGCAGAGACTTGACGTGGCGCTCGTTGGACGAGCCGAAGATGTTCTTGACGAGTGCGCCGAGCATGGCGGAATCCCTGTTTTTAGGAGAATCTGGAAAATGCGGTGATCACGCGGCGCGAAGGTCCCTCACACAGGACACCAGGCGCACGCGGAAAAGGCCGCTCCGGTGGGGCGGCGAAATTCATGTTGGTGGGCCGCGTTATTCGCGCGCGCGGTCGATCCCGGTCTGCGCGGCCCGAACGCGCGGCGCAGCGGGCTGTCCCGGCTGGGCCGAAAGCGCGACAAGGCGCGTATTGCGAAGCCCCGGTTCGGGAAGACGGGCCAGCGCCACCGGCGCGCGCGGCGCCCGGGCCTGTCCGGTCTCGACCAGAAGCGCCACCTGCTGCGCGGAAGGCACCTGACCGGCGCGCGCCTGCGGCGCCTCGGCATGGGCGGCAAGGCCCGTCAGGAGGGCAAGCAGGGTCAATAGCAGGCGATTGGCCATGCCGGGGAGATAGTAACCCTCATCACCACTGTCCACTACCAAGCGCAATTGGTCCCAAATTTCGGCCGCTTCCTCGCCGATACTTGACCTTGCGGGGCCATGCGCTAGGCGCTTTTGCCATGAGTCATCCCGTCAGCCCGCTCGCCCAGCCCTTCCCCGAAGTGCCTGCCATTGCAGGCGTGACCCCGCATGTCGTGCGCGCGGGGTACAAGGACTGGGGCCGCTGCGACCTCACCTACGTGACCTTTACCGAGGGGACCGCGGTCGCCGGCGTGTTCACCAAGAACCTATGCTGTTCGTCCGAGGTCGAGATCGGCCGCGAGAACGTGAAGCGGGGCACCGCCCGCGCCTTGGTGGTGAATGCGGGCAATTCCAACGCCTTCACCGGCTATCGCGGGCGCGAGGCGGTCGAGCAGATCATGGACCAGGTGGCCGGGAACCTGGGCTGTGCGCGCGAGGACGTGTTCGTCTCCTCGACCGGCGTGATCGGCGTGCCGCTCCCCAAGGACAAGGCGCGCGAGGGCGTTGAAAAGGCCTTCTCCGCCGCGCCGTGCACCTGGGAAGAGGCCGCCAACACCATCGCGACGACCGACACCTTCGCCAAGGGCGCGAGCGCCACGGCCATGATCGGCGACACCAAGGTCACGCTGGGCGCCATCATCAAGGGTTCGGGCATGATCGCGCCCGACATGGCCACGATGCTGGGCTACATCTTCACCGACGCCGCCGTGGAACCGGCCTTCCTGCAGGAATGCCTCTCGGCCGCGAACCTGCGCAGCTTCTCGTGCATCACGGTCGATTCCGACACCTCGACCAGCGACACCGTGCTCGCCTTTGCGACCGGCAAGGCGGGCAATGCGCCGCTCGTCACCGCGCAGAGCTCGGGCGCCGATGCCTTTGCCGCCGCCATCCAGGACGTGTGCCGTCAGCTTGCCCACCTCGTCGTGCGCGATGGCGAAGGCGCCAACAAGTTCATCGCCGTCTCGGTGACGGGCGCGGTTTCGGACGAGAGCGCGCGCAAGGTCGGCATGGCGATTGCCAACTCGCCACTGGTGAAGACCGCCATTGCGGGTGAGGACGCGAACTGGGGCCGCGTCGTCATGGCCGTGGGCAAGGCGGGCGAACCGGCCAACCGCGACACGCTCTCCATCGGCTTCGGCGGCACCTGGGCCGCGAAGGAAGGCCTGCCGCTGGCCGACTACGACGAGGCACCGGTCGCCGCCCACCTCAAGGGCCAGGATGTCACCATCGAGGTGGACCTGGGCCTTGGCGATGGCCAGGCGACGGTGTGGACCTGCGACCTCACGCACGGTTATATCTCGATCAACGCCGACTACCGCAGCTAAGGCACAGCGCCCCATGACCGAGCCTTTCTTCCGCATCTGGGGGCGGCCCGATTCGCACAACGTGAACAAGGTCGTCTGGTTCGCCGCCGAACTGGGTCTCGCCTTCACGCGCATCGACATGGGCGGGTCCTTCGGCTTTTCCGAAGAGTACCTCGCGCAGAACCCCAACAAGCTGATCCCGACCATCGCGGACGGCAAGCTGACCTTGTGGGAATCGAACAGTATCGTGCGCTACATGGCCGCCGAATACGGTGGCCCGCGCTGGTACCTCGCCGATCCCATCGACCGTGCCCTCGCCGAGCGCTGGATGGACTGGCAGACCGGCTACGGCGCGGCGCAGAAGGACATGTACCTTGGCCTTGTGCGCACGCCCGAAGAGGCGCGCGACACCGCCACCATTGCCGCCTCGAAAGCCACATGTGAGCGACTGCTGGCCGTGCTGGACGCGCAACTTGCGACAACGCCATGGCTCTCAGGCCACCAGATCGGCGTCGGTGACATCGCGATGGGCCCGTTCATCCACTCGTGGTTCACGCTCGCACCCGAAACCGCCGACCTGCCGCACGTCCATGCCTGGTACCAGCGCCTGCTGGAACGCCCGGCCTACCGAGAGCACGTCGCCCTCCCCCTCTCCTGAGCCAGACCCGAAAGGTCCCTCCCATGATCACCCCTGCCCTGACCCGCGCCGTCGAAACCGTCATGCGCGAAGCCTCGGACCGGGCCATCAAGGCGCGCTACCGCAAGCTTGAGCTCGACCAGATCATGGACAAGGGGGTGAACGATGTCGTCACCATCGCCGACCAGGAGAGCGAGGCGATCCTGACCGCGCGCCTCTCGCAGATCCTGCCCGAAGCCTGTGTCGTGGGCGAGGAAGCGGTCGCGGCCGATCCCACGGTGATGGAAAAGCTCAAGGACAACTTGTGCTGGATCGTCGATCCGCTCGACGGGACGATGAACTTCTCGCAAGGCAAAGCGCCTTTCGGCGTCCTCGTTGCGCTCGCCGACAAGGGTGAGACCATCGGCGGCTGGATACTCGACACGCTGACCGGACGCTTCTGCCACGCAGGTCTGGGCAAGGGCGCGCATATCGGCGAGTACCGCATTAACGCACGCACCAGCGGCGAGACGCCGCCCGTCGCGGCAATCTCGACGCTGTTCATGGAAGAGGGCACGCGCGAGAAATTCATGGCGCTCGCCGCCCCGCACTACACGCTCGTCGACATCCCGCGCTGCGCGGCCGAGCAGTACCCGCGCCTGGTGCTGGGCACCAACGATGTCTCGATGTTCAACCGCACCCTGCCCTGGGACCACGCGGCGGGCGTCCTGTTCCTCAACGAAGCGGGCGGCATGGCCGCACGCCCCGACGGCACCCCATACCGCGTCGACGAATACGAGCGCCGCGATCTGGTCGGCGCCGCCTCGCCCGAGCTGTGGGCGGACTTCGCCAGGCTTGCTCTCCAGATGCACTGAACCCCTCCCGCGCCAAGGCGTGGAAGGGGTCCGGTAAGGCCCTGAAGGGCGCTTGGGATCGGTGCGATCAGATCTCGCTTTCGATCCAGCCCTTGAGCGCGTTCTTGGGCGCGGCACCCAGCTTCTGGGCGACGGCTTCGCCGTTCTTGAACAGCACCATCAGCGGGATCGACTTCACGCCGATCTGGCCGGGCACTTCGGTGTTGGCCATGATATCCATCTTGGCGATCTTGACCTTGCCGTCGAGCTCGTCCGAGATCTCTTCGAGAGCCGGGCCGATCATCTTGCACGGACCGCACCAGTCGGCCCAGAAATCGACGAGAACGGGCGTCTCGGACTTGAGGACGTCATCTTCGAAGCTGGAATCGGTTACGGCAATCGTAGGCATTGGGAGAACTCCTCGAAACGGTGTTTGATCGTCAATCTAGGGATGAAAGCGCCGCTGGCAACGGCTCGGACCGAAAGCTTTACTGCGCTGCCGCCAAGGCGGGCTTGTGCGCCTCGAGCACATCGGCGGGCACTTCGATGAGCTGCGGGCTGGACGTGTAGAGGATTCCTACCTCCACATCGCGGCCCGGGAAGGTCTGTTCAAGCGCCGCGGCATAGGCCGCCATCTGGCGCAGAACCCCGCGCGGAACCTCGCCCAGCGAAGCGGGCGGACGGCGCGAGGTCTTGTAGTCGACCAGCCGCACCCGGTCGGGCCCGATCACGAGACGGTCAATCGTGCCCGCCACCACCTGTCCGCCGACAATGGCGGCCACCGGCACTTCGGCAAGGCTGTCCGGCCCGAAGATCTCGGCCCACGCAGGATTGGCCACCACGCCAAGCGCATCGGCCAGGATCGCACTGCGCATCTCTGTTGGCAGGTCTTTCGCGTTGCGCTTGAGCCAGCGTTCGGCCTCGGCCTCACGCTGTTCGGGCGTGAGCGCGGGCAGGCGCTCCAGAAGCGCGTGGAGCACTGTCCCGCGCCGCGCGGCCTGCTGCCCGGCGCCCGGCGGAAACGGCGGATCGGGCGCATCTTCCTCACCCAGCGCCGAGGGCGCGAGCGGGCGCGGCGGGCGCGGTTCGGCGGCGGGAACACGTCCGGTCCACTCGGGCAGAGGCGCACGCAGAGGAAGTTCGGCCGGTGCCGCGCGCATCGGCACGAAGGGCCCCAGCGAACCTTGCGTGAAGGCCCCGCCCCAGATCGCGTCGGCCTCTTCCTCCTGCCCTTCGAACAGCGTGCGCAGCTGCGCGTACCAGCTCTTGGGGGCAGGCTGGCCCTTGTCGCGCGGGCCCAGCGCGCCGCCCACGAACAGCGCTTCCTCAGCTCGGGTCATGGCGACGTAGAGGAGGCGCCAGTGCTCCTGCTCGTCCGCCTCGCGCGCCTGCGCGATTTCCTCCGCCACCGGGCCCACCTTCTCCGCCTTGGACAGCGGGGGGAATGGGATGCGCCGGTTCTTGTCGCGCGGATCGGGCAGCGAAACGCCGCTTTCGCGTGCGCTTTCAGGATTGCCGGTGGCGTCGGCCAGAATCACGATGGGCGCCTGCAGGCCCTTGGAGCCGTGCACGGTCATCACGCGCACCTGCCCGCCTGCGTTGTCCGCCTCGCGCTTCAGTTCGCCATCGCCTGCCTCGAACCAGGCGAGGAAACCCGCAAGGCTGGGCGTGTCGGTGACGGCATAGGCGCGCGCGGCGTTGACCAGCTCGTCGATGGGATCGCCCGCCTCACTGCCCAGCCGCGCGATCAGCTTGCGCCGCGCCCTCCACGGGCCAACGAGCAGCCACTGCAAGAGCGCATGGGGCGGCTCGTAATCGGCCAGCGCAAGCAGTTCGCCCAGCTGGAGCAGCGTGCGCCCGACCTCGGCGTCCGAAGAGGCGCGCAGGTGGTCCCACAAGCGCACGTGCTTGTCGCGGTAGCCATGGGCAAGCAGCTGTTCCTGACTCCAGCCGACAAGCGGGGATACGAGCAGGCTCGCCAGGTTCAGATCGTCGAGCGGCTGGGCTGCAAAGCGCAGCGCCGCGACCAGGTCCTTGACCGCCAGCGGCGCGCCCAGACGCAGACGGTCGACACCGGCCACGTCCACGCCAGCAGCATGAAGGCGCGCAACGATGAGACCCGCGAGCTCCTTGCGCTGGCGCACCAGCACCATGATGTCGCCTGCCGTCGCGCGGCGAACCTTGCCCTTGGAAAGCGTGAAGCCATCGCCATGCGGGTCGAGCCACTCGCGCACCTGCTGCGCGATGCGGTCGGCCATCTGGCGGTTGGGGCCGGAGAGCCAGGTCTCCTCGCCTTCGTCCCCCTCGCCCGGATCCTCCGGAGCCTCTTCCTCTTCGCCCGTGTCGAAACCGACCGGACGCCACAGCGCGACGTAGCCCGGGCGCTCCTCGCCCTGGTGGCGCTGCGCAGCCCGGTCGAGGCCGAAGCGTTCATGGCCGATCCCGGCAATCGCCTGGTCGACGAAATCGAGGACGGGCTGCGCTGTCCGGAAGCTGCGCTCCAGCCCCAGTTCCTGCATCTCGCGCGGTTCGTATTCGGCGCGAAGCTGCGCGGCATTGCGCGCAGCCGCGCGCATCAGGCTGCGCACGCGCCCGGCGGCCTTGCGGAAGTTCTCCGGGCTGGTGCCCTGAAAGCGGAAGATCGCCTGCTTGTAGTCGCCCACGACGAAGAGCGTGCGCAGCCGGTCCTCGTGCTGGCCCGCGCCCGCCCAGAACTCCTCGGCCATCGCGAAGATGATGTCCCACTGCTGCTCGTTCGTGTCCTGCGCCTCGTCGACGAGGATGTGATCGAATTGGCGGTCAAGCTTGTAGCGGATCCAGTCCGCCTGCGCCTTGTCCTTGAGGAGCGAGGCGGCGCGGCGGATCTGATCGTCGAAATCGATCAGGCCCTCACGGCTCTTCGCTTCGTCCCAGGCAATCGCAAAGGCCCGGCCCAGTCGCAGCGAAGGGACCAGATGATCGACAAGATCAAGCATCGCGCGCAAGGTGCGCACCCCCTCGATCCCCGCCACCACGCGCGCGGCGTAGTCGGGATAGGAGGGCTCCAACTTGTCCTGCGACTTGCTAGCCTTGGGCTCGCCCTTCTGGGTAAGGAAGGCCTTGGCCATGTCGTCAATGGAGGCCGCGCGCTGGGTCGGATTGCCCAGCAGCCACTCGCTGATCCGGTCGACCGCTTCCAGGCCGGTCTTGGTGTTCCACTCGTGGTTCACCTCCATGCAGCGGCGCAGCGAAGCCACGTCGAAACGCGCATCCGAGCACAGTTCAGCCAGCATGTCGGCGTCGGCCTGCGGGGGAAGGTCCAGGAGGCGCAGGACATGCGCGCGCATGTCACCCGCCTGCCAGCTTCCCGGCCCGAACCAGACCTCGCGCGCGCCTGCGCAGCGCAGCAGGAAGCCCACCACGGCATCGGGACCATGGCGCAGCGACAGCGCCGAGATCGCATCGAGCAGCTGCGGATCGCCGAGCGGGTCCTCCTCAGCTTCGACCAGGAGATCGGCCAGGACCTGCTTGGCGAGCAACGTGCGTTCGCGGTCCTCCATCGGGCGGCTGCCCGGAATGAGGTCCGCTTCCAGCGGGAAGGTCGCGAGCAGCCACTGCGAGAAGGCGTGGATGGTGTCGATACGAAGCCCGCCGCCCGGGCAATCGAGCACGGCGGCAAAGAGCGTGCGCGCGCGCGCCATCGTCGCGCCATCGGTCGGCGCGCCGATGGCTTCAAGGCGCGGAAAAAGCTCGACATCCTCCATGCGGACCCATTCGGCGAGCGTGCCGTTGATGCGCGCGGCCATCTCGGTTGCGCCCGCCTTGGTGAAGGTCAGGCACAGGATCTGCGAGGGGGAGATCCCCGGCTGGAGCAGCAGGCGCAGCACGCGCGAGGAGAGCACCTGCGTCTTGCCCGTTCCCGCCGAAGCGGAAAGCCAGACAGTGTCGAGCGGGTTCACCGCGGGCATCTGGTTGCCGTGCAGCGGGTAGACCTTGGCCGGGCCGCTCATGGGGTGTCCTCCTTGCGGGCGGGCTTGCCCAGCCCGGTAATCCATTCGTCGAGGCGCATCAGCTGGTCATAATCGGAATAGAGATCGAGGTCGGGATTGAGCCGCGCGGTGAAGGGCTCGTTGCCCAGAATCCAGCGGCTGAGCGCATCGTCCAGATACTCGCGCGTGCGGTCGAGGAACTCTTCGCGCACGAGGCCCGACTTCTTGCGGCCCTCGCGCACCGGCTCGTTCATGTAGCCGATCGAGCCGTCCTTGGCCTTGGCCATCGACCAGTATTCAAAGCCCGTAACCTCTCCGGCGACGCCTTCGAAGCCTCCCGCCTCTACGATGAGACCGGTGACGCCAAGTTGGAGCGCAAAGCCCTCTTCGACGCGCGTGCCCGAGGGCGGCTGGCCGGTCTTGTAATCGACCACCGCAATGGTGCCATCGGCCTTGCGGTCGAGCCGGTCGGTGCGACCCAGGATCGTGACGTCGCGGTAGTCCATGCGGCCCCACTTCTCGACGCCCAGAACCTCGCGGCCTTCTTCCTTGCCCGCCAGGACAAGGCCCTCGAACGTTTCCAGCGCGGCGGACAGGCGCGGCCACCACAAGGCGCGCATCAGCGGGTGGGCGCTCTCATCGTCGAGCACCTTTTGCGCAATGGCGTGGAGGCCCTCCTTGGGTTCGCCCGCCTCGTGCCACTTCTGCATGATGAGGTGCGCGATCTCGCCGCGCCAGGCCGCGCTCGGCTCGGCATCGAGGCTGTCGAGGCTGCGCAGCTTGAGGACCGCGCTGGCGTAGAACTGGTAGGGATCGCCGCGCAGGCGGTCGAGCCCCGTGACCGAGACGGCGACTCGGCGCTGCTCGGCGCTGGGCATGGGCTGCGGGCGCGGATGGGGCGCGGCGCGCGGCGCGTCGTCGATAAGGCGGGCGAGGCGCGGGATCTCGCGCTCCAGATGGCGCCCGACCTGATCGCCCAGCATCGCCTTCACGCGCAGGACGAAGCGCGAGGGGATGACGGGACCGCCCTCATCGCGCTGCGCCCAGCTCAGCACCACCTCGGGTGCACCCAGTGCAGCGGCGAGGTCGTGTGCGGCAAGGCCGATGCGGAAATCCGCGCCCGGCACGCCCAGAGCGCGCAGGACAGCTGGCGGCAGGAGCGAATCCTGCGACGGACTGGCAGGCCAGACACCCTCGGTGAGGCCCCCGCAGATGACGAGATCGGCGCGGCTCATGCGCGCTTCGAGAAGGCCGTAGATCGACACGCGCGGATGTCCGCCCCAGGGAGGTCGCACCGAGGTGCGGTCCATCGCGTCGCGCAGCACCGCGTGGATATCGCGCGCATCGACAAGCGTGCCCGCTGCCGACGCTCCGGCGCGCAGTTCCTCGATGAAGGCGCTGAGCGCGCGGCCATCCGCGCCGGTCCACAGGTTCTCACCGCACAGCGCCTCGGCCGCTTCGGTCAGGACACCCAGCGCCTTTTCAAGCGGTTCGGCGGCGTAGAGTTCGAACAGGGGCGCAAGGCAGGCCTCGACCTTCTCCCACCATGTGCCCAGCCGGTTGTCCTTGGCGAGCGCAGCCAGAGGGGCGAGCCCGGCGGCCGGACGCGGCCCGCGCAGCGCCAGATCGAGACGGCGCGCGGATTCGAGCCAGCGCGCACGGCCCTCCCCGCTCCCTGCCAGCGGATGCGTGAGGAGTGCGATGAGCGGAACCGGAGCGCCCTGTTCGGCCAGAACTTCGGCCACCAGCAGGAAGAGACGGCCCGCCGCCGTCTGCGGCAGGGGCTGGCCTGCGGTGTCATCCGCCGTGATCCCCCAGCGCTGAAGATGCGAGACAACGCGCGCGGCAAGGCCGCGGTCGGGTGTCACCAGCGCGACGCGGCGTTCAGGGGTTTCCAGCGCCTCGCGGATAAGGAGCGCGATGGCCTGCGCTTCCTCGCCGGGATGGACGCTCTCCATCAGCCGCACGTCGGAAAGACGGCGCTTGTCGGCGGGCAGGCTCACCCAGGCCGCCGAGGCGCGCGGCGGCAGGAAGAGGTTGGAAATCGCCGCCTTGCGCTCGGGCGGCGAGGCCGCCATCCCCGAACGGTGCCAAGGTCGCACGTCCGTGCGCGACAGGCCCATGCGGTTGAGCAGGAGCTTCAGGTGATACTGGGGGTGCGTGACCGCATCGTGGCGCCCGAACGGCGGGTCCTCGGGCTCGGCGGGCTTGCCGGCGCTGCCCAGTTCCTCCCAGACCTCCGGATCGAGGCCAAGGTCAAGATCGGGCAGGATCACCGCGCCATCGCGCAGTTCGCTCACCACCCGCAGGAGGCGCGCAAGCGCGGGCGAGGCGCTGGTGACACCCGCCGCGACGATGGGGAATTCGGGCGGGTTCGCCGCCCAGCTCTCGGCGGCATGGGCGAAGAGACGGTTGCGCCGCTCAGGCGCGTCGATCTCGCCGCGCCCTGCCAGTTCCGCGATCCAGAACTGCTGGACCTTGAGGAAGCTGCGGGTGTTGTCCTCCCAGTGCTTCGAGAGGTCACCAACGATGGCCACGACCTCGTCGGAAAGGAGATCGATCGGCGCGATGCCTTCGACCAGGAGCCGATCCATGGTGCTGCCAAGTTCGAAGGCACGGCGCAAAAGCGCAGGCCCCTTGCCCGCCGCATCGCCTTCGACATGGCGCAGGTAATGGGCCAGACGCAGCCAGCGGCGCGTGGGATCGCAGGCGGGCGGAATGTCCGCCGCGCCCAGGGGATCGAGCAAGGGCCCGAGCGCCTCGTCAAGATCAAGATCGCCCACCACCGCCATGCGCGGCAGCAACATGCCCGTGGGCGCGCGCGCACCGTCGGCGGTCTCGGTTCCCATGCCCTGCTCGCCCGCATAGCGCACGAAGGCCTCGGTCACCGTACGTACGGTGCGTCGGCTGGGGAGCAGCAGGGTCAGGCGCGCAAGGCCCAGATCCGCATCGGCGTAGCGCGGCACGAGACCTGCTACGAGCGCATCGGCAAACCCGCGGTGGGCGGCAATCGAATAGACACTGGGCGAAGGCTCGTCCCCCGCCGCAAACAGATCAGGCACCAAGGAGATACTCTTCGGTCGGCTTGATCGCGCCGGGCTCGCCCACCTCGAACCACTCGCCCTGATGCGAAATGCCGAACAGGCGGCCTTCCTCGATGGCGCGGCTCCACAGGATATTGGTCGAGAACGGGCCTTCAGGCGCCTCGCGCAGGAGGCGCTTCGAAACGATCTGGATGCCGGTGTAAATGAAGGGCGCGACACGGCCCGGCTTGCGGCGCGAAACGCGGCCCTCGGCGTCGAGGTGGAAGTCGCCCTCGCCCCGGTAGTTGCGCGCGCGGGCGTGCGGCACCATCAGGAGCAGCGCGTCCATCCGCTCGGGATCCCAGCCGTTCGAAAGGTCGGCAAAGACGTTCTCGGGGCCATCGAGCCAGATGTTGTCGCTGTTGAGGCAGAAGAAGGGATCAGGCAGCGTGTCGGCTGCATGGACCATGCCCCCGCCCGTTTCCAGAAGCTGCGCGCGTTCATCGGAAATGACCGTCTTCGGGCCTGCCTTGCGCACCTCCAGATGCCCTTCCAGGGCATCGGCCATATAGTGCACGTTGACCACGGCCTGCGCGATACCCGCCGCCTCGAGCTTGTCGAGCGCGTGGTCGATCAGCGCCTTGTGCGCCACACGCACGAGCGGCTTGGGCTGGGTCGCGGTGAGCGGACGCATCCGCTTGCCCAGGCCTGCGGCCAGGATCATCGCGGTATCGCTGGCAAGGGGGGCGCGGCTCACAGCGCGAAGCTCCCGCCCTTGGCCTGGCGCAATTCGGCCGGGATGTTGGCGGCGAACCACTCCGCCACGGGGGCGAGCGCGGGGTGCGCGAGATCGCGTTCGAGATGCGCCCATACGCGCGGGATCATGTCGAGATAGCGCGGCTTCCCATCGCGCTTCCACAGGCGCACGAAAATGCCCACGATCTTGGCGTTGCGCTGGGCGCCAAGGCGCGCGTAATCGGCCAGGAGAACCTCCGGATCACAGCCGGTCGCGCGCACGTAATGCGCGATCATCGCCTGCTCGACTTCGGGCGAGACGTCGCGGCGCGCGTCCTGCAAGAGCGAGACGAGGTCGTAGGCCCGGTGCCCGACCAGCGCGTCCTGGAAGTCCAGCAGGCCCTGCTTTTCCAGCGAGCCCAGGAGCATGATGTTCTCGGCGTGGTAATCGCGCAGCACCGCGACGCCCGGACGCTGGCGCGGCAGGAGATCGGCCAGCACAGTCTCCCAGGCCTTGGCGTAGCCTTCGACATCGACGTAGAGCTTTTGCGCGGGCACGTACCACTCGGTAAAGAGCCTCGTCTCGCGCAGGTACTCGCTCAGCGTGTAGTCGTTGAACGGGCCGCCCGGGAGGTCATGGAGCTGGACCAGCGCGTCGACCGCGCCGGTGTAGATCGCCATTTCGTCGCCCGGCCACTCATCGAGGTAATCGCGCACGCGTGCATCGCCGAAGTCCTCCAGCAGCACGAAACCCTGCGCGGCGTCCTCGGCCAGGATGCGCGGGGAACGCAGGCCATTGTCATCGAGCCAGCGCGCGGCGCGCAGGAAGGGCACCGGATCCTCGTTGGGCGGCGGCGCGTGCATCAGCATGGCCGAGGCGTCCTCACCCCGGCGCAGGCGGAAATAGCGGCGGAACGAGGCATCGCCAGGCAGCGGCTCCACGCGCGCGTCCCCCCAGCCAGCCTTGGCCACAAACGAATCGAGCCCTTCAGGGCCTGTCACACCAGCGTCTGTCATTTCGGCATCCGCCCTAGCCAATCCGCCCCGCCCCGGGCAATGGCGATGCGCCCGGCATCCGCAACTTCGAGCGCAAGCGTGAGGCAGGCGGGCTCATGTTCAAAGCCTCCGGCGTGATCGGGCCACTCGGCGATGAGGGCTGCGCCCTCGCGGTATTCGTCAAGACCGATCTCATAGGCCTCGTCGGGATGTTCGAGCCGGTAGAAATCGGCGTGGACCAGCGGCAGGCGTACCCCCGTGCCGTCCGGGCCCGGCTCGTAGACCTCGATGATCGCAAAACTGGGCGAGGGAACCTCGCCCTCGTGCCCAAGCCCTGCGACGATGGCGCGCGCAAGGGTGGTCTTGCCTGCGCCAAGCCCGCCTTCGAGCGCGACCACGTCCCCGGGGCGCAGCGCCTCGGCAATCGTTCTGCCCAGCCGTTCCATGGCGGCAAGGTCAGGAAGTTCGAGTGTCGTAGTCATGGCAGCTCCACGAGGGCCTGGGTGCCCTGGCCGGGCTCGGATTGCAGTGTCAGGGTGCCGCCGTGCGCCTCAATCAGCTGGCGGGCGAGCGGCAGGCCGAGCCCCTGGCGGCGCTCCACGCTCTTGCCGTCGGCGCTAACCTTCATCCCGTCGAGCGCGCGGGCGAGCGTACGCCCGTCCATGCCTGCGCCCTTGTCCTCGACCTGGATCCGCACGACGTCGGCACCTGCCGCATTTCTCTTGCGCGTGGCCTGCAAAAGGATGCGCCCTCCCTTGGGCGAAGCGCCGATGGCGTTATCGAGCAGCGCGCCGACGGCCCGGGCAAGGCGCTTGCGGTCCGCCTCGATCGGGCGCAGCAGGCCATCTGCGCGCAGGTCGAGCGTGAGCTCCATGGCGTCGAGCCGCCCCACCCTCTCCTCGGCCACCTGACGCAGGAACGGCATGAGATCGAGCGGCTCCTTGCGCAGCGGCAACATGCCCGCCTCGCTCTGCGAGAGGTCGAGCAGGCTCTCGATATGTTCGCCCAACTGCGTGACGGAAGCCAGGATCGCCGCGAGGTATTCCTTGCCGCTGTCGTTGAGGTCTCCGCCGATGCCCGCATCCAGCATCTCGGCAAAGCCGCCGATGGTGGTGAGCGGGGTGCGCAACTCATAGCTCATGCTCGCCAGGAAGCGCGTCTTGATCGCGTCGGCCTCGACGAGCGCGGCGTTGCTCTCGCGCAGGGCATCCTCGGCCTTTTGCGAATCGGTAATGTCAAGGACGGCCAGAAGCCCGTTCCCGTCCGGCAGCGGAACGCCCGCGAACTCAAGGATACGCCCGTCGGAAAGCGCGATACGCCCACCCTTCTGCGTCCGGTCAAGCGTGGAGGCGCGCACCACGTTGCCCACCTTCTCCGCCTCGGCACCGCGGCGAAGACGCGGCGCGATCTTCTTGAGCAGGGACTCGACGTGCGGGTGGGTGTCGAGGAAATCGCTCTCCAACCCCCAGTCGTTGGCAAAGCGCCGGTTCCAGATCTGCATGCGGCCATCGGGCGCAAAAACGGCAATGGATTCGAAAAGGCTGTCGACGATGGCCGTGCGCGTGCGCAGCAGCGTGTCCCGCATGGCCGAGAGGCGCAGCTGCTCGGTGCGATCCTCGGCAATGAGGAGCAGCCCGCCATCGGGGAGCGGCTGGGCGACAATGCGCATGTAGGTGCCATCAGGCAGGGTCCAGGCTTCCTCACGGGTGGCGTCGGAGAGGAACCAGGCCGTCTTCTCGCGGCGCCAGGCCGGAAAGTCGCGCACTTCGGGCACACGCCCGGCATCGCGCGCGGCATCGAGCAGACGCTCGAACGCCGGTGGATCGTGCTCGGCGCTGGCAGGCAGGTTGAACACCCGCTGGAAAGGCTGGTTGGCAAAGGACAGGCGGCGCTGGCGGTCGAACTGGGCGACACCGGCCGAAAGCTGATCAAGCAGCGCACGCTGCGCATCGCGGAAGGCGCGGAACGAGCGCGAGAGCTCTTCCATGTCCTCGATATCGACCGCATAGCCGGCCACGCCCTCGCCGCCGAGTGGGAGGTCGGAGACGCGCAGCGCCCGGCGCTCGCCGTCGATGGTGGTGGAGACCACGCGCTCGACCGGCACGTTGCGCTCGGCCGCCTGCAGCGCGACATCGCCCGGCGTAAAGCCTTCGACCGTCTCGATCAGTTCGATCCCTGCGTTGACGACCTGTTCCGCGCTCTGGCCGCCCACGGCGTCGACATAGGCGCGGTTGACGAGTTGCAGCGCGCCATCGGGGCGGCGGAACCACATCGGCATCGGCGCGGCCTCGATCAGCGAGACGAGCGCGCTGAAATCACCCCGCGCGCGGGCCGCCTCTTCGCGCAGGCGGCTGAGTTCGCTCTCGCTTTCGGAAAAGTCGAAGACCCAGACCAGCGCCGCGCCGCCGGGCGAAACCTGCGGATCGGCCAGGTGCCCACGCAAGGCCAGGCTGCGCGAGGAATTGCGCGGCGTCGCGGCCAGACGAAAGGGCGAGGCCGTCTTCTGGGTGCGGCGCACCGCTTCGGCCAGTTCGGTCAGCTTGTCGGCGGGCAGCCCCCGCTCGCCGGTGTCGAGTTCGGTCAGGTACTGCGGCACGGAATCGAGCCCGAGCCACTGCGCCAGCCGGGGCGAGGCTTCGATCCGGCCGTCCGAGCGGACCAGCAAGGGCAGCGCGGGGCTCTCCTCGATCATCCGGGCAAGCCGGCGGGCCGAGCGAAGCTGCATTTCGGCACGCTTCTGGCGGCGCCGCGCAACGAGGATCGCCCAGGCCGCCGCCAGCGTCCAGGCCGCGAGCAGAATGCCGATCACGAGGGGCAGAAAACGATCAGTCTCCATCACTCTTGGCTATGGTGCGCACGGCGCGCAAAGACAATGCCCTCTCCGCCCGGCCACCTCAAAACTGTGCCGGATAACGAAAAAGGGGCCGCGCCTTCGCGCAGCCCCTTCATCCTGCAAAACGGCTGGGCAGACCGGCTGCCCGTCCGAAATCAGTAGCGGTAGTGGTCGGGCTTGAACGGGCCTTCCACCGGCACGCCGATGTAGTCGGCCTGGCGCTGCGAAAGCTCGGTCAGCTTGACGCCCAGCTTCTTAAGGTGAAGCGCGGCGACCTTCTCGTCGAGGACCTTGGGAAGGACGTAGACGTCGTTCTTGTAGTTTTCCGACTTGGTGAAGAGTTCGATCTGCGCCAGCGTCTGGTTGGTGAAGCTGGCCGACATCACGAAGCTGGGGTGACCGGTGGCGCAGCCCAGGTTTACCAGGCGGCCCTGCGCGAGGATCAGCAGCTGCTTGCCATCGGGCAGCGTGACGAGGTCGGTGCCGGGCTTGATTTCCTTCCACTCGTAGTTGTCGAGCGCGGAAATCTGGATCTCGCTGTCGAAGTGGCCGATGTTGCAGACAATGGCCTTGTCCTTCATGCCCTTCATGTGCTCGCCGGTGATGACACCTTCGTTGCCGGTCGCGGTCACGAAGATCTCGGCGCGGGTCACGGCCTCTTCCATGGTGACGACCTCGAAGCCTTCCATCGCGGCCTGGAGCGCGCAGATGGGATCGACTTCGGTGACGAGAACGCGGGCGCCGCCGTTGCGCAGCGACTGGGCCGAGCCCTTGCCGACATCGCCGAAGCCGGCAACGCAGGCGACTTTGCCCGAGAGCATGACGTCGGTGGCGCGGCGGATCGCGTCGACCAGCGATTCACGGCAACCGTAGAGGTTGTCGAACTTCGACTTGGTGACCGAGTCGTTCACGTTGATCGCCGGGAACGGGAGCTTGCCCTGCTTGGCGATGTGGTAGAGGCGGTGCACGCCGGTGGTGGTCTCTTCCGAAACGCCCTTGATGGCCTGGACCGACTTGGTCAGGTAGCCCGGCTTTTCCTTGAGGAACTTCTTGAGCGAACGAACGAATTCGATTTCCTCAGCGTTGCTCGGCTCGAACAGATCTTCACCCGCTTCGACGCGCGCGCCCCACAGCGCGAACATGGTGGCATCGCCGCCATCGTCGAGGATCATGTTGGCGGTGTCATCGCCCCAGTCGAAGATCTTGCCAACGTAGTCCCAGTAGTCGGACAGGCTCTCGCCCTTGATGGCGTAGACGGGGATGCCCTGCGCGGCGATCGCGGCCGCGGCGTGGTCCTGGGTCGAGAAGATGTTGCAGGTCGCCCAGCGCACTTCGGCACCCAGTGCGACCAGCGTCTCGATGAGCACGGCGGTCTGGATCGTCATGTGCAGCGAGCCGGTGATGCGCGCACCCTTGAGCGGCTGCTGTGCACCATATTCCTCGCGCAGGGCCATCAGGCCCGGCATTTCGGTCTCGGCGATCGCGATTTCGGCGCGGCCGTAATCGGCGAGCGACATGTCGGCGATGGCGTAGTCGTGAACGGCGGTATCAGCTGTGGCCACGAGGGAACTCCTGGGGAATGATCGTGTGAATGATGTCGACGCCCGAAAGCGCCGGCGGTTGGTGAGGGATTAAAGGACCCCCGGCCAAAACGCAAACCGAATATAAAGACATCTTTATATCCACCCTGAATGCACCACCACTCAGCGCCACCATGACCGCGCGGGACCACCGCGCAGGGCCACCTTGCAAAGACGCATCATTCCGGACCTCGCGAGCGGCTCAGCGCTATCCCGGAAAAATGCACGCTCGCTTTCGAGCGCCATCCGCACGGGCCCGGAGTTTCCCGATTTCAGAACCGCATGGGCATTGCAGGGCGCCCTGCCCGGCCTATATCGGGGACGCGAAACCGCACACCCATGCCAAGAAGGATGAACGCATGACCATCGCCGTAGGTGACAAACTTCCCGACGTGAAGCTGATGAAGGCGGGCGAGAGCGGCCCCGAGCCGGTCCAGAGCGCCGACTACTTCGCGGGCAAGAAGGTCGCGCTCTTCTCGGTCCCGGGCGCCTTCACCCCGACCTGTTCGGCCAAGCACCTTCCCGGCTTCGTCGACAAGGCGGCCGAGCTCAAGGCCAAGGGCATCGACGAGATCGCCTGCACCGCCGTCAACGACGCCTTCGTGATGGGCGCCTGGGGCAAGGCGGCCGGTTCGCCCGACGTCACGATGCTGGCCGACGGCAACGGCGACCTCGTCAAGGCGCTGGACCTGACCATGGACGGCTCGGGCTTCGGCATGGGCACGCGCGGCCAGCGCTTCTCGATGGTCGTGAACGACGGCGTGGTCGAGCAGCTCAACGTCGAGGCCCCGGGCACCTTCGAGGTCAGCGCGGCGGAATACATGCTCGGCAAGCTCTGAGCACGGATCCTGTCCGAAACGAAAAAGGGGCGGCGCACCATAGGTACGCCGCCCCTTTTTCGTTCGTTCAGGACCTGCAGTGAAGGATCAGTAGCCCATCAGGCTGAGCACTTCCTTGCGGCTGCGCTCATCTTCCAGGAACGTGCCCATCATGCGGCTGGTGATCATGCCCACGCCCGGCGTGCGCACGCCGCGACCGGTCATGCAGCCGTGCTGGGCCTCGATCACCACGGCCACGCCGTGGGGCTTGAGGTGATTCCAGATGCACTGCGCGACTTCCGCGGTCAGGCGCTCCTGGATCTGCAGGCGGCGCGCATAGCCATGCAGCACGCGCGCGAGCTTCGAGATGCCAACCACGTGATCGCGCGGCAGGTAGGCGATGGCCGCCTTGCCCTGGATCGGCGCCATGTGGTGTTCGCAGTGCGACTGGAACGGAATGTCCTTGAGCAGCACGACCTCGTCGTAGCCACCCACTTCCTCGAAGACGCGGGACAGGTGGATCGAAGGATCTTCCTGATATCCCTGGCAATATTCCAGCCACGCGCGCGCCACGCGCTTGGGCGTGTCGAGCAGCCCCTCGCGGGTCGGGTCATCGCCCGCCCAGCCGATCAGGGTGCGAATGGCCTCCTGGACGTGCTCCGGCACATCGGGCTTGCCGAGCGGATTGTCCATGTCCGGCTCGTCCAGACAGCTCATCTGCGCCTTCTCCTTTTCCATCTTTCTTTCAGGCGCACCCGCATTAGAGCCCCTTTCCGGCGAAACAACCCGCGACGTTCGATCGGCTCGAACATTTCGTCAGGACGTTCCGGGTCAAGGAGCGCGCTGTCTCCCAGCTTCTTCTCGGCATCGGAGAGCTCTTTCAGGGGCAGAGGAACCAGTCGGCGCCCCTGATTTCCGCACGCCTCGTTCAGGCCATCGATCGTCGCGCGCATCGAGCCGGTTTCCTTCAGGCGGCGCGCCGCCTCGTCCATGTCGAGCGCGCAGTGCTCGGCGATCAGGCGTTGGCGCACCTTGCAGATGGTTTGCGCCAGTTCGGGCCGCCCCGCATTGGCGGGCCGATCCAGGTCGAGGAAAACATCGCACTCGCTGTCGAGCCCCATCGAACGGTTGTTCATGTTGGCCGAACCGATGCGCAGGATACGGTCATCGATGATCGTCAGCTTGGCATGGACGTAGATCGGCGTCCCGTCGCTCGCGACCGGATAATAGAGCTGGAAGCGTCCGGCGTGATCGGCCTCGCGCACGATCTCAAGAAGCCGGGTTCGTGCCGTATCCATCGCCACCTGCTCCAGCCAGCCATCGGCGGTGAAGGGATTGACGATGATGATCTCGGGCGGATCGTCTTCCATGAGACGCTCGCAGATGGCCTCGGCGATGACGCGCGAGGCGAAGTACTGCGTCTCGGCATAGATGAAGTGCCGGGCCGAGCGGATCTGCTCCACAAACAGGGCCTCGATCTCGCTGACCTGCGGGCAGTCGCCATATTTCGCGCGCGTACGCGCGATGCCCAGTTCGACGTCGCGAAATTCACCGTGCAGGCTTTCCGGCCAGGGACTTTCCTCCTGCGCCTTGCAGGGTTCGAGCGGCTTGCCGCCCGCCACGTCCCAGCGGTCGCGCCCCAACTCGCCAAGCGCGCCGGCAATCTCGCCTTCCATCATCATCGTGATGTCATGCCAGGGCGCGTAAAGGCGCCCGGTCGGACGGCGACGGCGGGTGTCGTGGGGCAGGTGCTCGCTCGTATCCCAGCGGTCCGTCGTCATGTCGATGCCGCCACACACCGCAAAGACATCGTCGAGGACGACGATCTTCTGATGGTGGCTGCAACCCAGCGGATGCGCGGCATCGAACTTGAAGTCGATCTGGTCACGCCGCGCCCAGCGCAGCAGATCGACCAGCATGGTGCCTCGGAACAGCGACTTGAAGAGCGCGAAATTCCACTTGAGGATGCGCACTTCCAGGTCCGGGTTGTGGTCCACCAACCACAGGATGAAAGAGCCCAGACGCGCCGGAAAACGGTGCTTGCGCCCCTTCTGCCACCACCGGCGCCCATCGGAGAGCAGGATCCGCGAATCGAAGTCCCAACCGATCAGGAAGACCCGCTGGCGCGCCGCCTCCATCGCCTCGCGCACGAGCTTGAAATAATCGTCCGCATCGATGACAACGTGGGCCTTGCGCGCCATGGCGTAGCGCCACACCGAGGGGCCGGAGACCTCCTTCAGATCCGTTCCAAGGCCCGTGTGATCCTCCTCGTCCATTGCGATGTCCATATCCTGCTGCGCCCGAATGCTGATCCCTAAAGTGCCGACATACCGGAATGTTCCCCCCTGCAAAGGGGACCCGGGCCCTGCCCTTTCGATAATTGTGCACTGCAGCATACTGCATTGCGGATACCTCCTGCATACACATTGGAAACGCCCCTTGCGCCACGCGCGGTTTCAAGGTCATGGCCTGCAGAGAGCCAGGACCTGGAACAGCGAGCCGTGAAAAAGTGTCATTTTAGCGGTTGATCTGGAGCCGTTCAGCAGTCATCCATTAGGGGTGTGCAACATATGCACCACCTTTGGTCGCCCATTTGCAGTGCAGCACGTTGTTGCCCGGCGCGGCCTCGCGCGGTTCGTATTCGGACGGCGTTCGTTGTCCGGACAACTTGAGCCGGACCCAAATGCACGGCCCTGCGTTATCCCGGGGCAACCCTCCGTGAAGTCGAGCCCAACTGGCCTCGTGGAGCAAACAAGGAGTACACCATGAAGAATTCGCTCATCGCCGCCGCGATCCTCGCTGCGGGCCTGGCTCCCGCCGCCGCCGTGGCGCAGGACGCTGCGGCTCCCGCAGCCGAGACGGTCGCCCCGACGGTGGGCGCCAAGGTCTTCGATCCCGAGGGGAACGAAGTCGGCGCCGTTGAAGCCGTTGCGGGTGACGTGGTTACCGTGAACACGGGCGTGGCCCGTGCCGGCCTTCCCACCAAGGCCTTCGCCATGCGCGACAAGGGCCTGACGATCGGCATGACCAAGGCGCAGCTCGAATCCGCCGTCATGGGTGCCAAGGCCGAATCCGGCCAGGCCAAGGAAGCCGCCATGGTCGTCGATGCCCCGATCAAGAGCAGCGACGGCCAGGTGCTCGGCACCATCGCCAAGCTCGAGGGTGAGGATGTGACCATGGAACTCGCCAACGGCGATGGCGCGACCGCGCTGTTCAAGAAGGCCAACATCGGCCTCATGCCCGACGGCTCGCTCGCCATCGGCATGACCGCGGCCGACTTCGCGCAGGCCATCGGTGGTTCGGCTCCGGCCGCGCCCGCCGAGGAAAGCCCCGCAGCCGAATAAGGTTCGCGGCTCCAGCCCCGGGCTGGAGGCTCACGGATGAAAGGGGGGCCGGGATGGACAGACCATCCCGGCCCTTTTTGGTGGGTCCGTTCCGAAAAGTGCCCCACCGGCACGTTGCATAGTTTGCAACATCGACACCTGCGCGCGGAAATCCGGGGAAATACCTTGCGATTCATCGTAGGTTTGGAGCAAGAGGGCGCAGAAATTGTCCCGGCAACAACCTGCACGAGACCTGCAAGCCCCTTATAATCACGATTGGACCCGCGTTGACCTTCCCTGCGCGCATGAGACGCATTCTACAGGCTCTTCACAGCTTCGACTCATCGCTCGACCTTGCCCGCCGCCGCATTGCCACCGCCATCGGCGCGATCATCCTGGGGCTCATCGCCATTGCCTTTGCCTGGATGGGTGACAAGGCACAGGAACTGTTCACCCGCTTCCAGTCCGACAATATCTACCTGACCCTTGCGCTCACGCCTTGCGGCTTCGCCGCGATCGTGTGGTTCACCAACCGGGTGAGCCCGGCGGCGCGTGGCTCGGGCATTCCGCAGGTCATGGCCGCGACCAAGAACCTCGACCTTGCCTACACCCGCCTCCTCACGATCCCCACCGCGGTCGTGAAGCTGCTGCTGACCGTCGGCGTTCTGCTCGTGGGCGGCTCGGTCGGCCGTGAAGGACCCACCGTCCAGATCGCGGCGGCCATCATGGTCGCCTGCCACAAGGTGATGCGCGTGCCGATGACCGCAGGCGTCCTTATCGCGGGCGGCGCGGCCGGTGTCGCGGCGGCCTTCAACACGCCGCTGGCCGGTGTCGCCTTCGCCATCGAGGAGCTTGCCTCCGCGTTCGAGCAACGCGTTGCCGTCCTCGTCATGGGCGCGGTGGTCATCGCCGGTCTCGTCTCGCTCGGCATCGCAGGCGATTATGTCTACTTCGGCGTCATGCATGAGACGCTGGAGCTGACCTCGGTGCTCCTCATCACGCCGGTCGCCGGAATCCTGGGCGGTATTGCCGGTGGCCTCTTTGCCCGCATCATGCTCTCCTTCGCGCGCAGCGGGCACCCGGTCTTCCAGGCCATCCGCAAGCGCCCGGTGCTCTCGGCCTTTGCCTGCGGCCTTGTTGTCGCCATCGTGGGCGTGGCCACCGGCGGCGCGACCTGGGGAACGGGCTACGAAACGACCAAGCTGATGATCGAGGGCGAATCCACGCCCTCGGGCTGGTTTGGCCCGGCCAAGTTCCTGGCGACGGCCGCAACGGCGGTCTCCGGAGCCCCGGGCGGCATCTTCGCCCCTTCCCTCTCCGTGGGCGCGGGTTTCGGTGAACTGCTCACGTTCGCGTTCCCCGACGACGCCATGCCTGCGGTCGTCCTCCTGGGCATGACCGGCTACTTCGTGGGCGTCGTGCGCGCCCCGCTGACGGCCGTCATCATCCTCATGGAGACCACCGCCAACCGGGGCATGATCCTGCCCCTCTTCCTGACTGCCATCATCGCCGATGCGGTCAGCAAGCTGGTGTGCCAGACCAAGCTCTACCACGGGCTCTCGCAGGGCTTCCTGCGCCAGGGAGAGGACAACCGCGAGCGGCAGGCCTGAGCGCCCGCCCTCGCCCCTCCCGGCTCCGGGAGGTTCTTCACCCGCGCAGACAACAAAAAAGCCGCACTCCCGAGGGATGCGGCTTTTTTGATGCGGTAAACGCTGGGAAGTGAATGGTGCGCCCGGAACGATTCGAACGTCCGACCCTCAGATTCGTAGTCTGATGCTCTATCCAGCTGAGCTACGGGCGCACATGCATCTTGCGTCCCTCCTGATGCTGCAACAGCCCATTCGGAACAAGTGGTGCGCCCGGAACGATTCGAACGTCCGACCCTCAGATTCGTAGTCTGATGCTCTATCCAGCTGAGCTACGGGCGCGCATGCACTTTGTGTTTCTCCTGAAACTCCAACAGACCATTCGGAGAAAATGGTGCGCCCGGAACGATTCGAACGTCCGACCCTCAGATTCGTAGTCTGATGCTCTATCCAGCTGAGCTACGGGCGCGTTGGAGAGGCGCCTCTAGAAAAGGAATCGAAATCGGTCAATGCCTATCTGCATATTTTTCTGAAAAATCGTGTTTCAGCCAAATCTTAAGGGCATCGGCCAGCGGGTAATCAAGCGGCGGCATGGCCAATTCTCCAAGGCTTTGAGCCGCATACCATTGCGCCTGGCCGCCCTCCTGCGAGACCGGAGCCCCCTCCCACGCGCGCGCGGCATAAAGAAGCAGGACAAGCGCCCTGCGCCCGGATGCCGCACTTGCAGCCCCTCCCGCGCTCTCTGCGCCCAGAAGGCCGCTGGAGAACCCCACAGACACAAGAGATGCCGGATCGAGCCTGACGGCCAGCTCCTCGTGCATCTCGCGCACAGCGGCTTCCTCGGCGCTCTCACCGGGATCCACCTTACCGCCCGGAAACTCCCAGAGGCCCGCGTGCATCGTTCCCTCAGGGCGTTGCTGCATGAGGACCTGCCCTCGCGCATCGACCAGCGCCACGGCGACCACCACGAGCGGTGTCAGATTTTTTTCCACTTTCCCGCCTTCATTTAATGAATCCTTAAGCTCAATCCGCAAATTTCGACGCCATTCCAATCATCACGAGGGCTGAGGCCGCGATGCTCCCCCTGACCAGAATGCAATCCCTGCTTCGCGACGCCCAGGGCGCGAGTGCAATCGAATACGGGTTGATCATGGGCCTCATTACCCTTGTCATCGTGGTGGCCATGCAGAGCGTCGCCGACGAGACCATCGGCATGTGGGGCAACGTCAACGACAAGACCTCCGAAGCCATCTCATCATCCGGCTAGGTCTCTGCAGACTTAAACATTTTTCAACTATTCCAACCTACCAATCAACACGTTCGGCAAGCCTGAGACAAAGTGAGGCCGCGCCGGACCGGGTACACAAGACTGCTTTACATCAGGAGACAATTCATGAAGTTCCTCACCAAGCTGCGTCGCAACGAAGAAGGTGCCACCGCGATCGAATACGGTCTGATCGCTGCCCTCATCGCCGTTGCCGCGATCACCGCGATGACCAGCCTCGGCACCAACCTCAGCAACACCTTCAACACCACTTCGGACACGCTCGCCAACGCGAACTAATTCCGAAGGCTCCGGCCTTCCAGTTCGCCATTATTGGCGTAACTGGGGACAGAAGCGGGCGGCAGGACATCCTGCCGCCCGTTTTTGTGTATCGGCTGCACACATGTGTCGGCAGACTTTACAAGGAGCCGTCCGCAGCCCCGATCATCTGCGCCTTTCAAGCTTGTCGCCGAGCCAGGGGATGCCTCTCGTTGACCAGCGCGACGAGCCGTGCGCTGTCGACATGGGTGTAGATCTGGGTCGTGGCGATATCGGCGTGGCCCAGCAGCGTCTGGAGCACGCGCAGATCTGCCCCGCCCTCCAGAAGATGCGTCGCAAAGGCATGACGCAGGACATGCGGTGAAACCCTCGCCGGATCGAGATCGGCGCGAACAGCCAGGTCCCGCAACAGCTGAAAGAGGCGAATCCGGGTCAGATGCCCGGAACTTGCACGTGAAGGAAACAGGAAACGCGAACCCGCCGCCTCCCCGCGCACCGCAAGCCAGCGCGAGAGAGCCGCGCGCGCACGTGTGCTGACGGGCACCATGCGCTGTTGCCCACCCTTGCCCTGAACATGCAGGAACGGCGTATCGCGGGGCACTCCGGCCAAAGGCAGCGCCACCAGCTCACTTGCACGAAGCCCAGAGCCATAGAGCAGCTCCAGCAAGGCCAGCAGGCGAACGGGTCCGCTCTCGCCACTGTGCGCCTCGTCCTCCGCCTGCGCGAGAAAGCGCGTCACATCCTCGCGCGAGAGCAGCCGCGGCAAGGGACGGCGCGTGCGTGGGCGCGGCAAGGCGGGCGAAGGATCGTCTTCGCGCAGCCCCTCATCGACGAGAAACCCGTAGAACTGACGCAGGGTCGAACACTTGCGCGCAAGGCTGGAGGCCGAGAGAGAGGCCCAATGCTCAGCCAGCGAGGCCAGCCCCTCTGCGTCCGCTCCGGCCAGGTCCCCCAATGCCGAGCGCGCGCCCTCCAGGTCCCTGCGATACGCCGCAAGGGTGTTGGCGGCCGCACCGCGCTCGGCGGCCATCATCGTGAGGAACGCCTCGAGCGGATCCTCCCGCGGTGCCATCACGCCCTCACGCCGGTCGCGATCAGGTGCGCGCGACCGCCTCGGCCGCGATCATGCGCGCCTCGGCCTCAAGCCCGACTTCGCGCAGGGCCGACACAATGTGGTAGAGATAGCGCGGGGTCATCTGGCGCCAGTTGGCGCCCTGCATGCCAAAGCCTGCCAGGATCACCACACTCGCCCCATCACCGCGCGCAGCTGCCGCATCGATGGCCCGCGTCCAGCGCGTCTCGCCATCGAGAGCCAGGGACAGATCGTTCGAATAGCCCATCGCACGGCTGCGATCGATGCGGTTCAGCCCGGCCAGCCCGGCCACGAGGAACCCGGCCTTGCGCTTGCCAGCACTCGCGTCCTCGTCGATGAAGCTGTCGAGGCTTCCCGACGACGCGCTCTGGTTAGCCCCGGGCGCCGAGAGCACGATCAGTGCCCAGCCCTCGCTGCCACCTTCGACAACGGGCGCCCAGCGCGCCGCATTAGCATCGAAGCCGGCCGCCAGCATCGAGCCCAGCAAGGCCGGGGCTTCGGCGGCGACATCCTCGCTCGGCGCGATGCGCGCCGCCGCGGCGGCGGTCAGGACCCGCCCGCAATAGGCGCTGCCATCGTCGTCCAGTTCACTCCACAACGTACGCATCGCCGCGATACGCGCCGCCGACGAGGGAAGCGCGTAGGCATCGCGCAGGCTTTCCGCGCGGGCCTGCCAGGCGCTGCCCGTATCGGGATCGGCGTAGAGCTGCGCGTAGAGATCGACCAGCGCCGCGTTCGAAAGGATACCCGAGGCCCCTGCCCGCACCGAGGCCTTCGCACGGCGCTCCAGGCCCAGCATTGGCGCCAGGGCCGTCGCCGCATCGTAGCGTCCCTCGGTCGGGGCCATGAGCGATTCGGGCGGCGCGATGCCGACCCCGCGCGCCAGCGCATAGCGCCAGGGGGTGAGGTCCGCGACATTGTCCCACTCGATCGTGACCGCACGGCGCGCCTTGCCCGCCGCGCCCGCATAGCGCTGGGCCAGCAGAAGGTCGATGCGCGGCATTTCCTTGCGGGTCATGTCGCGATCGAGCCGGGAGAGCGCGGCGTTGCTGTTGCCGCGAAACGCATCGCAGATGGCGCCCGCCACGTTCCACTCGGCATCGCTGCGCATCGAGCCCTGCGTTGCCATGATCGGGCACAGGCCGGTCATGTCCGCCGTGCCGAGATAGATGTCGAGCACCTGCGCGCCGATCTCGGGCGTGTAGTTCGCGATATCGATGTCCTGCAATAACGCGCGGGCGGCGTCATATTCGCCCATGCGCACCAGGAGGGCCACGCGCAGCGCCAGGAAATCCTGCGCACTCATGCCCTCGGGCGCATCGAGGCGCGAGAGCAGCGCGCGGCGCAGCGCGATGTGCCCCCAGCGCGAAACCAGCGCGCCGCGATTGCCCGAAAGCGCCAGGCGCAGCAGCGCCGGATCGCCGCCCTGAAGCGAATCCGCGGCCAGACCGCCTTCGTCGGCATCGAACAGGCCCACGTGGGTCATCGCACGGCGCGCCTGCGGGGGCATGTCGAACTCGACCTTGCGCCCGATCAGCCCCTCGAAATCTTCCGGGGACATCTTGGCCAGCTCTTCGAGCGTAGGAAGCCGCTTCAAGGTGAGCCCGTCGTCACTCCGGGGCGCATCATCTCCAGCCGCGGCCTGCTGCGGCAAGGGCTGGACGACCGCCCCCTGGCCGGGCTGCGACGACGGCGCAGGACCGGGTCGCGTCGCGACCGCCGCGGGGCTTGGCGCGGCTCCTGGCGCGGGCCGGGCTGCCGGACGCGCACTCGTGCGCGGCGCAGGCGTCGGGCTTGGCGTGGCGGCCGGCTTGGGATCCTGGAACATCTTGGGAAGGAGCGACTCGGGCGAATCCTGCGCAACCGCCCAGGCCGACGTCAGGCTGAGCGCGGCGCCCGCAAGGAGATAGACCGCCCTCACGGCTGCAGCTCCGGCACGGCAACCGGCACGACCTGGTCCTCGATCGGCATCTCGCCGGCATCGATCCAGGCGACGGCCAGAACCGCACCTGCGGCCAGAACGACAAGCCCCATAGCCAGAGCCAAACGCCCACGCATTCTAATCGTCACTCGCCTTCCTTCACCGATGCTTGCGCTGCGACCTAGCGCAACTATAGGCGGTGGGGCAATGGACGTTCAACAGACCCGCTACTCGGCGCAGGAGATATCTGCGCTCGCCCGCCAGATCGATCGGCCCATCGTGCTCGTCGGCATGATGGGGGTCGGCAAGTCGAGCGTGGGCAAACGCCTCGCCTCAATCCTGGACTGCCCATTCGTCGACGCCGATGACGAGATCGAACGCTCGGCACAGATGCGCATTCCCGAAATCTTCGAAACTTACGGCGAGGACTATTTCCGCGATGGTGAGCGGCGCGTGATCGCCCGCCTCATGGCCGAGAACGAAGGCTGCATCGTGATCGCGACGGGCGGCGGTGCCTTCGTCAACGCGCAAACCCGCGCACTCATCCTGGAAAAGGCGGTCACGATCTGGCTCGACAGCGACGTCGATACCCTGGTCGAGCGCACCGCGCGCAAGGACAACCGCCCCCTTCTCCAGAACGGCGATCCGCGCGAGATCCTGAGCCGGCTGCGCGAGACCCGCCAGCCCTTCTACGCGCAGGCCCCGATCCACATCGTCAGCGGACAAGGGCCCCACGTCCAGACAATCAACAAGGTCTTGCAGGAACTTACCCAATGGCTGTGATCCGTGTCGACATCGCCCAGCGCCCCTACGAGGTCCGCGTGGGCCAGGGCCTCCTTGCCGAGATCGGTGCCGAGTGCCGGGGTTTTCTGCGCAAGCGCGCCGTTCCTGTCATCACCGATGCGAACGTGCACGCGGCCTGGGGGGACATCGTCGAAGCCTCGCTGCGCGCGCACGGGCACGAGGTCCACTGGCGCATCCTGCCTGCGGGCGAGCAGACCAAGTCCTGGGACGAACTGGCCGCCACGGTGAACTGGCTGCTGTCGCTCGAAGTCGAGCGCGGCGACCATGTGATCGCGCTGGGCGGCGGCGTGATCGGCGATCTGACCGGCTTTTGCGCGGCTGTCCTCAAGCGCGGCTGCAAGTTCATCCAGATCCCCACGACGCTCCTCGCCCAGGTCGATTCGAGCGTGGGCGGCAAGACCGCCATCAACACGCCTGCGGGCAAGAACCTCGTCGGTGCCTTCCACCAGCCCTCGCTGGTGCTGGCCGACCTTGCCGCGCTCGACACCCTGCCCGAACGCGAGCGGCTGGCGGGCTACGCCGAGGTCGTGAAGTACGGCCTGATCGACGATGCCGATTTCTTCGCCTGGTGCGAGGCGAACGGCGCCGCCATGCTGGCGGGCGACGGCGCACTGCGCGAATATGCGGTCGCCCACTCGGTCGCCGCCAAGGCGCGCATCGTGGCCGAGGACGAGTTCGAGACCACCGGCAAGCGGGCGCTGCTCAACCTGGGGCACACCTTCGGGCACGCCCTGGAAGCCGAAACCGGCTTTTCGAGCCAGCTCCTCCATGGTGAGGGCGTGGCGCTCGGCATGGTGCTCGCCGCGCGCTACTCGGCGCGTCTGGGCCACATGAGCACGGCCAGTGCCGAGCGCGTTGCCCGCCACATCGCCGAGGTCGGCCTGCGCGCCGAGATCGCCGAGCTTGGCCTTACCTGCGACGGCGCCGCGCTCGTGCGCCATATGCTCCACGACAAGAAGATGGACGCGGGCACCCTGCCCTTCCTCCTGATGCAGGGAATCGGCAAGACCTACCTCGACAAGCAGGTCGACCTTTCCGATGTAGCCCCCTTCCTCGACAGTGAACTGGCCCGCCCGATTAAGTAGTTTTCAGGGGGCACCAAGTTCCCCTGAAATACTGCCACCTCCAAAAGACGACGACATGTGTGCGGCGTGCGACCGTGCGCGCGTGCTGTTCGCAAAGCCGTCAGGAAATGGGAGTATGTATACCTGTAGGCCGACCCCGAGGCCCGATCGGGGAGCGGCGCGCATGCCACTTCGCGAATCCCCCTGACAGCGGCATGCACAGGCGGCAGGTCCCCACGGCCTGCCGCCGTCCGTGCCGGGTGCCATACCCCGCTTCGGGAACGGGCCGATGCCCTGGCGCATTCTCCTTTGCAAAAGGAGATATCCCATGAAAGCCCAGTCCAAGGCCCAGCAGAAAGCTGCAGGCGCGGCCCTTTCGGCCAAGCGCGGCGAGACGCCCAAGTCCGAACTGCAAGGCGCCTCGCGCGAGATGGTCGAGACCATGAGCGAGGCCGAACTTGAGGACATGGCCTCGACCCGGCGCAGCGGAAAGCCCGAACGCAAGGACGGCTGAGCGCACGCAAAGGTGCCGGAAGGCTCCCCCATGACATTGCGCAAACATGTGGTAATGGTGCCCGCAATCATAAGAAAGTTACGCGAGCATTCCCTGCATGACAGCCCCCGAAGCGACGCCCGATTTCGAACACGACGAAGTACCCTCACGCGACGACCGCGCCTTCCTCGGCCACCCCAAGGGCCTAGGCTATCTGTCCTTCGTCGAGGGGTGTGAGCGCTTCTCCTACTACTCCATGCAGACGCTGCTCGTGCTCTACATGGTCAAGTACCTGCTGCTGCCCGAGAACGTGGGCAACGTGGTCGGCCTGTCCTGGCTGCGTTCGGTGCATTACAGCGGGCTTGAGGGCCAGCCGCTCGCTTCGGCGATCTTCGGCGACTACACCTCTCTTGTCTACCTGACCCCGGTGCTCGGCGGCATCCTCGCCGACCGCTGGCTTGGCCGCCGCGCGGCGCTTGTCGCGGGCGCCGTCATCATGTCGGTCGGCCACTTCCTCATGGCGTTCGAGGGCCTGTTCCTCTTTGCGCTCATCGCGCTGGTCATTGGCGTGGGCCTGTTCAAGGGCAATATCGCGAGCCAAGTGGGCGAACTCTACGGCCCCAAGGACCTGCGCCGCGCGATGGCCTTCCAGATCTTCTACATCGCGATCAACGTCTCGGTCATCGCCGCCCCGCTCGTCGCGGGCACCGCGGGAGAGGAACTGGGCTGGCACTACGGCTTTGGCACCGCGGGCGTGGTCATGGTGATCGGCCTTCTCATCTACCTGAAAGCCCGTCCCTGGCTGCCGGGCGAAAACGCCAAGGGGGCCGATGCAGCCAAGGAAGGCGCGAAGCTTACGCGCGCCGACGTGCCGCGCCTCGCGACGCTGGCGGTGCTGGTTCCGGTTCTCGCCATCGCGATGCTGACCAACCAGGAAATCTTCAACGCCTACCTCGTCTGGGCCGACGAACGTTTTGCCCTCACCTTCTTCGGCCACAAGGTGCCGACCTCGTGGATGATCACGATCGATGCCGCGCTTGCCTTCTCGATGCTGGTTGCAGTCGCCTGGTTCTGGAAGTGGCGCGCGCAGCGCACCGGTACCGAGCCCGATGAACTGGGCAAGATGGTGATCGGCTCGGTCTTCATGATCGTGGGCGGCCTGTGCCTTGTCGTCGCCTCGGCCATGACCCCGGCCGACGTGAAGATCGGCCTGTTCTGGCCGGTCCTGTTCCACCTCTTCAACTCGATCGGATTTGCCCACCTGATGCCGGTCAGCCTGGCGCTCTTCACCAAGATCGCGCCGCGCGCGCTCAACGCGACGGTCGTGGGCATCTACTATCTGGCCTTCTTCGCCGCGAACAAGACCATCGGCATCGTGGGCGGATGGTATTCCTCGATGGACACGACGCAGTTCTGGCTGTTGCATGTGGCGAGCGCGGCCTTCGGCCTCGTCGCCTTCGCGCTGCTCAAGGTGTTCCTGGGCAAGACACTCGCCGATCAGGCACCCGCCTGATCGTAATCAGGCGAAGACCGCGACGGACTGCATGCCGGCCACGGCCGGCGTGCCGCCCTCACCCCACTGCAGGATGTCCTCGCTCGCCAGACCGTGCCCCGACTGGCGGCTGGTCGAGCGGATCAGCCACCAGCCATCGCGCGGCCGAGCCGCCGTGTTGAGCATGTTGACGTGCCACTGCATCGAACTCACCGGCGTGCGCGGCGGCAGGTGCGGAAGAACGGCGGGCGGAAGGGCATCGCCCAGCAGCACCGCCTCGACATCGGCATCGAGCCCCTCGCGCTCACGCACGCGAACCCACCAGCACAAGTCCGCCTCCTGAAGGCGATCCGCCGGAAGAGCCACGCGCACGTCGAAGTGCATCTGCATGAAGGCCGGAAGCACCTTGGTTTCAAAGACGGGTGCGTCCTCCAACGGCACCAGGCCATCGGGTAGCGCATAGCCGCCCTGTGCCAGCACGCTTTCGCGCGGGTGCATGAAGACGCAGTTCGCGAGGAACCCGGTTCCCTTCTCCCCCATCAGTTCAGCTGTCACCCAGACCGCATTGCGGCCCGCGCGCACGATCCTCGCGCGCGCCTCGATACGGCCCACCAGCGGGGCAATCATCGAGAACTGCGCCGAACGCAGCGGCAAGGGCTCGGGCAGGACCCGGCGCGCGGCTTCCACCGCCAGCGCCGAGGTCAGCCCGCCATAGGCGGTGCGCCCCTGCTGCCAGTCGGGCGTGATCGCAAGGGCAAAGCCGTCCTCCAGCGTCTCGGCGCCGGAGAGCATTTCGACAAGCGCGGGCATCGCCTCAGGCCAACCTTGCGCCGTTGGGAACGGGCGTGTCGGGCGAGAAGAGCGTGATACGCCCTTCCCCGTCCCCAAAGCCGAGTGTCAGGCACTCGGACATGGCCTTGCCGATCTGGCGCGGCGGGAAGTTCACCACCGCGGCGATCTGCTTGCCCACCAGGTCCTCGCATTCATAGAGCGCGGCGACCTGCCCGATCGACTTGCGCGTCCCGATGCCGGGCCCGAAGTCGATCAGGAGCGTGTAGCTGGGCTTGCGCGCGCCCTCGTAGACCGTGGCCTCGACCACGGTCCCCACGCGAATGTCGACTTTCAGAAAGTCGTCGAAGGCGATCGTCTCTGCAGGCGCGGCCGCAGCGTCGTGGTCGAGGTGCAAGGGTTACTCCAGTTCCAGGATGATCGCGTCCACGGCCAGGCTGTCGCCCGCCTTGGCGTTGACCGCCTTGACCGTGCCCGACTTTTCGGCGCGCAGGATGTTCTCCATCTTCATCGCCTCGATCACGGCCAGCGGCTGTCCGGTCTCGACCTTGTCGCCCTCGCCCACGTTGAGCGAGACGAGCAGACCCGGCATCGGGCAGATGAGGTACTTGGAGAGATCGGGCGGAATCTTCTCGATCATGTGCTTGGAATGCTGCGACACGCGGGTCGGCAGGCAGTCAAGCGTGTGGATCGCACCGCGCGTGGTCATCTTGAAGCCCATGCGCGTGGTCTCAAGCTTGATCGTGAGCGGCTCGCCATCGATGTCGGCATCGATGAAGCGGTCGCCCGGCGTGTATTCGAGCGCAAGGTCCACCTCGACATCGTTGACGAGGATCGTGTCCTCCTCGACGACGACGGTGTAGGGCACCTTCTGAAGCGTCACCGTCCATTCACCCGGCGGATCGAGCGGGGTCGCCAGCTGGCCATCGACGCGGCGCGCACGGTCGGCGCGCGCGGCGGCGATGAAACCGGCCACGGCCGCCAGCTTGATCTTGAGCTCGTCCGAAGCGGGCGCCCCGTGGAAGCCTTCGGGGTATTCCTCGGCGATGAAGCCCGTGGTCAGTTCGCCCGAGCGGAAGCGCTCGTGCTGCATAATCGCGTTCACGAAATCGATGTTGTGGCCCAGCCCCTCGATCTCGAAGGCGTCGAGCGCTGCGATCTGCTTGTCGGCCGCCTCGTCGCGGGTCTCGCCCCAGGTGATCAGCTTGGCGATCATGGGGTCGTAGAACATCGAGACCTGGCCGCCTTCGTAGACGCCATCGTCAACGCGGATGCCATCGATGCCGCGCCGGCCATTGGCGCTGCCGTCATCGCTCCAGCCGTCAACCGGCGGGTTGTAGCGCACGAGGCGTCCGGTCGAGGGCAGGAAGCCGCGATAGGGGTCTTCGGCGTAGACGCGGTTCTCGATGGCCCAGCCTTCGATCTTCACGTCGTCCTGCGTCATCGCCAGCTTCTCGCCATAGGCGACGCGGATCATCTGCTCGACAAGGTCGACCCCGGTGATCGCCTCGGTGACCGGGTGCTCGACCTGGAGACGGGTGTTCATTTCAAGGAAGTAGAACGATTCGCCCGTCGGGTCCGCGCCCGAGACGATGAGCTCCACCGTGCCCGCCGAGTGGTAATCCACCGCGCGCGCCAGGGCGACGCACTGCTCGCCCATGGCCTTGCGCATCTTGTCGGTGACGAAGGGCGACGGCGCTTCCTCGACCACTTTCTGGTGGCGGCGCTGGATCGAGCATTCGCGCTCGTTCAGGTAGAGGATGTTGCCGTGCTTGTCGCCCAGGATCTGGATCTCGATGTGGCGCGGGTTCTCGATGAACTTCTCAATGAAGACACGGTCATCGCCAAAGGAGTTGAGACCCTCGCGGCGGGTTGCCTCGAAGCCTTCGCGCACGTCGGTTTCCGACCAGGCGAGGCGCATGCCCTTGCCGCCGCCGCCAGCCGACGCCTTCATCATCACCGGGTAGCCGATCTCGTTGGAGATCTTCACCGCGTGCTCGGTGTCCTCGATCACGCCGACGAAGCCGGGGACCACGTTCACACCGGCTTCGCGCGCCAGCTTCTTGGATTCGATCTTGTCGCCCATCGCCGCGATCGCGCCTGGGGGCGGGCCGATGAAGGAGATGTTTTCCTTGGCCAGCGCCTCGGCGAACGAGGTGCGCTCGGAGAGGAAGCCATAGCCCGGGTGCACGGCCTCGGCCCCGGTCTCCTTGCAGGCGGCAATGATCTTGTCCGCGATCAGGTAGCTTTCCGCCGCGGGCGAAGGCCCGATGTGGACCGCCTCATCCGCCATCCTGACGAAGGGCGCCTGCGCGTCGGCATCGGAGTACACGGCCACGGTCTCGATACCCATGCGCCGCGCGGTCTTGATCACGCGGCAGGCAATCTCGCCGCGGTTTGCGATCAGGATCTTCTTGAACAAACCCTCTTCCTCCAATTTGCCGGACAGGCGCTCTCGCCGAGCGGTCCCTGGCGTACTGTTTGCGTCTATTCCGCCGCTTCGAGCTTCGCGCAGCCCTTGGGCATGCGGCTGGCTTCGACATCGGCGGATGTCTCGGTGATCGCCATGGGCTTGAGGCCCAGGCGTTCGAACATGGCAAGGTCGCTGTCATCGCCCGCGTTGGGGGCGGTGAGCAGCTTGTCGCCGGTGAAGATCGAGTTGGCACCGGCCATGAAGCACATGGCCTGCGTCATCTCGGACATGGATTCGCGGCCCGCCGAAAGGCGCACCATCGAATGGGGCATGGTGATGCGCGCGACCGCGACGGTGCGCACGAATTCGACATCGTCGATCTTGGCCATCGGCGTGTCGGCGAGCATGTCGCCCAGCACCGTCCCCTTGACCGGCACGAGCGCGTTGACCGGCACCGACTGCGGGTGGTCGGGAAGCGTGGCGAGCGTGTGGACGAAGCCGACGCGGTCGGCGCGGGTTTCCCCCATGCCCACGATGCCGCCCGAGCACACGTTCATGCCCGCCATGCGCACGTTGGAGAGCGTGTCGAGACGGTCCTCCATGGTGCGCGTGGTGATGACATCGTCATAACGCTCGGGCGAGGTGTCGATGTTGTGGTTGTAATAGTCCAGCCCGGCGTCCTTGAGCATGCCCGCCTGCTCGGCCGTCAGCATACCCAGCGTCATGCAGGTTTCCATGCCCATCGCGCGCACGCCCTTCACCATCTCGATGATGGCGGGCATGTCGCGGTCCTTGGGGTTGCGCCAGGCCGCCCCCATGCAGAAGCGGGTCGAACCCTGGTCGGCGGCCTGCGCGGCGCGCTGGAGAACTTCCGACACGCCCATCAGCTTGGTCGCCTTCACGCCGCTCTTGGCGTGGACCGACTGCGAGCAGTAGCCGCAGTCTTCCTGGCAGCCGCCGGTCTTGATCGAGAGCAGCGTCGAGAGCTGGACCTCGTTCGCCTTATGGTTGGCGCGGTGGACCTCGGCGGCGCGGAAGACCAACTCGGTGAACGGCAGGTCGAACAGCGCGGCGATCTCCTCGCGCGTCCAGTCGTTGCGGGGGGCGGTGTGGGGGGCGTCGGTCATAATCAAATCTGCTCCAGGGCCTGCGCGAGGTCGGCCACGATATCGTCGATGTGCTCGATCCCCACGGACACGCGCACGACATCGGGCCCTGCGCCTGCCTCGACCAGTTCGTCGTCGCGCAGCTGGCTGTGCGTCGTCGAAGCCGGGTGGATGATCAGCGAGCGCGTGTCCCCGATATTGGCCAGATGGCTGAACAATTGGACCGAGGACACGAGCTTCACGCCCGCCTCATAGCCGCCTTTGACCCCGAAGGTGAAGACGGCGCCGCCCTTGCCGCCCAGATAGGTCTTCGCAAGCTGGTGATAGTCGCTCTCAGGAAGGCCCGCGTAGCTGACCCAGGCGACCTTGGGATGGGCCTGGAGCCACGTGGCCAGATGCAGCGCGTTGGCGCAGTGGCGCTCCATGCGCAGCACCAAGGTTTCCATGCCCGTCAATACGTTGAAGGCGTTCTGCGGCGCAAGTGTGGGCCCCAGATCGCGCAGCCCCAAGGCCCGGCAGGCCAGGACAAAGGCCAGGTTGCCAAACGCCTCGGTAAAGACCTTGCCGTGGTAGCTGGGGTTGGGCTCGGAGAGGTAGGGGTACTTGCCCCCCACGCTCCAGTCGAAGGTGCCCGCGTCCACGATCAGGCCCGCGATCGAATTGCCGTGCCCTCCCAGAAACTTGGTGGCCGAGTGAACGACGACATCGGCGCCGTGTTCGATGGGTCGGCACAGCGCTGGCGTCGCCATGGTGTTGTCGACGATGAGCGGCACGCCCGCCGCATGGGCGACCCTGGCTATCGCGGCGATATCCTGGACGACACCGCCCGGGTTGGCGAGGCTTTCGATGAAGACGGCGCGGGTCTTGTCATCAATGGCCGCCGCGACTTCTTCGGGATCGTCCGCGTTCACGAACTTCGAATCCCAGGCCATCTTTCGGAAGCTGTGCCCGATCTGGTTGAGCGAGCCGCCGTAGAGCTTCTTCGCCGCGACAATGTTGCAGCCCGGCTCCATCAGCGTGTGGAAGGCCAGGAACTGCGCGGCATGGCCCGAGGCGGTCGAGAGCGCTGCCACCCCGCCTTCGAGCGCCGCGATCTTGCCTTCGAGCGCGCCGTTGGTGGGGTTCATGATGCGGGTATAGATATTGCCGAATTCGTTGAGCGCAAAAAGGTCCGCCGCGTGCTCGGGACTGTCGAAGACGTAGCTTGCCGTCTGGTAGATCGGCGTGATGCGTGCGTTCGTCGCCGGGTCAGGCTGGGTGCCGGCGTGGATGGTCATGGTCTCGAGCTTGTGCGTCATGTCCCTCTCCTGTCCTCTCGTCACTGAACCGTTTGGCCAAGGCGGCGCTGCGCGTAGCCGCGCAGGGCATCGGCGTAGTGCGGTGCGGCGCGGCGCGCGGCTTCATCCGCCCCGAACCCTTCGACCGAACGCGCGATGCGCGCCAGGGCCGTGTCGCTCAGGCTATCGAGCCGCGCACGGTAGATGCCGATGGTGAAGACAATCGCGCGCGAGCGCTTGAGACGGCGCAGCGCCTCACGCTCGCAGCGTACGAAGAGCGTGCTCCCTGCGTTTTCGGGAGTTACATGCGCAAAGCTGGCCTCGGGCGCCGTGTCGGGCAGATAGCGCAGCGCGTCGCTCGCCACCACGAAAGCGTTGGTGCGCCCGAAGATATTGAAGGACTGCAAGCCCTCCAAGAACGTGTCGACGCCGCTGGCAAGCGCCTCTTCATACCCGTCGATGGGCGCATGGATCGCCGCTGTGGAGAGGCCCATCTTCTCCTCAAGACGCCAGTCGGTCGGAAAGGCGACCGCCGCCGCGGCAAGACGGAACGGCGCGCCGGGGGCATCCTGAACCATGATGCACAGGTCTTCCCAGCAGGCCCGCGCGTAGGCCTCAAGGTCCCCCTCGACACCCAGCAACTCGCCCAGCTCGGCAATTGCCTCGGCGGCCTCGGGCCCTGCGATCACGCTGTGTGGGTGCGCATCGAAGGCCGCCGCGCGCGCGGCGAGGTCGGGCGCGGGATCGAGCCACTCAGCCTCGGGCAGGCGCACCAGCCCCATGCGCAAGGGCCCTTCGACCCGCGCCTGGGGGAGGAGTGCCTCCACGGAAAAACCGAGTGTCATCGTATCTATCCCGCGCCCGCCCGCCGCTTACTCGGCCGCGTCCAGCGCTTCGCCCGCAGGTGGCATGTTGTGGCCCAGCAGGCGCAGCACGTCGGCCGCGCATTCCACCACGTTGGAGCCCGGACCATAGATGCCCTGGACGCCGCGCTCCTTCAGATAGTCGTAGTCGGTCGCCGGGATGACGCCGCCCGCCACCACCTTGATATCGCCGCGCCCCGCTTCGCGCAGGTGCTCGATCATCTCGGGGATGAGGGTCTTGTGACCAGCCGCCAGACTGGAAGCGCCGACCACTTCGACCTCGTTGTCGAGCGCCATCTTGCAGGCCTCTTCCGGGGTCTGGAAGAGCGGGCCCGAGACCACGTCAAAGCCCATGTCACCAAAGGCCGAAGCGATCACGTTGGCGCCGCGGTCATGGCCATCCTGGCCCATCTTGGCGACGAACAGGCGCGGCGCGCGGCCGAGGCGGCGCGAAACCGCCTCCACCCCGTCGAGCACCTGCTGGTAGCGGCTGTCGCCCTCGTACGCCGTGCCGTAGATGCCCTTCACCGGCGTCGGCATCGTACCGTGCCGGCCGAAGACCTCTTCCATCGCCGCCGAGATCTCGCCCAGCGTCGCGCGTTCGCGCGCGGCGTCGACAGCCAGAGCCAGGAGGTTGCCCTTGCCCTTCGCACCTTCGGTCAGGGCCTTGAGCGCGGCGCGGCACTTGGCCTCATCGCGGCCCGCCTTGACCTTGTTGATGCGCGCGATCTGGCTGGCGCGGACCTTGGCGTTGTCGACCGCGAGGGTCTCGATGGGGTCTTCCTGATCGCGGCGGTACTTGTTGACGCCCACGATCACGTCATCGCCCCGGTCGACGCGGGCCTGACGCCCGGCCGCGGCTTCCTCGATCATGCCCTTGGGCCAGCCCGCCGCCACGGCCTTGGCCATGCCGCCTTCGCTCTCGACGCGCTCGATGATCTCCCAGGCCTTCTCGACCAGTTCGCTGGTGAGCGCCTCGATGTAGTAGGAGCCGCCCAAGGGATCGACGACATTGCACATGCCGGTCTCTTCCTGGATCACGATCTGGGTGTTGCGCGCGATGCGGGCCGAGAAGTCGGTCGGCAGCGCGATCGCTTCATCCAGCGCGTTGGTGTGGAGCGACTGCGTGCCCCCCAGCATCGCGGCCATCGCCTCGATCGTGGTGCGCATGACGTTGTTGTAGGGGTCCTGCTCCTGCAGACTGACGCCCGAGGTCTGGCAGTGCGTGCGCAACATCTTGGAGCGTTCGGACTTGGCGCCCAGCTCCGTCATCGCGCGGTGCCACAAGGTGCGCGCAGCGCGCAGCTTGGCGATCTCCATGAAGAAGTTCATGCCGATCGCAAAGAAGAACGAGAGGCGGCCGGCAAACTTGTCGATGTCGAGGCCCGAGGCCACGCCGTACTTCACGTATTCCATGCCGTCAGCGATAGTGAAGGCCAGTTCCTGGACCTGCGTCGCGCCCGCTTCCTGCATGTGGTAGCCGGAAATCGAGATCGAGTTGAACTTGGGCATGTGGTCCGCCGTGTAGGCGAAGATGTCCGAGATGATCCGCATCGAAGGTTCGGGCGGATAGATGTAGGTGTTGCGGACCATGAACTCCTTCAGAATGTCGTTCTGAATGGTTCCGGTCAGCTTGTCGGGCGCAACGCCCTGTTCCTCGGCGGCGATGATGTAGAAGGCAAGGCACGGGATCACCGCGCCGTTCATGGTCATCGAGACCGACATCTCATCGAGCGGAATGCCGTCGAAGAGGATCTTCATGTCCTCGACGCTGTCGATGGCGACGCCCGCCATGCCCACGTCGCCGGTCACGCGCGGGTGATCGGAATCGTAGCCACGGTGCGTGGCAAGGTCGAAGGCGACCGAAAGCCCCTTCTGGCCTGCCGCAAGGTTACGGCGGTAGAAGGCGTTGGATTCCTCGGCGGTCGAGAAGCCCGCATACTGGCGGATCGTCCAGGGGCGCCCTGCGTACATCGAGGCTTTCACACCGCGCGTGAAAGGCGCAAAGCCGGGAAGGCCCGGATCGGTGGTCACGTCCTCGGCGGTGTAGAGCGGCTTTACCGCGATACCTTCGGGCGTGTTCCAGGTGAGGTCGCGGCCCTTCACTTCCTTGTCGGCAAGGGCCTTCCAGTCGTCCAGCTTGGGTGTGTCGCTCATCTCAGAATCCCTTGAACTCGGGTTTGCGCTTCTCGCGGAAGGCGGTGACCGCTTCCTTGAAGTCCTCGGAGAAGCCGGCATCGCTCTGGTTCGCCGCTTCCATCCGGAGGCTCTGGTCGAAATCGTGGTCGAGCGCGTGGATGACCTGCTTGCGGATCATCCCCAGCGCCCGCGTCGGCCCCTTGGCGAGCCTGGCGGCCAGCGCCTTGGCCTCAGCCAGCGAGGTCCCGTCCTCGACCACGCGCGCGATGAGGCCCATGGCTTGCGCATCTTCAGCCGAAAGCTTCTCGCCCAGCAGCGCCAGTTCCATGGCGCGCGCGCGGCCCACGCACTTGGCCACCATCCAGGTCGCTCCCGCATCGGGGACAAGGCCGATGTTGGCAAAGGCGAGCAGGAAGTAGGCCGAGCGCTCGGCAACGACGATGTCGCCCGCCAGCGCAAAGCCCATGCCTGCGCCCACCGCCGGGCCGTTGACCGCCACGACCAGCGGCACGGGAAGTTCGGCCAGCGTGCGCGCCAGCGGGTTGTAGGTGGTGCCCAGGATCTCGCCCAGGTCCTCGGGCAGCGCGTCCTCGCCGTCGGCCTGCAGGTCCGCGCCGGACGAAAAGGCCCGGCCCGCGCCTGTCAGCACCAGCGCGCGCGCACCTTCAGCCACGCTCGTCTCCAGCGCGAGGCGCAGTTCGGTGATGAGACGCGGGGTCAGCGCGTTCAGGCGCTCCTCGCGCGAGAGCGTGAGAATGGCGACATCGCCCTCCCGCTCGACCTTGAGAACCTCAGCCATCAGTGCGCCCCCTTGGGACGTTCCATGATCTCGGTCAGCTGGCCGCCCATGTCCTTGGGGTGGACGAAGAAGATCATCGTGCCGTGCGCGCCGACGCGCGGCTCGCCCAGGACCCGCTTGCCCTGCCTCTCGAACCAGGCCTTGGCCTCGGCAATATCTTCGACCTCGTAGCAGATGTGGTGCTGCCCCCCGAGCGGGTTCTTCGCCAGCCACTTGCCAACCGCGGAATCGGGATCGGTGGGTTCGAGCAGTTCGATCTGCGTGCCGCCCGTGGTGCCCAGCGCTCCGCTCTCCTGCGGCGTCTCCACGAAGCAGACGCGCACCTTCTGGCTTTCGAGCACGAAGGGCTCGGTCACGACGGCCGCGCCCATCACGTCCTTGTAGAAGGCGATGGCGGCATCGAGGTCGGGCGTCGCGACGCGACGTGGTTGAGACGGCCAAGCTTCATGGCTGAGGCTCCTTGGGAGTTTCGAGAATTTCGGTGAGGATGCCGCCCATGTCATCGCCATGGACGAAGAAGATCGGATGGCCGTGGGCGCCAGGGCGCGGTTCACCCAGGACACGCTTGCCCTGGGCCTCGAACCAGGCCTTGGCCTCGTGGATGTCGGGCACCTCGAAGCACAGGTGATGCTGCCCGCCGCCCGGGTTCTCCGCCAGGAAGGGGCTGACCGTGCTGTCCGCGCGCAGCGGCTGGATCAGCTCGACCTGCGTGCCGTTCATCGCCCCGCCCGCAGGCGTACCGAGGAAGCGGATGAGGATGCCGGCCCGCTCGATCACGATGGGCTCGTGGACATGGGTTGCCCCCATCACGCCCGTCCAGTGGGCGAGCGCGGCCTCCATGTCGGGGACCGCGATGCCTACGTGATTGAGCCGGCCCAGCTGCATCAGGCGCAGGCCTCGATGACCATGGCAATGCCCTGCCCGCCACCGATGCACATGGTGATGAGCGCGTACTTCCCGCCCGTGCGCTTCAGTTCGTACATCGCCTTGACGGTGAGGATCGTGCCGGTGGCGCCAATCGGATGGCCCAGCGACACGCCCGAACCGTTGGGGTTGGTCTTGGCCGGATCGAAGCCCAGTTCCTTGGCAACGCCACAAGCCTGCGCGGCAAAGGCCTCGTTGCTTTCGATCACGTCGATCTGGTCGAGCGTCAGCCCGGCGCGCTTCAGCGCCACGGGAACCGCCTTCACCGGACCAAGGCCCATGACCGTGGGCTCGACGCCCGCGTGGCCCCAGCCCAGGATCTTGGCCATGGGCTTCAGGCCCTTTTCGGCCACCGCCTTGCCGCTCGCCAGGACGACCGCGGCCGCACCGTCGTTGATGCCCGAGGCATTGCCCGCGGTCACCGTGCCATCCTTCTTGAAGACGGTCTTGAGCTTGGCCATCGATTCCAGCGTGGCGTCGGCGCGCACGTGCTCATCGGTGTCGAACACGGTCACGCCCTTGCGGGTCTTGATCTCGACGGGAACGATCTGGTCCTTGAAGTAGCCCTTCTCGATCGCGTTCGCGGCGCGCTTGTGGCTCTCGACCGCAAGCGCGTCCTGGTCCTCGCGGGTGATCTGGCACTGCGCGGCAACGTTCTCGGCGGTGACGCCCATGTGGATGTCGTCAAAGGGATCGGTCAGCGCGCCGAGCATGCCGTCCTCGAAGGTGACGCCGCCCATCTTCACGCCCTTGCGCACCGCGCTGGTCATGTGGGTGGAATTCGACATGACCTCGCAGCCCGCGCCCACGGCGAACTGGTGTTCACCCAGCGCAATCGCCTGGGCCGCCGAGACGATGGCCTGCAGGCCCGAGCCGCACAGGCGGTTGACGTTCATCGCCTGCGAGGAGATCGGCACGCCCGCATTCACCGACGCCATGCGCGACACGTACGCGTCCTTGGGCTGGGTCGGGACGACCGTGCCCACGACCACGTTCTCGATCAGGTCCGCCTCGATCCCGGCACGGGCGATGGCTTCATTGATGGCGATGGCGCCAAGCTCCGCCGGACGGAACGAGGCCAGGCTGCCACCAAAGGTGCCGACCGCCGTGCGCGTACCGCTGACGATGTAGATCTCTTCCATGAGTGCCCTCTATCCTCTTCAAATGATGGTTCGCCCCGGACGCGGCGCGGCCTTCCCGGCATCGCGCCAGCGCCCGGACGATGGCCCGCCTCAGAGCGGAATGTTGTCGTGCTTCTTCCAGGGGTTCTCGAGGTTCTTGTTGCGCAGCTTGCGAAGGCCCAGCGCAATGCGCTTGCGGGTCGACTGCGGGTAGATGACCTCGTCGATGTAGCCCCGGCTCGCCGCCACGAAGGGATTGGCGAAGCGGTCCTCGTATTCCTTGGTCTTGGCCGCGATGCCATCGGCGTCGAGACCACGGAAGATGATCTCAACCGCGCCCTTGGCGCCCATCACCGCGATTTCGGCGGTCGGCCAGGCGTAGTTGAGATCGCCGCGCAGGTGCTTGGAGGCCATGACGTCATAGGCGCCGCCATAGGCCTTGCGGGTGATCACGGTGATCTTGGGCACGGTCGCCTCGCCATAGGCGAAGAGCAGCTTGGCGCCGTGCTTGATGATGCCGTTGTGCTCCTGGTCGGTGCCCGGAAGGAAGCCCGGCACGTCGACGAAGGTGATGATCGGGATGTTGAAGGCATCGCAGAAACGCACGAAGCGTGCGGCCTTCTTGGACGCGTTGATGTCGAGCACGCCCGCCAGCACCATCGGCTGGTTGGCGACGATGCCCACGGTCTTGCCCTCGACCCGGCCGAAGCCGCAGAGGATGTTGCCCGCGTGAAGCGGCTGGATTTCGAAGAACTCGCCCTCGTCCAGCGTCTTGCGGATGACTTCGTGCATGTCATAGGGCTGGTTGGCCGAGGGCGGAATGATCGTGTCGAGGCTCGGCTCAAGGCGGTCCCAGGGGTCCGCGTTGGGGCGCTCGGGCACTTCATCGCGATTCGAGGCGGGCAGGAAGTCGATGAATTCGCGCGCGGCCAGCAGCGCCTCGATGTCGTTTTCCAGCGCCAGGTCCGAGACCGAGGTCTTGGACGAATGGGTGATCGCGCCGCCCAGTTCTTCCTGCGTGACGACCTCGTTGGTGACCGTCTTGACCACGTCCGGGCCGGTCACGAACATGTAGGAGCTGTCCTTCACCATGAAGATGAAGTCGGTCATCGCAGGCGAATAGACCGCACCGCCCGCGCACGGCCCCATGATCAGCGAGAGCTGCGGCACCACGCCCGAGGCCAGGACGTTCTTCTGGAACACGTCGCATAGCCGCCCAGCGAAGCCACGCCTTCCTGGATGCGCGCACCGCCCGAATCGTTGAGGCCGATCACCGGCGCTCCGACCTTCAGTGCCGCGTCCATCACCTTGCAGATCTTCTGCGCGTGGCGCGCCGAAAGCGAACCGCCGAACACCGTGAAGTCCTGGCTGAAGACGTAGACAAGGCGCCCGTTGATCGTGCCCGAGCCGGTCACCACGCCATCGCCCGGGATCTTCTGCTCTTCCATGCCGAAATCGATGCAATCGTGCTCGACATAGAGATCCATCTCCTCGAAGCTGTCCTCATCGAGGAGAACTTCCAGGCGTTCGCGTGCGGTCAGCTTGCCCTTGGCATGCTGTGCATCGATGCGGCGCTGGCCTCCGCCCATCTTGGCACCGGCACGACGCTTCTCCAGTTCGGCAATATTGGCTGACATCCGACTTCCCTTGGCAGTGCTGTCCCAGACCACGGCGGAAATGGCCCCGCTGCGGAACGGTCCATGGTGGTACGAGCAAAACTTTTTCTGCGCGTGCTAAGGCAGGTCATAGCGCTCAGGTCAACAGTTTTAATCGCCCGGTTAAACAGAAATCGTATTCTAGCCGGACAATATCCGGCAAGCGATCTTCCCGTCTGGCAGGCGCAAACGGTGCGCTTGCGCGGCTTTGCGCGAAACAGTGTATCGTTTCATGCACGTGCGCGCACGAAAAAGGGCAGGAGTTGCCCCCTGCCCCGTTTCGTCCATCGCTTCGCATCTGCGGCGAGGCGGACCCTGTCGGACGCGCCCTACTTCAGAAGGACCAGTTCCTCCGACATGGTGGGATGCACCGCGACGGTCGCATCGAAGTCCGCCTTGGTGAGCCCCGCCTTCACCGCCACGGCGGCGACCTGGATGATCTCGGGCGAATCCGGACCGATCATGTGCAGGCCCAGCACCTTGCCGGTCTCGGGCTCGCAGATCATCTTGTAGAGCGCGCGCTCGTTACGATGCGCGAGTGCATTCTTCATCGGCCTGAAATCGCTGGTGTAGACCGTGCACGATCCGAACGCCTTGGTCGCCTCGCTCTCGGTCATGCCGACAGAGGCAATCGGGGGGTGACTGAACACCGCCGAGGGCACGCAGCCGTAATCGACCGTGGTCGGCTTGCCGGCAAAGACCGTGTCGGCAAAGGCCTGGCCCTCGCGGATCGCGACCGGGGTGAGCTGGATGCGGTCGGTCACATCGCCCACTGCGTAGATGCTCTCGACGCTGGTGCGGTTATACTCGTCCACCGCGATGGCGCCGCGATCGTTGGTCGCGACACCCACCTCGCCAAGGCCGAGCCCTTCGACATTGGGCACGCGGCCCGTGGCGTAGAGCACGCAGTCGACGTCCATCGGATCATGGTTGGTCATGAAGACCTTGAGCGAGCCGTCCGCGTTCTTCTCGATCTTCTCGAACTCGGCCTGGAAGCGGAAGTCGATACCCTTGGCCAGCGAGATCTGCAGCAGACGGTCGCGCATGGCCTCGTCATAGCCGCGCAGGATCTGGTCCGAGCGGTTCATGATGGTGACCTTCGCGCCGAACTCGTTGAAGATCCCGGCGAACTCGTTGGCGATATAGCCGCCGCCCGCGATCAGGACGCGCTGGGGAATGGCGTCGAGATGGAACGCCTCGTTCGAGGTGATGCCGTGTTCGTGCCCTTCGAAGCCAGGCACGAAGGGACGCGCGCCAGTGGCAATGAGGATAACCTTGGCGGTCTTCACCTCGCCGCTCGAGAGCGTGATTTCGTGCGGGCCCGTGATCGTCGCGCGCTCGTGGAAGATCTCGACGCCGTTGTTCTCCAGCGTCTGCTTGTAGAGGCCATTCAGACGGTCGATGTCGTTGAGGACATTGTCGCGCAGCTTGACCCAATCGAACTTGGCTTCACCGATCTCCCAGCCGAAGTGCTTGGCGTCCTCAAGATCCTCGGCGAAGTGGGCACCGTAGACGAGCATCTTCTTGGGCACGCAGCCGCGGATCACGCAGGTCCCGCCCACGCGGAATTCCTCGGCCACCGCCACGCGCGCGCCATGGGCCGCCGAGACGCGGCTGGCGCGCACGCCCCCCGAACCGGCACCGATGGTAAAAAGGTCGTAATCGTATTCGGACATCTGCTGGTCGCTCCCGGCGCGTGGGCCTTGCATTCGAGACTATGGATCGCTGCGCGGCATATGGGCCGGGACAGGTCCCTTTGACAACCGCGCGCCCTTATTGTTTGCCTAGCAAACAATCGAGACGATGCAAGAAGGAAGGATTCCGAGGGCCATCGCCCTCGGGCTCCCCAGAACGGCGACCTCACTCTTCCCGCGCCACGCTGGCGCAGAACGGTGAGGTCGCCGATTCCGGGGTCAAGGGGCGATGGCCCCTTGCATCCTCTACCTTACTTCACGCGATCCCGGCGGCCTGGAGCAGCGCTTCGGTCGAGGGATCAAAGGTCGCGCCCCCCTTCTCGATCTGCTTGGCGATCGCCTTGCCCAGCTCGACGCCGAACTGGTCGAACGGGTTGATCCCCATGAGCACCGCGTTCGCGAACGTGCGGTGTTCGTGGAAGGCCACCAGCGCGCCGAAGGTGGCGGGCGTCAGATCGTCGAGAAGGATCGTCGCCGAAGGACGGTCGCCCGGATAGGCGCGCGCCGCGTCGTCGCTCGCCTTGCCCGCCATGAGCGCGGCGCCCTGCGCAAAGCAGTTGGAGAGCAGGATGCGGTGGTGGTCCTCGGCCAGGTCGTCGCCCGGTGCAATGCAGGCGATGAAGTCCACGGGCACGAGGTTCGTGCCCTGGTGGAGAAGCTGGAATACCGCGTGCTGCGCATCGGTCCCCACGCCGCCCCAGGTGATCGGCGCGGTCGGCCCTTCGACGGGGGTGCCGTCCGCCTTCACGCTCTTGCCGTTCGATTCCATCTCGAGCTGTTGGAGATAGTCGGGCAGCAGCGCCAGGCGCTGGTCGTAGGCGAAGACCGCCCGGGTCTGGCAACCGCGCAGGCGCGTATAGTACTGGTCGGCAAAGGCCGCGCGCAGCGGCAGGTTGTCGCCCCCGTCGGTGTCGCGGAAATGCTCGTCCATGGCCGCCGCGCCCGCGAGGAACTCGGCAAAGTCCGGCCAGCCCAGCGCCATCGCGACCGGGAAGCCGATCGAGGACCACAGCGAGTAACGCCCGCCCACGCTTTCCGAGAAGGGCAGGATGCGGGTTTCATCGACGCCCCATTCGACCGCCTTCTCCGGCGAAGCCGTCAGCGCAACCACGCGGCCGTAGGGATCGGCAACCTCGTTCTCGCGGAACCAGTTCATCACGCTCTCGGCGTTGGTCATGGTCTCGATGGTGGTGAAGGTCTTGGACGCGATGGCCAGCATCGTGGTTTGCGGATCGCAAGCCCGCAGCGCGCGCTCCAGCGCAACCCCGTCGATGTTGGAGACGACATGGACGTCGACCAGCGAACCCTCTTCGGCCAGCGCGTCGACCGCCAGCGCCGGGCCCAGTGCCGAACCGCCGATACCCACGTGAATGAGGTGCTTCACCTCGCCCATCGCGCCGCGCAGGATCGCCTCGACAATCGCGGCGGTCTTGTGGTGGTAGTCGAGCGCCAGCTGGACGCTCTCTTCCTTACCCACCCCGCGCTGGGCGGTGTGCTCGGCCGCGCGGCCTTCGGTCGGGTTGACGATCTCGCCCGCGAACAGCGCCGCGCGGCGTCCGGCAAAGTCCATGGCGCCCGCCAGTTCCTCGAACGCGGCGATGTGCGCGTCGTCGAGGTGGGTCTTCGACCAGTCGAATCGGATCTCGCCCAGCGTCTCTTCCTCGCCCAGCTCGAAGCGGGTCGAAAGTTTGTCGAGGCGCTGCGAATCGCCATCGAAGAGCTCGGTCAGGCTCGGTTTTGCAAGCCCCTTGAGAGCGTCCCAGATCGCGTCAGTCATGCCAGTCTCCTCGTTCATGGCGCATTTGGATCGCCTTATGGTTATTGCAGATGCGAAAACCAAGCCGTTTCACAAGAGCGGCGACGCGCCTGTCCCCGGTCGAGCCAAGTTGGCCGCTCCTCGGCAATTCACTTGACCTTTGGGGCCTCGCGCAACATGGGTCGGGCATGAGCGAAACCGACAGCGTTCCCGACACGGCGCCCGCCGCCAAGGCGCCCCAGCCCCAAGCGGCCAAGCCTGACGAAAAGCCCAAGAAGGACGAGAACTTCTTTGCGTTCCTGTTCTGGCTGGTGCTGGGCGTGGTCGTGCTGCGCAGCTTCATCATCTCGCCCTTCAACATTCCCAGCGAATCGATGCTGCCACGCCTGCTGATCGGGGATTACCTGTTCGCCTCGAAGTGGTCCTACGGCTACTCGAAGTACTCGCTGCCCTTCAGCGCGCCGCTGATCCCGGGACGCGTCTTTGCCAGCCAGCCCGAGCGCGGCGATGTCGTCATCTTCAAGGCGCCCCCGGGCAACGACCTCGACTACATCAAGCGCGTGATCGGCCTGCCCGGCGACGAAATCCGCATGCAGGGCGGCCAGGTCATCCTCAACGGCACGCCCGTGCCCAAGGAGCGCGTCGACGACTTCATCCTGCCCGTCACGCAGAACATGCGCGATTCCGCCAAGACGGAAATGCGCTTGCCCTGCGTCGAGCCGCGTTTCGAAATCGTGCGCGCCGATGGCTCGTCCGCCTGCCGCTACCCGCAGTACCGCGAAACGCTGCCCAACGGGGTCAGCTACAACGTGCTCGACATGGGCCCGCGCGAGAAGGACAACACCGGCACCTACATCGTCCCCGAAGGCCACATGTTCCTGATGGGCGACAACCGCGACAACTCGCTCGACAGCCGTTTCCCGCCGATCGAAGGCGGCGGCATCGGCATTGTCCCGCAGGAAAACCTGGTCGGCAAGGCCGCGCTGATGATGTTCTCGACCGACGGCTCGGCCAACTGGCTGCTGCCCTGGACCTGGTTCACGGCCGCGCGCTGGAACCGCATCGGTGGGACCTTCTGATCTGTGCTCACTGACGATACCCGCCGCTTTCTCGAAGAGACGGTCGGCCAGCCCATCGCGGACGAGGCGATCTGGATTGCCGCCCTCACCCACGGCAGCACCGGCGAGAAGCGCAACTACGAACGCCTGGAGTTCCTGGGCGACCGGGTCCTGGGCCTCTCCATTGCCGAGTGGCTCTACGAACACAGCGCCGAGGCCGAAGGCCGCCTGTCGCAGCGCCTCAACGCGCTCGTCAGCCGCGCGACCTGCGCCGTCATTGCGCGTGGCCTGGGCCTTGGCCCGCACATGCGTCTTGGCAAGCAGGCACGCGACGACGGCGGCGAGGACAGCGAGAACATCCTGGGCGACGTCATGGAGGCGCTGATCGGCGCCTGCTTCCTCGTCCACGGTTTCGAAGCGGCACAGGCCATGGTGCGGCGCCTCTGGGCCAAGACGCTGGAGGGCAAGACCGGCCAGCGCAAGCACCCCAAGTCTGCGCTTCAGGAATGGGCCGCGGGCAACCGCCGCCGCATGCCCGAGTACAAGCTGCTCGACCGCTCCGGCCCCGATCACGCCTCGCAATTCACCGTCGAGGTTGCTATTCACAATGTGGGCCGCGCGCAGGCCACGGCCAATTCCAAGCAGGATGCCGAAACCCGCGCGGCCGAGGAATTCATGAGGAAGTTTGCATGACGTCGCCCGAAAACAGCGCGGAGAAGTGCGGCCTTGTCGCCGTCATCGGCGCGCCCAACGCGGGCAAGTCCACGCTGGTCAACGCCCTTGTCGGCCAGAAGGTCGCCATCACCTCGGCCAAGGCGCAGACCACCCGCGCGCGCCTCATGGGCATTGCTCTGGAAGGCAAGGTCCAGATCATCCTGGCCGACACGCCCGGCATCTTCGCGCCCAAGCGCCGGCTCGACCGCGCGATGGTGGCCGCGGCCTGGGAAGGCGCGGAAGAAGCCGACGCGATCCTGCTCGTGGTCGACCCGATCAAGCAGCGTCGCCACGAACTGGAGCCCCTGCTCGAGACGCTGAAGGAGCGTTCGGAGCGCAAGATCCTCGTCCTCAACAAGGTCGATGCCTGCGCCAAGGAACCGCTGCTCAAGCTCGCCCAGGAACTGGGAGCTGCGGTCACTTTCGATGAAGTCTACTTCGTCTCCGCCCTCACCGGGGACGGCGTGCCGGAACTGAAGGCGCACCTTGCGGGGCTCATGCCCGAAGGCCCTTGGCACTACCCCGAGGAACAGGTCTCGGACGCCAGCGAGCGCCTGCTCGCCTGTGAGGTCACACGCGAACAGCTCTACCGCCAGCTCCACGAGGAACTGCCCTACGACAGCGCGGTGCGGGCTGAAAGCTACACCCAGCGCAAGGACGGCTCGGTCGAGATCCGCCAGCAGATCGTCGTCACGCGCGACAACCAACGCGCCATCGTGCTGGGCAAGCGCGGCGCCAAGATCAAGGCCATCGGCGAAGCCGCCCGCAAGGAGCTCGCCGAGATCCTGGGGCAGAAGGTCCACCTCTTCCTCCACGTGAAGGTCGAGGAAAACTGGGCCGAAACGAAAGATATCTACGAGGAAATCGGGCTCGACTGGGTCCGTTAAGCGTTTCCAGCCAGACTTTTACCCGCGTTCCCTTCCAGGAGGCACGATGACGTTCTTTTCCCGCGCGGGCCGCCTTGAGCTGGCCGCGCTGCTTACCGCTGCCTGCGCGCTTTCGATGAGTGCGGCCCAGGCCCAGACGAAGGCGCCCGTGCGTGTCGAACCGACTACGCCCGAACCTGTCGTCACTCTCGAGGCTCCCCCGCCGCCCGAACCCGTGAGCCTGGAAGGCGAGCGCTACGTGGCGATGGGCTCCTCGTTCTCGGCGGGCCCGGGCCTGCGCCCGGCCAAGCCTGGCCCCTACCCGCGCTGCGGGCAGAGCCAGAACAACTATCCCACGCTCCTTGCCGAGCGCTTCGGGCTGAACCTGACCGACCGTACCTGCTCGGGTGCGATGACGACGAACATCCTGGGCCCGTGGAAGGAAATCGCCCCCCAGATCGAGGCGGTCACGCCCCAGACCCGGCTGGTGACGATCACTATCGGCGGCAACGATCTCAACTACATCGGCAACCTGTTTTCGGCGACCTGCCACTTCCGCAACGCAAACCGCGCTCCTGGCGCCAAGCCGCGCACGTGCAACGCCGTGCGCACGCCCCAGAACGTCGACTACGCGCGCGTCGAAATGCAGATGAACGAGATCATCCGCCGCGTGCGCAGCCAGGCCCCGCGAGCGCAGATCGTGCTCGTCCAGTACCTGACCCCGCTGCCCCCTGCTGGCCAGCTGTGCGAGGCGACCCCGGTCAGCCCGGAACACGCCGCCATCGTGCGCACCATCGGCAAGCGCCTTGGCGAGATTACCGACAAGATCGCCCGCGAACGCGGTGTCCTGGTCGTGGAAATGAACATTGCCTCGAAGGGGCACACCCCGTGCGATGGCGAAAACGCCTGGATGATCGGTTCACCCGCGGGCTACGACGGGAGCCTGGGCCTCCAGTGGCACCTCAACCTCGCGGGCATGCGCGCAACCGCACAGGACATCTCCTGGTGGCTGATCAACAGCGGCATCAAGGAAATCAACCCGCCTGCGTATGACGTTGCACCTGAGGCGCAAAGCGAGGACAGCGCGGCCGCAATCGGCTGATTTCAAGAAGATAGAGAGAACTTCTCAAGGGGCCATTGCCCCTTGGACCCCGGAACGGGCCACCTCACGTCTTTCAGCCACGGTCACGCAAGGAAGGTGAGGTCGCCAGTTCGGGGAGCCCGAGGGCAATGGCCCTCGGAAACCTCTTGTTTCGTCTTTACCGCGCCTTCGCGATCGCGAACCCGTGCTGGCGCGCTGCATCCTTGGTCGATTCCTCGGTGCGATTGAGAGCCTTGGCGATTTCCTTGAGGCCCTTGCCCTTGCCCGCAAGCGTCTGCAGCTTCTGCAGCTCTTCCGGTTTCCAGGGCTGCTTGTGCTTGGCGATCTTGTTGCTCATGGCCTGCTTTCCGGCCCGCAGACGGGCCTCACATGATTGGGGCCGCCGAAGCGCCCGATGCGACCAGCGCAGCGGTAGACGGCCCGAAGGCGCCATCCGCTGCGTGATCTCGCGAAGGTTATGCGTCCCAGGGGACGTCGTCGCCCTGATCCTCGCCTGAGGCCGCGGCCTTCTTCGCCGGAGCCTTCTTGGCCGCCGTCTTTTTCGGCGCAGCTTCTTGGCAGGCGCCTTCTTGGGCGCGGCTTCGCCCTCACCCTCGTCCGCCTTCTTCGGCGCGGCCTTCTTGGCGGGAGCCTTCTTCTTCGCCGGAGCCTTCTTCTTGCCCTTGGGCGGGCCCTTGGCGGCCTTCGCGTCGATCAGGGCGATGGCCTCGGCGTCGGTCAGGTCCTCGGGCTTGCTGTCGCGCGGGAGCGTGGCGTTGTAGGTGCCATCGGTTACGTAGGGGCCATAACGACCCGACATGACCTTCATCTCGCCTTCGCTGGTGGGGTGCTTGCCCAGGACCTTGATCGGCTCGGCCTTGGTGCGCCCGCCGCCCCGGCCCGCGGCCGCCTCAGCCAGGATCGAAACCGCGGCGTTCATGCCCGTCTCGAACACATCCGCAGTGGTCTTGAGCTTGCCGTACTTGCCGTTGTGCAAGAGGTACGGCCCGTAACGACCGATGTTCGCGACAATTTCCTCACCCGTTTCGGGGTGCGTGCCGACCGTGCGCGGCAGGCTCAGCAGCTTGACCGCCCAGTCCAGATCGAGCTCGTCGATGTCCTTGGGGATCGAGGCGCGCTTGGCGTCCTTGCCCTCACCCATCTGGATGTAGGGGCCGAAGCGCCCGACCTTGCGCAGGATCTCCTCACCCGTCTCGGGGTGGGTGCCCAGTTCCTGATCGTCCTGCTGTTCGCCGCTGGCACCGGCCTGCGCGAACTTGCGGGTGAACTTGCACTCGGGGTAGTTCGAGCAGGCGATGAACGCCCCGTAGCGACCACCGCGCAGCGCCAGCTTGCCGTCCGCACACTTGGGGCACTGGCGCGGGTCCGAGCCATCCTCCTTGGGCGGGAACAGGAAGTCGGACAGGAACGTGTCCAGCTCCTTGGTCACGTCCGAGGGCTTCAGCTCCATGATCTCGTCGGACTTGGGCTTGAAGTCGCGCCAGAACGCTTCGAGCAGGTCCTTCCAGGCCTGGCGGCCGTCCGAGACGTCGTCGAGTTCATCTTCCATGCCCGCCGTGAAGTCATAGGCGACATAGCGTTCGAAGAAGCGCTGCAGGAACGAGGTGAGAAGTCGGCCCGATTCCTCGGCAAAGAAACGATTCTTTTCGGTCCGCACGTAGTTGCGGTCCTTCAGGACCTGGATCGTCGCGGCGTAGGTCGAGGGACGCCCGATGCCCAGCTCCTCCAGCCGCTTGACGAGGCTGGCTTCGGAAAAGCGCGGCGGCGGCTGGGTGAAGTGCTGCTCGGCGGTGACGTCCTTCTTGGCCGGCATGTCGCCCGCCTTCATGAAGGGCAGCAGGCCGCTGTCATCATCGTCCGACTTGTTGTCCTGGCCTTCCTCGTAGACGGCCAGGAAGCCCGGGAACTTCACGACCTGGCCCGAGGCGCGCAGTTCGGTGCGGCCCGTTCCATCACGCAGGGTGACGGTCGTACGTTCCATCTGTGCCGAGGCCATCTGGCTCGCCATCGCGCGCTTGAAGATGAGGTCGTAGAGACGCCCCGCATCGCCCGAGCCCAGCTTGTCCTTGGTGAAGTCCGTCGGGCGGATCGCCTCGTGGGCTTCCTGCGCGTTCTTCGCCTTGGTCTCGTAGTGGCGCGGCTTGTCGGGGAGGAAATGCCCGTCATACCGGTCCGCAACGGCCTTGCGGCAGTCCTGGATTGCGCTCGGGTCCATCTGCACGCCGTCGGTACGCATGTAGGTGATCGCGCCCTGCTCGTAGAGCCCCTGCGCCACGCGCATGGTCTGGCTGGCCGAGAAGCCGAGCTTGCGCGCGGCCTCCTGCTGCAGGGTCGAGGTGGTGAAGGGCGGCTGCGGGTTGCGACGGTGCGGCTTGGTCTCGACGTTCTCGACCTTGAAGGCGCCGTTCTCGACCGCCGCCTTGGCGCGCATCGCGACGCCCTCCTCGCCCAGCGACAGGCGGTCGAGCTTCTCGCCCTCGAACTGGACGAGCTTGGCGGTGAAGTCCGTACCGTCGTGCGCCATCAGCGCCGCAACCGACCAGTATTCCTGCGGCTTGAACGCCTCGATCTCGCGCTCACGGTCCACGATCAGGCGCAGCGCCACCGACTGCACGCGGCCTGCCGACTTGGCGCCGGGCAGCTTGCGCCAGAGCACCGGCGACAGCGTGAAGCCGAACAGGTAGTCCAATGCGCGGCGCGCGAGGTAGGCGTCGATCAGGTCCTGATCGAGCTCGCGCGGCTCCTGCATCGCCTTGGTGACGGTCGCCTTGGTGATCGCGTTGAACGTGACGCGCTCCACCTCCTTGGGCAGCGCACGGCGCTTCTTCAAAAGCTCCAGCACGTGCCAGGAAATGGCTTCGCCTTCGCGATCAGGGTCAGTCGCGAGAATCAGGCGGTCGGCTTCCTTCGCCGCATCGGTGATGGCGCGGACCTGCTTCTGCTTGTCGCCATAAAGCTCCCAGTCCATCTCGAAGCCTTCGTCCGGGCGGACCGAGCCATCCTTGGGCGGCAGGTCGCGGACGTGGCCGTAGCTGGCGAGCACCTTGTAGTCCTTGCCGAGATACTTCTCGATGGTTTTGGCCTTGGCGGGTGACTCGACGATAACAAGCTGCATTTCAGACTTTCTAGTATGCCCCTCACGTGCGTGCGCATGCACATACACGTGTATGTGTGTACGCATAGGGTGGGAATCGGATGAACCGTTCGTCAAGCACCAATGCGTGACGGCGCGATGGCAAAGGTGGGGACCCTGCCCACAAGGAACAAGGCTCGATCACGGCGGACGGGTCCGCCTACCCCGAAAGACTGACCCGGCCCGCAGCATGGCGGGTCAATCGCCCGGCCAGTTCGAGTTCGAGCAAGGCCAGTTGCACCGCCGACGGGCTCGCCCCGGTCTGGCGGATGAGTTCGTCGACGCCAACAGGGGCGGTAGTGAGAAGATCGGCGATTTCGGCGGGACTGTCATCGACTGGCGCGACGTCCTCGGTGAAGTCCCATTCCGCCACGTCCTCCCGGAAGGTAGAGCGCGGGCTGGTGCCGTCAAAGGCGGTGATCAGTTCGCGCACGTCCTCGACCGACTGGACCAGCACCGCGCCGTCGCGGATGAGACCGTTGCAGCCGTGGGCGCGCGGATCGAGCGGGGAGCCGGGGATCGCCATCACCTCGCGCCCCATCTCGCCCGCCAGCCGGGCGGTGATGAGCGAACCCGATTTGGGCGCGGCCTCCACCACCAGCGTGCCTGCGCAAAGCCCGGCGATGATGCGGTTGCGGGCCGGAAAATGGCGTGCCAGTGGCTCGGTTCCGCAGGGCTGTTCCGCAAGCACCAGCCCTTTTTCCACGATCTCGGCCTGAAGTGCCTCGTGCTCGGGCGGATAGGCGATGTCGATGCCGCTCGCGATCACGCCCACGGTCGCGCCGCCCGCGGCGAGCGCGCCCTGGTGCGCGGCCCCGTCGATACCCCGGGCAAGTCCCGAGACGACGGTGAAACCCGCCTGCCCCAAACCATAGGCGAAATCGCGTGCCAGACGCACCGCGGCGGCCGAGGCGTTGCGCGCGCCGACCATGGCAACGCTGGGGCGATGCATGAGCGAAAGATCGCCCAGACAGGTCAGGATCGGCGGAGCGCCGCTCACTTGCGCAAGCAAGGGGGGATAGTCCGGCGAATCGTGGAAGAGATAGCGCGCGCCCAGCTTGCGCATCGCGCTCGTCTCGGCGTCGATGCGCTTGACCGGGGCGGCGGTGTAGCGCCTCCCCCCCTTCCCGGCGATATCGGGCAGCGCCTCAAGCGCGGCGATTGCGGTGCCGAATCTGCCCAGAAGCTGGCGGTAGCTGACGGGCCCGACATTGGGCGAGCGCAGCAGGCGGATGCGCGCAAAGGCCTCTTCCTGGCTCAGTTGCAGCCGTTCCTTCCCGACCGTGCCCGCAGGCTCCTTCGCCTCGTCCATTCGCCCCCGCAGATACGTTCTACTTCTTGCTGCCCACCCTGGGTTCGGTCCCCGCGATCAGGCGACCGATATTGGCACGATGCTGGAAGAGGACGACAAGGGCAATAACCCCGAGCACCATCGCGGCCTCGTTCTGGCCGACAAGGTAGGCGACGAGCGGCGCGATGACCGCCGCGCTCATCCCCGCAACCGAGGAAATGCGCACCACGGCAAGGAGGCCGATCCAGGCCACCGCGTAGGCAAGGCCAATCGGCCAGGCGTAGGCAAAGGCGATGCCCGCCGTGGTCGCCACGCCCTTGCCGCCCTTGAACTTGAGCCAGACCGGGAAGCAGTGGCCGAAGAAGGCGCCAAGCGCGGCCAGCCAGGTCCACTCCGGCCAGAGCAGTGACGTCATCGCCACCGCCGCCAGGCCCTTGGCGAGGTCAAGCAGAAGGGTTGCAGCGGCGAGCTTCTTGTTGCCCATGCGCAAGACATTGGTCGCCCCGATATTGCCCGAGCCGATGGACCGCAGGTCGTCCATCCCGGCAAGCTGGGTGAGCATGAGACCGAAGGGCACCGAGCCGAAGCCGTAGCCGACAAGAAGAGCAAGAATCCAATCCATGGCGCGCCCCATAGCCCGATTGGAAGGCAAGGCGAAGACATCTTGCGCGCGCAACTGCCGCGCTGGTGCGACCAGTTGCCGCTTCCCGCGTTGCGACATGCGCGCTATCGCGGCTAACTGGAGCTTGGCTCAAGGTAGCCTAGTGGGCTCAAGGCAAGGTGATGGCAGGCGAAATTCTCGAAGCGGACACGGTGAAGGCGGATATCGGAGGGCTCGACGCAGCCGCGCCCGTGCTGCTGTTCGATTCGGGCGTGGGCGGTCTCACCGTCCTTGACGAAGTGCGCCGGCTCCTGCCCGAGGCTCCGATTCTCTACGCCGCCGACACCGCCGGCCTGCCCTATGGCACCAAGACCGAAGCGCAGATTGCCGCGCGCGTGGCCGGTCTTCTTGGCCGCATGGCCGAGCGCTTTCGCCCTCGGCTCATCTGCATTGCCTGCAACACCGCCTCCACGATTGCGCTCGGTATGGTGCGCGAAGTCCTCGAAACGCCCATCGTGGGCACCGTCCCCGCGATAAAGCCGGCAGCCGCGATGACGCAAAGCGGCGTCATCGGCCTTCTCGGCACCCAGGCGACGATCCGGCAGGGCTATGTCGACCGGCTCGAACGCGAATTTGCCGCCGACCAGCAACTCCTGCGCCACGGCGCGCCCGAACTGGTCGATGCCGCCGAGGCCAAGCTGCGCGGCGAGAGCGTTGATCCCGCCGCCATTTCGCGTGCGGTGGAGGCTCTGCGCGCCATGCCCGGCGGCGAGCGGATCGACACGGTGGTGCTGGCCTGCACCCATTTCCCGCTTCTGGAACCGGAACTTTCCGCCGCATTCGGGCCCGATGTACGCTTCGTCCACGGCGCACAGGGGATCGCACGACAGGTCGCCCGATTGACACAAGGGCAGGCGTTTGCCCGCCGCACGCCCGACCGCGCGCTCTTCACCGGAGATCCTGTGGCCGCACGCGCCTACAGCACGGCCCTTGCCCGCTTCGGGCTGGCGAGCATCGAACACTTCTGACACCGGCCCAAGGGCCCTTCAGATTGAAACTCCTTCAAACCTTGATGGCGATCAATGTTTGCAAGTCACAGCGCGGCAATAGGCACAGTCACGCAGAGAGCCACAGAAGCTTTCGCAAATCGGGAGAAAACCGGCAGCACGGCTAGGACAAGGCGTCCACTTCCGGACAAAGTCGATACGTCTATATGGGACAACGTTCTGGTCATGGACCAAGGGATAATGTATTGGCCCGCGATACGGGGTAGAGTTCGTCTTTCCATGGGAAAGTCCCGAAAGGACTGGACCGGGGGACGGATAGAGGCAAAGGTTAAGCCGGCGCAGAGCAAAAGGCATGACGGCGTAGAGCAGGACAAGGCTTTCGTGAACTACGATCAGATTTTCGACCAGGCGATCGATCGCCTTCACTCCGAGGTCGCTATCGCGTCTTCATCGATATCCTGCGCAACAAGGGGGCCTACCCCAACGCCCGCTGCTTTGCCGGGCACAATGGCCCCAAGCCGATCACGGTATGGTGCTCGAACGACTACCTTGCCATGGGCCAGCACCCCAAGGTGATCGAGGCCATGGAAGAGGCGCTGCACGACGTGGGCGCGGGCTCGGGTGGCACGCGCAACATCGGCGGCAACACCCACTACCATATCGAGCTGGAATCCGAGCTGGCCGACCTGCATGGCAAGGAAGGCGCGCTGCTCTTCACCTCGGGCTACGTCTCGAACGATGCAACGCTGTCCACGCTCGCCAAGCTGCTGCCGGGCTGCGTGATCTTCTCGGACGAGCTGAACCACGCGAGCATGATCGCCGGCATCCGCAACGCAGGCTGCCCCAAGAAGATCTTCCGCCACAACGACCTTGAACACCTCGAGGAACTGCTGGCCGAGACCGACCCCACGCTGCCCAAGCTGATCGCGTTCGAATCGGTCTATTCGATGGACGCCGACGTCGCCCCGATCCACGAGATCTGCGACCTTGCCGAAAAGTACAACGCGCTGACCTACATCGACGAGGTTCACGCGGTGGGCATGTACGGCCCACGTGGCGGCGGCATCACCGACCGCGACAAGGCCGCGCACCGCATCGACATCATCGAAGGCACGCTGGGCAAGGCGTTCGGCGTCATGGGTGGCTACATCGCCGCCGACCAGAAGATCATCGACTGCATCCGCTCCTATGCGCCGGGCTTCATCTTCACGACCTCGCTCTCGCCGGTGCTGGTCGCGGGCGTGCTCGCCTCGGTGAAGCACCTCAAGAGCTCGAGCGTCGAGCGCGAGGCGCAGCAGAAGTCGGCCGCGATGATGAAGGCCAAGTTCCGTGAAGCGGGTCTTCCGGTCATGAACTCGACCACGCACATCGTGCCGCTGATGGTCGGCGATCCGGTCAAGGCCAAGAAGATCAGCGACATCCTGCTCGCCGAATACGGCGCCTATGTGCAGCCGATCAACTTCCCGACCGTGCCGCGCGGCAAGGAGCGCCTGCGCTTCACGCCGGGCCCTGCACACACCGAGGAAATGATGGACCATCTCACGCGCGCCCTGGTCGAGATCTGGGAACGCCTGGAAATGCGCAAGGCCGCCTGAACGCACCTGCGCCCCAGCCCCCTTCACGTCAGAAAATTCCTTTTGGGCGTGGCCGGATAACTTCCGGCCCGCCCCCTTCCCTTATGCCAGCCAGGTCCCATCTAGGGGGTCACGCAAGGTCCGCGCCTCTCGCGGCCCGTTGATCCGAGGACCCAATGGCAAAACTCTTCTCGCCGATCACGCTGGGCGATCTCACCCTTTCCAACCGCATCGTCATCGCCCCCATGTGCCAGTACTCGGCACAGGATGGCTGCATGACCGACTGGCACGCGATGCACATCGGCCAGCTCGCCCAATCGGGCGCGGGCGCCTTCACCATCGAGGCCACCGCAGTCAGCCCGGAAGGGCGCATCACCTACGCCGACGTCGGCTTGTGGGACGATGCGACCGAAGCCGCGATGGACAAGGTGCTGCAATCGGTGCGGCGCTGGTCGGACATGCCCATCGTCATCCAGCTCGGCCACGCAGGCCGCAAGGCCAGCTGCGAAAAGCCCTGGGACGGCGGCGGCCAGATCGCGCCTGACGCGGCGAACGGCTGGCAGACCGTCTCGGCCTCGGACATTCCCTTCTCCGCCGATGACAACGCCCCCGTCGCGCTCGACAACGAGGGCCTGGCGCGTCTTCGCGACGCCTTTGCCCAGGCGGCCGTGCGCGCCGCGCGCCTTGGCATCGATGCCATCCAGCTTCACGGCGCGCACGGCTACCTGCTCCACCAGTTCCTCTCGCCGCTCTCCAACACGCGTACCGACGAATACGGCGGAAGCCTGGAAAACCGCATGCGCTTCCCGCTTGAGGTCTTCGACGCCGTGCGCGCCGCCTTCCCTTCGGAGAAGCCCGTCACCATGCGCATCTCGGGCACAGACTGGGTCGAGGGCGGCTGGGACATCGAACAGTCCGTGGCCTTCTCCAAGGCACTGGAAGCGCGCGGGGTTGCCGCCATGCACATTTCCTCGGGCGGTCTCCACATGGACCAGAAGATCCCCGTCGGCCCCAGCTACCAGGTACCGCTGGCCCGCGCCGTCAAGGAGGCCGTGGACGTCCCCGTCATCGCGGTCGGCCTCATCACCGAACCCGAGCAGGCCGAGGCCATCGTCGCGACGGGCGATGCCGACATGATCGCGCTGGCGCGTACGGTCCTCTACGATCCGCGCTGGCCCTGGCACGCGGCCGCCGCGCTTGGCGCGCAGGTCAAGGCCGCCCCGCAGTACCTGCGCTGCCAGCCCCATCGCCTCAAGGACCTGTTCTCCGCGTAAGGCTCATAGCCACACGAAAAAAGGCCCCCGGAACACATGGTTCCGGGGGCCTTTTTCATTCCGTTCGAGCGCGACGCCTCAGCGCAGCGAGACCACGTTGTCCGACACACGCGGGTCCGCACGATCGCCGGTGTAGAGGCTGGCCATCGGCTCATCCTCGACGATCACGACTTCCGCGCCGCCAAAGCCGTTGAACGCGGTCTTCATGGCCGCGCCATAGGCGCCGAGCATACCGACCTCGATCCAGTCGCCCGCCTTGATGCCCGGAGGCAGCATGAAGGGGCCTTCCATGAAGTCCGCATCGTCGCAGGTCGGGCCGTAGAACGAGAAGGCTTCCAGTTCGGCCGCGTCCATCGCTGCATTGTCGTTGTCGACATCGCGCGGAATGTGGCGGACCGGGAAACGCCAGGCCACGTGCGCCGCATCATAGAGCGCGCCATAGGCCCCGTCGTTGATGTACAGCTCTTCCCCGCGGCGCTTCTCGACCTTGACGATCAGCGAGTTGTACTCGGCCGACAGCGCGCGGCCGGGTTCGCACCACAGTTCGGCGTTGTAGGCAATCGGCATCGCCTCGAAGTGGCGGTGGATGATCGCGAAGTAATCCTCGAGCGGCGGCGGTTCCATGCCCGGGTAGCTGGAGGGGAAGCCCCCACCCACGTCGATCATGTCGATCACGACACCGGCATCGGCAATCGCGGCGCGCGCGCGCTCGAGCGCCTGGACATAGGCGAACGGCGTCATCGCCTGGCTGCCGACGTGGAAGCACACGCCCAGCCAGTCCGCGACCTGGCGGGTCGACTGGAGCAGTTGGCCTGCATCGACAAGATCGACACCGAACTTGGAGGCAAGGCTGAGCTCGGAATATTCCGAGGAGACGCGCAGGCGCACACACAGGCGCAGGTCCTTTGCGCGCACACCGTTCTCGTCAGTGGTCGCGGCGACGATCTTGTCGACCTCTTCCTGGGTATCCAGGCTGAAGGTGCGCACACCGTGCTTGAAATAGGCCTCGCGGATCGCGCTCGCCGTCTTGACCGGGTGCATGAAGCACAGCGTCGCTTCGGGAAGCGTCGCGCGCACCATGCGCACTTCGGTGATGGAGGCGACGTCGTAATGCGTGATCCCGTTGTCCCACAGGATCTGGATCAGATCGGGCGAGGGATTGGCCTTGACCGCGTAGAGCGAGCGGCCCGGAAACTTCGTCGCGAAGAATCGAGCGGCGCGCGCCGCAGCGTGCGGGCGGTTCAGGATAACGGGTTCGTCAGGCGCGATTTCGCGCGCTACGGCCGGTGCGTCGAGATGTTGGAGCAATTCAAGGGACCCCCAGCGAAATTGTTAGCGACAAAGCTGCCTTGCGGTTTGGAAGTCCCCATGGGGCAGCGAGGGGCGGATATAAGACTGATGCGCTGAATCGCAAGTGAAAAACCAAAGATTTCACGAAACCGTCACAAATGTCGGTTCACACGTACGAGAGCTTGCCAATCAGCCAAATTTTTCCTTTCCGTAACAACACGATGTTGCAGACCATGGACCCGCGCGGCGCCGCTCCCGCCATGCGTCTGGAAGCGACTCTATCAGCCGTTCCGAACGCAGAACTTAACGAGTCGCTCCGCACGATTCGCGTGGCACGTGCCCACCCGGCCCCTGTCCGGGACCAGTTGAAGGGCGCGCGCCTAACAGGCCTTGGCGCGCGTTTCAACCAAAGCTCAACTGAGCCTGTTACGGAAATCCTCGTAGTCAAAGCGACGGACGCACTCGAGCGAATCGGTCTCCGAATCCCACAGCCAGATCGAGGGCAGCGCGACCCCGTTGAAGGTCGTCGTCTTGACCATCGAGTAATGCGCCTGGTCGAGGAACGCGAAGCGCGTGCCCGGCTGCGGGTCCTTGGGGAAACGGTAGTCGCCAATGACATCGCCCGCGAGGCACGAAGGACCGCCCAGACGGATCGCCCCGCCCTCACCCTCATCGACCATGCCGTGATCGGCCGCCGGGATCTCGTCCAGCATGGCCGGGCGATAGGGTGCCTCGATCACGTCAGGCATGTGGCAGGTCGCCGAGATGTCGACGATGGCGACCGGCATGCCGTTCCACCCGGTATCGAGCACGGTGCCGACCAGGATACCCGCATCGAGCGCCACGGCCTCGCCCGGCTCGATGTAGATTTCCGCGCCGGTATCCTCGGCCATGTCGGACAGGAAGGTGATCAGTTCCTCGCGCTCGTAATCGGCGCGGGTAATGTGGTGGCCGCCGCCCACATTGATCCACTTGAGCTGGCCAAAGAAGGGTTCGAGGTAGTCGAACACCTTGTCCCAGGTGCGGTCGAGCGGGCCGAAGCCCTGTTCGCACAAGTTATGGAAATGGATGCCGTCGACAAGCTCGACATGCTCTTCGCTGAGCTGGTCGATGGGAAAGCCCAGACGCGAATGCGGGGCGCTGGGATCGTACTTGGCAACCTCGCCCTCGGGCTGCATCGGGTTGATGCGAAGGCCGATGTCGAAGGTTTCGCCGCGAGCCCGCGCGTTCGCGATGATCGCCGAGCAGCGCACGATCTGCTGGGGCGAATTGAAGATCACATGGTCCGACAGACGCAGGATCTCGTCCAGCTCATCGGGCTTGTAGGCCGCGCAGTAGGTCGCGATCTCGCCGTCGTAGAACTCGCTCGCCAGACGCGCTTCCCATAGCCCCGAGGTGCATACGCCATCGAGGTATTCCCCGATGATCGGTGCGGTCGACCACATCGAGAACGCCTTCAGCGCCGAAAGCACCTTGGCGCCCGAACGCTCGCCCACGTCCTGCAGGATCTGAAGGTTCGCGCGCAGCTTGGCCGCATCGACGACGAAGGCAGGGCTGTCGACGCGCGACAGATCGAAATGGGCAAAGGCGCCCGGATCACCGGCTTTGGTTTCCATGTTTCCCTAGTTCTCCAGCGCGGCCAGCGCCGCGCGGAGCACGGCCGTGGCATCGTGGTCGAAACCGACCAGCAAGATAGTGTCGAAAGCTCCGGGATGTTCCCGGAGCAGATTGGCGATCGCTCCAACCGCGACCTCCGCCGCCCTCGCTGCAGGATAGCCATAGACCCCGGTCGAGATTGCCGGGAACGCCAACGTGCGCAGCCCCGCACCGCGAGCCAGATCCAGGCTGGAGCGGTAGCATCGGGCGAGAAGCTCTGCCTCCCCCTGCCCACCGCCATGCCAGACCGGCCCTACAGTGTGGATGACCTGGCGCGCGGGAAGCTTGTAGCCTCCCGTCAGGCGCGCTTCGCCGGTCGGGCAGCCACCCAGTTCGCGGCATTCGGCCAGGAGTTCCGGCCCCGCGCCGCGGTGGATGGCGCCATCGACGCCCCCACCGCCCAGCAAGGAGGAATTCGCCGCGTTGACGATGGCATCCACCGCCAGCTGCGTGATATCCCCTTGCCAGACCTCGACTCGGGTGCCGCCCAGCTCCATCGACGCGCCGCGCGCGATCAGAACGGCAGCGGTTCGGCGAGTTCCTCGACGGTCCAGGGCAGGCCCTGCTCGCCCAGCATCTCCAGGAACGGATCGGGATCGAACTGCTCCATGTTGAACACGCCCTCGCCCTTCCACTTGCCCGTCAGCAGCATGGCCGCGCCGACCATTGCGGGAACGCCGGTGGTGTAGGAGACGGCCTGGTTGCCGGTTTCCTCGAAGGCGTCTTCGTGATCGCAGATGTTCTTGATGTAGAACGTCTTCTCACCCGAGCCGTCGAGCGCTTCGCCGGTCGCGATGTCGCCGATGTTGGTCTTGCCCTTGGTGGTCGAACCGAGCGAGCTGGGCTCGGGCAGCACGGCCTTGAGGAACTGCAGCGGCACGATGTCGACGCCGTTGTACAGGACCGGATCGATGCGGGTCATGCCCACATTCTGCAGCACGGTGAGGTGCTTGATGTACTCATCGCCAAAGGTCATCCAGAAGCGGCCACGTTCCATCTCGGGCAGGAACTTGGCGAGGCTTTCCAGTTCCTCATGGTACATCATGTACATGTTCTTCGGGCCGACAGCCTCGAAGTCGAAGGCCTGCTTGTTCGCCATCGCCGGGGTCTCGACGAACTCGCCGTTCTCCCAGTGGCGCGCGGGCGCGGTCACTTCGCGGATGTTGATTTCCGGGTTGAAGTTGGTCGCGAAGGCCTGGCCGTGGTCACCGCCGTTGCAGTCGAGGATGTCGAGCGTGCGGATGGTCTTCAGTTTGTGCTTCTTGAGCCACATCGCGAACACGCTGGTCACGCCCGGATCGAAACCCGAACCCAGGAGGGCGGTGAGGCCGGCTTCCTTGAACTTGTCCTGGTAGGCCCACTGCCAGTGGTACTCGAACTTGGCCACGTCCTTGGGCTCGTAGTTCGCGGTGTCCATGTAGTTGACGCCGGTCGCCAGGCACGCATCCATGATCGCAAGATCCTGGTAGGGCAGCGCGAGATTGACGACGAGTTCGGGGCCGATCTGGCGGATCAGGTCCGAGGTCGCCGCCACATCGTCGGCATCAATGGCGTAGGTGTTGATCGTGACGCCGGTGCGGTCCTTGACCGATTCGGCAATCGCCTCGCACTTGGAGACCGTGCGGCTCGCAAGATGGATATCGCTGAAGATATCGGGATTCATGGCCATCTTGTGGACCGCGACCGAGCCGACGCCACCTGCGCCGATAACCAGAACCTTGCTCACCTGTCATTCTCCTTCGCCGCGAGCCGGGGAAAGGCCCGCATATAAGGGTCCTGCGTGACAACTCAACTGCGCGCCCTCCCCGATTTGCACATCAAGGTGCATGCAGGTGCGCTTTTGCAGCTGTCATAAAGCGTCCCCGAGACGTCATCGCGCGGTCACGCGAGGGCGGCACAGCGGTCATGAGACGCGACACACCCTCGCATCGGCAAAGGACATCCTGCCCGTGACCTCCCGCATGACCGCTCCCGCCCCCGCCACGAAAGCCAACCTGATCGACGGCGCCGTCGTCCGCCGCGAAGCGCGCGCGGGGGCCAGGCTGCTCGACAAGGCCTTCGCGCTCGCCTTCAAGGGGCTGGTCTACGCCCAGATCTGGGAAGATCCGGTCGCCGACATGGAGGCGCTCGCGCTCGATGCCGACAGCCGAATCCTCACGATTGCAAGCGGGGCTGCAACGCGCTGTCCTATCTCACCGCGAACCCGGCCTCGGTAACGGTGGTGGACCTCAACACCGCGCACGTTGCGCTCAACAAGCTGAAGCACGTCGCGATCCGCGAACTCACCACCTACGCCGAACTGCGCCGGTTCATCGCCGAGGCGGACCATCCGGGCAATGTCGCAATCTACCGCGAACGGCTCGCCCCGCACCTCGACGAGACGACGCGCCGCTACTGGGAAGGGCGTGACCTTGTCGGGCGCCGCCGTATCCGCGCCTTCACGCGCGGGATCTACAAGCAGGGCCTGCTCGGCGGGTTCATCGGAGCCGCGCACATGATCGCGCGCCTCTATCGCCTCGATCCCGCCGAGATCCTGGGCGCGGAAAGCGTCGAGGAACAGCGCCGCCTGTTCGACGAGCGCTTCGCCCCTGTCTTCGAGCGCCGTCTCGTGCGCTGGCTCACCAACCATCCCGCCTCGCTCTTCGGCCTTGGCATTCCACCGGCCCAGTACGACGCCCTGGGCGGCGAGCAGCGCATGGCCGATGTCCTGCGCGCGCGCCTCGAAAAGCTCGCCTGCGGCTTTCCGGTCAACGACAACTACTTTGCCTGGCAAGCCTTCTCGCGTGGGTATGGACGTACGTGCGAGGCTCCGCTGCCCCCTTACCTCCAGCGCGACAACATCCAGGCTGTCCGCGACCGGCTGGGCCGCGTGCAGGTCGAACATGCCAATTTCACAGAGACCGTGCGCGCGAGCGATCATGGCGCCTTCGACCGCTTCATCCTCCTCGATGCACAGGACTGGATGAGCGACACGCAGCTCACCGACCTGTGGCACGAGATGACCCGCGTCGCTGCGCCGGGCGCGCGCGTCCTTTTCCGCACCGCGGCCGAGCCCACGCTGCTGCCGGGCCGGGTGCCCGACGCCATTCTCGATTGCTGGGACTACCGCGAGGACGAATCGCGCCGCGCAACCGAGGCGGACCGCTCCTCGATCTACGGCGGCGTCCACCTCTACGTGCGCAAGGGATAGGGCCATGGCCAGCCAGCCCCGCGATCACGCGCGCCTGATGGACACGATCTACCGCTGGCAGCGCCCGATCTACGACCTGACGCGCAAGTACTACCTGTTCGGGCGCGACCGGCTGATCCGCGAACTGGACGCGGAGCCCGGCATGGCCGTCCTGGAACTGGGCTGCGGAACCGGGCGCAACCTTGCCCAGATCCGTCAGGCCTGGCCCGGTGTCCGCCCGTTCGGCCTCGATATCTCGCGCGAGATGCTCAAGAGCGCGCGCAAACGCTTGGGCGGCCAGGGCGAACTGGCGCTCGGAGATGCGACGACTTTCGATCCCGTCGCGCTGTTTGGACGGGAGGGCTTCGACCGGATCGTCCTTTCCTACGCGATCTCGATGATCCCGGACTGGCAGTCCTGCGTGGCCCACGCGGCCGCCTGTCTCGCGCCGGGCGGCTCGCTTCACATCGTCGACTTCGGCGATGCGGCGGGCCTCCCCCAGCCTGCTCGGCGCGCGCTTCGAGCCTGGCTGACGAAGTTCCATGTCAGCCCGCGCCATGGGCTGTCCGATGTTGCCCGTGACCTGGCCCATGCCCACGGGCTTGCCTGTGACATTCAGGACGGCTCCATGCGCTATTACCAGTTGGTGCGGCTGACGCGCTGAGGTTATGAGACGGGGCATGACCGAGCCCCATCTACGCCATCCGACGCACGAAGGTGTCGAACTCGCCGCCCGCAAAGTGGCCGAGATCCTGCCCGAGACACCCCTGCTCTCCCTCGACATCGAAGGCACCACGATCTGGTGCAAGGCCGAATGCCTGCAGCCCATCGGCGCCTTCAAGATTCGAGGCGCCTGGAACCGGCTGACCGATCTTGACGCCGAGGCCCGCACGCGCGGGGTCCTTGCCGTGTCGAGCGGCAACCACGCGCAAGGGATTGCCTGGGCCGCGCGCAAACTCGGCATTGCCGCGACCATCGTCATGCCCACCGATGCGCCCGCCGTGAAGCTCGCCAACACGCGCGCACTTGGCGCCGAGGTGGTGCTCTACGACCGCCCCGGCGGCGTCGATCGTGACGAAGTCGCCCGCAAACTCTGCGCCGAGCGCGGGGCTACGCTCGTCCATCCCTTCGGTGACCCCTGGGTGATCGAGGGCCAGGGATCGGTCGGAATCGAGATCGCGGCGCAGATGGGACACATGACCGGGCTGGGCCCCGACCGGATCGTCACCCCTTGCGGCGGCGGCGGCCTGGCTGCGGGCCTTGCGCTTGCCTGCCCGGACGCAGCCATCGTCCCGGTTGAGCCCGAAGGCTGGGACGATGTCTGCCGCAGCCTTGCCGCCGGAAAGATCCTGCCCGTCGGGCCCGACGCGCCGCCAACGGCGTGCGATGCGCTGCAGACACCCGCGACGCACCCCATCAACTTCGCGGTGCTCTCGCTGCACTGCCCCTTCGGGCTGACCGTCACCCCGGCCGAAGTGCGCTGCGCCCAGCGCCTCGCCTTCGAGAAACTCCGCCTCGTCGTCGAACCGGGCGGCGCGGCCGCGCTGGCTGCCGTCCTTGCCGGCAAGGTCGAGGTCGGCCCGCAGACCGCCGTCGTCCTCTCGGGCGGCAATACCGATGCGCAAGCCTACGCAAAGGTCTTGACCTCCAACGACTGACACGCGAGCCCACGCCATGGATTTCAACGACCAACTTCGCCGCTACTTCGGCACCGACGATCCCGCCACCATCAGCCCCGGCGCGCTTGAGAGCGGACTGGAAAAGATGAAGGTGGACCTGGGCATGGAGAAAGACCCCGGCCGCCGCTTTGCGCTCTGGGCGCTCATGCACATGTTCGGACAGGCCCCCGACCTCGACGTGGCCTTCAAGGACGAGGCCGAACGCGAGGCGGCCCGCAATTTCCTCGACCTGCTGGATCGAAGTTCCTGAGGCAGGTTCACAAGATGTGAAGGGATGATTGCCGAGGGCCATTGCCCTCGGGCTCCGAGATCTGTCGAGCTCACCTTTGACGCGCCACCGTGGCTGGGAGCAGTGAGGTCGCCCATTCCGGGGTCAAGGGGCAATGGCCCCTTGCATGCTTACCCTCTTGTTCTCTTGCTCCTTGATTCCCGAACTTCGTCCCGCCCGATCACGGCAAAACGAAAAGAGCCCCGACCTTCCGGCCGGGGCTCTTTTCGTTTTGATCATGCCTTCCACCGCTTCGCGGTGGAGGTTCGGGAAGACTTATTCCTCGTCTTCTGCCGAGGGGCCGACCATCATCTCTTCGGAGAGGCCTTCGCGCTGGCCGCGGATCGCCTTCTCGAGCCGATCACAGACTTCCGTGTTTTCCTTAAGGAAGTTCTTGGCGTTCTCGCGGCCCTGGCCGATGCGGATCGAATCGTAGCTGAACCACGAACCCGACTTCTCGACGATACCCGCCTTCACGCCCAGATCGAGGATCTCGCCGATCTTGGAGATGCCCTCGCCGTACATGATGTCGAACTCGACCTGCTTGAAGGGCGGGGCCACCTTGTTCTTCACCACCTTCACGCGGGTCGAGTTGCCGATGATGTCGTCACGATCCTTGATCTGGCCGGTGCGACGAATGTCGAGACGGACCGAGGCGTAGAACTTGAGCGCGTTACCGCCCGTCGTCGTCTCCGGGTTGCCGTACATGACACCGATCTTCATGCGCAGCTGGTTGATGAAGATCACCATGCACTTGGAACGGTTGATCGAGCCGGTCAGCTTGCGCAGCGACTGGCTCATCAGGCGGGCCTGGAGGCCGACGTGGCTGTCGCCCATCTCGCCTTCGATTTCCGCGCGGGGAACGAGCGCGGCGACCGAGTCGACCACCAGCACGTCGATCGCGTTCGAGCGCACCAGGGTGTCGGTGATCTCCAGCGCCTGCTCACCGGTGTCCGGCTGCGAGACGACCAGCTCATCGATGTCCACGCCCAGCTTCTTGGCGTAGACCGGGTCAAGCGCGTGCTCGGCATCGACGAACGCCGCCGTGCCGCCATTCTTCTGCGCCTCGGCAATGACGTGCAGCGCGAGCGTGGTCTTGCCCGAGCTTTCCGGGCCGTACACCTCGATCACGCGGCCCTTGGGCAGGCCGCCGATGCCGAGTGCAATGTCGAGCCCTAGCGAGCCGGTCGAGATCGCCTCGACCTGCATGGTTTCCTTCGAGCCCAGCTTCATAGCCGAGCCCTTGCCAAACGCACGGTCGATCTGTGCGAGTGCCGCGTCGAGCGCCTTCTGACGGTCCATCGCGTCCTTTTCCTTGCCTTCCTGGATCAGCTTGAGCTGAGCAGCCATAAAACTTCCCCTGTGCTACCGGGCTGACCGGAAAGGTCAACGTCACCGGGGACTATGTATTCCATTTGTTCTCATCGAACAAGATGAGAACATCTGCATTTGAACAAATTTTAACCGCCTGCAGGTCAGAGTGCAGCGGGCCGCATCGACCATCCGCATGGCGCAGGTACGCACGCTCTGGCCGCACGTAACCCCGCCCCTAAACCTTCCGAAACGGGGACTTTTCGGCGGCGCACACCTCCACCACCCTCAGATGATCGCCTGTACGCCTGCGCCCACTTGCGCCACTCGCTGCATGCCACCGCCGGTCACGAAGGCCCGCACTTCATGGCCACAGCGACACGGATGCACGAACCGTCCGTTTCCACAGTTTCGAACAGAGGCGCGCGGAGTCGGCGCTACTTTGCGGTGCGGGCAAGAACCTCACCGACCTTTTCGGAGAGCTGCTGCACCGAAAACGGCTTGGGCATGAACCAGGCATTGGCGAGCCCGATTTCCTTGCGCAATTGCTCCTCGGCATAGCCGGACATGAACAGCACCGGCATGCCCGGCACGATGGCGCGGATCTCGCGCGCCATGCCGGGTCCGTCGAGGCTGGGCATGACGACGTCGGAGACGACCAGGTCAAATCCGCCCCCGGCCGCGATCACGTCCTCGACCTTGGCAAGGCCGTCCTCGCCATCCTCGGCGCAGGTCACTTCGTAGCCCTGGCGCACCAGCGCACGCTCGGCGATGATCCGGACGGTCACCTCGTCCTCGACGAGCAGGATGCGCCCGCCCCCCGCCCACTGGCTCGGCTCGGTCTCGGCCTGCGCTTCGGGTGCGTCGGCCTCCACCTGCGCGCCCGGCGCGGGATGGTAGACGGGCAGGTAGACCACGAAGCGCGTCCCCTTGCCCGGTTCGCTTTCGGCGAAGATGAAGCCGCCCGACTGCTTGACGATGCCATAGACGGTGGAGAGCCCAAGGCCAGTGCCCTTGCCCTGCTCCTTGGTGGTGAAGAACGGCTCGAAAATCTTGCCGATGACGTCGGGCGGAATGCCGCCGCCCGTATCCTCGACAATGAGCGCGGTGTAGTCACCCGCCGGGATGATCTCGCTGCGGAGGTGCGCGCGTCGCTTGTCAGGACCTTGCGGGTGGAGAGGGTAAGCTTGCCCGAGCCGTCGCCGCGCCCCTGCATCGCATCGCGCGCATTGACGCACAGGTTCACGATCACCTGCTCCAACTGCGTGGGGTCGGCGCGCACGGGGCCCAGATCACGGTCGTGCTTGACCACCAGCTCGATCTTCTCACCAATGAGGCGGCGCAGCATCTGCGAGACGTCGGCCACCACGTCGGGCAGCTGAAGGACTTCGGGGCGCAGCGTCTGCTGGCGCGAGAAGGCAAGAAGCTGGCGGGTCAGCGAGGCCGCCCGGTTGGAATTGGCCCGGATCTGCTGGATGTCGTCGTAGTCGGAATCGCCCGGCGTATGGCGCATCAGCATAAGATCGCAGGTGCCCAGGATCGCGGTCAGCACGTTATTGAAATCGTGGGCGACACCGCCCGCCAACTGGCCCACGGCCTGCATCTTGGTCGCCTGCGCGACCTGGCGCTTGAGCCGGGTTTCCTCCGAGGTATCCGTGAGCCCCAGGAGGACCGCCGCATCGCCCAGCCCCCGCACACCGGCAAGGCTAAGCGAGACCGGATCCTCCGCCTGTGCGGACAGGCGCACGGCGATGTCGCCTGCGCTGGACGGACCTTGCGCAAAGCGGCGGATCGCCTCGGAGAGCGCCCGCTTGTCCTCACGCACGACGAGGTCGGTGGGATAGGTCGGTGCGTCCTCGCCCTCACGGCCAGCCGCGCGCATGAAGGCGGAATTGGCAAAGAGCAGGCGGCCATCGCGATCGGCCATGGCAAGCCCCAGTGGAAGCTGCGCCAGAAGCGCTTCCAGATGCGGTGAAGCGCCGCTGCCTCCGGCGCGCGCGCCGATCCCCTGCGAGGCGGGAACCGCCAGCATCAGCGACGGCGTCGTCGTCTCGTCGAGCGGGTCAGGCGTATCGGGATCGGCGACCGGCACGGCGTAGAGAACCATCGGCTCGCCATGACTTTCGCTGCGGGCCCAGCTGATCGTGTCGTTCTCGTCACGGGCGAGAAGTTCGATGAAGTCGGTTCCGACAAGGCTTGCCTCGGGATCGCCCGCCGCCTGTTCGGCAAAGAGCGCGCTGGCCGCGCGGATCGTGCCATCCGGCTCGACCAGCGCGGCGGCGATGCCCGCCCGTGCCAGCCCCCGGCCAAGGCCGCCTTCGAGATGCTGCGCGAAGCCCCCGACAAGATCGGGCGCGGACTGGGGCGTGAAGGTCCAGATCAGGAAATCGTCACCGCGCCCGGCCCGGCGCAGCTGCGCGGTCCAGAGCGGAGCACCGAGCCCAGCCGGGGCCTCGGCCGCGACATCGCACGTGGCCTGTCCGTCGCGCAAGGCTACGCGCGTCGCCTGAGCGAGCCGCTCCTGCGAGGCCGCATCGAGCGCCAGCATCGGCGGCGCGCTCGCGACCCCGAACTGGCTCTCGAAGATGGTGTTGGCGCAGGTCAGCCGCCCGGCCCTGTCGGTAATCGCGACGGCCACGTCCGGACGCTCGATCGCGGCGACCGTCACCGACCAGTCGGGCTGGGCAAAATCGGGGCTGGCGACTTCGCCGCCGCGCCGGGACAGAACGAAGGCCAGTCCTGCAAAAACGAGCATGGCTCCGCCAAAGACCGCGCTGAGCACCGGATCGCGGGTGAGGACCCACACCAGGGCGAGGCTGGCGGCAAGAGCACCGACCACGACCAGCACATCGATCAGGGAGCGGCGGTTTGCAGGCTGCGGCGTATCCTCGGCTGAGATCACTCGTCCTGTTCCGTCCTCATGTCCGGCGGCGTGCGACCACGCTTGCCCGGCTTGCGCAGGCGGCGCTCGCGCTGCTTATGCCCGATCCAGTACCGCCATACCCAACCCGCGACAAGATATCCCAGCGCCGAACTGACGATGGCGAGGATGACGAAGCCGAGCGCGGCCTGGCCTGCGGAATGGGCAAACCAGTTGACATCGTTCCACACGCTGCTGCCCTGCGCGGCGGCCTGCACCACCTCATCGGCGCTTCCCGGCTTCAGGAAGAAGTGCCCGACGCGGTTCGCGACCACGAACCAGAAGGGCAGGGTCAGCGGGTTGGTCACGAAAGTGAGGAGCGCGGCGACCGCCACGTTCGCGCGGGCCGGAAAGGCCAGCAGGCAGGCCAGGAAGATCTGCCCGATCGGGATGATGAAGGCTGCGAACAGGCCCAGCGCCACGCCGCGTGGCACCGAACGGCGGGTAAAGCGCCAGAGCTCGGGGCTGAGCGCGCGTCCCGCGACCGGCGCGAGCCACTTGTTCCCCGCCACGTCTTCACGGCTCGGCATGCGCTTTTGCAGCGCCGCCGAAATCCGGTGGAGGAGAGATCCGTGGCTCACGAGACCAAACCGCTCTCAAGACCGAAGCGCAGGTCCGCGCGGCTCATGGCCGCGATCTGATCCTGGGCCGGCGCCTGCCGGTCAAACCGGCGTGCCTGGCGCCCGAAGGCGGTGATCATCCGTGTTCTCGCAGCAAGCGGCCCTGTTCGCGCTTCCAGTCCCGCTCCTTGACCGTGTTGCGCTTGTCGGCGGCGTTCTTGCCCTTGGCGAGCGCGAGTTCGACTTTCGCACGCCCCCGGCTGTTGAAGTAGACCGAGAGCGGCACCAGGGTCATGCCCTTGCGCTCCACCGCGCCCTGCAGGCGCGAAATTTCGCGCTCGTGCAGCAGGAGCTTGCGCGGGCGCTTGGGCTCGTGGTTGAACCGGTTGCCGTGGCTGAACTCGGGCACGTTGGCGTTGATCAGCCAGCATTCCCCGCCGCTGATCTCGGCGTAGGATTCGGCGATCGAGCCTTCGCCAAAGCGCAGGGACTTCACCTCGGTGCCTGTCAGCGCGATTCCGGCCTCGAACTTTTCCTCGATATGGTAATCGAAGCGGGCCCGGCGGTTTTCGGCGACGGTCTTGGTCTTGTCGAATGTAGTGCGTTGCGGACGTGCCATGGTGAAGGCGCATGTAGTGATGCGCGCGGCAAAAAGAAACGGCTGAAAACGATTAGCCCGACTTTGGGAGGACATGCCCCTCACGCGCCTGCCGAAAATTGCCCGGGGCAAGGCCGGCAGCCTCTCGCCTGGCGGACAGGGCACGCCCTTCCCCACATGAAGAGCCCCCCCTCCGCCGCTCTATCAAGCTCATGAAAGCGAGACTGGATTTCAGAAAGGGCCAGGCTAATCTGGCCGTGGCGGCCATGGGGGACCGGCCAGGGGGATCTTTTTTCGATATGCCAGCATACAGCCGTCAGATTCGGTGCACGGTGGCGCGCTTCGTGGCCGCCGGTCTTCTTTTCGCCGCTGTGCCGACGTTGGGCTCCGCGTCCGCCCTCGCCGCAGCGCCCGAGCCGCCCGCGCTCGATGCCTATGGCGACCTTCCCGCCGTTGTCGACATCGCCATATCGCCGGACGGCACCCGGACCGCCTCGATCCGCTACTCCAGCGGACAGTTCTGGCTGGTCGTTCTCGATTCGCAGATCCAGCCGATCGAGCGCGTGCCGATGGGCACCAACAAGTTTCGCGGCCTGACCTGGGCCGACGACGAGACGATCCTCATCACCAACTCGGCGACGGTGTCGCTGGGCATGAATTTCACCGCGTCCAAATACGAGATGACCGGCACGATCATCGTTCCGCTCAATCCCGATAACGCCACCGGGCTTGTCTTTGGCAACACGCGCAGGGTCGCGGACACCACGCGCGGGGCGCATGGCATCCGCCGGGTCGATGGCAGGACCATCGGCTATTTCGGGGGTATCGAGCTGGGTGTACGCGGGATGGGCGATCCACAGTTCCTCCACGGCCGCCCGACACTCTACGCCGTGGATCTGGCTCGCAACCGGGTAGACCTTGCCGCGCGCGCAGCCAGTGAGGATCACCGGCGCGACTGGCTGGTCGACGGCCAGGGCGTGGTCGCAGCCACGCTCGACATCAATACCCGCACCGGCGCCTGGGACATCGTCAGTGCGCAGGGCGACGAACTGGCCCGGGGCAATGATCCGACCCATGGCGCGGGCCTCATCGCCTTTGGCAAGGACGGGCGCACCATCGTCTATGAGCTGCGTGACCAGGAAGGCCGCGACCGCTGGTTCGAGGTTCCCCTCGCAGGCGGCGAACCCGTCGAATACCTGCCCAATATCGCCATCGAACGGCTGTACACAGATCCGCGCAACGGGCAGATCATGGGCTACCGCGAAGCGGGCGAGAGCGCGAAAACGGTCATGTTCGACCCCCAGCTCGACACCAAGCTGGCGATGATCTTCAAGGCCTTTCCCGGTCGCAACCCTCGCCTCCAGGACTGGACGGCGAACCTCGACCAGGTGCTTGTCCATACCGAAGGCAACGCCGACAGCGGCACCTGGTACTGGGTCGACGTTCCCGGCCGCAGGGCCGAAGCCATTGGCAACGACCGCCCCGCTATCGACACCGCGCAGGTCGGCCCTGTCTCCGCATTCGAATACACTGCGGGGGACGGCCTAAAGCTCGACGGCGTGCTCAGCCTGCCGCCGGGCCGCGAGGCGCGCGACCTGCCGCTTGTGGTCTTGCCCCACGGCGGTCCGCACGCCAGCGACGAGGTCGGCTTCGATTGGTGGGCCCAGGCCTTCGCCTCACGCGGCTATGCCGTATTCCAGCCCAACTTTCGAGGCTCGACCGGCCGAACGGCCGAACTGCGCAATGCCGGACATGGCCAGTGGGGCCGAGCCATGCAAACCGACATTTCCGATGGCGTACAAGCGCTCGCCGAGAAAGGGATCATCGACCCAACACGGGCCTGCATCGTGGGCGCAAGCTACGGCGGCTATGCCGCGCTCGCGGGGGTCACGCTGCAACAGGGCCTTTACCGCTGTGCGGCCTCGGTCGCGGGGGTCTCGGACATTTCTCTCATGTACCGCACCGACGTCTACGAGAGCGGAGGCTCGCGCATGGTACGCAATTCCCTCCAGGAGGACCTGGGCGACAGGGGCGATTTCGATGCGATCTCGCCGCGCCGTCATGCCGAGGATGCCGACGCCCCGATCCTGCTTGTGCACGGCAAGGACGATACAGTCGTACCCTTCGAACAGAGCAGCAAGATGGCCGATGCGCTCAAGGATGCGGGCAAACCCTATGAGGTCGTGGTGCTCGACGAAGAGGACCACTGGCTCTCGCGCGCCGAGACCCGAAAGGCCATGCTGAAAGCCGTGGTCGGCTTCGTGGCCAGGCACAACCCGGCGGACTGATCCCGAAAAAGAAGGGGGGCGACCTTGCGGCGCCCCCTTTTTCATTTTCAGTGTCTGGCCAGAAGGCTCAGAGCAGTCCGGCGTGAACCAGCGCTTCGTCCACGGCCTTGCGGGCGGTGTCGTTGCAGGGGACGAGCGGCAGGCGCAGTTCGTTCTCCATCCAGTCGTGGACCTGCGCCAGCGCGTACTTGCACGGCCCCGGCGAGCTGTCCTCAAACATGGCGTAGTGCAGCGGGTAGAGCTTGTCGTTGAGCTCACGCGCACGGGCCAGGTCGTTGGCCGCGCAGGCCGCCTGGAACTCGGCACACAGGGCCGGCGCGACGTTCGCCGTCACCGAGATGCAGCCCGAACCGCCCGCCGCGTTGAAGGGCAGCGCCAGTTCATCATCGCCCGAAAGCATGCAGAAGTCCTTGCCGATCCCCATGCGGTGGTCGGTCACGCGGCTGAGGTCGCCGCTTGCATCCTTGATGCCGATGATCTTGCCGGGATAGCGGCGCGCCAGCTCGCACACGGTTTCGGGCTTGAGGTCCGAGACCGTGCGGCCCGGCACGTTGTAGAGCAGGATCGGCAGCTCGGCATGCTCGGCCAGATAGGCGAAGTGCGCGAAGAGGCCTTCCTGGCTCGGCTTGTTGTAGTAGGGCGCGACCACGAGGGCCGCGGTGGCCCCGCACTTCTTCGAGAAATTCATGTGGAGAAGTGCGTTCATCGTGTCGTTGCTGCCGCAGCCCGCAATGACCGGAACCCGGCCCGCGGCCTGCTCGATGCAGACTTCGATGACGCGGTGGTGCTCGGCGTTGGAAAGCGTGGAATTCTCACCCGTCGTGCCGCACGGCACGAGCGCCGAGGAACCGCTTTCGATCTGCCAGTCGACCAGGCGGCGAAACGCCGCTTCATCGAACGCACCGTCGCGAAACGGTGTGACAAGTGCCGGTATGGACCCCGAGAACATGGACTTTACCCCTAGTGATGCGCAAGTGTTCGGATCAGCCAGCGGGAACATGTCCCGCCGCCAAGCCTTACGTTCAGGGCCTGATAAGGAGCCACCCTCCACGATGTCCAGTATGTTGCGAGTTTCTTCTCTCCTGGCGACGGTTGCGCTCGGCGCACTCCCCTCGCCCTCCATGGCCCAGGAAACGGCCCAGGAGGCCCGGGAATGGGACCTTGCGCGGGCCCGCCAGTCCCAGGACATCGACATTCGCGTCCACCAATCAATCGACGACTGGCGCCGCGTGGTGGCCAGCGACCGACTCGATTTCGGGACTTACGCCAGCTTCCTGCTCACCTATCCGGGGTATCCGCAGGAAGAGAAGATTCGCGGCTACGCCGAAAAGGCGATGCTGCGCGAATCGCCTGAGCCGCGCACCGTGCTTTCCTTCTTCGACCGCTTCCCTCCGCTCGGCAACGAAGCGGCTGGCCGTTATGCCACCGCGCTCGCCGCCGTGCGCCGCGACGACGCTCTCGACAAGGCCCGCGCGGCCTGGCGCGGCGGCGACCTGACCGAGAACGCGGAAACCACCCTGCTCTCGCTCTACCGGAACCAGTTTACCCCGGCCGATCACGACGCGCGCATGGATGCGCTCCTGTGGCAGGGCCAGACACCGCAGGCCGAACGGCAGATCTCGTTCGTCTCCCCTGCGCGCCGCGCCGTTTTCATGGAGCGCCTCGCCCTGCTCCAGGGAACCGCGCCCGGCACGCTCGGCCTGGATCTTCCCAGCGATGTCACGACCGATCCCGGCTACGCCTTCAACCGCGTCTCGCAGGCGCGTCGCAACGGCAACCTGCCCGGCGCCATCGCCTTTCTCGTCGATCGCCCCAAGCTGCGCGAACCGGTGCCCGAGCCCGAAAAATGGGTGCGCGAACTGCTGACCGCCGCACGCGGCACCGGCCCGTCGAACGCGGTCGCCATCGCCGCCTCGATCGACGATGCCTTCGCGCCCGGAACCGACATCTCCCGTCTCTCCTACCGCCTGCGCGACGATTACACTTCGCTGGTATGGCTGGGCGGAACCAAGGCGCTGTGGTCGCTGGGCGATGCGCGCCGCGCCGCGCCGCTGTTCTACCGATACGGTGCGGCCGCACAGACACCCGGCACCCGCTCCAAGGGCTTCTACTGGGCCGGACGCGCGCTCTCCAAGGCGGGCGATGAAAGCGGCGCACGCCGCTACTTCGAGATGGCCGCGCAGTACCCGCACTATTTCTACGGCCAGCTCTCGCTCGAACGCCTTGGCCGTCCGCTGCCCGATCTCGATACCCGCTCCAGCGCGCAGCCCACACCTGCCCAGCGCGCCGAGTTCAACGCCAGGCCCATCACCAAGGCCGTGCGTGACGTGGCCCGCAGCGCCGACTGGCGCACCGGCGTCCAGTTCTTCCGCGAGATCGCAGGCCAGGCCGAGACCGAGATCGAGCACAAGCTCGTCGCCGACCTTGCCCGCGAGATCGGCCGGCGCGACCTGGCCGTGATCCTGGGCCAGAGCGCGCACGGCGAAGGCCACGATGCCTTCGGCGCCGTCGCGTTCCCGACGATGCCGGTGCCCTCCGGTACGGATTGGACCATGGCTCATGCCCTCACCCGTCAGGAAAGCCAGTTTGCCCAGAACGCGATCAGCCATGCGGGCGCGCGCGGGTTGATGCAGCTCATGCCCGCAACCGCGCGCGAAACCGCGGGCAAACTGGGCCTTTCCTATTCGGTCGACAAGCTGACGGCCGATCCGGTCTACAACATCCAGCTGGGCACCGGCTTCTTCGCGCGCATGATGGATTACTACGGCGGCGCCCGTCCGCTGGCGATTGCCGCGTACAACGCAGGGCCGGGCAACGTGAACAAGTGGCTGCGCGCCAACGGCGATCCGCGCAAGGGCGAGATCGAATGGGTCGACTGGATCGAGCAGATCCCGTTCTACGAGACCAAGAACTACGTCATGCGCGTGCTCGAGAACGCGACAGTCTACGAGGCGATGTATCCCGATAAGGGGGACTACAAGGGGCCCAACCTGACCTCGAAGCTCATGGGCAAGCGTACGCCGGGTTAAGAAAGAAGAAGGACGATTCAAGGGGCCATCGCCCCTTGACCCCAAAATTGGCGACCTCACCCATCTCAGCCAGCGCAGCGCGCGAAAGGTGAGGTCGACAGTTTGGGGAGCCCGAGGGCGATGGCCCTCGGAACTTTCCTTTTCCTCTTCAAACCAGCGGCGTCAGTTTATAAAACTTCGCCCCGTGCCCCGGCACCTGCGCCGAGACGGCGCCCTTCACATCGCCCCTATCCTGGCGTTCCCAGAGGTCACGCAGCAGGAAACTGCCGACAATCCCGACCTTGTCGAGCCGGACCGAAACTTCGCGCGCCTCCGGCGCGAGGTTGAAGAGCGCCAGGTAGATCGCGAAACCGCGCTCGTCCCGCGCCGTCCAGACCTTGAGGCCGTCCTCCAGGAAGTGCGGCGCGTTCGCGGTCGAGTTCTGGTTGACGCCGAGCACCTCGGGATTGGTCAGCAGCGCCAGGGTCGCCGCATCAAGATAGCGCAGGTCCCCGCCCATGATGAGCGGCGAGCGGGCGATCGACCACAGCGTCATCAGCGTGACCTGTTCGTCGGGCGTGAACTTGGTGTCCCGGTCACCCAGCGCGAGGCGCCCGAGCGGCAGCATGTCGGCGTCTGGCCAGGAGCCCGGCCCCATCCACATGTTCCAGTTCTCGAGCCGGGTGAACTGCGCGGCAAGCAGCCCCCAATCGTCCCAGAAGTCGTCCGAGATGCGCCACATCTGCGCGTGCTGGCGCACATGGCCTCCTCGCGGCACCGGCGTCTCGCCCGGCGAAAGGCTGAGCACCATCGGACGGCCGCAACGTGCAATGGCCCTGGCCGCCGCCTCGATTTCGGGCGCGTGGGCATCGTAGGGGCGGCTCATGTCGTCCATCTTGATGAAGTCGACGCCCCAGCTCGCGTACATCCGGAAAAGCCCGTCGTAGTACTCCTGCGCGCCGGGCCTGGTCATGTCGACGCCGTACATGTCCGGGTTCCACGGGCATACGCTGGAGGTGTCGGCGATGTCGCGTGCGGTGTAGGGCGTGCCCTCGATCGGCAGGTCCAGCTTCACGGCATGGCGCGCGATCCCGCGCATGACGTGAATGCCGAACTTGAGACCGAGTGCATGGACCTTGGCGGCCAGCGGCGCGAAGCCCTGCCCCTGCCTGGCGGACGGGAAGCGATTGGGTGCAGGCTGGAGGCGTGCATGCCCATCGAGCGCGGGCACCGGGTTGGGGTTGTAGGAGTAGCTCGTCGCGTCGGGCTCGTACCACTGGATATCCACGGTGAAGACATCGTAGCCGAAGGGCAGCAGCTTCTCGGCCATGATGGCCGCCGTTTCAAGGGACTGCTCCTCGTTGATCGTGCCCGCAAAGCTGTTCCAGCTGTTCCAGCCCATCGGCGGCCTCGGCGCGAGATCGGTGACCGGAGCCAACGCGCCCACCTGCGCATTCGCGCCAGCTTTTGTCTGCCCCTTTGCCCCCGTTGCCGCGAGGGCGGCCAGCGGCAACCGCCCGCGACCACGCCGGAAAGGCCCGCTGCGGCCTGGAGGGCCTTGCGGCGCGAAAGGTCGATGCTCGTCTTCGTCATGTCCGGTCCTTGCTCCCGTGAACTCTCCCGCACCTTTTGTCCGACTAATAACCGGATCGCAAGCCGGGGACGAAGATCGCAAGCCATCTTGGCCCCGCCTCTCCCGCGCCGTATGACGGGGCCCATGAAACCCGAAGGCCCGCCGATCACCCCTGCCGGATTTGCCGCCCTGCGCGCGCGCTACGACCACCTCCTGGGCAAGGAACGCCCCGAGATCGTCGAGATCGTCTCGTGGGCCGCGGGCAACGGCGACCGCTCGGAAAACGGGGACTACCTCTACGGCCGCAAGCGCATGCGCGAGATTGACCGCGAACTGGGCTACCTGGCCCGGCGCATGAAGAAAGTGCGCGTGATCGACCCGGCCCGCCAGGTCGAGCGGGGGAAGGTCTTCTTCGGCGCGACTGTCGAACTGGCCGACGAGGACGACGAACGCATGGTCGTGACCCTTGTCGGGGACGATGAGCAGGACGCCAGCCAAGGCCGTATCGGCTGGAGCGCCCCCCTCACCAAGGCGCTTCGCGGCGCGGCCATCGGCGACCTGCGCACGGTGCGCCTGCCGTCGGGCGCAAAGGAATGGGAAGTCATGACCATCACTTACCCCGAAGACCGGCTGCCGTGACACGCGCCAGGTCGATGGTCCTGGCTCTGTTGGGGGCGGTCTGTGGCGGAGCGCTTCTCGCCACATCGGTCAGTGCGCGCGAAAGCCTGGGGCTCTATGGCGACTGGGGCGTGTTCCGCGATCCGGTGGTGCCACGCTGCTATGCCATTGCCAAGGCCGCGCCCAGCCAGCTCTGGCGCGATTACGAGCCGTTTGCCGCGATCGGCACCTGGCCCAAGCGCGGACAGCGCAACCAGCTGCATTTCCGCGTCTCGCGCGCGATGGCCAAGGACAGCGCGATCTCGCTTCGGGTCGGATCGGAGCGCTTTCGCCTGATCGGCGGCGGCGGCGATGCCTGGCCTGTCGACGATGCCGAGAACGCGGCGATCATCGCGGCCATGCGCGCCGCGCCGCACATGACGCTGAGCGCGACCGGCGCGAAGGGCGGGCGTTTCTCCAATACCTGGGAGCTTCAGGGCGCCGCCTCGGCCATCGACTCCGCGCTGCTGGGCTGCGCACGCCTGCGCTGATGCCGGAGAGCCCCCAAGCGAAAAAGGGCGAGACCTTTCGATCCCGCCCTTTCCGCTCGGTGGTCGTGAAACCGGTTCAGATCAGAAGCGCACGCCCACGCCGGCCATGACCTGGTGACGGTCGAAGTCGACATCGAAGCGCGAGCTGTCGGGAATGTCGGCGCCATAGTCGATCTCGGCGCGGCCATAGTTGGAGTAGCGGTACTCGACCTTGGCGAAGACGTTGTTGGTCACCGCCTGCTCGACACCGGCACCGATGCGCCAACCGTCGGCGTCGACATCGCGCTCGTAGCGGGTGCCTTCGAACGCGTTGTTCACGTCGAACTTGGCGTTGGTGTAACCACCCTTGGCGTAGATCATGGTCGAGGGGCTGACGATGTAACCCGCGCGCAGCCCCGCATAGATGTCGCGGCTGGCGCTGACGTCACCGATGCCGAAGCCACCGAAGTTGCCGTCCTCGAAATCGGTGTCGCCGGTCGACCAGGTGATTTCCGCCTCGGGGCCGACCACGAAGCGTTCGCCGATCTTGAGGTCGTAACCCGCACCCACGCCGTAGCTGAAGCCATCCATGCCCTCGTCGTTGTCGAACTGGGGCATGTCATCGATGCTGCTGCCGGCTTCCACGCGGTCATAGCCGCCCAGAGCCTCGACGTGGAAACCCTCGAAGGGACCGACCGGACCGACATTCTGCGCCATCGCGGGGGTTGCGAGCGCGGTGGTTCCGGCGGCGAGAGCAAACACGATCTTCTTCATTCTCAAACTCCAGTCTTGTTGTCCTGTTGCAGGTTGCGACCCGCATGGACCTGTCAAATGCGAGAGCGAGCCAGGCAGTTTCATTAACGTAAGACAACGAAATCACTGATGTTTTTAGGCCACACTGGATCGACGAGACGCATTTTGGGCGCGATGGATTCCGGGAACGGAAGGGGCAGAAACGGCGTTCGCGAGGCCATCTTTCGCTCGGGCCCCAAATCGGGTATAGGCGGGCTCAATCATGACAGACACGAATTCCCTGCCCTTCGGGGGGATCATGACGATCCCCGGCCCGAACGAACCGATGCCCGTCCCGCGCCCGACGCTGGTCGACGGGGTGACCCCGCGCGAAGATGGCCGCACCGATCTCATCGGCCTGCCCAAGACCCGCATCGCCGAACTGTTCGAGACCGCCGGTCTCGACAAGAAGGCGGCCAAGCTGCGCGCCAAGCAGGTCTACCACTGGCTCTACCACCGCGGCGTGACCGAGTTCGAGGCGATGACCGACATCGCCAAGACCATGCGCCCCTGGCTGGCCGAGCGTTTCGTGGTCGGCCGCCCGGAAATCGTGCAGGCCCAGCATTCCAGTGACGGCACCCGCAAGTGGCTGCTGCGCACCGCCGACAACCATGATTACGAGATGGTCTTCATTCCCGATGCGGACCGCGGCACGCTGTGCGTGTCTTCGCAGGTCGGCTGCACGCTGAACTGCCGCTTCTGCCACACCGGCACGATGCGCCTCGTGCGCAACCTGACGGTGGGCGAAATCGTGGGTCAGGTCATGCTCGCCCGTGACGCGCTGGGCGAATGGCCCAAGTCCGCCTCGGACACGCGCCTTGCCACCATGGCCGGACTCGATGAGGACGAGGATGAAGGCTCGTACAGCGCGGACGGGCGCCTGCTCACCAACATCGTGATGATGGGCATGGGCGAACCGCTCTACAACTTCGACAACGTGCGCGATGCGCTCAAGCTCGTGATGGACGGCGATGGCCTTGCCCTCTCGCGCCGCCGCATCACGCTCTCGACCTCGGGCGTGATCCCGCAGATCGAGCGTTGCGGCCAGGAAATCAGCGTCAACCTTGCGGTCTCGCTTCACGCGGTAACCAAGGAAGTGCGCGACGAGATCGTGCCGATCAACAAGAAGTACGGCATCGAGGACCTGCTGCAGGCCTGCGCCGACTACCCCGGCGCCAGCAACGCGCGGCGCATCACCTTCGAATACGTGATGCTCAAGGACAAGAACGACAGCGACGAGGACGCGCGCGAACTGGTCCGCCTGCTCAAGAAGTACAAGCTGCCCGCCAAGGTGAACCTCATCCCGTTCAACCCCTGGCCGGGCGCGGCCTACGAATGCTCGACGCCCGAGCGCATCAAGTCGTTTTCCAACATCGTCTTCGAGGCGGGTATCTCGGCGCCTGTGCGCACCCCGCGCGGGCGCGACATCGACGCGGCCTGCGGCCAGCTCAAGACCGCCGCCAAGAAGATGAGCCGCGCCGAGATCGACCGCCTCTACGCCGAGAAGGACAAGGAAGTGGTCGAGGAACTGGCGCAGCTTCCCGAGTAAGGAAGACAGGATTCAAGGGGTCATCACCCCTTGACCCCCAAATGGGCGACCTCACCAGTCTCGGCCAAGGTGGCGCGCGGGCCGTGAGCTAGACAGTTTGGGGAGCCCGAGGGCAATGGCCCTCGGATCTATTCCCCAGACATACAAAAAAGGGCGGCCGGATCACTCCGACCGCCCTTTTTTCGTACGTCCTGCCCCCTCAGACAGCGGGCAGCTTGTCGAGATACTTGTCGAGCGTCAGCGGGTACTCGCGCACGCGCACGCCGGTTGCGTTGTAGAGCGCGTTGGCGACCGCCGCACCCACACCGCACAGGCCCAGTTCGCCCACGCCCTTGGCCTTCATCGGCGAGGCAATGGCATCGAGCTCGTCGAGGAAGATCACCTCCTGGTGCGGAATGTCGGCGTGCACCGGCACTTCGTACCCGGCGAGGTCGTGGTTGACGAAGAAGCCGAAGCGGGTGTCGACCGCCAGTTCCTCGGTCAGCGCGCCACCCACGCCCATCGTCATCGCGCCGATCACCTGGCTGCGCGCCGAGATCGGGTTGAGGATGCGCCCCGCTGCGCAGGCCGCCAGCATGCGGCGTACGTAGGTCTCCCCCGTGTAGGCATCGACCGCGATCTCCACGAAGTGCCCGGCAAAGGTCGACTGCTGGTACTTCTGGGACAGCTCGTCGTACTCGACCGTGTCTTCCGCCACGATCTCGCCCGAGGCGGTGGCTTCGGTAAGTTTGCGGCTCTCGCCCCCGGCACGGATTTCGCCATCGGCAAATTCCGCCGTGTTGGGGTCCATCGCGAAGCGCTCCGCGATATCCTCGCGCAGCTTCACGCAGGCGGCGTAAACGCCCGAGGTCGAGTTCTGCGCGCCCCACTGGCCGCCCGAACCGCACGAGGCGGGCATGTCGGAATCGCCCAGCGTGACCGTGACGTCCTCCAGCGGCAGCCCCAGCATCTCGGCCGCGGTCTGGGCAAGGATGGTGTAGGAGCCGGTGCCGATGTCGGTCATGTCGGTCTCGACCGTCAGCTTGCCGTTGCCCGACAGGCGCACGCGCGCCGCCGACTTCATCTGGACCGAATTGCGGAAGCCCACGGCCATGCCGTGGCCGATCAGCCAGCGGCCCTCGCGCATGCCGCCCGGCGTCGTGTTGCGCTTGTCCCAGCCGAAAGCCTCGGCGCCGCGGCGCAGGCATTCGACCATCATGCGGCTCGAATAGGGGCGATTAGGCGTCTCGGGATCAACCTGCGTGTCGTTGACGATGCGCAGTTCGACCGGGTCCATGCCCAGCTTTTCGGCCAGCTCGTCCATCGCGCCTTCCAGCGCCATGAGACCCGCCGTCTCGCCCGGCGCGCGCATCGCGTTCGCTTCGGGCAGATCGAGCCGGGCAATGCGCTGCGCGGTGTAGCGGTTAGCGCCCGCATAGAGAAGGCGCGTCTGGGCAACGCCGTTCTCGCCTTCCTGGCCCGCGAGATTGCCCGAGGTGCACTCGTGCGAGATCGCGGTCAGGCGCCCGTCGCGCTCGGCGCCAAAGCGCAGGCGCTGGATCGTGGCCGAACGGTGCGTGGTGTTGTTGAACACCAGCGGACGGTCGAGCATGACCTTGACCGGACGGCCCGCCTTCTTCGCGGCCAGCGCGGCCACGACCGCATCGACACGCACGAACAGCTTGGCGCCGAAGCCGCCGCCCAGAAACGGACTGTCCAGACGGACATTGGCCGGATCGAGATCGAGCATCTTGGCCACCGCCTGCTTGCTCCAGGCAATCATCTGGTTCGACGTCCAGATGGTGAGCTTCTCACCCTCCCACGCAGCAATGCTGGCGTGAGGCTCCATCATCGCGTGGCTCTCGTGCGGGGTCTCGTAGGTCACGTCGATCGTGACCGGCGCCGAGGCGTAGGCCGCCTCGAAGTCACCGACCTTGCTGACGTCGGGACCGTCCGAGCCTTCGACGAGCGGGGCATCGGGGGCAAGCGCGTGGAAATCGTGGTTGCCAGGCGTGCGCTCATAATCGACACGCACGAGCTTGGCCGCCGCGCGGGCCTGCTCGAACGTCTCGGCCACCACGAGCGCGAGCGCCTGATGGTAGAAACGGATTTCCGAACCGCCGAACAGCGGCACGGTGTGCCCCATGCCCAGCGGAAGTTCGTCGACCTCGGTCGTTGTCAGGATGGTGATGACGCCGGGCTGCGCCTTGGCCTCGGCCAGATCGATGCTACGCACGCGGCCCTTGGCGATGGCCGAGGGCACGATATAGCCATAGGCCTGGTTCGCCGCGACATCGTGGCGTTCATAGGCGTAGGGCGCGTGGCCGGTCACCTTGAGCGGGCCGTCAATACGGGTGGTGGGCTGACCGACGACACGCTGGCGGTCGATGACGGTGTCGCCTGCGGGGGTGGTGTACTTCATGCCGCCTCTCCTCGTGCCTTGGCCATGACGCCCGCGAGCGTGCGCTCGACAAGGGCGATCTTGAACGCGTTCTGATCGGTGGCGCTGGCCCCTTGTGTAAGCGCGCGCGCGGCAGCCTTCACATCAGGCAGCGCTGCATCGGCCGCCTCGACACGCCAAGGGCGTGGAGCGATGCCACCGATAGCCACCCGGCCCTTGCCTTCTGCGTCGAGAACGGCGGCAACCGAAACCAGCGCGAAGGCGTAGGAGCGGCGGTCGCGCACCTTGTGGTAGATATGCGTACCGCCAAGGGGCTTGGGCAGGGTCACAGCCGTGATCATCTCACCCTGTTCCAGCACGGTCTCGATGTGCGGGGTGTCGCTCCAGAGGCGGTGGAATTCGCCCAGCGGGATGGCGCGGGTCGTACCGTCGGCCTTGACCGTTTCCACCACCGCGTCGAGCACACGCAGCGCTACGGCCATATCGCCCGGGTAGGTCGCGATGCAGGCGTCGCTGACACCGACAATGCCAAGCTGGCGGCTGACGCCCTCCTTGGCCGCGCAGCCGCTACCGGGCTTGCGCTTGTTGCAGGCCTGGTTGGTGTCGTAGAAATAGGGGCAGCGCGTGCGCTGGAGCAGGTTGCCGCCGGTCGTCGCCTTGTTGCGCAGCTGGCCCGAGGCGCCCGCCACGATGGCGCGCGAAAGGACGGCGTAGTCGCGCTTGACCCGCTCGTCGCTGGCGAGCGCGGTGTTGCTGACAAGTGCACCGATGCGCAGGCCACCCTCGTCGGTTTCGGTGATCTCATCGAGCCCGGTTCCCGTCACGTCGACAAGATGGCGCGGAGTTTCGATCTCGAGCTTCATCAGGTCGAGGAGGTTGGTCCCCCCGGCGATGAACTTGGCGCCGCCTGCCCGCGCCGCTGCGGCGGCCGCTTCGGCAGGGCTCGAAACGCGTTCGTAGCTGAAGGGCTTCATGCGCGCTCTCCTGCGACTTCGGCCATGGCCTCGGCAATGTTGGAATAGGCGCCGCAGCGGCAGATGTTGCCGCTCATGCGTTCGCGCATCTCGATGTTGCTGGCTTCCATCGGTCCGGTCAGTTCGGCGCTGACGTGGCTGGGAACGCCATCGGCGATTTCCTTGAGGACCGCGACAGCCGAACAGATCTGGCCCGGGGTGCAGTATCCGCACTGATAGCCATCGTGCTTCACGAAGGCGGCCTGCATGGGGTGGAGGTTCTCAGGCGTACCGAGGCCTTCGATGGTGGTGACCTCATCGCCCTCGTGCATGACCGCAAGGCTGAGGCAGGAATTGATGCGCTCGCCATTGACGATCACCGTGCAGGCCCCGCACTGGCCGTGATCGCAGCCCTTCTTGGTGCCGGTCAGCTTGACGTGCTCGCGCAGAGCGTCGAGCAGCGTGGTGCGCGTGTCGAGTTCGAGCGTCTCGCTCTTGCCGTTGATCCGCATTGAAACGGTCTGCATCGCGATAGCCCTTTCCGCGACGGGAGTGGAGGCCGCAAAGGCGACCTGTGGCGATATCGATCCGGCTGCCAGCCCTGCCGCGCCGCTGGCGAGCACGCCGCGCCGGGATACCGAGAAATAGTCGGGTTGATCCATCGGGAAAGCTTCTCCGTCCTGTGCCGCGCACGTATTTTCGGGAGCGAAACCCGGTCCACGCCTCCTTGCAAGGCGCAGGCGACCCGTCTTCATGCGCCCGATGCGCGTATTTTCCTGTCTGTGTGCCCGCAGGCATCGCAAGCACGTGGCTCCGGTGCCAAAAAACGAAAGGGCTCCGAAACCCATCAAGGTCCGGGGCCCCTCGCATGTGCTAATGCGCGCGAGACGCCTTCGTTCCGCAATTGCGCGCGAAACGACACTGCAAATATTTCATCGCAGCGATGAGCCGCCCGCACCGGGGCGGCGCAAGGGTGCCCTCAGGGCTCGATACGGACCGGAATACCCTTGCTCGCGGGGACCTTGGCCAGCTCGTCATGGTACCACAGCGGCACCAGCGGATTGAGCTCGGGGAAGTAGCCGACCACCGCCCCCTTGGGCAGATCGTAAGCGCGCACCGACAAGCCCGAAACGCGGCGCTCGATATTGTCGTCCACCTCGGTGACGAGCGAGACCTGCTGGTATTCGTGAAGGCCCAGGCGTGCCATTTCCTCGGGGCTGACCAGCACGATCATGCGGTTGCCTTCCAGCCCGCGCAGGCGGTCGGAGAAGCCGTAGATCGTGGTGTTGAACTGGTCGTTCGAGCGCAGCGTGACAAGGTGCATACCGCCCGGATTGCCGCGAATGCCGCAGGCGTTGAGAACGCTGGGCGTGGTGAACTCGGCCTTGCCGCTTTCGGTCTTCCAGATCCGCTCATGCGCCGGATTACCCCGGTAGAAGCCGCTCGGCTCGTGCATGCGCGTGTTCATCTCGTAGAACTGATCAGGATAGGTCCGCGCGATGAGGTCGCGGATGCGCGCATAGTCGCCGCGCCAGGCGTCCCATTGCCACTTCGGGTTCGGATCGAGCGTGGCCTTGGCGATCTCGCAGATGATCGCGGTCTCGCTCATCAGGTGCTCGCTGGCGGGCTTGCGCTTGCCCTTGGAGGCCGAGACGTGGCTGAAGCTGTCCTCCATCGAGACCCACTGGTTGCCGGTCGCCTGGATGTCCTCTTCGGCGCGGACAAGGCAGGGCAGCAGCCAGGCTTCCTTGCCCGGCATGCAGTGCGTCTTGTTGAGTTTGGTCGCGACGTGGACGGTCAGTTCCATGTTGCGCCAGGCCGGATAGACCCGGTCATGATCGGGGATTGCGCGTGCCAGATTGCCGCCCAGCCCGATGAAGCCGGTGTTGGTGCCCGCCAGCAGCGCCTCCAGAAATTCGACGGTGGTGTGGCCGTCCTCCTGCGGGGTCTCCAGGTCCAGCACCTCGCGGTACTTTTCGACCGGGGCGAGCGCGACCTTCTCGGTGATGCCGACGGTGCGCTGGCCCTGCACGTTGGAGTGCCCGCGGATCGGCGAGCAGCCGGCGCCCTGGCGGCCCATGTTGCCGCCCAGCAGCAGCAGGTTGACCAGCATGCCGATGGCCTGGTTGCCGTGCACGTGCTGGGTCAGGCCCATGCCGTAGATGCCGATGACCTTCGTGGCATCGGCATAGATGTCGCCAGCGGCTTCCATCTCGGCGCGGGTGACGCCGCTGGCCTCTTCCAGTTCGTCCCAGTTCGTGGCGGCCAGCTTCTCCAGCAGGCTCTCAAGGCCGTTGGTGTGCTGTTCGAGGAAGGCAGTGTCGAGAACGCGCCGGCTCCCGCGCGCCTTGGCTTCCTCGTCGCGTTCGAGGACGCGCTTCATCGTGCCCATCAGCGCCGCGATATCGCCGCCCGGGCGCACCTGCAGGTAGAGCTGGCTCATCTTCGTGGCCTTGCCGAAGGTCATCTGCAGCGGGTTCTGGGGGCTGCGGAACTCGGTAAGTGCCTTTTCCTTCAAGGGATTGAAGACGACGATCTTGCACCCGCGCTTCACCGCCTTCTGCAAGGGGTGGAGGATGCGCGGAGAGTTTGTCCCCGGGTTCTGCCCCATGTAGAAGATCGCGTCGCAGTGCTCGAAATCTTCCATCTGGCAGGTGCCGACCGGCGATCCGACAACCTTCTTGAGCGCGACCGAGGTCGTCTCGTGGCACATGTTGGAGCTGTCGGGCAGGTTGTTGTGGCCGTACATACGCGCGAAGATCGCGTAGAGGTAGCTGGGCTCAAGCGCGGCCTTGCCGCTGGCGTAGAAAGTCACCCCCTTGGGTTCGAGCGTGCGCAGCTTGGCGCCGATGGCCTTGAACGCCTCCTCCCAGCTCGTCGGAACGTAGCGATCAACCTCGGGCTCGTAGCGCATGGGGTGCGTCAGGCGCCCTTCCATCTCCAGCTCGTAGTCCGACCACATCGCCAGTTCGCTGACGGTGTGCCGGGCGAAGAATTCGGGCGAGCAACGGTCGGTGGTCAGGTCCCACAAGGTGGCCTTGGCGCCATTTTCACAGAATTCGAAGGGCTTGGGCTTCTCCGACTTCACCCACGCGCACGAGGTGCACATCGTCCCGCCGGGCTTGTTGAGCTGGCGCAGCGTGTCGAGCACGGAAGGCCCCGCCTTCTGCGAGCGTTCGATGCGCGAAATGCCCTTGAGCGATCCCCAGCCCCCTGCCGATCCCTTGTAACCCTGCACCTTGGGGGCCTTGGACATTCGTATTCTCCCGATCTTCCTGTGCGCGCAATGCGCGACGCCTAGCGCTGGTTCCACGTTTCGCCAAGGCCCTGCAAGGGGTAAGCATTCCAATGGTATATAGACTGCCACCTTGCCAAGCGGGCGCGGCAGCCCGGGACTTCTCGGCTCAACGCGAACCTTACGCGCCTTCCATGCGTTATGCGAGCCACGAGACGGCGCCCCGCCGCTTTTCAAGACGCCCTGTTTCGGGAACGAGAGTGTCCATGCACGCCTTTGCCTGCCCCAACTGCCACCAGCCGATCCATTTCGAGGCGCGCCTGTGCCCACATTGCCAGGCCACGCTGGGCTACGATCCGGTCATAGATGCCTTCCGCCACCTGACCGACGGGGCCACGCGCTGGCGCGGCGAGGACGGCGGCGCGCGCGAGGTGGTGGTCTGCGCGAACAACAATGCGCACGCGATCTGCAACTGGCTGGTGGAACCGGACGAGCCCTCGCACCTGTGCCGGGCCTGCCGTCACAACCGCACGATTCCCGATCTTGCCGAACCCTCCGTGCCGCCGCGCTGGGCGCGGATCGAGGCGGCCAAGCGGCGCATGGTCCACACCCTTCTGAAGCTGGGCCTGCCCTTGGAGACCAAGGCGCAAGAAGCGCCGGGGCGCCAGGGCCTCGCCTTCGATTTCCTTTACGACCCGGCGGCCGAGAACGACGAGGCTCCACAGGTCATGACAGGGCACGCCTCGGGCCTCATCACGCTCAACCTGATCGAGGCGGACGATGCCGAGCGCGAACGCATCCGCCAGAACATGGGCGAGCCCTATCGCACGCTGCTCGGCCATTTCCGCCACGAAGTCGGCCACCACTACTGGTCGCGCCTGGTCGAGACCCATCCGGACTGCCTCGCCGAATTCCGCGAGATCTTTGGCGATGAGCGGATCGATTACCAGCAGGCACTGGCCGAGCACTACAACGGCAACGGCAACACCGTCTGGACCGACGCCTATGTCAGCTACTACGCGACCTCGCACCCCTGGGAAGACTTCGCCGAGACCTGGGCGCACTATCTCCACATGGTGGACCTGCAGGCGACGGCCGAGAGTTTCGACCTCTCGCTGCACCTGCCCGGCGAAAGCACCAATGCCGCGCCCGGCAACGATATCGAGGTCCGTTTCGATCCCTACCGCGCCGACGCCGCAACGCTCGCCCGGCACATGGAGCCGATCGCCTTCGCCTTGAACTCCATGAACCGCGCCATGGGGACCGGGGACCTCTACCCCTTCCGCCTGTCCGAAACCATCGTCGCCAAGCTCGACTTCATCGCCCGCCTCGTCGCGAAGAACCGCGTCGCGGCGGGCGCAAAGCCCCGATCCGTGACGACTACTTGAGGCCGTAGAACGCGAAATCGCGGGCCTGGCCGGGCCAGAAGCGATCCATGTAGGCGATGAAGTCCTTGCCGCTGTCATCGCCCAGCCGCTGCTGGGCGACAGCCCGGAAGTACCGGCTTGACGTCTGGTCAGGCGCAAGGTTGATGGCCGCATCGGCATCGGCGAGAGCTTGGCAGGCTCTCCCAACTGCAACCAGGCAAGGGCCCGGCTATCAAGCGCGGCGGCGGCACTCGAGGACTGTTCGACCGCCTTGTCGCACGTTTCGATCATACCCTCGATACCCACCTTGAAGCGCGCACGGTACCAGCACGAATTGTTGTAGAGGTACCCCTGCCCCGGACGCTCCTCGATCAACTCGTTGATGGCGGCAAGACCTTCTTCCGCGCGGCCGCCATAGGCAAGGACCTCGGCGCGCAGATCCACGAACTGGGGATGCTGGGTGCCGTAATCATCGTACTCGTCCAGCAGCGCCAGAGCCTCCTCGACCTTGCCGTTGCGTCCCAGCGCACCGGCGAGGCCAAGTGCGGAAGCCGAGGACGGATCGATTTCAAACGCCTGGCGGTAGGAGGGCAGAGCATCTTCAAAGCGATCTATGGCGAACAGGACCGAACCGCGCGAACGGTAGGTTTCGGCAGCTGGGTCGAGCTCCAGGGCCTTGTCATAATCGGCCAGTGCGCCTTCGAGGTTCGCCGTGCGCCAGCGAAACAGCGCGCGGTTGGTATATCCAAACGCCTTGTCCGGTTCGCGCGCGATCACCTTGGCGTAGGCCTCTTCGTACGGTTTCAGCCGTCCCTCGTAGGCGGGCATGGGCAGCTGCCATTGGCGCACCGCATCGCCGGGCGCGAGGAGGAAGATCGCCGAATTGGAGATCCGGGCGGCCTTGCCCTTCTCGGCCGCGATGGCCTCGCTCGGCACTTCGCCGCCCAGCCCCTCGACCCGCTCGGTCACGGTGAGGGTCTGTCCCTCCAGCTGCGCACTTCGCACGAAATGGGTGGTGCCATAGCTCATGTCGAGCTCGGGGCGCCCGCGCAGGAGATAGCCGTCCTCATCCTCGGGCAACAGCACGGTCAGTTCGGTCACCTGCAACGTCGGCGCGCCGGTATCGACCGGGATCTCGCGCCAGGCCGGTCGGGCGCGGTCGGGCGAAAAGTCGACGTCCTGGCTTGGCAGGTCCGCAAAGTCCTGACGCTTGCGCGAGCCCTGCCGGCTCCATGCGGTGGTGCGGATGCCGCTGACATCGACATGGGCGATGCCCTGCTCCTCGTCGAAGGACAGTGAACCTTCGGTCACGACCAGACCTTCGAGCGTCGAGGAGGCAAACTGGTCGATCAATTCGTCCTTCTGGTCCTCTCCAACCTGCTTGATGACAGCGCCAAGACCCACGCCCACCGGCCCCGACAGCGTCGCCCGGGCGGTGACGAGCACGGGCAGATCGACCCCGCCCCGCTCGTCGAACGTCAGCTTGACGAAGGCCTGCGGGGTCGCAGGGACACGCGGGGCCAGAGCCATCACGCCCGTCCCCTCGGCCCGGATCGGCAGGACGTGGCGGAACGGCGGGGTGTCGGCAATGTTGCTCATGCGCGTGCCCGCCGACGTGCCATCGAGCCAGTAGTCGGTCCCCCCGATGTTCGCCTTCACCAGCACGTGATCGAAGGCACTGGGCATGGGCAGAAGGTCGGGAATGGCATCGCTGGCCGAGGAGTGGACGAGCACGGCTTCGCTGGAGATACCCAGTTCATGGAGCAGCGAAAGCAGGAGCAGCGTCTTGGCCTTGCAATCGCCGTAGCGCAGCTGCCAGGTCTGGTCAGGGGCCTGGGGCTCGTAGTTGCCCGAGGCCATCCCGTTCATCAGGTAACTGACCTTGTCCTGGACGAGGCGGGTGGCGAGCGCGGCGCGTTCCAGCGGATCGGCACTCGCCGCGCGGATCGTCGCGACTTCGCCCGCAAGTGCGCTGCCCTGCGCAATACGCCCTGCCGGATCGTAGAGCGGCGCGAAGATGCTCGAGACGTCCTCCCAGGACGAGAAGGTTCCGGCCTGGATCAGTGCGGGGCGCCGGTAGCGGACCGGCGAATCGGAGGGCATGTCCTCGGGCTCGGGGAGCGGGAGCGCGACGGTGAGACGGTGCTCGCCGCCCTTGCTGGTTTCCTCCACCGCGACGTCGACGGGACCGGTCTTCCAGCGCACGTCCTCATCCTCGGGCCAGGAGACGATGTCGCGCGCGAAGCCCGCCTCGGTGGGAGCCGCGAACAGCACGTTGGTCATCTGGACCTCGCCCTTGAGCGTGGGGTCCTTGACCGACTGGGTGAAGGCGATGCGCAGCACGTCGCCCAGTTCTAGCCCGGGCACCGCGAGCGTGGCGGTCAGAGCGCCATCGAGCGTGCGCTTTTCCAGCTGTGTCTCACGGCGCAGAACGGTGTATTTCGCGCCGCCTTCCAGCACGTCGATGCGCTTGTCTCCACGCAGGATTTCGACCCTGTGGATGGTGAGATCGCCCTTGTCCGGGAGCCACGAGGCGGTGCTCGTTCCCGCCTGGGTCAGCGCCTGGGGCGCATCGAGCTTGAAGGCCCGATCGACATAGATCGACAGCGTGCCATCCTCGATGCGTTGCTGCATGTCGTAGAGCGCCAGCGGGGTCGAGGACGAGGTATCGATGACGTCTGCATCGACTTCCTCGACCCAATCGGGCGCGGGTGCGTAAAGCACCTCTTCACCCGCCATGGCCGTACCTGCCGCCAGCAACGAACCCCCGGCCAGGCACAGAGAAACAAACCGCATCATACCCCCTCAAGAATTACTCGGACGAAGAGTGGCAAGAACGCCGCGCCAAGGCAAGGCGGCTCACCTCCAACTTGGGGTTAAACTATTGCACAAGTCACAGGACTACAGGACTATTTCGCTAAGTATACAGGACGCTTTCACCCAGGTCCGATCCGGCCTAGGGGAAGCGGATCGTTCCAGACAGTCACCAGGGAAGAATGCGCGTGCCAATCGAGACCGTGGACTGGAACAGCCAGCTGGATCTTGCCAGCCACCTTCTGGCGGCGCTCGCCGCGGGGTTGCTGGTGGGCATCGAGCGCGGCTGGCGCCAGCGCGAAGCCGCTGATGGCAGCCGGGTCGCAGGAGTACGCACCTTCGCGCTGATCGGCACCTGCGGGGGCCTCGTCGCAGCGATCTCTCTCGCGGTTTCCGCGATCCTGGGCGCCGTGCTTCTCAGCGCCCTCCTCGCCCTTCTCATCGGCGCCTTCTTCGGCTCGCGCCGGGCCGCCCCCACTTTCGATGCGACCACGCCCGTCGCCGCCCTGATGACGATCGCCCTCGGGCTTCTTGCAGGAGCGGGATACCCCGCCCTTGCGCTGGCCCTGACCGCCATCGCCACGCTTCTCCTCTCGGCCCGGCAGCAGGCCCATGCCCTGCTGCGCGCGCTGAGCCCGGAGGAAATGCGCGCGCTGGTGCGCTTTGCGGTCATCGCGGTGGCCGTCCTGCCGTTCCTCCCCGACCGCAACATGGGTCCTTATGCCGCCTGGAACCCGTTCCAGCTCTGGCTCGTCGTGATCCTCATCACCGGCTTCTCGATTGCCGGCTACATCGCGCGGCGCGCCATCGGCGCCTCGGCCGGGACGCTGACGACGGCGCTCATCGGCGGAGCCTATTCCTCGACCGCGGTCACCGCCGCCTTCGCCAGCCAGCTGCGCAAGGGGAGCGAGGGCCCGCTCGCAACCGGCATCGCGCTGGCCTCGGCGGTGATGTACCTGCGCGTGCTGATCCTCGCCGCTGTCCTCGCGCCCGACATCCTGATGCGCCTTGCCGGGCTGCTCGGGCCTGCTCTCCTGGTCGCCTTCCTCGTCTCGGGTCTTGTCTGGCGCCGCGAGACGAGCTCGGGCGCGAGCAGCCCCGCGCAAGGGGGCAAGCCCTTCGAACTGCTCCCCGCCTTCGGCTTTCTTCTGGCCGTTGCAGGCGCGGCGCTCCTGGTGCGCTGGGCGCAGGACCAGTTCGGCGAAGCGGGCGGAGGGCTCTCGCTGTTCCTCGCCGGAAGCTTCGACGTCGATGCGGCGATGGTGGCCTATTCCACGCTGCCACAAGGCGCGGTCGCCTCGGCCATTGCCTCTCTCGCACTTGCCGGGACCGTGGCAAGCAACATGGCATTCAAGACCGTCCTCGTCTTCGTCAACGCAGGTCCTCGCGCCGGACGGCGGGCCGGGCTGGCGCTCCTTGCCAGTTTGGCCGTACTGCTGGTCACGCTGGCCTTGGGCGCAATCCCACTCCTTCGCTGAACGGGCCGCGCCCGCCTCTAGTCGCGTTCCGCCGGATCGCCGATCCAGATCGCGTGGGCATCGAGCCGCAGCCGGGTCAGCGCGCGCATCGCCTCGGCCCGTGCCTGGACTTCCTGGCGCAGGGCGTCGTGGACCTGCCGCTCGCCCAGAAGCTCGTCCGAGAGGTCTATCTCGCCCGCCTTGTGGCCGATACGCAACTTCAGGAGCGCGGCCATCTGCGCCTTCAAGCCCTCGCGCGCACGTTGCCAGGCCGCGTGCCGGTAGCGCGCCTCGGACATGTCCGCCTCGGCCATCCCGGTGACGGCAAAGCGGGTTGCCATGGCATCGGCGCGCGCGGCGCTGGCCTCAGCCTCCGCCTCTTCGGCGAGCGCCCGGCGGTGCCCGCCCCCCAGGGGCATCTGGAAGAGGACGCCGGCGCCCTGCTCCTCGCCGCTGCGCTCGGAAAAGACGCGAAAGCCCAGCGACGGATCCGCCGTGCGCTCGGCCCGGGCGCGCGCCGCCGAAGCGTCCGCGCCGCCCGCCGCCGCGTCCGCCGCCGCGATCTCGTGGCTGTGCTCGATTACTTTCTGGCCGAGCGCGGCGATGCCCGCTTCGGGCAGCACCGGCACGGGAACCGAAGGCGCCTCCCCATCCAGGGCAAGGGTGGGGAACTGGGCGCGCAGGCGCGTGCGGGCAAGCGCCGCGCGCCCTTCCGACTGCTGAAGCGCGAGCCGCGCCGCGCCCAGGCTCGCTTCGGCCTGATCGGCCTCGAGCTGGGCCGCATCGCGCAGTTCCACGCGTCGGGACACGGCTTTCAGCAGCGTCTCGTAGTTCGCCACGGCCTGCCGGTCGATGCGCACTTCCTCGGCCGCGCCCAGCCAGTCCCACCAGCTGTCGTTGAGAAGCGTTGCGGCCTGATGGCGCGCATCCTCGGCCCGGTTCTGGGCCGCGACAATGCCGTAACTGCCGATCTCCTTGTCGAGCCGCGCCTTGCCGGGAAGACGGAAGGGCCGCATGAGCTGTGCGTCGAACTCGTCGTAAGTCCCCTCCCGTGTGACCGAACGGTTCATGTAGCTGCCCTGGAAGGTCACTTCATGGCTGCCGCGCGCAAGCGCGCGGGCCTGGGCCTGCGCGGCTCCGCTGCGGGCCTGCGCGGCCTGGACCGAGGGGTGTGCATCGAGCGCGGCCTGGACCTGGGCGAGGTCGGGCAGGCCGGCCTCCTGCGCGTGGCCCCCTGGTGCAGCCAGGGTCAGGACCAGCGCAGCAGTCATCAGAAGACGCTTACGCATGAGCGTTCTCCTCCTCTTCGGCGCGGCTCTCGGCACGGTTCTCCCCGAAGCGTTCGTAGAGCATGGGCAGGAGAATCAGCGTCAGCAGCGTGGAGGAGACGAGCCCGCCGATGACAACGATGGCGAGCGGCTTCTGGATCTCCGAACCTGGACCACTGGCAAAGAGCAGCGGAACAAGACCGAAAGCCGCAATCGTCGCGGTCATCAGAACGGGGCGCAGGCGCCGCTCCGCACCGCGCCGGACGGCCTCGGCGAGAGGCACGCCCTCCTCGCGCAGTTGCCGGAAGTAACTGACCATGACGAGCCCGTTCAGAACCGCAATGCCGAGCAGCGCGATGAAGCCGACCGAGGCCGGCACCGAGAGATACTCTCCCGAGAGCGCAAGCGAGACCATGCCGCCCACCACCGCGAAGGGGATCATCGCCAGGATCAGCAGCGAAGCGCGCAGCGAATGGAGCGTCGCGTAGAGAACCACGAAAATCATCACCAGCGAGATCGGCAGCACCACCATCAGCCGGGCCGAAGCGCGCTGCTGGTTCTCGAACTGGCCGCCCCAGACGATGCGGTAGCCCTGGGGAAGCGGTACGTTCTGCGCGATATCGGCCTTGGCCTCCTCGACATAGCCGACAAGGTCGCGGCCCGAGACGAAGGCCTGGACAAGCGCGAAGCGCGAGCCGTTCTCGTGCTCCAGCTTCACCGGCCCCTCAACCCGTGCAACGTGCGCAACATCGCTCGCACGCACGAGCTGGCCACTGGGCGAACGGTAGAGCGTGTCGGCAAATGTCTGCGCGGTCAGCCGCTCGCCTTCGCCGCGAATGACAATGGGGACACGGCGGATGCCTTGCGCGACCACGCCCGCGTGCACGCCCTCGATCTGGGCGCGCATGGCGTCCTGCAAGTCGCTCACCGGCATGCCGACGCGGCCCGCCTCGACGCGGTCGACCGCAAGCTGGAGGTAGTCGACGCTGTCGTTCGCGACCGTCATCGCCTCGCTGGTCCCGCGGATGGCTTCGAGACGGCCCTGGATGGCGCCCGCAATGCGCGAGAGCTCGACCAGGTCCGGCCCAAAGACCTTGATCGCAAGGTCCCCGCGCGAGCCGGTGAGCATTTCGGAGATGCGCATGTCGATGGGCTGGGTGAAGCTGGGCTCGATGCCGGGCAGCGCGGAAAGCGCGGTGCGGATCTCGCCGATGAGCCACTCCTTGTCGGCCACGCGCCATTCCTCGCGCGGGGCAAGTTCCAGGAAGGTGTCGGTCTCGTTGGGGCTCATCGGGTCGAGACCCAGCTCGTCCGAGCCCACGCGGGCAATCGCCGCGCGCACTTCGGGCACCTTGTCGAGGATCAACCGCTGCGCCTTCATGTCGCCCTCGACGCTGTGTTCGAGCGAGATTGAGGGCAGCTTGGTCAACTGGACGATGACCGAGCCTTCGTCCATCGTCGGCAGGAAGGTCTTGCCGGTCAGGCTATAGGCAAAGACGGTGACCACGAGCGAGAGCCCCGCCACCCCGTAAACCAGCCGCCGCCGCGCGAAGGCGCCGGCCAGCAGGCCATGGTAGCGCGGGCTGAGCTTGCGCATCAGCCAGGGTTCGTGCGCATGCCCCTCGGCCTTCACCTTGAGGACGAAATAGGCAAGCACCGGCACCAGCGTCAGCGAGAGCACCAGCGCGGACAGCAGCGCGAGCACGATGGTCATGGCGACGGGCGCGAAGAGCTTGCCTTCCAGGCCTTGCAGCGTGAGGAGCGGCAGGAAGACCAGCGCGATGATCGCCATGCCCGAGGCGACCGGCTTGGCCACTTCGGCAGACGCGACGAGCACGTTGAAAAGCTTGCCGTTCTTGGCATGTTTCGGGTCAGAAAGCCGCTCCACCACGTTCTCGACAACGACGACCGCGCCATCCACCAGCATGCCCACCGCGATCGCGATGCCGCCAAGGCTCATGAGGTTGGCGGTGAGGCCGATCGCGCGCATAAAAATGAAGGTGAGGAGCACCGCCATGGGCAGCGCCAGCGCCACGATCAGCGAGGCGCGCACATCGCCCAGGAAAAGGAGAAGCAGCACGACGACCAGGATCGTCGCCTCCAGCAACGCCTTTTCCACCGTCCCGACGGCCCGTTCGATGAGGTCCGAACGGTCGTAGAAGACCGCCACTTTCATGCCCTCGGGAAGGCTCGGCTGAAGTTCCTCAAGGCGTGCCTTCACACCGTCGACAACCTGCGCCGCGTCGGCCCCGCGAAGACCGATGACAAGGCCTTCCACCGCCTCGCCCGTGCCGTTCTTGCTGACCGCGCCGTAGCGGGTCAGGCTGCCGGTGCGCACATCGGCGACATCGCTCACGCGCACCACACGCTGCCCGTCGCTGCGCACGACCACGGCGGCGAGATCGTCCAGCGTCTCCACCCGCGCGGTGGAGCGCACGATCAGCGCCTCCTCGCCCGTATCGAGGCGGCCCGCGCCATCGTTGCGGTTGGACGCCTCGACGGCCTCGGCAAGATCCGAAATGGTGAGCCCGGCCGCGGCCAGCGCGCTCATGTCCGGCGCAACCTCGAACGTCTCGACCCGGCCGCCCAGCGCGTTGACGTCGGCAACGCCGGGCACCGTGCGCAATGCCGGGCGGATCACCCAGTCGAGCGTGCGGCGCTTCTCGGCAAGGCTCTGCGGCCCCTCCAGCGTGAACATGTACATGTCCGAGAGCGGCGTGGAGATCGGCGCCATCCCGCCTGACACGTTCTCGGGCAGGTCGCCCATGATGCCGTTCAGCCGCTCGGCCACCTGCGTGCGCGCCCAGTAGATGTCGGCGCTGTCGTCGAAGTCGATGGTGATGTCGGCGATGGCGTACTTGGCGACCGAGCGCAGCGTGGCCTGGCTCGGAATGCCCAGCATCTCCATCTCGATAGGCGTGATGACCCGGCTTTCCACCTCTTCGGGCGTCATGCCCGGCGCTTTCAGGATGATCTTGACCTGCGTGCTGGAGATGTCCGGAAAGGCATCGATAGGCAGCCGCAGGAACGACCAGGTGCCGAGCCCGGCCAGCGCTATCGCAAGCGCGAGCATGGCAAGTCGCCAGGCCAGCGCCCGTTCGACGAGGGTGCGCAACATGGCCTTACTGCTCCGCCAGAAGGGACTTGAGTTCGGCCACGCCGTGCGTCGCGACCTGTTCTCCGGCCTTCAGCCCCTCGGCCACGAGGGCACGCCCACCGGCCTCGGCGACCAGTTGCACATCGCGGCGCACGAAACGGCCCTTCTGCGCAACGAAGACGACGTCCGCCTCGCCGATCCGGGTAACAGCGGACACGGGGACGGAGACTCCCTCTCCCGCGCCGCCGGGATCGCGGATCACCGCCATGACCCCGCGCCCGGGCACCAGGCCTGCCGTGTCGTCCAGCCGCGCCTTGGCCAGGATCGAGCGTGTCTGGGGATCGAGCGAGGCGCCAACCGACACGATGCGCCCCGCAATCCGCGTAGCTTCCCCATCGCGCGCAGCCACTTCAACGTCCATGCCGGGACGCACCTTGCCCGCCAGCCGCTCGGGCAACTGGAGATCGAGCGTCAGCGCTGCGGTATTCTCGATGACGAAGGGGGCCTCGTCGCCGCCGACACCGCCGCCGGTTTCCACGCCGACATGGGCGACACGCCCGGCAATCGGCGCACGCAGGGTGACAGTACCATCCGCCCCGGCCCCGGCGAGCGCGAGGAGACGCTGGTTTTCCGAGACGGTTGCCTGCGACTGGCGCAGGCTGGCCCGCGCCTCGTCCGCGCGGGCTCCGGCCACGACGCCTTCCTTGGCGAGTGTTTCCAGCCGCTGCGCCCGCGCCCGTTCAAGCGCGAGATCCGCGCGGGCCCGCTGCAAGGCCGCGCTGAACTGCACCGCATCGGCCGCGCGCACCACCGCAAGCGGCGCCCCGCGCGCGACATTCTCGCCTTCGAGCACGAAGAGCTGCGCGACCGTGCCGGTGAACGGCGTCGTCACGGCAACTTTCGCCTGCGGCGGGAGCGTCACCTGCGCCGGGACCGTCCCCAACGGCACCCCCTCGGCGCGCACGGCCGCCTCGGTCCGAACCCCCAGCGCCTTGACCTGCTCGGCACTCAAGGCACCCGCAGGGCCATCCTGCGCCGCCTCGGAGCGCTCCTCGACCCGGGCGTCCGGGCGCAAGGCGAAATAGACACCGCCCGCAAGGGCAAGCGCGGCGGCGGCGAGGCCGGCAAGAGTGGTCCTGTTCATGGTCTCCTGAAATGCGCCTCCAACCTGACAGGACCCTGTCAGTTTCGCGGCGTATTGACAGGTTCACGAGGACAGGCCGATGAGGCCGTAGCCCAGCCAAGGGAGAACAGCGGCCATGCGCGCACTTCTGGTGGAAGACGATGACCAACTGAGCGAGCGCCTGTCCGAGCGGTTGCGCTCGGCTGGCTTTGCCGTGGATGTTGCGCGCTCGCGTAGCGAGGGCGAGGACTGGCCGGACATGGACAAGATCGCGGTCATCATCCTCGACCTGGGCCTTCCCGACGGGTCGGGCATGGAGCTTCTCGACTACTGGCGCCGCCGCAAGGTGACCTGCCCGATCCTGATCCTGACCGCGCGCGGCAGCTGGCAGGACAAGGTCGCCGGCCTCAATGCCGGCGCGGACGACTTCGTGGTCAAGCCGGTACGCTTCGAGGAACTGCTCGCCCGCCTCCACGCGCTCCTGCGGCGCGAGAATGGCGCGCGCGAAACCTGGCTGGAGGACAGCGGCATCCGTATCGATCCGGTCGGCCGCGTGGTGGAGTGTGACGGGGAGCCGCTTGCGCTGAGCAAACAGGAATTCCGCCTGCTCAGCCTGTTCCTGCGCCGTTCAGGCCAGATCCTCTCGCAGGCCGATATCGGCGAACACCTTTACGATCTGTCCAGCCATTACGATCTCAACTCGGTCGAAGTCCTCGTCTCGCGCCTGCGCCGCAAGATCGGCAAGAGCCGCATTCACACCGTGCGCGGGCTTGGCTACAGGTTCGGCGCATGAGCCACTCCCCCGCCTGCGCCACCGCACACACCCCGAGGCGCGGACGCTGGAACTGGCGCTCGCTGCGGGTTCGCCTGCTCCTCGCCTCGCTGGCCTGGATCGCGCTTGGCATCGCCGGGATCTGGTACTCGGCTACCCGCCTCTTCGCCAAGCACGTCGAGCAGAACTACCACGATGAACTCCAGGTCCACGTCCGGGAACTGGGCCGCCTTGTGCGGATCGAGCCCGACGGCACCATCCGGCTCGACCGTCCGCTGTCCGATCCGCGCTTCGCGGTGCCCGATGGCGGCTTCTACTGGCAGGTCAGCCTGGATGGCTATCCGCCGCTGCGCTCGGCCTCGCTCACCCACGGCGAGCTCGACACCTCCATCGCGCATGACAGTTCGATCCACCACCACGTCGAGAGCGGCCCCACGGGCCCCACCATCACTTACGGCTTCGTGCGCAAGGCCAAGGGGGTGGGCGATGTCCATTACGTGATCGCCACCGATGAGCGCATCCTTGACGACATCATCGCCCGTTTCGACCACGAGCTGCGGCTGTGGCTGGGGCTGCTCGCCGCGCTTCTGGGCACGACCGGCGTCGTGTATGTCGCCGTCGGCCTGCGTCCGCTCGACCGGCTGGGCGCGGCCAGCGCGCGGCTGCGCGAGGGCTCGGCCGCGCGCCTGGAAGGGACCTACCCGACCGAGATCGCCCCGCTTGTCTCGGACCTCAACGTCTTCATCGAGCACAGCCAGGGCGCGGTCGAGCGCGCGCGGCTGGAGGCGGGCAACCTCGCCCATTCGCTGCGTACCCCGCTTGCGGTGATGACCGACGAGGCCGAACGCCTCAGCCACGATCCGGCGACGCAGGCGGCAGGCGCAACGCTGCTCGAACAGAGCCGGATCATGGTCCAGCAGATCGAGTATCAGCTCGCCCGCGCCCGCGCGACGGCCAGCGCGCGGCGTCCCGGAACAGTAAGCCGCATCGGCAAGGTCCTCCCCCCGCTGGTCAGCGCGATGCAGCGGCTGCACCGCGACACGACCTTCTCCGTCGCCATGTCCGAGCAGACCGACCTTGCCCTCCCGGTCGACCCGGTGGACCTTTCCGAGCTGCTCGCGATCCTGCTCGACAACGCGGGCAAGTGGGCTGCGCGCAAGGTCTTCGTCGCCGTCGAGCAACGGGGTACGGCGACGGGAAGCCTGCTCGTGGTGCGCATCCTGGACGATGGCCCGGGCCTCACGCCCGAACAGATCGCGCAGGCCTTCGAAATCGGCTCGCGCTTCGATCCGGCCATGGCGGGCTCTGGCCTTGGCCTTGCCATCGCACGCGACATCGCCGGGGCCTATGGCCTGGACCTTGCCCTTTCCCCGCGCAGCGATGCCCCGAGCGGCCTCGAAGCGCGCGTGGAAATTCCCGTCCCGGGCGACACCGACTGACGCAGGCCTGCCAGTCCGGGGGCGGGACACTGCGCGTCCTGTCGCGCATTTCCCCGCCCCATTGACCCTTCGCGCACGCCCAGTAGAGGACCTACCCCGCACTGCAGCGCGCGCGGGTTCGGCCTCGCGCCCCACCGCCGTTATGGAACAGTAATCCTTGCCCACGCGCCCGAAATCGACCCGAGAGATGCCCGAAACGACATCTCCACGAGGGTCTACAGTCAACTACTTATTCGCACGCGCACAAGACCGCACGGGCCAATTCTCGCCAGCTTCCCCGGTAAGCGGCCAAACCACAAAACCAGCGGCCGCCACCACGGGACTGCCATTAGATTCATGGTTTGGGGAGCTTTCATGTTGACGAAGATGCATTTCGCCAGGGCCTTGGCCTGCAGTGTTTCGCTGATGGCCTTCACGGCCGGGACCGCGCAGGCCGACGAGGCCGCGCCGGCACCAGCGCCCACCACCGCCCCGGCCACGACCGGCCTCAACGACATTATCGTGACCGCCGAGCGCCGCGAGGTCAGCCTCCAGGACGCACCTCTCTCGGTCTCGGCGATCAGCGCCGAGGACCTCAAGGCCGCCAATATCACCGACATCACGGGCCTCAACGGCTCGGTCCCGGGCCTTGTCGTCGCGCGTTCGGGCGGTGGTGAGCGCATCATCTCGATCCGCGGCATCGGCTCGGAAACGCCCGAGAACACCAACACCCAGCCCGGCGTCTCCTACCACATCGACGGCGTCTACATCTTCAACTCGATCGCCGCCTCGGCCGCCTTCATCGACGTCGCCCAGGTCGAGGTCCTGCGCGGGCCTCAGGGCACGCTGTTCGGGCAGGGTTCCACCGGCGGCACGATCAACGTCGTCTCGGTCGACCCGACGATGGATGCGGTCACCGGCTATGCCAACGGCGGCTTCGGCAACTACGCCTACAAGGAAGCAAGCGCGGCGCTCAACGTGCCGCTCACCGACACGCTGGCCGTGCGCGGCGCTTTCCAGATGACCAAGCACGATGGCTATGCCAAGGCCACCAAGGTCCCCGGCACGGACAGCTACGATCTCGATGATCAGGACGAGTACGGCTGGCGCCTCGGCGCAAAGTGGGCGCCCACGGCCAACTTCTCGATCACTCTCAACGCGATCAACTTCCACTCCGACACCAACGGCCCGGCGCAGAAGAACATCCTCGACCCCGAAGACGATCCGCGCATCCTGACCCAGGACTACCCGGGCCGCTCGCTGGTCGAAACTGAACTCTACACCGGCACGATCCGCTACGAGGCGCCGTTCGCCACGTTCAAGTCGATCACCGGCTACCAGAAGCTGCACTCGATCCAGGCCTGGGACGCCGACGGCCTCGATGCCGCGACCTTCTCGGCCATCACCTACAACCCGGACAGCGGGACCTACTCCAACTACGACCACGTGCCCCTGTGGCAGTCGGACACGGAAAGCTGGAGCCAGGAATTCAACATCACCTCCAACGGCTCGGGTCCGCTGAGCTGGGTTGCGGGCGGTGTCTACCTGCATTCCGACAACGAGCAGTACATCAACGAGTACCGCGCGGCCGACGACAACATCATCCAGCCCGCGCTCCCCCTGACCACGCCCTGGGACGACCCGCTGGCGGGCAACCTGGCCTATGCGGAACTTTCCTCGATCGAGCGTGACCTCTGGGCCGTCTACGCCCAGGCGACCTACGACCTGACCGACAAGCTCGCGCTCACCGCTGGCGTGCGCTACAACCACGACAAGGCACAGGGCATGTCGGACAGCGTGTCGGGCGGCTCTGCCAGCCAGTCCTCGGGCGCCTATCTCCAGCCCGCCTACACCGGCAGCCGCAAGACCAAGGCCTGGACCGGCAAGGTCGCGCTCGACTACCAGATCACGCCGGAAAACATGGTCTATGCCAGCTGGACGCGCGGCTTCAAGCCGGGCGGCATCAACTCGGCGGCCTCGGCGGGCAGCAGCGGCCTCGCGCTGGGCCTCATGGACTCGGTCCAGCCCACCTATACCAAGGAGACTGTCGACAGCTTCGAGATCGGCACCAAGAACCGCTTTGCAAACGACACGCTCCAGCTGAACGCCTCGGGTTTCCTCTATCTCTACAAGGACATGCAGTTCCTTGAGGAAGACCCCGTGCTCTATGGTGAGGGCATCTCCAACGCGCCCAAGGCCCGCGTCTACGGCATCGAACTCGAAGCCCAGTGGGCGCCGACCGAACACTTCCGCGTCGATGCCTCTGGCTCGTGGCTGGAGGGTGAATTCACCGAGGACTACTACGCGCTCGATCCGGCGGCGGCGGCGGCGGCGCAGAACGCGGCAGGCTATGGCGACTGGCTGTTCTGGAACAACTACTACGACGCCTCGGTCGTGCGCGATGGCGCGCGTGCCAACATCAACGGCAACCGCATTCCCAAGCTGCCGCGCTGGCAGGGCACGCTGGCCGCGACCTACACCAACAAGGTCGGCCCGGGTAACCTGACCGCCCGCGCCCAGGCGATCTACCGCGGCAAGTACCAGTACCGCGTCTTCAACGATGCCAGCACCGACCTCGCCTCCTCCTACACCCAGGTCAACACTATGGTGAAGTACGAGCCCGAGGACACGAACTTCTCGATGATGTTCCGCGTCATCAACCTGTTCGACACGAACGGCGTGAACTCGCGCTTCTCCGATCCCTACGGCAGCGCGCAGGTGATGGAGACCTACATTCCGCCGCGCCAGTTCATCCTGTCGTTCGGCTACACCTTCTGATCCAGACCGTCCGCAATGGCCGATCTGCGGGCGCGGGGAGCAAGACTCCTCGCGCCCGTTCCCTTTTGTGCGCAAGTGCGGCATAAGACGCTGCAGCGCGTCATGGGGCTGGAAACACGCCTAAGCGCCGCCCCGCCCCTGTCGCACGCAAGGACACCAGAGCTGAAACCGCTGCCGGATCAAGTGTTGAGGCGCACACCATCAAGAGTGCACCCCGCCAGTTCGGGAACATGCTGCCACACGAATCCCGGCCACGAAGCCGGGACGAAGCTGTAAGCAGGAGATACGATGCCCCGCAACGCACAGGTCATGATTGCCGCCTCGCTGGCGTTCTTCTTCGTGACGGCCACGACCTTCACCTCGCTGGGCTATGTCCTCTACATCATGGTCGACCAGCTCGACTGGTCGGCGGCGGCGGCGGGCTTCAGCTTTGCCCTGCTGGGCCTTGCCTGCGGGCTTGCCAGCCCGCTGCCACCCTACCTGATGAAGACCATCGGGACGCGCCTGACGATGGTCCTGGGCGCGCTCGTGCTGGCAGGCGGCTTCGCGATGGCCTCGGTCATCAACGACCTCAATTTCTTCTTCGTCGCGACCTCGCTGATGGGGGCCGGCTTCACGCTGCTCGCGCCCTCGCCTGCGGTCTATCTCCTCGCCAACTGGTTCCCGCGCACCTCCAGCCGGATGATCGGGTTCTACTTCATGGTCGGCTCCTCGGGTGGCATCGCGGGGCCCCTCATCGTCAGCGCCATTGCCGGGGCGACCGGCGACTGGCGCCTGCACTGGATGGTCATGGCCGTGGCCGCCGCCGTCCTTGGCCTCATCTGCTTTGTCTGCATCCGCGACACCGAGGCCGTCGCCACCACAGCCCAAACGCAGGAAGATACCGAGGCCAGCGGCACTATCGCGGACAGCGGATACACCGTGCGCCAGGCGCTGCTGACGCGCACATTCCTCATCCTCGCGGTGATCCTCACCGTCGTGCAGACGGTCGTCACCGCGACCCACTCGCTGCTGGTCGCGCACATTGCCAATCTGGGCCATGGCGCGGCGCCGGGCGCCATCGCGATGAGCCTCCTGGCCTTTGCCGGAACCGGCACCAAGGGCGTGACCGGCGCCATCTGCGAGCGGGTCTCGCCGCGCCTGATCCTGATCGGCGGCCTTGTCCTCCAGGCGCTGGCCATGGCGCTCCTCTCCTATGCGCCAGGCGTAGCCATCGCCATTGCCGCGGCCATCGTGTTCGGCGCGGGCTGGGGCATGGCCTGGCTCTCGGGGCATATCCTGCTCCTGCGCTACTTCGGCGCGCGCCTTGCGGGCACGATGACCGCCATGGTGACGACCGCCTCCACACTCGCCGTCTTCGGGCCCATCGGCGCGGGCCGCGTCGCCGATGTCACCGGCACCTACGCGCCTGCCATCGTGGTCTTCTCCGGGCTCCTGCTTGCCGCCGCGATCATCGCGCTGCTCTTCCTCAAGGCCCCGCGCCCGCTGGGCGCCGCGCAAAGCGAAGACACCCCGGACGCGCCCGCCCTCAAGCTGGAACCCGCCGAATAAGGCGCCCCCTCGACGCGGACCTGTCTCCAGAATCACATTTGCCAAGAATGAGGGCGCGCTGGGTAAAGCCTGCGCGCCCTTGCCTTTCTAGTCTCCCTCGTATCGGCCCGGCGCCCTCGTGCGCCAGATGAAGGCCGCACCAGACCACAACGACGGGAACAGGCACGCATGACACTCCTCACCGACCAGTTCTTCGACAGCCTCGCCAGCTCGAAGCTGGATACGCTGGAGGCCGAGACCCTGCCGCGCGAATGCTACGCGAGCGAGGAATTCCACGACTTCGAGATGGAAGCCGTCTTCGCCCACGAATGGCTCTGCGTCGGGCGCGCGGAATGGCTCGAGGAACCGGGCGACTTCTTCACCGTCAGCCGCGCTGATGAACCGATGATCGTGTGCAAGACCCGCGACGGCACCATCAAGGCGCTCTCCTCCGTCTGCCAGCACCGCGCCATGCTGGTCGCCGAAGGCCACGGCAACACCCGCGCCTTCGTGTGCCCCTACCATCACTGGACCTACGACCTCGACGGTACGCTGGTGGGCGCGCCCGCGATGAGCCGCACCTGCAATTTCGACAAGAAGGCCGCCTCGCTGCCCGAGATCCGCATGGAGATCTGGCACGGCTTCATCTTCGTGAACCTCGATCCCGAAGCCGAGCCCCTCACCCCGCGTCTGGCTGCGCTGGAGGATGTCGTGGCCAACTACGACTTCGCCTCGCTGCGCGGCCCCCGGCCCGAAGAACCCACCGTGTTCCCCTGGAACTGGAAGGTCATGCTGGAGAACAACAACGACGGCTACCACGCCAGCCGCCTTCATGCCGGGCCCCTCCATGACTTCATCCCGAGCGGGCTTGCCACCTTCCCCGAAGTCCCGGCCGACAGCGCGGGCTACTATCGCCTGAACGGCACGCTCCACAAGAACGCCGGGTTCAACGCGACGCAGAAGTCGATCTTCCCGGTCTTCCCCAAGCTGACCGAGGAGGAGCAGAACCGCCTGCTCTTCGTGAACCTGCCGCCCAGCCTCAGCCTGGTCGTGCTGAACGACAGCGTCATCTACCTCATCATGGACCCCAGGTCCGCGAACTCGCACGCGCTCACCATCGGTACCCTGATGGCACCTGAGGCGATGGAGGACCCGCTCTATGACCTCAAGGTCAAGATGACCGACGAGGCGGTGGAGCGCATCGTCGCGCAGGACTTCCACGTCGACGAGCTCGTCCAGCAGGGCCTGCGCTCACGCCATGCACCGCGCGGCCGCTATTCCTGGCAGGAGGGCGCCCAACGCCTCCTCAACGTCTGGCTGGTCGATCGCTACTGGGCCGAATGGGACCGCCGCCGCGGCCCTTCCGCGCCCGTCACCCGCCTTCGTGCCGGATCGTCCGGCTGAACCTGATCCTTCACTGGATACCCTCCCAACTTTGCGGCGTCCGGCCTGTCCGGGCGCCGTTTTCTTTGCGGGCCAAGACAGGCTCCGGTCGCTGCCGATCAAGCTTTCGTGCGTGCCCGCTCCAGCCTTCATGCGTGACCTCTGGCTACCCACGAGGCCACGACATGCCAGCCAAGGGGAGCATACCGGCACATGACCAACAGCCTCATCTTCTTCGACATTCCCAGCGACGATCCCGATGCGGCGGGCAAGTTCTACGCCGAGGTCTTCGGGTGGGAGGACGATCCGCGCCTGGGCGGCGCGTACCACCGCATGGTTCCGGGCGGTTTCTTCGCCAACAAGGACGGTTCGGACAGCGAGATCGGGCACCTGCACATGGGCATCGGCAAGGTCTCCAACATGCGCCCCCATCCCGATCCCGAGGGCATCGAGCCGCGCACGATGAGCAGCGGTGGCCGCGGCCCGCGCATCTGGATCCTGATCGACGACAACGACACGCCCGAGCGCATCCTCGCCACCGCCGAGAAGCTGGGCGCCACGGTCCTGTGGCGCAACCACTACTGGGCCGAGTTCAACGGCCTCAACCACTGCTTCGTCGACCCCTGGGGCAACCACATCATGCTCTGGGGCAAGGCCGGCAATCCGCCCAAGGTACCCGAGGACTATACCCGCGAATAAGCGGGACGCAGGAGGACCTGCCTTCCGGCCCGAAAGCTGCGCGACAAGTTCTTGTGCGCCGCGATCCAAGACCGGGAGGCAGCCTGCGCCATAGCGTCCAAGCACGCCCCCAGACCCACGACGACACGACAACACGACAAGGGGGGCCGACAGGTCCAAGGAGAGCCAAGAGCAATGAGCCGACTTCCCATCGTCTTCTTCGGGCACGGCAGCCCGATGGTCGCGCTGGAAAAGAGCGACGTGACCCGCCAGTGGAAGGCCATGGGCGAGCGCATCGGCAAGCCGCGCGCGATCCTGTGCATCTCGGCCCACTGGCAGACGCGCGGCACCGCCGTCACCGCGATGGCCCAGCCGCGCACCATCCATGACTTCGGCGCCTTTCCGCAGGCGCTCTTCGACGTGCAGTACCCCGCGCCCGGCGATCCCGAACTTGCCCAACGCGTGCGCGAACTGCTCGCGCCCGTGGACGTGAAGATGGACGCCAACTGGGGCCTCGACCACGGAACCTGGACGGTCCTCGTCCATGCCTATCCCGAAGCCGACGTGCCGGTGATCCAGCTCTCGATGGACCTGGCCAAGACACCACAGGAGCACTGGGAGATCGGCCGCGCGCTGCGTCCCTTGCGCGACGAGGGCGTGCTCATCATGGCCACCGGCAACATCGTCCACAACCTGCCCGCGATGGACTGGGCCAATCCGTTGGCCGAGCCCTACCCCTGGGCCACCCTCTTCAACGACACAATGTGCCAGGCGGTCGAGAACGACGATCCGCAGGTCGTGATCGACTACCAGCAACTGGGCGATGCGGCGCGCTATTCGGTGCCCTCCTCGGACCACTTCCTGCCGCTGCTCTATTTCCTGGGTGCCCGGCATGAAGGGGAAGACGCCACCTTCGCGCCCCACTTCATCCAGCACAAGTCGCTTTCCATGACGAGCGTGCTGATCGGAGCGGACTGACCGTCCGCCGCATCCTGCACCTCGCGCATTCCCCTTTCTACGCCCACAGGAGTTTCGATGGCCCTCATCAACCCCAAGTCCCAAGCCGCGCGCGCAACCGCGATGCCCGGCGCCCTGCACCATCTCAAGGCCACGCCCGAGACCGTGCACTGGGGCTATTTCTCGCCCGAGATCAAGCCGGTGCTGCGCGTCAAGAGCGGCGACCTCATCCACGGCGAGGCCATCACCCACCACGCTGGCGATGATCCCGACCTGATGTTCGACGAGAACATCAAGCGCATCTTCACCGAGATCGATCCTTCCACCCGCGCGCCGGCTGCCACATCATGACCGGCCCGATCTACATCGAGGACGCGGAACCGGGCGACATGCTGGAAGTGCGCTACTTCGAGATGAAGCCGCGCCACAACTACGGCTCGAACCTCCAGGCCAACTGGGGCCACCTCTACAAGGAGTTCGACGAGACCGAGCGCGTGACGATCTACAAGCTCGATCCGAACGCGATGACGGCGTCTGCACTCTATGCCTACGATGTCGAAGGCGTCTACACGACGCCCGGGCGCATCACGCATTGCCCGACCTGCGACCGCTCCGAGGCGCTGCCCGGCATCACCATCCCGGCCCGTCCGCATCTGGGCACCGCAGGCGTCGCGCCCGCCGTCAACGAGCCGGTCAGCACGATCCCGCCCGGCCTTCACGGCGGCAACATCGACAACTGGCGCATCGGTGCGGGCGCCAAGATGTACTACCCCGTGCAGGTCAAGGGCGGCCTCTTCTCGATCGGAGACCCGCACGTCAGCCAGGGTGACGGCGAGATCAGCGGCACGGCCATCGAAAGTTCGCTGGACGTCCTGTTCCAGATCATCCTGCGCAAGGACTTCTCGTTCCCCTCGCCGCTTCTGGAAACGCCCGACTACTGGATCGTCCACGGCTTCGGCGAGGATCTCGACGCGGCCATGAAGGGCGCCTCGCTCGACATGATGCACCTCCTGACCGAGCATCAGGGCCTCTCGCGCCACGACAGCTACTCGCTGATGAGCGTTGCCTCGGACTTCGGCGTAACGCAGGTCGTGGACGGCACGCAGGGCATCCACTGCCGCATCGAACGGCGCATCTTCCCCGAGAAGGGCACCTTCACCGATCCGGAATGACACACCGCTTGCGGGCGACCGCAAGGCGAGGCCGGACCGGAAAACCTCCTCTTTCCCGTCCGGCCTCGCGCCTCTTCACCGACCGCGCTAGAGATACGGGCAAGGCCCGAGGGAGAATGACGATGAGCTATGAAACGATCGACGTGCGGCCGGTGACCAAGCGGATCGGCGCGGAGATCTTCGGGGTCGACCTGACGAAGCCGCTCGGCAACCAGACTTATGCCGAGATCCGCGAAGCCCTGCTCAAGCACCAGGTCGTGTTCTTCCGCGAGCAGGAGATCGACCACGAAGCGCACCTCGCCTTCGGCCAGGCCTTCGGGAAATTTCACACGCACTCGGCGGTCAAGGGCCTGCCCGAGCACCCGCACATCGTGCAGATCCACGCCGACGCCGACAGCAAGTACATCGCCGGCGACAACTGGCACTCCGACCTCTCGTGCGATCCCGAACCGCCGATGGGCTCGATCCTCTACATGCACACGATGCCCGAGGACGGCGGCGATACGCTGTTTTCCAGCATGACCGCGGCCTACGAGGCGCTGTCCGAGCCGATGAAGCGCTTCCTGGAGCCGCTGACCGCGGTTCACGATGCGAACCCTGTCTACAAGGCGATCTTCCCGGACATCGACAAGCAGTATGAGTGCAACACGCACCCGGTCATCCGCACCCATCCGGAAACGGGCCGCAAGCTGCTCTTCGTGAACTCGTCCTACACCACGAAGATCAACGAGCTGTCCAAGACCGAAAGCGATGCGGTCCTCAAGTGCCTCTACGAGCACGTGAAGGACCCCAATTTCCAGGTCCGCTTCCGCTGGCGCCCGCACTCCATCGCCTTCTGGGACAACCGCTGCACCCAGCACTTCGCGGTGTGGGACTACTTCCCCGAAACGCGCTCGGGCTACCGCGTGACCATCGCGGGTGATCGCCCCTACTGAGCTGCAACTGCAAAGCGAAGGCATTTGCGCTGGCGCAAGGTCCTGGGCCGCCCAATGCGTTAGACAGGTGGTCCCAGCCATTGCCAGCAACGAGGCAAGCCCCACGATGAGCCGCGACACGACGAGCCCTGCCCCTGAACCCGAGGCACTCTCGCCGCTGCGCCTGCGTCTCATCATGGCGCTGGTCACCGGCGCCCTGTTCATGGAGATCCTCGACGCCTCCATCATCATCACCGCACTGCCGCGCATGGCGCGCGATTTCGGGACGAGTGCGGTGGGGCTCAACATCGGCGTCACTGCCTACATCCTGACCCTCGGCATCCTCATCCCGGCCAGCGGCTGGGTGGCCGAACGTTTCGGCGCGCGGCGTATCTTTGCCATCGCCATAGGTCTCTTCACCCTCGCCTCGGCGCTGTGCGGACAGGCGTCCAGCCTGACCGAGTTCGTGGCCCTGCGCGTCTTTCAGGGGGCTGCGGGCGCGATGATGGTGCCGGTTGGCCAGGTCATCGTCCTCACCTGCACCCCGCGCGACAAGCTGATGGTGGCGATGTCGAACCTCATCTGGCCTGCGCTCATCGCGCCGGTGGTCGGACCACCGCTCGGCGGCTTCATCACCGAGCATCTGGGCTGGAACTGGATCTTCTACCTCAATGTGCCGCTCGGCCTCATTGGCCTCGTGGGTGCCTGGATACTCGTGCCCAGGACCGCCCGCCCGGATGAGCCACGTCGCTTCGACTGGCCGGGATTTGCGATCACCGCACTCGGCACCTTCGGGCTGCTTGCCGGGCTCGAACTCTTGGGCGCGACGGGCAATCTGGCGGCACTCGCCCTCGTCGCGCTGGGCCTCGCCTTGCTGGTCCTTGCGCTACGGCACATGGCCCGCGCGCCCAACCCGATGGTGGGGCTCGACAATCTCGCGATCCCGACCTTCCGCGCGACCATCCGGGGCGGTTCGCTTGCGCGGGCCGGCGTCGCGGCATCGCCTTTTCTCGTGCCGCTGCTGCTGCAGGTTGGCCTTGGTTACAGCCCATCCGAAGCCGGCCTGATCCTGATCGCGCTCTTTGCGGGCAATCTGGCCATGAAATCGGTGACAACGCCGGTCCTGCGCACCTTCGGCTACCGCCGCGTGCTCATCGGTTCCTCGCTCACCAGTTTTGCCGGGATCGCGGGCGGCGCGCTGCTTGCCCCTGGAACCCCCGTCACGCTCATCTGCGCGTTCCTGTTCTTCTCAGGGATGACCCGCTCGATGCACTTCACGACGCTGGGAACGATGGCCTTCTCGGACATTCCCAAGCCGCAGATGAGCGATGCGACGAGCCTGTTCAACACGTCTATCCAGCTGATGATGGCCAGCGGCATCGCGCTCTCCGCCCTCGCGGTGAAGCTGGGCGACACGCTGGGCACCGGCGCGCCCGACGTGCCCTACCGCCTTGCCTTCCTGCCACTCAGCGTGCTGTGCCTCGCCACGCTCGTCGAAGCCCTGCGCCTTCCGCGCGATGCGGGCGACAGCTTCGTGGGTCGCAAGTCGCAGGCCTGACCCTGCCTTAATCCCTGGCCCAGGCACGGCGCGCGCGCCGCACGCACCAACTCCACACCGGCACCGGCGATCCCGCCAGAAGCAGCACGATCAGAAACTCGAGCGGACGGCGAAACAGCGCGTCGAACCCGGCGAAGCCCACGATGACGAGGATCGCGAAGAGAATGACGAACGTGAAGACAAGGGCGAGGAGAACGAACGCCCCGGCAGCAAGTTTGGAAGGCATGGGCGGCCGCTAGCACAGGGTCGTGAGACCTGCCAGCGGGCGAATTGTCCCCCTAGCGGGAAGGACATGTCCGAGGGCCATCGCCCTCGGGCTCCCAAAATTGTCGACCTCACGTTGCTCGCGCTCCCCTGGCTGCAAAAGGCAACGTCGCCCATTCTTGGGGTCAAGGGGTAAAACCCCTTGAATAAACTCTTCCTGCTCAACTCGTGAAGAGCGCCTTTCGGATCACCGCGTGAACGCCATAGTTGCCGTTTACGACCTGGCTCACCCCGAAATCGACGCCGACCGAGAGCAGCGAGATCGCCTCGTCCTCGGACAGTTGTTTGGCTGTCATCAGGAAGCGCCGCGCCTTGCGGAAGGCATCGCGCATGGCCTCGTCGAGCGAGGACTTCTTGTAGACCTCGCTCTGTGCGTCCGCGCCCAGTTCCTTGAGATAATCCGGGTGCGAGAAGCCCATGATGACCCACTCGGTCTCGGTCTCGATGAGCGGGTAATCGACATCGCGCAGCTGCTCCATGACGCCTTGCGCCTTGTGATGGACGACCTGGATCAGCGCGGTCATCGAGCATTCAATGGCCGTGCCACACAGTTCGCTGTCGCCTTGCGAGGCGTGCGGATCACCCAGTGAAAGAAGCCCGCCCTCGACCTGTACCGGCAGGAACACCCGCGCCCCCGGCCCCGTCCGCCAGTTGTCGAGATTGCCGCCAAAGCTGGAGGGCGGCACGGAATCGACAAGCCCGTTATGGTTGGGCGCCACTGCGATCACGCCGAAGTGCGGCCGGATCGGGATCTCGACATTGCGCAGCACGTCGAAGTTCTTCTCGATCGTCGCCGGATCGACCGGCACGCCCGGATAATCGTAGCGCGGATGGACCACGCCCGAGGGGTCTGTCTGCTCGGTCCAGCGGTAGGAGTAGACGGCGTGGGCCGTGGGGGGACGCATGCCGCCTGCCTCGACCTCGTAGATGGTGATGACCTCGCGCTGCTTGGGCTCAGTCAGCAGGTCCTGATAGTGGAAACCCCAGTAGGTCGCCGCGTTCGAGCCGAAGGACTTGCCCGCAAAGCGCGGATTTCCACTGGGCCGAGGCTTCAGATCGAGGATGCGCACCTCGATGAGATCGCCCGGCATCGCGCCTTCGATGGCGATGGGGCCCGTGCAGATATGGACGCCGAAACCCTCGCCAGGACCACGCCCGAGAGCCGAGGCGTCCATCGGTCCGGCCCCGCGCCGATTGACCGACTTGCCCTGCGCGTCCCAGTGGAACACGCTTTCCGCACCACCATCGCCTTCCACCATGCGCTCGGCATCGTCGTTGGCGTGGTGGGTCAGCGTCTCGATGGTCACGAAGTCGCCCGAGCGTATGGAGAGCGCCGGCTTCAGGTCCTTGCTGAGAAAGCCCCAGTGCACCGTTTCGGGCGAAGCGGGCAAATGGTGGTGGCGCACCTGCTCGCCTTCGGGATGGGGGCTGTAGGGTGCCCCGACCTTGGGGCCGCCTGGCGCTGCCTCCGCCGTGTCGGAGGCTTCGGCCTCGGCGGCATCGTCGCTCTCGGCAGGCTCGTTCTCGGCCTTGGCGGCGGGCGTCTCCCCGCGTGCAGGTTTGCCGCGGCGCAGGAGCTCGACCGCCTCGTTTTCCTGCGGCTGGCCCTTGCGGTATTCGCGCGGCGAGATGCCGTACTGCTCGCGAAAGGCCCGGCTGAACGAGGCGGAATCGTTGAAGCCCCATTCGAACAGGATGTCCGAGATCGATTTCTGGACGTGCAGCGGGCTGCGCAGGTCGAGGCGACAGCGCTCCAGCCTTCGCACCTTCACATAGTGCCCGAAGCTGTCGTTGATCGATTCGAAAAGCTTCTGGAGGTAGCGCGGCGAGATGCCATGCTCGGCCGCGACCTGCTGGTAGTTGAGGTCCGGGTCGGACAGGCGGATCTCGATGGTCTGGAAGATCCGCTCCAGCAGCGCCGCGCGCATGCCCGCCGCGCCGCCCAGCGCCTTGGGCGGCGCGTTGTCGAGCAGGCTGGTGACAAGGAACTCGGGGAAGGCAAGTTCCACCGGCCGCGCCTGGTCGGTGGTGATCTCGTTGATGGTGTCAGCCAGCGAGCGCAGCATGCCGGCAAAGACACGCGCGGTGCCGGTATCGGTCGCGATCTGGCGCGGCGCGGCGCCGACGGGGGTCTTGAGCCGCGCGGTCAGTTCGCTGTGGGGCACCTGCACGATGAGGGTGCGGTTGTCGCCCGCAAAGGAGAGCTGCACCGGCGCATCGCCCTGCCCGCAGATCAGTTCGCCATCGGAGAGGCGCAGTTCCTGCTTGGCATCCCGCATCGTCGCGCTGCCATCGAGCAGCAGCGCCACCCAGTAGGTCTGGGGCTGATCGCGAAAGTCGATGGTCCAGGTCTGCTGGGTCCCGGTCACACGAATGAAGCTAATGCCCGTGCTCGACTTGAACTGGATCAGCTCCCCATAGAGCGTCGCCTCATCGGCCTCGTCCAGCGTCAGCGAAAGGCGTTTCAAGGCAAAGCGCCAGGCATCGCGGCGCTGTTCCTTGGGATAGACATTTGTCGTTATGCGCAAGGAATTTCCACCCGTTTTCCTGCTATCTGCACGGGGACAGCCGGAGCCTGCGCTCCGCCCTCATCCGCCACCGCGGCCGCATGGCTAGCGCGCCCTTCCCATTACGGCAAGTACCCAGACAAAAGCGTTGGGATCAGCTCTCGAACGGGGTCTCGGCGCTGCCATAGACGCTGGTCGGACCATCGTCGCCCGGCGCTTCGCCGCGTCCGCAGACAGCCAGCATGGTGAGCGCGTAGACAAGCGCACTCGAGGCCATGTCGTCAGGGGTCGGGCGCCAGCGCGGCATACCCGTCGTCACGGCGGGAATACGGTGCATGTTGAAGACGTTATGGTCGCGCCACATGCTCGAATAGACCGGATGGGCTACTTCCAGCGGGGCGCCACGCGCCAGCCGGGTCGCGGCATCGACGGCGCCAGTGAGCGCGGCGACCTCGCGCTCCCTAGCCTCGAAACCATGACGCACGACAACCGGCTCGACATCAAAGCTCTCGACATCGACGCTGCGCATGGCCGCAGTGATCCCGTGCATGGCCTCGGCCGCCTTCTGGCGCGGATTGAGGCGACCTCGATATAGAGCGCGCAGATCTCGGTGCCCGCCCCGAAGTCGGTCGGCATGCCGCCGCGCACCGAAGCAATCTGCACCTTGGGCGCGACCTCGCCGCTCGCGGTGCGCAGGATCGAGTTCGCCTCCCACGTGAGCCCCCAGGCGTGGAGCGCCTCGATCACCGGGCCAAGCCGATAGATCGGGTTGGGGTGGGCCGTGGTCAGGCGCGGCGCTTCCAGGATCGGCGTGAACATGCCCTGCCCGTAGATGCGCACACGAAAGACCGCATAGCCCGAACCCTGCCAGGTGAGGCCGAAGTCGGTGCCTTCCGCCGCGATGGCGTAATCGGGCGCGACGCCGCCGTGGTGGAACAGGTAATGGGCGCCGATGTCCTTGCCCATGTAGTCGATCCCGGCAAATTCCTCGATCGGTTCAGGGCCGATCTCGCCCGGGCATGCGGTCAGCCAGGTCTTTCCGGCAAGCCCGATGCCCGCCTTCTTCAGCGCCTTTGCCGCGATCAGGAAGCAGGACATCGGCCCCCGGTCGTTGGAGATGGGAAAGCCGCGAAGGCGTCCCTCCTCGTCGAGCCAGCACTTCGTCCACTCAGGGTCGGCCATCGTGCTCTCGCGGTAGCGGAAGCGGTCCTGCTCGGCGATGCCGCTCGGGCTCTCGGTATCGAGATGGGCGGTGAAGAGCAGGTTCGCGCCCGGCGCGGTGCCGCCATATTCGCCGATCACGTTGGGGCGCTCGGGCACGGCGCCGACCTTGCGCGGCTTGAAGCCTTCGCGGCCCATCCAGTCGTGGACAAACTCGGCCGCGGCCAGTTCCTCGCGCGAGCGGCTGGGGATGTTGCCCAGCTCCAGCGCCAGTGCGACCAGTTCGTCGGTGTCGATCGCGGCGGCAATCGCCTCGCGCTCCTCCTCGCTCACCGCGTAAGGGGCAGCGGCAGGATCAGCGAAGGTGGGGGCAGAGGCAGGAATATCGGCCACGAAAGATCCTTGTCTTGTCAGGTGTTGCCGGAGGGAAGGCGTCAGTGGGATGGCACGGGCATGGCGTCCGGGGAAGTGCCCTCTACTTCGCCATAGCGCGGCAGCAGCAGGAGCAGCACCGCGCCGCCCGCAAGCGCCGCGCCCACACCCACAAGCGCCGGACGATAGGAGTGGACGTTGTCGAAGACGAGGTCGAGCAGGATCGGGGTGATCCCTTGCGCGGCGATCACCGCCGAATACATGGCCCCGATGATCGAGCCGAAGTGGCGCACACCGAAATAGCGCGCGATGTAATAAGGAAGCGCGCCGTACTGTGCGCCCATGCCCACGCCCAGCAGCAATCCGGCGAAGAGCAGGACGGGGGTTCCCACCCCGAATTCCAGGAGCGCGAGGCCGCCAATGGCAAGGCCGTACATCGGCACCGCGACACGCGGCGTCTGGATCTTGTCCATGATCCGCCCGGTCACGACCTGCCAGCCCGAGGTCGCGAGCGCGAAGACGCTGACCACCGCAGTACCCGTCGCGACAGATACGCCCCGGTCCCCCAGGATCGGCACGACGTGGCTGAAGATCGCAGTCGTCCCGCCAGCCCCGGCCGCAACGGCCAGAAGGACCAACCAGAAAGAGGGAAGCCTCGCGGCCTCGGCCAGGGTCAGACCTTCGCGCGGGGCCTCTTCCTGCGCCGCGCTCGCACTTGCAGTCCGGTCGCGCAGGAACAGCACCAGGATCGGGAAGGCCAGCAGCAATACGAAGGCGGCAATGCCCAGATACCCGGCGCGCCAGCCCCAGGCGCCGACGAGAACAGCGGCCAGCACCGGCATGATGACCGATCCGATCCCGCAGCCCCCGCCCGCACTGATGCCGAGCGCAGTCCCCCGGTTGCTCTCGAACCAGTCGGCCACGACCTTCTGGTAGATCGGCGTTCCCGCCATCGCGCTGAAGATCGAGAGCACGGCGAAGGTCGCGTAGAACTGGATCAGGCTGCCGCTCGTCAGCGCCAGAGCGGCAATCGACAGAGCCAGTCCGACCACGCCCGTCAGCAAGGTGCGGCGCGCGCCGTGCGCGTCGACATGGCGCCCGATGATCGGGTAACTGACCGCGCCCACGACCGCGAGAATGCCGAGCACCCCCGAAATGCTCGCGCGCGACCATCCGAAGGTTTCGGACAAGGGCACCAGGAACAGGCCGAAGACGGCGTGAACCGCAGGCGTCACGCTGACCGCATTGCCCAGCGTACAGGCGAACAGGACAGGTGTGCGTCCCGCTACGGCGGAGGGATCTCGCGGGGTCATCGGCAAGCACCTTTCCTGTAAATGTCTCGGGAGGCCGGCCGGGCGTGCAGCGGTGCAAGGCCCGGCCCACCGCGCATCAGGCCAGCGCCTCGTGCACGGCCGCGCTCGTGGTCAGAAGACCGATGTTCTGCGCCAGCACGTCGAGCGTACTGGCGTGCAGATGCTCCTCGTAAGCCACGCAGGCATCGCTCACGAGGAACACGTTGTAGCCCTTGTGAAAGGCCGTGCGCGCGGTGCTGTCAACGCAGCACTCGGTGGTCATGCCGCTCATCAGCAGCGTGTCGATGCCGCGGGCGCGCAGCTGCGCATCGAGATCGGTTGCGTGGAAGCTGTCGAAGAGCAGCTTTTCGATCTCGATGTCGCCGTCTTGCGGGGCGACGCGGTAATAGTCCGCCCCGCCGCCCTCGGCCCGGCAGATCGCCACGCCGCCCGGCATCCCGCGCCGGACCATCAGGGTCTTGAGCGCATCGCTGTCGGTTTCCGGGCGCGTGACCACGCGCATGAAGGCAATGGTGCCGCCTGCACGGCGCATGTCCGCGATCAGCTCCTCGATCCTCTCGATGGCCGTCTCGATCGGCGCGAAGTCGCTGCAGAACGTACCTGCAACGCCTTCGGGCGAAGCGAAGTCGACCTGGATGTCAACGACGACAAGCGCCGTCCTGACCGGGTCGATCATGCCTGCAAGATCAGGACCTGCAACGTGGGGCAGATCGGCCGTGTCAGGCATTCTGTCCGACCGTGATCTTGCCGGGGAACCGCGCACGCAGGAGAGGCAGGACTTCCTTGCCGAACTTGGGAATGCCGGTGACGTAATCGTCGAAGATCAGCATGAGACCATCGGTCCCGGCCACCTCGAAAAGCTGGGTCAACTCGGCCGCCACCGTCTCGGAAGAGCCCGCAATGTGCGCCGACATGAAGCTGGAGCGGGCCTTGCGGGTGAAGTCATTTTCCTTGCCGATTTCATTATCGAGGAACCCGTAGGCGCGCATCATGCCTTCCAGCGCGCCTTCGTCGAACCCGTCGGCGTAGTGCTTTGCCTTGGCTTGTGCCTCTTCGTCGGTTTCGCCCAGCACGATGGTCATCATCGAATACGTGCGCACGAAACGCCCGATGCTCGCGGCGTCCTCCTTGGCCTCCTTGCTGGCCTCAGCCAATTGCTCGGCATCGCCGCCCGACAGGAAGATCGCGTCCATCTCTTCGGACGTGAAGCGCATGCCCTTCCTGGACGAGCCCGCGCACACGAGGAAGGGCCGCTTCTGGGGCTTGGGCCAGGACTGGCAGTCCTCAAGCTGAACGTAGGTCCCGTCCATCGTGACCGAATCCTCGGCCCACAGACGCTTGATCGCGGTGACCCATTCCTTGGCGAGGTCGTAGCGTGCGTCGTGGTCCACGCCCTCGGGCCAGGCGCCCATCTGCGAGAACTCGCCCTTGTAGGAGCCGGTCACGACGTTGAGCCCGGCGCGTCCGCCCGAAATCTGGTCGAGCGTCGCGATCATCTTGGCCACGACGCCCGGGTTCTGGAGAAGCGTATGGACCGTGCCCCAGGTCTTCACCCGGCTGGTCGCCTCGGCAAGACCGGCGATGGTCATCACCGAATCGAGCGAACTGTCCCAGTGGTGCGTCTCGCCGCCGTAGCCGCGGTACTTGGCCATCGCCATGATGAAGTCGAACCCGGCCTCCTCGGCCAGCACGCCGCATTGGCGGCAGTAATCGTAGGAGCCGTCGATCTCGGGCTTGTTCTTCGAGATGATCCAGCCGCCGTTGGCGATCGGCAGGAAAATCCCGAGATCCTTGCCACCTGTATCGGAAGGCACGCCGAATTGGGTTGGTTGCAGTTCAGCCATCACTTTGTCCCATCGTCTCTCTCGTGTCTCGCCCCATCAAGGTAGGATGGCGGCCGACCGGTTCTTGATTGGCAGCGCATGTTCTGTTGCCGGTTCGGAAAGCAGGTCGGAAACCACCGCGCGCGAGGGCATCGAGGGCGCGGCCCCATGCGAAAGCGTGGAGAGCGCCGCCGCCGCGCAGGCGAAGGGAACCGCCTGTTCGAGCGTGCGCCCCTCGTCAAGAAGCGCCGCCAGCGCCCCACAGAAACAGTCGCCCGCGCCCACCGTGTCGACCGGCTGGACCGGGATCGAGGGCACGTGGACAAGGCTCCCCTGGCGCACGATCAGGGCGCCACCCGCGCCCAGCGTAACGATCGCGGCCTGGTCCTCGCGGCAGAACAGGGTGCGCGTGCGAGCCGCCAGCGCCGCCATCTCGGCGTCCTCGCCCGGCAACGGCGCGCGGACCTGCGCGGCGGGCGCGTAGACGTCGAGTTCGGGACGGTTGAGGACAAGGATATCGACATGCGGGAACAGCGCCTTGGCCTCGACCAGGGCAGGCGCGGTGTTGAGGATCCGCAGCGCGCTGCTCTCGGCCAGAAGCGAGGCGAGCGCCGGGATCGGCACCTCGAGCTGCGAAAGCAGCACCCCGCCGTCCACCGGCACACAGCCTCCCAGCCGCGCATTGGCGCCCGAAACGACGATGATCTGGTTTTCGCCCAGGGCATCAACTGCGATGTATGCGGTCCCGGTCGCTTCGCCCGGAAGCATGCGAATGCCGTCCACGTCGATGCCTTCCATGGCGAGACGCTGGACCATCCATTTGCCCGAGTCGTCCTCGCCGACCGCGCCCACGAAGTGGACCTGCGCCCCCATGCGGGCCGCGGCCACGCCCTGGTTGGCGCCCTTCCCCCCCGGCAGGCGCGCGGTAGCTTCGGCCAGAACCGTCTCGCCCGGCAGCGGCAGGCGCTGGAGCGAGGTGATGATATCAATGTTGATCGAACCGACGATGTGAACAGCCAAGTGCGCGCCCCGTCCCGTTACCCAAAAAACCTTGCCGAAAATGCCTCGAATGGCATTGCAGCCCCAATGGTGCAGCATGGGTTGCGCGCGCGGGTCAAGCGCGGGCACGGGCGGTGCGCCCTCGCACAAGATTTGCGGGCGCCAGCGCAAAGAGGATGCACAGGGCCACTACCTAGTCTCGGCGCCATGAAGGAGACCTCAGACATGACGAACTGGCTTATCACGGGCATCGGCGGCGGACTTGGCCGCGAACTGGCAAAAGCCGCCCTCGCGCGCGGGGACACGGTCGTAGGCCTTACCCGCAAGCGGGAAGATACAGAGCTGACCGCGCTCGCGCCCGAGCGCATGTACATCGTCCAGGTCAATCTTGCCGACGAAGCCTCGGTCGAAGCGGCCGTCGCGCGCGCGCAGATCCTCACTGGCGGCATCGACCGGCTGGTCAACAACGCTGGCTACGGCCTTGTCGGAGCAATCGAGGAAGTCTCCATCGAAGAGGCCCGCGCGCTCTTCGAAATCAACGTCTTCGGCGCCCTGCGCATGATCCGCGCCGTGCTGCCTGCAATGCGCGCGCAAAAGCGCGGCCACATCGTCAACGTGACCTCGGTCAGCGGCCATGCGCCCTGGGCCGGAACCGGCATCTACGGGGCCAGCAAGTACGCTCTTGAATGCATCGGGCAGACGCTTGCCCAGGAAGTCGCGCCCATGAACATCGGCGTCACCAACGTCGCACCGGGTGGCATGCGCACCGAGTTTGCAGGCGGCAGCCTCACCATCGCCGCGCGCGACATTGCGGAATACGACGAGGTCGCCCACTTCGCCCGCCGGTCGCTGACCGAGAACGCAGGCACGGAAGGCGGCGATCCCGCGCGCGCCGCGCAGGCCATCCTCGCAGCGCTCGACGCGCCCGAGCCGCCGCTGCACCTCCTGCTGGGCGAGGATGCACTCCATTACGCCAGCGACCAGCACGCGCGCGTTGCGCAGGACATGCAGACCTGGGAAACGCTCGCGCGCTCCATCGCCTTCGCCGAGGTCTGATGCACCCGTTCCACCTGCCCGACTGGGCCGTTGCGCGCGGACAGGGCCTCAACCGCTTCGACGCACTGGAACCGGGCGCGACCGCGCTTGTCGTCATCGACATGCAGAGCGCGTTCGTGGGCGAAGGCGAGGTTTTCGGGAAGGCGAGTTCGCGTGCCACGATCCCTGCGATCAACGCGCTGTGCTCCGCCTTGCGAACCTTCGGCGCGCCGGTGATCTGGACGCGCCAGACCGTCAGCGACCGCGTACCGCTCGCCATGCCCGGCTGGCAATACGACCTAACCGATCCCGAGGTCGCTCGTGCGGTTGAGGCCCTGCGGTCCGGCAGTTCCTCCCATGCGCTGCATCCCGCCATGGACTTTCACGAGGGCGACGTCCTTCTCGACAAGTATCGCTACGGGGCCTTCTCGTGCCCCGATGGCGCGCTTGCCCGGGCCCTGGCGCGGCGCGGTATCGAGATGGTGGTGCTGGTCGGCACGCTCACCAATGTCTGCGTGGATTCGACCGCGCGCGAAGCCAACATGCGCGGCTACAAGGTACTGATTGCAGCCGATGCCTGCTCGGCCGTCACCGATGCCGAGCAGGACGCCGCGCTCCTCAACCTGCGGCTCAATTTCGCCGACGTGAAGAGCTGCGCACAGGTCCTGGAAATGACGAAGGGCGCCGCTCCTTGAGGAACGGCGCCCTTACGGTTGGGACCTCTTTACCCCGCGCTTATTCGATGACGCGCGGAACCGACATGCCGTAGATGTCGAAGTGGGCTTCGGGATGCTCGGGCGCGCCATCGCGCGGGGCCGAGCGGACCTGGACGACGCCGTTCTTGCCGAACCCATCGACGACCGGACGCCCGGCATCGCGGCTCAGCCACAGGCGCAGCAGGTGGCGGCGGCGCTGCGGTTCGGGATAGTCCCAGAAGGTCGTGCGCGCGTGAAGTGCGGCGTAGTTCGAGAGCCACTGGATGTCGCCGGGGCGGAAATCCATCTCGATCGCCATGCCCTCTTCGTAGGTGATCGTGTCGAAGAGTTCGAGCACCTCGATCTGCTCCGGCGTCAGCTTGGGCACGCCCTCGTACTCCTGCGCGGTCAGGATGTAGAGCGAGCCCGCGTACATCGAGAACACGCCGTCAACCAGGCTGACGATGGGCGAGGTGTAGGTATCGGCCGGTGCGCTGTGGTCCTGCTTGCGCCAGTCCCAGTGGAAGGGCTCCAGCAGCAGCGGGGCCAGATCGGGACGGCGCTTCAGGATCTCGTTATAGATCTGTGCGCCCGAGACGAGGCAGGAAGCGCCCCCTTCCTTGGCCGGGCGCAGGCACATCAGCGAAACGATGTCCGAGCTGTCCGAGTGGTAGACCAGCTTGTCGCGCACCTTGGCCGACAAGGCGGTCGGATCGTCCATGGTCTTGTCCGAGGTCGCGTAGACATGGTCGATGAGATCGCCCATCTCGTTCTGGCGGATCGGATCGCCCATGTGCAGGCCGAGGATGTAATAGATCGCCGCGGAAAACGCGTCCGAATAGAGGTAGGTGCGAAGTCCGCGCACGAGCACGAAGCCGCGCCCATAGTCGACGTCTGCGCCCCATTCCTTCACCGCCTGCGCACAGGCGACGAGCGGGTAGTCCGAAGCCTGCACGGTCCGCAGGTCCGGGTTCTCATCCAGGAAACGCTTGCCCAGCTGCTCCAGCTCGAGGACCTGCGCGTCGGAGAGAAGGTAGATCCACTCCCCTGACTTCACCAGTTCATCGCCGCGCCAGGCAGCCGCGGTGGTAACCGGAGGAATTGCCTCCATCGACGCGGACGGATTGGTGGCCATGCGCTGATCCTTGCTCCTTGAAAATGCGGTCTGTGTTTCGGGCAGACTAGCCGCGCAGTCAGGACAAGACTTGTCGCGCGATGTTCAAAAAGTTGGGAGAGCCTGGAACTGGCGACCTCACCCCGCTCAGCCGATGCCGCTGGCACGAAGTGAGGCAGACGGTATGGGGAGCCCGAGGGCGATGGCCTCGGACCCATTCCTGCCTTCCTGTCTTCCTGCCTCAGGCTTCGAAGCTTTCCTTCGAAAGCGGCATCACGCGCACGCGCTTGCCAGTCAGCACCGAAACCGCGTTGGCGACGGCGGGCGGGATCGCAGGCAGCGGCGGCTCACCGATACCGCCCATTTCCGCGCCACTTTCCACGATCTTGACGTGGACCCTGGCCATCTGTTCGGGGCGCAGGATCTGGTAGGCATCGAAGTTGCGCGCAACCGGCATCCCGGCCTCGTACTCGGCCCCTTCGACAAGAACCTGCGACAGCCCCAGCGCCACGGCCGAATTGACCTGCGCCTCGACGATGGCCGGGTTGACGATGCTGCCCGGATCGATGGCTTCCCACACGTCGTGGACCACGACCTGCCCGTCCTGGATCGAAACTTCGGCAACCGCCGCCGCTTCCGATCCGAAGGGCGAAGCCATCGCGATGCCGCGTGCACGGCGTGTGCCATCGGCTGCCGTGAAGGGCCCGCGCTTCCAACCGCCCGAAAGCTCGACCGCCGCCTTGAGGAGCGTGGTCAGGCGCGTGTTGCTTTCCAGCAGTTTCAGGCGCAGCGCATAGGGGTCCTTGCCGCCAGCGTCCGCCATTTCATCGAGGAAGCTCTCGTAGAAGAAGTCGTTCATCGAGTTGCCGACCGAGCGCCAGTAAGCGAGCGTGGTCGGGTTCTTGACGAAAAGCTGCGCGATGCGCCGGTTGGGGATCGCGTAGGACTTGGCGGTGATGCCCTCCAGCGCGGATTCGTCGAGCTTTTCACCGCGCTTGTTGGCGATGCCCTCACCCGGTCCCTCGCACACGCTGACAACGTCCAGACCGACCGGCCAGCCATCGGCATCAAGCGCGCCCTTGAACTTGACCACGGCCATCGGGCGCATCGGATCGCGCAGGAATTCCTCCTCGCGGCTCCAGATTACCTTGACCGGACGCCCCGTCGCCTTGGCGAGCGCGATGGCGTGCGGATAGGGGTTGCCCCAAGTGTACTGGAAGTGGCGGCCGAAGAAACCGCCCAGCAAGGGGCTGTGAATGTTGATCTTCTCGGGCGCGAGGCCCGTCTTGGCCGCAATCGCCGCCTGGAAGATCTCGGGCCCCTGGTTGGGCATCCACAGGTCCAGGCTGCCATCCGCGTTGAAGCGCGCCAGCGTCGAGGGCGGCTCCAGCTGGGCGTGGTGGAGGTACTGGCTGGTAAACTCGCCTTCGACGACCTTGGCCGCCGAGGCGAAGGCGGCTGCGCTGTCGCCCGCGCTCTCGGCTTCCTCGCCACGCCCAGTCTGGCTGGAAAGGTGCTGTGTGAAAGCATCGGTCGCGAAGTCAGCAGGCATGTAGCGCACCTCCGCGCTCTCGCCCGGATCCTGCCAGTCGACATCGAGCGCGTCGGCCGCCTGACGTGCGTGCCACCAGTACGGGGCGACCACGGCCACCGCGCCATCGAGCGTGTGCACCGAGTGAACGCCCGGCATCGCCTTCACCGCCGCTTCGTTACGGATGGCTCCGGGCTGGAGGCCCAGACGCGGCGCGTGCTGCACGGCGGCCTGGAGCATGTTCTCGACCTGGCTGTCGATGGCGTACATTGCCTGGCCGGTCGACTTGGCGTGCATGTCGATGCGCGCGACGGGCTTGCCGATCCAGCGGAAGTTCTTGGGATCCTTCAGCGAGATCCGGCCCGCTTCGGGCACACCCATGTCGAGAGCGCCCTCGGCCAGTTCGCCATAGCTGAGCGAGCGGCCCGAGGCGGTGTGGATTACCTTGCCCGGCTCGGTCGTGAGCGTGTCGGCGCCCACGCCCAGGCGCTTTGCCGCCGCGCTGATCAGCATCGCGCGGGCCGAGGCGCCGAGGCGGCGCATCGTGTCGTAGCTGGTACGCACCGACATCGAGCCGCCGGTGATACGCATCGTGCCGCCGAACATGACCTGGAAGACCTTGCCCGCAGGGGCGGCTTCCACCTCGAAGACGGCCGGGTCCATGTCGAGTTCCTCGCCCACGATCTGCGCCATCGCGGTGAAGGCCCCCTGCCCGCCTTCCATGAAGGGGCTAAGGAAGCGCACGGTGTTGTCCGGGCGGATTTCCAGGAACGCGGGCACGTCGAGCGCCTTGGGCGCAGGCGCGGCCGGACCCTGCGCACGGGCCGGTCCGACCGGAATACCGAAGCCCAGGACCAGCGCACCCGTGGCGACGCCCGCGCCACCCAGAAGGAAGCGGCGGCGTGACAGGTTTACAGGCTGCGCGGGCGCGGCAAAACGCTCATCCCCGCTGCCGTTTGCGGGACCATCGAGAAAGATGCGGGCCATCATGCGTTCTCCTGTCCGGCAAGGTCGCTCAGCGCGGCGTGAATGGCGTTGTAGGTGCCGCAGCGGCACAGGTTCTGCATCGAGGCGCGTACGTCCTCTTCGCTGGGCGCCGCGTTCTCCTTGAGCAGCGAGACCGCCGCCATGACCTGGCCCGACTGGCAGTAGCCGCACTGGGGGACCTGGTGCTTGACCCAGGCCGCGACGACCTTCTGGCCCACCGCGTCCTGTTCCATCGCCTCGATGGTGGAGACCTTGCTGCCTTCGAGGCTGCCGACCGGCGTCACGCACGAACGGGTGACCACCCCATCGACCAGCACCGAACAGGCGCCGCACTGGGCAATGCCGCAGCCGTACTTGGTGCCGGTCATGCCCAGCACGTCGCGAAGTGCCCACAGCAGCGGCATTTCGGGCTCGGCGTCGAGCTCGCGCATCTCGCCGTTGATCTCAAGCTTCATGGTCTTTCCCCTGATAGTCCTGCGGGTTGTCCGCCCGTCTGGCCCACGTGCGGCGCACACCTGCCGTCGACCCCGAGGGACAGGAATACGCAATCGTTTCGCGTGAGACAACGCCCCAACGCTCGTCCGGGGCAGGCGGCCCTCTAGCCTCTCCGGCAACCCCGATCAATTTTCTTTCAAGCCTCTGAAAAAATGGCTCCCTCCCGGGGTGCGAGACCACAGGAGGGAGCCGTTCAGGTCGTCAGAGACGGGTGATTCAGAACGTCTGCCCCCAGCGCAGGCCGAAGAACTGCGGCTTGATCGCGAAGGTACGCGAGGAGCCCGAGCAGAAGGTGATCGAACAGAAGGTGTTCCTGGTCAGCTGCCCACGCTTGTCGAAGGCGTTCTGGATGAACAGGTCGAGCGTCCAGCCATCGCGCTTGAGGCCCGCCGAGAAGTCGAACGAGACGAAGCCGGGCGTGTTGCCGAGCAGTTCGTTGTTCGCGACGTTGAGGTCCTGCGTGGCGCCGGTCTGGTAGTTGGCCGAGCCCATGAGGTAGGCATCCATCCCGCCCAGGAACGTGTCGTAGCGCACCGAGGTCGTGCCCTTGAAGCGGGGCTGGCGCGGCAGGCGGGTGCCGTCCGCGGCCGCGACCTGCGGCGTGGGCGGGTAGGAGTCGGGCACATAGGCATCCGCGATGCAGCTCGAAAGCTGCGAAATCGACATCGCCACCGGATCGAGCGCGAAGTTGCAGAAGTTGCCCTTCAGCTTGGCGTCATTGAACGCGCCCGAGGACGAGATCGTAACATCGCCCAGCTTCAGGTCCGCGTCGTATTCGATGCCCTTCACTTCGGCCTTGCCGGCATTGCCGGTCATGCCGGCTCCCTGCGTGCCCGAGACGACGACGCTGTACTGGATGTTGTCCCAAGTCTCGTAATAGGCGGCCATGTTGAAGCGGAAGATGTTGCCCCAGGTCGTCTTGAAGCCGATCTCGTAGTTGGAGAGCGTCTCCGATTCGTAGGGCTGCACCGTCACCAAACCGACCCCGTTCACGCGCAGGGCACGGTTGTAGCCACCCGGGCGGAAGCCGGTGGAGTAGGTGGCGTAGACCATCTTGTCCGTATCGATCTGCCAGTCGAGCGCGATCTTGTGGGTCTCACCCGATTCCTTGTAGGAGCCGTTGGCGTTGATGCACGAGAGGCGCTCCATCGGGAACGGCACCGAACAGCCCGCGCCGGCCGCCGAAGCCGCAACGCCGCTGAAGCCTTCCGACTTGAAGCTGGTCCAGAAGAAGCGGATGCCACCCGTGACCTTCAGGGTCGGCGTGATGTCGTAGTGCCCTTCGGCGAAGATCGCCTTGTCCTTCCAGTCGTTGTTGCGTTCCGAAAGGTAGAAGGCATCGTACTTCACCGCGCGCGAGCCCAGGATCATCGTGCCCATAGGATCGCCGTTGGGATTGATGACGTCGCTGGTGTCGAAGAACGGCGTGCCATCATCGTCCCAGGCGATGCCATACATGCCCGGAACGCCCAACAGGCCACCTGCGACATCGCCGCCACCGGCCTGGGTGTAGCCCATCATGTCGGCCAGGCCATGGGTCGCGTACTGGTCGTTCGTCTGCTCCTTGCGCGACTGGTAGAAGCCGCCGAAGGTGACATCGAAGGGCCAGCTCGACGGGGTGGTCACGCGCAGTTCCTGGGTGAACTGCTTGTCGCGCGTCAGGCCCTTATAATACTGCTGCGGGTTGATAAGCCCGGTGCAGGCCATGTCCGCGCCCGAGCCCGAACAGCTCGACCGATCCCAGAACTGCAGATAGCTTTCGTAACCCGGGCCGAAGCTGTCGTAGGTGACCGTGTAGTAGGTATAGTCGTTGCGCAGGTTCACCTTGCGGTTGAAGTAGCCCGTTGCCGAAACCACGTCCCAGTCGCCGATGTGGCCATGAATGGCGAGCTGTGCCTGGTACCACTTGTCGTTCTGACGGGTCAGATCGTAATCGTGGACTTCCAGATCGCCGACGCGCGGATCGTAGCCGAAATAGCCATAGGCGATCTGGCGCTGCGCGGTCACTTCGGGGCGGATTTCCCAGCCCGGTGCAGGCTCCCAGAGAAGCTGCAGGCGCCCGCCCACTTCGTAGATCGGGTTATAGTCGTTCTTCGCAATGTCGCCGTTGTCGAGCGTATAGCTTGTAGCGGGATTGAGATCGCCCAGTTCCAGCGCAAGCGAATCGCCCACGTTGTTGAGGCCGTTGTTGGCGACATTGTCGATGAAGCCGCCATCGTGGCGATAGTAGCCCATCGCGCGCACGGCGAGCGTGTCGCTCACCGGAATGTTGACGTAGCCCTCGATCTGCTGGCCAAAGTCACCCGCGCCGTACTTGTTGAGTTCGGCGTTGTAGCCCCACTCGAACTCGCCGATTTCGGGCTTCTTGGAGATGAAACGGATCGTGCCCGCCAGCGAGCCCGCACCATAGAGCGTGCCCTGCGGCCCCGAGAGCGCCTCGATGCGCTCGATGTCGTAGACGTGGATGTCGGGAAGGTCGGTGCCCGCGATGGGAATGTCATCGAGATAGTACCCGACCGAGGCGTAGGCGCCGCCAGCGGGCACGATGCCGCGGAAATACGGGGTCTGTCGGCCCGGCCCGAGCCCGGCGATGGTGACCGAGGGGAGCAGGTTGGCAAAGTCCGAAAGGCCGTTGATCTGGCGCGCCTCCAGCTTTGCCTCGCCCAGCGCCTGAATCGAGATCGGCACCTTCTGGACGCTCTCCGAGGTGCGCGTCGCGGTCACGACGATGTCGCCGAGCGAGGACTGTGCCTGGGGCGCGGCCTCAGGTGCTTCGGCGGCAGCCGCCGGCACGTCGTCCTCGGCGTAGGCCGTTCCGGCTCCCGCCAGCGGCGCGACGATCGCGGTCGTGGAAAGAAGGCACACGGCGTTCCACCGGCGCACACGGGTACGAATACTCATACTGTTGGAGTCCCCCTATTTCCCTGAAATTCGTGCGTCTCCTCCCCCAAGAAGACTGCCCGCTTGGCGCGGGTCCCCCCATTTTTACGAATAGTGCGCCCGCGACCTTTTTCCGGCCCTTGCAGACGCACACCTCCTGCCCCGAAGTTGCCCTCGGGTTCGCAGGCCCAACTTGCACCTGCAAAGAACTCGTATTGAAAAATCCGTCCGGACGCGTTCGCTCTTGCACAAACTTGAACGCCTGTCCTAGATTGAGTAAACCGACACGACCCGATCCTGTCAAGCGCCTATCGGCACGAATTTTGGAGCTTTATTTCGTGCTTGCCCAAGCCGGGGAAATGATGATCCTGAAGATGTGCATGTGCACACTTGAAAATGTTCGCAGCCGCGCAACTTCACCCGCGCCGCGACGCCTTTGGCACTCGGCCCCGCCTCTCGCAGAAAGGACATAGACCGCCAGACCATGACCGGATCGACGACTGAGGCCACCCGTCCCGTTTCGCCCGCAAGCGCCCTGCCCCGTATCGCCGCGCTCGTCGGCAGCGCGCCCGCCCGCGCTCTGGCCGAGGCCGAGAACCTCCTGCAGACCGCGCCCGGCCTGGGCCCTGCCGAACTGCTTGCCTGCCAGGCGCTGCGCCAGCTTGGCCGCACGCAAGAGGCGTTGTCCCGGCTCGAAACACTCGCTCGCCGCGACACCAGGGTACCTGCCGTGCTCTGGGAACTCGCCCAGACCGCGCTCGCCGCCAACGCCAGCACAGCGGCCATATCCGCGCTCGAACGCCTGACCGCACTGCAGCCCGGCATCAGCCACGGCTGGTTCCTCCTCGCCAGCGAACTGCGCAAGGCCGGACGAGCCGAGGACGCCTGGCGCGCGGACATCTCGGGCGTTCACGCCTCGGCGGGCGATCCCGAACTGGTCGACGCCGCGCTTGCCATGAACGAGGGACGGCTGGATGAGGGCATTGCCCTACTGGAAGCCCGTGCGGCGCGGGGCGGCGAGGATGCCCCCTCGCTGCGGCTTCTGGGGGAACTGCACTGGCGCAAGGGCGACATGAGCAAGGCGCTCGACTACTGCGGCCGCGCGCTCGAACGCGCGCCGGGCTTCGACCTTGCCCGCGACTTTCGCATTCGCCTCCTGCTCCAGACCAACCGCCTGGACGAAGCGCGCCGCGAGGCCGAGATCCTGGTCGAATCGCCGCTCGAGAACCCGGCGCACCGCCTGCTCCTCGCCTCGGTCCTCGTCCGTCTGGGCGAACACGAGCGCGCCCGCGATCTTTACCGCGGCCTGCTCGATCTCAAGGCCGACCAGCCCCAGCTCTGGCAGAATCTGGGCCATGTCCTCAAGACCCTGGGCGAACAGGCCGAGGCCATCGCCGCCTACCGCGAGGCCGTTGCCCGCCAGCCCTCGATGGGTGAGGCCTGGTGGAGCCTCGCCAACCTCAAGACCGCACGGCTCGGGGCCGAGGACATCGCCGCGATGGAGGCCGCTCTTGCGACCTTGCCCGAGGACAGCGACGAACACGCCGAGGACCGCTTCCACCTGCACTTCGCACTCGGCAAGGCGCTGGAAGATGCAAAGGACTACGCCGCCTCGTTTCGCCACTACGACCAAGGCAACCGACTGCGCCGCGCCCGCGTGCCCCACGATCCGGAAGGCTTTTCCGCCGAAGTGGCCGCCACGGCGCAGACCTTTACCGCCCCCTTTCTCTCCACGCAGGGCGATGGCGGATGCCCGGCGCCCGACCCGATCTTCGTGGTGGGACTACCACGCTCAGGCTCGACGCTGGTCGAGCAGATTCTCTCCAGCCACAGCCAGGTCGAAGGCACGCTCGAACTGCCCGACATGATGATCATCGCCAGCCGCCTGCAGGCGCGTGTCGACGAGGGTGAGTTTCCCGATTTCAAGACCATGATCGCAAGCCTGACGCCGCGTGACCGGGTGCGCCTGGGCGAAGAATACCTTGAGGGCACGCGCGTCCACCGCAAGAGCGATGCGCCGCTGTTCATCGACAAGATGCCCAACAACTGGCAGCACGTGGGCCTTATCCGCACGATCCTGCCGAACGCGAAGATCGTGGATGCGCGCCGTCACCCGATGTCGTGCTGCTTCTCGGGCTGGAAACAGCACTTCGCGCGCGGCCAGACCTTCACCTATGACCTCGCCGAGATCGCGCGCTACTACCGCGACTACGTGGGGCTGATGGCCGCCTACGATGCCGCCGCGCCAGGCGCCGTTCACCGCGTGATCTACGAGGATATGGTGCACTCCACCGAGGCCGAGATACGCCGCCTCCTTGCCTATCTCGATCTTCCCTTCGAGGAGGCCTGCCTCCAATTCCACACCAACGCGCGCGCGGTGCGTACGGCCAGTTCCGAGCAGGTGCGCCAACCCATCTTCACCACAGGCCTCGATGCCTGGACCCACTACGCGCCCTGGCTCGGCCCCCTCGCAGAGGCGCTCGGCCCGATCGAGGCGATCTACCCCCAGCCCCCCGCACGCTGAGAGCGCTCTCACCCGCGAGACGGGCAAGACACTGTATTTACGTGCGCAGCAAAGGGGCCTAGGGCGCCCCTCCGGCCCCGTTTCGCGTCCTCGCAGAGACGCAAGGCTGAGGGACGAGGATCGACAGGCGACATAACACAAGGGAGAATCGCCATGCCCCGCAAAGTGGCAACCAACGAGAATCCCAAGGACACGGCCACCGAGCACCAGCGCCCCGGCGTCTACGCGCGCGGTGCGGACACGGTCGACACCATCATCAAGGCCGCGCTGCGCGTCATCATCGATGAGGGCGCAACCGCCTTCTCGATCCGCCGGATCGGCGCAGAGTGTGGCCTCAAGGTCGGCAACGTCAGCTACCACTTCCCCCGCAAGGAATTGCTGGTGAAGGTCATGCTCGACGACATGATGGAGAGCTACCAGACCAAGCTCGACGACGATGTGCGCCTTGCCGACATCTCGGCCGAGGAGCGCCTGCGCCGCGTGATCCTGATGTGCCTGGAGGACATCTGCTCCAAGCGCACCACCCGCCTCTTCACCGAACTGTGGTCGCTCGCCAACCAGAGCGCGTTCATCGCCGAGCGCATCGAGGCCTTCTATAGCGACGTCCACGTCCAGATCGGCGAGCAGATCCGCGTGCTCAACCCCGCGCTCGACGACGAAGACGTGCGCACTCTCGCCCTCTTCATCAGCGCATCGATGGAAGGCACCACGCCGTTCCTCGGCTACGAGAAGCCCTGGCGCGCCCAAATGCCCCAAATAATGGCGCTCAGCGTCGAGACCTTTATTCATCTTGCAAAGACGCTGAAACCCGGTGACATTGCCGAGATGACCAAGGCGATCGATTTCTGACGAAGAGGACTTCGCGAATTCGCCGGACGGGAAGAGCGATGACCTGATGGGACGTGCACGTGGGGGCGTGCATGCACTCGTGCACATCAGGGGGGCTCGTGCAGGTTTTCGGTTCCGGATTTCGCGCCATTGCACCGGCCATCGGCGTCGCCGCGCTCGCGATCCTGCAACCGGGCATCGACCCGGTCTTCCTCGCCCTGCTGAGCGAAGCCCATGCTCTCTCGCCGAACCTTCATGGCTGGGTCGTGGCCGCCGCCCAGGCGGGCCTCGCCCTCGGCTCACTGCTGAGCCTCCTTGCGGGCGCACGCCTGCCCTCGTGGAGTTTTGCCGCCGCCGCGCTGGCCGCCATGGCCGCCGCCCTGGCAACCGGCGCGATTGCCGACTTCCCGGCGCTCCTGGCCCTGCGCGCCGCCCACGGCGCGGCCATGGGTCTCATCTACACGCAGGCCATGGCCCACGCCGCACGCCACCGCCCGACCGGCGCCTTTGCCGCCGCGCTGCTTGTCCAACTGCTGCTCTCGATGGTGGTGGCCGCAGGTCTGCCCAGCCTTGCCAATCAGCGCGGCGCGTCCGCGGCTCTCGAACTGCTAGCCCTCGCCCCCTTCGGCATTCTGCTGATCCTTGGCACCTGCCGCGATGCGCTGGGCCAGCGCGCCGAATGGGACATCGCCCCCCGCCGTGAGGCCAGGCACGCCAGCGCGACCACGCGCGCGATCACGTCCCGTACGCTGCTGATCGCGGGTGCCATCTTTGCCTTCGTCTGCGCCAACATGATCGTGTGGTCGCTGACCGGCGCGCTCGCGCTCGGGGCCGGACTTGGCAACGAGACGCTTGGCACCGCGGTCAGCCTGGGCTCACTCGCCGGCGCCGCGACCGCCCTTGCCGTCCTTCGCGAGCGGATCGTGGTCCCTCCGGCGCTGACCGCGCTCCTGTGCGGGGCAGCGCTGCTTGCCCCCATGCTGGCGCGCGCCCGGGCCAGCCGGAGCTGTTCATTGCAGCCATCGTCTTGTTCAACATCGGTGCGACGGCCAGCGTCATTCGCTGCTCCGGGCTTGCCGCGGCTTCGTGCACCTCCACCCGCGCGCTGCGCTTCGTCTCCTCGATGCAGACCCTGGGCATGATCGCAGGCCCCGCGCTCGGATCGCTGGCCGCGATGGGCGACAGCCGCAACGGCCCGCTCGAGGCTGCCGCGCTCGCGACGATCCTGGCCTGCAGCGCCTTCATCGCCTGGCAGCGCCGCCCCGCTCCGCACACCGTCCCGGCGGAACTCTATTACGAGGAACGGCAAGCCGCCTGAGCCCACCGATGCTGCACCTGCGTGATAGCTTGAAAGCAGCGGGCATTGCGCAAGATCTGGCGCTTTTGCAGCCCTTTGCGAAGGCAAGGAAGCCCGTTTCCACTGCCGCGCCGACACAAAAATGCGGCGACACGAAAAAGCGCCTTGACCAACTCTTGATGATTGTCCAGTTTTCTACTGCCCAAGCGCGGAATCACCGAATTGCGCGTGTAATCAGGGGGGTATTTTCAAATAATGCGCCTTTCGCGAAAGAATCGCGGCGACGCCCTTGCGCGCACGCCCCAAGTCACATCCGATGTTGAAGCGGACAGCGTACTTGCCGCCAGGAGGCCGTCCACCCGCAGCTGGCACCGCCTGCCCGTCGCCGCGCTGCTGGCCGCAGGCGCCCTTTCGACCAGCGTGGTCGTCGCGCAGGCCGGGGGTGAGGACGATTTCACCAGCGACCCGGCCGGCTGGGATGAGACCGAAGCCGGCATTCCGGTCACCGACAGCCTCACCATGCAGAAGTGCGGCACCTGCCACGCGCCCGACGCGGACGGCAATCTTTCGCGCATCTCCTGGATCCGCGCGACGCCCGAAGGCTGGGCGCAGACCATCAAGCGCATGGTCAAGCTGAACGGCCTCGAGATCGAACCGGGCGAAGCGCGCGAGGTGGTGAAGTACCTCTCGACCTACCATGGCCTTGCCCCCGAGGAAGCCAAGCCGGTGATGTATCTCGCCGAAAAGCGCATCCAGGACGAGACCATCGTCCCCAACGACACGCTGCGCCAGACCTGCGCAAGCTGCCATGCCTTTGCCCAGCCGATGTCCTCGCGCCGCTCCAAGCGCGAATGGGGCCTGCTGGAAAACATGCACCGTGCGCTCTACTCGACCGCGGAATTCATCTACGAGACGCCGGTCGGCGGCGGCTACGACGAGAACGGCGGCGCGGGCGACAGCGACGGCGCGAAGCCCGAGAAGCAGGCGATTGCCGCGCTCAAGTGGCTCTCCGAAAACGCCCCGTTGCACACCCCCGAATGGTCCGCCTGGCGCCCGCGCATTCGCGCTCCGAAGCTGGGCGGAAAGTGGCTCGTCTCGGCCGAAATGCGCGGCCACGGCCGTTTTGTGGGCGAAATGACCATTGCCCCGCGCGAACCCGGATCGGACGAGTACATCACCTCGACCGTGCTGCGCTCGCTCAAGGACGGTTCGGTCCACACCCGCAAGGGGGCATCGCTCATCTACGGCGGTTTCTCGTGGCGCGGTTCATCACTTGGCGCCGCGCCTTCGGCCGCACCGGACGACCTCGACAGCAAGCTGCGCGAGACGCTGTGGTTTGCGCCTGACCAGACGATGGCGATGGGCCGCTGGTACTGGGGTGAATACCACGAGTTCGGCTACGACGTGACGCTGCGCCGCGAGAGCGGAGCGCCGGTACTGGCCGCGATCTCGCTCGACGCGCTCAAGACCGGCACCAAGGGCGCCGAAGTCCACATCTATGGCGCGAACCTTCCCGCAGATCTCGCGGCAGGTGACATCGACTTCGGCAGCGGCACCAAGGTGGCGAAGCTCGTCTCGGTCACACCGGGCGAAGCGGTCGTCACGCTCGACATCGCCGCAAATGCCGTCCCCGGTCCGCGCGACGTCACGGTCGGCAGCGCGGTGCTGCAAAGGGCCCTGCCGGTCTATGCCAGTGTCGACTACGTGAAGGTCACCCCCGACACCGCACTCGCGCACCTGGGCGGCATCAAGTACGCCAAGGGCTTCGAGCAGTTCGCCGCCTGGGGCTATTCCAATGGCCCCGACGGGAAGGAAGGCACGAAGGACGACTTCGCGATCATGCCCATCGAGGCGACCTGGTCGCTGGGCGAGTTCATCACCACGACCTACGACAACGATACGAAGTTCGTGGGCGCGCTCGACGCGGCTTCGGGTCTCTTCACGCCCAACGTCGAAGGCCCCAACCCCGAGCGCCGCTTCGGGCGCAACAACTACGGCGAGGTCTGGGTCGTCGCGACCGCGAAGAACTTCGCGGGCAAGGACGGCAAGCCGCTGGTTGGCCGTTCCTACCTCGTCACCACCGTTCCCACCTACAAGCGCTGGGACCAGCCGGAGGTGTCCGAATGAACACGATGACCACCCCTGCCGCCGACTTTCGCACCGCGCGCTATCGCCTCGGCGAACTGCACGAGTTCGAAGCGGCCGACCAGCCTTACGTCTACCTCGTCGGTGCAGGCGCGATCTTCGCGCTCGACGACGGCGCCCGCGCGGTGCTCGACGAGCTGCGTGAAGGCGAGATGGCGCACGGCGAAATCGTCTCCGCGCTCGTCACCCATGGCTATGCGCACGGCGATGCCGAAGAGCTGATCCGCGAACTGCTGTTCGTGCGCGGCATCGTCTCGGACCGGATCGCGCCCGCGCTCGATCCGCAGCCGACCGCCCCGCCCGCCGACTTCCCGCTCCAGGCGCTGGTGCTCAACATCACCAACCAGTGCAACCTTGCCTGCACCTACTGCTACGAGTTCGGTGCGGACAAGATCGCGACGCCCCAGGGCAAGCCCAAGTTCATGACGCTGGAGACGGCGAAGTCCTCGATCGACTTCCTGCTCTCCCAGTCGGGCAGCCGCGAGACGGTCCACGTCACCTTCTTCGGCGGCGAGACGCTGATGAACTTCAAGCTGCTGCGCGAAGTCGTCCTCTACGCCAATGACGCCGCGGCCGCGCAGAACCGCGCGATCACCTACAGCCTCACCACCAATGCGACGCTGCTTTCGGACCCGATCATCGAGTTCCTCGCCGACAACGACGTGGGCGTCACCGTCAGCATCGACGGTCCGGCGGACCTCCAGGACCATCGCCGCATCTACCGCAGCGGCAAGGGCTCCTACGAGGTCATCGAACCGCGCCTGAAAATGCTCATCGCCCGCCACCGTACCCGCGCCATCACCGCGCGCGTGACGCTGAGCGAAGGCGTCACCGACGTCCTTCGCATCTACCGCCACCTCAAGGACGAACTGGGCTTTCACGAAGTCGGCTTTGCCCCTGTCACCAATTCGGGCGAGCAGGACTATGCGATCAACGGCGATGGCATGAGCAAGGTTCTGGCCGACTTCCATGCGCTGGCCGACGAATGGCTGGACTATGCGCTGGAGAACCGCATGCACGGCTTCTCCAACGTCTCGGAGACCATCGCCGAACTGATGCAGGGCGTGAACAAGTCGCACCCGTGCGGCGCGGGACTTGGCCTGCTGGGTGTCAGCCCCTCGGGCGACCTGTCGCCCTGCCACCGCTTCACCGACGCCGACACCCACACGCTGGGGAACATCGAAAGCGGCATCGATGCGGACAAGCGCGAGGACTTCCTTTCGCGCGGGCACGTCAGCGCCAAGTACGAATGCCAGAGCTGCTGGGCACGGCCCCTGTGCGCAGGCGGCTGCCATCACGAGGCCTTCGTGCGCTACGGCGACACCGGCCACGCCAATCTGCACTACTGCGACTGGATCCGCGAATGGACCGACACGTGCCTGCGTGTCTACGGCGCGGTCGCAGCGCAGAACCCCGGATTTCTCGAACGTTTCGCAACGCGGAAGGCCAACGCATGAAGCACCTGAAGCCGATCAACCGGAAGGCCCAGAGGATCGACGATCTGGCCTCTCCTGCCCCCGAAACCACCCTGGATGCCGCCTCCGACCCGCTGGGCGAGGACGACGTCGTCGCGCTCCAGCAGAAGACCCATCAGCCCCATGTGCCGATGGGCTGCACGCTGGCGTTCTCACCCGGCTGGGAAGTCGATGCGGGCGGCGGCACGGCAGGCCTGTGCCAACCGGTCGAGCGCGACATCTACGACTGCTACGTCAGCTGCTTCTGGCCCGTGCAGGTGCCCGACCACGTCAACTATTCGCCCGACTGGGCCAGCAACTGCGCCTCGGCGGCGAAGGACTGGCGCAATCTCGACCTGGTCTTCCCGTGATGCGGACCCATCCCCTTCGCTGCGCGTGCACGAAGGGGACCCGTGCGGACCTTGCCCGGTCCACCCTGTCCGCCCTGCGCTCACGCCCCTCGAGAAAGAGGCAGCCTTCATGAAATCGCTTCGTCATGCCTTTGCCGGCAGCGCCAGCGCCGCCCTTGGTGCCGCGCTGGCCTTCGCCCAGCCCGCCGCCGCCGACACCATCGTCATCGGCGGCTATCCCGACCAGGTGCAGTTCATCGACGACACCAGCGGCCAGGTGACCGACCTCGTCACGCTCGAGACGGGCCTGCCCGACAACCTCCAGCTTTCGCAGGACCGCTCCAAGCTCTACGTCACCACCCTCACCCGCACGGGAATCGAGGTGATCGACACGAAGACCCGCAAGGTCCTCAACCATTTCGAGCTCAACACGCCGAGCACGCGCTACCGCCTGAAGGGTGGTGTGCCCGATCCCACCGGGCGCTATTTCTACGCCATCGGCCAGCGCTTCGACAAGGAAGTGGACCTCTTCCGGGTCAGCAAGTTCCAGTACTACACCATCGACCTGAAGAGCGGCGATGTCGTGCGCGCAGTCGACTTTGCCGAGGAAGACAACGGTCCGGGCTGGGCGGCCAGCATGGCGATCTCGCCCGACGGCAAGACGCTCTACGTCTTTGGCGACAAGGTCCGCGTACTCGACACCAAGGACTTTTCGGTGCTCGACCGCATCGACCTGGCCAAGCCGCAATCCTCTGCGCTTCAGGACGTGAGCTTTGGCGGCACGCTCAATTCGCGCCAGGATCCGGGCAGTTATGTCTCGCTCTTCAACGGCGAGGATCCCTACATCCACAACAAGGTCTTCGGCATCGCCCGCTTCGACCTGGCGCAGCGCAGCTTCACCTTCGATCCCATCGGCCCCGCGCCCGACCGCCTCGAAGGCCTGCAGGTCACCCCCGATGGCAAGGACGGCTACACCGTCGCGGTCATGGATGACCTGGGCGACCAGCGCTGCGAGTTCTGGCACTTCGACCTCGAAACCAACACCGCGGTCGGCAAGGCCGAATTCGAATGCCGCCGCCGGTTCTACTTCGCCATGTCGGCCGACGGAAAGAAGCTCTACATCTACGGCGCAGGCTACGACATCGCCGTCTACGATGCCGCCACACTCAAGCTCGAAACCGACTGGGAGGTGCGCAACGACATCACCATGGCGGGCCTCCTGCACCTGCCGTGACCCAAACCATGCGCCGCAATGCCGCGGGTCGCCGCGACACGTCTCTTCAGGCAGAGACGGCGCCTTCCCCGAAGATCGCTCCAATCTTGATCCGCGGGGGAGGCGTAGCGGCGCACTGCTGCGCAGGGCTTCTGCGCCAGGCGGGACTTGCGGCGCTACATCCGCCTACGCGTCCTTCCTCGGCGCCTGCGATCCTGCTGGGCGCCGTGGCGGTCAAGCTCCTGCGCGACTGCTTGAAAGCCCCCGATCTCCTGGCGAATGCCCGTCACGTCCGGCGCCGCATCGTCGCCTGGGGCGGCTCCGAGCCGACCGTTCTTCCCCACGATGCCGTCGTCCTGTCGGGCGGTGACCTGCATGCCGCGATGGAGCACGTGCGCACCTCCCGGACCGGCGAGGCTGTACTTCCCCGCTCTTTCGGCATCCACACCGAAGCTTCCTTCCCGGTTGAGGACATGCGCCGCTTCGGCGCCCGCCCCGCCAACGCCCAGGCCGTTACCCTCCTCCACGCCGAAGACGAGGACGCCTGCTGGGTAGAAGCCGTGGCGCAGGGCTGGCTCTTCATGATCCCCTCGGGCCCCAAGGCAGCCTGGCTGCTGGGCGTCGGTGCCGAAATCCCCGATTTGCTCGCGCTCAGCCGCCACATCGCCCCGCGCATCGAACGCGGCGAAGCAGTGCCTTCCGTCCGCTTCGAGACAGCCCCGCGCATGCTGACCCGCCTTTCCGGCTCCGACTGGCTCGCCTGCGGGACCGACGCGCTCGCCTTCGATCCGCTGTGCGGCGACGGCACCGCGCAGGCCGCGCGCGAGGCAAGCCTTGCCGCCGCCACGCTCCACGCCATTGCGGGGACCGACGGCAGCGAAGAGGCCGTGCGCCCCTATCTCGACCACTACCATTCGATGCTGCTCGCGGGCATGCGCCGTCACTTGCGCCAATGCGGGCAGTTCTACGCGACCGGCGCGGACAGCCCCTGGTGGCGCGCGCAACTGGACGCGACACGCGAGGGCTTCGACTGGTGCAGCGCGCAACTGGCGGCCTTCCCCGAACCGCGCTACCGTCTCGACGGATTGACCCTGACACCGCTCGGGAGCCCGCAATGAGCCGCCCGCCTCTCGATACCGCCCCCATGCCCCAGCGCCCCATCGACCCGCCCGGACCTGCGCGCGAGCCGGACCGGATTGCCGATTGGGGCAGCTACGCGCGCCTCCTGCCCTACCTGCGCCCCTATCTCGGGCGCCTGACGCTGGTTCTCCTCGTCAGCCTGGTCTCGACCGCGCTCGGCCTTGCCCAGCCCTATCTCTCCAAGATGCTGATCGACAACGCGCTGCTCCCGCGCGACATGGGCGCGCTCGTCGCCATCGGGCTCGCCATGGTCGGCGTGACCATCGGCAACTACGCGCTCAATATCCTGGCGAGCTACCGCTACATCTCGACCTCGGCGGACATGCTCTTCGATATCCGCGTGGCGCTGCTGCGCCATCTCCAGACGCTTTCGCCGCGCTTCTACAGCCGCTTTCGGCTGGGCGATCTCATGTCGCGCATCAACAGCGATGTGAGCGACATCCAGCGCGTCACCGCCGACACCATGCTCTCGGTCCTCAGCAACCTGCTCATGCTGGCAGGCGGGGTCGCGATCATGCTGTGGCTCGACTGGAAGCTGTTCCTGCTTGCCATTGTCCTGCTGCCCGCGTGCGTCGGTCTCTTCGTGGTCTTCCAGAGGAAGCTCGACCGCCTCACCCGCACCATGCGAGAGCGCGGTGCAGACCTGGGCAGTCTGCTCGTCGACACGATCATGGGCATGCGCGTCGTCTCCTCGCTCAACGCCGCCGCGCACGAGACCGAGCGCTTTCGCACCCGCAACTCCGCCTTCGTCGAAGCCATGCTGCGCATGCAGGTCGCCTCGTTCATGGCCGGAGCCGTGCCCGGCACGCTGCTGGCCGTCACCACCTCGGGGGTGATCCTCTACGGCGGCTACCAGATCATCGAGGGGACCATGTCGATCGGCACGCTGGTCGCCTTCATGGCCTACCAGTCGCGCCTGTTTTCCCCCATCCAGGTCCTGATGGGCCTCGTCTCCGGGCTGAGTTCGGCGCGCGTGTCACTTGCCCGCATCTTCGGGCTGTTCGACACGCCAGCCGAAGTCCACGAAAGCGCCAACGCCCGGGCCTTCCCCGGCCTTGCCGAGGCGATCCGTTTCGAGGATGTCGCCCTTGCCCATGACGGCCGGGCGGTCCTCAAGGACTTCACGCTGGAAATCCCGCGCGGCAGCTTCTGCGCGGTCCTGGGGCCGAGCGGCGTGGGCAAGTCGACACTTGCCGATCTTCTTGTGCGCTACCTCGATCCCGACGCGGGGCGCATCCTGTTCGACCAGGCACCGCTGTCTGCCTTTACGCTGGGGTCCTTGCGCGAGAAGGTGATCTTGCTCGACCAGACGCCCTATCTCTTCAACGACACCATTGGCGCCAACATCGCCTTTGCGCGCCCTGAAGCAAGCGAAGAGGCGATCCGCGCCGCCGCGCACCAGGCTGGCCTCGATCCCCTGCTCGAACGCCTGCCGCAAGGGCTGGCGACGCCTGCGGGTGAGCGCGGCCTTGCCCTTTCTGCTGGCGAACGCCAGCGCATCGCGCTTGCCCGCGTGCTGCTGCGCCGCCCCGAGGTCCTGATCCTCGATGAACCCACTTCCGCGCTCGATCCCGAGACCGAGCGCCACATCGCGCAGACCTTGCGCCAGGTCCTCCCCGAGGCAACGATCATCGCCATCACCCACCGCCCCGCGCTCGCCGAAGTGGCCGACCACATCATCACCATCGAGGAAGGCCGTGCGCACGTTCGCACACCCGAGACCCTCGCGCCGCTGGTCGACGCCTGATGGGTCCCGATAGGCCCGTCCCCCCGCTCTTTCCCGGACGCGACGGAACGGGCGTGCGCGTCGCGGTGATCGACAGCGGCGTCCACCCGGAGCATGACCACATCGATGCGGCCCGCATCGCGCCGGGCGTTCGCATCGACCGCGAAGGCCTGTGCCATGAAGGACCGGACGAGACGCTCGACCGGCTTGGCCATGGTACGGCGGTCACGGCCGCGATCCTCGAGAAGGCCCCCGGTGCCACCTGCATCCCCGTACGTGTCTTTGCCGAGAGCCTCGCCACCAACGCCCGCGCGCTCCTTGCCGCGATCCGCTGGGCCACGGCGCAGGACGTCGATGTCATCAACCTCAGCCTCGGCACGACCAACACGGCCCACACCGCGGTCTTCGCCGAGGCGGTTGCAGAGGCCGCGGCAAAGGGGATCGCGGTAATCGCCGCGCACGATGTGGACGGAACCGCGTGTCTGCCCGGAAGCCTGCCTTGCGTGCTGGGCGTCACGCTCGACTGGGACTGCCCGCGCGAACGCTACTATGTGCCCGGCACCATCCCCACCGCCCTGTGCGCCTCGGGCTATCCGCGCGCGATCCCGGGGGTCGCGCCCCGGCGTAACCTCTACGGCATCAGCTTTGCCGTTGCGCAGGTGACCGGCTTCGCCGCGTGCGCTCTGGAGGGACGTGAAAGGCATGACCAGGGCGCGCCAGCCGAGGCTCTGCACGCCGCGCTCGTCGCGGCGCTCGAGACCGCTCCGGCGCTGTCCTAGAACGCGATCTCGCGCCCCTCGTAGTCGAACAGCTTGCCGCTGTCGGGGACCTTCAGGTCCTCGATCACGTCGAGAAGCTGCAGCGCGGCGCGTTCAGGATCGAACAGGCGGCCTTCGGGCACATTGCCCTGAAACGGCTTGGAGAGCGGCGTATCAACCGTGCCCGGATGCAGCGCGACGACAACCGTGCGCGACTTGCGCCGCGCTTCCTCGATGGCGAGATTGCGCACCATCATGTTGAGCGCGGCCTTGGACGCACGGTAGCCGTGCCAACCGCCAAGGCCATTGTCGCTGATCGAGGCGACCCGCGCCGAAAGCGCGGCGAAGACCGCGCGCTGGCCCTTGGGGATGAGCGGCAGGAAGTGCTTGGCGACCAGCACCGGACCGATCGCGTTGACCGCATAGGTCTTCGCCAGCCACTCAGGATCGAGGTCGCGCAGCGCCTTTTCAGGACCCTTCTCGCCTTCATGGAGAAGCCCCGTCGCCACGATCACCAGCGATGGCGGGGGGCCCTTGGCCACGTGCGCCGCGGCGGCCTCGATGCTGGTCTCGTCGGTAAGGTCGATATGCGCGTCCCCGCTGCGCGAACGAGCGAACCCGTGGACGACCTCGAAGGCGCCCTCTTCGATCAGCGCCGCCTCGAAGGCCGCGCCGATCCCGCCCGAGGCGCCGATGACGACCGCGCTCGAACTCATGCCCGCGAGAACATCCAGCGGTTCTCTTCGCTCTGTTCGGGCACGAAGCGATAGCCTTCGGCGTCGAAGCCCTTCATGTCCTCGATTTGGGTGATGTGGTGCTCGCACATCCAGCGCGCCATCATGCCGCGCGCGCGCTTGGCGTTGAAGCTGATGAAACGCGGGCCGTTGGGACCCGGTTCGCGGAAGTCGACATCCACGACGCGCAGGCCTTCCAGGCGCCCCTTGACCGAGGCGAAGTACTCCTGGCTCGCCAGATTGAGGATCGCGCCCGAGCCTTCCTCGGCAACTTCGGCGCGCAGGAAGGCGGCGATACGGTCATCCCACCAGTCGGTCAGCGCCTTCTTGCGCGGGGCCCAGCGCGTGCCCATTTCGAGGCGATAGGGCCGCATCGCATCGAGCGGGCGCAGCAGGCCGTAAAGACCGGAAAGCAGACGGATGTGGTTCTGCGCAAAGGCAATGCCCTCCTCGTGCAGCGAGAAGGCGTCGAAGCCTGCATAGACGTCACCCGCAAAGGCGAACAGCGCCTGCCGCTCGGGAAGCTCGGGAAAATCACGGAAACGATCCGCGTTGAGCTTCGCCAGCTTGGGCGAGATGTGCATCAGCTCGGACAGCTTCTTCTGGCTGAGGTTCGAGGCCGATTTCGCCAGCCCCATTGCCTCCTCGGCAAAGTGCGGGGTGGTCAGGTCGAGCGGCGGGAGTTCACGCTCGAAGTCGAGCGTCTTGGCAGGGGACAAAAGCGCAATCATGGGAGGCTGGGTACCCATGACGAAGGGCAGCGTCAAACGCCCAGATCAGCCCGCTGCAAACTTGCCCGCCCCCTTGAGCGCAAGGGGCAGTCCCGCCGCCACGAACACGACCTCGTCGACCTCCTGAGCGAGGCGCTGGTTGAGCCGCCCCGCCTCGTCGCGAAACCGCCGCGAGAGCGCGTTGCCCGGCACAATCCCCATGCCCACTTCATTGGCCACAAAGGCAACGGGCACCGGACAGCGAGCCAGCGCGGCCAGCAATTCCTCGCTGCGTGCGGCGACATCCTCCTCGCCCAGGATCAGGTTGGAAAGCCACAAGGTCAGGCAATCGACCAGCACCGCATCGGCCTCCTGCGCCTCGCGCGCCAAGGCTTCGGCCAGGTCCAGCGGCGCCTCGATGGTCGTCCAGCGCGCGTCGCGGTCGGCCTGGTGGCGGGCAATACGCTCTTCCATCTCGGCATCGAAAGCCTGCGCGGTGGCGATGAAGGCCAGGCGGCCGGGCATGGCCTCGATGCGCGCCTGCGCGTGGCGTGACTTGCCCGAGCGCGCGCCGCCCAGAACCAGAAGGCTGGTCATGCCGTTTTCTCCCTGGCAAGCGCAATCAGCGCGTCAATGTCGAGGTGCGCCTCCAGCCCTTGCGCCAATGCATCGAGCGCAGCATCGACACGCGCGTCGTGATCTGCGCCCGAACTGGCAACGCCGATCCGCTCCAGCAGGGCGCGGCGCAACGGCCCGGCGGCGAGCAGGCCATGGCAGTACGTCCCCATGACACGCCCATCGCGCGACAGCGCCCCATCCGGCCGATCCGCGTCCAGCATGGCGAAAGGGTGAGCCAGTGAGGCCCCGTGCGTTTCGCCCATGTGCATCTCGTAACCGGAAAAGCCTTCACCCAAGGCCGTTCCGCGCACCTGCCGCAGGGCCTTGCGCGGACCGAGCACGGTCGCATGGTCCAGCAGACCGAGCCCCGGCGTCTCGCCCGGCGGACCTTCGATCCCGTCAGGATCGGCGATAGTTCGGCCCAGCATCTGGAAGCCCGCACAGATCCCGAGCACGCGCCCGCCGCGCCGGTGGTGGGCCAGGATGTCGATGTCCCAGCCCTGCTGGCGAACGAAATCCATGTCGGCACGCGTCGCCTTGGAGCCGGGCAGGACGATCAGGGCCGCCTCAGGTGGGATCGGCGTGCCGGGCGGGATCATCGCCACATCGACGCCCTCTTCAGCGCGCAGCGGATCGAGATCATCGAAGTTGGCAATGCGCGGTAGCATCGGGCAGGCGATCAGCGTCCTGCCCTTCGCACGCGACGGCCGCTTTTCGAGGATCACCGCGTCCTCGCTCGGCAGGTCGGCGACGGCGGAAAGCCAGGGTACGAGGCCAAAGCCGCGCCAGCCCGTGCGCTCCTCGATCGCCGCATGGCCATCGGTAAAAAGAGCCGGATCGCCCCGGAACTTGTTGACGATGAAGCCCCGGATCATTGCTGCGTCCTGCGCCTCGAGCACGGCGCGGGTCCCTACCAGCGAGGCGATCACCCCGCCTCTGTCGATATCGCCCACCAGCACAACGGGCACATGCGCCGCGCGGGCAAAGCCCATGTTGGCAATGTCCCCGCTGCGCAGGTTGATCTCGGCGGGTGAGCCCGCGCCCTCGACCAGTACCACGTCGCAGCGCTCGGACAGGCGCTTCCAACTGCTGAGCACTTCGCCCAACAGGCTGCGGCGCCCTTCGCGAAAGTTGCCCGATCCCAGCGTGCCGCGCACCTTCCCGTGCACGATCAGCTGCGAGGTGCGGTCGGCCTGGGGCTTCAGAAGCACCGGGTTCATGTCGGTGTGGAGCGGCGCGCGGGCTCCCAGCGCCTGGAGCGCCTGCGCCCGGCCTATCTCGCCTCCATCGACGGTAACCGCGGCGTTGTTCGACATGTTCTGCGGCTTGAACGGGAGGACCGACAACCCCCTGTTCGACAGCGCACGGCACAGCCCCGCGACCAGCACCGACTTGCCGACATCCGAGCCGGTCCCCTGCAGCATCACCCCAGCCATGCGCGGCCTCCTGTAACAAGTGCGCACGCCAACCAGGCCAGCAGGCAGGCGCGCAGATAGATGCCCTCGGCCTTGCGCATCGCCGGGGCATCGGCGCAGCGCCCTTCGTCTCCGATCCAGGGCTTGTCGGCTCGGACACCGTCGTAGTGCACGGGACCGGCAAGTCTCAGGCCCAGCGCGCCCGCCATCGCCGCCTCGCTCCAGCCCGCGTTGGGCGAGGCATGACAGGCATGGTCACGCCACAGGATGCGCCAGCCTCCCGCGCCAGCAAGACAGATGAGAACACCGCTCAGGCGCGCGGGCACGAAATTGGCAAGATCATCGATCCGCGCCGCCGCCCAGCCATAGGCGCGCAGGGGTTCTTCAGGGTGGCCGATCAGGCTGTCGGCGGTGTTGATCGCCTTGTAGATCCACAGGCCCGGAAGGCCCGCGACAACAAACCAGAACAGCGGCGCGATCACCCCGTCGCAGAAGCTCTCGGCCAGGCTCTCGATGCCCGCACGCGCCACGCCCGCTTCGTCCAGCTCCCGAATATCGCGCCCGACGATGCGCCCCACCGCCTTGCGGGCTGCGGGAAGATCTCCTGCGACCAGCGCGCGGCGCACGGGCGTGACATGTTCGTATAGGCTGCGCTGGGCCAGCGCCGGCCAGGCCGCGAGCGCGATCACGATCCAGCTCCAAGAGCCAGCAAAGCGGCCTGCGACGGTTTCCACGCCCCAGGCCGCCCCTCCCACCATCACCGGGAGCACGATCATCGCAGCGACGCCCCGCAGGCGCCGCGCGGCAAACGAAAGAGCTTCACGGTTCCAGCGACGCTCCAGGCCGCTGATTACCTGTGCGAAGGCCCCAACCGGATGACCGATCCGGCGGTAGAGCCCCTCCGGCCAGCCGAGCGCGGCGTCGAGCATCAACGCACCCAGGACGGCGGCGCCCTCAACCATCACGGGACCAACGCGTGAGAGCCGCCTCCAGCCGGGCCAATGCGTGATCGCTGTCCGGCAAACCGAAGCGCAAAAGCTTGAGATGCCCCTCGAACGGCCGAGTCAGGATATGCGCCCTGGCGAGTGCCTCGAACAGCGATAGGGCTCTGTCGGTGGACACCAATCGAAACAGCGGCGAAGCCCCTTGCGCGACGAGGCCGTGACGCGCGAGCCGCGTATCCAGCCGCTGTGCACGGCGCGGCAGGCTCTGACGCGCCTGCGCGATCCACTCGGCATCCGCGTAGGCGGCGAGGCCCAGATCGATGGCCGCATTCGACAGTGGCCAGTCCCCGTGCAGGCGGCGTAGGGCCGAAAGGAGGGCCGGCGGCGCGAGCACGAAGCCAAGGCGAAGCCCCGCCAGCCCGAAGAACTTGCCGAACGAACGGGTCACGATCAAGCGGCGGCCTTCGCGCACCTCACCCGCAACACTCACACCCGGATGCGCGTCGGCAAAGGCTTCATCGACGATCAGCCAGCCACCCTCAGCCTCCTGGCGATCCAGCGCCGCCAGCACCTCGGCGCGCGTCTGTAACGTGCCGTCGGGGTTGTTGGGATTGGTGAGGACACGCACGGTCGGACCCAGCGCTCCATTTGGGGGGGAGCCGAAAGCCTTGGCATAGGTGCTGTACGTGAGGGGGCCGGGCGCAAGCGGAAACTGCCGCAGAACTTCTCCCAGAGCGCGAAGGCCCGCTTCGCTTCCCGGCACCGCCGCGCACGTGGCCGGATCGGCTCCGAAGTGGGACGCGGCTACCGCCTCAAGTCGGGTCAGGGCCGCCGGGTCGGGCAAGGCTCGCCAGTCGGGCACATAGGTCTGCGCCCCCGGCCAGGGCACAGGATTGATGCCGGTGGAAAGGTCGAGCCAGTCCTCAGCCGTCCCGCCGTAGCGCGCGCAGGCTGCCGAGAGACGCCCGCCGTGGGCCACGAAGGCGCTCACGCCAGCACCACCAGTGCGGCCAGCGTCGCCGTCTCGACAAGCTCGATCCCCGCACCGTGCCCGTCGCCCGAAATGCCGCCGATACGGCGCTTGAGCCAGAGCGCCCAGAGCGCGCTCGCCGGGAATACGGCCAGGAGAGCAGGCGCGAATACCAACGCGCACACCGCCAGCAAGGCGGACCAGGCAAGGCACACCGGCCAGCTTGCGCCGCTTCCAAAGCGCGTCCCCATCCCCGCGTGGAGCGGAGGCAGCAGCAACGTCCAGGCCATCGGTGCAATGCGCGCAGCCACGGGCACGAGAACCAGCGCCGGGAGCGGCACCGTGCTCCACGCAAGGAACAGCAGAACCAGCTTGGCGAGCAATTGCAGAACGATGGCGACCACGCCGAAGCTGCCAATATGCGGGTCGGCAAGGACGGCGGACAGGCGCTCGCGGTCCCCATGTGCCGCGCCCGACGCATCGGCAATGTCGCCCAGACCGTCGAGATGGAGCGCCCCGGTCATGCCGACCCAGACAAGGAGCCCGCTCAGGGCCGCAAGGGCTGCGCTGTGGAGCCCCCCTGCCCAGACCGCCCCTGTCAGGCAGGCGCCGACAACAAGGCCCGCAAGCGGAAACCAGCGGATCGCTCGGGCCATGTCATCGCTGGTCGCCCCCACGTCCGGCAGCGGCAGGCGCGTCATCAACTGGAGCGCGAGGATCGGTGCCTTCATGGCAAGGCATCCCCGATATCGAGCCCCACGACCTGCCCTGCCAGTGTCGAGCCCGGCCAGATCCGCAAGGTCAGGCGCGCCCGATACGGCAGATCGATGGCCCAGACGCCGTGATGGTCGAGCCCGGTCAGCACCGATAGCGCAGCGCGCATCGCGCCTGCGTGTGTGACGACCAGCGCGCCGTCGTCGAGGCCCGCAAGTCCCCTGCGGACCCGGGCGCAAAGTTGCGACCAGCGCTCGCCGCCGGAAGGAGGATTTGCCTCCGGATCTTCCCAGAAGGCGGTCAGGGCCTCGACATCGATGACCTCGGGCGCAAGGCCGTCCCAGGCACCGAAATCGAGTTCCCGCCAAACCGGGGAGGTCTCCAGTTCGAGCCCCAGCTTCTTGGCCAAATGCTGCGCCGGAAGCATCGCACGCGCAAGGTCCGAACTCACCAGCCGTGTGGGCGCCACCTCCTGCACGCGCTGGTAGAACGCGCCGCAATCGACCACAGCGGGCGCCACGTCCCCATGCCCCCACAGCAGTCCCGGGCTCACCGGAGGGACATGGCGAACAAGGTGGATCCGCCGCACGTTCATGCGCTCCCGGCCGCCACCTCGGCCTCGGCGAAGGTCGCCATCTCGCCGTGCGCGGCCAGCGCGGCGCGCACCAGCGGCACCGCTACCGCCGCGCCAGAGCCCTCACCCAGCCGCATGCCCAGCGCGAGCAGCGGCTCCAGCCCCAGGTGTTCCAGCAAGCGCCCATGCGCGGCTTCGGCCGAACGGTGCGCAGCCAGGCAGTTGTCGGGGAACGCCGGAAAAGCCGCAGCCAGCGGCGCGATTGATGCCGAGGCGATGAACCCGTCGAGCAGCACGGGAATCCGCCGCATGCGCGCAGCCAGCATGGCGCCTGCCATTGCGGCGATCTCGCGCCCGCCAAGGCAGCGCAGGGTCTCGAAGGGATCGGTGCAGGCCCCGGCATGGAGCGCCAGCGCGGCCTCGACCGCGGCGACCTTGCGCGCAACACCCGCTGCATCGAGGCCAGTACCGCGTCCGCACCAGTCGGCCGCCTCGCCTCCGAAAGCCATCGCCGCAAGCGCGGCTGCGGGGGTCGTATTGGCAATGCCCATTTCGCCCACGAAGAGAAGCTGGGTCTCCTCCTTCACCGCCTGTGCGCCCGCGTTCAGCGCAGCCAGGCAGTCCGCCTCGTCCATGGCCGGTTCGCAGGCGATGTCGCCGGTCGGACGATCAAGATCGAGCGCGACGATGGAAAGATCAGCCCCGCACGCCGCCGCAAATGCGTTGATCGCCGCCCCGCCACCCGCGAAATTGGCCACCATCTGTGCGGTCACTTCGACCGGAAAAGCGCTGACCCCGCGTGCGGCAACGCCGTGGTTTCCCGCGAAGACCACTGCCTGCACCATGTCCAGCCGTGGCCGCTCGGCCCCTTGCCATCCGGCCATGAAGACCGCGATTTCCTCCAGCCGACCCAGCGATCCGGCAGGCTTGGTCAGTTGGGCCTGCCGGGCGCGCGCGGCCGCGATGGCCCCGGTATCGGGCCCAGGCATCGCCGCAAGCGCATCGAGAAAGGCGGCACGGTTCTCGAACAGGGTCATGTGCACAGGTATCCTTCGGGCGGAGTGCGGGTGATGAAGTGGCCCTTCACGCCGTCCGGCCAATGGGCGTAGCGCACCACGCCCTCCTCGCTCTCGGCATGGGCCGCGGCATAAGTCAGGATCGCGCGGGCGGCCTCGGCATCGGCCGAGAAGTCGCCCAGCACGTAGCCGACCTTGCCGGGCGCGCGGATGTGGATGGTGCAGAACCGCTTGCAGGCGAAGAGGCAGGGCATGTCCTGCACTTCGACCCCCGCGAAGGCCTCCTCAGCCGCCTTCACCTCGCGCAGAGCCGCGGCGAGGCGCGCGCCGCCGCGCAGCCCCTCACTGTCCTCGCGCGCGTCGGCGGTGTGACGACAGGTGGAGCAGACCACCACCTGCGTCGTGCCCGCCCCACCTTCCTCCAGCGCGCGCAGCATCAGAACCGGCTCCGGATACCGGCGTAGACCGTGCGGCCAAGCATCCCGTAACCGCTCGCGGTTTCATAGCGTGTGTTGCCGACATTCTCGACGCGGGCCTGGAAGGTAAGCCCGGGCATTACCTCCATCTGCGCGCGCAGATCGACCAGCCAGTAATCGTCAAGCACGGTCGAACTGCTGGCGCTGGTGAAGGTCTTGCCCGAATAGCGCGCGGCGACACTGGCCCGAACCCCCGCAACGTCCACACCGCCCTCGACGTTGGCGGTATGGCGCGGTACGCGGGCGAGTTGGCGCCCATACGTCGAAGCCTCGGGCGTGCGGTCCTCGGCATTGGTCCAGGTGTAGTTGCCATCGGCGAAGAAGACGCCGAGGCGCGCCGTCGCGGCCAGCTCCAGTCCCTTCGCGTGCGCCTTGTCGACATTGGCATAGTAGCCAAAGCGCGTGGTGTCGGTGCCCGGAATGTAGCAAACCTCGGGCTGGTCGGCGCCGCTCGGGCAATAGGCAAAGTTGATGAGGTTGGTCGTGCGCCGCTCAAACCAGGTGGCCGAGGCGCGCAGGATCTCGCCCAGCCCCTGCTCGATCCCGACTTCCCAGCCCTTGGCCTGCTCGGGCTCGAGATCGGCGACGCCATAGGCCGAGAACATCTGGTAGAGCGAAGGCGCCTTGTAGCCTTCGGAATAGTTCGCGCGCACCACGGTCACGCCGTCGTTGGGCGAGTAGGCCGCGCCCGCGCTCGCCACGGTGTTGCCGCCAAAGCGCGACTGGTGGTCGTAGCGCACGCCGCCATCGAGCGTGAGGCCCTGAAGCGGGGTCACGCGCAGCTGGCCGTAGAGACTGTCGGTATCGACCGCGTGGCGCGTCAGCTCATAGGGCACGCGGCTGTTTCCGGGCGAAGCGGTGGTCATGCGCTGCTCTTCGCGCTCGGCACCGAAGAGGACCTGCACGGCTTCGTTCAGCGTGAAGGTGCCCTGGTATTCAAAGCGGCGCAGGCGGCCATGCGCGTCGAAGGTGATCTGGCGGATGTCGCGTTCAGGATCGAAGTTCTCGCGATCCGAGGTCGTCTGCGTGACCGCAAGCCGGTTGACGAGGCGCCCATCGAACAGGCCGAAGTTGAGCCCGGCATATCCCGACCATTCCTGCGTCGTACCAAACGCATACGTATCGCCCGATGACCCGTCGAACTCCGAACGCGCATCCGACCAGTAGCCGCGCAGGTCCAGCGACACGTCAGTGGCCAGCTTGAAGCGGGCCGACCCGCTCGCCGAGGTGCGGCGATAGCCGTCATCCTCGGTCCCGCTTGAACGGGCCGAGATGCCGTCGGTGCGGAAGGTGGAGCCCGCCACGCGCCAGTCGACAAGGTCGCTCGTGCCGCCCACGCCCGCGCGGGCCGACACGGTCTGGTTGGAGCCCGCCTCGGCGGCAAAGCTACCTTCGAGCGGCTTTGACGCCTGCCGCGTGGTCACGTTGACGACACCGCCGATCGCGTTGCTGCCCCATAGGATCGACTGCGGCCCGCGCAGGATCTCGATGCGCTCGGCATCGTCGAGGAACAGGTTGGAGACATTGACGCCGCCCGCCGTCGAGGAGGGATCGGACAGGCGCATGCCGTCAATCACCATGACCGTGGTGCCATCATCCGCGCCGCGGATGCGCAGGCTGGTGCTGGTGCCGTACCCCCCGTTGCGCGAGATCGAGACACCGGGCGTGCGCAGCAGGATGTCGGTGACGGAGAAAGTCTGCGCGTCCTCAATAGCTTCTTCATCAAGCACGGTGACACTGGAGGAAACCCGCTCGGCGGCGACCGGGGTGCGCAAGGCGCTGACGTAGATCGTACCCGGAGGAGCTTCCTCTGCATGAGCGAAGGAAGGTGCGAGGACGGACAGCGGGAAAACGAGGGCCGAAACTCCGGCCAGATAGGAAAACTTCAACACGGGCGGGACAATTCCCTTCATGCAAACAACGGTTTGCCCGCCGCTTGCGCTCCGTTGTGGCAAGGAACCGCCGTATCGCAGATCTTCTGCTTTCGAGAAGAGCGCACGACCCGACGCCCCCTGCCCGGATCGCATCCGGCAAGGCGGTGGCTGTCGCTACGCGAGGGATGACCTTGACCAGTGACGGCGCGGCCCTCGAACACCCGGTGCACCCTGCCCGGATGAAGAACGACGGCGTCAGGCAGGTCTCCTGGCTCGCGGGTCAGGGCGCTCCGACCGCCTTCTCAGGACGCATGTCCCAATGGCAGATTGGCCGGATGGCTCGCCGCTTACAGTTGCAGGGGCAGCCCGGGTCTTGCACCCGGTTCCCTTTTGATCCCCTTGCGGGGAACCTGTCGCTTGGGCCCGCGAACTATAGGTCCGTTGCCCGCTGCGCAAGTGCAATATACTTGCGGGAAAGACGATGGTCGCCTAATCGTGGGGGCGCAACGGGTGCCCGAGAGGGCTTAATCGGGAAGTCCGGAAAGGTCGCCAGGAGGCGATCTGGGCCGGCACTGCTCCCGCAACTGTGACCGGGGAGCGCATCGCCACATGCCATTGGGAGGGATCTCCCGAGAAGGCGGCGAAGACGCGCTGTGAACCGGGAAGTCAGGAAACCGGCCCGATGCCGTCGTTTTTTCGCGCGGGCGGGATGAACCGGGCGGACGAGGGCCTCGCGATCTGCGGGGATATCCCTTGGCGGACGACATTCGTGTGTCGCGTCGAAGGGAGCCTGAAATTCATGCCGTACTGCTGAACTTTTTTTCGTTTTCCAGCCAAGGCCCGTTTTGTCGGCTTCCTCTGGCCGTGCCCTTGCATGGGCGCGCGCCAGCGCACCTTTCCCCTTTTCTGCAAGGAGATACCCCGCATGCACCGCTCCCCTGCCCTTTCCTCGTCCCGCTTCCAGTGGACGATCTTCGCCATCCTTGCCGCTGTCATGCTACTGACCCGCTCGCATGCGCTGACGCACATGGAGCATGTGCCCAGCACCGCGCTCGCCAGCTTCTTCGTCCTGGGCTACTTCGTGCGCCGTGCGGCGGGCTTTGCGGGCCTGTTCGGCCTTGCCTACGCGATCGACGTCGTCTCGATGTCGGTGCTGGGGGTCTCGGACTTCTGCTACACGCCCGCCTACGCCATGCTGGTCCCCGCCTACGCGGCGATGTGGATGGCCGGACGCTTTGCCGCCAACCTGCCCGAGCGCCTGTCCTCGCTTCCCACCATGGCGCTCCTCGTCGGCGGCGCAACGGTCGTCGCGCACCTGTGCTCGAGCGGCGGCTTCTACTTCCTGGGCGGACGCTATCCCGACCCGACGCTAGCCGAATTCGCGCCCCGCTTCGCACGCTACTTCCCGCGCGCCCTGGTCGCCTCGCTGACCTGGAGCGGTATTGCCGCAGCCCTCTGGGCGCTCACCCTGAGCGCACGCCCCGACCTGCGCCGCGAGGCCGCACGGTGAGCGAGGCTTCCAGCCAAACCGAAACCGCCACGCTGAGCGAGGAGGAGCGCCGCCACAAGGTGCGCACCGCCAAGCACAAGAAGGTGGTCGACGCGCGGATCGCAGCGGCCAAGATCGACAAGGGCCTGGTTCTGGTCCTGACCGGCAACGGCAAGGGCAAGAGCTCCAGCGCCTTCGGCATGGTCGCGCGCACGCTCGGCTATGGCCGCAAGGCCGCGGTGTTCCAGTTCATCAAGGGCAAGGAAGACGTGGGCGAACGCGCTTTTCTCTCACGCCAGGACGGCGTGACCTGGGAGAACTGCGGCGAGGGCTTCACCTGGGAAACCCAGAACCGTGCGCGCGACATCGCCGCCGCACGGGCGGGCTGGGAGAAGGCCAAAGCCGCCCTCTCCGATCCCGACATCTCCCTGGTGGTGCTGGATGAACTGACCTATCTCGTCACGTATCGCTACCTCGAACTGGATGAGATCCTGCCCGCAATCCGGGGCCGACCCCCGATGCAGCACGTGGTCATCACTGGCCGCGCGGCGCACGAGGAGCTGGTCGAACTGGCCGACACGGTCAGCGCCATCCGCGACGAAAAGCACGCCTTTCGCGCGGGCGTGCGTGCGCAGGTCGGGATCGACCTGTGAGCCCCTGCGGCCCCGCAACCGACAGCGCGCAGTGCCCTGCCCTGCTCGTCTCCGCCCCAGCCTCGGGCCAGGGCAAGACGCTGGTGACCGCCGCCCTCGCCCGGCGCCACCGGCGTGCCGGGCGGCGCGTGCGCGTCTTCAAGTGCGGGCCGGATTTCCTCGACCCGATGATCCTCGAGCGGGCGAGCGGGGCTCCGGTCCACCAGCTCGACCTGTTCATGGTCGGCGAGGAGGAATGCCGACGCCTGCTCCATGAAGCGGCACAGGACGCCGACGTGATCCTCGTCGAAGGGGTCATGGGCCTCTACGATGGAGACCCCAGCGCCGCCGACCTCGCCGCACGGTTCGGCCTGCCGGTTCTCGCCGTGCTCGACGGCTCGGCGATGGCGCAGACCTTCGGCGCACTGGTGCTGGGGCTCGCCCGCTATCGCAGCGACACGCGCCTCCTGGGCGTCCTGGCCAACCGGGTGGGCAGTGCGCGTCACGGCGAAATGCTGGAAGAAAGCCTGCCCGATGGCATCGCCTGGCTGGGCGCCCTCGCCCGCGATCCCGACCTGGCCTTTCCCGAGCGCCACCTGGGCCTTCTCCAAGCCGACGAGATTGCCGATCTCGACGCGCGCCTTGACCGGGCCGCGGCCAGCCTCCCGGAGGGCGCAGACTGGCTGCCCGAAGCCGTCACCTTTTCCGCCCCGGCCAGACGCCCAGTCCCCGCGCGCTCCTTGGAGGGGCACACGATCGCCGTCGCCCGCGATGCCGCATTCGGCTTCATCTACCCCGCCAACATCGCCTGTCTCGAAGCGCTTGGCGTACGGATTGTCTATTTCTCGCCACTGGAGGACACGGCGCTTCCCGCCTGCGATGCGGTCTGGTTACCGGGAGGCTACCCCGAGCTCCACGCCCAGCGCCTATCCGCCAACACGCCCCTGATCACGGATCTCCAAAGCCACCACCGCGCAGGCAAGCCCATCCTTGCCGAGTGCGGGGGCATGCTCTTTTGCCTGGAGACCCTTGCCCCGCGTGAGAGCGCACCTGTTCCGATGGCCGGGCTGCTACCCGGCCACGCGGCGCTGCAGCCGCGCCTCGCCGCGCTCGGACTTCAGGAGGTCGCATTGGAGGGTGGAAGCCTGCGCGGCCATACCTTCCATTACTCGACCATGGAAACGTCGCTGTCGCCGATCGCGCAATCGCGCTCGCCGCGCGGCCGCGCCGGTGAAGACGTGTTTGCAAGCGGACGTCTCACCGCCACCTACATGCACCTCTACTTCGCATCCGCCCCGGATGGACGGCGCTGCTTTTCCAGAAAAGCGCAACGCGCGCCGGTGCCGAAAGTCCTGCCGACGGCACCGGTCGCACGCCGCAACCCGCAAGGGCCTGACGGCCTTGCGCCCCTTCAGTGCGCCATGGCTACCAGCGGCGGCGTCGCATCCTCGGACGGCACCACCTCGCCGGCGTCCGCATCGGCGAAACGCCCATTGGCCAGGACGAGACCCTGGTTGACCGCCCAGATCGCGGCCTGGGTGCGGTTCTGGACCATGAGCTTGCGCAGGATCGCCTTGACGTGAACTTTCACGGTCGCCTCGCTGATATCGAGACGATAGGCGATCACCTTGTTGGGGTAGCCCATCACCAGACAGTGCAGCGTATCGATCTCGCGCTCGGACAAGAGTTCGCCCAGCTCGACCTTGATCTCGGCCTCCCCCTCGATCAGCGGACGCTTGTGCGCGAGATGTTCGAGCAGCGCGGTGGGCATGACCTTCTCCCCCTGATGGACGAGACGCAGCGACCCCAGTAGCGGGTCGGAAGCGATTTCCTTGAGAAGGTAGGCATCGACGCCGCGATTGAAGGCATCGACCATCTGGCCAAAGTTGAAGCAGTCCACGAGCGCCGCGATGCGAAGGCCGGGAAAGCGCTCCTTCAAGGGGTGAAGATTATCGATGTCGCCTTCCAGAACGGCGAGGTCGAGAATGGCCAGATCGAGGCTCGACGCCTGTTCGTCGGTCAGCGCATCCTCGCATGAGGGAAAGCATTTCGCACAGGCAAACTCACTGCCCTCAAGTATTTTACCGATACCTTCACGAATGAGCGAAGTAAAACCGATGATGGAAACATCCACTACGGAATCAAGAGATGTCATCGCCTTTCTCTCCCTAATATGGAAATACGGACGACCCAAGACCGCACTTGAAAATTTGCCCTTCATCATCCATTCAAATTTTGAACAGACATGAAAATTACAAAAACAAGCAAGATTTGACGCACAAGAAGATCATACCTGCCATTCTCCAAGTGCCACCACCCAAGCGGCGCGAACTTGTCGAGGTAATCTGGACGCATTACGCGGCCATGCGCAGATATTGTATATTATTTTTTTACATTACGTCATCTTGCGACTGCACTTCATGAGAATAAGTAAACCACATAGTTAATGCCAAGTCTACGCATTTATACAATTGCCGTAAAAATACGCGAAATACCTCAGATTCAGAGTGGAATAGGATACTCCTTCAGAAATATTTTGATACCCAAAGGAAACGACTCGACGAGTCGATCGGGCCTCCCGCGCCCATGCGGTCACGCACGGCGGACCTACGAACGCCCTTCGATCTGCCGCACGACAACGAACGCCTCCGCAGCCTTGGCAAAGACAGTCGAGCCGCGTACTACCGCCAGGCTCTCGATCGTCTTGAGCGAACGCTCATCGGGAAACGGCTTGAGCTGGCTTTCGAACAAGGCAAAGGCATCGAGCTTGCGCTGGAGCGTCGCGCCGATATCGACGTAGCAGTTGGGCACGAAGGCCGGTGTCACGGGCGCGGACAGCCAGTTGGTCTCGGACAGGGTCTCGTAACACAGAATGCGCTTGGGGACGCTCGCGTTGCGCGGTCGCGCAGCGACCATTGCCCCCAGGAAGGCGATCTGGTGGTCGAGATGGATGTCGCCCACGAAAGGCAGGAACAGGGTATCGGGCGCGACCTCCTCCACCACTTCACCGATCGCCCGGTTGATCTGCCAGGCCGGAACCGTATCGAGCCGCGCCGCGGGAAAATCGAGGCGATGCACTCGCGAAACTCCCAGGTGCGCATGGGCCTGCTCCATTTCGGCCATGACGCGGGCAACGCCCTCCTCATCGAAGGCCGGTGGTCGGCCGCGGGTGACGAGGCACACTTCCACCTCGTGCCCTTCCTCAACGAGACGGGCCATTGTCCCGCCACACCCCAGTATCTCGTCGTCAGGGTGCGGTGCCACGACCAGAACTTTCCCGAAATGCGCAAGCGACATGATCTAGGCCTCCAGGATACCGTGCAACTTGGGAGGCGCGCCCCTCGCGCTTTCCCATTCCACAAGATCGATCGGCCCCGAACCCGTCATGACCCGCAGGACCCCGTCCGCGATCCCGAGAACCTGGCCGGGCAAGGCGTGGTAGCGCCAAGCCTCCGGGCACGGACGGGTGCTCCAGACGGTCAACCGGTGCGGGCCGTCCATGGCGAAGGCCCCGGGATAGGGCCGCCCCACCGCCCGCACGAGCCGGTCGATCCGGGCGGCATCGGCGCGCCAGTCGATACGCCCATCGGCAGGGGTCCGCCGCGCTGCCCACGTCGCGAGGCGGGCGTCCTGTCGTTCGCGCGGCGCGGTGCCCGAGGCCAGCTGCGCCAGGCATGTCCGCAGCATCGCGCGCAAGGCGTCCATGTGCTGATCATAGAGTTGCTGCGCCGTCGCGTCGGGCGCGACGTGAAAGAACTTCTGCGCCAGGATGTCGCCATCATCGGTGCCCTCCCCGATCCAGAACAGGCTGGACGCGGAGATCGGTTCGCCCAGAAGGATGGTCCAGGGTATCGCGGCGCGGCCGCGCAGGCGTGGCAGGGGCGCGGGATGATATCCGATCGTGCCCGAGGCTGCGATGGACAGGAACTCCTCCCCCACGATCTGCGACCAGCCCACGACGAAGACGTAGTCGGGCTCTGCAGCGCCAACCATCGCTAGCGTCTGCGCGGAATTCGTTTGCCCCGCATGCTCCAGTCGAGCGCCCAGATCCCCGGCAAGGGGAGCAAGGTCCACCAGATCGGAATGCCGCCCATGAAGAGCCGGCGGCAGGGTGAGGACCAGCGGCACCTGCCAGCCGGGCGCCCCGAGCAGTTCTTCCAGGAGCACCTGCGTGCTCCCCACGGCACCAACCACGACTGCCCGCACCCCCATCACCTCCTCCCGCTTTTCCTCTTCACGCCGCGCCATCACCGCAAGGGGCTCAATGCGCCACCTTGCGTGGCTCGCTCACCGTGTCTGGATCTGCCTGAACCCGCACGGGACCTGTCGGCAGTCCTGCCGTTGCGGCATTGGAAATGCCCTGCCGTGCGTCCGCCTCCTCCGGCTCGGCCCGCCAGGGCGCCTGCAGCAGGTCCATTTCCTCGAGCAACTGGTGGTTGACCTTGCGCACATCGTAGACCTTCTCGGCGAGATCGCGCGCCCTTGCGCCCATGGTCGCCGCGCGCTCTGGTTCCTCGACGAAGCGCATCATGGCCGCGCGCAGGGCTTCGGCATCGCGCGGCTCGACGAGATAGCCGTTCTCGCCCTCCACGATCGGCTCGCGGCAGCCGGGCATGTCGGTCGTGATCACGGCGCGCCCCGTGGCCATCGCCTCCAGGATCGTGCGCGGCAGCCCCTCGCGGTAGAACGAGGGCAGGACGAAGACCGAGGAGGCCTCGAGGTAGGGCCGCACGTCCGTACAGCCGGGAATGAATGTCACCGGGTACTGCCGGGCGAGCCGGGCGCATTCCTCCTCGTCGATGCCGGTCGGGTTGTTGCGCTCATAGTGGCCCAGGACCCAGAATTCGCAGTCGCCATGGTCGGCCTTGATACGGGCTGCAGCCTCGAGGAACTCGTAGACACCCTTGTCGCGCATCAGCCGCCCAATGAGCAGGAAGCGCAGTCCCTGGCGTGGCAGCGGGGCCTCTACGAACCGTTCAAGATCAACGCCCGAACCGGGCACCTGGACGACGTTGTGCCGGGGCGTGACGATGCCGAAGCGGATCATGTCGGCCCGGTCGTCACGGTTGAACACGAAGATTGCCCGCGCCCGGCGCACCGCCTCGCGGTAGAGAACGCTCACCAGCTTGCGCAGGCCGACGCGCGCGTGGCTGTCCTCGCTGAAGACATGCCCCAGACCCGACATCAGCGCGTAGAAGCGCGGAACACACAGCAAGCGCGCCGCGATCCCGCCGTAGATGATCGGTTTCTGGGTATAGGCTAGCACGAGATCCGGGCGCTCGCGCAGCATGAGCCGCACGTACTCGAACAGAAGGCCCAGATCGCGCAGGAAATTGGTTCCCGTGCGCTCCATCGCGACCTGACGAAACCCGATCCCGGACGCGTCCAGTTCACGTTCGACAGCGTCGTTCCGGTCGGGCGCCACCGCCACGACTTTGTGTCCGTTGGCCACGAGTTCGCGCAACAAGGCGCCGCGAAAATTGGTCAGCGAATAGGCAAGACTGGAGAGGACAAGAACTTTCATAGCGCGGTTTGGCCCGTGATTGCGAGACGGCTGGGGCGGCTGCGATCGACGATGCCCTTTGCACCGCGACCTCGCCCGCCATGGATCGGAAAAGCCGAGGCCGAACGCGGCTACCAGCGGGTGCCACGCATCCTTCCTGCGCCTTTCGTCTCCTGGCTGAACGACCCCCTAGGTCCTCTCCAACGATGCCCGCAGCCGGCGAAACTGCAAGAACGCAAGTGGCTGATCCCCTTTTGCGACAGCTACGGGGAATTCCGATACGTATATTTGACAGGGCTGGCATTTCTTTCGGGAGGTGAACTCCCAAAACGGCGATTTCGGCTTATGGCTTTAAGATCACGTGCGCCCCCGGCAGCGCTACCATAGCCTAGCAAACTGCAGAGGCCACCGCAGCTCCCGCCACGGCGTCTTGCCTCGCCCGGATCCTTCCGGATCGTCCAAAACAGCGAAGGCTGCCCGCATGAGCAAGAACATTGCAGACCGTGCCGCGTCGTCCGCCAAGCGCGCATCTTCCCGCCCGCTGCTGCGTATCCGCAAGCTGGACGGCGCGCGTGAAAGTGCCGCGATCGAACGCTTCAGCCTGCGACGAACCTTTCGCAACCAGTTGTTGATCAGCTTCGACACCCTGACCATCAGCGCCACGTTCGTTACGGCGTTCCTGCTGGTGGGACGCGGCCCCTTCCTGCAGAGCGAGGGGGTGTCCTGGACGACTGCGGGCATGGGCCTCGTGACCGTGCTGGGGCTGTTCATGAGCGGCCTCTACCGCCGCAGCTGGCGCTTCTTCAGTTTTGCCCACTCGATCCATCTGGTCGCGCTGATCCTCCCCTGTATCGGCCTGGGCTGGGCGGTCGCACTGCTGTCTCCGGCGGTGCGCGCCGAGCAGTCCAACCTCGCTGCGGTCATTGCCATCCACTGGCTTCTGGCGACTTCGGGCCTGGTGACGCTGCGCGCCCTGCGGCGCCTCGTGCATGAACACCTGAACCGCACGAGCAGCGCGCATCTGCGCCATGTCGCGGGCCGGCAGCTGCCCCACGCGCTGCTGGTGGGCTCGCCCGACTGGGTGCTCTCGATCATCGAGATGCTGCGGCGTGAAACGACCCCGTCCTTCGTCATTTCCGGCATTCTCCTGCCGACCCTCAACGACACGCTGATGCAGATTGGCAAGGTGCCGGTGCTGGGCAGCCACGATGATATCGTGAATGCGGTCGAGCATCTGGAAGCCAAGGACCAGCGCCCTTCGCTCGTGATTGCCAGCGACGACGGCAATGACCTCACCAACCGCGAGATGGCCCGGCTCACCAGCCGTGCGCGCCACCTTGGCCTCGAGCTCTCGCGCATTCGCGACTGCTGGAGCCACATCCTCCAGCGCAGCCCGAGCGCTGTTCACGAGGAGCTCTCGGTCAAGGACCTCCTGGGCCGCAGCGAATTCACGCTCGAAGGCGAGCAGATCACCAGCCAGATCTCGGGTAAGTGCGTGCTGGTGACAGGCGGTGGCGGCACCATCGGCTCGGAGCTTTGCTGGCAGCTGGCCAGCTTCCGCCCCTCCAAACTGGTCGTGCTCGATCACAGCGAATACCACCTCTACGCCGCCGAGATGAAACTGCGCGAGCGCTACCCCGATGTCCCCATCGAGGCCGAGCTGTGCAACATCCGCGAACGCTCCGAGGTGCGCCGCATCTTCGCCAAGCACCGCCCGACCATCGTCTACCACGCCGCGGCCCTGAAGCATGTGCCGATCGTCGAGACGAGCCCGTGTGCCGGTGTCCACACCAATATCCTGGGCACCCGCATCATCGCCGATGCGGTGTGCGAAATCGGCGCGAGGGCCATGGTCCAGGTTTCGACCGACAAGGCCGTGAACCCCGTCGGGATGATGGGCGCGACCAAGCGCGTGGGTGAACTCTACAGCCAGGCCCTCGACATGTGCGGGATCGACGATCCCGACGCGCCGCGCTTCATGACCGTGCGCTTTGGCAACGTGCTCGGCTCGAGCGGCTCTATCGTTCCGCTGTTCCAGCGCCAGCTGCGCGAAGGCCGCCCGCTCACCGTCACCCACCCCGATATCGAACGCTTCTTCATGACCGTGCGCGAGGCGGTGCAGCTGATCCTGCAAAGCAGCGCCGCCGCGCTCAGCGAGCAGTCGCAGCGCGGCACGATCTTCGTGCTCGACATGGGCAAGCCCGTGCGCATCGTCGATCTCGCCTACCGCATGATCCGCCTCTACGGCCTCCAGCCCGAGATCGACGTGCCTGTCCAGTTCGTCGGCCTGCGCCCGGGTGAAAAGCTCTACGAGGAGCTTTTCGACATCTGCGAGGAGCAGACCAGTTCGCGGATCAAGGGCATTTTCGAGGCCCAGTCACGGCCCATCCCGCTCCCGCTCATTTCCCGCAGCATCGACCAGCTCGCCCACGCCGTGGAGGCGGGCGACCAGGCCGAGGCCCGTCGCATCACCCACACCCTCGTCAAGATGCCCAGCGGCGCGGCCTCGTTCCAGGTCATCGAGAATCCGGCGATGGCGCAGGACACCTCCCGCACGCGCACGCGCACCCCCGCATAAGGAGCCCGGAACGCATGGCATCCCATGTTCTTGCCGATGCACAGCCCCCGCATTCGGCCCCCCAGCCCCTGAAATCGGCCTGGCCGCGCCACGAGGCTGACGAAATTGCAGCCGTGCGCGAAGTCCTGCAATCCGGGCACGTAAACGCACTCGTCCACGGCGATGAGACCCGCAGATTCGCGCAGGAGTTCGCCGCCTACAACGGTATGCCGCACGGCATTTGCGTCGCCAATGGCACGGTCTCGCTCGAGATCGCGCTCAAGGCACTGGGCATCGGGCCGGGCGACGAGGTCATCGTTCCGGCCCGCAGCTTCTTTGCCACCGCCAGCGCGGTGCTCGCGGTGGGGGCAAGCCTCGCCTTCGCCGATGTCGAACCCGACAGCCAGAACATCGATCCGGTCTCGGTCGAACGTCTCCTCGGGGCGCGCACGCGCGCCGTGATCTGTGTCCACCATGCCGGATGGCCCTGCGACATGGACAGGCTCGTGGCGCTGTGCGCACGCCATGGACTGGCGCTCCTCGAAGACTGCGCGCAGGCGCACGGGGCCCAATGGCACGGGCGCCGTGTCGGCTCGTTCGGCACCGCCGCCTCATTCTCGTTCTGCACCGACAAGATCATGTCGACCGGCGGCGAAGGGGGCATGATCCTGCTGCGTGACAACGATGCCTGGGAGGCGGGCTGGTCGATCAAGGATCACGGCAAGGACCTGGCCATGCTGCGCGATGGCAAGGGACGGCCTGGAGAATTTCGCTATGTCCATGCCCGTCCGGGCTCGAACCACCGGATGACCGAGATGCAGGCCGCGATCGGCCGATGCCAGCTCAGCAAGCTGGAGGACTGGCTCGCGCAGCGACGTGCCAATGCACAGGCGCTCTGCGCCGCCCTTGCTCCGCTTCCCGGCATCGCGCCTCCCGCGCCGCCCGAGCACGTGCGCCATGCCTGGTACAAGTTCTATGTCCAGCTCGCGCCCGATCTGGCCGAACGCCGGCTCGATATCATCGCGGCCCTGCACGAAAGAGGCATTCCGGCGGCCAGCGGATCGTGCCCGGACATGAGCCGCGAGCGCGCACTCGAGGCGCAGGCGTTCCGGTGCGACGGCGCGTTGGACGCCGCCAACGCACTTGGCGCACGCACCCTCATGTTTCCCTGCGATCACACCCTTTCGACGCACGACATGCAGCGCATCGCCGAGGCTCTGGGCGAGGTCGTGACCTGATGACGGCGCCCCGCACACGCCCTGAGGCCAGATGGCAGCCCGACTTCGTGGTCATCGGCGCGGCCAAGGCGGCGACGACCTGGATCCAGGCCCGGCTCCAGGAAAATCCGGCTGTCTACATGCCCGATCCCGAACCCCATTACTTCAGCACCGACTATGCCGAAGGCGAAGGCCATTACCGCGGCTTCTTCGACGAGATCCCCGAGGGCGTCACCTGCATCGGGGAAAAGTCCGCCGATTACCTCGCCCATCCCGAGGCACCCGCGCGGATGGCCCGGATGCTCCCCCATGCCCGCCTTGTCGTGATGCTGCGCGATCCGGTCGAGAGAGCCTATTCGGACTACAAGATGTTCTACCGGCGCGGCACCGTCACCGGACCGCCCGAGGACTATCTGGCCGATCTCGCCAATCCGCATCCGCGCTTTCTCGAGGATGGCCTCTATGCCCGCCACCTCGACCGCTGGCTGGAGGTCTTCCCGCGCGAACAGATCCGGATCTACCTGCACGAGGATCTCGACGAGCGGCCGCGTGAGGTTCTCGCCGAGGTGTCCCGCCATATCGGGCTGGAGCCGACCCTTCCCGAGACAATCGACACCACGCACGAAAATTCGAGCCGGACGATGATCCTGCCCCTGCCGCTGCGCCGGATGCTGGCACCCTTCAAGAATGCCGCGCGCCCCTTGCGGGGCTCGCCCATCTTCGAAGGCGCGCGCTCGCTCCTCGCCCAGGAAATGCGCTATCCCCCCTTGAGTGCTAACCTGCGCGCGCGGCTATGCGAGTTCTACGCGCCCGACACGCAAAGGCTGGGCACGCTCATCGAACGCTCCCTCGATTGCTGGCAGAGTGCCCGGACACCGATCCCCGCGCAGGCTTCGAGGTAATGCCTCATGTCCGCGGCCCGGCTCCAGAATAGGTAGCGCCCTGTTCGAATTCGGGGGGATCTAGCCCTGAATAGCACCTCCGGTTCAGGCCGATACGGGTTAGCCTGTGGTCATCCTACCCGTTCATTGGTCCTGCCTCTCACGCCGCAAGGCGCGCCCTGGCCGGGCCAGCCGTTTCAGGAGCCGAGCATGACCGCCCCCGCGCCTCGCCGACATCTCTTTGCACAGACCGCCGTTCTTGTCTGCACGGCCACCGCCATGGCGCTCGCAGGGTGCACCTCGCCCACCGGCTCGTTGCCCGCGCTCGCCGAGATGGAGGCCGCTCCCTACCAGGTCGCCGCGGGGGACAAGATCCACATCGCGATACAGGAGCTGCAGGACGCCAGCGGCGATTACGTCATCGAGGAGACGGGCACGATCTCGATGCCCTACGTCAAGACGATGCCCGTCGCCGGGCTCAGCTACCGCGAGATCGAGCAGGGCATCGCGGGGCGGCTTCTCTCCCAAGGCATCCTCGTCGGGCAGCCGGTGGTCAATGTCCGCCCGATCGAACTTCGCCCCTTCTACGTGACCGGCGAAGTCAATCGTCCCGGCGAGTTCCCCTATCGTCACGGCATGACCGTGCTTGCCGCCCTTTCCGCCGCTGGCGGGTACACCTACCGCGCCTCCACCGGAAAGGTCTCGATCACGCGCTCGGTCGACGGGCGGGACATCATCGCCAAGGCAACCGAGACGACACCGATACAACCCGGTGACAGGATCCAGGTCTTCGAACGCTGGTTCTGACCATGAAGGCCCGTCTCGCGCTCTCCGCGCTGGTCCTCGACCTGGGTGCCCTGAGCGCCCTTGCCATCCCCGCCCGCGCGCAGACCCAGACCCTCGGCAGTACGGCGCCCACGGTCTATCCCGACGATCCCGAGTACCGCGCGCAACCGATCCACCTGGGCGGCCTCAGTCTCACCACCAACGCCAATGTCCGGCTGAACTACGACAGCAACATCTACGCCGCGCCCCTCGAACGCTACGACGATGTCTACGCCGATTTCTCGGGCGAAGTGCGCGCTGACAGCAGCCCCGGGCCCGTCACGGTAACGACCGGGGTCACGGGAACCGTGCGCCGCTATTCCAGCCGAAGCACCGAAAATTCCGAGCGCTGGCGCCTGGATACCACGGTGAAGTGGTCCCCCACCCGAACCTCGCTCTATTCGCTTGGCGCCAGCCTGCAGCGCGCGGTCGAGGATCGCAGCGATTCCGAGGCCCGTACCGACCCGGATCGCGGCCCGCGCCGGTTCGACATCCTGGCCACCGAGTTTCACCTGCGCACGCAGCCCGGGCGTCTCCTGTTCGATGTCCAGGCCAGCGCGACCCGCTTCGACGCCCTGTCCAGCCTCGATGCCGATCGCGATTTCTCCGCCTACAACGGCCAGGCCGCCGTGGGCCTTCGCGTGGGTGGCACCGTGTTCGTCACCGCCAGCACCTTCCTCAACCGCCGCGAGTTCCGACTTTCACGAACCCCGGCCGGTCTCGAGCGGGATACGACAACCTACGGCGGCCAGCTCGGCCTCAACGTCGAACCTGGAGGGCTCTTCGAAGGGCGTCTGGGCGTAGGTGTCTTTCGCTATGACCCCGACGAGCCGACCGCGCCTGGCCGCACCGGCCTGTCCGTCTCGGGCGCCCTGATCTACCGCCCTTCGCGGCGCACCGCGCTCCTTCTCGATGCCTTCAACGGCGATGTCGCAACCTTCCGCACCGGCGCGCAGGGCCGTACCGACACCCGCGTCCGGCTTACCGCCGAGCAGGAGATCCGCCACGACCTGTTCGCCAAGTTGAGTGGCAGCTTCCGGCGCAGCAAGTTCGTGGGCACCGGGATAAGCGAGGACACGGCGAGCGTATCGGGCGAAATCGAGCACGTGATCGCCCGCAACCTCTCGCTCAGTCTCGACGCGCAGTTCTCCAAGCGCACGAGCGAACGCTTCGCGGCGCGTTTCGAACGCTTCCGCGCCGGCTTCAGCCTGCGCGCCCGGTTCTGAAGAGGCGCGCCTCGATCAAACCGGGGGCCCCTGCCCCCGGGCCTTCATGTCATGGCGTGGCAAGCTCATCATAAACCGCCGCCACCTGCTCGGCGTGGTGCTCGCGCGAGAAGCGCGCGCGGGCCGCGACGTGCGCACGCAGGCACATGGCCTGGCGCTGTTCCGGCTCGGCAAGAAGGCGCGCGACGGCGCGGGCCATGCCTGCAGGATCATCGAGATCGCACAGGATCCCGCAGTCGCCTTCGAGCGCTTCGGGATTGCCCCCGAACGGGTAGCCACGACGGGCGTCTTGACCAGCATCGCCTCGACCAGCGTACGTCCGAGCGGCTCGCGCGCGGCGGGGACCAGCAGCACATCGCATCCCGCAAGCCAGGCGTGACCGGGCGATCGGAAGCCCATCATGTGCGCCCGCGCATTGCCTCCGATCCGCGCCGCACGCTCGGGCAGAACCTCCCCGTACTCGGTATTGCGCGGATCGCCGAAGAGCAGCCCGTGGACCGGTCTATCGACGAGGCGCCCCAGTTCCTCGACCGTGTCGAGAAAGCCCATCGGGCGCTTTCGTTCGATGAAGTTTCCGAAATAGCCACACAGGACCGCATTGGCCGGAGCTCCGATATGGTCGAGGATCCGGGCCCGCATGGTTTCCCGGCAGGCCTCGACCTGCGTATCGAAGGGACTGTGGACGACCTGCGCGCGCTGCGCGGCGCGCGAGCCTTGCGCGGGCAGGGAGAAGCGGGACACGGTCAGGATCCGGTCGGCCAGGAACGGCGCGACATAGCGCAGCCCCCGCGCGGAAGGATCGCCGCGGTGGTGCCACAGCAACCGGCTTCCCGCGAGGCGCGCGGCCAGGGCCCAGGCCGCATGGCTGCGCCCGTCGTTGCTGTGCACGACATCCACACCCCGCGCCTGCAGAAAACGGCTGCGCGCCCGCACCCCGGCAAGCGCGCCAAGCGCCTTGGCCGGACCGATCCGGGCACCGGGCACGAGCGACTGGCGCGGCGGTGCGGGATCGGCGGCCAGCGGCCAGGACGCAAAGAATTCGGCGATATCCCCGCCCGGCTTCTCGGGCACGATCAGAACGTGGTAACGGCCCGGATCGAGTTGCTCGAGCAGCCCGCGTACCGACATGTGGCTGCCGCCAAGCTCGTCTCCGCTGAAGGGAAAGCAGATCGTCAACGGACGGCTCTGCGCGCGTGGGCGGCATACCGATGGTTCGGAGGCAAGCTGCGCCCCGGCGAGGCCCGTCACAGCCCGAAGCCCCGCTCGCGCGATGTCAGGAAGTCCTCGAAGTTGGAGACCCCGTTGCCGTTGGCATCAGCCCAGGCATCCGACTTTGCCGGATTGGCGCCATGGCTTGCCTCCCAGCTATCGTCCATGCCGTCCATGTCCGCATCGGGATAGGGGTTCGCGGCGGGCTGGTAGGGAAGCGAGGGAGCAGGAGAACCAATCTGTCCGGTGCGGTTGCGCACGTCGGACAGGATTTCGTCATCGATGTCATCGCGCGGGAAGGCGCCCGAACGGGCGAGCACGGTGTAGAACGAGGCATTGGCGGTCTGGGGCGTGACGGTCAGCGGACACGGGCCATCTTGCACCCGCGCGACATCGACTTCGGAGCTGATGTGATTGAAGTTGCCTTCGTACGTGTTGCCCCAGAGGTAGATCTGGGCGCGGCCGGTCGATCCGACCGTCTCGCGCGCGATGCCCCGGCTGTTGGTGTTGGTGTTGTTGCCAGCAAGGAACGTGTTGCTCACGATCGAGACCGGCGAGCCGCCATAGGTCTCCCAGACCTCGGCGAATTCCGACTGGGCGTTGTAGAGGATGTTGTTGACGAGCTCGACGCACGAGCCCCTGGGGAAATTGATGTCGGGATTGCGATCGCCGTTGTGCGCGCAGATGTTGTTGATGAAGCTGAGGTTCTGCTTGTCTTTGGGGTCGCTGGCAAGCAGCGCGCATTTGTCGTGCTTGGGAATGCCCCAGGCAAAGATCGAGTTGCTGATCGTGACGAGATCGTTGTCGGCATAGCCATTGATCCCCTCGTCGCGCGACCACGAGGTGCTGACGTGGTCGATGATGACCTTGGAACTGTTCTCGATCGTGATGTTGTCCTCGGCGCCGCCGTACTTGCCCGCCTTGTCGTTACGCACGCGGATGTGGCGCACGACCACATCGTGCGAGTTCTTGATGACAAGCGGTGTCTGCCCGTTTGCCCCGCCATTGTGGGCAAGCGTAATTCCGCCGCCCGGCGCGGTCTGACCCGCGATGGTGATGTAGGGATAGCGGATGCGCGGCGGGCGCTGGGTGAAGCGGATCACCCCGTTCACGCGGAAGACGCAGACCCGCGGAAACTTGTAGTCGATACACGAACGCAGCGATCCCGGACCGCCGTCGGCAAGTGTCGTGACATAGATGATCCGCCCCCCGCGCCCTCCGGCGCTGACCGCACCATACCCCATGGCACCGGGAAAGGCCTTCGGCCCCGACGGCGTGCGCACGACCGGGGCCGAAGCTGCCGCGCTGGGCGGCGCGCAATCGGCGAGGGCCAGACCCACGAGCCCTGCGAATACAAGACCCCGCTTCTCCATGACAGGCCCCGCCGTGAGCCGCTGCGCGCGATCCGTGTTCGCCCGTTCCTGCCTTGCTGTTCGCACCGCGCTCTCCCGTTCGCGCCAGTTCCAGATGAAAAATTGCCGACCGACTGGCGCACACGCGATCGGAACAGGATGCCAGATCAGGCACCGCGCGCATGAGGTTCGCGCCTTCGCCCTTGGGCTTGGGGCCTTTCCCCCAGACGCCTGCGCGCCCCGAGTGCGCTCATTCGCCTCGACCGGGACGCGGCTTTACGCGACCGGACAAGTGTGGGTGCGCCCTGCTGCCCGGACAAGCTATCCTTTGGGTATAATGCGCCCTTCGCGATGCCCCTTTGGCGTTACCGACAATGCGCCGCGCTTTCTCCACACTCGCCTTTGCCTGCTGGCCTCGTGCGTTTCATGCTTGGGCCATGGCCACCAGCCCTTCCCCTTGCGCACCTCTCGGAGGCAGCGACACGCACGCGGCAAACGTGCGCCAGCCCCCGCAATGGGTGCCCCCCATCCCGGTCCCCGCCCGCGCCAGGAACGGGCTCTTGGCATGCTCCTGCCCGGAGCGGCCTTCTTCCTGTCCTGGTGGCAAGCCGGTCGCTTGCCGGGCATGAACATCTCGATCTCCGATGTCGCGCTGTTCACGGCCCTTGCCCTCGCGCTCGTCGCAGGTGGCCTCAACGCGCGCATGTTCGCACGTTACACCGCACTGTGGGTGGCGGGGCTGACGATGCTGCTGAGCGGGATGCTGGTCGGCTCGCTCGTCCACGGCGATTTCATGCGCTGGCCAATCGTGGCGGGGCAATATGCCTTTGCCATGCTGCTGGTGCCGATGCTCCTGACCTCGTGTTCCCAGCCAATCCTGGAGCGCTGCGCGAATGCCTACATCCTGGGCGTAGCGGTCTCGCAGGTCATCGGCATCACGCTCATAACCCTGTTCAATCGCGCGCAGATCTCCGCGATGGTGAACGAACATGTCGTCTATGGGAACGGGCGTCTGGGCGCGATGACCGGAGAGCCCAATTCCAATGGTGCGGTCTGCGCCTTCGCGCTGCTCTTTCTGATCCGGGGCGTGATGACCGGGCGGCTGCGCACGATCTACGCGCTTATCCTCGCGCTCTGCGTGATCGCGGGCCTGGTCTATTCTGCCACCTTTACCGGTACCTTCGCCGCCCTGCTCGCCTGCGGCTTCGTGCTGGGCCTCTCACGCCTGGGCACCTTCGTGCGCATCGCCGTTCCCCTTGCCCTGATCGTGCTGGCCTACACCAGCCTGGGCGGGCCGGTGCCCAGTATCTTCGAAGAGCGTGTCGGCGAGGCCCTCATGACCGGCGATCCGACCCGGGCCGGGACGTTCGTGGGCCGCTCAGCGCTGATCGTCGAGGCCTGGCAGCTGGCCGACGACCATCTGCTCATCGGTCTTGGCAGTGACGGATACCGTGTCGCGAGCCCCCACGGGATGCCGGTTCACCAACTTTACCTGCTGGTCCTGAACGAGGGCGGGATCGTCTCCTTTCTCGGCCTGTGCCTGATGGCGCTGGCGCTTCTCCTCCAGGGCAAGGCCATCGCGGGCGTGAACCGGGTGGAGGGCATTTCCTGCCTCGCGATCCTCGCCGTGTTCTTCATCTACACCATGTCCTTGCCGCACATGTTTGCCCGGCTCTGGAATGGCCCCGTCATGTTGATGTTCGCGCTGGCCTGGATCTCGACGCGCTCAGCGCAGGGACTGGCGCCAAGCGACGAGCGGACGGCATACGGGCCTGGGTCCGGGCCCGGCTCCCGCCACCAGCAGCTGTCCTGAAATGACGGACCTTATCGGCCCGACGCCGCGCGCCGCGCGCCGCCATGCCAGCCCCCCGGCGTCCGGTCCGCCGCGAGCCTCGCTGCGTGAACGCTGGCAGCGCAGCACACTCATCCGCCCGCGTCTTGTCAGCCTGGCCCACCTCATGTCCGGAAGCCTTGGTGCCGCCGTCCTGATGATGGCGACGCTGGCGATCGCAACCCGCGCGCTGGGAACACAGGCGTTCGGGACTTTCGTGATCGTCCTCACCATCTCGCGCACCTGCGAACGTCTGGTCCGCTTCGAATCCTGGCAGCCCCTGATCCGCTTCGTCGCCGCCGAGGAAGAGAACGCCTCGCCTGAGCGCCTTGCCTCGCTCTACGCCTATGGCCTCCTTCTCGACATCGCCAGCGCGCTGGGCGCTGCACTGCTCGCCGTGATAGTCGCGCTGGTGGCAGGGCCCCTGCTTGGCCTTGATGGCGACGCGCGCTTCCTCGTGGCCATCTATGCGCTCGCGATTGCCGGAAACCTGCGCGGCATGGCGAGCGCAGCCCTGCGCCTTGCCGGGCGCTTCCGCGTGCTCGCCTACGTGCAGTTGGCCGCCGTTCTGCTCCGCCTGACGCTGGCCTGCCTGCTCTATGTCCTGGGCCGGGAGATCACCGAATTCGTAGTGGCCTGGACCGTGTCCCAGCTCTTCGATTCCCTCCTGTTCAATGCCCTGGGGCTGCGCACCCTGAAACAGACCGGCATTCCCAGCCCCTGGCGCGCGGACAAGCGGCATCTGCCCAGCAAGTTCCCCGGCTTCCTGCGCTTCGCGATCTCAACGAACCTGTCCTCGGGCCTGCGCACCCTGACCCACGAGATGGACACGCTGCTTGTCAGCACCCTGGCCGGACCCGCCGCGGCGGGCCTCTACTATCTCTCGCGGCGCATTGCGAAAGTCGTCCAGACCGCGGGCGACCTCCTCCAGACGATCATCTATCCCGACCTGGCGCGGCTGTGGAACCAGTCCTCGCGCAAGGGTGTGCGACGCCTGGTGACGATGCTGCAACTGGCCCTGGGCGGGATCGGACTAGTGACCCTCGCGCTGTGCTGGCTCATGGGCAGGCCGCTTCTCGAATTCGTCTTCGGCGATGCCTTCTCGGGCAGCTTCGCGCTGCTCCTCGCCCAGCTCGTCGCGATCATGCTGATGCTGCATGCGGCCCCGGCCCGTTCGGCGCTCCTGGCGATGAACCGGCCGAGCTTCGTCCTTGCCTGCAGCGTTCTGGCCACCTTCGCCTTCTTCATCACGGCCACCCTCATGGTCCCGCGCTACGGCGCGATCGGGGCCAACTTCGCCCACATCGTTTTTGGCCTCATGCTGGTCCTCGCGTTCGATATCGCCTTGCATGGCCGCCTCGCCGCCAGCCGACGCCCGGAACCTGTGTCCGCCTCGACCAAGGAGCCCCTGCCATGACCCATCAGGCCCCCCAGGGCAAATTCGTCGTCCGTCCCCAGCCGCCCGTGCCCGCGTCATCACCCGGCGCGCGGACCGGGACCGAGCCCCTGCGAATCTGCTCGATCCTCACCAGCCTGACCTCGGGCGGCGCGGAAATCCTCATCACCAATCTCAACGAGGCCTATGCCGGGCTTGGCGCGCGCGCCTGCGTCACGGCTCTGTGCGATGCCCAGACCCTGGGCAACTCGCAAGCCATGGAAACCGAACTGCAGCAACGCATCACGAAGGCCGGAGCGCACTTTGACAGCCTGGCCCTGACCCGGCGGCGCGGACTGATCGAAGGGGTACGCGCGCTGCGGCGCCACCTGAGTGAAACGCGCCCGCACATCGTCCATGCCCATACCGTGCGCGCCGTACTCATGCTCGCCTTTTCGGGATTTTGCGGGCCGGTCGTCTTCACCCATCACAACAGCCGCCTCTCGTTTCCGGCAGCGGCATTCCGCTTTCTCGACCACGTGGTCGCGCACTATGTCGCAATCAGCAACGAGACCGCATCGCTCTATCGCGACCTCTCGCGCCGTCCCTTCTCTCTGATCCCCAATGCGCCGGCCGCCAGCTACCGCGCCAAGGCCCCGCGCGAGAACGTTGGGACTCCCTGCCGCATCCTGACCGTGGGGGCCATCTCGGACCAGAAGAACTACGATCTGCTCATCGAGGTTGCGCGTGTCCTGCGCCAGTACCGCCCGGGAACCGAGCCCGTCTTCTGCCTTCGCGTGGCGGGCGGCGGCACGGACCTGGAGCGGCTGCGCGGCAAGGTCGATGCCCTTGGCCTTGCCGACATGGTGCAATTCCTGGGAGAACGCGCCGACATCCGCGATCTTCTGGCCGCAAGTGACATCTACCTCAACACCTCGCGCTACGAGGGCGCATCGATCGCGATCCACGAAGCCATGTCGATGGGGCTTCCCGTGGTCGCCAGCGATGTCAACGGCAATCGCGGGCTGGTGGTGCCCGGGCGCAACGGCGCGCTGTGCGCGCTCGACAAGCCGGCCTCCTTCGCCAACGCGATCGCCCGCCTTGCCCACAACGCCTATTACTACCACTCCTACTCGCAAGGCGCGCTCGCAACGAGCCAGAGCTACAGCCTGGAGGGCTCCGCGCAGCGCCATTTCGACCTCTACAAGTCCCTCCTTCGTTCCGGTCCTGCCCATAAGGACTAGCCAGAAAAGAAGCAGGCCCCCTTCCGGATGCGCGATTTGTTCCCGCAGGGCCGTGAACCATACTGCCCTCTCCTGACACCACACACATCGGATGGTCCCTGCGTCCAGCCCGAGGAGAGCGGAAATGTCGACGTCGATCGCACATCACGACCCTGACGCTTCGGTTGCGCTGCACCGCACATCCCCGCAGCCGGAAGGAAGCGCGATGCGTGCAGCCTCCGAACAGATCGGACCGCAAGACCTGGTGCGCCTGTTCCACCGCTATCGGGGCATGATCCTCGCCATTGTCAGCGTGATCACCGTGCTCGTGCTGGCCCAGCAACTGGCCTCGCCCCCGCTCTATCAGTCCAGCTCCAACGTCCAGGTCGAGTTGATCGACGAGGTCGGCACCAACCAGGCCGACGTCAACTCGCGCAACGCCGAGCGTGTCGCGAACACGGTGCGCCTGCACCGCTCGCGTTCAGTGGCCGGCCAGATCATCAAGGACCTCGACCTCCTCAACGATGAGAGGTTCCGCCGTGAACTGGGCAACGACAATCTTACCGGCAAGGCCTTGATGCAGCTCGCGATCAACCACCTGCTCGGTATGCTGGCGATCAATGCCGAAAGCGGTTCCGACCTCATCCAGATCTCGGTGACGTCGCGTTCGCCCGAGCTTGCCGCCGATATCGCCAACCAGCTGCCCGTCTCGGTCGGCATCCTGCGCAACGCCAAGACCAACGAGCGGCGTCAGGAACTTCTCGGTTCGCTGGAGAAGGAACTGCAGACCCGCGAACAGGCCGCCCTCGACGCCGCCGCCAAGGTCGCCGAGTTCCGCACCCGCAACCGTATGCTTGTCGGCGCCGGCGGGGCCGAGGACCTGCAGCAGATCAACCGCATTGCCCTCCAGAGTGCAGCGGCCAACGCCGCACGCGATGCCTCGGCGGCCCGCAGCGCCGGAATTTCGCGCGCCAGCGAGATCCAGAGCACGGCGACCGCGACCTCGACCGCGCTCGATTCCCTGGAGAGGCGCCGCGGCGAACTCGTGGCGGAAAAGGCCAAGCTGAGCACCAGTCTGGGCCCCAATCACCCCGACGTGCGCCGCGTCAACTCGCAGCTCACCACGATCGACACCAGCATCGCTCGTGAACGCAACCAGGTTCAGGCCGCGACCCAGGCCGTCGCCCGTGCCGAAGGCGAGAAGATGGCCCAGCTTGCCCGCAGCGAAGCAGCCGGAGCCGCCGCCATGGCCGCGCGCCTGCAAAATGTCGTCGGCAGCCTGTCGTCCAGCGCCTACCGCAACGCGCAGAACACGGTGGAGCTCGACAAGCTGGTTCGCCAGTCCGACCTGGCCGAAGCGGCCTACAAGGTCCTCGCCGAGCGCGTGGAGCAGGTGGGTGCCCAGATGCAGCTGCAGGGCGTGGCCTCGACCATCGTCTCGCCCGCCGTTCCCGACTACGCACCGATTGCGCCCAACCCTCTCAAGATGACGGTCACCGCGTTCCTGGGCTCGACCGTTCTTGCCTTCATGGCGGCCCTTACCCGCGAATTCCTGGACAACAAGCTACGTACCGTCGCCCAGATCCGCCGCCTCTTCGGTCGGCCGACCCTGGGGATGCTGCCCCAGATCGCGCACGGTCTTTCACAGGACCCCAAGGACAGCGTCGTGCTCACAGAACCGCAATCGCTGTTCTCCGAAGTCGCGCGCTCGGCCTATTGCGACCTGCGTGCCCTGCGCCCGGGGCGAAAGGGCTCGCAGGTCGTCCTGATCAGTTCGCCTGTTCCCGGCGATGGCAAATCGACGGTCTCGCTCTCCCTCGCCGCGGCAGGTGTGGCGATGGGGGATCGCACCGTCGTCCTCGACCTCGACCTGCGCAAGCGCGGCGTGCTCCAACGCCTGCAGGAACAGTCGCTGGCCCCGGACCTGGTCGATATCGTGACAGGCCGCGCGGACCTTGACGGACTGATGCTCCCGCATCGCCGGGTCGAAGGGCCGGACGACATCGCCCGGGACGAGCGCGATCTCGAGGCGATCCTGGGCAGCGAGCCCAGCGAAAAGCGCATCTATCTCCTGAGCGCGAAGGCACCCGTCGCGGAGCCCGCCGTGATCCTGTCCTCCCACCGCCTCACCGGCCTGCTCGAACAGCTTCGCGAACGCTTCGACCTCATCGTCATCAATGCCCCCGCCGCGCTGGCCGTGCGTGATGCGCGCACCATGTGTGACTTTGCCGACCAGACGATCCTGGTCGCGCGCTGGGGCAAGACCACCATCGACCAAATGCGAGCCGCCTTCGAGGTCATGGACACCGACAGGATCCGCGGCGTCATCTTCGACCAGGTCGACTACGCCGAACACGCCCGCCGCAGGTACGGGGACTCGGTGCAGTTCTACCGCTATTCGGCCGAATACTACACCTCCGACATCCCGCCGATCCCGACCTGGGGCGAGCGCATCCGGCGCATGTTCGCGCGCGGTGATTACCAGCCAAGCGCGGCCTGAGCGTCGATGATCCCCCCCACCGATGGCCCCTTGCAGGACACCGCCGCGCACGAGCCATCCCCGGCCACCCGCCCCGGCGGCTCGCGTCTGGCTACGCGCGCGCTTGCCGCGCTGCTGCTTGTCCCTTGCGTGCCCATCATCGGCGTTCTGGGGCTGGGCGTGGCGCTCACCATGGGCCGCCCGATCCTGTTCCGGCAGGAACGCTCCGGACTTCACCAGGCACGCTTCACGCTCTTCAAGTTGCGCTCGATGCGCAGCGCCTTCGATGCCGCGGGAGCGCCCCTCCCCGACGAGGCGCGCGTCACGGGCCTGGGCAAGTTCCTGCGCCGAAGCCGTCTCGACGAACTGCCGGGCCTGTGGAACGTGGTGCGCGGCGACATGGCCTTCGTGGGCCCGCGCCCGCTCCTTCCCGAAACCATCGCACAGCTCGGCGAACGCGGCCGACAGCGCGCCCGCGTGCGTCCCGGGCTCACCGGATGGTCGCAGGTCAACGGCAACACCCTGCTCTCACTTGACGAGAAGGTCGCGCTCGACATGTGCTACATCGACAACGCCAGCCCGCGCCTCGACATGCAGATCCTTTTGCGCACGTTCTGGGTGATGCTGGGCGGCGAACGCCGGGCCCCGAAGATCGAAACGCCCCGGGTCAAGGCCTGCCCATCCGACGCTGCCGAATAGGCACCGCCCCGGACCTTACCGCGCGCCCACCGCACTTTTGCGAAGCGCAAGCGCATCCAGCGAACCCACGACATGGTGCGCGCGGTGCGCAAGTGTAGGTGCCGCACCGCGATGAACCCGTTCGGGCCGCAGGATCTGGATCGTCGTCCACCCGCGTCGGCGCGGCTCGAGAAAGTCCTTGGCCGCGTTATCCGCAATATAGACATGCGCCTCGGGAGGGCGCTGCGACCATTCCTCGACTAGGGCATAGCCAAGGGGGTGCGGCTTGCCGCAGCCGGGGCCGAGTTCGCCGGTCAGAACGATCCGTCCCAGCCTCTCCTCCAGACCAAGCGCGCGCACCTTGGAGCGCTGCATGCCCGCAGGCCCATCCGAGATCAGCGCGCTGCTTGCGCACGGCGCCCGTGCAAGAAAGCGCGCTGCATCAGCGGCGAGCGCAATCTGAGGGTCATGCGCGCGGTAGGCCCCGACCAGTTCGCGGATCAGTTCCTCTTCGCCCGCAGCATCCAGCTCCGCCAGCGCCTGGTTGAAAATCGTTCCGCGAAGGCCTGCCTCGAACAGGGTGCGGCAAGCCCGGGCAAAGCCTTTCTGGCCCGTCCGCTGGAAGACCAACGGCTCCAGCGCGGCAAAGCCGCTGAATGCGAAGTCGCGTTCGAGGTAGAGGGTATCGTCGAGATCGAGCACGAGGACGCGTCCCGTCAGATCGAAGCGTCCGCTGCCGTCGAGCAAGTTTGGATCAGCCAACGAAATGGGCCGCGTCATAACGCACCATGGTTACCCCCGCCCGCCAGTCCGCAGGGTCCACCGGTGCGCGCCCCAGAACCCGGCGCAGGAGATTTTCGGCAAAGCGCCCTCCCGCATGATCGGCAAGCGGGTACCCGCCTCCGAAGCGCGCGTTGATCTCGAACACGCGCAGGCCATAGCAGGGGTCATCGATCAGTTGGAAGCACAGCGCCCCTTGCGCGCCGGGCAGGGTCCGCGCGATGGCCTCTGCAATCTCGGTCATGCGCGGGTCGCGCAAGGTGCGCCCCTTCTCCACTTCGCCCGCGCGGACCGAGAGACGCTCGTGGGGAATGGCGCACAGCATATGCCCCTCGCCATCAAGGTACATGTTGATCGTGTATTCGGGGCCTTCGAGCAGGTCCTGCACCAGCATCGGCTCGTCGTAGCGGGCGCAGATGTCACCGGGACCTTCCAGCACACCGATACCGCGGCTGGCGCTCCCTCCGACCGGCTTGGCAAAGAGCGGCCAGCTCCAGTCCCCCGGCGCCGCGCGCACCGCCTCGATGGGGGCGGTGCGCGGCACCGGAACACCGGCGCGCTCGAGCACCTCGGTCGTCCGGGCCTTGTCCCGGACAATGGCAATCGTCTCGGGCGCGCTGACATGAACCAGCGTCCCCACTGCCGCGAAGTCCTCGCGCGCGGCGGCCAGCGCCTCAAGCTCGGTGTCGATGGTCGGCACCAGCAGGTCGATCCCGTTCGCCCGGCAGTAGTCGAGAAGGCGCGGCACATAGTCCGGGCTCGTGCAGCGCGGTACGGCAAAGCTGGCATCGGCATCGAGACACGCAGCGCTGAGGTGCGGCGTGAGGTCGCAGGCATGCACCTCGATGGCGACGTCCAGCACCGTGCCCGCTCGCCGGAAGCATCGGGTCAGCTCGACCCGGCGTCCCGCCGACGTGAACAGCACCCGCAGCCTCGGCACGCTCATTCGCTCCTCGCCAGAGCATGCGCCTTGTCTCTCGGAGACCGGCGCGCGCCTCGTCGTGAACCTCTGGTAGACAGGCCATGGCTGGGAGGATGGCGCAAGACCTCGTCCCAGCGGCGCAGCACGTAGGCTGGCCGAAAGCGCAGCATCGAACACGCCGCCGCCTGGCCCAGTCGCTCGCGCAGCGCCGCATCGCCGAGCAGTCGCGCGAGCGCGGCGCCCAGCGCAGCGTGTGCGCCCTCGTCCTCGACCAGAATGCCGTTCTTACCGTCCCGGATCATGTCCTCGGGACCGAAATCGCATCGGGTCGCCAGCACGGGAAGTCCGGCCGCCATGGCCTCGGCCAGGGCATTCGGAAACCCCTCGTAGCGCGAGGAGAGCACGAAGACATCGGCCTCGCGGATCCAGGAGCGCGGCCTTTCGCCAAGTCCGCGCAGGACAATGCGCCCCTCCAGGCTCCTATCGCGTATACGCGCCTCAAGCGCCTCGCGATCAGGGCCTTCGCCCCAGATGGCGAGGCGCCATTGCGGGTAATCGGCGGCGATGTCGGCGAAGGCCTCGATCAGCCGATCGAACCCCTTCTGGTAGGTGAGACGCCCGACCGCGCAGACGGTGTAGGTAGCCCCCTCCCCGCGCACGACATCGGGTTCGGGAACGGGGTTGGGAATGGTCACCAGCCGCCCCTGCAGGTCATGTGCAAAGCAGCGGCGCACCCCTTCGGTCTGGCAGATGATGGTGTCGGCACGGCGGTAGAACCAGCGCAGCGCCAGGTTCCACAAGGGATGCAGTTGCTGCTGCTCGGGGTTGTTGCGCTCGGCACAGATCAGGCGAGCGGGATGGCCCTGCACCGCGAGGGCCGCCACCAGGTTGATCTTGGTCAGGAACGAGAGGACGACATCGGGACGACGCCGGGCAACAACGCCGCGAAGCGCCCTGACCCGTCCTGCAACGCCCACAAGTCCGGAGCGCCCGCCCAGCCGGAAGACCCGGCTCACGACGGGAAGCTCGTGGTAGATGCGCGCCTCGTCGGTATCGAAGGCGGCGACGTCCACCTCATGGCCAGCTTCGACGAGATGGTGCGCCAGCTGCGCAATGACCTGTTCCGCGCCCCCCGCACCAAGGCCCGAGGTCACGACGAGAATGTGTTGGGGTGGGGTCTGGCTACAAGGCACGCGGCAAAATCCGTCTTCCGGTTTCACGCAAGGAGCCCCCGCACGGAGCTCTGTCGGTCTTCCCGAGCGTATCAGATCGCGTCCCCCGGAAATCTGGGAATACGGTCTACCCCTTTTGGCCCGGCCTGCAGCCCTTGGGAGGGCCACGCCCCCGCTTCGAGCCCGCCCGACGCTCTCCCGTTCCCCTTCGTGGGAGGCGCGACCCGGAATGGGTACGCCCGAATCGTGCTCGCCTCGCGGCCTGCCGATCCGTCAGATTTCACAGGATCAACAGCGGGAAATGCAGACCACAGATGCAACGTGTCGAAATCGCCGAGGACTGGATGGAGCTTCGCCCCGAATACGCCGAGGCCGTGCATGTGCGCCCGCGGCCACGACCTCTCACCCGTCTCGAACTGGCAGGGCTCGGGGTTCTCGGGATCGTGTTCCTGGGGCTTGCGGGACGGCTCATGTCCACCCCGCTCAGCCGGGACGAAAACCTGTTCCTCACGGTCGCCCGGCTGGGTGGGACGCAGGACATCTATCGTGACCTTGGCTACAACCACCTGCCCATCCTGCCCTGGCTGCTGGGCGGCCTTTACGACCTTGTCGGAACTGAACATTTCCTCCTCGTCGCGCGCCTTCTGGTGCTGGCCGGATGGGCCACGGCGCTTGGCGCGATATGGCTGATCTGCCGCCGGACCGAAGCGGGATTCCTCGCCTTCTTCACCGCCGCGTGCCTGCTGATGGGCAACGTCCTGCTGCTGGGCGGGGCGGGGATGCTGGCCACCAACAACCTGCTCCCGCTTGCCCCTGCGTTGCTGGCTTTCTACGCGCTGCTGCACGGGATCGGATCCACCCGCCCCGTGCCGCTCGCCTGCTTTGCCGCAGGTGTCCTGGTTTCCTGCGCCATCGGCCTCAAGGCCAACTACATCTTCCTGGCCCCATTCTTTGCGCTTGCGACCCTGTTTGCGCCGGCCTCGCGCGGGTTCGCGCTGCGACTTCTGGCCGGGACCCTTCCGCTGGCGGCAGGCGGCCTGCTCGCAGGGCTGCCCGTCCTGATGTACGTCCTGTTCGACACGCAGAGCTTCTTTGCCCACACCCTGCGCTACTTCACCGAGTTGCAGCCGGCCTATTGGGCCGCTTCCAGCGAGCCCAAGGTGGACACATTGGCCGCCAGGGTGCTGCTCGCCGAGAGTATCTGGCTTGCGAATGCAACGCTGCTCAGCCTCGTGGGGATCGTGGCACTCGCGCTCATCCCGGCCATGCGCACGAACATGCGTGAGAGCCTCCGGCTTGTCCGGGGCTGGAGCGTTGTCCTGGCGCTGGGTCTTGCCGCGACAGGCTTCGTGGTGGCCTTCGTCCCCTCGCCTTCTTTCCCGCAGTATTTCGTACCCCCGATCCCGTTCCTGATTCTGGCTGTTGTCCTGCTGCGCGCCCGCACGGCAACGCCCGACCTTCCGGGAGCCCAGGCGGTGCTTGGGGCCGTGGCGCTCCTCGCCCTTGTCGGATGTGCATCGCGGATCGGGCCCGGGCTTGTCCAGCTGGCCCGCCCCCAGCAGTGGGAGACGATCAGCCTGCACCGCGACATGCGCGCCCTGGCGCGCGAGGCGGGCTTTTACGGCGGTGAACGGGTCGCAACGCTCACCCCGGCCCTTGCGCTCGCGGGGAACTTCGCCGTCCCCCCCGAATTCGCGGCGGGCCAGTTCGTGTACCGCGTTGCGCCCTACATCCCTGAAGGTGACCGGCGCTACTACACCACGACCTCCGCCGCCGGGCTGGCCGCCTTCCTCGACGCGGCCCCGCCGCCCGCGATCCTGATCAGTGGCGAGGAAAAGCTGGAAGAGCCGTTCAGGGCCTATGCGCTGTCCCACGGCTACACCGGCTTTCGGCGCCGCCACAAGGGACGGACCATCGAACTGTACCGCCGCCCGGATGCGACGCCTCACCTGCCCCCGGCGGGCGGGCCCTCCACCCTTTGAGTGTCCACCTGGCTAAACCCGCCTAACCCCGATGCCCATTTCGCCGCATCCCGCTCAAGCCTTACCCTTCCTGCATGTCCCGAAGCGAGACCTTCAGGAGCGCTTCCCAACCGCTGATCCCACACACTGATCGGAGCCTTGGAACATGAAAGTCGTGTTGCTCGCAGGGGGCCTGGGCTCCCGCCTTGCCGAAGAGACGGTCCGCGTCCCCAAGCCCATGGTGGAGGTCGCCGGACGGCCGATCATGCTCCACGTCATGGATATCTATGACCACTGGGGGCACAACGACTTCATCGTCGCGTGCGGCTACAAGGCCATGGCGATCAAGAGCTTCTTCCAGGACCTGCACCTGATGTCGAACGACTTCACGGTGGGGATCGGCAATGGCGAAATGGCGCTGCGCCCGACCAGCAAGATCGACTGGCGCGTCTCGGTCGTCGACACCGGGCTCGCCACGATGACCGGCGGGCGCCTGAGCCGCCTGCGCTCCTGGCTCGACGATGAAACCTTCATGGTCACCTATGCCGATGGCGTGGGCAACGTCGACATCGGCGCGCTTCTCGACTTTCACCGCTCGCACGGCAAGCTTGCGACGGTGACCGCGGTGCGCCCGCCCGCGCGCTTCGGCAACCTTGAGATCGAGGACGGCCAAGTGGTCGAATTCACCGAGAAGGTGCGCAAGTACGAGACCTGGATCAACGGCGGTTTCTTCATCTTCGAGCCGGGTGTTCTCGACTACCTCGAGGGCGACGAGGAACCGCTCGAGCAGGCCCCGCTCACCCGCCTTGCCCACGACGGCGAACTCATGGCCTACCAGCACAAGGGCTTCTGGCATCCCATGGACACCGTGCGCGACCGCGACACGCTCGATGCCCTTGCCACTCAGGCCCTGCCGCCCTGGATGGATTTCGAAAACGGGCAGGCCGTGCTCACCACCGATGCGCCGACGAAGCTCATCAATGTCTGAAACCTCCCCCTCTCTCGGGCAGACGCTGGCCGACACGTATCGCGGCAAGCGGGTGCTGGTAACAGGGCACACCGGCTTCAAGGGGGCCTGGCTCAGCCTGTGGCTGAAGGCGCTCGGCGCCGAAGTCACGGGCATTGCCCTTCCCACCGATCCCGACGGCCCCGATTTCGGCCGCAGCGTGGGGATTTCCGAGCTCATCGGCCACCGCATCGCCGACATCCGCGACGAGCGCGCCTTTGCAGAGACGTGCGCGGGGCTTGCTCCCCACATCGTCTTCCACCTTGCAGCCCAGGCGCTGGTGCGCCCCTCCTATGCCGCGCCGGTCGAGACGTTCGCCACCAATGTCACCGGCACGGCCGTCGTTCTCGATGCGGTACGCCGTATGCCCGGCACCCGCGCAGTCGTCGTGGTGACCAGCGACAAGTGCTATGACAATCGCGAATGGCACTGGGCCTACCGCGAGACCGACCCTCTGGGCGGAGCCGATCCTTACAGCGCGTCGAAGGGCTGCACCGAGCTGGTCACAGAGGCCTTTCGCCGCTCGTTCTTCAGCGCCCCCGAGGGGTGCCAGATCGCCACCGCGCGCGCGGGCAACGTCATTGGCGGCGGCGATGCCTCGCTCGACCGACTGCTTCCGGACATCGTGCGCGCAACTCTGGCCGGCCAACCGGTCACGATCCGCAATCCGGCCAGCGTGCGCCCCTGGCAGCATGTACTCGAACCACTTGCGGGTTATCTCCTCCTTGGCGCACGCCTCATGGGCGAGGACGGCCAGCGCTATGCGCAGGGCTGGAACTTCGGCCCGAGTTCCGATGACTTCCTCGACGTCGAAGCCATTGCGCAGCACGTCATCGCGGCCTGGGGCGAAGGGGCCCCGCGTATCCTGTTCGGCAAACGGCCAGATGATCCGCACGAGGCGGGTATGCTCACGCTCGACAGCAGCAAAGCGCGCGCCGTGCTCGGCTGGACACCGCGTCTCTCCACCGGCGAGGCCGTGCGCATGAGCGTGGAATGGTACCGCGAGGCCTGCGCCCACGGCGCCGACATGCGCGCCTTCAGCGCCGCGCAGATCACCCGCTACAGCGAACACCCGACATCCCTCACCCCGCGTCAACCATCCATCGAAAGGGCGGCAGCAGCATGCGCGTAAACTACGGCCAGACAGTCCACGGCGAGGAGGAAATCGCCGCCGTGCTCGAGGTGCTGCGCACCTCTACCCAGATGGGCCCCAAGGTCCGCGAGATGCAGGAGAAGGTCGCCGCGCTCTTCGCCAAAGACCACGGGATAATGGTCAACTCCGGGTCCTCGGCGAACTACCTTGCGGTCGAACTGCTTGACCTTCCCAAGGGAAGCGAGGTCATTACCCCGGTGCTGACTTTCGCAACGACGGTCGCCCCGCTCGTGCGCGCAGGGCTCGTGCCCAGCTTCGTCGATGCTGCGCCTGGCACCTACAACATTGATGTCGACAAGATCGAGGCGATGATCACGCCGCGCACCAGGGCGATGATGATCCCCTCGCTGATCGGCAACCTGCCCGACTGGGACCGTATCTGGGAGATCGCCCAGGCCCATGGCCTCATGGTGATCGAGGACAGCGCCGACACGCTGGGCGCCACCTTGCATGGCACCAGCACGGGCACGCGCTCGCACATCTCGACGACCAGCTTCTACGGCAGCCACGTCATCAACGCGGCGGGGAACGGCGGCATGCTCTGCGTGTCCGATCCGGACCTGGCGCGGCGGGGCCTGCTGCTGCGTTCGTGGGGGCGGACAAGTTCGCTCTACGTCGATTCCGAAAGCATCGACAAGCGCTTCAACGTAGAGCTCGACGGGTTCAGCTACGATGCCAAGTTCCTGTTCGAGGAGCTAGGTTTCAACGTCGAGCCGTCGGAAATCGGCGCGGCCTTCGGCCTGGTCCAGCTGGGCAAGCTCGAACACAACATCGCCGCGCGCGAGCACAATTTCCAGCGTCAGTACGACTTCTTCAAGGCCTATGAGGACTGGTTCGAACTGCCCCGCCAGATGCCCGGCTCGCGCACGGGCTGGCTGGCCTTCCCGCTTACCATTCGCGAGGATGCCCCCTTCACCCGGCGCGAGCTTCAGATGTGGCTGGAGGGGTGTGACATCCAGACCCGGCCGGTCTTTACCGGCAACATCCTGCGCCAACCGGCCATGAAGTCGGTCACCGTGGCGCGCGATCCCGCAGGCTATCCGGTCGCCGACGATGTAATGCGCGGCGGCATCCTGCTTGCTTGCCACCACGGTCTTACGGACGCGCATATCGACTACATGCACGCCCGTTTCGAGGATTTCAGCAACGCGCTCGCCGACCAGCGCAGCCGGGAGGTTTCGAATGCCTGAGAACACGACCATGCCGCCGCTCGCCAGCAACGCCACGCTGACCGCCTGCAGGGCCTGCAAGGCGCCTTCGCCCTACCTCTTCCTGCCGCTGGGCGACCATGCGCCGGCACAGATGCTGATCCGTCCCGAGGACCTCGATCGCCCCCAGCCCGCGTTCCCGCTCAACACCCAGGTGTGCCTGGAATGTGGCCTGATCGAGATCGCCGACCAGATCCCGGCCGACTTCTTCCGCCACTACCTCTACGTCCCCTCGGGCGCCGCGCGGATGCACACGCATTTCCACGATTTCGCCGAGGTCCTTGCCGGGATCGCGGGCGAGGAGTTGATCGTGGACATCGGCAGCAACGACGGGCTGCTGCTCGCCGCCTGCAACACGCTGGGCTGCACGACGCTGGGTTTCGACCCGGCCGAGAACATCGCCGAACTTGCCGCCCAGCGCGGCGTCGAGACCTTCCTCGCCTATTTCACGCCCGAGACGGCCGCACAGGTCCGTGACGAACGCGGGCCGGCCAAGGTGATCGTCACCACCAACACCTTCAACCACATCGGTGACCTGCACACCTTCATGGAAGCGATCTGCATCCTGCTGGCCCCCAACGGCACCTTCGTGATCGAGGTTCCGCGCGCCAAGGAGTACATCGAGCACACCGAATTCGACAACATCTACCACGAGCACGTCTCCGAGTTCAGCCTGCTCTCGATTGCCAAGCTGGCCGCGAACTTCGACCTGGAAGTCACTGACGCGCTTTCGCTTCCCGACATCCACGGCGGCTCGATGCGCGTGTTTCTTACCCGCAAGGAAGCGCCCCGCGCACCCAGTGACCGGGTGGGAGCGATGCTGGCCGAGGAAATGGGTTCGGGGATGCTCGAACAAAGTACCTACGACGAGCTCGCCTCGCGGGTCGAGGAGATGGGCCGGGAAACCCGTGCCATGCTCGATGACCTGAAGGCGCAAGGGCTCAAGATCGCGGGATACGGGGCCTCGGCGCGCGGCAACACGCTGATCACGCACTTCGGCATCGATACGCGGTATCTCGACTTCCTCGTCGATCGCAACCCGCTCAAGCACGGGCTCTACTCCCCCAACACGCGCATTCCGATCAAGCCGGTGAGCGCAATCGAGGAAGAGGCACCCGACGTCCTGTTCGTCCTGGCCTGGAATTTCTTCGACGAGATCTACGAGCAGCAGGAGGCTTTCCGCGCGCGCGGAGGCAAGTTCCTGGTCCCCCTGCCCTCGCCGCAGATCGTCTGACGAGCCGCCTCAGGAGGATTGCGTGCTTTCCAGTGTCTCATTCGTGACAGGTGCCGCCGGCTTCGTCGGCGCGCACCTGGTGCGGAGCCTCCTTGAACGCGGGGCACAGGTCCATGCTCTCGTGCGGCGCTCGACCCGGCTCGAACGGCTGGCACCCGTGCTGGACCGGATCACGCTGCACAGGATCGACCTGAGCGACCGCACGGCCCTCGAGGCCTGCCTCAAGGAGGTTTCGCCCACCCACGTCTATCATCTTGCCGCGGATACACGGCCCCGGGCGGCATCCCCCATCGCAGCGGTCGACACCGCGATACACTCCAGCCTCACGACCACGCTGCCCCTTGTAGAGGCCCTCGCCAGCCTGCCCGTCCCGCCCCGGATCGTTGTCCGCGCGGGAACGTTGGCCGAATATGGCCCGACAGACGTGCCCAGCCGTGAAGACGGCCCCGTCCGCCCGGCCACGCCCTATGGCGCGGGCATGCTCGCTGTGACCGCCGCCCTCGACGTGCTGGCTGCCTGCCTGCCCTTCCCCGTCGTCACGGCCCGGCTCGCCTTGTGCTACGGGCCAGACCAATCACGCGCATTTCTCCTCGCCGAGGCGATCGACGCCTTCCTCGACGAGCGCCCGATTACCCTGAGCGCACCAGACGACCGCCGCGATCTGATGCACGTCGAGGATGCCGTTGCGGGCCTGATGCGGATCGCCGACATCGTGCCCGCCAACTGCCCTGTCATCAATATCGGATCGGGCCATGCCCCGCGCATGGCCGACGTGCTCGAGACGTTGCGCGCCCTGATCGGCGCCCCCGCGGACTTCGTGCGACCGGACAGTGGAGCCTCGCGACGTCCAGTGACGGAACTTCGCACCTGCCCGGAACTTGCCTGGCATCGTCTTGGCTGGCGCTGTGCGATCGGGCTGGAGGAAGGACTTGTGCAAACCATCGCATCCGAGCGCCGCGCACGCGCCGCACGCCTCGCCCAGAACCATCTTGCCCAAAACCATCTTGCCAAGGCCCATCTAGCCGAGACCTGGTCGTGACCGGCCCTGGCATCACCGGGTCCACCTGCACGCCCCGGACGCTGGTCTCGGTCCTGGTTCCGGCCTACAACGAGGAAGGTAACGTCGTTCGCTGCTACGAGACCATCGTCAAGGTCTTCCGCCAGCTGCCCGACTATGACTACGAGATCATCGTCACCGACAACCACTCGACCGACCGGACCTTCCCGCTGCTGGAAGAACTGGCAGCAAAGGATCCCGCGCTCAAGGTGATCCGCTTCTCGCGCAACTACGGCTACCAGCGCTCGCTGCTGACGGCCTATCAGGCGGCCAGCGGGGCCTGCGCGATCCAGCTCGACTGCGATCTGCAGGACCCGCCCGAACTCATCCCAAAGATGTTGCAACTCTGGCGCATCGGGCACCAGGTCGTCTACGGCATCCGGCGCACCTTGCAGGACGGGTTCGTGATCGCCTCGTTGCGGCGCCTCTACTACCGCTTCGTGTCGTTCATCAGCGAGGACGAACTCCCCGTCAACGTGGGCGAATTCCGCCTCGTCGACCGGCGCATCCTGGTTGAACTCCAGAAGGTCACTGATGCCTCGCCCTACTTGCGCGGGCTCATCAGCGCGATGGGCTTTTCCCAGGTCGGGCTCGAGTACGACCGCATGGGCCGCACCGAGGGGGGGAGCAAGTTCCCCCTCAAGTCGATGCTCTCGCTCGCGGTCGATGGGGTGCTCAACCATTCGCTGTTGCCGCTGCGCCTGGCCTCGATTGCAGGGCTGGTCATCGGCCTGCTCAGCCTCCTTTTGACCTTCGTCTACCTGGTCGGGCGTCTTATCTTCGGCCAGGCTTGGCCGGACGGCTTTGCCACCACCACGATCCTCCTCCTGATGTCGATCGCGATCAACGCGATCTTCATGGGGATCCTGGGCGAGTACGTGGGCCGCCTGTTCCTGCAGGCCAAGACCGAGATCAAGCCGATCGTCGAGAGCCAGCTCAACTTTCCGCAGGTCGTCTCGCTTGTGAAGAACGGAAAACAAGGCAGCGAGTGAGAACGAAAAGGCAGGCGGCATAGGCCAGGACGGCCAGCCCCTGCACCAGCGGACTGCCCGCATGACCCAGCGCGCGCCCCGCGGCCACGACCCCCAGATTGACGGCATAGGACGCCGCAAAGGCGAGTGCATAGGCCCGCAGAGCCTGGCGGCTCATCGCTCCCGGCGTCGATAGGTAAGCCTGTGGTGCAGCGCATAGGAGATCGGAAAGCCCAGCGCGAAGCCCAGGACGTTGGCGCCATAGTCACCGACGCCCGCAAGGAGCCAGACAAGGATCAGGCCATAGCCGATCGCCGTATTGGCAAGCCCGACAAGACCGAAGCGCAGAGCCAGCACGAGTTCGGAGCGCAGGGCCGCCCCCCTCAGCCGGGTCACCCTTGCACCTGCCACCCCGCACAAGGGAGGCTCCTCGGGCTCGGACCACTAGCGGAAGAGTAAAGCCGGACAGGGGTTGCCACGAAGACACTCCTTTCAGGGGCCAGGTGGACATGCACGCGGACAGGCGCGCCGACCTTGACGCACGGCCTCCACGCTGCCCTTGCGCCCTCGCCGGAACAAGGGCGCAAAGGGGGTGGCCCATGGCCTTTCGGGGGCTCCCCGAAGTCGCCCCGTTCATGCCTTTTCGCTCCATCTTTCGAGGCACATCGCGGCAATTCAGGGCAATTGACCCGGGCCGCCTTCCCCGCGACGCTCGGCCTGCGTCCCCGCGGTATCCGGCATCGGCAAGTCCCCGCTCTTGCCATCTGCCCTCGACCATCTTGGGACCCAGAACAGGATCACCAGGCCCTTTCGCCCATGCTCGACCGGCTCGACACCCTCGCCCCGACAGCTCCCGACCGCCTTGCCCCGCGCACGGCTCAGAACGCGGCCGCGCCCGAGCGCCCGCACGTTCAGGAGCGGACCTTCAACACCACCGTCCATGCCCTTCGCGGCGTGGCCGCGTTCATGGTCTTCCTCGCCCATATGCTCGGCGGCGTGGGCGAGCACGTCTACGCCAACGTCCCGGCCTATCTTGCCCTGACCTACGCGCCCTGGAACTTCGGACGCTGGGGCGTGTGGTTGTTCTTCGTGATCAGTGGCTTCGTCATTCTACCCAGTGTCATGCGTTATTCCCCGCGCGAGTTCGCCCTGCGCCGCCTGCTGCGGCTCTACCCGCTGTTCCTCGCCTTCTCGCTCGTGTTCATTTGCGCGAACGCCCTCACCAACGCCTATCCCGCGCTCAACGACTGGCGCTCGATCGTGCCTGCGCTGCTGATGATCAACCTGCTCACCCACACCGAGCAATTGACGCCCAACGCCTGGAGCCTGAGCTACGAAGTCGTTTTCTACACGCTTTGCTGCCTCATCGTGCACACCGGCGTTCGCACCGGGAACAAGAGCCTCACGCTGGCCCTCGCGGCCATTTCGCTGATGTTCCTGTGGCGCTATCCCGCCATGGCGTTCTTCCTCGGTGGGATCGCGGTACGCCTGCTCCACGAACGCCAGGTCTGGCCGCCGCTACGGCTGCGCCCCTGGCTCGAGATCCTGACCTTCGCCGCATGCCTTATCCTGGCCTCGGTGCGGCACTATACCTTCGGGCACGGCGATCTCTCGGACCCGCGTACCTATGCCGTGTTTCTTGCCACAATCGCCTACTTCTACCTGGCGATCAGCCCGAACAGCCTGACCTCACGCCTTCTGGCAAACCGCTTCTCATCCTATCTCGGCACGGTCAGCTACAGCCTCTACATCTGCCATCCCTACACCTATTACGGGCTGCGCGCGGTATTCGTGAAAGCTGGCCTGTTCACATCGGATTGGCTCGTGTCGATCGTACTCTTCCTCGCCTGCACGATCCCGCTGACGCTGCTGCTGACCGAAGGTGTCTACCGCGCGCTGGAGCGCTACCCCTACCGGCGCTTCTTCCACGAGCGCATCTTCCACAAGTGAGGCCTGGCACTGACCGGAAGAGCCACAAGGCCACCTCCGACATGCCCCTTTTTACGCAGCGCTCAACCTAAGAGGTAATTGCGAGGCTACACGCCCAACTTGTACCTAAGTCGCACCGACAACCGTTCACGTTGCCGGCCGTGGCAGTGCATCAACCAGAAGGCCTTGTCCGCCCATGCAGTTCAATGACATCGACTTCGTCATCATTGGAGCCGCCAAATCAGCGACCACCTGGCTCCAGAAGCAACTGCAGTCCGATCCGGGTGTCTATCTGCCGGACCCGGAACTTCATTACTTCTCGCGGGAATACGCGCGCGGTCAGGACTGGTACCTCTCCCAGTTCGACACGGACCCGGCGGGCCGGACCGTTGGCGAAAAGTCCAACTCGTACCTCTATTCACCCGAGGCAGCGGCCCGTCTGCATCGCCACCTTCCGCACGTGAAGCTGGTTGCCCAACTGCGCAATCCGGTCGAACGCGCCTACTCGGGCTACTGCATGCTGTTCCGGCGCGGAGAGGTCGGCTCGGACATCACGTCCTACCTCGATCCTGCGACCAGCGAGAACATGCAACTCCTGGGTTCGGGGAACTTCGCCGCGCACCTGAAGCCCTATATCGAGCTCTTTGGTGAGGAGCGGCTTCTGGTCCTGTTCTTCGAAGGCGTCATGGGCGATCCCGACGCGCAGATGGCCCTTGTTCGCTCCCACCTGGGCTTGCCATCACGCGCTCTCGCCAGCGATGGCGGGGGGAAGGTCAAGGACAAGACGGCCCCGCTCGTCCCGCCCATCCTGCGAAAGCGCCTTGCCTGGATGAAGCCCCTCGCTCGCCCCTTGCGCGGCACGCCCGCCTTCGAATCCCTGCGGGGTCTGATTGCCCGCAAGGTCCAGTACCCGCCACTGACGGAGGATCTGCGCAAGCGCCTCAACGACTATTACAGCCCTTCGATCGAGGCCCTGGAACGGATCAGTGGCCAATCCCTTCGCCACTGGTATGGCCCCACGGCATGAGGTGGGCATGCGAATGCCTACGCTAAGGGGCACGGCATCCCCCTCCACCTGTGGGTCGCCCAGTCCTTCGCGCTCGGGCCCCGCGCCCATCGGCATATGCGATGTCGATAACGTGCTAATCCCCTTTATGCAGATGTACCCCGGCGCACGCCCTGATAACGCAGACCCTGCGAAGGCTCCCGCCAAGGCGGCGCGATACATGTGCAGACACATATTCATGACACGCTGTTATCGAGGCATCTTCCCAGGAAACGAATGGCAGGACCGCCAAGGCCGCCCCTACTCCGGGATCACCGAATGCGGACACAGCGGGAGAGGGCAACAGCTATGAAAAAATTCGTGATCACCGGCATACAGATGCGAAACAAGGGCTCCCAGGCCATGTTCCTCTCGCTGTATTACACCCTTCGCTCCCTCTATCCCGACTGCGAGGTCGTGGGCTTTGCCAACAAGTATGATCACCCGGAACAATACACCTTCAACATGTTGCCCTACGACGACTACACCCGCCGTGTATTCAAGTATCACCTCAACAAGATTCTGCCCCTGGAATCGCTCCTGACCTATTCGGTCGGCCTCTGGAAAAAGAGCGACAAGTGGAACGGCAAGGTCCCCGCCATGGAAAAGGCACTGCGCGAAGCTGACGCCATCTTCGATGCCAGCGGCTACACGCTCGGCTCCGGCTGGAGCAAACAGGCCGGAGAACTGCTGCTCCAGACGATCCGGATAGCCCGGTCCTATAACAAGAAGATCATCCTGATGCCGCAAAGCTTCGGCCCCTTCGACTGGGCCGATGAGGACAATTCCGAGTTCCTTGCCCGGATCAAGGACGAGCTGGAATACTGCCTCAAGATCTACGCGCGCGAAAAGGAGGGGTACGACTGCCTCACATCGCTTGGCCTCACGAACGTCGCCTTGTCGCAGGACATGGTCATCCGCGAAAAGATCTTCCCGACAGCCGATGACATCCATACGTCCCTGGCAGCCAAACCGTTCGACCTCCCCCCTGAAGATTCCGTCGGCTTCATCATCAACCAGAACGTCTTCCGGATCGGCGATCCCAACGCCGTCCTCGATCTCTATGCGAAGATCCTCGACCGGCTCATCGATAACGGCGAGAATGTCTACATCATCAACACGTCCACCGCCGACACAAACCTTGTGAACGGTGTGCTCGGCAAGGTCTGCAAGCCCGAGCGCATAAAGATCATAAGCGGAGAACACTCGAGCCCGACCCTGATCGAGATCATCAGCCGGTTCAAATACGTCGTTGCATCGCGCTACCACTCGGTGGTGTTTGCCTACAGGAGCGGGGTTCCGGCCGTAATCCTGGGCTGGGCCAGCAAGTACACCGACCTCGCCGAGCACTTCGAGCAGCAGGACTACGTCGTTGACATCCGGGACCCCGACACCAGCCGGATATTCCAGCAGATCGACCGCATGAGCGCGGAACACGCAAACGAATCCATACGCATCAAAGGCGCACTGGAGAGTATACAGACCTCCTCCGTCGTTCGCGAAGCGGTCAGCATTCTGGCCTAGCTGCGCATGGCCCCGCGATGGCGATGGCGATGGCGATGGCGATGGCGATGGCAACGCCAGCCTGACAGCCTCGTCGCCTCGCGCCGAGGCAAAGTCGGTTGACGCCGATACGAGAGGTTACACCTACCTTCCCCCTAGGCCGCCGTTTTAATTTGGCATTTACCTTCATGGCCTTCCCGGCACGGCAAAAGGGGTATGGGATGGAGCACGACATTCTCACCATTGATGGCGATCCCATCATGACCCAGATTCTCATCGAACAGCTCGCCCCACTGACGCGGCCACGCGTAGCCGCGAACGCAAGTGAGGCGATGAAGCAGATCGCACGGCGCGTGCCCGACCTGATCCTGCTGGATACCGAGTTGCCCGGCACCCATGGAATTGACCTGTGCCGTGCGCTGCACAGCGACGCGCGCCTTGCCCACGTGCCGATCATCTTCATCACGGCCCAGACCGGGGAAAACTTCGAGATCGAAGGTCTGGAAAGCGGCGCCGTGGACTTCATCTCCAAGCCACCCCGCGGAGCGGTTCTGCGCGCCCGCGTAAAAACGCAGTTGGAACTCGCCCGCCTGACCCGCGAGCTTGAGTTGCTCAACCTGACCGATCCGCTGACCGGGCTCATCAACCGACGCCGCTATGACGAGGTGCTGCACAACGAACTGGCCCGCGCTCGGCGAAGCCGCGAACCGCTCAGCCTGATCCTCGTCGACCTCGATGATTTCAAGCTCTTCAACGACCAGTATGGCCATGGTGCGGGTGACGAGTGCCTGTGCAAGGTCGCGCAACTCCTACAAACCTGCGCGCGCCGTCCCGCGGACGCAGTGGCGCGCATTGGCGGGGAGGAACTAGCCTGATCCTGCCTCACACCCCTGCGGCCGGGGGCATCGAGGTGGCACAGACGATCCTGACAGCTCTGGAGGACGCTGCGCTCCCGCACCTGCGCTCCCGGGTCGCAGACCATGTCACCGTCAGCCTGGGCCTTGCCTGCCTGGAGCCATCCAGCGACATCGACACCGAAACCACGGTCGAGGCCATAGCCCGTGACCTGGGCGAACGTGCTGCGCAGGCCCTCTCCGAAGCGAAAAATTCAGGCCGGGCGCGCTTCGTCTATCGTTCGGGGCGCCGCCGGCCGGTACCTACCCCGGAAACATCCCCTGAAAAAGATGCTCCCTGGCCCGAAATCAAAGGCATCGACAACGAGTTGTCGCACCAGCGCCTGTGTGGCAATCGCGAGCTGTTCATCACCCTTGTCGCCAAGTTGCTTGACCAGTTCGAGGACCTTGTAGAACCGCGCAAGTACGCGGACATGGAGGAAGATGAGGCCACCCTGCACTTCGCCCGCCGGCTCTTCAAACTGAAAGGGAGCGCCGACACGCTCGGCGCAACGCACCTGCAGTCCCTTGCCGCGGGTGCCGAGACGGCTTTGCGTCAGGCCGATGATGCGCAGATCGCGCTGCTGGTACGCACCATCCACGAGCACATGGACGAGATGCGCGCCAGCTGCGAGGCACTTTCCCCGCTCCCCTTCCTGATACCCAGCACACCAACGGCCTTCCCGCTACGCGCGACAGCTGCCAGCAACAACATCGCTCGCCCCTGACGCTAGGGGACACATGTAACTGAGGCGGAGGCACGCAGTTCGGCACGGTGCAAGCCTGCCTGCCACCTTCGGCAACCGCGAAGCGACTACTTGGTCTTCGCCCCCCCGGGCAGTTTCAGGATCTTGTTTGGAAAAGGTGGTGAGCCCTGCTGGGTTCGAACCAGCGACCTACTGATTAAAAGTCAGTTGCTCTACCGACTGAGCTAAGGGCCCCCGACGCCGCTTTGCGGATCTGGTGGAGGCTCACCTAGGGGTATGTCGGGGCTTGGTCAAGCGGGTGTATAACTGGTTGATCGACAAACCTGTCAGAGGATCCCGCCAGGTGCCCGCTATGGTGCGTGCCGGGGCGAGGACGAAGTCGCGTTGGCGGAAGGCGGGGTGGGGCAGGACGAGACTGGTGTGTCCGTCATCCTCGGCCCAGGGACCCGCGCTCCACAGCACGATATCAAGGTCAAGGACGCGCGACTGCCAGTCCTGGCCGAGGCGCTTTCGCCCCAGCCGCGCCTCGATTGCGAGAAGTGCGCGCATAACGGCCAAGGGAGCCTGCCCAGTCTCGACGATGGCGGCCGCGTTGAGGTAGCGTCGGCGCGAGGGGCCGACCGGGGGTGTCTCAAGGAACGGCGAAATCGCCGTGACTTCGCCGATCTCCTCCCCGATCAGATCCAGCGCGCGCGTAAGGACCCGGCGCGGCGAGCCGATGCGCGGGTGGCGCATGTTCGACCCCAGCGCGAGGAGATAGGCGCCCTCCTCATCCCGAGCCACGCCCTGCCCCGCCGTGCCGGTCACGCTCTCAGACGTCCTGCGCGATGCGGCCATAAAGCTGGGGGCGGCGATCCCGGAAGAAGCCCATCCCTGCACGGTGCTTCGCCGCACGTGCAAGATCAAGCGTTGCCACCAGCACGCCCGTCTCTTCCTTGCCGAATTCGGTGACGTAATCGCCCCATTCGTCGGAAATGAAGGAGTGGCCGTAGAAGGTCTGCTCGGTCCCACACTCGGTTTCGACGCCAATGCGGTTGGCGGCAATCACCGGCATGCAGTTGGAGACCGAGTGACCGATCATTGCGCGGCGCCACATGCGACTGGTGTCGAGCGTGGCGTCGTAGGGCTCGGAACCAATGGCGGTGGGGTAGAGCAGGAGCTCGGCGCCCATCAGTGCCATGACCCGCGCGCATTCGGGATACCACTGGTCCCAGCACACCCCGACGCCCACGCGCACGACCTCACCATTCACCGGCACATCCCAGACCTTGAACCCGTCGTTGCCCGGGCGGAAGTAGTACTTCTCCTCGTAGCCTGGCCCGTCGGGAATATGGCTCTTGCGGTAGGTCCCCATGATCGCTCCGTCCGGTCCGATCATCGCGAGCGTGTTGTAGTAGTGGTGCCCGTCCTTCTCGAAGAAGCTGGTCGGGATCGTCACCTTGAGCCTCGCCGCCAGCTCACGCATGGCGATGACCGAGGGATGTGCCTCGGTCGGGCGGGCCAGCTCGAAGAGTTCCTCCTCCTCGGTCTTGCAGAAGTAGGGGCCCGAGAACAGTTCGGGCGGCAGGATCAGCTGCGCGCCCTTGCCCGCTGCCTCCTCGACAAGCGCGGAGACAGCGGCGATGTTCTCGGCCTCGACCTGCGAGCCGAGGGGAAGCTGGAGTGCGGCGACGGTGATGGTGCTCATGGGCCGGGCCGATATCAGTCCCGCTTGCGGAAAAGAAGCGTCATGCGGTCGCTTTCACCGATGGCCGCATATTTGGCTTTATCCTGCTCCTTGAGCGCGAACTGCGGCGGCAGCGTCCACACGCCGCCTTCCCAGTTGGCAGGGTCCTTGGGGTTGGCATTGATCTCCGAGCTGGCGACGAGCTCGAAGCCGTTAAGCTCCATCAGCCGCACGACATCGGCCTGGCGCAGGTAACCCTTGCTGCCATTGGTATAGCTGAAGGGCGCATCGGCCTTGGCGCGGTGCTGGACAACGCCCAGCAGACCATCGTCCTTGAGGAGCGTGCGCATGGCCTTGATTTCGGAATCCGCGATGTTCCAGTTCATCATGTTGTGCAGCATGCGGAACAGCACGATGCGGTCGTACGAGCCCTTCTCGGCATCGGGAATGTCCTTCAGCGTCATGCCCGAGACCGAATCGGGATCGACGCCGGTCCATTCGACGATCTTGCCCGGAAAAGCCGCAGCCGATTCGGCGAGCTTGCTGCCATCGAAGGGCACCACGTCCGGGTTGAAGTAGAGGCCGGTCAGATGCCCCTCTTCGGCAAGGTAGGGGGCCAGCATGCGCGAATACCAGCCGCCGCCCGGTGCGTATTCGCCAACCTTCATGTCCGGTGCGACGCCCATGAACTTAAGGGTTTCCACGGGGTGGCGATAGACATCGCGGGCGCGGTCGTCCTTGCGGGCCGGGGTGGCGGCCGCGAGTTCGAGCAGCGCCTCGCAGCCATTGCACGAGACGACTTCGGCGCCATCCTCGGCCGCATCAGCCGTGACCGGGGCCGCGATCAGCCCAAGGCAGGTGGAAAGAGCAAGCATGAAACGGCGCATCGGTATCCTCCTAGGCAGGGCGCGGGCTCCATCCGGAAGGGAGTGTCCACGCGCTAATTCCCTGAAGCGCGAACCTAGTGTCCGCCCGGCCAATGACAAGCACGGTTTCGATCCCTATCTGCACAGGGTACCCCCCCCGGTTATAAGGACAGGACAGATCATGGAAACAGCCATCGTGGCAGGCGGATGCTTCTGGTGCACCGAAGCGGTATTCCGCGACGTCATCGGCGTCACCGAGGTCGAGAGCGGCTATATCGGCGGCACCACCGAAAACCCGACCTACAAGGAGGTGTGCACGGGCGCGACCGGCCATGCCGAAGGCGTGCGCCTGACGTACGATCCGAACGCCATCTCCTATGCCCAGATCCTCGACGTGTTCCTGGGCACGCACGATCCGACGCAGCTCAACCGCCAGGGCAATGACGTGGGCACGCAGTACCGGTCGGCGATTTTCCCCCTCGACGAGGCGCAGCGCGCCGAAGCCGTGGCCGCCATCGCCCGTGCCGGCGAGACCAGCACGGATCCGGTCGTCACCACCATCGAAGGTCCCGCGACCTGGTACCCGGCCGAGGATTACCACCAGGAGTATTGGGAAGGTGAAGGGCAGCGCAACCCCTACTGCATGGCCGTCATCCCGCCCAAGCTCATGAAACTGCGCAAGAGTTTCCAGAACGCTGTAAAAAGCGAAAAGGCCTGACGCCTACCGTACACGAAGGACTGTCCTTGGACGGGACAGTCCTTCAATTAACCTTTATACAATTGGCAAGTCCCAGTAAGCGGACCGAAAGTCAGGCATCCGCCGTTAACTCAGGTTTTCCTTACTCCATGAACGACATTCGCAAGATTGCCTTTGGCGCGGCCGCCCTGGCCGCGGCGCTCGCCCCTTCGGCCGTTCTTGCCGACTCGATCCCGATGGTCTCGGGGCTCGACATCCTGCGGACCTGGAACCTGGTGGTGCTGGGCGACCTCGATTCCACCTCGGAGGTCGAAGGCAAGACCTGGGTCGGTGGGAACCTCACCGGCTCCTCGTCGAACTACCAAATTTCGGGAAGCGTCGACAATTCGAATGGGGTTTCGGGCCTGACCGTCGTCGGCGACGTCACCGGCAACATCAAGAACCTCAACAACGGATCGGGTGCCATCGTCGGCGGCAACGTGGCGAGCGGGTTCAACCTCAACGGCGGCACGCAGACGGTTCTGGTCGGCGGATCGATCAGCAACACCAATGTGAACAGCAACGTGGTGCAGTCGGGCCTTGGTGCCAGCGATCCCGCCTTCGTGCAGAACCTCTCCCAGCAAAAGAGCCTGATCACGACCTCGACCCAGGAACTTTCCTATACTCTGGGGCAAATGGCGGCGACAGACACCGTCACGATTAGCGGCAACCGCGCGACCTTCACGGCAACGCCTGGAGCCGACGGTACGGCCGTCTTCAACATCACCGCGGCACAGCTTGACAGCGTGGGTGAGATTTCGTTCGACACCGGCGGCGCGGACACCGTCATCGTCAATGTCTCGGGCAAGGCGATCACGCTCAACGACAACTTCCTCGGCGATGCGAGCGGCCTTGGCGAGAACGTGATCTGGAACTTCCCCGAGGCCGAGGAGCTGTCTCTCTCGACCGCGTGGAAAGGCTCGGTCCTCGCACCGCACGCGAACGCGCGCACGGGCAACTACATCGAGGGTTCGGCCGTCTTCGGCAGCCTCGACCAGGACGGCGAGATGCACGTGGGCACCTTCGCAGGTGGCTGGGACCCCAGCGGCGATCCCCACAGCGGCTCGACCTCGGGCGGCAGCACCTCGGGCGGAACCGATGTACCCGAGCCGGGCATGCTGCTGCTCTTCGGCCTTGGCCTGGGCGGTCTTGCCCTGATGGTACGCCGCCGCCGCGCCCTCGTGGGCTGAAAAGCACTCACGTGAAGGGATGATTCCGAGGGCCATCGCCCTCGGGCACCCCAAACTGTCTGGCACAGTGTGCTCGCGCGGCGCTGGTGGAGGAGGTGGGAAAGGCTGCTATCCGGAAAGTTGAGGGGCGAAACCCCTCTAGAATGATCCGATGCGTGCCCTCACCGCCCGCCCACGACATGGGCTGACAAAGGTGAGGTCGCCAGTTCTGGGGTCAAGGGGCGATGGCCCCTTGATAAATGATCTCTTCTACACCTTGCGCCAGCGCGCGATGAAGAAGCCGTCGAGACCACCCTGCCCGGCCAGCATGCCGGGATCGGTGCGCAGCCAGCCTTCTTCTGTCGGCGCCAGACCATCGGGAAGTTCCGCCTGCGTGATCGCTTCGGGCTGGAGTCCTTCGAGCGCGCGCGCCTGTGCTTCACCTTCGGCCTCCTCCAGCGAGCAGACCGCATAGACCAGCACCCCGCCCGGCGCGAGCCACTCGGCGGCGCGGGCAAGCAGCTTTGCCTGAATCTCGGCCATCTCATCGATCTGGCGCGGGCCGATGCGGTGCAGCACTTCGGGGTGACGGCGGCAAGTTCCGGTTGCGGTGCACGGTGCGTCGAGCAGGATTGCGTCGAACGGCGCCTCGGGCTCCCATTTCAAAGCGTCGGCCTGAACAACCTCGGCACCAAGGTTCGTGCGTTCCAGATTCGCCCTCAGGCGTTCGAGACGACGTCCGGCAATGTCGAGCGCGGTCACATCCCAGCCAGCCGCAGCCAGTTGCATGGTCTTGCCTCCGGGAGCGGCGCATAGGTCGAGCGCACGGTGCCCCTCGCCACCAGTCCCAAGAAGGCGCGCAGGCAGGCTCGCTGCGAGGTCCTGCACCCACCAGGCACCCTCACCGAAACCGGCAAGCTCGGTCACAGGGGTGCCACGTCCCAGCCGCACGTGCCCTGGCATGAGCGAGGTTCCGCCCAGCTTCTCGGCCCAGTTCGGCGTCTCGGACGCATCGCGCAGGGCAATGTCGAGCGGGGGCGGCAGCGCGAGCCCCTTGGCAATGTCCTCGGCACGGCCACCCCAACGCTCATACGGCGCGTCGGGCAAGGTGGGCACGTCCGGGAGAAAAATGCCGCGCCTGGTAAGCGTGGAAAACACTCCATGGGCCAGACGGCGCGGACCACCGGCCAGAAGGGGCAGGCCGGTCGCGATCACGGCATGGGCTGGGGTCTCAAGACGCAGCACCTGCGCCAGCATGATCTCCAGCACCGCCCGGGCCTTGGCGTCATCGGCCAGCGGCATGCGCGTGGCGCTGTCGATCAACTCGTCGAGGTCGGCGCGCCAGCGCAACACCTCGCCCGCGATCGCGCGGGCCAGCGCCCGGTCGGGCTCGCCACGCACGCGCGAAAGTGCCGAACTGGCGGCCTGGTCGAGCGTTTCGCCCCGCCGCAGCACGGCATCGATGAGATTGAGCGCGGCACGGCGCGCGGGAAGACCGGGAATATCCATCGCCGCGCCTTACAGGCGATTGCCTTTTCCCGCCAGTCGTCGCAGTAGGGGCTCCATGATCAAGCGCGCAACAACCCGTCCCGAAGGCTTCGTGAAGCCCGCACACTGGACGAACGAGCCTGCGCCCGAGCCCACGGGCGAGACCAAGACCACAGCACCCGAAGGGGAAGAGCCCGAAGGCGTCTCCCCCACGCGCTACGGCGACTGGGTGCTCAAGGGTATCGCGGTCGACTTCTGAGCCAGGCCTGACCGCCCCCGAGCGGTCAGTTTGCCTCAGGATTCCCCGGAGCCTGTGATGCGTCTGCAGCCGCCTGCGCGGCGGCGGCTTCCTCATCCGCGTCCTTCTGCCAGCCACCGCCCAGCGCCAGGAACACGGCGATCTGGTTGTCGACCAGCGCGGCTTCGGCCGCGGCATGGGAGACTTCCGCACTCGCCAGTTCACGCTGCGCGGTCAGGAGCGAGAGGAAATCCGCGCGGCCGAAGCGGAACAGCTTGTTTGCCTGCGCCGCGGAAACCCCGGCGCTGTCCGCCGCCTTGCCCAGTGCCGCCGCGCGTTCGCGGCCCCGCGCGTACTCGTCGAGCGAGGTCTCGGCCGAGCGCAGCGCTTCCAGAACCGTCGCATCGAAACGGGCGATATCCCCGCGCACCTGCGAGTTCGCCTGGTCGATCCGGGCACGGACCTGGGACTGGTAGGGCCAGCTCCAGCTCAGCAAAGGCCCGAGGCCAAAGCTCAGCGATTCCTGCTTGGGCAGGTTCTTTGCCTGGTTGAATGCCATGATCCCGCCCGCAAGGCTGATCGAGGGATAGAGATCCGCTGTCACCACGCCGATACGCGCGGTGTCCGCCGCGATCGTGCGCTCGGCCTCGCGGATGTCAGGCCGGCGGCGGATCAGCGCCGCGCCATCGCCGATCGGCAAGGGGCGTGAAAGTCGGGGCAGGCTCGCACAATTCTCGACGTCGCGCGGATAGTCGGCAGGCGCCTTTCCGAGCAGGGTCGCGAGCAGATAGAGCGCACCTTTACGCCGCGCATAGAGTGCCGGAAGGTTCGCCCGGCTCGCATCGACAGCGGTCTGCGCCCGGCTGACATCGAAGCTGGTGCCGCGCCCGCCCTTCTGAAGCCGCTTGGTCGCATCGAGCGTCTCTTCCTGCAGCCTCACCACCTTCTTCACGGTCGCGATCTGGTAGTTGCTCGTACAGACATTAGCATAGGCCCGCGCGGTCGCCGCCGCGACCGTCGTGCGCACCGTGTCACGCGCCGCCTCGCGCGCCGCGCGGTCCGCCAAGCTCGCCTCGATGCCGCGCTTGATCTTGCCGTGCAGGTCGAGCGGATAGGTGACCGAAAGACCAAAGGTTCCAGTCAGCACGCCAGGCAGGTTGGTGTTGGCCGAACGCAACGAATAGTTGCGCTCCTGCTGGACGTTGGCGGAAAGCTCGGTTCCAAAACCATACTCGCCCGCCTGCTCGCGCACGACGCCATCGGCGCGCAAAACGTTCTCCTCGGCCGCGCGCAGGTCAGCATTGGCGCTCAGCGCTTCTTCGACCAGCGCGTCGAGACGCGGGTCCTCGTAGAGCCGCCACCAGTGGTCGGGCAGATCAGCCTGCGCGAAGGCGCCGTCGTCGCCCGAATCGAAGCTGCCCTGCGCAGCCGGGGTATTCGCCACGGAGTGTTCGGGCGGCGTATAGTCCGGCCCGGCCGTCGCGCAGCCAGCCAGCGCCAGCCCGAGCGCACCAAGGGCCACGTAGGAACGCAGCGTTCGCATCACTGCCCCCCGCTCTTCGGCTCGGCCTTGACCTTTTCATGCTGCTCGACCGTCACCGTCGCCGTGCGGCCCAGCACGAGACGCACATCCTTGGGCACGTCGATCAGCTTCACGCGTACCGGGATACGCTGGGGCAGACGCACCCAGGCGAAAGTCGCCTCCACGTCAGGCAGGAGGTTGCTGGCGTTCCCGCGCGAGCTGTCCGAGATGCCCGCCGCGATGCTCTCAACCCGGCCCTTGAGATCCTTCTCCTCGCCCATGAGATGCACAGTCACCGGCGCGCCAATGTGGATCATGGGAAGCTTGGTTTCCTCGAAGTAGCCCTCGATGCGCAGCGAATTGCGGTCGACCAGCGCCATCGCCTGGTTGCCCGCGGCAAGGTAGTCGCCCGGATGCAGGTCAAGGTTGGTCACCGTACCGTCAACCGAAGCCACGACCTGCGTGCGCTCCAGGTTGAGCTTTGCGCCATCGAGCGCACTCTTCGCCTCAGCGAGTGCGGCCTCTGCCGTCTGGACGCGGGCCAGGTTCTGCTCATGGGTTTCGGTGGCGACAAGATCGCCGAGGGCCCGGTCGCGGTTCGCCTCGCGGCGGGCCTGCGCCAGTGTCGCCTGCGCGCTCGCCACCCCGGCCTGCGCCTGTTCGACCGCCAGCGTGTAGCGCGGCTTGTCGAGCACGAAGAGCAGGTCGCCCGCCTTCACCTTCTGGTTGTCCTGGACCTCGACCGAGGTGACGAGCCCGGAAATGTCCGGGGTCACGCGCACGACTTCGGCCCGGACCCGCCCGTCGCGCGTCCAGGGGCTGCGCTCATAATGGTTCCACATCCAGATCGCGATCGCGATCGCGATGAGGACAATGACGATGGTGGCCGCGCTGCGGCCGATCATGGCGAGTATGTTTTTCATGGGGCGAAACCGAAATGGGGAGCAAGAAAGGCCACGGCACCGAAGACGATGACGTAGAGGGCGAAGTCCACCAGCGCGCGATAGGCCACGAAGCGGTAGATGCCGAAGCGGTTGAACAGCCGGATCAGGACAATCGTGCAAAGCGACGCGATGATCCCGAAGACCAGCAGAGACGGCACGTAGATGCCGTTAAGCGAGAACTCTCCGTTCATGGCTTTCCTCCGGGAGGGGTGGAGACGCCCGTGAATGGCGGAGCGTCGGCGAAAAGGGTGCGACGAAGGGTGATCAGGGGCAGTGCGGCGCGGCGCCGGACGCTTTCCACAGGATTGGCCTGAAAACGCGCAAGAGCCGCGTCGATCCGGGCCAAGAGCGTGGGATCGTCGGTGGGCGGCTCCTCGGGCGTGAGCTTGCGGTAATAGCCCTGCATCCCCACCAGTACGTCCGTAAGGGGCGCGTGCTGTGTCTTGTCGATATCCAGGCGCAGGGCACGCAACTCGCCGACGGCGACACCTGCGCGCAGATCACGCAAGATGTCGTAATGCGGCTCCACCGGTGCCTTGCCTGCCGCCTTGAGCCGCGGTCCGAGCTGGGCCTGGCGGTCCAGCATGCGGGAGATCCAGCCCTGCAGGTTGGGACGGGCCCATCGGTTGCTGCGCTCGGCCAGATCGTTCCAGCCCGCGCGCAAGCTGCGCTTGATGGCGTGATGGACGCCGGCGGTCTGAATGATGCGGACCATACCTGCGGCAAAGAAGATCGCCACGAACGTCGCCATCTGGGAATTGAGGAAGGTCGCGAAGGTTGCAGGCACCCCGGGCCCCAGGTCCGCGCCATACTGCTCGGAGATGATGAAGGGACTTCCCAGGCCCAACATCGTAGGCAGTGCAAATCCGGCCGTCTTCGGATTGGCGATCAGCGCGCCCAGCACCAGAAGCGCCGGTGCCAGTGAAACCGCCATTTCGGGAAACCCGTCGAGCATGGGCAGGATCGCGAAGCCATAGGCCCCTGCGATAACGACGGAAAGAACCGTTCCCTTGAAGAAGCCGACGACCGGAGGGAGGGAATTATCCATCGCCCCGAACAGCGCCGGGAAAACCGAGGCCAGCATCAGGAAGGTGCCTCCATCGCTCCAACCGCTGAAATGCCAGATCAGCGAGCCCACGACGACCGTCAGCATCGCGCCGCCTGCCGCACGCGCCGCGCCGCCGTAGTCGCGATTGAGCTGGCGCTCGCCGATGTCGGAGAGAAGCGCAGGAATGCGGGCAGAGACCGGACGCGTCGAGGGCGCGACATACTGCGCCTTGAGCACCCGGCAGTTGAGATGGGCACGAACCAGCTCGCCAAGCCGCGCGACCAGGCTCATGTGGAGCAAGGTCACCCAGTCGCTCTGGGCATCAATCCCCGGTTCCAGTTCCGCGCAGCGCACCATCAGGCATCGCCGGTTTCCTCTATGGCTTCCAGGTCGTCATTCAGCGTGTCGATCCAGCTGCGAATATCGGCCATCAGAGCCATGGTGCTCTCGGGCAGCGCCTCGTGCGCACGCAAGGTGGCAATGCGATCAGCGATGGCCGCGCCCAGCGGCATGAGGTGGGCGAGATTGTCCTCCATCGCGCGCACCAGTTTCACGCGCGGCGCAAGTTGGGTGGTCTCGAAGGGAAGGTGAACCGACTGCTGATGCAATTCGGTGATGTCCTGGGCAAGACGGCGACGCTCGATATCGATCTTCGGATCGGGTTCAAGGTCGAGCGTGTCGCGGCTCCAGACTTCCGCGTCCTTCAGAATCGCCGCCATGCGCCCTGCCAGCGCGCGCGACACCGAGCCTGGAAGGACGACGCCGTGAATGAGCGCGGAGCAGAGGATGCCGATAGCGATCTCCTGCGCGCGCAGGGTCGCAACGTCGAACACATGCTGCGGCGCATCGACAATCGGCCACACGATGAGGCCCGCCGTATAGCCCGAGAGCACGAACATGTACGAGGTCGGCTTGCGGTCGAGAAGCGAAAGGAAGACGCAGAACCCCAGCCAGCACGTCATGGCGCTGACCAGCAGCACGGGGCTATGCGCCAGCGGCGGCGCGATGAAGATCGCAAAGCACGCGCCCACGAAAGTACCGATCAGGCGGAACAGGGCCCGCGAGACGACTGCGCCTGCAAACGGGCCAGAGACGATGTAGGCAGTAAGGAACGCCCAGTAGGGACGCTCCAGTCCGATCGAGAAGGCGATGAAGGTCGCCAGCATGGAAGCGATGTAGCACTTGAGTGAGAACACCGCGGCATTGATGCCCCAGCGGTTGGTCATGTGCGTGCGCGCCGCTCATTGATACGGGCTGCAATGAGATCCAGAACCTCGACCGTCGTGGCGAGGTCCTCTTCACTGATCCCGTCGAGCAGTTCGGCGCGCAGCTCGATGAGCCGGGCATCAATCTTGCGCGCCAGGCCTGCGCCCTCGCCCGTCAGGTCGAGGATCTTGGCGCGACCGTCCTCGGGATCACCTTCGCGCGAGACAAGGCCCGCTCGTTCGAGATGTTGCAAGGTACGCACCAGCGAGGCCTCGGTGATACCGATCTCACGCGCCAGGTCGGACTGGCGCATGCCTCCCCCCCGACGCTCGAGATGGAGCAGCGCGTAGCCCGTCGAATTGGAAATCTCGAGCGAGGCCAGCACCCGATCGGCCAGCTGCCGCCAGCTACGGGCAAGTGTCATGACATGCGCTGGCAGAGCAGCGGACAGGGAATCGCGGTGAGGCATGGATGCTTAGTTAGGCTCCTAAGCTTTTTCCGCAACAGGGTGTGTTTTGCGTTTTACATTGCAGCAATGTCGCTTTTTGCAACCCAGAAAAGAAAGAAATGCCTGCCCGGCACGGGCGCACAGCCGCGCATCATGCCTTCTATCAGGGACGGATCTCGATTGGCGTGCCGTCGGGTACGGCCTCCCACAAGGCCTCGATCTCGGCATTGGAGAGCGCGATACAGCCGTCGGTCCAGTCCCCCGGCACACGTCCCTCTCCCCAACCGTTGGGCTGACCGTGCAGCATGATCATCCCGCCCGGCGAACGCCCCCGCGCCCTTGCGTAGGCCCGGTCGGCTGCGTTGGGATAGGAGATGTGGAGCGAGAGATGGTAGCGCGAATTGGGATTGCCCCAGTCGATGACGTAGCGGCCCTCGGGCGTGCGCTCATCCCCCTCGAAGCGCTTGTGGCCTTGCGGGCTGTCCCCGAACTGCAGCCCCTCGATCACATGGACGAGACGACCGCCCTTCCCCGGCTCTCCTTGCCAGAGTTCCAGCGTCCGCGTGGACTTGGTCACGCGCAGGAAATCGAGCACCGGCAGCGCCCCAGGAGCCTCCGCCGCCGCGGGGACCAGGGCCCAAAACAGAAGGATCGGGGCAAGCCAGCGCATGCCCCGATCCTATCAGGCCCTCAGCGGGCCGCCAGTCCGCACCTATGCGGAGAAAAGCCAAGCGTGCGATCAGTCCGCGAAGGGATCGCGCACGAGGATGGTGTCTTCACGCTCGGGGCTGGTCGAGACCAGCGCGACCGGGGTCTCGATCAGTTCCTGCACGCGCTGGATGTACTTGATCGCCTGCGCGGGAAGGTCCGCCCACGAGCGCGCGCCCGCGGTCGTGCCCTGCCAGCCGTCCATTTCCTCGTAGATCGGCTCGACGTTCGCCTGGTCGGCGGCGTGGCTCGGGAAGTAGTCCAGAACCTTGCCGTTAAGGCGATAGCCGGTGCAGATCTTGACCTTCTCGAAGCCGTCAAGGACGTCGAGCTTGGTCAGCGCAATGCCGGTCACGCCCGAGATGGCGCAGGACTGACGGGTGAGGACCGCGTCGAACCAGCCGCAGCGGCGCTTGCGGCCGGTAACGGTGCCGAATTCATGGCCACGTTCGCCAAGACGCTGGCCGGTTTCATCGTCGAGCTCGGTCGGGAACGGGCCCGAACCCACGCGCGTGGTGTAGGCCTTGACGATGCCCAGAACGAAGCCGGTGGCCGACGGGCCAAGGCCCGAGCCGCTCGCCGCCGTGCCCGACACCGTGTTCGAGCTGGTGACGAAGGGGTAGGTGCCGTGGTCGACGTCGAGCAGAACGCCCTGCGCGCCTTCGAAGAGGACGCGGGCGCCCGCCTTCTTCACCTTGTTGAGACGGCGCCAGGTCGGCCCTGCAAACTGCAGCACGAACGGTGCGATCTCGGCCAGTTCCTTGAGCAGCGCTTCGCGGTCGATGGGCGGCTGGCCGAAGCCGGCGCGCAGCGCATCGTGGTGGGCGCACAGGCGGTCAAGCTGCGGCTCGAGCGCGTCGAGGTGCGCCAGATCGCACACGCGGATCGCGCGGCGCCCGACCTTGTCCTCGTAAGCCGGGCCAATGCCGCGACCGGTGGTGCCAATCTTGCCCGCACCTGCCGCCGCTTCACGCAGACCGTCAAGTTCGCGGTGGACCGGCAGGATCAGCGGGCAGTTGTCCGCGATCGCGAAGTTGTCCGCGTTGATATCCACGCCCTGGCCGCGCAGCTTCTCGATTTCGGACTTTAGGTGCCAGGGATCGAGCACGACGCCGTTGCCGATGATCGACAGCGTGCCGGTCACGATGCCCGAAGGCAGCAGCGACAGCTTGTAGACCTGCTCGCCCACGACGAGCGTGTGCCCGGCGTTGTGGCCGCCCTGGAAACGGACAACCGCGTCGGCCCGGCTGGCCAGCCAGTCCACGATCTTGCCCTTGCCCTCATCGCCCCACTGGGCGCCGATCACCGTTACGTTTGCCAACGCTTCACGCTTTCACTGCTAATTGAAGTTCCGAGGCGCGCCCTAGGGGAAGGAGGCGCCAAGGGCAAGGTTTGGACGCCGCCATCTGCAATAGAATTGCCATGAAGGCCGCCTCGCGGGGAATTGCATTACCCACAAGGCCGCCCTGCCCCTTACAGCGCGACCGCCTCGCGCCCTTCCAGAACGTGCGAGCAGCCCAGCGCACGGGGATCGTCGCTGTCCGACAGCGCGGCCAGCGTAATCCAGCCCACGGCGCGCTGCTGGGCAGCCACCTGCACGTCGTAACCCAACGGGAGGAAAAGCTTTTGCGGCTCGTCCGAGGTGGCGGCAAGCGCGCCGATGAGCGGGTCGGGATAAAGCGAGAAGCCGGTCGCGGCCTCGGGCTCCTCGCCCGCCTGGCCGAGAATCTGGTAGGTCCCGCCCCGGCCCAGGCTGCCCGAAATGCCCTCGGCGTAGATCGTGAAGCCGAACCAGGACTGGTATTCAAAGCCATGGCGCTCGGACGGGTCGAGCGTGAGGCGCGCCTTGCCGCCCACGCGCGCAGCAATGGCGCGCAGCCCCTCGATACGGCTGTCGAGCGCACCGCCCGCCTGGAACGACTCCAGCTGTGCGATGGCGCTCTCGAACGGGCCGACCGCGTAGAGCAGCGGGAGATAGCCCTCGCCGCCCACGTCGACGAGTCCGCCTGCGTCCTTGGCATCGAGCATCTCGCGCACCTTCTCGATCTGCGCGGCGTCCAGCGGCAGAGGCCCGGCGCTCAGCGTGTCGACAAGATCCGGCAGCGTGAAGTCGACCGAGATCCCGGTCGCCCCGGCGCTCGCCAGGGTCTCGATGGCCAGCTCCACGATCTCGGCCGCGGCCGCAACGGTATCAGTGCCAACCAGCTCGGCGCCCAGTTGCAGACGTTCGCGCGCGGGGTCGAGGCCATCGCCCTTGATCGTCGAGACCGGGCCCGAATAGGACAGGCGCAGCGGGCGCGGCGCAGTGGCGAGGCTGGTCGCGGCCATGCGCGCGACTTGCGCGGTGATGTCCGAGCGCAGCGCAAGAAGGCGCAGCGACGCGGGATCGACGAAACGGAACATGCGGCGCGCCTGGACACCGGCCATGCGGCTCGCCAGCGACTTCTCGAATTCGAGAAGCGGCGGCTCGACGCGCGCGTAGCCGTGGCTGGCCAGAACGTCATGCCCCACGCGGCGCACATGCTGCGCGGCACGGGCCTGCGCGGGCAGACGGTCTCCAAGCCCTTCGGGCAACAGGTCGCGGTCGGTATCCTGCATGTGAACGTTTCCAAACTCCAATGGCCGGACGGCAGATCGGGCGATCCGGCGCTTTCGAGCCGCGCGCGGGAGGTGCGCAGCCTTGTTCGGGTGCGCCTATAGGGCCAGCAAGACGGATTCAGCAAGCCGCGAGCCACCCCCGCGCACGATCTTGGCACCTCCGCCCCGATTTTACGCTCCTATCGGCCCAAGGGTGACAGCCAGGTTGACACAGTTGACACTGTCCAGGGGAAGATCGTGTCACCCGTCCTCCGCCACCCTGCGCCACCCCGCCCCGCCGTCCGGCCCTTGCAGAATTGTACCGCCACGCATCCCTTTCCTGTCCGACCGCCCCCCACACGGCAGAGCGAACGGAGAGAATACCGCAGGGCCCCGGTGTAGGAAAATCCAATCTCACCGCGCGCGAGGCCAAGGCGCTGCAGGCATCCTCTCGTGTGCCTTGCCCGAGAATGCGGCTGAAAAAGCGGAAAGAAGTTGAGTTCCGAGGGCCATCGCCCTCGGGCTCCCCAAACTGTCGGGTGCAGGCCTGCCTTTCCTCCTCAATCCATGAAGGATGGCAGTTACATACGGCGCGGCCTATCCGGAGTGTCATCGTCGGGCCGATACACGACCGTCGCCTTCGGAGCCGCGATCGGGGGAAAGCTGCCATTCGTAGTGCGTGGGCACTATAACCTCGATCGCGGTCATCTGCGCCAGCAAACTTCCTATCCTCAGCAAATCCGAAAACTCCTGATCGACCAAGTCGCCGCCTCGCCCTTCCTCATTCATAATGCCCTCGTAGCGTGCTTACATCACAGACTGTGGCAACGTGCTATCGACGGCATAAGTGATTCAGCTATAGCTGTTTTC
>NZ_DF850489.1:267174-268378 GCF_000813185.1 Novosphingobium sp. MBES04 | reverse complement strand
AGGCGATGGCGTATCCGGAATTCCGTCGGGTGGATCCTTATTCCCCCCTCCACCGGGCACTACGGCAGAGCGTCAGCTAACATTTTATCAAACGTGTAAAAATGGCTGGCAACTTTGCCCAATGGGATATGCTGTATACTGCTTCAATTTGGTGCCAGAAAGAAATGTCCGTTTAGCGATATTTGGTCTTAAAATAATCGGATACTCAAAAGCTCAGGGAAAGCTCGAAGGTCTTTCAATCAAGACCAATCGTTCGGACGTGGAAAACTACGCAAAAAAATCAGTTTCAACCATTGAGGCTGTGGAATCTCGACTTCAGACAATCGTAAGTTCTGGAGTTCATGAATTCAGAAATGTTAATAAGGATCTTTATAACACGGCTTATGCGCTAGAGTCCGATCTATCCAATTCATATAATATCCAGTGCTCACATAGGGAAGCGGCCAAGAGCATTGTTGAATTATCTGAGATGATGAAAAGTCGTTCTGACATATTTGATGTTATTACCAATCCTTCGATCGCACAGATCAAAGATCAGAATGTCCACGTCTATCGCGCCTTTGATCGCGCTCGAAAAAGCATGATGTCCTCGTCGATGTCGAGGAAGCTAAGGCTGGAGATGTCTGGATCGAGCAACAGCAGAGCCAAGGCAGTTCAAATGTTTGACGTAGTTCCGTACATAATACTACAAAATGCCGCAAAATACTCTCCTGACAACAATAATATTGAGATAAATATTGAAGAATTTGAAAATAATATTGTGGCTAGGACGTCGTCATTGGGCCCAGTACTGCTGGATGATGAATTAGTGCAGGTATTTTCTCCAGGTTTTCGAGGAAAACGCGCGCAAGATTTCGAATCCCAAGGCTCAGGAATGGGACTGTTTGTTGTCAAACGCTTAATAGACTTCTGTGATGGAGCTCAGATAAAATTAGCTCAGGGCGGCCCTAGCGTGTTTTTCCATGATCGCGAGTTTAAGTTCACAACGGTGTCGGTAACTTTAAGTATTGCGGCATAATGACATTGGAGAAAGAAATTTATTTTTATTTCTATACAGCAAAAATGCGCTCTGACCTGCCTGGTTATGATCGTTGGATAAGCAAATATGGAACGACGGTTTGGTCGGAACGTCGATCCATCATAGATGCCAAGCGCCAGCCTTGGGGAATGGCAGCTATTGAAGCAGGCTTTTGTCCGAATGAAC
>NZ_DF850489.1:263893-265262 GCF_000813185.1 Novosphingobium sp. MBES04 | reverse complement strand
AATGAACGGCGTAGATGGGCGCTAGCCGGAAGCCATTCGCCCTCTTGCGAGCACTCTTATTGCAAGCCATGCTTTCCACATGACGATCCATGATCCTCGCCCGGTAGCCCGCCTTGCTCGACGACGCTTCGCTACTTAGTATATGTCTGATACGAAATGGAGAAAGCTGTTTGCGGCTATTCACGTTGCACGCCCCGAGATCCACGAGATGGTGGTGAAGTTTATCGACGTGGATACTCCACGTTTGATGCAATTTCCTCCGAGCCTGTCCTGTCCTCACCCCTACATGGACACGATTGAATTTGGTCCAACCGAACTTCGCGCGATCGAATGGGCTGAATTTTCGACCGACGTCTCAGATATTCTGGCCCCGCTCGGTCGCTTCCCGCTGTCTATCCAAAATGGTCGATCGAGATTGACGGGCTATGCTGACGCCTTCCCTCTCAAGGTCGGATAGCTCGACACGCGTGAATGACCGCTTCCAAGGCAGAGAACGTGACTGCCAAAGGTCATCAATGGGCGCATGGCGGAATTTCAGCGCACGCCCCTTTGCGGTCCTTCCATGCCACCGATTTGGGCAATCGCCTTGCCTAGCGCGACATGAAGCAATCCACGGCATGCCCACGATTGGGCGATACCCCAAAGCCGGAAGCTGACTTGAATATCAAAGCGAAATCACCGTCAGGGTCAGGATCATAAGCGAGGAAGATATCGTCATCCTCAGCGACAATGGCAACCCGCCTTGGCACCGGCTTGGGAATGCTTCCAGGGAAGCGCCCGTCACCATCAATCTCGATGATATAAGGCTCGATCAAAGACGCTCTCATCTCATCTAATTGCTGCGCAAACCATGCCTCAGGGAGAGCCTCTCCTAGCTGGTCAGGACGCGGGGCCGGTACAACGAAGGTTTCGATTTCCGTCACCACCAGCTGGCTCACATCAGCAAGAGAAATATGCGCGTCCATATTCTGGAATGTTAGCCGAAGGCGCTGCGGTAGCAAGGTCCGCTTCCTGGCGCGTAGATTCGGCCCCAAACGGCCAACAAGGGCGCCAATGCGAAATGGCTGCACACGCCCCTTGCGGACACTAACATCGCCAGTCAGGATCGCAGGATGAGCTACGCAAGCCGTCCGACGAACTGGGGGTGCCTTACGGCTTTTCTGCTGATGGCGCCCGTCGCATTGATCGTGTTCACCGCAGGCATCATGGGCGGCGGAGGGTGCGAAGGGCGAGAACCGCCCTGCGTTGGAGACTACACGCCTATGTGGATCATGATGGCGGCTGTAGTTGCAGTCGCAATCGGACTTGCCTTCTTCGTCAATCTGATCATCGCCAAAGTGCGCTCGTGACGCGATATACGGAACGGCAG
>NZ_DF850489.1:233720-262711 GCF_000813185.1 Novosphingobium sp. MBES04 | reverse complement strand
ACGCCCTAGTCACCCGTCTGGGCTGCTGAGAAACCTGGACGGCGAGGGAAACCGGACTGACCGCTACTCGGCGCGTCAAATCAGCCCTCGAACGACCAACTAGGGCGCCTAACAGCCATAGCATCTGCGCGAGGGCACCATGCGGAACTGCGGGCGGCGGGAAGGAGCGGCCATGGCGTAAAGCGCTGCGCTCTCCGATTCCGGGAGCGCGAGGGCGATGGCCCTCGCATTTGTCTTCCTTCCCCTTCTTCGAGGTTCCCAGCCCCTTCGAAACGAAAAGGGGGCGAGCCCGAAGGCCCGCCCCCATGATCGTTCGTAACTACGACAGCCCGGAGGCCGCGGCGGGGATCAGGCGAACTTGAGCGCCTTGACCAGCTTCACGCCCGGAAGCGCTTCGGCCTGCTTGAGCACGTCCTCGGGGACCGCGCTGTCGACCGAGAGCATCAGCACGGCTTCGCCGCCGGTCTCGCGGCGACCCAGGTTGAAGGTGCCGATGTTGATGCCGTTTTCGCCCAGCAGCGTACCGATGCGGCCGATGAAGCCCGGTGCGTCCTCGTTGACGATGTACATCATGTCGCCCGACAGGTCGGATTCGACGCTGATGCCGAACAGTTCGATCAGGCGCGGGTCCTGGTTGTTGAACAACGTGCCGGCCACCGAACGCTCACCAGCTTCGGTCTTGACCGAGACGCGGATCAGCGTGTGGTAGTTGCCTTCGCGCTCGGTCTTCACTTCGCGCACTTCCAGACCGCGCTCCTTGGCGAGGTAGGGGGCGTTGACCATGTTCACCGAGTCCGACTGGACGCGCAGGAACCCGGCGAGAACAGCGGCGACCATCGGGCGCATATTGAGTTCGGCGGCCGCACCTTCGGTGTGGATCGAAATGCGCGGGACCGAATCGCGGGTCAGCTGGCCGACGAGGCTGCCGAGCTGTTCGGCGAGCTTCATGTAGGGCTTGAGCTTGGGCGCTTCCTCGGCCGAGAGCGAGGGCATGTTGAGCGCGTTGGTGACGCCGCCGTTGACGAGGTAGTCGGCAAGCTGCTCGGCCACCTGCAGCGCGACGTTGACCTGCGCTTCGGTGGTCGAGGCGCCCAGGTGCGGGGTGCAGATGAAGTTCGCGCACTCGAACAGCGGCGAGTCCTTGGCCGGCTCGGTCTGGAACACGTCGAGCGCGGCACCGGCGACGTGCCCGCTGTCGAGCATCTTCTTGAGCGCGTTCTCGTCGATCAGACCGCCACGCGCGCAGTTGACGATGCGCACGCCCTTCTTGGTCTTGGCGAGGTTGTCTTCCGAGAGGATGTTGCGGGTCTGCTCGGTCAGCGGCGTGTGCAGCGTGATGAAGTCGGCCTTGCCCAGGACGGTGTCGAGGTCGGCCTTCTCCACGCCCATTTCCACGGCGCGCTCAGGGGTCAGGAACGGATCGTAGGCGACGACCTTCATCTTGAGGCCGAGCGCACGGCTGGCAACGATCGAGCCGATGTTGCCCGCGCCGATGAGGCCGAGCGTCTTGCCGGTGACTTCCACGCCCATGAAGGCGTTCTTCGGCCACTTGCCTTCCTTGGTCTGCGCGTTGGCTTCCGGGATCTGGCGAGCCAGCGCGAACATCATGGCGATGGCGTGCTCGGCGGTGGTGATCGAGTTGCCGAACGGGGTGTTCATGACAACCACGCCCTTGCCCGAGGCATAGGGGATGTCGACGTTGTCGACGCCGATGCCGGCGCGGCCGATGACCTTGAGGTTGGTCGCGGCATCAAGGATTTCCTTGGTGACCTTGGTCGAGGAACGGATGGCGAGGCCATCGTATTCGCCGATGCGGGCGATCAACTGCTCGGGCGTTTCGCCGGTGATGACGTCCACGTCGCAGCCGCGCTCTTCGAAGATGCGCGCGGCGTTGGGGTCCATCTTGTCCGAAATGAGAACCTTGGGCTTGGTCATTTTACAAATTCCTTGTCGTCGTCCCGCGCGTCCACACATGGACAGCTGGCGGGGAGCACAGGCGGCACATGGCCAGGCCTGCGGGAGAACCGGCCCCGGCGCGATGGCCGGGACACAGCGACAAAATCAGGCAGCGGCCTTGACGGTGGCGTAGGCCCAGTCAAGCCAGGGACCGAGATCCTCGATGTCCTGGGTGTTGACCGTGGCGCCGCACCAGATGCGAAGGCCTGCGGGCGCATCGCGGTAGCCGGCGAGATCGAAGGCCGCGCCTTCCTTCTCAAGTGCGGCGGCGAACTTCTTGATGAAGTCGGTGTCCGCGCCTTCGACGGTGAGGCAGACCGAGGTCTTCGAACGGGTCGCCGGATCGGCGGCCAGGTGACCGAGCCAGTCGCGCTCTTCAACGATCTTGTCGAGAGCGGCCGCATTGGCGTCGGAACGGGCCTTGAGGCCTTCGAGGCCGCCCAGGTCCTTGGCCCACTCCAGCGCGAAGATCGCGTCTTCGACGGCCAGCATCGAGGGGGTGTTGATCGTCTCGCCCTTGAAGATGCCCTCGATCAGCTTGCCGCCCTTGGTCATGCGGAAGATCTTGGGAAGCGGGCGATCGGGGGTGTAGGTTTCCAGACGCTCGACCGCACGGGGGCCGAGGATCAGGACGCCGTGGCCGCCCTCGCCGCCCAGAACCTTCTGCCAGGAGAAGGTGGCCACGTCGATCTTGGACCAGTCGATGTCGTAGGCGAAGACGCCCGAGGTCGCGTCGGCGAAGGCGAGGCCTTCACGGTCGGCGGGAATGAAGTCCGCATTGGGAACGCGCACGCCCGAGGTGGTGCCGTTCCAGGTGAAGAGCACGTCGTTGCTCCAATCCACCTGGGTGAGGTCGGGGATCTGGCCGTAGTCGGCGCGGATCACGGTGGGGTCGAGCTTGAGCTGCTTGGCCGCGTCCGTCACCCAGCCTTCGCCGAAGCTTTCCCAGGCGAGCGTGGTGACCGGCTTGGCGCCGAGCATGGTCCACATGGCCATCTCGAAGGCGCCGGTGTCGGAACCGGGGACAATACCGATGCGGTGGGTGTCGGGCAGCTGCAGCACTTCGCGCATCAGGTCGATGCAGTACTGAAGGCGCGACTTGCCGATCTTCGCGCGGTGCGAACGACCCAGCGATTCGGTGGCCAGCTTTTCGGGAGCAAAGGTGGGTGCCTTGGCGCAGGGACCCGACGAGAAATGCGGACGCGCAGGCTTGCGCGCCGGAACCGTAATATCAGTCATTTAAGACTCTCCTCACAGAGAGCACGCGCGGCGTTGGGACCGCGTGGCCCGAAGCCGCATCTAAAGCGTTGCCCGATCATGTCAAACGATTCCCGCTGCCAATCGGGGCAATTGTACGATGGTCGGATACATCTCGGAGCAAAAGGGCACTTTCGCGTGATGGCGCCCGCGCAGAGACGTCCGCCAGACACGAAAAAGAAGTTATCTTTCAAGGGGCCATCGCCCCTTGACCCCAAGATCGGCACCCTCACCAGTCTGCGCCAAGGCGGCGCGACAAAGGTGAGCTCGACAGTTTGGGGAGCCCGAGGGCGATGGCCCTCGGACACATCCTGCTACTTTCTCCAAATGCTGGCCGGCTCGGAGCGCCAACCCGTTGGAACTGCTGCGATCTCCACGGGTTGAGTGAGCAACCTCACGTTAACCACGCAGGTGTGATAAGCTCGTCCCATGCGCAGAAACCTGCTGATCCTGCCCCTTGTGGGCCTGCTCGGCGCCTGCATCGGCAGCCCGCAGCCGCCTGCCTCGCAGCGCGAGAGCGCACGGCAGTCCCAATCCTCGCGGCCATCGCGCGCCTACAGCCGCCCCAGCCCCGCCTTTGGCCAATGCCTGAGCGAACTGAGCGCGCAGCACGCCGCCTTCCAGCCGCTTGATGACAAGTACTTCGGCAAGGGCTGTTCGACCGTGAACACGGTGCGCCTGTCCAGCCTTGCCAGCGACACCGCCTCGCTTGGCCTCACCAATCTGGGGCCGGTGACCTGCACGGTGGCAACCGGGTTTGCCGGATGGGCGCGCTTTGGCGTCGACCGCGCGGCCGAGCAGATCCTGGGCAGCCGCATCGCGCGGATCGAGACCTTCGGCAGCTACAACTGCCGCAACGTGGCGGGGACCGCGAAGCGTTCGGGCCATGCCACCGCCAACGCCATCGACGTCTCCGGCTTCGTCCTTGCCGACGGACGGCGGATTTCGGTCCTGGACGATTGGGAACAGGGATCCGGCGCGGAAAAGCGCTTCCTGCGCGTCGTCCACGAGAGCGCCTGCAAGCGGTTCGGCATGGTGCTGGGTCCCGATTACAACGCCGCGCATGCCAACCACTTCCACCTGGAAGCGAGCGGCGGGAGCTATTGCCGCTAGGCGGCGGCTGTCCGCCCCCCCCCTTCCCTCAACTCCCGAAGGCGCGGATTTCAAAGGGGCGGGCAATATCGAGCATGACTTGTGCGCAGGGGCGCCGCCGGGGCCCCTTGCCCGGCTTGATGAGAACGCGCGCCTTGCACAGGATCAAGGTCTGGGTCAGGCGCCAGTCTTCGGCCCATTCGGCGTAGATCGACGAAAGGCTGGGCGGCAGGTAGCCGATGCCTTCGCCCGCGATGTGGACGGCGATGCGGTTGCAGGCAAAGCCATTGGGCGCGGTCTCGACCAGCCGGGCGAGAAAATCGCGCCCGAGCACTCTTGCCTGACTGGTCCCATGCGTGACGATCCCCGCCACGGCCGTGGGCGCCTCTGCCCCCCAGGCCAGCGCCGAATGGCCCCGGGCCAGCCGCACCACCTCGTGCGTGTACTGCCCCTTGCCCGCGAGGAAGTAGCCCTTCCCTTCGGTGCGCACGTCGCGCATGCGCGCCGCCGAGCTGCTCTGCGCAGGCCCGCGGCCACCTTTTCTGAACAATCCAAGGCCCATGATCCGCTCCATTCTTGTGGGGGAGTCGAAGCCTTGGGGTACCACGCGGGCAGGCGCGTTAGCAGCGCCAACTAACTCGAAAATGGAGGTGTTTTGCGCTCTCGCGAATCAGGCCGACAGGCCGCCCGCATCGCCGTCCATGCGGTAATCGGGCAGCGCTTCCAACGCCTGGCGCAGCGCCTCACCCCAGCCGTCCGAGACCGACTGCAGGTAGGGGTCGCCCGCCTCGATGCGCCGCTCGTGGAGCGGGGTGAAGCGGTCGCGCTCGATCACCAGAAGGTCGAGCGGGAGGCCCACCGAGAGATTGGCCTTGAGGGTCGAATCGAAGGACACGGTCAGCAGCTTCACCGCCGCCTCGAAGCTCATGTCGGGCTCGTAGCCGCGCAGGAGGATGGGCCGGCCGTACTTGGTCTCCCCGATCTGGAAGAAAGGGGTGTCGAAACTCGCCTCGATGAAGTTGCCTTCCGGGTAGATCATGAACAGGCGCGGCTCCATCCCTGCGATCTGGCCCGCCACGATGATCGTCGCGCTGAAGGTGCCCGCCGCCGCGCGCTGGCCGTTGTCCTCGACCCGGCTGGCGATCGTCTCGTGAAGGAGGTTGCCCACGATCGTGGCGACCTGGAACATCGTCTCGGCCTCGAGCAGCGAGTTGTGCCGGTCCGAAGGGGCCTTGTTGCGCTCTTCCAGCTGGCTGATCACGGCCTGCGTGGTGGCCAGGTTGCCCGCCGTCATGATCGTGATGATTCGCTCACCGGGCACTTCCCAGTGGTTCATCTTGCGGAAGGTCGAGATATTATCGACCCCCGAATTGGTCCGCGTGTCGCTCATGCACACGAGGCCACGCTCCAGCATCATGCCAACGCAGTACGTCATGGAAGCTCTTGTTCCTGCAAACTTTTCTGAGGAGCGCCGGAGCCCTGCCCCGAACGTCTCACGTCCCGTAACCTGAACAGCCGGGACAGACCGGCCTTCAGGCCGAGCCGCTTCCCGTCTGCTGCTGCTGCGCCCCGTCGCCGGATTGCTGCTGCTGCTGTCCTCCTAGCAGCTTCTCGGCCACCGACAAATGGACATCGAGGCTCGTCGCGCCGCCGCCTTGGGAAATACCTGTAACCGGCGCGGCCTCGCGATAATCGCAACCCGTGGCTACGCGGATGTACCGCTCATCCGGGCAGACCTTGTTGGAGATATCGAAACCGACCCAGCCCAGCCCCTGGACGTAGGCCTCGGCCCAGCCGTGCCCGGCCTCCTGCTCCTCGCGGTCGTCCATCTTGAGATAGCCGCCCACGTAGCGCATCGGAATGTCGAGCAGGCGTCCGGCACTGATGAAGATATGGGCGTGGTCCTGGCACACCCCCTTGCCCGCCGCGAGAGCCTGCTCGGCCGTCGTCGTCGTGTCGGTCTCACCCGGCAGGTACTCGACCGCCTCGCCCACCGCGTAGGACAGCGCGTGGAGGAACCCGAGCGTGTCCTCCCGGTTCGCCGCGACCGAGGCGACGAGCTGGCGCACCTTGTTGCCCGCGCGGGTAAGGTCGGTCGGACGCAGGAAGCACCACAGCGGCATGTGCCCGGAATGCATGCCCGTGACCCCGTCGCTGATCGAGGTCTGCACCGAACCCTTGCAGGTCACGATCACTTCGCGCGCGCCCGCCTCCAGCGAGACGAGCGCGGTGTGGTTGTTGTGCTGGTCGTCGTACTCGGCCTCGACCTTCGCGCCGGTCAGCTCCATCGTCCAGTCGAGCACCTCCTGCCCGTGGGTGGACTTGGGCTTCAGGCGCAGGCGCTGCAATCCATGCGAAACGGGGTCTTCGAAGACATAGCGGGTCGTATGGGAAACGGTCAGCAGCACGAAGGCCCCTTACTCTGTGAAGCGGTAGTCGGCCGCGATCACGGCGCCGACCTCGTTGGTGCGGGTGATGAAGTCCTGCAGGAATTCGTGCAGGCCCTGGTCGAAGATTTCCTCGACATCGATCTGGTGCAGGCGCGAGAGCTTGTCGCGCAGGAGTTCGTGCGCGGACGTCTCTCCGCCGTACTCCTTGGCAAGGCCGGCCAGGTTGCTGCGGATCTTCTCGGCGCAGAACACCAGGCTGCGCGGGAACTGGCCGTCGAGGATCAGGAAGCGGGCGATCTCGCGCGGGTCCATCGAGCCCGCGTTGAGCCAGGAGAAGGCCCGGTTGCCCGCGACCGAGCGCAGCAGCGTGTCCCACTGCTGGTTGTCGAGGTTGGAACCGACCCAGGCGTTGGAAGGCAGCAGCACGTAGTACTTCACATCGAGAATGCGTGCGGTGTTGTCCGCGCGCTCGATGAAGGTGCCGATGCGCGCGAAGTTGTAGACCTCGTTGCGCAGCATGGTGCCTTCAAGCGCGCCGCGCACGAGCGTGCCGGTGCGCCGGATCGCGGTGAGCACTTCGCCCAGGTTCGTCTCGCGCACGGGCCGCGCGAGCATGTCCTTGAGCGTCATCCACCCCTCGTTCGTGGCTTCCCACACCGAGTTGGTGATGCTGGTGCGCACGACCCGCGCGTTGGTGCGCGCGTATTCGAGCATCTTGAGCACCGAGCCCGGATTTTCGGGATCGCGCAGGATGTAGTTGAACACCTGCGGGCCGGAAAAATCGGAGTAGAGCGCCTCGTAATCCTCGATCAGGCCGGCCGTCGTCAGCACCGAGCGCCACTCGTCGTGCTGCGAATCCTTGCTCGATCCGGTGAGCGCGAGGTGGAAGCCCACGTCGATCAGGCGCGCGGTGTTCTCCGCCCGCTCCAGGTAGCGGGCCATCCAGTAAACGCCATTGGCAGCACGTCCGAGCATCAGTCCTCCAGCACCCAGCTGTCCTTGGTGCCACCGCCCTGCGAGGAATTGACCACCAGCGATCCTTTCTTGAGCGCGACGCGGGTGAGGCCGCCGGGCGTGATGTCGATCCCGTCGGGCGAGACCAGCACGAAGGGCCTCAGGTCCACGTGGCGCGGCGCCAGCCCCTCGCGCGTGAAGATCGGCACCGTCGAGAGCGAGAGCGTGGGCTGGGCGATGTAGTTGTCGGGCTTGGCGCGCAGCTTCTGCTCGAAGGCGGCCAGCTCCTTCTTGGAGGAGGTAGGCCCGATCAGCATGCCGTAGCCGCCCGAGCCGTGCACTTCCTTGACCACCAGGTCCTTGAGGTTGTCGAGCACGTAGGCCAGCGAATCCGCTTCCGAACAGCGCCAGGTCGGCACGTTGTTGAGGATCGGCTTCTCGCCTGTGTAGAATTCCACGATCTCGGGCATGTAGCTGTAGATCGCCTTGTCATCGGCGATCCCTGTGCCCGGCGCGTTGGCGATGGTGACGCCGCCCGAACGGTAGACGTCCATGATGCCCGCCACGCCCAGCACCGAATCCGCGTTGAAGGTGAGCGGGTCGAGATAATCATCATCGACACGGCGGTAGATGACGTCGATCGCCTTGTAGCCGGTCGTCGTGCGCATCGCGACGCGCCCGTTCATGATGCGAAGGTCGCTGCCCTCCACTAGTTCCGCGCCCATCTGGTCGGCGAGGAAGGCGTGCTCGAAATAGGCCGAGTTGTAGATGCCCGGCGTCAGCACCGCGACGACCGGGCGCTTGCCCCCGGCCGCGTTGTAGGCCGCGGGCGCACAGGCGCGCAGCGACCGGGCGAGGCGGCGCGGGTAGTCGGAAACGGGGCGCACCGGGATCTGCGTGAACAGGTCCGGGAACATCGCCATCATCGTCTCGCGGTTCTCCAGCATGTAGGAGACGCCCGAGGGCGTGCGCGCGTTGTCCTCCAGCACCATGAATTCATCGGGCCCCGTGCGCACGAGGTCGATGCCCACGATGTGGGTGTAGACGCCGCCTGGCGGGGTGAAGCCGATCATCTGCGAGAGGAACGCCTCGTTGTTGCGCAAGGCGCTGATCGGGAGGCGTCCGGAGCGGATGATTTCCTGCCGGTGGTAAAGGTCCTGAAGGAAGGCGTTGATCGCGCGCACGCGCTGCTCGATGCCCTTGGTGAGCTTGCGCCATTCCTTCGCGGTGATGATCCGGGGGATCATGTCGAAGGGGATGAGGCGCTCTTCGGCGTCCGATTCCCCGTAGACATTGAAAGTAATTCCGATGCGCCGGAAGAAACGTTCCGCTTCCCCGTCCTGTCGTTTCAGCCAGGACTTGTCCTGCGCATCGTACCAATTGCGAAAATCGGCATAGGCGGAACGAACAGTTCCGTCCTCGTTGAGCATTTCGTCAAACTTCGGTGCGTTCGTCGTCGACATCGTGACTCCCGTTTGTCCACGTGATGCAACATAGAACGGGACTTGCCAAGGACCCCCCGCTGCAGGTGCGAAATAAAAGTTTCACACCCTGCAGAAGGGTTAAGGCAGACAGGAGAAATGTGTTCCAGCCAGAAGCACAGGCTGTGACGACAGGCGCCGCGCGCTCAGGCGAGCAGCCCCCGGGACGCAAGGTCGGCGCGCAGGGTGGGCGCATCCTGGAAATGATGGACATTCCAGCCGAGCGCCGCCGCGGCCTCGATATTGGCCGCGTTGTCATCGATGAAGAGCATGGCCGAAGGTGCGTGGCCAAAGCGCTGCGCGGCCAGGTCAAAGATGCGACGGTCGGGCTTTGCAATCTTTTCATCGCCCGAGACGACGATCTCCCCGAACAGGTCGAAAAGCGGTTCCTGCGCGCGGTATTCGCGCCAGAAGGGCGAGGCGAAGTTGGTGATCGCGAACAGCTCCATGCCCGAGGCGGCGAGTTCGCGCACGATCTCGTGCGAGCCCGGGACATTGCCGGGGATCGTCTCGAGGAAGCGCGTGGCGTAGGCGTCGATCAGGTGATCGTGGCCGGGAAACTCGGCCTTGCGCTCGGCGACGAGCTCGGAAAGCTCGCGGCCCTCGTCATGCTGATGGTGCCATTTCTCGGTGACGACCGTGGTGCAGAACCATTCCAGCTCCTGCGGATCGTCGATGAGCTGGGCAAACAGGCGGCGCATGTCCCATTGGACAAGCACACGGCCCACGTCGAAAACAACGGCATCTATTCCGGACATGGCAAAACCCCCGCACATGGCGGGGGTCTCATGTCATCAGTGCACAGACCGACCGCCGTAAGTTTCCCCGCCGCCGACAGGCCGCGGGGACAGGCGAATCAGATCAGCCTGGCGCGCCTTGAAGCGGGGCTGCGTCTTGTTGATGACGTAGGTGCGGCCACGGCGACGGATCACGCGGTTATCGCGGTGACGGCCCTTGAGCGACTTGAGGCTGTTGCGAATCTTCATGTCTTGTCTCGTCCAGGTTGGTCAGGCGGTTACCGACCGCCGGAAATTTGAAGTCGGCCCGTTACTGGTTGGCGCGCGCAGAGTCAAGCATCGCGCCGCGCCAGCAACGGCAAAACGGGGCCATTCATCTGCCAGCAACGCACGCAGATGCTATGGCCTTCGCGGGTCCGCTCCCCTACCCAGATCGCGCCCGACACGCCAGCCCCAAGGAAAAGACGCACGTGGCCTATCGAGATCTTTCGCCGAATCGCCTGTCCATCGCTGGCCCTGTGCGCCGCGCCGCCGGGCGGGTGCTGACGGTTTCGCTGGCCAGCGCCCTCCTGATCTCCCCCGCCCTCGCCCAGCCGGGCTGGGGCTCGCGCTATGGCGGTTGGGGCGGATACGGGGGCTATGGTGGCTGGCGCGGGCCGGGCTGGAGCGGCCCGATCGCACCGATGGCGCCGCGTTCCAGCCATCGTGAGAAGGACCCACGCGATGGCCGCGTCCAGGTCAGCCGATTCGTGCGCGCCGATGCGCTGGCCGATGCGCTGGGCCACGGCCCGATCAAGGTCGTCACCACCGCGCAGGAAAACACGCACGACGACGGCCCCGAGACCGTGCCGGGTGCGGACTGGGTCAATCCCGCCCAGCGCGCCCGCTTCGAGGCCGCCGTGGTCAACTCGCTCGTGGCCGCCGGCTACGACACGCTCAACACCACCGGCCCCGACACGCAGGTCGCCGCGCTCACGATTCGCCAGCGCGTGCTTGTCCCCGCCGAGATGGACCACAAGCCGGTCAGCGGCGCCGCGGCCGTCTCGGTCGGCACGCTGGGCACGGCCTATGGCCTCTCGGTCAATGTCGACATGTCCAAGCCGCGCACCGCGCTTGTCTCGACCCGGCTTGAGCTGACCATCCGCGACCGGGCCGAGGGCAAGGTGCTGTGGGAAGGCAACGCCGAGATGGCCACCTACGAAGGCGACGAGGACTGGAGCGAGGCCGCCATCGCGACGCGGCTTGCCGATGCCCTGCTCGACCGCTTCCCCGACGGCGAGCCGGTCACCGTGCCTGTCACCGAGATCGGCATCCCCGAGGCGCCCGAAGTCCTGCCCGATCCCCAAAACGGCGCCCTTCCCGCCAATTAGCGCGCTTGCATCCCGGCGCCCGGACGCCCACATCAGGGGGATCGACGCACCGAACGGTGCCCGAACGATCCACGCGCCCCTCCCCTTTGGGAGATCCGCACTTTCCGGGAGATCCGCAATGCCAAGGCTGCCCTTTCCCCTGCTTGCGCTCACCGCAGGCGGCGTGCTGGCAAGCCTTGCCGCCTGCACGACAACGCCTGTGGCGGGGCCTGTCGAGGTCACCCGTTTCCACCGCCTGCCCGCAGCGCCCGGCACCCCGCGCGGGGCCTTGCGCCTCGAGCTCGTGACGAGCGATGCCAGCAGCCTGGAACTTGCCCCCTACCGTGCGGCCATCGCCGCCGAGCTGACCCGCGCAGGCTACCGCGTCCTTCCCGCCTCCGCGGGCGAGGGCACCGCGCAAAGCGTCGCGCGCCTGCGCCTCGAGCAGGAGCGTTTCCGCCCCTCCTCCGGTCGCTCGCCGGTTTCGGTGGGCGGCAGCGCGGGAACCGGTGGCTACGGATCGGGGGTGGGCCTTGGCATCGGCCTCGACCTCACGCCGCGTCCCGGCGAGCAGATCGAGACCCGCCTCTTCCTCACCATCGATGACGCCGCCTCGGGTGCGCGCCAGTGGGAGGGCCGCGCCCACCGGATCGTTTCGAGCAAATCCGACCTTGCCGCGCCCGACGCGAGCGCCCAGGCGCTCGCCCGCGCCCTACTTGAAGGTTTCCCCGGCGAATCGGGCGAAACCATCCTCGTGAAATGACAGAAAAGACCAGAATGACCGACATCCAGATCCACGCCGACTTCGACGCGGGCAACATCGAGGTGCTCTCGATCAACGGCGCCAGCGCACGCCTTGCCATCCAGCCCGACCACATGAGCGACTTTGCCCAGTGGTTCCACTTTCGCGTGTCGGGCGCGGCGGGCCGCGAACTCACGCTCAAGATCACCGGCCTCAATGGCTCGGCCTATCCGATGGGCTGGCCCGGCTACAACGCCTGCGTCTCCGAGGACCGCGCGCTGTGGACGCGCACACCGAGCACCTTTGCCGAGGGCGATGAAGGCGGCAGCCTGACGATCCGTTACAAACCCAGCTCCGACCTCGCCTGGTTCGCCTACTTCGCGCCCTACTCGATGGAGCGCCACCACGATCTCATCGCCGACGCCGCGCAGTGCGAGGGCGTGACGCTGCGCACGCTGGGCACCACGCTCGACGGCCAGCCGCTCGATTGCCTCGAAATGGGCACCGGCCCGGTCAGCGTGTGGCTCTACGCCCGCCAGCATCCCGGCGAATCGATGGCCGAATGGTGGATGGAAGGCGCGCTCGACCTGCTGACCGATCCGGCGAACTCGGTGGGCCGCGAACTGCGCCGCCGCGCCAGCTTCCACATCGTGCCCAACTGCAACCCGGACGGCTCGCGCCGCGGGCACCTGCGCACCAACGCGGTTGGCACCAACCTCAACCGCGAATGGGCCGAGCCCACCCCCGAGAAATCGCCCGAAGTCCTCGCCATCCGCAACGCGATGGACGCGACCGGGGTCGACTTTGCGATGGACGTCCACGGTGACGAGGCGATCCCCGCCGTATTCCTCGCCGGTTTCGAGGGCATTCCCTCGCTCACGCCCGCGCAGAAAGCCGGGTACGATCGCTTTGGCGAACTGCTCGACCGCCGCACGCCCGATTTCCAGCGCAAGCTGGGCTACCCGACCGCGCCTGCGGGCAAGGGCAACCTCGCGATGTCGACCAACCAGGTCGCCGAACGCTTCGGCGCCGTCTCGATGACGCTGGAAATGCCCTTCAAGGACCACGACCCCGCCGCCGATCCGCGCCAGGCCTGGAGCCCGGAACGCTCGATGCAGCTGGGCCAGGATTGTCTGGGCGCGCTGCTTGAATGGCTCGAAGAGCGCGACGCGGGCTGAGATAGGCCAGAAGGAAGAGAGAATCCGAGGGCCATCGCCCTCGGGCTCCCCGAACTGTCGAGCTCACCTTTCACGCGCCACGGTGGCCGAGAATGGTGAGGTCGCCGATTCGGGGGTCAAGGGGCGATGGCCCCTTGAAAAAACTTCTTACTGCTTGCCCTTACGCAAGATTAGCCGGACCGAACGCGTGCGGGATCAGCACCGAGAGCGGCTCTTCCAGGACGCCGTCCGCGCCATCGCTCCACACCACCGGGTCCGTACCGCCCAGCTGAGCGACCTCGTTGAGCATCTGGCGGCAGCGTCCGCACGGCGTCACCACCATGCCCTCGCCCGGATGACCGGGAGCCCCGCCGGTCACCGCAACCGCGACCAGCCGCCCGGCCTCACCGGGCTGGGACAGGATCTTGGCGACCGCCACCGTCTCGGCGCAGAGCGAGAGACCGTAGCTCGCGTTCTCGACATTGGCGCCGGTCACCACCGAGCCATCTCCCATCAGGAGCGCGGCCCCCACATGGAACTTCGAATAGGGCGCATAGGCGCTGTGCGCAGCCTCGCGCGCCTGGGCCAGCAGCGCGTCGCGCTGGGCCTCGGAAAGGGAATCGGGCGTTGTCGTCGTCATGACGCGGGCCTTATCACGAGCCAGCGCAGATCGCCCGGGGCAATCTGTGTCGAAAGCGCGCTGTTGGCGGTCCACAGCATCCAGTCACGCCCCGCGTAGGAGGGGGCAAAGCGGTCGCGCACCAGCCACAGGTTGCGGTCGAGCTTGCGCGCAATCGCGTAGCGCGCCTGGAAGCCTTGCGTGACCTTGAGGATCGTGGGCTTGCCCGTGTGCGTCTCGACCTGGTTGAGGAAGGTCATCAGCTCGCTTTCGACCCGCGCGTCGGAGACCTTGCCCGCGCAGCCATCGGCCAGCGTGTCGAGCTCGACCGCGGGGGGCAGCAGGTCCCCCTCGCGCGGGACCGTGGTGACGAAGTTGGCCGCCTGCTTTTCGGCCGGTTGGCACGGATCGTAGCGGTGGACCGCCCCCACCTGCATCCCGGCACCGCGCGCGGCCTCGAAGTTGGCGACGAAACGCGGATCGCGCTCGTCCACACCGGCGCTGGCATCGATATAGGCAAAGTCCGCGCCGATGGCCTTCAGCGACTTCCAGCTGACCTCGCCGTCGCGCGCGCCGATTTCGACCCCTTGCGTGGGATAGAGCGCGCGGTCGGGCAGCCAGCTATGCGCCCGGTACCAGGCCCAGCCTGCGCCGCCCAGACCCAGCACCGCCAGCACCACGACGAAGCGCACCAGCCAGCGCAGCCGTGCGGCCGCCTTCTTCCTTCGCGATGTCATGCCTTGATTGCGTCCCGGGCCCTGTCGTCAGCGCGTGCAGTGTAAGTGTGAAGTATCGTCTTCGATCGTTAACAATCGTCAACCACGGATATGGAGCACGCAGATCAGCGTGAACAGACGCCGCGCGGTCGGATGGTCGGTCTCGACCTTGCCGTCGAGACGTTCGATCAGGAGTTCGGCGGCGTCGTTGTGGATGCCGCGCCGGGCCATGTCGATGGTCTCGATCTCCTGCGCGGTGGCCTTGCGAATCGCCTGATAGTAGCTCTCGCAGATCGCGAAGTATTCGCGGATGGGCCGGCGAAAGCGCGCCAGGCCCAGCACCAGCGTTTCCAGCTCGGTGCCCTTTTCGTCCGAAACCTGCATCGAAAGCCGCCCGTCGCGTACCGAAAGATGCAGGTGGTAGGGCCCCTCGTGCCCGCCCTCAAAGGCGCGCAGCGGCTTGAACAGGTTGTCCTCGATCAGGTCGAAGATCGCGATCCGGCGCTCCTGCTCGATATCGGCATTGCGCCACAGGATCGTGGTATCGTCGAGTTCGATATGAGAGATGCGCGGGTCCGCCATGATTCCTCTGGCCTTACGCGCTTGCAGCAGGACCGGGCAACCCTGACCTTTGGTGCCCTTGCCACGCCCCATCCACAAGCTGGGGAAAAAATTCGCCATCGCCTGCGCGTCGCCCCCTTGCCCGCTGGCGCGTGCGGGCGCATTGGGGAAGGCTTATGGCACAGCAGGACGTTCTCAAACTCGCCGAAGTCTCGAGCGATGGCACGCAGGGCGCGCGCGCCCTTCCCTCGAACGTGGAGGCCGAAGCCGCGTTCCTGGGCGCGCTGCTGATCGACAACCGCGTGCTGGAAGAACTCCAGACCCAGCTGGGCCCCCAGCACTTCTTCGAGCCCGTCCACGCCCGCATCTTCGAGCGCATCGTCACCCTGCTCGACCGCAAGGCGGTGGTCACCCCGGTCACGCTGCGCCCCTATTTCGAGGCCGACGAACAGCTGAAAGCGCTGGGCGGCGTGTCCTACCTCGCCCGCCTCACCGCCGACGGACAGGGCCTCCTGGCCCCGCGCGAACTGGCCGACCAGATCTACGACCTGGCGCTCCTGCGCGAACTGATCACGGTGGGCCGCACCCTCGTCGAAGGGGCGATGGACACCTCCGAGGCGGTCGAGCCGCAGCAGCAGATCGAACAGGCCGAAGCCGCGCTCTACAAGGTGGCCGAAGGCGCCGCCTCGGCCAACGAGGCCAAGAGCTTCGCGCAGGCCACCCACACCGCGATCTTCAACATCGAGAAGGCGTTCAATTCGGGCGGCAACATCTCGGGCAAGACGACCGGTCTGGAATCGGTCAACTCCAAGATCGGTGGCCTTCACGATTCCGACTTGATCATCCTGGCCGGACGTCCCGGCATGGGCAAGACCTCGCTCGTCACCAATATCGCGTTCAATACCTCGCAGCGCTATGTCGACGACATGGCCCTGGGGATCGAGCCGCGCCGCTCGGTGGGCGCGCCGACCGCCTTCTTCAGCCTGGAAATGAGCGCCGACCAGCTGGCCACGCGTATCCTAGCCGAACAGTCGGGCATCAGCTCCGAAGCGCTGCGCATGGGCAAGATCAGCCGCGAGGACTTCCAGCAGCTCTCCTTTGCCAGCCAGCGCCTCGCCGAGCTGCCGCTCTACATCGATGACACGCCGGGCCTCTCGATCGCCGCGCTGCGCACCCGCGCGCGCCGCTTGAAGCGCCGCTACAACATCGGCCTCATCATCATCGACTACCTGCAGCTGCTCTCCGGCTCGGGCCGCGCCAACGACAACCGCGTGAACGAAATTTCGGAAATTTCCCGTGGTTTGAAGACGCTGGCGAAGGAACTGGAAGTGCCCGTGATCGCGCTCTCCCAGCTCAGCCGCGCGGTGGAAAGCCGCGAGGACAAGAAGCCGATGCTCTCCGACCTTCGCGAATCCGGCTCGATCGAGCAGGACGCCGACATGGTCTGGTTCGTCTTCCGCGAAGACTACTACGTCAACGCGACCGAGCCCAAGTTCCCCGCCGAAGGCGATCCGCCAGACGTGGTCGACAAGTGGGAAGCCTGGCGCCAGCGCATGGAACAGGTCACCGGCCTTGCCGAACTGATCGTCGCCAAGCAGCGTCACGGCTCCACCGGCCGCGTGCGCCTGAAGTTCGAGGCGCGCATCACGAAGTTCTCGGACCTCGATGCCGACGATCCGCGCGGTGGGTTCGTTTCGGACTAAGAAGATATTTTCCAAGGGGCCATCGCCCCTTGACCCCAAAACGGGCGACCTCACCTCTCGCGCGCCACGGCGGCTGCGAAAGGTGAGGTCGCCAGTAAGGGGAGCCCGAGGGCGATGGCCCTCGGAATTTCTTTATTCTGCTGCCTGGACTTCCCCTGAAGGCACATCCTGCGCGCCCATCCGCATGAGCCCGGCATAGACGCCCAGCGCCACCAGCACACCCACGAACCAGGCGTAGGTGTAGACCTGCCCCCAGAACCAGCCCACGCCGGCGAAGTTCGCCGGGAACGAGACGGCGAGAAAGCCCGGCACGTTGGGCGCGATGCCCGCGGCCAGCGCGATCAGGGCCTTGGGGTTCCAGCCATTGCCATAGCGGTAGGGCCCGTGCTCCTGGTAGAGCCCCTCGACGTCGAGCCGTGTTCCGCGCACCAGCCAGTAGTCCGCGATGAGGATGCCCGCGATGGGTCCGAGCAGCGCGCCATACCCGGTGAGCCAGGTGTAGATGTAGCCATTGGTGCTCTCCAGGAGCTTCCAGGGCATCATGAACAGGCCGATGAAGGCGGTGAACAGCGCCCCGGTGCGGTAGGAGATGCGCGCGGGGTAGAGCGCGGCAAAGTCGTAGGCCGAGCACACCAGGTTCGCCGCAATGTTGCACGAGACGGTATCGACCGCGATGACGATAAGCCCGAGCAGCACGAAGGGGCCTGAGAGCGTTCCGGCCAGCTGCACCGGGTCCCAGATCGCCTCGCCGTAGATCACCACCGTCGCCGAGGTCGTCATCACGCTGATCAGCGCGACAAGGCCCATCGTCGGGGGCAGGCCCAGCGTCTGGCCGATCATCTGATCCTTCTGGCTTTTGGCGAAGCGCGTGAAGTCGGGAATGTTGAGCGCCAGCGTCCCCCAGAAGCCCACCATGGCCGTGAGCGAGGGTAGGAAGACCAGCCAGAACTCGCCTTCGCGCGCGCCGCCCGGAACGAAGGCCGAGGGGCTGGAGAAGATCGGCCCGACACCGCCTGCGGCATCGAGAGCCCACCACAGGAGGCCAAAGCAGGCCACCATCTTCAAGGGCGCGGTCCAGGTCTCCAGTCGCCGGATGGTGAGGATGCCCTTGCGCACGAAGGCCAGCTGGATCGTCCAGAACGCCAGGAACGCGAGCAGTTCACCCAGGCCGATGCCGAAGAAGGGCAGCGGGCTTCCGCGCATGTCCGCGCCGAGGAAGATGCCCAGCAGAGTGAGGAGCGCCTCGCCCCCGATCCAGGTCTGGATGCCGTACCACCCGCAGGCGACGAGCGCGCGGGCCGCCGCCGGAAGGCGCCCGCCCACGGTCCCGAACGAGGCGCGCACCAGCACCGCGAAGGGCACGCCGTAGCGCGCGCCGGGGTGCCCGATCAGCAGCATGGGGATCAGGATGATCACGTTGCCCAGTATGACCACGCTGGTCGCCTGGAGCGCGGACATGCCCTGCTCGATCAGCCCTGCCGCCAGCATCCAGGTCGGCACCGCCACGATCATGCCCACCCACAGCGCGGCAAAATGGTACCAGCGCCAGGTGCGCTGCTCCGGCCCGCTGGGCGCCAGATCCTCATTCCACAGCGAATCGCGTCCCTCGCTCACGTCATCCCCCTCATCTTGCCGCACCTTCGCGAAACCCCCGAAGCGGAGAAGGATGCTGCATCGCACAAGATTGGCAAGTGAAACCGCATTTCGCTGTTCATCTGGCGGATAAGGCCGGGCATTTGCGCCACAGGTGGCCCTCACCTTCCCGGCCACACTTGTTCACACCCGCAGGTGGCGGGCGAAAGGTTCGCCAACTATAGGCGCGCTAACTTGCGATTCAGCCCCGCTCACCTACATTAGGGAGCGAAAGGACAGGTACTGCACACATGAACGACGACCAGCCCAACGGCAATCCATGGGTCAAGAGCCTCCTCGTCTGGGGCGGCATCTTTCTGGCCCTGCTCATGGTGGTATCCATGTTCAGCGCCCGGGAGACGACCGGGACGACGATTCCCTACTCCGACTTCCGCGACAAGGTGGCCGAAGGCAGCATTTCGCAGGTCGAGATCGGGCAGGACCGGATCGACGGCAAGATGCGCAACGGCGACAGCTTCTCGACCGTTCCCGTCGGCACCGACACCACGCTTCTCCCGCTGCTGGAGGAACAGGGCGTCCAGGTTTCCGGCAAGGCGCCCGAACAGGGCAGCATGCTTGTCTACATCCTCGCCAACACCCTGCCCTTCCTGCTCCTGATCGGCATCGCCTTCTTCGCGCTGCGCCAGGTCCAGAAGGGCGGCGGCTCGGGCGCGATGGGCTTTGGCAAGTCCAAGGCCAAGATGCTGACCGAACGCTCGGGCCGCGTGACGTTTGAAAACGTCGCAGGGATCGACGAAGCGCGCGAGGAACTGGAGGAAATCGTCGAGTTCCTGAAGGACCCGACCCGCTTCTCCAAGCTCGGCGGCCAGATCCCCAAGGGCGCCCTCCTCGTCGGCTCGCCCGGCACCGGCAAGACCCTGCTCGCCCGCGCCATCGCGGGGGAAGCGGGCGTGCCCTTCTTCACCATTTCGGGTTCGGACTTCGTCGAGATGTTCGTGGGCGTGGGCGCAAGCCGCGTGCGCGACATGTTCGAGCAGGCCAAGAAGAACGCGCCGTGCATCGTCTTCATCGACGAAATCGACGCGGTCGGCCGTCACCGTGGCCATGGCCTGGGCAATTCGAACGATGAGCGTGAGCAGACCCTCAACCAGCTGCTGGTCGAGATGGACGGCTTCGAGGCCAACGAAGGCATCATCATCATCGCGGCGACCAACCGCCCCGACGTGCTCGACCCCGCGCTGCTGCGTCCGGGCCGCTTTGACCGCCAGGTCGTGGTGCCCGTGCCCGACATCGAGGGCCGCGAGCAGATCCTTGCTGTCCACATGAAGAAGGTGCCGCTGGCGCCCGACGTCAACGCGCGCGTCATTGCCCGCGGCACGCCCGGTTTCTCGGGTGCGGACCTTGCCAACCTCGTCAACGAGGCGGCTCTCCTTGCCGCGCGCCGCAACAAGCGCCTTGTGGCCATGCAGGAATTCGAGGACGCCAAGGACAAGGTCATGATGGGCGCGGAACGCCGCTCGATGGTCATGACCGAGGACGAGAAGAAGATGACCGCCTACCACGAGGCCGGGCACGCCATCGTCTCGCTCAACGAGCCCGCCTCGGACCCGATCCACAAGGCGACGATCATCCCGCGCGGCCGGGCTCTGGGCATGGTCATGCGCCTGCCCGAGCGCGACAGCTATTCCTACCACCGCGACAAGATGCTCGCGAACCTCTCGGTCGCGATGGGTGGCCGCGTGGCGGAAGAGCTGATCTTCGGGCACGACAAGGTGTCCTCAGGCGCTTCGGGCGACATCCAGTACGCGACCAGCCTCGCACGCTCGATGGTGACCAAGTGGGGCATGTCGGACAAGCTGGGCCCGCTCCAGTACGAGGAAAGCCAGGAAGGCTACCTCGGCATGGGCGGCTCGAACCGCACGATGGCCTCGGATGAGACCAACAAGCTCATCGACAGCGAGATCCGCGCGCTGATCGACAACGCACATGTCCGCGCCAACCAGATCCTGACCGAAAAGAGCGACCAGCTCGAGCTGCTGGCGCAGGCCATGCTCGAGTACGAGACGCTGTCGGGCGACGAGATCAAGGAACTGATGGACAAGGGCTCCATCGACCGTCCGAGCGACCCGCGTGGTCCCTCCTCGGTCCGCCCGGTCACCGGCTCCTCGATCCCCAAGTCGGGCAAGCGCTTTTCCGGCGGCACGCAGCCGCAAGGGGCCTGATGGCCGTCAAGGCTATCTGATCCCGCCTATGGTTCCCGAGAGGGGCTAACGGTTCCCGAGAGGGGAATGCAGGAGGGGCGCCGGGTTTACCCTGACGCCCCTTTTTGCTGCCCGCAGCATATTGGCCTTCCTCAGCCGACCAGGCCGAGGAAGAGCAGGATCATCGTGAACAGCAGGGCGATCACGCCGATGAAGACGAGAAGCACCAGCCAGCGCCACACGGTGGAGCGGTGCGAAAGCTCGTAGGTGCCCTTCAGGTGCCGGTAGATGTGGATCACCGCAGCGAAGGTGAAGATGTTCACCAGCCACGTGGAGGGCACGCCCAGCCCGCTCGCGATGGTGAGCACAATGCCCATGAACGACATGAAGGCGAGCGAATAGGTCACGAAGACCGCGTGGTCGTAGAGGCCGAAGCGCCGCCGCCACAGGAACAGCAGCGCCACGAAGGGCACCGACAGCGGGATCAGCAGCCAGGAGAACTTGTAGGCGCTCGTCTGGAGCTTGTAGAGCATGAGGCCCGGGTTCTGGCGCCACTTGTCGATGCCCTTGTCGAGCCTCTTCCAGCCCGAATGGAGCGAATTGAAGCGCGCCTCGCTCTCGGCCTCGCGGGTGTAGCTCGGAAAGGCGCGCAGCTTTTCCTGCTCCTCGGCATTGGCGGCCAGTTCCTTGTCGATCTCGGCTCGCTCGGGCGAACCGGGCCGGGTGAAACCGCGCGCCTTCTCCAGGTTCCCCCGCTGGTCCTTCAGGTCCTCCTCCAACCCGTGGAACTGCGCCTGCATCGCGCCTCCCGTATCGACCGGCGGCGCGATGCCCATGATCTGGAACACCGCGAACATCACGAAGACCGAGAACAGGAACATCGCCATGGGCGAGACGAAACGCACCCGCGCGCCTTCGATATAGGCGCGGGTCAGCTCGCCCGGCTTCCAGGCGAGCCTGGGCAGCGTTGCCCAGGTCCGGCCCTCGAAGTGGAGGACCCCGTGCAGGATGTCGTGAAACAGCGCACCGATCGTGCGGTGCAGGTGCGCGTGCTGGCCGCACTGCACGCAGTACGGACCGCTCAGCTGTGCCCCGCAGTTCAGACAGGCGGTCTCGTGCGTGTGTCCGTCCGCCTCGGCCAGGTGGCCTTCGACATTCGTGCTCATTTCATGCCCCTTGCTGTGCAACAGGGACGCTAGCGCAGGTGTGCAGCTGCGAAAAGACGGCGAACGCCCTCCTCGCCATTCGGATGTGCGACCGGATCAGCCGCGCCGTTCGGCCAGCTTGCGCTCAATGGCGCCCCAAAGATTTGCAAAGGCGCGCGCGGCCGGGCTGCCCGGTGCGATCTCGCCGACCGGGCGATGCTGCACCGCACATTGCTCCAGCGCGCTCGCATAGGGCACCGCTGGCCAGCCCGGATGCTGGTCGCGCACCTCGCGGTGGAGCGTGCGGCGCATGTCGAGCATCGAGAGCACGGGCAGGATCGGAGGATGGCGCCGGGTGTTCCCGGCGATCTCGCGCACGACAAGATCGAAGGCGCGCGTGGAAAGCGGCGATGGCGGCAGCGGCACGATGACAAGATCGGCCGCGCGCACGATCTGGGCGGAAAGCTCGTTGATGACCGGCGGGCAGTCGAGAATGACGCGCGCGTAGTCCGCGCCCAGCGCACGGGTCAGCTTCGCCAGACGCCGCCGCTTGCCGATCTCGGTCAGGCGCGCGTCGATCGCGCGGATGGATTCGTCGGCGGGCAGCAGGTGGATGCGCGAATAGCCGGTCTTCTGGATCAGCTTTTCGGGCGCGCGCTCTTTGGCAAAGACATCGTGCGCGGGCTTCGTCCCCTTGGGCTCCAGCCCATAGAGGAACCCCGAACCACCTGCGGCATCAAGGTCCCACAGCAATGTCCTGTGCCCGGAGATCTGCGCCGAGCACCAGGCCAGGTTGCTGGCGAAGGTGGTTTTGCCGACGCCGCCCTTGACGCTGTAGATCGCGATGGTGGCGCCCAATGCGCCAGAGGGATCGCCCTTCGTATCAGGCGATCCCCCGGTCAAACCCGCAATGCGGGGCAAAGTTCGTTTCTTCCCGGCCACATCGCAATGTCTTGCGCGTCAGGCCGGGGAGGTCAAGCGGCGAGGATCAACCGTCGTAATCGCCACCGATCGAGGTGTTGCGCGTGGGCGCAGAGGCCGTGATGCGCAGGGCCTCGGCCGACTGGCTGAGCGAGCCGATCTCGTCCATCTCGTCGTCGTCGTCGGGCAGCACGCGCTGCATCGAGGTGACGAGCGATTCCTTGAGGTTGGTGGGGACCACGGTCTGCTCGGCGATCTCGCGCAGGGCAACGACGGGGTTCTTGTCACGGTCGCGGTCGACGGTGAGCTCGGCGCCACCCGAGATCTCGCGCGCACGCTGTGCGGCAAGCAGAACGAGATCGAAACGGTTGGGGATCTTGTCGACGCAATCTTCGACGGTAACGCGCGCCATGGGCACTCCGTAAGAAACTGGTTTTCCTGAAATGACGCTGCTTAGTGGAGGCCGCCGAAGAAGTCAAGAAAATCCCGAAAAACGCCGCTTTTCCGGACCTTTCACACACTTCTCGCAAAGGCTCCAAAGGTAGATCCCGGCCCGTTTGCACGAAGGGGAGGCCAATCCGGTGCCGATTGATTGGTAATCCGATCCCGGAGTGCCCGCCTCCTTCCTGCGAAGCTTTCAAGTAGACGCCTGTCACAGAAAAAGAGAAGCGCAGCAAAAGAACAGTCACGCATTCGCCATCAAACTTGCGCTCGACTGACACAATCCCCGCTTAACTGGAGCGCCATCTTCAAATGGATGGGGCTCTTCCAGCATGACACCTCTCGATCCTGCCTGCGGTTACAGCGACGGCGACGTCGACACCAACGATACCACCACGCCTTCGCTCGAAACGCTTGCGGACAATCGCTTCTCGCGCCGCCAGACCATCATGGGCGGCGCCAAGGCCACCGGCATGGCGCTGATGGGCACCGCAATGCTGACCGCCTGCGACGATGACGACACAGGCTCGGATGCGGGCATCATCGTCAACGCGGGCACCAATGCCGCCACCAGCGCGGGCCGCGTCGTCACGCTGACCGGCACCGTGGTCGCCGGATCGGCGAGCTCCACCACCTGGACCCAGACCGATGGCCCGGATGTCGAGCTGACGCTTGACGGCACCACCGCGACCTTCCTCGCGCCCGCCGTCGAGGAGGCCACCGACCTCGAATTCACCTTCGCCGCCACCACCAGCGACGGGACGGAACGCGAGGCCGTGACCTACGTGCGCGTCTCGCCTGCGGTCCTGGGCTTCACCGCGGTCGAGCACAGCCTCGCCGACACGGTCGTCGTGCCCACCGGCTACTCGGTCACGGTCATGACGCGCCTGGGCGATCCGCTCACCGCCGCGACGTCGGCCTATGCCAACGACGGCACCGACACCGACTTTGCCAACCGCATCGGCGACCACGCCGACGCGCTGCACTACTTCGGCCTCTCCGCCGCCGGCGCACCTGACGACATGGCCAACACCCGCGGCCTCATGGTGCAGAACCACGAGAACATCACCGAGGAGTACCTCCACCCCGCAGGCCCCACGACCATCGGCGGCGCGCGTCCGCTCGATGAAGTGCGCAAGGAGATCGAGTGCCACGGCGTCTCGGTCGCCGAATATGTCGACAGCGGCAACCGCACCTGGTCCTACGTTCAGGACAGCAGCTTCAACCGCCGCATCACCCCCAACACGCCGATGACGCTGTCGGGCCCGGCGGCCGGCTCGGCCTGGATGCGCACCGCCTATTCGGCCAATGGCACGAGCGGGCGCGGCACCATCAACAACTGCGCCAACGGCATCTCGGCCTGGCACACCAACCTCACCTGCGAGGAAAACTGGGCGGGCTACTTCCGCCGCGACAGCGGTGATGACGCCAACCGCACCCCCGCGCAGCTGACCTCGCTCCAGCGCTACGGCGTGCGCAGCACGAGCGGCAACTACCGCTGGTCGAGCGCGTCCACCACCGACACCACGATCACCCGCTGGAACGCGACGATCATGGGTGCCGATGCCACCGAAGACTTCCGCAACGAGCCCTTCCAGTTCGGCTGGGTCGTCGAGATCGATCCCTACGATCCCACCTCGACGCCGCGCAAGCGCACCGCGCTTGGCCGCTTTGGCCATGAAGGCGCCTTCGTGCGCGCCGTCGCCGGGCAGCCCGTCGGCGCCTACATGGGCGACGATTCGCGCGGCGAATATCTCTACAAGTACGTTTCCAACGCGAACTGGAACGCCGGCGATGCCGACAACGCCGACCGTCTTGCGGTGGGCGACAAGTACCTCGACCACGGCACGCTCTACGTTGCGCGCTTCAACGCGGACGGCACCGGCGAGTGGCTCCCCCTCGTCTTTGGCCAGGTCCCGCCGCGCCCGGCCTCGGGCAGCTATCCCGCGTACACCTTCGCCGACCAGGCCGACATCCTGATCAACCCGCGCCTTGCCGCCGACGCTCTGGGCGCCACTCCGATGGATCGCCCGGAGTGGACCGCGGGCAACCCGGTCACGGGTGAGATCTACCTGACCCTCACCAACTCGAACAACTCCAACCGCCCGGTCGACGGCACCAACGCGGCCAACCCGCGCTCGTACTGGAACGCGGGCAACCCCAACGGGCACATCGTGCGCCTGCGCGAGGACGGAGACACCACGGCGGCGCGCACCTTCGCCTGGGACATCTACATGTTCGGTGCGGACACGCTCGACTGCGACACCGCCTTCGAGCAGACCAACATCAACATCTCGGACCTGGACACCAGCAACGACTTCTCGAGCCCGGACGGCGCCTACTTCTCGCGCGAGAGCGCGGTTTCGGGCCAGTTCAACCCGGTGTTCTGGATCCAGACCGACGATGGCGCGATGACCGACGTGACCAACTGCATGATGCTGGCCGCGATGCCCGGCACCGTGGGCGATGGCAACGCCTTCACCGTCACCAACACCGATGGCGCGCAGACCACCACCCAGGGCACGCACGTCGGCGCCCTCGCCACCCCCGCCTCGCTGCGCCGCTTCCTCGTCGGCCCGGTCGAGTGCGAGATCACCGGCGTCGACATGACGCCCGATGGCCGCACGCTCTTCGTGGGCATCCAGCACCCGGGCGAACGCGGCGATGCCGGTAACGTGACCAGCCACTGGCCCGAAAGCCAGACTAACGCGTCGGCCACCTCGCGCCCCCGCTCGGCGGTGGTCGCAATCACCAAGGACGATGGCGGCGTGATCGCGCTCTAAGGCGCCAGGCCAGCACCACCGTCCTTCGGGACGCAAGATCCGTACCGGCGGGAGGGTGCCCAAGCGGGCCCCTCCCTCTTCGCATATCCATGCGCTGAACAGGGCCGCAATCGCCTCTCGCGCCGCGCGCGCGCAGCGCCTAGCCTCTCCTTCACGGCAGGAGGGAGCACGAATGGCGGTTCATGTGGTCTACGCCCGGGCGGACGGGCATTCCTGCCTGGCCCCCGTCACGTTACGAACGGCCCCGGCCTATGGCGATCCCCCGTTCTCCACCCCCGGCTGGCGCACGCTGGTCTGGGACAGCGGACCGCTTGTCGACCCCTTCCATACTTCCCGAGGCTGCGGCAGCTTCCAGCTCGTCCTCGCAGGCGCCCTGCGCATCCGCGTGACTGGCGGGCCCTTGCGCGAGGCGATCGCCCGGCCCGGCGATGCCTTCGTCTTCGTCGACACGCAGGGTCAGGGCCACGAGGCGTCCCGGCTCGAAGGTGTCCCCCTTACCGCACTCAACCTTCGCTTTCCCGCCGATTGGGATGCGGTGCGCCAGCCCTTTGTCGATTGGCCGGAAGAAGCTGTCCCATTCCCGGCGACCAGCAGCTGACAGGCTGTCATGGGGCTGCAAGACACGAAGGCCAAAGCCTTTTGCTTCGCAGCTGCAACATTCTGTCACTTCATTCGTTCCGGACTTTCGGTATAACGCCGTCAAAATACGCAACAGGAGAACCGCACATGGCCTTGAAGTCTGTCACCGGGCTTGCCGCGCCCGCCCTCGCCCTTGCCCTTTCGCTCTCGGCCTGCAGCGGCTCCGAGCCCGCCGGCGATCCGACCGAGGCCGCCAGCGTCGATCCCTCGATCGGTGCGGTTGACGCCGAAGCCACGATCGAGGCGCGCGAGGACAACTTCAAGTCGCTCGCCAAGGCGATGAAGGCCAACAAGGCCGAGCTCGACGAGAGCAGCCCCGATTTCGAGGACATCGGCGAGAACGCGACCGCGATGGTCACCGCCGCGCAGAAGATCCCCGCCCTCTTCCCCGCCGGCACCGGTCCAGATTCGGGTGAGGAGACCGACGCGCTTCCCACCGTCTGGGAACGTCCCGAGGACTTCGAGGCCGCCGCCACCAAGCTGATCGACGCGACCATGGCGCTGCGCACCGCCGCGCAGAGCGAAGACGCGGCGGCCACCAAGGAAGCCTTCGGCAACGTCGGCATGGCCTGCAAGGGCTGCCACGACGACTTCCGCAAGGAAAAGAAGGAAGGCTGACGTAATGACGGAAGGTCCCGCACAGACCCGTATCCGGCTCTGGGACCTTCCGGTCCGCCTGTGCCACTGGAGCTTCGTGGGGCTGATCCCCGCGCTCTGGTGGACGGCGGAGAACGACGAGATGACCTGGCATATGCGCCTGGGTCTCGCGCTGGCCGCGCTGCTCACCTTCCGCGTCCTGTGGGGTTTCGTGGGCAGTTCGACGGCCCGCTTCACGAATTTCGTGCACGGCCCCGTGGCCGTGGCGCGCTACCTCGCCTCACTCGGCAAGCCGGGCCATGATGTCACCGTGGGCCACAATGCGGCCGGTGGGTGGAGCGTTCTGGCTCTGCTGGGCGCGATGGCGCTGCAGGTGGCGCTTGGCCTCATCAGCGGCGATCCCGATTACGGAGCCGCCGGTCCGCTCTACGATCTGGCCGGTTTCGAGCTCGCCTACGAGGCGACCGACTGGCACACCGAAGTCGGCTTCAACCTCATTCTGGCGGTGATCGGCCTGCATCTGGCCGCGATCATCTTCTACCGCATCGTCAAGCGCGACAATCTCGTTGCCCCGATGGTCACCGGCAGTCGCCCTGCCCTCGCGGGCACGAAGGGCATGGCCCCTGTTGCCGCGTGGCGCGCGCTGATCTGCGCCGGGATCGGCATCGGCTTTGCGATCTGGTTGGGTATGGGGGCTCCCCCGCTCACGTCCTGACAGAGCGGAGGGCAAGCCTTCAGAAGACGAGCGCGAAGATCCCCGCCCACATCACCAGCGAAATCGGCGCGGCGATGAGAAGGCCCGGAAAGATGCCCCGCATGCGCGGACGTGCCTCAGGCGTATGGGCCTGCGCGTCCAGGGTCGGTGCAGAGATCTCAATATCGGAAAACGCGGTCGCCACTGTGCTTAACTCCCAGGAGATGACAGTGCCTCTCTAGGGCGCAAGGAGCTACCGGATTGCCTCCGTCTAGAGTTAACACGGCACAGGCCAATCTTAAGAATTAAGCATCCTCCAGGCCCCCTCGCAGCCAGAGCGCGCCTGAGCCAGAGCGCGCGCTACATCGGAACGTGTCCACAAGCCCTCCGACGATCCGCTCTCAGTAGTTACCCTCTGATATCATGGGGTCTTCCCCGCCTGCGCCGCAATCGCGCAGGCCTATAGTGACCCGGGACCGCGCACGGCGGGCCATGGCAGGGACAGGGGGTTTCCATATGCGCGCGATCTTCAGGAAGTGCCGGCGTTCACCATTGCGGCAGATTTCCTGCGCACTCGCCCTGGCCTCAGGCATGCAATCGCTTCCCGGGCACGCCCAGGAGCAGACGGCCGCGTCAGGCGAAGAGGAGAAAGCGGCCGAAGACCCCACCAAGATCTCTACTCGCGTGGGCGCCGCCTATGCGGGCGAACTCTCCGCTTCGGGTTCTCTCGCCATCGGCCCCAGGTTCAAGATCAACGGACGTGTCGCCAGGTCCGGGCAGTGGTCGCTGGGCGCCTCCTACCTCCTGCCGGTCGCGATCCTGACCTTTGCGGCAGGGCGCAGCGAGCTCGACACCGGCGTCAAGCAGACCCGCTATTCGCTCGGCGGCTTCGTTCCGCTCAATTCGCTGGGGCTCCAGACCGGCAAGTGGCAGGTCTTCGTCCCCTTCGGCTATTCCTACACCAATAGCCGGCAGCCCGTGACCGACCTCGATGTGCAGGATGGCATTCCCATGCAGATCAGCAGCAACAGCGGCTACGTCGGCCTCTTCACCATCCGCCCGCTCACCCAGCGCATGACGCTGATGGCCGGAGGCAACTTCACGAAGGGCACACACGGCTTCTCGGGATACGCTGTGGCCGGAGGTGTCTCCTATCACCTCGGCCCCAACGACACCGTCGCAGTCCGCGCCAGCCATATCGACAACACGTTCGGCCAGAAGCAGCGTATCGGGGTGTCGTACCAGCACGAGTTTTGAGGGGGG
>NZ_DF850489.1:214918-228705 GCF_000813185.1 Novosphingobium sp. MBES04 | reverse complement strand
AAAGCCTAAGCCTTGCCAGCCGCAAACATCGAAACCTTCGGGAGCCGATACCTGCACTTGTCAAACGTATGGAAACGAAGGACATATAAGGCATCGACTTGATTTAAACTGCACCATAGAGCCCGAAGCTCCCAAGGTGCAGGCGCCGTCGCCCACATGTCCCTTCATCTAAAAACCAACAATGTCAAAGATCCAACCACACCCATCCGAAGACGGAAACAACCGGACAACCATCCATCCCCGCTTCCTAAGACCCGGAGAACAAGCTGTCCGTCTATCGTGGCGACCACCCCGAAGCGCCGTGTTTGGCGGCGTGCTTCGCTGCGGTGAGAGGCCCTCTAAGTGACACCTCCGATTCGGTCAAACCCTTTTTTCAAAAAAGTTTCATCAAATCATGCCAGACCGGTTTGTTCCGGCCTGCGGCATATGTGGGGAGCCTGCTCGTGCACTTCAAGTGGCCGCCGTGGCGCAGCGGGATGCGCTTTTTTTGTCCCGGTCTGGGCATGTGCCATCAGACGGTTTGTTTACCTGCCAGCCTTAGCCTAGGGTTTCGAGTTCGAAATCCTGTACCCTGGGAAACGGGGGCAGGACGCCCAATGGGAATACTCGCGCCTGATGTCCTCCTGCCCACCTCCTGCCATCAGCGTGGTCCTGAGCGTCTACAATGGGGAACGCTATCTGGCGCAGGCCATCGAGAGCGTGTTGGCCCAGACCTTTGCCGACTTCGAGTTCCTCATCCTCGACGACGGATCGCGCGACGGCTCGCGGGCGATCCTGGAGCGCTATGCAAGGCGCGATGCGCGTATTCGCCTGACCTTGCGCGAAAACAGGGGCCTCATCGTCAGCCTCAACGAGCTTGTCGTCCTGGCGCGGGCCCCGATCATCGCGCGCATGGACGCCGATGACATCTGCCGCTCGGACCGCTTTGCCCTCCAATATGCCTTCCTGGATGCCCATCCCGAGTACGGGGTTGTGGGCAGCTGGAGCGCGGACATCGACGCCGAGGGCCGCCCGCTCGCCCCGATCGGCGCGGATCACCCGTGCACGCACGACGAGATGCTGGCCGCGATTGCCCGGGGCGGCCAGCTCATCTGCCACCCCTCGGCCATGATGCGCCGTTCGGTTGTCGTGGACGCGGGCGGATACCACGCCGCCTTCCGGCACTGCGAGGATCTGGACCTGTGGCTGCGACTTGCCAGCCTCACCCAGCTTGGCAACATTCCCGAGAGATTGCTCCAGTACCGGCGCTATCCCGCGCAGGTCTCCTCGCGCCACGCGACCGAGCAGCAGATCGGGAGCGCGGTTGCCCGTCTCGCCTATGCCGAGCGCGCGGCCGGACGGAGCGACCCCACGGCCGATCTGGAGCGCCTGCCGCCGCTCGACGCCTTTGACGATCTCTTCGGCCGCGAAGGCGTGACGCGCACGCTGCGCAGCGAGATCGCCCTGCACCTTGTCTATTCGCGCGAAGCAATGGGCGGAGATGGCTTTGCCCTGCTTTTGCAGCACGTCGAGGATGGGGGCGAGACGCAGGGCCTGTGGCGTACCGTCATACGGCTTGTGCGCTTTGGCCTGCCGGGCCGTGCCCTGCGCCTTGCCAGGGCCTTGCTCGCACGATGAGTGTCCGCCGCGCCGCCCTGTGGTCGATGGGCGCACAGTACGCGACCTTCACCGTCCAGTTTGCCGCGAGCGTCATCATCTCGCGCTTCTTCCTCCTGCCCGCCGACGTCGGCCTCTTCTCCATCGCGCTCGCCGCGGCCATGCTCGTCTCCATCTTTCAGGATCTGGGCATTACCCGCTTCATCTCGGGCCAGCCGCAGATGGAGCCGGGCGCCGTGCCGTTCTATGCAGGCGTCGCGGTGACGATTGGCTGGTCGGTGGCGCTTGTCGTTGCGCTGGCCGCGCCGCTCGTCGCGCACCTTTACGAAGAGCCGGCCCTCGCCCCGCTGCTGTGGCTGATCGCGGCCTCCTATCTTATCACCCCCTACGCCACGGTCCCCGCCGCCCTGCTGGTGCGCGCGATGGATTTTCGCGCGCTATTCAAGGTGAATGCAGGCAGCGCGCTGGCCGGAAACGGCACGGCAGTGGCGCTGGCGGCGATGGGCTTTGGAGCCGGGTCCCTCGCCTGGGGTGTTCTGGCCACCGCGCTCGTGCGCGCCGCGCTTGCCAACTGGCAGCGCCCGGTGCGCCCCCGTCTGCCCCGCGTGCTCGCGTCGGTCCGGCCCATGCTCGGCTTCAGTTCGATGTCCTTTGTCCTGAGCGCGAGCGCGGCCATCGGGCAGCGCTCGCAGGACCTCATCGTCGGACGCCTTCTGGGCCTTGCCGCGACCGGCCTGTTTTCCCGCGCGAGCGCGCTGGCAGGACAGCTCACCACCCTGCTGACGGGCGCCATCGGCACCGTCTTCTACGCCGCCTTTGCCCGTAAACGCGATGCGGGCGAGCCGCTGGCCGAGCCCTATCTGCACCTTGTCGCCTGCTATACCGCGCTCAACTGGGCCGCGATGCTGGGCCTGGCGCTTGCCGCCGAACCGCTGGTGATGCTGCTCTATGGCCCCAACTGGATGGGCTCGGCCTCGCTGCTGCGCTGGACAGCGCTGGGCGAGATCTTCTTCGTGGCCGTCCCCCTGCAGATGGATGTGCCGCTGCTGCTGGGGCAGATCCGGCGCCTCGTCTGGGTGAACCTGCTCGATACCTTCGCCGCGGTCGCGATCCTGACCGCGGGTGCCTGGATCAGCCTGGAAGCCGCGGGCCTGAGCCGCATCGCCTATGGCTTCGTGTGGTGGGCGATCTACGCCAGCTATCTCGCGCGCCTCATGGCCATTCCCTTCAGCGCGCTGCTGCGCGTGTACCTGCGCAGCGGCGCCTGCGCGCTTGCGGCGGGCCTCCCGCTTCTGCTTGCCCGGTGGAGCGGACACGGCGGGGCCGAGATGCCCTTCCTCCAGCTTCTCGTCCTTTCGGGTCTGGGCGTCGGGCTCTGGCTCATCGCCCTTGCCCTCACCCGCCACCCGGCCTGGGGCGAGGTCCGCGCGATGCTCGCCGCCCTCGCAACCCCGCTGCGCGCGCGGCTCGGCCGCTGAGGAGACGCCCATGCGCATGGCCTATCTCATCCTTGCCCACGACAACGCCGCGCAATTGGGTCGGCTCGTCGAGCGTCTGCTCGTGTCCGGAAACGAGGACATCGCGATCATCCACGCCGACCGCGCCTCGCTGCTCTGGCCCGAGCTGGAAGGCGAGCTTCCCGGACCTGCAGGGCGCGTCCATCTCATTGCCGATCCGGTGACCGTACGCTGGGGCCACTGGAGCCAGGTCGCCGCGGTCTCCAAGCTGGTGGGCGAGGCGCTGCGCCTTGGCTGCGATGCAGCGCACCTCATCAGCGGGGCCGACTGGCCGCTCCTGCCGCGCGCCGCGCTGGCGCAGGAAATGGCGAGGGGCATGTGCCATATCGAGGTGCGCCCCGGCCACCTGGAAGAGCGCATGCAGACCTACCGCTTCGACACGCGCTATCTCAGGCTCGATCCGCAGGAGGACGCGCGCGCCTATGCGGTGACCTGGCAGCTTCGCCGCCTTGCGCGCTGGGGGGATGGTGCAAGACGCCTCCTGCGCCTCGATCGGGCGCGCCCCTTCGGCCCATGGTCCTATGGCGCGACCTGGTGGTCGCTTCCCGCCGACGCGCTGGCGACCCTGGGCGAGATCCTGCCCTGCACGCTCGCCTCCGGGCGCCTCAACGGCACCGTGTGCAGCGACGAACATGTCGTTCCCACGATCATCGGCGCCCACTTTCCAGAGCGCATCGCCCCCAACCGCCGCTTCGTCGACTTCCCGCACGGCGCCTCGAGCCCGCGCACGTTGACGTGCGAAGACACGCCCGCCCTGGAGGCCAGCGGCGCCTTCTTCGCGCGCAAGTTCGACATGGGCCGCGATCCCTTCTTTCTCGACCTGCCCCGCAGCTGATACGCTCTGGCGTTCGTGCAAAGGGATGCAATTGGCGCGCAAGCCCCCTAGATAGCGCCCATGCCACCTGACAGCGCTGCTCCCAATTCCGATGCCAACCACGACGGCTGGCGCACCCTCCTGCGGTTCCTCCCCTATCTATGGCCGCGGGAAAACAAGGCCTTGCGCGTGCACATCGTCATTGCCTGCGTGTTCATCCTGGCCTCTACCGGCACGCAGCTGCTGCTGCCCTACCTCCTGCGCTGGGCGGTCGATGCCATGGGAGCCACCGGCCCCAAGCTGATCCAGCTCGCGATGTGGACGGTGCTGGGCTATTCGGCCGGCCGCCTGCTCCAGACCAGCTTCGACAACTTGCGCAACATCGTCTTCGAGCGGGTCGGGCAGGACGCGACGCGCGCGCTGGCCGAGAACGTCTTTGGCCAGTTGCATCGCCTCTCGCTGCGCTTCCACCTCTCGCGCCGCACCGGCGAGATCACCAAGACCATCGAGCGCGGCACCAAGAGCATCGACACGATGCTCTACTTCATGCTCTTCAACATCGCCCCGACCGTGCTCCAGCTCGCGATCGTCGCGGTCATCTTCTACGTCAATTTCGGCCCCGGCCTTGTCGCCGCGACCGCGACCGCCATCGTCGCCTACATCTGGGTGACGCGCACGATCACCGAGTGGCGCACCAAGCTGCGCCAGCAGATGAACCGGCTCGACGGACAGGCGCTCGACCGCGCGGTGGATTCGCTCCTCAACTACGAGACGGTGAAGTACTTTGGCGCCGAGGCGCGCGAGCAGGAGCGCTATGCGTCCGCCACCCGCGCCTATGCGGAAGCGGCGGTGAAGAGCGAGAATTCGCTCGGCTTCCTCAACATCGCGCAGGCCGTGGTGACCAATCTCCTGATGGCGGGCGCGCTCGCCTGGACCGTCTGGGGTTGGTACCGGGGCGAGTACACGGCAGGCCAGCTGGTCTTCGTCCAGACCTACCTCACCCAGCTGTTCCGCCCGCTCGACATGCTCGGCATGGTCTACCGCACCATCCGCCAGGGCCTGATCGACATGGCCGAGATGTTCCGCCTGATCGACACCCAGGTCGAAGTGCCCGACCGCCCGAGCGCCCCCGCGCTCGCGATCCGCGAGCCCAGCGTCACCTTCGAGAACGTCGTCTTCGGCTACGAGCCCGACCGGACGATCCTCAAGGGCCTCTCCTTCCACGTGCCCGCCGGGCACAACGTTGCGCTGGTCGGACCTTCCGGCGCGGGCAAGTCGACCATCGCGCGTCTGCTCTTCCGCTTCTACGATCCGCTCGAAGGGCGCATCCTGATCGACGGGCAGGACATCCGCGAGGTGACCCAGGCGAGCCTGCGCGCCGCCATCGGCATCGTCCCGCAGGATTCGGTGCTGTTCAACGACACCATTGGCTACAACATCGCCTATGGCCGCGATGGTGCGGGCATCGCGGACGTGGAGGCCGCCGCGCGCGGCGCCGCGCTGATGCCGCTGATCGACCGCCTCCCCCAGCGCTTCGACACCGAAGTGGGCGAGCGCGGGCTCAAGCTTTCAGGGGGCGAAAAGCAGCGGGTCGCCATTGCGCGTACGCTGGTCAAGAACCCGCCGATCCTGATGCTGGATGAGGCGACCAGCGCGCTCGACACGCGCACCGAGAAGGACATCCTGGGCACGCTCCAGCGCGTCTCGCGCGACCGCACCACGCTCTCCATCGCGCACCGTCTCTCGACCATCGCGGGCTCGGACCGCATCCTCGTCCTCAACGAGGGCCGGCTTGTCGAGAGCGCCAGCCACAGCGAACTCCTCGCCCAGCGCGGGCTCTATGCCGAGATGTGGGCGCGCCAGGCCAGCGAAGCGGAAGATCTGGACGAAGCCGCCGAGTAACCTTAGCAACTTCCCTTTGAACCAGAGGAGGAGGGGGACGATGCGACGAGCTTCATGGGCCGCGCTTGCGCTGGCCGCTTTGATTGCGCCCACCGGCGCTCTTGCCGACAATACCGCGACCACGCAACCGGGCGCGGCGCAGGTCCCCAAGTCGATCGCCAAAATCCTCGCCAAAGGTGACGGTGCCACGCCAGAAACCGCTTACAAGGTACGTAGCGTCAAGCAGGAATACCAGGTACTCGCCGCGTTTGGGATGCAGCGGCGACGGCAGGCCCTCGTCATGCAGGACAAGTCCTACGACCGGATCGAGGCAACCCATCCCGAAACCGGAGAGACGCGTACGTTCTGGTTCGACATCAGCGCATTTTTCGCTGCGGGCTTTTGAAGGCGCGGCGATGACCGCCCGCTAGCAGCTTGGTGCAGCGGGTTGCATTCAGCGCAGCGTTTGGGCAAAAGCGGCGCATTCGCAAGGACCCGGTGCAATTCCGGGTGGCTATCCCGGCCGCCGATCCGCCGGGCAACATCACACACATGCTTTTGAAGAACCCCGGTTTTTTGAATTGAAACCCGGCGCTCCCATGTGCCTGATGCGGAAAATTACCTAAATGAGCAGCTTTCTCGCCCACTACCGCCAGGGATGGCGGTCGAACATTCGCGCCGACGTGCTTTCGGGCCTCGTCGTGGGCCTCGCACTGATCCCCGAAGCCATCGGCTTCTCGATCATCGCCGGGGTCGATCCGGCGGTCGGCCTCTGGGCCTCGGTCGCCATCGCGATCATCATTTCCTTCACCGGCGGGCGTCCCGCGATGGTCTCCGCCGCGACCGCCTCGGTGGCGGTGCTGGTCGGCCCGCTCGTGCGCGAGCACGGCGTCGACTACCTCTTCGCCGCGACCATCCTGATGGGCGTGTTCCAGATCATCGCAGGGATCCTGCGGCTGAACCTCGCCATGCAATTCGTCTCGCGCTCGGTCATCACCGGCTTCGTCAACGCGCTCGCCATCCTGATCTTCATGGCCCAGCTGCCCGAGCTGACCGGCGTCACCTGGCACACCTACGCCATGATCGCGGGCGGTCTTGCCATCATCTACCTGCTGCCGCGCCTGACCACCGCCGTCCCCTCGCCGCTGGTCGCCATCGCGGTCCTGACCGCAATCTCGCTGACCTTCGACACCCCGGTCCACACCGTGGGCGAGATGGGCGAGCTGCCCAAGGGCCTGCCCTCCTTCGGCCTGCCGCAGGTCCCGCTGACCTTCGAGACGCTGCAGATCATCACCCCCACCGCGCTTGCGATGGCGGCGGTGGGCCTGCTCGAAACGCTGCTTACCGCGCAGATCGTCGATGACATGACCGGCACCGATTCCTACAAGCGCATCGAGTGCCGCGGCCAGGGCATCGCCAACATCATCGCCGCGATGTTCGGCGGCATGGGCGGCTGCGCGATGATCGGCCAGTCGGTCATCAACGTGACCTCGGGTGGCCGCGGGCGCCTTTCCACGCTGACGGCGGGCATCTTCCTGTTCATCCTCCTCGCCGCGCTGGGCCCCTGGGTCGGCCAGGTGCCGATGCCCAGCCTCGTTGCGGTGATGATCATGGTCTCGATCGGCACGTTCTCGTGGAACTCGATCCCCAACCTCAAGCGCCACCCCTGGCAGAGCTCGGTGGTCATGGTCGCAACCGTCGTCACCGTGGTCGCCACCAGCGACCTGTCGAAGGGCGTGATCGTGGGCGTGCTCCTTTCAGGCGTGTTCTTCGCCCAGAAGGTCCAGCGCCTCTTCACGCTGGAGCGCACGGTCGAGGGCGACACCGCCACCTACCGCGTCGCGGGCCAGATCTTCTTCGCCTCGGTCCACCGCTTCATCGAGCAGATGGACGCGGCGAGCGAGACGGCTCCCAAGGTCGTCATCGACATGGAGAAGGCGCACCTGTGGGACATCTCCTCTGTCGAGGCGCTCGACAAGGTTGTCGCCGAACTGGCCAAGGGCGGCGCGGACGTGCGCGTCGTGGGCTACAACCGGGCAAGCGCGGACATCGTCGACAAGTTCGCCGCGCACGACAAGACCGGCTTCGAGCTGGGCACCGTGCCGCACTGATTGTTTCTCCGGGAACCGGGTAGCTGTTCAAGGGTTGGCAATAAACGAACCCTTGACTGCCCCGCCCGAGTTCCCGGAGTCCCCCGTTGAAACGTTCCCTGCGCCACCTGCCCGACCTAACGACCACCCTCCTCTACGCCGCCGCGCTGGCTCCTGCCGCCGCGATGCTGCTGGTGGTCAGCCCCTTCCAGGTCTGACAGATACGCCTTGCAAACACGAAAAAGGGCGAGACGGTCTCCACCGCCTCGCCCTTTTTCGTGTTTGCCGACCGTACAGGTCACATGACGACATCAGCCTCGTGCCAGATCACCGCCTGGGCCGCCTTCATGCAATTCTCGGCCGTATCCCAGCTCATCGTGGGCGAACCGTAGAGCCGCCAGCCCTGCTCCAGAGCCTCGGAAATCCGCTCGCAGAAGGCGCGGTCGTCCTTGCCGGTAAGCAGGCGATAGATCGGGCGGTCTTCGGGCGTCTCGTATTGCGACATGGGCGCGGCATCCTTTCCAAATGGCGTTTACCCGATGCCTAGCCACTCCAGAGGCGCAGGCAAGCCCTGCCCGCAATAATCCACCTGCAACACGCGCCGTCCCGTCGCGCGTCCGTCCGAGGGATCGGACGCATGAAGGATCGGAGTGCGGTAGAACCAGACGTCCCCGGTGTCGGCGAGGCAGATGGCCTGATCGGATTCGGCCACCCGCGCCTCGACGTCCGCCACTGGAACCCGCCCCCACCTGTGCGAGCCGCATGCGATGCGCAGCGGCGCATTGCCGCGATCGACCGGATCGAGGTGAATGCGCAGGGTCATCATCGCCTCGATCAGCGCGAACGGCGGCTCGACATGACAGATGCCCTGCTTGACGCTCCAGGGACCATAGCCCGGCACGTCATGGCGCGCACGCACGGCAATGGTGCGGTCCTGATGCCAGCCCAGCGCCCAGTTTCGATCCGCGCGCTTGTCGAACAGCACCGCGCGTACCGGCTGCATCGGGCGTCCGGCCCGGGCCTCGACCTCGCCGCCCACGCAGCTCCCAGCGCCAAGCAATGTCTCCAGTCCCGGCGCGTCGGAAAGCCGCAGGCCCGCCTGTCCGACCGGGTAGTCGGCAAATTCAGCCAGAAGCGCGGGCAGGATCGCGGTGGCGAGCCCCACGACGCGGCAGGCTCCGTCGCGATCCAGGTCCAGCGGCACGGGGCAAGGCTGTGTGGTGTTCATCACGTTAGGGGATCTCTCTTCACGCACGCGTCGCGTTTACAAGAAGAGAAACAGGAATCCGATTCAAGGGGCCATCGCCCCTTGACCCCCTACTCGGCAACCTCGCCTTTCGCAGCCAAGGCCGCATGCGGGACGTAAGCTGGACCGTTTCGGGAGCCCGAGGGCGATGGCCCTCGGAAAGTCCTTCTTCTTACCCAGCCTTCGACTGGAGCGCCGCCAGCACGGCGAGCGCCCGGTCCTTCTCGGCAAAGGGAACGAAGACGTGATCGTGGTGGAAGGCGGCGACCATGTTGCAGGCAATGCCGGCCTCGGCCAGCGCGGTCGAAACGGCCGCCGTCAGCCCGTGTCCATCCAACGCGGAATGCACCTCGAGAACAATGCGCGCCATCGGGAGCGAGGTGTCGTGCCCCGCCATTTCGGCGAACGCGAGGGGAAGGATCTGCGAGAGACCTTCCGCCTCGGCAAAGCTGGCGATGGCCTGCGTGAGCGGTGCGCCGCCGGTGCAGAAGATCCAGGTTTCGGGATCGAGCCGGGGCGACATCCCCGCGATCATCGCGCGTCCCTCGCGCACCGGCCCGTCCGTCATTACAGGATGTACTTGGAAAGATCGGCGTTGCCGGCCAGGCCTTCGAGCTTCTCGCGCACGTAGGCCTCGTCGATCGTCACCGTCTCGCCGCCACGGTCCTCGGCCTCGAAGGAGAGCTCCTCGAAGAGCTTTTCCATGACCGTCTGGAGGCGACGGGCGCCGATGTTCTCGACGCTTTCGTTCACCTGCGCGGCGATCTTGGCGACTTCGCGCACCGCGCCCTCGGTCATCTCGATGGTGAGGTCCTCGGTGCCCAGCAGCGCCTTGTACTGGGCGACCAGGTTGGCGCGCGTTTCGGACAGGATGCGCACGAAGTCCGCCTCGGTCAGCGCCTTCAATTCGACGCGGATCGGCAGGCGGCCCTGGAGTTCGGGCAGCATGTCCGAGGGCTTGGAGACGTGGAACGCGCCCGAGGCGACGAAGAGGACATGGTCTGTCTTCATCGCGCCGTACTTGGTGGCGACGGTCGTGCCCTCGATCAGCGGCAGGAGGTCGCGCTGCACGCCCTCGCGGCTGACGGTGCCGCCGCGCTGGTCCGAAACCGCGATCTTGTCGATCTCATCGAGGAAGACGATACCGTTCTGCTCGGCATCGGCGATGGCGACGCGCTGGACATCGTCCTGATCGAGCCGCTTTTCCGATTCCTCGTCGACCAGCTTGTCCCAGGCCTCGGGCACCTTCATCTTGCGGCGCACGGTCTTCTGGCCGCCGAACGCCTTACCCATCATGTCGGAGAGATTGATCATCCCGACCGAGCCGCCCATGCCGGGGATCTCCATGGCGCCGCTTGGCGCGTCCTCGACCTCGATCTCGACTTCGGTGTCGTTCATTGCGTTCTGGGTGATGCGCTCGTGGAAGGCGGCGCGGGTGGCCTCGGAGGCCCCTTCGCCGACCAGCGCGTTGAGCAGGCGGTCCATCGCCGCCTTGCTGGCGGCCTCGCGCACGGATTCGCGGCGGCGCTCCTTCTCGAGCCGGATCGCTTCCTCGACGAGGTCACGGGCGATCTGTTCGACATCGCGGCCGACATAGCCCACTTCGGTGAACTTGGTCGCTTCCACCTTCACGAAGGGCGCATCGGCCAGCTTGGCGAGGCGGCGGCTGATCTCGGTCTTGCCGCAGCCCGTGGGGCCGATCATCAGGATGTTCTTGGGCGTCACTTCATCGCGCAGGTCGGCGGAGAGGCGCTGACGGCGCCAGCGGTTGCGCAGTGCGACCGCGACGGCCTTCTTGGCCTCGGACTGGCCGATGATGTGCTCGTCGAGCGAAGCCACGATGGCCTTGGGGGTAAGGGTGTCTTTCATGGGTCTCTTCGCTGCAATCAGATGGTTTCGAGCGTGACACGGTCGTTCGTGAAGACGCAGATGTCGGCGGCGACCTGCATGGCCTTGCGCGCGATCTGTTCGGGATCCTCCTCGTAGGCGTCGAGCGCGCGCGCGGCGGCGAGCGCGTAGTTGCCGCCCGAACCGATCGAGGCGATCTGGCTGTCTCCCAGCGCCTCGGGCTCGAGTACGTCGCCGTTGCCGGTGAGGATCAGCAGCGAATCGGCGTCCGCCACGATCATCAGCGCTTCCAGGTTGCGCAGGTACTTGTCGGTGCGCCAGTCCTTGGCGAGTTCAACCGCCGCGCGCATCAGCTGGCCGCGGTGCTGCTCCAGCTTGCGCTCAAGACGCTCGAACAGGGTGAAGGCATCGGCCGTCGCGCCCGCAAAGCCGGCGATGACCTTGCCGCCCTCACCGATGCGCCGGACCTTGCGCGCGTTGGGTTTCATGACGGTGTTGCCCATGGAGACCTGACCGTCTCCGGCGATCACCGTACGCCCGCCCTTGCGCACGCCGATGATCGTCGTCCCATGCCACTGTACCAGGCCGTGGCTCGCTGCATCGCTATTCATGGGCGAGGATATATGCCCGCATGTGTGCCGTTCAAGACATAGCCTGCGCCCGATTGCACACCCCCCACGCAAAAGGCGCGCGGGACTGTGCATCCCGCGCGCCTTTGCAATCGATCTGCGGCCCGGTTCCAGGCCGCGCGCTTCAAGCCGGAGCGATCAGCTGCCGTTCGGACCCGGGCCCTGCGGCGCCTGACCGCCGCCCATGCCGCCGGTGCCCACCGCGCCGATGTTGCCGAACAGGTCTTCGAGCAGCGAGCGGTGACGGCCCAGCGTGGGCGTCGTGTCGCCGTTGGGGCTGATCCGGGCGACCTGCTCCATGCCACGGCGCTGAACATCCAGCACGTTGTCGTTGGCGTCGAACTGGACGCGGAACACGGTCTGCTGGTCGGTGCGCGGCTTGCGGAACGCGGGCGTCTTCACCGTCTGCGAGACATAGTACCAGTCCTTGGCGCCGAACTGGCTTTCGAACGTCGGACGGCCCAGCGTGTGCTCCACCGACTGGCGGTTGTCGACGCCCGGCTGCACCGAATCGACCAGCGTCTGGTCCACGATGTACCCGCGATGGTCCTTGATCGAGCTGCAGCCCGCGACCAGCGCGCCGAGCGCGAGGAGCGCCCCTGCCGACCTGAGCTTCAAACCACGGTTACCCATCACTACACTCCAAAACCTCGGGGACATGGCGGGCAAGGATCCTTGCCAGCGCGCCTGCCGCCCATGTATCGGCATCAGGCCTTAAGGCCCCGCAAGCGCGTGCGCAATGGCTGTGCGCCCAAAGGGACCCGATTTGCACTGCCTGGCCAGTGCCGATTGAATTGCCGCTGAACGAAGGAGTGCTCTGCCCCGTGTCGTTGTTTTCCCGCCTCATGGGCACACGCAAGGCGCCGCGCACCGACATGCGCCCGCTCTGGCACCGCCTCGTGGAAATTGCCCGCGAGGAACACTGGTACGCGCGCGAGGGCGTTGCCGACACGGTGTCGGGCCGTTTCGATGCGGTGACGCTGGTGATGGCGCTTGCCATGCTGCGCATGGAGCGCGCCGCGCTGGACACCGAGGCCCCGGCCCCGCTCATCAATGCCTCCGCGCACCTCACCGAACTCTTCGTCGAGGACATGGACGGCCAGCTGCGCCAGTCGGGCGTGGGCGATCTTGTCGTGGGCAAGCGCATGGGCAAGCTGGTGAGCGTCCTTGGCGGGCGCATCGGCGCGCTGCGCGACGCGCTTGCCCCGGACAGCGACACCGCGCTCGAAGACGTCCTCGCGCGCAACGTGACCCTCAACGAAGGCGCCTCGACCGCGGCGCTGGCCGAGGCCGTGCGCGCACTTCACACCACCTTCCAGTCCCTCTCCGACGACGATCTGCTAGCCGCAAGGATTGCGCGATGACCTCTTCCCCCGACGCCCCCTCTTCCGGCCCGAACCCGGCCCCCGAATTCTCGCACACGGTCGACGTGCGCCAGGTCGAAGGGCTGGCCCCCCGCCTGGAAGCGAACGAGACCGAGCGCGCCGCGCTTGCCAAACGTTTTGGCTGGTGCGCCTCGACCGGCTCGTTGCCCAGCTTGAACTGAGCCGCAAGGAGCGCACCGTCTCGGTAAAGGGGACGCTCGATGCGGCCTGGGTGCAGACCTGCGCGATCTCGGCCGACGAACTTCCCGTGGAAATTTCGGGCGAACCCATCGATGTGCGCTTCGTACCCCAGCTGACCGGCTACGCGCCCGATGCCGAGATCGAGCTCGAAAGTGACGATCTCGACGAGATCGAATATTCGGGGACCTACGTCGACCTTGGCGAGGCGGTCGCGCAGTCGCTCGCGCTCTCGATCGACCCGTACCTGACCGGCCCCGACGCCGAAGCCGCGCGCGCCAAGGCAGGCCTGTCGACACCCGAAGACAACAGCCCCTTTGCCGCGCTCAAGGGCCTGACCGGCAAGGACTGAGCCCACCGCACGGCCAGAACGCAAGAAGGGCGGGACACCCCAAGGTGTCCCGCCCTTCTTGCGTTGTGATCGGAGCTTCGATCAGAACGGCCAGAATCAGAACGGAATATCGTCGTCCAGATCGTCGCCGAAGCCGCCGCCCGAGGAGGACGAGGACGAACCGCCGCTGCGGCCCCAGTCGCTGCCGCCCGAGGACGCGCCGCCACCCGAGGAACCGCCGCCCCAGCTGTCGCCGCCGCCCGACGAACCGCC
>NZ_DF850489.1:35156-214888 GCF_000813185.1 Novosphingobium sp. MBES04 | reverse complement strand
TCGCCGCCGCCCGACCGAACCGCCCGAACGGCCCCAGTCGCCACCGCCCGAAGACGAGCCGCCACCGCCGCCCCAGCTGTCACCGCCCGAGCTGCCGCCCATGCCGCCACCGCCGCGCTGGCCGCCGCCACCGCCCGCGCTGTCGAGCATGGTCAGCACGCCGCCCACGCCGGCCACCGAGATCTCGGTGGTGTAACGGTCATTGCCGTCGCGGTCCTGCCACTTGCGGGTGCGCAGCTGGCCTTCGATGTAGACCTTCGAGCCCTTGCGCAGGAAACGCTCGGCGACGCCAACGAGGCCGTCGGACTGGAGCACGACCTGGTGCCACTCGGTGCGCTCGCGGCGCTCACCGGTCTGGCGGTCCTTCCAGGTTTCCGAGGTCGCGATGCGCAGGTTCGCCACGCGCCCGCCGTTCTGGAACGACTTCACTTCGGGGTCGGCCCCGAGGTTGCCGACGAGGATGACCTTGTTGACGCTGCCTGCCATGGATGAATCGCTTTCTTCTGAATTTCGGCCACCGGGGTTAGCGAAAGGCCAGCCGGGACGCGAGTCGTGCGTCCCGGTTTTTGAACAGCCCTGCCCGTATTCCCGCCTAGAGCCCGGCCCAGACCGCCAGCCAGTAGGTCGCCCCGGCCGCCACGTAGGCAAGGCCGAAGAGATAGGCGAGCATGAAGGTCGGCCACTTCCAGCCATTGGTCTCGCGCCGGGTGACGGCGATGGTCGACATGCACTGGGGCGCAAAGACGAACCAGGCGAGGAAGGCCAGCGCCATCGGCAGGGTCCAGCGGCCCTTGAGCTGCTCGCCCAGTTCGGCCGCTTCCTCGTCCTCGTCGCTCGCATCGACCGCGTAAGTCGTCGCCAGCGAGGAGACCGCCACTTCGCGCGCGGCCATCGCCGGGATCAGCGCGAGTGCCATGTCGCGGTTGAAGCCGATCGGCTCGACCACCACGGCCAGGCCATTGGCGATCTTGCCAGCGAACGAGGCATCGACCTGGCTCTGCCCGGGTTCGGCGCGCGGGAAGCTGAGCATGATCCACAGGACCACCGTGACCATGAAGATGATCGTGCCCGCGCGGCGCAGGAAGATCCACGCGCGCTGCCACAGGCCCAGCAGCAGATCGCCCGGCCGGGGCAGCTGGTACTTGGGCAGCTCCATGATGAAGCCCGAGGCCGCGCCCTTGGTCACCGAGCGGCGCAGGATGAGGGCAACCAGCATCGCGCCCAGCACACCTGCGACGTAGAGCGCGAAGAGCACGAGGCCCTGCAGCCCAACGCCCCAGCCCACGCTCTGGTTCGGGATGAAGGCGGCGATGATGACGGCATAGACCGGCAGGCGCGCCGAGCAGGTCATCATCGGCGCGATCAGGATCGTGGTCAGCCGGTCCTTGGGATCGGTGATCGAACGGGTCGCCATGATGCCCGGAATGGCGCAGGCAAAGCTGGAGAGAAGCGGAATGAAGCTGCGCCCAGAAAGGCCCACGCTCGCCATCATGCGGTCCATCAGGAAGGCCGCGCGCGCCATGTAGCCCGAGGCTTCCATGGCGAGGATGAAGGCGAAGAGGATGACGATCTGGGGCAGGAACACCACCACCGAGCCCACGCCCGATATGATGCCCTCGGTCAGGAGATCGCGCACGAAGCTCGCGGGCATGAGGCCCGTGACCGTGTCGTGCAGCGCGCCCACACCCGCCTCCAGCGCGTCGGCAAAGGGCGTGGCCCAGGCGAACACCGCCTGGAAGATCACGAACAGCAGCGCAAAAAGCACCACCGGCCCGGCCCAGGGATTGAGCAGGACCGAATCGAGGCGCGCGTGCAGGCGGCGCTGGCGGGTTTCCGACAGGATCGCGCCATTCGCCATCGCGTGCGCGGCCACGCGCCGCTCGGTCTCGCCGATCTCGGTGAGGCTCGGGCCCGGCTCGCGCAGGCCTGCCGAGGCCGCGGCTTCGGCCAGTTCGGTGAGGCCGCGGCGGCGCACCGCAACGGTCGGCACCACGCGCACGCCCAGCTCTTCCTCCAGCACGGAGGGATCGAGCACGAGCCCGTCGCGCTCGGCCAGATCGACCATGTTGAGCGCGATCACGGTGGGCTTGCCCAGCGCAAGCAGTTCCTGCGCGAAGACGAGGTGCTGTTCCAGGTTCGAGGCGTCGAGGACAATCACGAGCACATCGGGCTCGGCCTCGCCCGGGAACTGGCCACGGATGACCTTGGAGGTCACTTCCTCGTCGGGGCTCGTCGCATCGAGGCCATAGGCGCCGGGAAGGTCGGTCAGCTCGACCGGTTCGCCGGTCGGCAGGACCAGGCGTCCCGACTTGCGCTCCACGGTTACGCCCGGATAATTGGCGATCTTCTGGCGCGCGCCGGTCAGCGCGTTGAACAGCGCGCTCTTGCCGGCATTGGGATTTCCGACGAGGGCGATCTTGCGCGGGCGGCTCATGCCGGGGTGCTCTCCAGATCGCTCACCTCGATCGCGGCGGCGTGGGCGCGGCGCACCGCGACGACCATGCGCCCGATGCGCAGCGCGATGGGGTCACGTCCGCCGAACACGCCGCGCTGCGACACCGAAACCTGCGCGCCGGTATCGACGCCCAGCGCGCGCAGGCGCCGCGCTTCCTCGGGGACGAGCTGGTCCCAGTCGACCGCAACGATGCGGACCTTCTGATCGATGGGTTGTTGATCGAGAGTCATAAGATGGCGCTGCCAGATTAGAGGCTTCTTTGCAACTGCTTCGCAATAAGCAGCGCGCCATGTCATTGGCCGAAATCAAATCTTGCAGGCGCGCAACACAGCGCGCCTGCAGGACAAAGCCGGTGTCAGCGCGCCGGGTAGCGCAGGCGCCCCAGGAAGCGGGTCAGGCTGAAGCGCTCGTCGGGCGAACGGGTGAGCTGCGCCTTCACCTTCTCAAAGCGCAGGATACCCTCGATCCGGCGCTCCAGAAAAGCGCGGGTTTCCGGCTTTTCCGGGTCCTTCTCACGCGCGAAGACCTGCAGCGTCGCAGCGTAGAGCGCGCCCAGCGTGGTGCGCTTGGTGTAGTGGTTGTAGTCGGTCGCGGTGTCGCCCGCCACGCGCCACATGAGGTCCGCGCTGTACCATCCCAGTTGCGCGGCGCGCGCGAGGTTTTGCGGCATTGCCATGATTGCCAGCGCGCGGGTGAGCGCTTCCTCGCGCCCGCTCGCGGCCTCGAGGCGGGCCATGACGAGGCGGCGGATCTTCTCCCGCACGGGCACGCCCGCCAGCGAGTCGGCGGGAACCGCCGCGAACATCGCCGCGTCGATCGCCTCGATCCAGGCCTCGATCATCGCCATCTGCTTGCCGCCAAAGGCATAGGCGGCAAGTTCGGGATCAACGCCGTGCTGGCGCGCGGCCTGCTCGACCGCCTGCGCGCTCCAGCCATCGAAGGCGGCGGCATCGGCGATCGCGGGCGCCAGGTTGCGGCGCAGGTCGGCAAGGGTGGTGGCTTCTTCCATGCCCTGTTCCTTCAGAAAGTGGGGCCGTAGACGGGCTTGGAGTTCTTGCTGGCGCCTGCGGTCACGTTGTCGTCGATGACCTTCACCAGATAGCTGTCCTTGCCATTCAGTTCGGCATAGTCGCGCGCGCTGCGCCCGGAATTGTCGGTGCGCGAGGGATCGGCGCCTGCCTTGAGCAGCGCCTTCATCAGTTCGGTATCGCGGCGGTGGACGGCCGAGATCAGCGGGGTTTCGCCCGCATCGTTCGAGTCGTTGGTGCGCGCGCCGTTCTCGATCAGGTAGATCGCGCCGTCGCGCCAGCCCAGGTTCACTGCCTGCTGCAGCGGCGTGCGGCCATGGTCATCGGCAAGATTGGGCTCGGCGCCCTTCTGAACAAGATAGCGCAGCCAGGTGATGTCGCGGCGCTGGACGACGATGTGGAGCGCGGTCTCCCCGCTCGTCACGTCCTTGGAATTGACGATTAGAGGCGAGGTCATGATCGCCTGCTCGACCTCTTCGCCTTCCTTCTTCTTCACCGATTCGAGGAACTTGTAGCCTTCGGAGAAACCGGTCTGCGCCGCAGCGCCCGTCGCCAGCGAGCCCGTGGCAAGGCCTGCTGCGGCCAGCGCCAGGGCACCTTTCAGAAACAGCCGGCCAAGCGGCGTTCCGTTCCGGTTCGCAAGTTTCGACACCTTTGATATCCTTCCGTGAATTCTCAACAAGCTGGGCGCGCGCCCTCCATCCGCGCCTTGCAAGTCGCGGTCTAGCAGAGCATGAACCGCTTCGCCATGACCCATCTTGCCTCCCGCACCGTCCGCCGCACGCTCCTTGCCGCAACGCTTGGCCTTGGCCTTGCCCTTGCGGGCTGTTCGGGCGGCCGCGACGCGCCCGAAATGCCCCCCATCGTCGGCACCGACATCACCGGCGCCGAGATCGGCGGCCCCTTCACGCTCGTCGACAAAGACGGCAAGACCGTCACCTGGGAGGATTTTCGCGGCAAGTGGGCGATGCTCTACTTCGGCTACACCTTCTGCCCCGACGCCTGCCCGATCGACGTGCAGGAAATGATGATGGGCTACAACGCCTTCGCCAAGGCCCATCCCGAGGCCGCCGCCAAGGTCCAGCCCATCTTCATCACCATCGACCCGGCGCGCGACACGCCCGAGATCGTGGGCGAATGGACCGCCGCCTTCGGCAAGGACCTCAAGGGCCTTACCGGCACGAAGGAGCAGGTCGATGCCGCCGCCAAGGCCTTCGCGGTCTACTACGGCAAGGGTGCAGAAACGCAGGGCGGCTACCTCATGGACCACTCGCGCTTCGTCTACCTGATGAACCCGCAGGGCGAACCCGTCGCCATGCTGCCCGTCGACAAGGGCCGCAAGGCCGTCGCCGCCGACCTGGCAGCGCTCGTCCAGTGAGCGCGCGCCCGTTCTGGGAGCGCCCGCTCGCCAGCCTCGACAAGGGCCAGTGGGAAGCGCTGTGCGACGGCTGCGGCCAGTGCTGCCTGCACAAGGTGGAGGACGCCGACAGCGGCGAGATCTACCACACCAACGTCGCCTGCAAGCTGCTCGACACCAAGACCGCGCTGTGCAGCGACTACCCCCACCGCAAGCGCGCGGTGGCCGATTGCCTGACGCTGACCCTGCGCTCGGTCGGCTCGCTCCCCTGGCTGCCCGAAACCTGCGCCTACCGCCTGCGCGCCGAGGACCAGCCCCTGCCCGAATGGCACTACCTTGTCTGCGGCGACCGCGAGGCGGTTCACCGCGCCGGGGTTTCGGTGGCGGGCCGCGTGGTCAGCGAGATCGATGCAGGCCCCCTCGAACAGCACATCATCTGGCCCGAAGGCATGGAGCAGGAATTCGAGATCGAGGAGGGCCAGAACCCCTGGGACATCGTCGAAACCGAGGCCGAAACCGAAACCGGCACCGACGATGAGGCGCGGGACGCCTAAAGACCGATGCTCGACTGGCTCAAGCGCGATCCCCGTCAGGAGCCGAGCGTCACGCTGTGCGGGCGCGACGTCCCCATTGCCTTGCGCCGCATGGAGCGCGCGCGGCGCATGACCATGCGCCTGGCCCCCGATGGCAGCGCGGTGCGCATCACCCTTCCCCCCTATGTGCGCGAGAGCGAGGCACTCGCCTTCGCGCGTTCGCGCACGGCCTGGCTGGAGGCGCAACTGCGCGCGGTGCCCGAGGCGAGCGAACTGGCCAACGGCGCGCAGATCCTCTTTCGCGGCGCCTCGCTGGTCCTCGCCCACGATCCCGACGCGCCGCGACGGGTGGTGCTGGGGGCAGAGACGCTGGAAGTCGGAGGGCCGACCTCCTCGCTCCCCTCGCGCCTTGCGCGCTGGATGCAGGGCGAGGCGCGGCCCCTCCTGGAAGAGGACCTGGCCGAATACTGCGCGCGCGCAGGCCAGCCCACGCCTGCGCTAGCCCTCTCCAGCGCCAAGCGCCGCTGGGGGAGCTGCGCGGCCGATGGCGCGATCCGCATCAACTGGCGGCTTGTCATGGCGCCCGATGCGGTGCGCCGCTCGGTCGTCGCGCACGAGGTCGCGCACCTGGTCCATTTCGACCATTCGCCCGCCTTCCACCACTGCCTCAAGACCATCTTCGAAGGCTCGGTCCACGAAGCGAACCGCTGGCTCAAGGCCCACGGGCGCAGCCTCTATGTCCCCTTCGGCTAGCGTTTGCGCGCAATAGGCTCTAAATAGCCCCCATGCTTTTCTCAAAACGCTCCGGATACTGGCAGGACGTCAAGCCCACCGGCATGCTCGCGGACTTCCGGTTCGTGTGGCAGCAGGCGGGCACCAACCGCTGGCGCATCGCCGCGATCTCGGCGGCCTGCACCTTTGCGATCTTCTACATGATGGCGGGCCAGGAGGGCTCTGCGCCCCATCCCCCGCCCAAGGTGACCTGGATCTCGACGCTGCCCGAGGGCCGCTCGGACGAGGAAATCCTCAAGGAAAACATCGCCAACCAGAAGGCCAAGGAAGAACTCGCCTTCGAGCAGGCCAAGCGCGACAAGGAAGTGCGCGAGATCTACAAGACGCTGGGCCGCTGGTCGGGCATGGACGTCGACAAGATCGCGCGCGAGGCCGAAGCCGAAGAGGCGGCCGAAAAGGCGGCCAAGCTCAAGGAAATCGGCAAGCCGCGCCTGCCCGAAGGAGCCGTCGCGCCCAAGATGCCCGGCGAGACGGCGGATGCGCCCTCCGCCGAAAGCGGCGACGCCCCCACCCGGCCGTGAACAACGATTCGCGCTGGCTTGCCGCGGCAGCTGCGCTTGCCGCGCGGGCCCGTCCGCTCAGCCGCCCAAACCCGGGTGTCGGCGCCCTCCTCGTCAAGGATGGGCGCGTCCTCGCGCGGGGATGGACGCAGGAGGGTGGACGCCCCCACGCCGAAGCGGTCGCGCTTGGCCTTGCCGGAAACGCCGCCCACGGCGCGACCCTCTACGTCACGCTGGAGCCCTGCGCGCACCAGTCGCCGCGCGGCCCCTCCTGCGCCGACCTGATCTGCGCGGCGCAGCCCGCCCGCGTCGTCATCGGCTGCATGGACCCTGACCCGCGCACCAGCGGCGCCGGGCTTGCCCGCATCCGTGCTGCCGGGGTCGCGGCGGAGTATCTACACTCGCCCGCCTGCGAGGAAAGCCTTGCCGGCTATCTCCTCCAGCGCACGCAAGGACGCCCACACGTTACGCTCAAGCTCGCCCTCTCGCTCGATGGCTGCATCGCGATGGCAAGCGGCGAGAGCCAGTGGATCACCGGGGCCGAAGCGCGCGCCCACACCCACGCCCAGCGCGCGAAGAGCGACGCCATCCTCGTGGGCGGCGGCACGCTGCGCGCCGATGCCCCGCGCCTCGACGTGCGACTGCCCGGCCTGGAGGCGCGCAGCCCCGAGCGCTGGGTCCTGACACGTGGCACCGTACCCGAAGGGTGGAACGCGCTCCCCTCCCCCGAAGCGATCCGCGACATGGAGGGCATCCAGTACCTCTTCGTCGAAGGCGGGGCAGGCGCGGCCGCGGCCTTCCTGAAAGCGGGACTGGTCGACCGGCTGCTCATCTACCGTGCGCCCATCCTTGTCGGCGGACGGCCCGGCCTTGGCGACTATGGCCTCTGCGCCCTTTCCCAGGCGCATGGCCGATGGTCGCTGGTCGAACGCCGCGCCCTTGGCAGCGACACCCTCGAAGTCTACAGCGCGCGCTGAGCACCAATCACCAAGGGACCCCGCCCCCATGTTCACCGGAATCGTCACCGCCATCGGCACCCTGCGCGACGCGCGCCACGATGGACCTGCACGCGGTGATCGCCTGCCCCTTCGATCCCGCAACGATTGCCATCGGCGCCTCGATCGCCTGCTCGGGCGTGTGCCTGACCGTGGTCGACAAGGGCGGCACTCCGGGCGATGCCTGGTTCGCGGTCGACATCTCGGGCGAGACGATGGCCCGCACCGCGCCCGGCCACTGGGAGGAAGGCGCGCAGCTCAATCTCGAACCGGCGCTGAAGCTGGGCGATGAGCTGGGCGGGCACATCGTCACCGGCCACGTCGACGGCGTCGGCTCGGTCGTGAGCATCACCCCTGTCGGCGATTCCAAGCAGTTCGTGATCGCGGCGAGCAAGGAGCTGGCCCCCTACCTCGCGCCCAAGGGCTCGATCACGCTCGACGGGGTATCGCTCACGGTCAACACCGTGGACGATCAGGCGGATGGCACCTGCCACTTCATGCTCAACATCATCCCGCACACCGCCGAGGTCACCACCATCGGCCAGCTTTCCGTGGGCGATGCGGTAAACCTCGAGATCGACGTGCTGGCGCGCTATCTCCAGCGCATGCAGTCGCTGCGCAGCTGACCGGCTGCGGGCTTTTGCGCCTTCAGCGAAGGTAGGGCCCGACCACGTCCATCGCCTGGCGCACCGTGCGCGCCTTCTCGCCCACGGGCGCGACGTAGTGGATCGCCTCGCGCGCGTCCGCCTCGCCGCTTCCCTTCGCGATCATCCAGGCCGCAAGATACTGCGAGGCCAGGCACCCGCCCGCCGTCGCGACAGGGCCATGGGCGATGAACGGCGCGTCCAGCACCTCGACACCGGCCTCCACCACCCAGGGCTTCGTCGTAAGGTCGGTGCAGGCGGGAAGATTGCCGATGAGGCCGAGGCGCGCGAGCAGCAACGTGCCCGAACACTGCGCCCCGATCAGCTGGCGCGCGGGATCGAGCTGCAATTGCTCCAGGATCACGGGGTCCTGCGCGATTTCGCGGGTGTAGATGCCACTGCCGATCAGCACCGCGTCGGCCTCGCGCGCGAAGGCGAGCGGCTGCTGGGCGCGCACGGTCACCCCGTTCATCGAGGTCACTTCCGCGCTCGGACAGGTAATCTGCGCCGACCAGCCCTTGGGCTTCATCCGGTTGAGCAGGGCCGAGGCGATGAACGAATCGAGTTCGTTGAAGCCCTCGAAGGTCAGGATCGCGATGTTCATGGGGTGCCCCCGACGTCCGGCGCCTGCCGCACACCGGCACGCGGCTGCGGTTTGAGCCAGCGATCTGGGGAGAAGTGGCCCGCCCAAATGGCGGGATCACGTGCCACCTTCCAAAGGCGCAAGGGGCGGCCTCGCACAGAGGCCGGAGCGTCAGCCGGCCCCCATCGAGGACCGGCTGACGCTCAAGAGGCATCAGGCGGTCACTTCCGCCACGGCGGCAATGAACTTGTCGATGTTGCCGGTGGTGAGACCGGCCACGTTGATGCGGCCCGAACCGGCGAAGTAGATGCCGTGGCTCTTGCGCATTTCCTGCACCTGTTCCGGGGTGAAGGGAATGATCGAGAACAGGCCGTTCTGGATACCGATGGGCGAAAGGTCGACACCGCCAGTGACACCGGCCGCAGCCAGCTTGTCACGCACCCAGCGCATGCGCTCGCGCATCTCGTCGAGTTCGGCGAGCCACTGCGCGGTCAGCGCTTCGTCTTCGAGCACCAGGCGCACCGCCGCACCGCCGTGATCTGGCGGCTGCGACCAGTTGGCACGCGCCAGGCTGTGGCCGTTCGACATGATCTTGGTCAGGTCGGCCGGGTCCTTCGCCATGGCGTAGAGCGCGCCGACGCGGTCGCGGTAGAGACCGAAGTTCTTGTCGCACGAGTAGCAGATCAGCGCGTCGGGAACCGCGGCAAGGACGGCGCGAAGACCATAGGCGTCCTCTTCCATGCCAAGGCCAAGACCCTGGTAGGCGAGGTCGAGGATCGGCATGATCGGGCTGTTCGCCAGAAGACCCGCGATCTCGTCCCAGTTGGCGTGGGTGTAGTCGATGCCGGTCGGGTTGTGGCAGCAGCCGTGCAGCAGCATGGCGTCACCCTCGGTGCCCGAAGCGATGGCGGCGCGCAGCGCGTCCATGTCCACCTTGCCGTCTTCGCCGGCGTGGTTGAATTCAACGACCTCGAGGCCAAGGTCCTTGCAGATCTGCGCGTGGTTGGGCCAGCTGGGCTTGCCCACGATGATGCGCTTGGCGCCCGCGCGCTGCACCATGGCAAGCGCGAGACGCAGCGAGCCGGTGCCGCCGGGCGTCTGCATGCCCTCGATGCGGCCACCCATGTCCGGGTTTTCCTTGCCGAAGACGTAGGGCATCAGCGCGGCCACGAAGCCCATGTCGCCCTCAGGGCCGAGGTAGGCCTTCGAGTCCTGGGTCTCGACGAGTTTCTTCTCGGCGGCCTTGATCGCGCCGAAGACCGGGGTTTCCCCGTCACCGGTACGGTAGACGCCCACGCCAAGATCGATCTTGTCGGCGCGCGGGTCGTCGTTGTGGAGCTTGATCAGCGCAAGGAGCGCGTCGGCGGGCTGTTGTTGAAGGTTGCTAAGCATGGCGGGCGGCACTTACTCCGGTCGCCGTTGGCGCGCAACAGCCTAATGCAACAATTGCGACACCAAGAAACGCAAAGGTGCCCAAAAACGAAACGCGCCCCCGGACAGGAGGCGCGCTCGCATTTCAATCGTTGCGCGAGGGACGCGCGATCAGAACGGCAGCCAGCGCTGCTTTTCGGAGAACTTCATGTAGCCAATGTTGGCGCCCAGGCGCAGGCCCGCGCCCGCGCGGACGGGAATCAGGACGACATCGCCGCGCCGCAGGTACGAGACGTTGAAGCCGCCAATGAGATAGGCCTGCCCCTCGCCCGCGCCGAAGCGCTTGTAGAGGTCCTCGGTGTCGTAGAGGTTGTAGACGAGTACGAAGGTGCTTGCCGCGTTGGCGCCCGCGTCGAAACCGATCGAGGGGCCCGTCCAGTAGACCGGACGCTGGCCTTCGACCTTGTGGTACAAGGTGCCCGAGCCATAGCGCAGGCCGATCGCGAGCGCCGCACCGCCCTCGCGTCCGACGATATAGCCGTTGGGTTCGCCCTGCTTCTTGAGAAGATCGCGGATGACGTCCGCAAGCCCCTGCGCGCCCTTGCCGAAGACGCCTTCGGCCGCGCCGATCAGGTCGTCCTCGTGGTAGGTCGCGCCGTTCGTGCCCGCGCCGGCACCGTCTCCGGCGAATTGCTGTGCATTCCAGTCCGACACGCGGCCCGGCGAAGAGGCCGTGGGCGCAGGGACCGGCGAGGTCATCGGCGTGCCGAGCGGCGTACCGTTCCCGGCGCTGTCCGTGTCCTGTTCGGACGAATAGGTCCCTGCCGGATAGTCGCCGTCGGTGGCAGGCAGTTCGCCGGGGCGCGGATAGGTCTGGCTTGCTGGGGCCGTCGGGGCCGAAGTCGCCCCCTGCGGCGCAGGATAGCGGGTGGTTCCGCCCTGCAGGTCTCCGTCGATGGCGGTGTCGGGATCGACTGTCTGGATCTGGGCCGAGGCGGTGCTCGCCGGGCCCAGCACAGCCATCGCCGTTGCCGCAACGAGAGCCACGAGGCTCTTTCCGATACCGGCCCGCTGTGTGGTTTGCTTGCGCACGTGCTTGTTCCTCCCGGGCCTGGGGTGCCCTTTGCGCCAAATGTCTTTGCGCCGCATGCCCCCTGCACACGGCCCCTTCGTTACACGCCCATAAAGAATCGAGTGCGCCTGACCTCGCAATGAACGGGCGGCCAGACAACCTGCTTTTGCGGTCAGCCGAAATCCCCCGGCCTGCTATTTTCCCCAATTGCGCAAGGAATTGAAAAAACCGCGCGATGGCCCCTTGCGGCCCCGGATGACCATGGCTATAGGCGCTCCCCTAGCCGCTGCGGAGACGTGGGTGAGTGGCTGAAACCAGTTCCCTGCTAAGGAACCGTACTCTATCAGGGTACCGAGGGTTCGAATCCCTCCGTCTCCGCCACGGCCCTCAGGGGCCACACGGCAACCGGGCCAAAGCCCCTCCCGACATGAATGCGCAAACCTCCCTTCGGGGGACCTAGGTGATTTCCACCGTCCATGGCGTGCCCTCGATGTCGTTCTCGATCGCGTAGTTGAGCAGGATTTCGTCCGAATAGAGCACGATCCAGTCGGGCAGTTCGGCCTTCACCGCGCGCGCCAGCGCATAGCCTTCGCGCACGAACCCCACGAGATCGAAGTCGGGATCCTCACCCCCGCAGCGAATCTGGCTGTCGTGCCAGGCCTGCCAATCCTGGACTCGTCCCCACAGCGCCTCGCTGACCCGGAAGCCCTCCATCGTGCTTCCAGGAATGTACGAGGAGGCCGACCAGACCCCGTCCGCACAGAAATCCGCCATGATCCGCACGGCCTTGATCGTCTCGTCCATCCCCCAAGGTTAGCAGGGTGGGCATCGCCCGTCCGGCGATAAAAAGGAGGCGCCGTCGCGCGCAAGGTACCGGCGCGGTCATGGGCCCTATGCCTCGGGAATGGAGCAATCGCGGCTTGAGCGTCGCGCCCGCCCGCCCGATCATGGAGAGGACCCGCAACCACCCTTCGGCCGGATCGCGCGCTGCACACCGCAGCCACGGCCGGAGAGAGGCGCCTGCGGGCCCGAACAGGAGAATAGGGGCGATGCCGGTGCCTGAGATCTGGATTTCGCTGCGTACCACCTCGTCCATTCGCCTGAGCGCCCGTTCCCGTCGCGCCGATGGATAAGGCTCATGGCGCGCCTGCGCAGGAGCATGTCGTGGTGCTGGGCGGCGGGATCGCTGGCCTGAGCGCAGCGGATATTCTCAGCACGGCGGGCATGCGCGTCACCCTGATCGAGGAGCGCGATGCGTGCGGCGGCACCCACCGTTCCCGCACCATCGGCCCCTACACCTTCGACGTGGGCTCGATCTTCTACGAGAACAGCGCGCGCCTTTTCCATCTGGCCCCCGGACTTCGCGAGATGTGCCCGCAGGTCATCCGCCGCCAGCGCCGGATCGCGCCGGGCGGCGGGCTCGCGCACTACCCCCTCGAACCGCGCGAGTTCCTGCGCCGCCCTCCGCGCGAACTGGCCGCAGCCCTGATCGACCTTGCCGTCTCGCGCCTTGCGGTGCGGCGCGATGGCAGCCTCGCCGCGATATCGACCCAGCGCCTCGGAAAGCGCTTCTTCGCGCAGACCGGCCTGCGCAGCTACATCACCCGCTTTCACCACGTCCCGCCCGAAGAGGTGAGCGAATCCTTCTTCTTTCACCGCATGGCCTTCATCGAGAAGGCCACGCGTCCACGGGAAATGGCGCGTCTTGCCGTGCGTGCGCTGCTCAGCCGGGGCTCGGTGGCCGGCCGCCCCCGCCCCGCCCTGCACGTGCGCCCGCGTGAGGGATACGCCCCGCTCTTCGCGGCCATCACCGACCGCCTCGTCGAACGGGGCGTGGACATCCGGACCGCAACCGCGCTGCGGACCCTTTCCGGGGGCAACGGCAGCTACCGGATCGAAACCGATCACGGCTCTCTGGACGCCACCGCCGTCGTCTCCGCGCTCCCGCTCGACACCCTGCACCGCGCCCTGTTCGGCGCGCCCAGCGGGCTGACCTCGCTCGGCATGACCACGCTCTTTGTCTCGGCGGCCCAGCTCTCTTCCGAGACGGGCAACGTGCTGTTCAACTTCGACACGCGCGGGCGCTGGAAGCGCGCGACGATCTATTCGCGCATCTACCCCGAACCGCAGATGTCCCGCGAATTCTTCGCCGTCGAGTGCACCCTGCCCCGGGGAGGCGAACACGCACCCAAGGATGTCTTCGCCGATTTTCGCGACCACCTGTCCGCCATTGGCCTCGCCCGCGACCTGCGCCTGGAAGGGCACGAACATGTCCCCGATTGCTACCCGCTCTATCGCCCGGAAACCGAAGGTGTTCTGCGCGATACGCTGGCCCGGATCGAGGGACAGGGGATCGTACTTGCCGGACGCCAGGGCCGCTTCGAGTATCTGCCCACCTCGTCCGGCGTGATCCGCCGCGTGGGCGAGGAGCTCGCCCGCGCCGCGCTCCAGGTCGATCCCGTACCCTCGGGCGAACAGGCCCTCTGCCCCGTCCCGTCGGTGCCTCCCGGATATGCGCGATCCGCGGCTGGCGAATTGCCCAGGGTGCCAAGCCACTCCTGAGCCCTTGCGAAATTGGGTCCAAAAGGGCGGTAGTTCTACTGGTAGCCCTTCGCTGTTTCCCGCACCACTTGGGATATGAGCACTGCACAGACCTGCACGATGGACGTGGCGCCGCCTTCGGTCTCCTCTCTTCAGGACGGCCCGAACGTGCGCATCTTCAACGTGAAGTACAGCCCGAACCTGGGCGACGGACTTCTCAGTGAGTGCCTTGAGGGCGGCCTGGCCCGGCACGGCGCCGCCCAGGCGCGCTCCATCGACCTTGCCGGCCGCACCGCGTATTCCAACGGCACCGCTGCACGCAAGCATGCCTTGCAGCTTCTTCACGCTCTGCCCTCCCCGCTGCGGCGCGAAGCGGTCCGCCTGCCGCTGGCCCTCGCCTCCCGGCGGACCTGGGCCCCCCACTACGCCGCGCAGCTGGAAGAGGCCGACGCGGTGGTAATCGGCGGCGGCAACCTTCTGGCCGACATGGACCTCAACTTCCCCACCAAACTGGCCCTCGCCATCGAAAGCGCGGCCAGGCGCGACCTGCCGATCTTCCTCTATGGCCTCGGCGTCTCGCCCGGCTGGAGCAAGGAAGGCCGGGCCCGCCTCCACCGGGCCCTGCGCTGCGGGCAGGTGCGCCGGGTGTGGGTGCGCGATGCCCGCTCACGCGAACTCTGGCAGGACCTCGCCGGCGATGCCTTCGGCCTTGCTGCCGGCGTCGTGCGCGATCCGGGGCTGCTCGCCGCGCGCCAGTACGGCGTTCCGGAGCGGGCAGTGCGGGACATGCGCCCCTCCGCACCTGCCCGGATTGGCCTCAACGTGATGAGCGCACTGGCGGTGGCCTACCATGGTGGCCAGGCGCTCACCGAAGAGGCGCTCGACGCCTGGTACCTCGCGCTGGGGCGTGATCTGCTGGCGCGCGGCTATCACCTCAGCGTCTTCTCCAACGGCAGCCCGGAAGACCGCGCCGCCGTGGAGCGCCTGCGCCTGCGCTTCGAGCTGGCCGAAGGCCCTCGGCAGGTCGCCTTCCCCGAAATACGCAACCCAGGCGATCTGGTCGCCTGCATCTGCGATCTCGATGGATTGGTCGCCTTCCGCATGCACGCGATCATCGCGGCCTATTCCTGCGCGGTCCCCTTCCTCGCGCTGGCCTGGGACGCGAAGCTTGACGCGTTCCTCGCCTCGGTCGAGTGCAGCGATCACCTCGTCGATATCGCCCATACCTCTCCGGGCACCGCGGCAGAGCGCGTCGCACACCATCTGGCACAGGGCATCGCGCCTGCCACCCGCCGGGCCACGCTCGAGGAGGCCGAGGCCGGAATTGCCACCCTTGCCGCCGCCATTCGGGAAGCCCTCGCCCCCGCGCCGCGTTGAGGCGCACAGATGTTGCGCAGGCACCTACCGATCTGGGCCCTGGCACTCGTCACCGGCCTTTGGCCAGCCCTGCCCGTGAATACCTTTGCCGCGCCTCTCTCCGGCTTTTGCAATCCGCAGATGCGCGGCACTCAAGGCACACGGCTGGGCGCTGCGTCCAATTTCGCCCAGGGCTGGAGCCCTGCCACCCTGAAAGCCGCCTCCCGGCTGGGCGTCAGGCGGTTTCGCGACAGCCTGCGCTGGAAGGATATCGAGCGCATCAAGGGCAGCTACCGGTTCGAGGGCGCGCGGGACCTCTATCCCGATGAACTCGCCCGGCAGGGCGCGCAACTGACCCTCACGCTCAATTGGGGGAACCCGCTCTACGACGGCGGGGAAACACCCCATAGCACGGAGGCTCTGGCCGCGTTCGGCCGCTTCGCACGCGCGGCGGTTCAGCGCTTTCCGGCCATCGACACCCTCGAAATCGGCAACGAAGTCAACGGCGCGAACTTCGTGAAGGGCCAGGTCAAGGCCGACGGCCTGCCCCGGCGCGCGGACTACCACCTGGCCATGGTCCGCGCGGCCGCCATGGCGGTGAAGGCCGAGCGGCCCGACATCACGGTGCTGGGCGGGGCCACCCATTCGCTTCCCGCAGGCTTCCTCTGGCCCCTGCTCGAAAAGGACAGGACCGGCATGATAGAGGGCCTGGCCCTCCATCCCTACACCACCCCGATCGACCAGTTGCCCGCGCAGTTCGCCCTGCTGTGCCAGAGCCCGGCCGTGGGGACCCGCAGCCTCCATGTCACCGAATTTTCCAGCGCCCGCCCCCGGCAGGCACCGGACGACCTCGTGCGCACCTTCGCGGTTCTCGCCAGCCTCGGCGCCACCGAGGTCGACTGGTATCCGCTCAATCCGCGCGGCGACCGGCAGGCGCCCCTCATCGATCAGGCCGGCCGGATCACCCCTGTCGGCGAAGCCTTCCGGTTCGTGGGAGAGCATCTTGCCGGACACCCCGTGGGCCGCATTCCAGCCGATGACTTCACCTTTGCCGCCGCCTTCGGGACGCACGCCTGGGTTCTCTGGGGCGCACCGCGCACACTGCGCATCACCGCACCGGGAGTTCGGGCCTACGACGCGCAAGGGCGCGCCCTTCCGGGCGACGAGCTGAACCTGGCGGAGACCCGCGCCCTGGTCCTCCTAGCCGACCAGCCCCAGACGCGCCCGCCTTTCACGCTGGGCTGCCAGACGCAGATTGCGGACAGCCGCCTGCAGTTTGCCTATGCGCCCCGGCATGGAAACGCGCCGTCCGGGGACCCATTTGCGCGTCTGGCGCGGATCGATGGCGTCGACAGACCGCTCACGGCCATGCCCGGGCAAGAGCGGCGCGGTGTGCCCTGGACCCCGTACCTCAGCCTCGCGGCGCATCGCGGGGTGCGGCTCGACGGGACAAGCCTGCGCCCCGCCTTCGGACGCCCGGACGGCGCCCTCGTCCAGAGCATCGCCATCGCCCCTAACACCGGGGTCGAACTGGACCTGGAACTCACCCCAACTTCGGGCGCGCTCGATGTGCAGCTACGGCTGGGCGCGCAGGAACTGGATGCTTTCACGCTTACCGCGCCCGTTCACCTGACGCGCCGCCTGCATAGCGAGACAGGAGCCCGGCTCGAGGTGATCGTGGCCAGCGCTTCGGGCTCAACGCCCGCCAGTGCCGACTATCGCATTCGCCTGTCCCAGCCGGGACGGTGCCCGGCCTGAGGCGCCCTCTCAGGCGTCCTTCCACGCGAGGGATACCTCGCGCGCATCCCTGTCGAGGCTCAGATGCAAGGCCCTGCCGCCGGGCGCTTGCGCCCGCACGAGGTGCAGCGCGGCGCGGGCCGGGTCCTCCCAATCGGCCACGGTCATCGGCTGGTCCGATCCGGCCAGCCAGCGCGTTTCCTGCGGGAGCGCGGCCAGAAGGGCCTGTGCCTCACGACGCAGCGCGGAAAGGCGGGCGACATGGTCTTCCAGGTCCAGATCGCGCGTCGACCAGTCCACCCAGCCGATCGGATTGTCCTGGCAGTAGGCGTTGTTGTTGCCCCGCTGGCTGCGGCCGAACTCGTCGCCCGCGGTCAGATGATCGTCCCCGTCGAGGCGAACAACGTGGCGAGCATGGCCTTCAGGTCGCGCCGCCGCGCCGCCTGGATCGCCGGGTCTGCGCTTGGCCCTTCGGCGCCGTGGTTCCAGCTGTGGTTCTCGCCGTGGCCATCGCGGTTATTCTCGCCATTCGCCGCGTTGTGGCGCTGGGCATAGGAGACCGTGTCCGCCAACGTGAAGCCGTCGTGCGCGGCGAGGAAATTGACCGAGCGGCAGGGGCGCTGCGGCGAACTTTCCCCGAACACGTCGCTCGATCCCGCCAGCCGCGTCGCCAGTTCGCCCACGCCTGCCTCGCCCTTCCAGAAGCGGCGCACATCGTCGCGGAAGCGGTCGTTCCACTCCAGCCAGTTTTCGGGAAACTGGCCCAGCTGGTAGCCCCCTGGGCCGATGTCCCAGGGCTCGGCGATAAGGATGCGGTCCGCCAGCACCGGGTCGGCGGCGATCTCGGCGAAGATGGGGGCATCGGCTGCGAAGCCGGGACCGCGCGCGAGGACGGGCGCGAGATCGAAGCGGAAGCCGTCGACACCGGCCTGTTCGACGAAGTGGCGCAAGGCCGCGCAGGTCAGCGCGCGCACCGCCGGGTTCGCAAAGTCGAGCGTATTGCCGCAGCCGGTATCGTTGATGAGCGAACCATCGCCCGCGTGGGCATAGGCCGCGTTGTCGAGCCCGCGCAGCGAAAGCACGCCGCCCTCGCGGTCACTTTCGCCCGAATGGTTGAAGACCAGATCGAGCACCACCCCGATGCCGTGTTCGCGCAAAGTGGCGACAGTTGCGCGCAATTCGGTCACGCCGCCGGGACACAGGCCCGGATCAAGCGCCATCATCGCGACCGGATTGTACCCCCAGGCGTTGACCAGCCCGAGCGGGGGCAAGTGGCGCTCGTCGATCCAGGCGACGATCGGCATCAGTTCCACCGCGCCGACACCCAGCTTGCGCAAGTGGGCAAGGACGGAAGGATGCGCGAGCGCGGCCACGGTCCCGCGCATGGCCTCGGGCACCTTAGGATGGCACATCGTGAAGCCGCGCACGTTGATCTCGTAGACCAGCCCACCGGGGCGCAGGAGCGCAGGCTCGACTACCACGTGATCGTACGGTGCCGGGACCCGCGCGCGCGGTACGAGGTGGGCCGTGTCCTCGCCGAAGCGGGCGAGCGCCGGGTCCTGCACGAAGCGCCGGTCCAGCTCTACGGCGTAAGGGTCTACCAGGAGTTTGGCTGGATCGAACCAGAGCCCGTCCTCGGCGCCCAGGTTCCCTGCGCACGGTAGCCGTAGAGCGCGCCGGAGAGGTCCCCGGGACACTCCAGCGTCCACACCTCACCCTCGCGGTGCATTTCCCGGCGCGTTTCTGTGCCCGCATCGTCGAACAGGCAGAGCCAGACCTGCTCGGCCCGGGGCGCGCGCACCGCAAAACGGGTGGCCCCGCCTTGCACCTGCGCGCCCAGCCGGGTCATCCGATCAGGTCCCGGTAGAGCCGCGCGTAGGCCCGTCCGCTCGCCCCCCACGAGAAATCGGCCTTCATCCCGTTCTTCTGGAGGCGCTGCCAGTCGTCCTTCTGGCCGTAGAGCGCGACCGTGCGTTCGATGGCCGCGGCCACGTTCTGGGCATCCACACCGTCGAACTGGATGCCTGTCGCCACACCTGCGGCGAGCGCCGCCGGATTGGCGTCGATCACGGTGTCGGCCAGCCCTCCGGTGCGGGCGACCACGGGAACACAGCCATAGGCGAGGCCGTAAAGCTGGGTGAGGCCGCAAGGCTCAAACCGCGAGGGGATGAGGATGGCATCGCCGCCCGCCTGCATGCGGTGGGACAGCCCCTCATCATAGCCGATGCGCACCGCAACGCGGCCCGGATGGCGCGCGGCCACCGCGCGCAGCTGCGCTTCGAGGTCGGCATCGCCCGATCCCAGCACCGCCAGCCGCGCGCCCAGGGCCACAAGGTGGTCGGCCATCTCGGGCAGGAGGTCCATGCCCTTCTGCCAGGTGAGGCGCGTAATCGCGACGAAGAGCGGGCCGTCCTCCTCGACCAGACCGAACTCGGCCTCGAGCGCACGCGTGTTGAGCGCCTTTCGGCCCAACGTGCGCGCGGTGTAGGTCGCGGCAAGGCTGGCGTCGTGGGCCGGGTTCCACAACTCCCCATCGATGCCGTTGAGAATGCCGTGCACCGCGCTGCCGCGCTCCGCGATCAGGCCTTCCAGCCCCATGCCAAAGCGCGCACTGCGGATTTCCCGCGCGTAGGTCGGGCTGACCGTGGTGATCGCATCGGCGCAGAAAAGCCCCGCCTTGAGCATCCCGAAGCCGCCGTAATATTCCACGCCCTGCATGTGCCAGGCCCGGCTCGGCAGGCCCGTCTCGGCAAAGATCGCGGCCTCGAAGCGGCCCTGGAAGGCAATGTTGTGCACCGTGACCACGCTGGGCACAGCCGCGCCGCCAAAGGGCGCGTAGCGGGTGTAGGCTGCGGCCATCGCGCCCTGCCAGTCATGGGCGTGGAGCAGATCGAAGCGCTGCGCCTTGCCGCGCACCACGACCGCCCCGCCCGCGACATCGGCTGCCGCGCGGCCCAGCGCGCAGAAACGCCGCCAGTTGTCGGGCCAGTCCCTCCCCGCCGCGTCGGCGTAGGGGAGCCCTTCACGCGTGAAGAGATCGGGCGCGTCGAGGACATAGAGCAGATGCGCGCCCAGCTTGCCGGCAAGGAGGCGCGCCGGGCCGCCGAACAGGTCCGGCCAGGTGTGGACCGCACGCGCGCGGCCCAGCGCCTTGAGCACCGAAGGGTAGCCCGGAAGCAGCGTGGTGAGAGCTACACCCTCGTCCGCCAGCGCGCCCGGAAGCGCCCCCACGACATCGGCGAGCCCGCCCGTCTTGACCAGCGGAACCGCCTCCGAAGCGACGGACAGGACACGAATATCGGGCAAGGTCTAAAGCTCCAGCCGGTCGATCATGGCCTTGGTGATGAGGCACACGCCCTTCTCGGTACGGCGAAAGCGCACCGCGTCAAGCTCGGGATCCTCGCCCACGACAAGGCCTTCGGGGATGCGCACGCCCGAATCGATGACCACCCGGCTGAGCCGCGCGTTGCGCCCGATGTTGCAGTAGGGGAGGATCACCGCCTCGTTGACCTGCGACCAGCTGCCCATCTTCACGCCCGTGAAGAGCAGGGAGCGGCGCGCGAGCGAGCCCGAGACGATGCAGTCCTGGCTGATGAGCGAGGAGATCGCCTGCCCGCGCCGCCCGTCCTGGTCGTGGACGAACTTGGCGGGTGCTGCGACCACGGTGTCGGTCCAGATCGGCCAGTCGCGGTCGTACATGTCGAGCTTGGGGACGGTGTCGGTAAGGTCGAGGTTGGCCTCGAAGTAGGCATCCACGGTGCCGACATCGCGCCAGTATTCCTCGATTTCCTCGGCCGCGCGGATGCACGAGGCGGTGAAGCGGTGCGCCTTCGCCTTCCCGTGCCGGACGATGTAGGGGATGATGTCGCCGCCAAAATCGCGCCGGGAATCAGGGTCGGCGGCGTCGCGCCGCAGCTGCTCGAAGAGGAACTCGGTCTCGAACACGTAGATGCCCATGGAGGCGAGCGCGTGTTCCGGATCGCCGGGGATGCCCGGCGGATCCTCGGGCTTTTCCAGGAACGAGGTGATGAAGTCGTTGTCATCGACGTGCATCACACCGAACGCCGTCGCATCGGCGCGCGGGACGGTGAGACAGCCCACGGTCACGTCCGCGCCCGATTCCACATGCTCGCGCAGCATGACCTCGTAGTCCATCTTGTAGATGTGGTCGCCCGCCAGGATCACCATGTAGCGCGGCGCGTGGGCGGCGATGATGTCGATGTTCTGGAACACCGCATCGGCCGTTCCCTCGTACCACATGTACTCCGAGATGCGCTGCGAGGCCGGCAGGATGTCGAAGCTCTCGTTGCGTTCAGGACGCATGAAGTTCCAGGCCCGGTTCATGTGCCGGATCAGGCTATGCGCCTTGTACTGGGTGGCAACGCCGATGCGCCGGATGCCCGAATTGATCGCGTTGGACAGCGCAAAGTCGATGATCCGGCTCATGCCCCCGAAGTAGACCGCAGGCTTGGCCCGGTTGTCGGTCAGCTCCTTGAGCCGGCTGCCGCGCCCACCGGCCAGGACGTAGGCCATGGCGTCGCGCGCAAGGGGTTGTGGACTGGGGGTCTTCATCGTCCTTTTTATCCTCTCATGGCCCACGGCCTGCTTCTATCCCGCGTATTCCAGCATGATCGTGGCAAGTGGCGGCAAGGTGACATGGGCGAGCCCGCCAGCCGCCCTGATCTGCCCCAGGTTGCCCTTGCCCGACCCGCCATAATAGACCGAATCCGTGTTCAGGATCTCGCGCCAGTTGCCCTCGCCCGGCAAGGCAAGCGCATAGTCCTTCAGAAGGTTGGGCGTCATGTTGCTGATGACCACCACGGGCCTCGCATCCGGCGCCTTGCGCATCCAGGCGAAGACCGAGTTCGTCGCATCGTCGACGACCAGCCACTCGAAGCCCTCACCCTCGCAGTCGCGCCCGTGGAGCGCGGGCTTGTCGCGGTAGAGCCGGTTGAGGTCGCGCACCAGGTTGCGCACGCCTTCGTGCGCGGGGGCCTCGCGCAAGTGCCAGTCGAGCGCGCGTTCCTCGCTCCACTCGCGGCGCTGCGCGAACTCCTGCCCCATGAACAGCAGCTTCTTGCCCGGATAGCCCCACATGAGGCCATAGTAGGCGCGAAGGTTCGCGAACTGCTGCCAGTCATCCCCGCTCATCTTGGAGAGCAGCGAGCCCTTGCCATGGACGACCTCGTCGTGGCTGAGGGGCAGCACGAAGTTCTCCGAGAAGGCGTACATCAGGCCAAAGGTGATGTCCTCGTGGTGGAACTGGCGGTGCACCGGATCGCGGCCCATGTAGCGCAGCGTGTCGTGCATGAAGCCCATGTTCCACTTGAACCCGAAGCCCAGCGCCGTGGCGCGCGTGCCGTCCTCGGGAATGTCGGCCGGAGCGCTCACGCCGGGCCAGGCGGTCGATTCCTCGGCAAAGGTCATGATCCCGGGATGCTCGGCGTAAAGCGTGCGGTTGACCGCGCGCAGGAACTCCACCGCCTCCCAGTTCTCGCGTCCACCCTCTTCGTTGCGCGTCCACTCGCCCTCCTTGCGCGAGTAGTCGCGGTAGAGCATCGAGGCGACCGCATCCACGCGCAGGCCATCGACATGGTAGCGCTCGGCCCAGAACAGCGCGTTGTTGACGAGGAAGCTCGCCACTTCCTTGCGGCCGAAGTTGTAGATGAGGGTGTTCCAGTCCGGGTGGAAGCCCTGCCGCCAGTCCTCGTGCTCGTAGAGCGCGGTGCCATCGAAGCGGACTAGGCCGTGTTCATCGGTCGGGAAATGGGCGGGCACCCAGTCGAGGATCACACCGATCCCGGCCTTGTGCGCCCCTTCCACGAAGCGGGCGAACCCGGCCGGTTCGCCAAAGCGCGCAGAGGGCGCATAGAGACCCGTGGTCTGGTAGCCCCAGGAGGGGTCGTAGGGGTGCTCGGCAATGGGCAGGAACTCGATATGGGTGAAGCCCATGTCGACGACGTAGGGGATGAGCTGCTCGGCCATCTCGTCCCAGTTGAGGAACCAGTTCCAGCGGTCGCGCTGCCAGGACCCGGCGTGGACCTCGTAGATCGAGACGGGCACGCGGCGCGCATCGACGCCGGCCCAGTGGGTGCGGTGGGCCGCATCGTTCCAGTCGGGCTTTTCCACCTTCGCGGTGATCGAGGCCGTGCGCGGACGCACTTCGGTCATGAAGGCGAAGGGATCGGCCTTGAGCGGGCGGGCGATGCCATCGGGCCCGACGACGTGGAACTTGTAGGCGCGGTAGTCGCGGATGTCGGGGATGAAGATTTCCCACACGCCGATGTCGCGGCGGTGGCGCATCACATGGCGGCCTGCGTCCCAGTCATTGAAATCGCCGACGACGCTGACGCGCTGCGCGTTGGGCGCCCAGACCGCAAAATGGACGCCCTTGGCGCCCTGGTGCTCGATCAGGTGTGCGCCCAGCTTGTCGAACAGGCGCATGTGGGTGCCTTGCGCGATCAAGAGGTCGTCGACAGGGCCAAGCACGGGCGCGAAGCTGTAGGCGTCGGTCTGGATCCAGTCGCGCGTCGCGGTCGAGCAGCGGTAGCGCACGGGTTGCGGCGCGCCCAGGAGGTAGCCCTCGAACATGCCGCGCGGATCGATCCGCGCGACTTCGCCCAGGCACTGCCCGTCGATCGAGAAAGCCTCCGCGGTCTCTGCACCCGGCAGGATCACGCGCGCGAAGGTGCCGCCAGGACCGGAGTGGACGCCAAGAAGCGAGAAGGGATCGCCGTGCGTACCGTCCAGCAGGGCATCGAGAGAACTTTCAGGAGGATTCACGTAACTTTCCAGATATCCTTGGCGTATTCGCCAATCGTGCGGTCCGAGGAGAACCAGCCCACATTGGCGATATTGCGGATGGCGCAGGTGCGCCACGCGGCGGGATCGCGCCAGCGCGCATCGACGGCGCGCTGCGCTTCGGCGTAGCTTTCGAAATCGGCCGCGCACATGAACCAGTCGTGCTCGTAGAGGCCGCCGATCAGCCCGGCGTAGCGGTCCCGGTCGTCGGGCGAGAAGACGCCCGAGGCGATCATCGAAAGCGCCTGGCCCAGCTCGCGCGAGCCTTCGATGATCGCGCGCGGATCGTACCCGTTGGCGCGCCGCTCGGCGACTTCCTCGGCCGTCAGGCCGAAGATCACGATGTTCTCGTCCCCGACCTTGTCCTTGATCTCGACATTGGCGCCGTCGAGCGTGCCGATGGTGAGCGCGCCGTTGAGCGCGAACTTCATGTTGCCCGTGCCCGAAGCCTCCATCCCGGCGGTCGAGATCTGCTCGGAGAGGTCGGCGGCGGGAATGATCTTCTCAGCCAGGCTGACATTGTAGTTGGGCACGAAGACGACCTTGAGCAGGCCGCCCACCGAGGGGTCGGAATTGACGCGCCGGGCAATGTCGTTGGCCAGTTTGATGACGAGCTTGGCGTTGTGGTAGCTCGACGCGGCCTTGCCGCCGAAGATCTTGACGCGCGGCACCCAGTCGCGCTCGGGATGGCTGCGGATCTGGTCGTAGAGCGCGACCGTCTCGATCAGGTTGAGAAGCTGGCGCTTGTACTCGTGGATGCGCTTGATCTGGACATCGAAGAGCGCGTCGGGATTGAGGCGGATGCCCATCGTGGCCTTGAGGTGCTCGGCCAGCGCGACCTTGTTGGCGCGCTTGACCTCGGCAACGCGCTCGCCCAGCTGCGTGTCGGTGGCCAGTTCGTTGAGCGCCGAGAGCTTCTCCGCGTCCTGGATGAAGCCATCGCCGATGGCCTCGCGGATGACCCTGGTGAGGCCCGGGTTGCACTGCTGGAGCCAGCGGCGCGGGGTCACCCCGTTGGTCTTGTTGTTGATCCGCGTGGGGTAGAGCGTGTGGAGGTCGGCAAAGACCGTCTCCTTCATCAGCTCGGTATGGAGCGCGGCCACCCCGTTCACCGAATGCGCCCCGACGAAGGCGAGGTTCGCCATGCGCACGCGCCGCTCCCCCGATTCGTCGATGAGCGAGATCGCGGCAATCTGGCCATCGTCGCAGCCCGCCTTGCGCGCCTCGCGCAGGATACGGCTGTTGATCGCGTAGATGATCTGCATGTGGCGCGGCAGGAGCCGCTCGAACAGCGGGAGCGGCCAGGTCTCCAGCGCTTCGGGCAGAAGGGTGTGATTGGTGTAGGAGATGGTCTTGCGGCAGACCTCCCAGGCTTCGTTGAATTCAAGCTGGTGGACATCGACCATGAGCCGCATCAGCTCGGCCACGGCGACGGAGGGATGGGTGTCGTTGAGCTGGATCGAGGCCTTCTCGGGCAGCGTGCGGATATCGCCTTCGTACTGCATGTGGCGGCGCACGATGTCCTGCACCGAGGCGGCGGTGAAGAAGTACTCCTGGCGCAGGCGCAGTTCCTGGCCCGCCGGGCTGGAATCGGCCGGGTAGAGCACGCGCACCAGACTGTCGGCGCGCACCTGCTCCGAAAGTGCGCCGAAGTGGTCGCCCGCGTTGAAGGCGTCGAGCTTGATCGGGTCGAGCGCGGTCGCGCTCCACAGCCGAAGCGTGTTCACCCGCTTCGCCTTGTAGCCCACCACAGGCGTATCGACCGCGGTCGCCTCGACCTGCTCGGCCGGGTGCCAGGAGGCGATGTCGCCGTCCACCGTCACCTCGCCGCCAAAGCCGATGCGGTAGCTGCTCTCCAGCCGCTCGAACTCCCAGGGGTTGCCGTGTTCAAGCCAGGTCTCGGGCAGTTCCACCTGCCAGCCATCGTCGATGCGCTGGCGGAACATGCCGTTCACGTAGCGGATGCCATAGCCATAGGCCGGGATGTCGAGGGTGGCGAGGCTCTCCATGAAGCAGGCCGCGAGGCGCCCGAGCCCGCCGTTGCCAAGCGCGGCATCGGGTTCGAATTCCTCGATCTCGGCGAGGTCGAGCCCGTGCGCGGCGAGCGCCTTTTCCATCTCGCGGGTCATGCCCATGTTCGAGAGCGCATCGCGCAGCAGGCGCCCGATCAGGAACTCCATCGAGAGGTAGTAGACCCGCTTGCCGCCCGTCTCATACGTGCGGCGCGTGGAATCGATCCAGTCGTCGATGATGTGGTCGCGAAGCGCGTAGATCGCCGCGTTGTACCAGTCGTGGTGCTTGGCCGCCCGCTCGTCCTTGCCGACGCGGTGGCGCAATACGCGAACGATGTGATCGTCGAACTCGGAAGGACTGCCTGCCACGGAGATTCTCCTCAAACGGCAAGGACCCGGCTCCGAAGCCGCCCGCAGGAGAACCCCAAGAACTGGCCCATGCACGGCCAAAAGCCTGAACGGAGCGCAACCGCGCCCGGGAATCCGAAACTACGAGGCACCATGGCTACCACAAGGTTGCAATGCAGCAAGCCAAATTGTGCAGCGCCGAACAAAAGAACCCCGCTTTCCAATGCACTTGCCCGCATTCCCGCCACGTCCGCCGCCGCCGAGACCGCTAGGCAAGCCCGGGAGCGCGGGCTAAGGATGGGCGATGCACGAACTCTCCCCCTTCGATGCCGCCGCGTTCCTGATCGTGATGGCCGCGGCGCTGGGCTATCTCAACTACCGCACGCTGCGTCTGCCCTCGACCGTGGGGCTCACCATCATGGGGACACTCGCCTCGCTACTGCTGGTCGCCTACGACCATCTCGTGCCCACCAGCACCCTTTCGGCGACCTTCGGCCGGTTCCTGGCCGACCTGGACTTCTCGAAGACACTGATGGACGGGATGCTCTCGTTCCTGCTCTTTGCAGGCGCGATGCATGTCAGCTGGGCGCACATGCGAAAAGGTGCGCTGCCGATCCTGGTCTTCAGCACCGTGGGCGTGCTCCTTTCGACCGGGCTTGTCGGCGCGGGGTTCTACGCGCTCTCGCTGGCCGTGGGCATCCCGGTCCCGCTCACCTGGTGCCTCGTCTTCGGCGCACTCATCAGCCCGACCGATCCGGTCTCGGTCATGGCGGTGATGAAGCGTGCGGCCATGCCCGAGACGCTCCAGGCGACCGTCGCGGGTGAAAGCCTGTTCAACGACGGCATCGGCGTTGTCGTCTTCACCATCCTCATCGCGCTCGCAACCGGCACGGAGGAATTCACCTGGTCCTTCGCGCTCGGCCACTTCGCGCGCGAGGCGCTGGGCGGCGCGGTCCTGGGCCTTGCGGTAGGCGGCATCGGCTATGCCGCGATGAAGTCGATCGATGAATACAACATCGAGGTGATGATCTCGCTCGCCGTTGTCATGGGCGGCTACAGCCTGGCCATGGCGACCCACGTCAGCGGCCCTGTGGCGATGGCGATTGCCGGGCTCATCATCGGCAACGCCGGGATCGCCCATGCCATGAGCGACACCACGCGCGACCACGTCATCAAGTTCTGGGCGCTCATCGACGAGATCCTGAACGCGGTGCTGTTCCTGCTGATCGGCCTCGAGGTCATCGCGCTCGACCTGGAGCCCGGCTACATGCTGGTGGGCCTCGCCACCGTGGGCATCGTCCTTCTGGCCCGCGCGCTGGCGGTCGGCGCGCCGCTGCTGGCGATGAAGCGGGCCATCGACATGGGCCCCCTCGCCTTCCCGACGCTGGTCTGGGGAGGTCTGCGCGGCGGTATCTCGATTGCGCTGGCCCTCTCGCTCCCGCTCGCCGAGATCCGCTCCGAGCTGCTCGCGGTGACTTACATCGTCGTGGTCTTCGCGGTCGTCATCCAGGGCGGCACCATCGCCCGCCTCATTTCCACCATCCAGTCGCGCCATGCGCGCACGGCCCAAGTCGGGTAACCTCCCAGTGACATCGACCAATCCCCCCCCAAGGTCCTGATACCGCCCAAGGTCCTGATCCGGCCATGCCCGAGACCCAGCTTCCCGGCGATGGCACAAGCGGCCCCGACACCGAGGCTCCGTTCACGCCCAAGGGCCCGATCAACGAGATGTGGGCGGCCCGCCCGCACTGGGTGCGCCGGGGCGAGGCGTTCTTCCATGTCCTGCGCGTCAAGTTCGCGCACGCGGTGCTCCTGCCCGAACTCAGCCCCGACCAGGCCTATGACCTGCGCCAGACGGTGCGCCAGGAAGGCCAGCTCACCCACGGCTACGTCCTGATGTGCGCGCTCGCGGCTGGCATCGCGATCCTGGGCCTGCTCCAGTCCTCGACCGCGGTCGTTATCGGCGCGATGCTCGTCTCCCCGCTGATGAGCCCGATTGCGGCCATGGGCTTCGGCTTTGCCTCGCTCGACGGGCACCGCATCCGCGATTCGATCCGCGTCGTCGCCATTGGTGCAGGCATCGGCATTGCCACCGGCATCGTCCTCACCTGGCTCTCGCCCATCCGCAACGCCACGCCCGAGATCCTCGCGCGGACCGAGCCCAACCTGCTCGACCTCGCGGTCGCGCTGTTCTCGGGCATCGCGGGCGGCTATTCGACCGTGATCGGCAAGGGCGGGACCGCCATCGGGGTTGCCATCGCGACCGCGCTGATGCCCCCGCTGACCGTCATCGGCTATGGCATCGGCGTGCTCCAGCCCATGTTCGCGCTGGGCGCGCTGCTGCTGTTCCTGACCAACCTTGCCGCGATCACCTTCGCCTTTGCCCTCATCGCGCGGCTTTCGGGCGCGGCGCGGCCCTTCGGCAAGGTCGAGTGGACGCCCCGCTATGCGACGATCCTCGTCGGGCCTTCCTTGCGCTGGCGACACCACTCACGATGACGCTGATGAAGCTCACCAACGAGGCGCGCATCCGCTCGGCCGCGCAGGAAGCGATCATCGCGGCCTGCGGCGAGAGGGGCGTGACCATCGCCCAGCTCGACGTCAGCTCCAGCCTGCTGGGCTCGCCCAAGGTCAAGGCGCTGGTCATTGCCACCAGCTACACCGGCAACGCGAGATCGCCGCCGAGAACGCGCTCAAGGAAACCCTGGGCGAAGACGTCGATGTCTCCTTGCAGCAGGTGCTCGCCGCCGACGTGCGCTCGCAGACGCAGGCCATGGTCGATGCCGCGATGGAGCGCACGACCGCAGGCATTGCCGCCGACGTTCCGCCCTACAAGGCGATCCGCCAGAAGGTTGGCCTGCGACCCGCTCGATCTGGACCGACCGCGCGCAGCGCATGGTCTATCTCGAGCCCGTCCCCGCGCCCGACTGGACCCTGGCCGACTACCGCGCGACCGAGAAGGCGGCGAGCCAGGGCGTCAACGGCTGGACGGTGCGCCTGATGCCCCCGCCCCAGCCGCGGCTCACCGTCCTGCTGGAGGCGAGCGAGGACGCGCAGGTTCCCGAGGACGCCATTGCGACCGACCTCGGCATCTGGGCGCTCCAACGCTGGGGACTTGGTGAAGTGACGATTTCGGGGGCCGATCCTGCCCGGCTGACGGCGCTTGCGCGCCTGCTCGCCGATGCCGGGATTGCCGCGCAGATCGATGGCGCGGTCGCCCCCCTGCCCGAGACTTCGCAGGCGCCTGCCAAGGATGGGGCCCGTACCAGCCCCCCAGCCAGCCCCCGCGCCATCACCGCGACGATTGCGGTCTACGCGACCAGCCCCTCGCGCCTCGAAGCGCAGCGCGCCGAGCGCGAGGCCGCGGCGCGCGCGGCGGCTCTGGAGGAAAGCTTCTCGGCGCCCTGACGGCGCCGGAGGCGGATTTCAGACCCGGGCGGCCTGCGCCGGGTGCATGGCCTCCACCTGCCCGAGCACGACCGCGCGGACGCGCCGTAAATGCAGCACGAGTGCGGCCTGGGCGGTTTCCAGCTCGCGGCGGGCGATGGCTTCGCACAGCACATGGTGTTCGCGCAGGTGGTCCTGGCGGGCATGCTCGGCGGCCGCGGCATCCATTGCCTTCCATGTCCCCAGGACGAACGCCTGGCCCACGTCCCAGACGCGCTCGACCATGGTCGCCAGCAGGGTCGAGGTGTGACGGCTGTAGGTCATCCAGTGAAATTCGCGCCCGTGCTCGATCATGTCCTCGGGCGTTGTCGCGGTCTCGCCTGCGCGCACGACCGCGCGTAGGGCCTCGACGTCCTCCGCGCCGAAGTTCGCCATGCTGTCGGCCAGCAGCAGCGGCTCCAGACGCTCGCGAATGTCGAACGCGGCGGCAATGTCCGAGCGCGCGGGCGCGACGACCCGCGCGCCAGTGTTGGCCCGCATCGTCACCAGTCCCCGCGATTCCAGGATACGCAGCGCATCGCGCACGGGGATGCGGCTCGTGTTCAGTTCGGCGGCCAGTTCGTCCTGCTTGATCCGCAGGCCCGGCGCCAGTTCGCCCGACAGGATGCGCCGGGCCAGAATTGCGGCCACGCGCTCGCTCACCGCTTCGCTTGGTATCTTTGTCATTGCGAGTTCATTTTTTCCATAATCTCGAACGTCTAACTATTGGACGCGAGTATAATCCGACGCAATATCCTTTTTTTAGCGTTAACTCAGCGCCTCAGATCAGGACAAACAGGCCGATGGCAAGGGCTAGACCGAGCAGCGGCACAAGCACCGTCAGCACGCCGAGAGCCGGATAGGCCGCCTTGTGGGTCTCCCCGCAGATCGCCCGAATGGTGGTCACGACATAGCCGTTGTGCGGCAGGCTATCGAGCGCGCCGCTGGCGATCGCGACGGTGCGGTGGAGCTGCGCAGGGTCGGCTCCGGCTTCCAGATAGCCGGGCGCGAGCAGCGGCAGGGCGATGGTCTGCCCGCCCGAGGCCGAGCCGGTCAGCGCGGCGATCACGGTCACCGCCACGGCCGCACCGATGAGGGGATCGCCCGGCAGTCCCTGCAGCGCCGCGAGCGCCATCTGGAAGGCGGGCGAAAGCGCGGCAACCGACCCGAAGCCGACGACCGCACAGGTGTTGGTGATCGCGACCACGGCCCCGCCCGCCCCGCGCGTGAACGCGCCGGGCATGGCCGCGCGGGCCCGGTAGCCCACGCCCAGCGCCAGCAGGCATCCTGCGCCCAGGGCCACCACCAGCGCCCACTTGCCCAGCGATTGCTGCGGCAGCGCCCAGGCCAGCCCCGGCACGCCCTGCGGGTACTGGAGCAGCAGGAAAACGCCCAGCACGGCAAGGAGCGGTACCAGGCACAGCAGCGGCGGGGGAAGGTGCGTATGGTCATCGTGCGCGCTGTCCCCCTTGCGCGCCTCGAAGCGCTCGCCGCGCGCCTTCGCGCGGTGCACCATCCGGTCGAGAAGCAGATAGCCCAGCCCCGCCATCAGGCCCGCGACCAGCAGGCTGACCGGCCAGGCCGCATAGGCATCGGTGCCCAGGTACTGCATCGGGATCAGGTTCTGGATCTCGGGCGAGCCCGCGCTGGTCATCGTGAAGGTGACCGACCCGAAGGCGAGCGCGGCCGGGATGAACCGGCGCGGCAGGTCCGCCTCGCGGAAGAGATGGACCGCGAGGGGATAGACCGCAAACCCCACGATGAAGACCGAGACCCCGCCATACGTGAGAAGTGCCGCCGCCGCGACCACGGCCAGAACCGCGTGGCGAAGGCCAATGCGCGCGACCACGCCGCGCGCCACGCTCGCCGCGGCCCCGCTCGCGGCCATGACCTCGCCGAAGATCGCGCCGAGCAGGAACATCCAGAACCAGTCGGCGAAGAAGCCGGTGAACCCGGCCATGTAGCTTGTCGCGAAGTCCCCTTCTCCCGTATCCGCCAGCGGCGGCAGGAAGGCCAGACCGCTGGTCGCGGCCACCACCGCCGCGCAGGCGGGCGCGGCAAGCAGGATATGCACCCCGCGCACGGTCAGGAGAATGAGGAGAGCAAGAGCGGCAACAAGGCCGACAGCGCTGAACACGAAGACCATCTCCCAGAGGCAGGATAGCGACCACGGCCCTCTTTGCGGAGCCTTGCCACGCGCGATGGTGCCGCCTTGCCAGCCACTTGTCCATGGCCTCGTCCGGCGCCTCGACCACGTAGATCCCCCAGGCCGCGCGATCACGGGAAAGAGACGATGTCCTGACACCATCGCCCCCCGGCACAGGGACAGTTCATCCATGGTTCTCAAGCGCATCGCGCCCTCGCAGGTCGAGCAGGGCATGTACATTCACGCCTTCCAGGGCAACTGGTTCGCCCACCCCTTCTGGCGCGCGCATTTCGTGGTCGAGGACGCTGCGCGGTGCAGCGAACTGCGCGCCAGCGGGCTCGACGCCATCGTCATCGACACCGACAAGGGCCGCGACCTGCCCGGCGATGAAACCGCCGCGTCCTCGCCCGCGCCGGTTCGCCCCTTGCGCCGTCCGCTGGTGGCCACGCCCGCGCCGGGCCCCGCATCGCCACCCGCCGCCGTCTCCCCGGCACCGCCCGCCCGGCCTTCCCCGCGCACGGCCTCGGGGCCTGTCCCCCTCACCCGCGAATTCGGCTCGGCCCGGCGGCTTGCGGGCAAGGCCAACAAGATCATCTCCAGGGTCTTCCTGGAGGCGCGCCTGGGCAAGGTGCCGCGCGTGGCCGATGTCGCGCCGGTGGTGGAGGACATCTTCGCCTCGATCCAGCGCAACCCCTACGCCTTCTCGGGCCTCATGCGCTGCAAAGCCGAGAGCGAGGCGACCTATCACCACATGCTGGCGGTAAGCGCGCTGATGGTCTCGCTCGCCCGGCAGATGCGCCTGCCACCGGGCGAAATGCGCCTCGCGGGACTTGCCGGGCTTCTCCTCGACGTCGGCCTCGCGCGGGTCGAGGCGGATCTGCCCGAGGTTGCCCAGGCCGTCCTTTCCCCTGCGCGCGGCGAGGAGCGCGAACTGCTGGGCCGTCATTGCCTGATCGGACGCGAGATGCTCGCCTCGGCGGGCGACGTGCCCGAGGAAGTGCTGCAGGCGGTCATGCGCCACCACGAACGGCTCGATGGTGAGGGCTATCCCCAGGCGCTCGACACCCGCGACCTCGACGTCTTCTCGCGCATGGCCGCGATCTGCGACAGCTATGACCTGATCGTCTCGGGCGCTGTCACCGGACGCGCGCTCGACCCGTCCGAGGCCATGGAAACCCTCATGGGCCTGTCGGGCTCGCTCGACACCGAGATCCTCGCCCGCTTCAAGGAAGCGCTCGGGGTCTATCCGGTGGGCTCGTTCGTGCAGCTGCGTTCCGCGCGCATCGCGCTCGTCGTCGACCAGTGCCCCGGCGACCCCGAACTCCCCACGGTCACCGCGTTCTACTCACTGGAGACGAACAAGCACGTCCGGGCCAAAACCATCGCGCTGGCCGAGTGCTATGGCGAGGATGCCATCGTGGGCGTGGCGGACCTCGACGCGCTCGACCTGCCGAGCCCGGAGGACCTGCGTGAAGCGCTCCTCTCGGGCCGCAGCCGGACCGATCAGATCCCGTACCAGAAGACCAGCGTGGTCGAGAGCGCGGCCACCATGATGAGCACGAGCGGAACGCCCGAACGCAGGTAATCCTTGAAGGTGTAGTCACCTTCGGTGAGGATCATCATGTTGGTCTGGTAGGCGACCGGGGTTGCGTAGCACAGATTGCAGCCAAACAGGACGGCGAGCACCAGCGGCTCTTCGGGCATGCCCAGTTGCTTGGCGATATTGAAGGCAATCGGCGTGCCGACGGCGGCGGCCGCGGTGTTCGAGGCGAAATTGGTCATCAGGGTCACGAAGACCATGATCGCGGCGAGCACGCCGGCGGGCGGCAGGTACTGCAGGCCGCTCGAGAGGATCTGGCCGAGCCATTCCGCCGCGCCCGAAACCAGGATGAAACGCCCGAGCGCGATGGAACTGGCGACCAGGACGATGATCTTGGCCGAAAGCGCCCGGCCCACGCGCTCGAAGCGCACGCAGCCCGTCACGAACATGAGGATCGCGCCCGCCAGCGCCGAGATCGCGATGGGCACGAGGCCGAAGCTGGCCAGACCGACCGAGCCCAGCATGATCGCGACCGCGAGCAGTGCCTTGCCCGAACGGGTGATCTCCTCGCCGCCCTCGATCTGGAGAAGACCCTCGGCCTGCGCAAAGGCGCGCAGGTCCTCGGGCATGCCCATCATCAGGAGCACGTCGCCTTCGGCCATGGCGGTGTCGGGCGTGTGCGCGCGGGTGTCGCGCAAGGGCTGGTGGACGTGGTGGATGCCCAGCATCGCCACGCCCTCGAACCCCGCGGTACTGGGCGTGAGGCCGATCAGGCGGCAATCGGGCGCGAGGATCATCTCGGCCACCATCAGGTCCTCGCGCGAGCGCGTGGAATCGGCCTTGATCCGCTCGGTCAGCCAGCGCGGCGCCAGCGTGGCCGAGAGTGTGCGCGCGGCCTCCTGGAGGCCCTTGTAGGTGCCCTCGGCCAGAAGGCGGCGCCCGACGTGGCTGCGGTTGCCCGGCGGCAGCCAGGCACGCACGTCCTCGGGCAGGTTCCCGCGCGCTTCCTCGATGGTCTTGCCTCGCATCGGCGCATCGTCGGAGAGGCGCAGCTTGGCAAGAAAGCGGCGGCTCTCGACCGAGACCTGCTTGGTGTTGTCGGGCAGCAGGCGCGGCATGACCAGCCACAGGTAGGGCAGCGCCACCAGCACCGAGATCAGCACGATGGGCGTGAAATGGAAGACCGAGAGCGTGCGCATTCCCAGGTCCTGCGCGATCGAGACGACGAGCAGGTTGGTCGAGGTGCCGATGGTGGTCGACATGCCGCCGATGAGGATCGCCGCGTTGACCGGCATCAGTGTCTTGGAAGCGGGCATGCCGCCGCGCGTCGCCATCTGCGCGAGGATCGGGATCATCAGCACGAGCACGGGCGTGTCGTTGATGAGCATCGACATGAACAGGCACACGACAAGCGTGAAGAGCAGGCCCAGGCTCTTGTTGAATTGCCAGACCCGCGCCAGCGCGCGCGCCGCCGGGTCGAGCGCGCCGGTTACAACCAGCCCCCGGCCCATGATCATCAGCGCGCAGATGGTGACCAGCGCGTAGTGCCCGAAGCCCTGGAACGCCAGTTCAAGCCCGGCGTACTTGGTCTCGCCGGGCATCGGCATGACGTAGAGCAGGAGGGCAATGGCCGCGATGGTCAGCAGCGAGACGATCTCGACCCGCAGCTTTCCATTGAAGAAGCCATAGAACATGGCGAGCGCGATGAGCATCGCACTCGCTGCGTGAAAGCCGGGAAGGATCATGGACTTGGCCTTGCCTTACCCTTGCGCCTGTGTCCACTCCACACGGTAGAGGTCAAAGCGACGGTCGCGCAGGTTGCGCACCGCGCCCGACTGGCGCGCGGTCAGCAGCGAATCGAGCGAAAGGTCGGCAATCGCGATGGTCTCGGTGTTGGGCGCGGTGTCGGCCGCCACGCCATCGCGCGAGAACGGGAAGTCCGAGGGCGTCAGGATCGCGCTTTCGGCGTAGTGAACGTCCATGTTCTCGACGTTGGGGAGGTTGCCCACGACGCCCGAGGTGACGACGTAGCACTGGTTCTCCACCGCGCGCGCCTGGCAGCAGTAGCGCACGCGCAGGTACCCGCGCCGCTCGTCGGTGCAGAAGGGCACGAAGAGCATGAGCGCGCCCTGGTTGACGAGGTGACGGGCCAGTTCGGGGAACTCGCTGTCGTAGCAGACCATGACCCCGATCGGGCCGCAGTCGGTGGGGATCACGTTGGCGCCGTAGCCGCCCTTGATGTTCCACCACTTGGCCTCGGACGGGGTGGGGTGGAGCTTCTGCGATTCGTGCACCGAACCATCGCGCAGGAAGGTGTAGGCAATGTTGCGGATCTCGCTCTTGCCGTCCTCGGTCTCGACGCGGGTGGGGTGCGAACCGCCGATGATGTTGATGTTGTAGCTCACCGCCATGTTCTGCATGAACGAGACGAAGCGCTTGGTGTAAGTGGAGATCTTCTCGATCGCCTCGACCGGCTGGAGCTTCTTCTCCTCAACCGAGAGCAGCGCGAGGGTGAAGAGCTCGGGGAAGACCACGAAGTCGCTCTCGTAGTCCGCCGCCACATCGACCCAGTATTCCACCTGCTCCTCGAAATCGTCGCGCGAGGAGATCTTGCGCATCATGAACTGGACGGTGGCGACGCGCACCTGCGAGGGCACGCGCTCCTTGAGGCCGGGCACGGCCTTGCCGGTGTCGCGCGGGGCGAGCGGGTTGGTCCAGTACATCAGGACCGCGTTGCCGCCGCTTTCCTTGTCCTTGGGCAGGTAGTCGCGCAGGATCCCGCGCGGCTCGTACCCGCCGTTCATCTGGAAATTGATGACCTGGTCCTTGGCCTTCTTGTCGATGACGGCCTGGAGATAGTCGGACGGGTTGGGGAAGGTGCGCTTGCGGCGGTAATAGCCAGGCATGCGGCCGGCAAAGGCGATGCCCTTCAGTTCGAAGTGCTGGCACAGTTCCTTGCGCTTGCGGTAAAGGCGCTGGCCAATGCGCAGGCGGCGGTAATCCGGGTCGACGCAGACCTCGAAGCCGTAGAGCACGTCACCGTCGGGGTCCGGAATGCGGCCGTAGCCGCCGTTGGTGATCTCTTCCCAGGTGTGCGGCTTGAAGGCGAGCGCGGTGGTGATGATCATCGTGGCGCAGTGGCCCACGATCACGCCCTCGTATTCGGCCACGAACTGACCCTCGGGGAAATTGATGATCTGCCCGCGCAATTCGGCGCGGGTGAAGGCGTCGGCCTTTCCGTAGACCTTGACGGACAGAGCCGCGATCGCGGGGGCGTCCCCGACCGTGGCCTCGCGGATGATGAGTTTGGCTTTGGTATGGTCCATGCGGGCCTTAATACGCGCCAACGCCCTCGCGGTTCCAGTGTAGAGTTCACCATTCCCGAGAGATTGCACGCACTTGGGAGTAGCTCTCTGGTGACCACGACATGCGGCCTCGACAAAACGGCTCGTCGCGCACACGAGTCGGCTCACCGACCGACAAAAAGCAGCGTGAATTCATTCCCTTGGCAAAAGTTCCCGAATTTTCCGCAGAATTCCGGGATACTTTTGGCCGGCAGCCCCGTTGTCTTGGGGAAGGAAGGAGACACACCGATGAGCGCCACCCTGATCGCCCTTGCCCTGTTTGGATGCAGCGACGATGGCACCGCGTGCCGCCGCCTCGAGGCGCAGGCCCCGGTCGCGACCTTCCAGACGCGGGCCGAATGCGACCGCCAACTCGATGACGCGCTGGAGACCGACGCAGCCATGCGTGCCGATGCCCCCACCGTCTACGCCCAGTGCCTCCCCTCCGCCCAGCTTGCCGCGCTGGGCACCGGAGAAGTGGATCTCACCCGTGTCGGCAAGGTTCAGTTTGCGCAGAACTGACCATGCGTGCGTGAATTGGTCGTCAAATGCGGCATCTCGAATGGGTGGCAAGCTGCCTTAGCGCCTCCGCTTTTGTAGTTGGTGCTTTAACCAAGCGAGACCAAGGCCAACGGGTATTGAGATGACGATTAAGAACGTGATCGAAAGTGGCCAAGACCAGCCTTGACCCCTTGAAAAAGCTATGGCTGCAAATGTCAGGAAGACGCTGACAATTTGAAAAAGGTAATCATAGCGGTCGGGCTGTCGTCTGCGCATCGACGTCTAAATGCCTAACCAATCCGATGACCGCAACGGGGCGGAACAGGACATCAAAGATCATTTCTCACGCCGCACGAACCGCCTTCGGCCGCTGCGAGCGTATCGCTTCTAGAGAGTAAGCGCGTACAAGCGCAATCTTTCAAAGGTTTGGGGAGCCCGAGGGCGATGGCCCTCGAACTTCATCTTCTACTTTACACGAATCTGGCACCCGAAGGCCGCATCACCCCCGGCCGCGATAGCCTTGCACGCCCTGGTCGGGCACCCACAGGCCCTCGGGCGCTGCGCCGGACTGCCAGAACACGTCGATGGGGATGCCGCCGCGCGGGTACCAGTAGCCGCCGATGCGCAGCCAGTGGGGCTTCATCTCGTCGAATAGGCGCTGGCCGATCCCCACCGTCACGTCCTCGTGGAAGCCGTTGTGGTTGCGGAACGAGCCAAGGAAGAGCTTGAGGCTCTTCGATTCGACGATGGTCTCACCCGGCGCGTAGTCGATGACGAGGTGCGCGAAGTCGGGCTGGCCGGTCACCGGGCACAGCGAGGTGAACTCGGGCGCGGCAAAACGGACAAGATAGAGGGACTTGGCCCGCGGATTGGGCACATAGTCGAGAACCGCCTCCTCAGGAGATGCGGGAAGCGCGCTCTGCTGGCCCAGATGCACGGGCGCCAGCGACGGGGAAGAGGGTGTATCGCTCATGCTTGTCCGCATGGACCGGGAGGCCGTGCGAGGCAAGAGGTCTCGCAACCGCAACCGTCCGTCGCGCCGCCCCCGACTACGGCGCAGGCATTAAGACACGGTTCACCGCGCGCGCGTTTGGGAGGAAGGCATGAGGGGAATCGATCAGGTCACCACCGCCAGCGCCTTTGCGCTGCTTACGCTGTCCCTGGCACAGGCCGCATCCGCACAGGAGCGCGCGCCTGGAGCCTGCCCGCTGGCCCGGCCAGTCCGAGCGCGCCCGATGTGGCCGGGCCGGTCGATCCGGAGGACCCGACCACGCTGCCGGGCGGCGTGCAGCCCTTGCCGCCCCTTCCCATCCCGACACAGACCCGCGCGCCAGCTGCGCCCACCCCATCGCCATCTGCTGCGCCCACGCCTGCGGCAAAGCCTTCGCCCGCGCTCCCGACCGACGCACGTCCGACAGCCCGGCAAGTCCCTTCCCCCACCCCGTCCGCGCAGCCCCGTCCCGAGCCCGGCGGCCCTGAACACGCCCGCCCGGCGCAGGAGACTGCGCCGCCACCCGCCGCGCCCCGCGCCACACCGACACCGGACGAAGCCGAGGCCACCGAGACCACCAGCAGCCCCGCTCCGCCCGCTGCGCCCGATCCTGTATCTCCCGCGCCCGCGCAGGCCGACGCCACGTCCGAGGCATGGCCCTTGTGGTGGTGGGCCCTTCCCGCCGGCCTGCTGGCGCTGCTTCTTCTCGGCGGCTTCGCACGCGCGCGGCGCAAGGACGAGGGCCGCAAGGTGGCGCCCCGGCCCGCACCGCGTCCTGCGCCCCGGCCGACACCGCGCCCCGCAGCCGCTCCGACACCATCCCCGGACATGGCCCCGCCTGCTGCGAATCCGGCTCCGGTGCCCGCCCCGGCTCCGGCTTCCAGCCGCGCCCAGGCGCACGGCGAGATCGCCTTCGAGGCCGTCTCGCTGCGCCTCTCGCTGGTCTACGCCTCGCTGCGCTTCCGCTTCTCGCTGCGCGCGCTGACCGAGATCCCGCCCGCCAACCTCCACGCCGACCTCACCTCCGCGCACGGATCGGCCAGCCGCGAGGAGCAGCTCGCGCCCGCGCTGGAAAGCCTGCCCGTGATCGCCGCGATCCCGCGCCTCAAGGAGGGTGAGGACATCGTACGCGAAGGAGAACTGCAGCTTCCGCTGAGCGCGATCCGCGCGGTCAATGAAGGCAATGCGCGCTTCTTCGTGCCGCTCGTACGCCTCGCGCTCGTCGCCGACATGGGCCACCCCGAGGCCCGCACGGACCAGCCCGAACTCGGGTTAGGGCTCGTCTTCACGGTCGGCCAGCCGGGCCGCGCGGGCGCCGATGCCCCAACCTCCGCCCTCGCGCCCATCCGCATCGACACCGGCCCGCGCGACATGGCCGTGCTCGACGTGCGCGAAATCGCGGCCGGGCGGCGCAAGCATCTCTTGCCTCTCGATTTCGCGGGCGCGCCCGGTTAGGCTGCGCGCTCATCCCCCTCACACGAAGCCTCCCCAAGCGAGGCGCGGAGTTGAACTTGAGCGACAGCACGGATCTGAAGACCACGCGCACGGCCACCCGGGTCGTGGGTGCGGGACGGCGCAAGGAATGGACAGGCGCCGTCGTCAACCCGCCAGTCTGGCGCGCCTCGACCCATCTTTACGAGGACACCGCCGCGCTCGCACGGGGCAGCCAGTACAATGAGGACGGACACTTCTTCTACGGCCGTCGCGGCAGCCCGACGCAGTGGGCCTTGTGCGAGGCGCTGACCCAGCTTGAACCGGGGGCGGCCGGAACGGTCATCTACCCCTCGGGCGTCGCGGCGATCTCGGGCGTGCTGCTCACACTGCTCAAACCCGGCGACGTGCTGCTCATCAGCGACAACGCCTACGACCCCTCGCGTTCGATGGGCACCGGGCTCCTCGCCGATTTCGGGGTGGAGACGCGCTTCTTCGACCCGCTCGACATCGCGGCCTACACCGCGGCCTTCTGCGAAAAGACCCGCGCCGTCCTGCTGGAAGCGCCGGGCAGCCTCTCCATGGAGATGTGCGACTTGCCGCAACTGGCCCGCATCGCGCGCGAAAAAGGAGCGATCTCGGTGCTCGACAACACCTGGGCGAGCCCGCTCGGCTTTGCGGCGCTGGAAAAGGGCATCGACATCTCGCTGATGGCGCTCACCAAGCACGTGGGTGGGCACTCGGACCTGATGATGGGCTCTGCAAGCGCGGGCCCCGAACTCTACGAAGCGCTGCGCAAGCGCGCGCAGCAGCTGGGCAATGTCGTCTCTCCCGACGACGCGGCGCTGGCCCTGCGGGGTCTTCGCACGCTGAGCCTGCGCCTGCGCCAGGAAGCGGCCAGCGCCCTCAAGATCGCGCAGTTCCTGCAAGAGCGCGCGGAAGTGGCGCAGGTCCTGTGCCCGATGCTGCCCGGTGCGCCCGGCCACGATGTCTGGGCCCGCGATTTCACCGGCGGCTGCGGCCTCTTCAGCTTCGTCTTCCGGGGCGGCACGATGGAGGACCGCAACCGCTTCGTCGACGCGCTCCAGCTGTTCGGCATCGGCTTCTCGTGGGGCGGCTATGAAAGCCTGGCGCTCCCGATCCAGCCCAAGAGCGCGCGCTCGGTCATGCCCTGGCCCCCGGTCAGCGCCAACGACGCGGCGGCCGACCGGCACGGCGTGCGCCTCGCCATCGGCCTCGAAGATCCCGACGATCTCATCGCCGACATCGAACAGGCGCTTGCCGCCTGGAAGGGCGCATGAACGTAACTGCCGCGCTGGCGGCCGCCGCGATGATGGCGAACGAGATGGCCGCGGGCGAGAGCCCCGACCCAGAGGCAACGGGCGAAGCCCTCGCCGCGCCCTCCCCGACGCCCACGGTCACCCAATACGTCGAACAGCCACTGGCGGGCGCGGACGGCCTGCGCGATGCGGTCGCCTCGCATTCGAACACGATCGGCGGCTTCATCAACACGCTCGATGCCATCGCGATCGAGGTCGGCTCCACACGCCTCTCGCTCTGGGACCTGGCCGTGGTGGCCATCGTCATGGCGCTCGTCATCTCGATTGCCTGGATGACAAGCAAGCTCTCGCACCGGGTGCTGAGCAGCGCGACACGGCTCGACATGACCCAGCGCCTCCTCATCGAGAAGGGGCTGAGCCTGCTCATCTGGGGCATTGCCATCCTTGTCGGGATCGACGTGCTGGGGATCGACCTCACCGCGCTCACCGTCTTCTCGGGCGCGTTCGGCCTGGCCATCGGCTTTGGCCTGCAAAAGACCTTCGGCAACTTGATCGCAGGCATCATCCTGCTCATGGACAAGTCGATCAAGCCCGGGGACGTCATCGCAATCACCGACCAGGCGGGCAATTCCACGTTCGGGCAGATCCGCCGGATCGGCATCCGGGCGGTCTCGCTGACCACGCGCGACCAGAAGGAATACCTGATCCCGAACGAGAACCTGATGATCAATCAGGTCGAGAACTGGTCCTATTCCAGCCGCAACGTGCGCATCCAGGTGCCGGTGGGGATTTCCTACAATTCCGACATCGACCGTGCGGAGAAGCTGATGCTGGAAGCGGCCCGCTCGGTGAAGCGCGTCCTCGATGCCCCGCCGCCGACCGCGTGGCTGGAATCCTACGGCGACAGCTCGGTGAACTTCATCATCCACTGCTGGATCACCGACCCCGAGGAAGGTATCGGCAACGTGCGCTCGGAGGTCCTCAAGACCCTGTGGCACAAGTTCCAGGAAGAAGGCATCGAGATCCCCTTCCCCCAGCGCGACATCAACCTGCGCACCAACGAGGCGCTGCGCGATCTGGTCGAGGCCCTGCGCGGCCGCGAGGGGCGCTGAGCCTCAAGCTGACGCCCTCGGGCCATTGCGCTTCGCGCGCGGCGCGGGTTCAGTCGTCGTGGCGGCGGTTGTGCATCTGCCCGGTGGCGGACGGGGCGGCGACGAAGCGCGGCAGGTCGCGGCGCTCCATCTCAAGGCGGTTACGCCCCTTGGCCTTGGCGGTGAAGAGCGCCATCTCGGCACGCTCCATCGTCGAATCGAGGTCGTCCGAGATCTGCGCGACGCCCGCGCTGGCGGTGATCGCGAATTCACATTCGCCCACCTTCTGACGGCGCTCGGCCAGCGTCGTCACCACGCGCGAGCAGATCGCTTCGGCCTGTTCGGCGGTGGTGCGCGGGAGGAGCACGGCAAAGCGCTCCGAGCCGATCCGCGAGATGATGTCATCGCCGCGCAGCATCTCGCGCAGGAGGTCGGCGAAGACGCGCAGCACCGCATCACCGGTATGCTGGCCGTACTTCATGTTGATCGAGCGGAAGAAATCGAGGCTGAAAAGGCCAAGGCACCCCTTCATCTCGCTGCCCAGCATGTGCTCGAGCATCGAGACGAACGCGGAGCGGTTGGTCAGGCGCGTCAACGTATCGGTGTAGGTCGCCGCGAAGAGCTGGTCGCGCAGCTCGCGCTGCTCGTCGATGCTGCGCATCAGGCTGATCGCGCCGTAGACCTCGCCGCTTTCGTCGCGCAGGGCCCGCGCCCGGAAGCGGTACCAGCTTTCGCGCTGGTCGGGGGTGTGCGCGGCAACCTCGATCCAGGCCCCGTCCTCGCCGCCTGCAACCGCACTCCCATGGGCGTGGGCGACCTGCGACTTGCCCTCCTCGCCGACGAGATCGAGCAGGTGCACGCCGACATGCGCATTGGTGCCGACATCGAAGCCGAGCTGCGCAATCGCGGGGGAAGCATCGACGATGTACCCCTTGAGATCGGTCTTGACGACGATGTCCCCGCTGCCATCGGCCAAGAGCCGATAGAGCGCGACACCTTCCTGGAGATTGAGCTTCTCGATCACCGCCTGCGCCCGGCTACCTAGAGTTCGATCATGATCCGCACCTTTTCCGGTGCGGTCTCGACAGCGCTCGCGATCTGTTCGCGGCAGCGCGCGATGAGTTCGGCAAGCCCCGGTGTGAAACGGTCGGGGCGCAGATCATCGACGGGGACGCCCAGGGCATCGGCAATCCCGCTCATGCGCTCCTCGATGGGGCGCGCCCGGCCCTGCTCCCAGGCCCACACGGTGGGCTTGCTGACGCCCAGCTGATTGGCAAGTTCGCCCTGGGTCAATCCGCGCAGCTTGCGCAGGCGGTGGATCCGCTCGCCCAGGCTTTCCCCGCCGACCGTGGTCTCGGGCGCGGGATGGGCCGGCAGAACGCCGGTCTGGAGCTGGATAGCGCTGCGCAGTTCGACCGCGCTCAGCGCGCTTTCGGGGACCGGGCCGAGAAAGGCGCAGCCGTAGAGCCGGCCGCTCGACCAGATCACGCGCGCGGGCAGCGCGCCCACTTCGGGCAGGGCAATCTCGAGCGTCTCGCCGATCTCGAGGTTCTCCTCGGTCTCCAGCAGCGCGCCGGTCTCGCTGAAATTGTGGATGGCGACCTGCGCCTCGCTTCCGGACGGCAGCTTACCACGGGTTTCCAGGAACAGGCGCCGACGCTGCGCGCGCGCCAACCCCGATGGGTCCTCGACGGTATCGAAATGAGCGGCAATGGCCAAGGTCACGGTACTCCACTAAGGGGTGAAGCACTGGCGCATCGGGGTAAAGATTCCGTTAGCGAGGCCCTGAAATTGCATGCAGGGCAGCTAACCCGGTGAACCCGCAAAGCACCCAAAGCCCTGCACCCTTGCGGCCTACGCGGAACCGAAGCGTTACATGCGCATTCAACGTTTACAATCCTGTAACCAGCACGCCCCTAGGTACGCTGCAAACAATTGGGGCGCGTCTTTCGTGTTAGCGATTCTTTCCTGCATCCAGGACCAGCATGAAGTGCGCTTCGTGATCGTGGCCGGATTGATCTGTATTCTCTCCGCCGCGACCACGGTCCTGCTGCTGCGTCACGCCCGCGAGGCGACGCGGCGCGAACGCCTCAACTGGATTGCCCTTGCCGGGGTCTCGTCGGGCTTCGGGATCTGGGCCACGCACTTCATCGCCATGCTCGGCTACGCGCCGGGGGTGATCATGGGCTACGACACCTTCCTGACGCTGCTTTCGCTTGTCCTGGTCGTGGTCACGTCCACGCTGGCCTACGCCACCGTGATGCACACGGGACGTCCCAACACGGCATCGATCACGCTGGGCGCCATCCTGTGCGGGAGCGGCGTCAGCGCGATGCACTACTGCGGCATGCTGGGCCTCGAACTGCCGGCCCGCATCACCTGGGACGGGACCTATATCGTCGCCTCGATCCTGGCCTCGGTGCTCCCCCTCTTCCCCGCCTTTCACCTCGGCCTCAAGCGCCACGGCAACGTCAGCTTCGCGGGCGCTGCGGCGCTTCTCGCGCTGTCCGTCGTGGCCCTGCACTTCATCGGCATGACCGGCCTTGCGGTGATCCCCGCCAACCTGCCCGTCCACACCAACTTCATCTCCCCGCGCGCCATGGCCTTCGCGGTCAGCGTGATCTCGATGGGCCTGGTCGGACTGGCCATCACCGTGGTCATCCTCGTGCGCAAGACCGAGGCCGTGATCCGCGCCAGCGAGCGCCAGTTCACCCTGCTGGTCAAGGGCATCTCGGACTACGCGCTCTACATTCTCGATCTCAAGGGCCGGGTCGCCAGCTGGAACGCAGGCGCAGAGCGTCTCAAGGGCTACACCCGCGAAGAGGCCCTGGGCCGCCAACTGGGCAGCTTCTACACCCCCGAAGACCGCGAAGCCGGCCTTCCCGAACGCGCCCTGGGGATTGCCGCGAGCACTGGCAAGTTCACGGGTGAAGGCTGGCGCATGCGCCGCGACGGCACGCGCTTCTGGGCGCAGGTCACGATCGAATTGCTCAAGGACGAGAAAGGCCGGGCGATCGGCTTTGCCAAGATCACCCGCGACGTCACCCAGCACAAGGAAGCGCAGGACCGCATCAACGCGATCGGCATGCAGCGCGACGCCGCACTCGACCACATGCACCAGGGCCTGTGCCTGTTCGATGCCGAGGAACGCCTGGCGCTCTTCAACACCCGCTTCCTGGAAATGTACGACCTTGGTCCGGAGGACCTTCGGATCGGCATGACACAGGACGAGGTGATCCAGGCCGCGCGCGCCTCCGGCCTTGGCCAGTCGCTGGCCCCCGATCACCTGGAAACGACCCGTAACCTCGTCCAGATGAGCCTGCGCGACCCCAGCCTGTCCCCGGTCATGGCCGAATATTCGGACAACTTCATCGTCTCGATCGCCAGCCGCCTCTTGCCCGACGGGGGCTGGGTCTCGACCTTCGATGACATCACCAACCAGCGCAAGTCCGAGGCGCGCATCGAGCACATGGCGCTGCACGACGGGCTCACCGGGCTGCCCAACCGGACCCGCCTCAACCTCTGGCTGGAGGAATCGATCGCGACCGCCCGCCACCATGGGCGCAAGCTAGCCATCGCGGTGTTCGACCTCAACCGGTTCAAGGACATCAACGACAGCTTCGGCCACGCCTGGGGCGATATCGTCCTTGCCGAAATCGCCCGCAGGCTCAGCGAGACCCTCGCCGACGGCGAGTTTGCCGCGCGGCTGGGCGGCGACGAATTCGGCGCTGGCAAGATCTACACCACGAACACCCAGCTCACCGAGTTCCTGCGCCGCCTCGAACGCTGCTTTGCCGAGCCGATCGAGCACGAAGGCCAGACCCTTCATTTCGGGGCGAGCATCGGCGTTTCGACGTTCCCGGATGACGGCATCGACCGCGAGACACTGCTCAACAACGCGGACCTCGCGATGTACCGCGCCAAGGGCCAGATCGGCGAGAACGTGTGCTTCTACGAGCCGAGCATGGACGAGAGCGCGCGGGCGCGGCGCAAGCTTGCCAGTGACCTGCGCCAGGCCGTCGAGCGGGACGAGCTGGAGCTGCTCTACCAGCCGCAGTGCTACCTCCAGGGCGGAAAGCTCTCGGGCTACGAGGCCCTCCTGCGCTGGCATCACCCGACCCGCGGCCTGGTCTCGCCGGTCGAATTCATCCCCATCGCCGAGGAAGCCGGCATCATCCTGCCCATCGGCGAATGGGTGCTGCGCCAGGCCTGCCTGGAGGCCACCCTCTGGGACAACGACCTGCGCATCGCGGTCAACCTCTCAGGGATCCAGCTGGTCCAGCCCGACATCGCCCAGACGGTCACCCGCATCCTGCTCGAAACCGGCCTGCCGCCACGGCGCCTCGAACTCGAGATCACCGAAACCTCGATCATCTCGGACAAGGCCCGGGCCCTGCACAACCTGCGCCAGATCAAGGCCCTGGGCGTCGCCATTGCCATGGACGACTTCGGCACCGGCTATTCCTCGCTCGACACCCTGCAGTCCTTCCCGTTCGACAAGATCAAGATCGACAAGTCGTTCCTGCTCCAGTCCGACAGCAACGAGCAGGCCCAGGCCATCATCCGCGCGGTGCTCGGGCTCGGCCAGTCGCTGCAGATCCCGGTCCTGGCCGAAGGGGTGGAGACCGCAGGCCATCTCGACCTTCTCGTCAACGAGGGCTGCCACGAAGCCCAGGGCTATTTCCTGGGCCGGCCCGGCCATGCGCCAAGCCGGCTTGTGGCCCAAGGCAGCCTTTCCTCCGGCGAGAGCCCGCACGGCCCGCTCATCACGGCGACACCTCTGGGCGCCGCCTGAGGACAGGACACCGCGCCCGGCGCCGAGGCTGCACCCAGGCGGCGCCCAGGCTGCAAGGCCCCGGAAACGGCCCTTTTCGAGGGGCACTAAAGATGCCTTTGGGCACGCCCAAGGCATTCTGGCTGGCATCGCCTTCGCAAGCTGGCCATGTCGGGGAACATGACCGTTCATTCCGCTCTTCCTGGCCACGCGGGGCCTGTCGGCACCGTCCACCTGGTCGGCGCCGGTCCCGGCGATCCCGACCTGCTCACGCTGCGCGCCGCGCGGCTGGTGATGGGTGCCGCGCTCATCGTCCACGATGGCCTCGTCGATCCGCGCATTCTTGAGATGGCGCGCCCGAGCGCCCGCCTCGTCTCGGTCGCCAAGAGCCGTTCGCGCCACACCATGAAGCAGGAGGACATCAACGCCCTGCTCGTCGCCGAAGCCCTTGGCGGTCAGGACGTGGTGCGCCTCAAGGGCGGCGACCCCTTCGTGTTCGGCCGGGGCGGCGAGGAAGCCGAAGCCTGCCGCGCGGCCGGTGTCCCGGTGCAGGTCGTGCCGGGCATCTCCTCCGCGCTCGGCGCCTCGGCGGCCAGCCAGATCCCGCTCACCCACCGCGACCACGCCTCGATCGTCAGCTTCGTCGCGGGCCAGTGCAAGGGCCTCTCCGAACAGGACTGGTCGGGTCTTGCCGGCAAGGGCCGCACGCTGGTGATCTTCATGGGCCTCGCCACCGCCGCGCAGATCAGCGAGAAGCTGATGGGCGATGGCCTTGCGCCCGATGTTCCCGTCGCCGTCATCGAGAAGGCGACCCGTTCCGACATGCGCGTCCTGCGCGCCCCTCTTGCCGGACTTGCCGAACTGGTCGCCGACCACGCCGTCAAGAGCCCGGCTCTCATCGTTATCGGCGAGGTTGCCCGCATCGAGGGCGGCCTTGCCGACCATACCATTCGCGCCATGGCGCTGGAGGCAGAGCAGTGAAGATCGTGACCGCAAATGACCTCAAGAGCGGGGCCGTCATCTGGTGGACCGGCGTGGGCTGGTCGCTCGATGTCAATGAGGCCGCCGATGTGGGGGATGATGGCGCCAAGGTCATCGCGCGCGAGGAAGGCGCGCAGAACGCCGTCTCGGCCTACGTGATCGACGCCGAGAAGGACGAACAGGGCGTGCGCCCTGCGCACATCAAGGAGCGCATCCGCGCCTTTGGCCCGACGGTCCGCCTGGACCTGACGGTGAAGCCCGCCGACGCCAACGCCGTGAACTGGGTGATCTGATGTACAAGTACGACGAATACGACCAGCAGATGGTCGACACGCGCGTCGCGGAATTCCGCGACCAGGTGCGCCGCCGCCTTGCCGGTGAGCTGACCGAGGACCAGTTCAAGCCGCTGCGCCTGCAGAACGGCCTGTACCTCCAGCTCCACGCCTACATGCTGCGCGTCGCCGTGCCCTATGGCACGATGAACTCGGCGCAGATGAAGGTGCTGGGCGACATCGCGGACAAGTACGACCGCGGCTATGGCCACTTCACCACGCGCACCAACATCCAGTACAACTGGATCAAGCTGGAAGACACGCCCGACGCGCTGGCGGATCTTGCCAAGGTCGAGATGCACGCCATCCAGACCAGCGGCAACTGCATCCGCAACATCTCCTCGGACCAGTACGCGGGCGCGTCGGCCGACGAAGTCGTCGACCCGCGTCCCTACGCCGAGCTGCTGCGCCAGTGGTCGAGCTTCCACCCCGAATTCCTGGTCCTGCCGCGCAAGTTCAAGATCGCGGTCATCGCCAGCGAGATCGACCGCGCCGCGATGCGCCTGCACGACATCGGCATCAACCTCGTCAGGAACGAGGCGGGCGAGGTCGGCGCCGAGTTCTACGTGGGTGGCGGCATGGGCCGCACGCCGTTCGTGGCCAAGAAGATCAAGGACTTCGTGCCCATCGACCAGATGGTCACCTACGCCGAGGCCTGCGTGCGCGTCTACAACCGCTACGGCCGCCGCGACAACAAGTACAAGGCGCGCATCAAGATCCTCGTCCACGAACTGGGGCTTGAGGCCTACTCGAAGGAAGTGGACGCCGAATTCGCGCACCTGCTCACCCAGCCGATCGAGCCGCCGCTCGCCGAGCTGGAGCGCATCCAGGCGATGTTCGTCGACCCCGCCTTCGAGACCGGCCTGTCGGACGATCTGGACCTTTCCGATCCCGACTTCCGCCTCTGGGTGGAGCGCAACACCTACGCCCACAAGGCGCCCGGCTATGTCATCGCGAATGTCTCGCTCAAGCCCATCGGCGGCATTCCCGGCGACGCGACGAGCGACCAGATCCGCCTGATGGCCGACCTGGCGAAGGACTACAGCTTCGATGAACTGCGCGTCACCCACGCCCAGAACATCGTCTTCCCGCACGTGAAGAAGAGCGATCTCTACGCGCTGTGGCAGAAGCTGGAGAAGGCCGACCTCTCGACGCCCAACCTCGACACCGTGGGCGACATCATCGCCTGCCCGGGCCTCGACTACTGCAGCCTTGCCAACGCACGCTCGATTCCCGTCGCGCAGAAGATCTCCGAGCGCTTCGGCAGCGCCGAGCGTCAGGCCGAGATCGGCGAACTCAAGCTCAAGATCTCGGGCTGCATCAACGCCTGCGGCCACCACCACGCGGGCCACATCGGCATCCTCGGCGTCGACAAGAAGGGCAAGGAAAACTACCAGCTCCTGCTCGGCGGATCGGAAGGGGCGGACACCTCGCTCGCCAAGATCACCGGCCCCGGCTTCGACGAGGACGGAGTGGTCGACGCCACCGAAAAGGCCATCGACGTCTACCTTGCCAACAAGCAGGGCGATGAGCGCTTCCTCGACACCTACCGCCGTATCGGCATGGCCCCGTTCAAGGAGGCAATCTATGGTTGATGTACAGTTCCGCTTCCGCGACGACGAAGCGGTCAATGACCCCGCCGTGACGGTCAGCGCCTTCACCGAGCAGTCCAACGCCACCGCCGTGCGCATCGAGCCCAGCGACGATGCCCGCGACCTCCTGCCCGCGCTTGACCGGCTGGCGCTGGTCGAGGTTGCCTTCCCGGCCTGGACCGACGGGCGCGGCTACTCCTCCGCGCGCATCCTGCGCGAGGCGGGCTATACCGGCGAACTGCGCGCCACCGGCGATCTGGTGATCGACATGCTGCACCACATGCGCCGCTGCGGATTCGATGCCTTTGCACCCGAAAAGCCGCTCAACACCCGCGATGCCGAAGCCGCCTTCGCGCGCTGGGAGAATGTGTACCAGGCAACGGTCGTCGATGGCCGTGCGCCGATCTGGGCCAAGCGCCACCCGGCGTAAGACCCCCGCTGTCAGGAGGGAGCACCCGATGACCGAACAGAACGACACCCAAGGCCGCATCCGCGACCGCATCGAGACCGGCCCTCGCTTCGTCGAGGCCGACGCGGTGCGCCTCAACCGCCTCTTTCGCGGCACCGACACGAGCGAGATGCTCGAGACGCTGCTCAAGGAAGGCATGGCGGGCGACGTGGCGCAGGTGTCGAGCTTCGGCGCGGAAAGCGCGGTGCTCCTCCACCTCGTCAGCCGGATCGATCCGAACCTGCCGGTGCTTTTCCTGGAAACGGGCAAGCACTTCCCCGAGACGCTCGCCTACCGCGACGACCTCGTGGAGCGCCTCGGCCTCAAGAACCTCGTCAACCTGACGCCCGACGAAGAGGAACTGGCCAAGAAGGACGAGAGCGGCCTTCGCTGGTCCTACGATCCCGATGGCTGCTGCGAGATCCGCAAGGTCAAGCCGCTGGCCAAGGCCCTCGCAGGCTTCGATGCGACGATCACGGGCCGCAAGGCCTTCCAGTCGTCCACCCGCAAGACCCTGCCCCGCTTCGAGATCGACACGACCGACGAGCAGGGCCGCCTGAAGATCAACCCGCTGATCGACTGGAGCCCCGAACGGCTCGAGGCCTACATCCAGGAATTCGACCTGCCGCCCCACCCGCTGGTGGCGCAGGGCTATCCCTCGATCGGCTGCATGCCCTGCACCAGCAAGGTCGCGCCGGGGGAAGACCCGCGCTCGGGCCGCTGGAGGGGCTGGGACAAGACCGAGTGCGGCATCCACAAGCCCGGCGAGGAGGGCAATGGCCCCGCCAGCGATCTGCCGCCCGGCTTCGACCCGGTGTTCTGAAGTACAGCCGCGCAGAATATGAAAAAGGGGCGAGCCCGGCCTGGGCTCGCCCCTTTTTTTTGTCCGTGCGGGCCGTGTCAGCCGATGCGGATGGTCTTCTTGACCTGGTTGATCTCGCCCCAGTCGGCGACTTCGACCTGCAATGTGTCGATCACGTCCCCGTTTTCGGACTGGAGCGTGACCTCGCCGCTGACCGGGCCGCTCTCCCCGTCCTTGCGGGTCAGGATCGCCGAGACCGTATGCTCGCCCGGCGTGAGGTTGGCAGCCGCTTCCTCCTCGCCCAGATCGAGGATCTGACCATCGACCATCAAGAGCAGATTCTGTGCGTTTGCCGAACGTGCCGGCCGCACACTGATACGCACGTCACCCATTGAAATTTCCCCTAGTACCGCGCGCCGGAGCAACTTGCCCGGCGGGACGCCTTCCTTAGCGAGCGCTTTTCACCCCGGCCAGAAGCACTGCACTGCGCCTGCGCCAATCTAACGGAAAATTTCACATCTACTCGATGAGGAAGCTCGCGATTGCGCCGCGCCCCGCTTTCGTGCCGCACAAATGAGAATCCGAGACGGACTGACGCCACCTCCACACCCGCACGAACCGTCCACACTTGCAAGGACCACGCGGAAACTTGCGCCATTTGCACCATTCACCCCCGCAAACCGCAAGGTTTCCCCCTGCAGCCAACGCCCGCTTTGCCCTATATTGCGACGCAACATGACCGTACAGACCCTGCCCCCCTCCCAGCCGGTTCACCCGGCTCTCGTCATTCTCGCGCTTGCCGTGGGTGCCTTTGCCATCGGCACCACCGAGTTCGCCGCGATGAGCCTCCTCCCCTATTTTGCGCGCGACCTTGGCCTGACCGACCCGCAGGCGGGCCACGCGATCAGCATGTATGCGCTGGGCGTCGTGGTCGGTGCGCCGATCTTCTCGGTGCTGGGCGCGCGCCTGTCGCGCCGCACCATGCTGATCGGCCTCATGGCGATCTTCGCGGTCGGCAACGCGCTGAGCGCCATGGCCTCGAGCTATTCGACGCTGCTCCTTTTCCGCTTCCTCGCCGGGCTTCCCCACGGCGCCTTCTTCGGCGTTGCCGCCCTCGTCGCGGCCTCGCTCGTGCCCGCCAAGAAGCGCGCACAGGCCGTCGCCAAGGTGTTCCTGGGCCTGACCATCGCCACCATCATCGGCGTGCCCGCGGCCAACCTGCTCGGCCAGATCGTGGGCTGGCGCTATGGCTTTGGCATCGTCGCGTTCCTCGCGATGGCCACGATGGCGCTCGTCGCGCTCTACGCGCCGCGCCACGGTGCCGATCCCGACGCCAGTCCTTTACGCGAACTGGGCGCCTTCAAGCGCCCGCAGGTGCTGCTCACGCTGCTGACCGGCGTGATCGGCTTTGGCGGCATGTTCTGCGTCTACACCTACCTCGCCTCGACCATGATCGAGGTGACGAAGACGCCCGAAACGCTCGTCCCCGTGGTCCTTGCCGTCTATGGCGTCGGCATGACGGCGGGCAACCTGTTCTGGGCCTGGCTCGCCGACCGCGACCAGGACCGCGCCGCGATCATCGCCTTCGTGTGGGTCGCGATTGCCCTCGCCCTGTTCCCGCTCGTGGTCGAGAACGTCTGGCTGCTCGCCATCGACGTCCTGCTCATCGGCTTTGGCGGCGGCCTTGGCACGATCCTACAGACGCGCCTGATGGACGTGGCGGGCGACGCGCAGGCTCTGGCCGCGGCCGCGCACCACAGCGCCTTCAACACCGCCAACGCACTCGGCCCCTGGCTGGGCGGCCTCGCCATCACGGCGGGTCTCGGCCTTCCCTCCACGGGCTGGATCGGTGCCGTGCTCTCGCTCGGCGGCCTGGCCGTCTACCTCGTCACGCTCGCGCTCTACCGCCGCGACCAGCGCCAGGCCGCGCTCGCCATGGCCTGAGGCCCGCGCGCCCATCGGACACCACGCAAAAGGGACCGGAAAGCAACGCTTCCCGGCCCCTTTTTCATTCATCGTGGCAAAGACGATCAGTCGATCATCATCAGGCTGGCGTTGCCGCCTGCCGCTGTGGTGTTGATCGAGACCGAGACTTCCTCAAGCAGCCAGGCAAGCCCCGGTCCCGGACGGCCCGCCGCATGGACGGGCACGATCGGCCCGGGACGCTCGGCCATGTCGGCGCAGGCCTTGAGGAGCGCGTCCTTGCCGCCTTCGACAAGGCAGGCGGCCAGCGGCTCATCGGGTTCGGGCTTGAAGGCGGCCGCGATGCTGTCGGGCAGACCTTCGGGAAGGTCCATGCCCTCGACGCTCGCGGTGTTTCCGGTGGCCAGCACCAGCGCCATCATGCGCACGAGCCCCGAGCGGGTCTTGGGCCGCAGCAGGATGCGCCCGCGCGGATGGAGTGCGTATTCGTTGCGCTCACCCACAGGGCCGGGCAGTTCCATCTGCACACCAAGGCGGCTTGCGGTATGGATCGCGCGGGCCTGTGCGGCGCCTTCGAACCACTCCTTCTTGGCGAGCCAGCCGACGAACTCGTCGACAAGCGGCATGCGCACGCCCGAGGGCGGCAGAACCAGCGGTGCCTGGCGCACGAGGCGCCCGAGGTACAAGGGGCCGCCCGCCTTGGGGCCGGTGCCCGACATGCCCCGCCCGCCGAAGGGCTGGACGCCGACGATGGCGCCGACCTGGTTGCGGTTGACGTAGCGGTTGCCCGTGCGGATGCGCGAGAGGACGTGCGCCACGGTCCCGTCCATGCGGGTGTGGAGGCCAAAGGTCAGGCCATAGCCGGTCGCGTTGATCGAATCGATCAGCGCGTCGAGGTTCCGGCGCTTGAAGCGCAGGACATGAAGGACCGGCCCGAAGACCTCCTGCTCCACGTCCTCGACGCTGTCGATCTCGATGATCGTGGGCGCAACGTAGGTACCCTTGGCGCAGTCCTCGCCCAGATCGACCTGGTGGATCGTGTGACCGCGCGAGCGCATCCTCTCGATGTGCTCGTTGATCTTGTCGCGCGCTTCCTGCGTGATGACAGGGCCCACATCGACCGAAAGACGATCCGGGTTGCCGACTTCCAGTTCGGCCAGCGCGCCCTTCAGCATATTCAGCGTGTTGCTGGCGATCTCGTCCTGCAGGCACAGGATGCGCAGCGCCGAACAGCGCTGGCCCGCACTGTCGAAGGCCGAGATGATGACATCGCCCACCACCTGCTCGGCAAGCGAGGTGGAATCCACGATCATCGCGTTCTGGCCGCCGGTCTCCGCGATCAGCGGGATCGGGTGGCCGTCATCCGAAAGACGGCTCGAAAGCTGCTTCTGGATCAGGCGCGCCACTTCGGTGGAGCCGGTGAACATGACGCCGGCCACTTCCGGCTGCTCGATCAGCGCGGCACCGATGGAGCCATCGCCGGGCAGGAGCTGAAGTGCGTCGCCCGGAATGCCCGCCTGGTGCAGGATACGCACGGCTTCGGCCGCGATCAGCGGGGTTTCCTCGGCGGGCTTGGCCAGCACGGTGTTGCCCGCAACCAGCGCGGCCGCGACCTGCCCTGTGAAGATCGCCATCGGGAAGTTCCAGGGGCTGATGCAGACCACCGGTCCCAGCGGCACCTGCGCCGCCCCGAACGTCTGGCGCGACTGCAGCGCGTAGTAGTGGAGGAAGTCGATCGCCTCGCGCACTTCGGCAATGGCGTTGGCCGCCGACTTGCCCGCCTCGCGCATGGCAAGGCCCATGAGCACGGGCATCTCGTCCTGCATGACCTTCGCGGCGCGCTCGAGGATGGCCGCGCGCTCGGCAACGGGGGTGTTGGCCCATTCACTCGCCGCCGCGCGCTTCATCGCGGCCTCGGCCATTTCGGCCGGGGTCTCGATCACCGTGCCCACGACATCGTCGTGGTCGGCCGGGTTGATGACGTCCTTGCCCTCACCCTCGGCGCCATCGGCCGCGGCCTGCCAGGGGTGGGAGACCGTTCCGGCAAGCTTGATGGTGAGATCGGCCAGCACCGCATCGTCGGCAAGGTCGAGCCCGGCCGAGTTCGCGCGGTCGGGATAGATCTCGCCCGGGAGGTCGATCTTGTCGTGCTTGCCCGCCGGATCGTCGAGTTCGAGAAGCGATTCCACCGGGTCCTCGACCAGCGTCGCGACATCCACCTTGGGATCGGCGATGCGGTTGACGAACGAGGAGTTCGCCCCGTTCTCCAGCAGGCGCCGCACGAGGTATGCCAGCAGCGTCTCATGCGTGCCGACCGGCGCATAGATGCGGCAGGGACGCGCCAGGTTGTCCTTGGAAACGACGTGCGAATAGAGCGCCTCGCCCATGCCGTGGAGGCACTGGAACTCGTACTGCTCGACCGTGAAGGTCTCCGGCTTGGCCATGTGGTAGATGGTCGAGAGCGTCTGCGCGTTGTGGGTCGCGAACTGCGGGTAGATCTCGTTCGGTGCGCCCAGCAGCTTGCGGGCCGAGGCGATGTAGGCGACGTCGGTATGGCGCTTGCGGGTGAAGACCGGGAAGTCGGACTGCCCGTCGACCTGTGCGCGCTTGATCTCGGCGTCCCAGTAGGCGCCCTTGACCAGGCGCACCATGATGCGACGGTCCGCGCGCTTGCCCAGGTCGATCAGCCAGTCGATTACCTGCGGGCAGCGCTTGCCATAGGCCTGGACCACGAAGCCAAGGCCGTTCCAGCCGGCCAGGTCCTTGTCGAGCGCCAGCGATTCCAGAAGGTCCATCGAAAGCTCAAGACGGTCCGCTTCTTCGGCATCGATGTTGAAGCCGATGTCATAGCCCTTGGCGAGAAGTGCCAGTTCCTTGACGCGCGGGAGGAGTTCGTCGACCGCACGGCCCGCCTTCATGCGCATGTAGCGCGGGTGGAGCGCGGAGAGCTTGATCGAGATACCGGGGCCCTTGTAGACGCCCTTCCCCTTGCCCGCAGCACCAATGGCGTGGATCGCGTTCTCGTAATCCGCGTAGTAGTCCTCGGCCGCCTTGGCCGTGACCGCGGCCTCGCCCAGCATGTCGTAGCTGTAGCGGAAGCCCTTGGCTTCGAGTTCCCTGGCGCGCTTGATCGCCTTGGCGATGGTCTGCCCGGTGACGAACTGCTCCCCCATCATGCGCATGGCGATGTCGACACCGCGGCGCACGACCGGCTCACCGGCGCGGCCGATCAGGCGGTTGAGCGCACGGCCAAGGCCCTGGTCATCAACGCTGCCGTCGATCCCGCCATAGAGCTTGCCCGCCACGACCAGGCCCCAGGTTGCCGCGTTGACGAAGAGCGAACGATCCCCGCCCATATGCTCGTGCCACTGGCCCTTGCCGATCTTGTCGCGGATCAGAGCGTCGCGCGTGTCGTCGTCGGGAATGCGCAGCAGCGCTTCAGCCAGACACATCAGCGCCACGCCCTCCAGGCTGGAGAGCGAGTACTCGTACATCAGCGCGTCGACGCCGCCCAGCTTGGCCTGCTGCTTCTGCTTGGCGCGCAGCATCTCGACCAGGTCGGCCGCGGTCTTGCGGATGGAATCGCGCATTTCACCGGGGAAGCTCGCCGCCTCGATCAAGGGGGCCATCGCTTCGCCCTCCTCGCGTCGGCAGGCTCCGGTGACCGCACGTCGCAAGGCGCTGGGCTCGCGCACGGGTGGGGCGAAGGAGGCGAAGGGCGTGTGCTTGGCTTGTGTCGCGGTCATGATCCCAGATTATCTTTTTTGCAGTTGGCAGTCTGCCTTTTCGGCGTCTATTTCCAAAGCGTCTGGGCTAAAGTTTAGTTTCATCTTGGGCGATTTGGATGGTCAGAAAAACGTTTGCAGGCGATTTGGATGAGGTGGATCGCCGGATTATCTCGGTATTGCGTGCAGATGGGCGCAAAACCGTCACCGATCTGGCGCGCGAGGTCGGCATCTCGAAAACGCCCTGCCAGATCCGCATGCGACGCCTGATCGACAGCGGTGTGATTCGCGGCTTCCAGGCCGTCGTCGATCCCGCGACCCTGGGCCTCGATCACATCGCCTTTGTCGAGATCGGCCTTGCCAGCACGCACGAAAAGGCGCTCACGGACTTCAACGAGGCGGTGCGGCGTATCCCTGAGGTGGAGGAGTGCCACATGATCGCGGGCAGCTTCGACTACCTGCTCAAGGTGCGCACGCTCGACATGCGCCGCTATCGCAAGGTTATGGGCGAGAAGATCACCAATCTCCCCCACGTGGCGACGACCTCGACCTTCGTGGTCATGGAAGCCGTGAAGGAAGTGCACGGGTAGCCCAGCCCCCTGTGCGCGAATCGGGTCCGCCTGCGCACGTCTCCCGCGGCCAGACACGCGCCACCCCAGGTCCCGGCAGCGCCAAACGCCTGCCCGAGAGCGCGCGCGCGTGTCTCGGCGGCGATCATACCCCCTGCCGCGCGCCCATGCGGGAAAGCGCGGGGAAACCCCTTCCCATCACGCCCTGCCCCGAACCAATGCTGCAGCCCGGCATGGATGAAACGCGCTGCAACCTGCCACAGAGCAATGAATAAACAGGCATCACCTTCATCGAACACCCGCATCGCAGCGAATACTATTGAACACACTATAAATCATACAAATTCACCCGATCCGCGCGCGCAACCTAAATGCAATGGGACCATTTCGGACAGCTTGGGGTTCTTTTAAAAGACCGTATCTGCTAGGGGCGCGGTCCGCATTAGGGGGAACCAGCCAGAGAACCGACACCACGGTCGGCGGACGGGAAGAGAATTATCCTTGCAGGCAGGACCAGACCGCCGGGCCACCCAGGTGGTCCCCACCCGCGCCCGCACCGGCGCATCCTTGCACGCGCAGCCCGCGCGCTTCTGACGCGGATCGGCACGCTCGCGCTCGCCCTCTCCGCCACGTCGGCGATCTCGGCCGACGCGCAAGACGAGACGCCCGCCTTCACGCACGAAGAGGCACTGACCAGCGACAACGGCTATACCACGCTGGAATGGGACGCCGTGCGCCCGGTGGTGGTGCGGCAAGGCTCCACCCCGGCCATGAGCGCAGCCCGCACCATCTTCGAAGGAACGGGCACGCGCCTCTTCGTCAGCGGACTGACGGATGGCGACTACTATTTCACGATCGCCGATGCCGCAGCGGGGGCCGCGCCCTCGCCGCCGCTGCACCTTGCGGTCATGCACCAGTCGCTCTCCCGCGCGCTCTGGCTGACGGCTCTGGGCGCGCTGGTCTTCGCCGCCACCGTCTTCGTCATTCTCCGCGGGGCCCGCCGTGAGCGTTGAACAGGCCCTTCTTCCGCCCTGGCTTGGCTGGACGCTGCTACTGGGCTTCTCGGTGCTGTGGATCGGGCTTGGCGTCTACTGGGGACGGCGCAACACGAGCTTCGAGGACCATGCCCTGGCCGGGCGCAACATCGGCCTTGCGCTCGGTTCGGCGACGGCGGCGGCGACCTGGATCACCTCGAACACGACCATGCTCGCCCCGCAGATGGCGCTGCAGCTGGGCGTATGGGGGATGCTCGCCTATTCGACCGCCTCGCTTGGCCTGTTCCTCTTCGCACCGATGGCGACACGCATCCGCCAACTCATGCCCACAGGCTACACCAGCGGCGACTTCTTCCGCCTGCGCTATGGCCGCGTAGCCTGGGGCATCTTCCTCGCCTTCACGCTGTTCTATTCGCTCACCTGGCTGGTCTCGATGGCGATGGCGGGCGGCATCCTCCTCAACACGCTTTCGGGCATTCCCTATGGCTGGGGGATGAGCGTGATCCTAGCCGTGTGCGTGGCCTACACGATGCGCGGAGGTCTGGGCGCGGTCATCGGCACAGACTTCATCCAGAGCCTCATCATCATCATCGGCATCGTCGTGGTCGGCATCGCGGTCCTCGCCCATGTCGGGGTGGACGAGATCCACGCCAACCTCGCGCGCGAGCGGCCCGAGCTTCTCGACGTTCTGTTTCCCGCCGCCCTCATGGCGATCTTCAACAACCTGCTCTTCGGCCTTGGCGAGGTGTTCCACAACAACGTGTGGTGGAGCCGCGCCTTCGCCTTCCGCGAGGGCGTCGCGGGCAAGGCCTTCGCGCTGGGCGGCCTGATCTGGTTCCCCATTCCTTTTGCCGCGGGCTTCATCGCGCTGGCCTCGGGCGCGCTCGACGTGCCTGTCCCCAGCGCGGACATGGTCGGTCCGCTGGTGGTGGCCAAGGTGCTGGGCATCGGCGGCGCGGTAGGCATCTTCGTCATCGTCTTCTGCTCGCTCGCCTCCTCGATCGACAGCCTGCTGGCGGCCACCTCGGACCTGCTGACCGAAGACGTCTACCGCCGCCTGCTGCGCCCCTCGGCCAGCCCGGAGACGCTCAAGGCCACCGCGCAGTGGATCACGCTGGGCCTTGGCCTCTTCACCTGGCTGGTCTGCCTGCCGCGCATCGGCACGCTCGCCTCGGTGCTGTTCTTCGCAGGACCGCTGGTGGGCGCGATGATCTGGCCCATCGTCACCGGCCTCTACTGGCGCCGCGCCAGCACAACTGGCGCGGTGGGCGGCATGCTGCTGGGCGCCGGTGTCGGCCTCATCAGCTACTTCGCCATCGGTTTCTACGTCGCCTCGCTCGTCGCCACGGCCGTCTCGATGGTCTGGGTGCTCGCCTGCGCGCTTCTGTCCCGCTCCCGCTTCGACTGGAGCCAACTGCGAGAGGCCTCCTGATGACCTTCTCAAGTTCCTTCCTTGCCCTGCTGGTCTACGGATCGCTGGCTGGTGCATGTTCACCGCGCTCGGCCTCGCCGCCCTGCTCATCCGCGACATCCGGCGCGGAGAGATCTGGTGAGCCGCGGCGTTTCTCCCGCCGCGCACGTCTGCCACGCGCCGGTCATCGTCAAGCGCCCGGGCAAGATCGGCAATTGCCCCAACCCGGCCGACTACATCGCCAACGCCCCGCAGATCCGCCGCGCCGTGCTCGACCGGCTGCGCGGGCAGTCGGTCCTTTCCGCCGCGCTGTTCGACAAGGACCTCCTGACCGAACTGGCGAAGTTCGCCGCCTACCTCCAGCTCAAGCGCTTCGAGGTGGAAACGGCGATGAGCGACAAGATCATGGCCGCCGCCTTCTTCGAGCCCTCCACCCGCACGCGGCTCTCGTTCGAGAGCGCGATGCTGCATCTGGGTGGCAAGACGATCAGCGTGGCCGATGGCAAGACGACCGGCGTCGCCAAAGGCGAATCCATGCGTGACATCGGGCAGATGTTCAATTCCTACGCCGATGTCGTGGTGGTGCGCCACACCGAGCAGGCCGCCCTCTCCGACATGTGCGAGTACCTGCGCGTGCCGCTCATCAACGGGGGCAACGGTTCGGACGAGCACCCCACGCAAGCGCTGGCCGACTGGTACGCGCTCCTCAAATGGCGCCCCGAGATCACCTTCGGCCGCCTGCCCGAGGAATTCCGCCTCAACATCGGCATCATCGGCACGCCGGGCAACATGCGCACGGTCAAGAGCTTCCTGATGCTCGCCCTGCTCTTCCACGAGAACATCAACCGCATCACCATCTTCTCCGAGATGGCCGACCCGCTGGGCGAGGAACTGCGCGAGCTGACCAAGAACAGCCCGATCACCATCGGCTTCTCGCAAAGCCTGACGCAAAATCTCGAATACCTCGACGTCATCTACATGAACGCGATCGCCTATATCGGCGATGGCTACCGCTTCTTCGCCGACGCCTTCTCGCTCTCGTCCGAAAGCCGGATCAAGCCCGACACGGTGATCCTTCACCCGCTGGCGCGCGGGCTCGAGCTCGACGTCAGCCTCGATGACAGCCCCCACAACCTCTACTTCAACCAGGCCGATGGGGCGGTGTGGATCCGCCAGGCGCTGCTCCTCGCGATCTTCGGGCGGGTGACCGACGTGGTGCCCCCCCGACATGCTCGACAACGAGCCCCTCCCTAGCGCCTGAATGCCCAGCGCCTGAGCGCCCCGCCCCAGCCAACACCCAAGCCAAGGAAACACCCGATATGTGCGGCATTGCCGGTCTCTGGACCCCAGCGGGCCATGACCAAGACACGCCCCGCCACGCCGAGGCGATGGCCGACCAGCTGGAACATCGCGGGCCCGACGGGCGCGGCTTCCATTTCGATCCGGCAAACGGCCTTGCCATGGCGCACACGCGGCTCTCGATCATCGGCCTCAACGCCGGGGACCAGCCGCTCCATGGTCGCAGCGACGATGGCACGGGCGGGCTCGTAGCCTCGGTCAACGGCGAGTTCTACGATTACAAGCGCCTGCGCGGCCTCCTTCGCACCGACGGCTTCCAGTTCTCGACCAGGTCCGACAGCGAGATCGCGCTGAAACTCTACGCCAAGCATGGCCTCGATTTCGTCGAGCATCTGCGCGGCGAATTCGCCTTTGCCCTGTTCGACGAGGAGAGGCAGCGCCTGATCCTGGTGCGCGACCGCTTCGGCATCCGCCCCCTCTTCGTTCACCACGGGCCGCGCGGGGTCGTCTGGGGCAGCGAGATCAAGGCCCTGCTTGCCCACCCGGACGTGCCCCGCGATGTCTGCCCCCGGGCCCAGCTGCACCAGATGATGCAGGTCATGGTACCGGGCATGACGCTCTATCAGGGCATCAAGGCAGTAAAGCCGGGCACGATGCTCATCATCGAGAAGGCAGGCGATGGCGTGTCGGTGCGCGAGGAGCGCTACTGGGACGCCAATTTCCCGCGCGAGGGCGAGCACGACATCAAGAGCGATGACGACCACATCGAGGCGGTGCGCGCAGCCCTGGTCGAATCGATCACCTTCCGGCTCGAGGCCGACGTTCCGGTCGCCTGCTACCTGTCAGGGGGGATCGACAGCTGCTCGATCCTGGGTATGGCCGCCGCGATCCAGCAGTCGCCGGTCAAGGCCTTCACCATCTCCTTCGACGATGCCCGCTACGACGAGGCCCATATCGCGACCGAGATGGCGCAGATGGCCGGCGCCGACCAGGACATCCTGAAGCTCAAGGCCGAAGACCTCTACGGCTCCAACTTCGAGGACGCGATCCGCTATTCCGAGCGGACCTTCTACAACACGCTGGGCGTCGCCAAGATGCTGATGAGCAAGCACGTGCGCGAGGTCGGCTACAAGGTCGTCATCACCGGCGAGGGATCGGACGAGCTGTTCGGCGGCTATGCCCAGTTCAAGGCCGACCTGTTCCTGCACGATCCCGAATACGCGGCCACTCCGGCGGCGCAGGAAATGCGCGAGAGGAACGCGCTGTTCTCGGGCTCGGTGCTCGCCGAGGAGGCGATCAGCCACCCCGCCTTCGAGGAGGTCATGGGCTTCACCCCCAGCTGGATCCAGCCCTGGATGCTCACCCTCGAACGCGTAAAGCCGCTGCTGTCCGAAGAGTTCAAGGCGGAGCTGGGGGACTATGACCCCATCGCCGCCATCGCCCACAGCCTCGATCCGGCCATGCTGGAAGGCCGCCATGTCCTCGACAAGGTGCAGTACTCGTGGATCAAGACGATGCTGGAGGGGCAGATCCTCAACTGGGGCGGGGACCGCGTGGACATGGCCAACAGCCTCGAAAGCCGCCCGGCCTTCCTCGACCACCACGTCGCCGAACTTGCCATGCGCATCCCCCCGCAGGTGCGCGTGCGCGGCGGCGTCGAGAAGTGGGTGGTGCGTGAAGCCATGAAGCACGTGCTCCCGCGCGTCCTTTACGAACGCGAGAAGTTCGCCTTCATGGCGCCGCCCGCGCACACCGATGCGAAGAAGACCGCCGAGATCGACAAGCTGATCGCGCGCTGGCTATCGCCCGAGCGCCTGGGCGCCAAGGGCCTGTTCGATCCGGCAAAGCTGGGCGCGGCCATCGCGGACTACCGCGCCTCGGACGACCACGCGCAGAACACGCGCATGGACATCATCCTCAACCACGCCATCGGCCTGCACGCGGTGGAGGAACTGCTGGCCTGAGTGCCCTCAGCCCTCCAGCGCCTCGGCGCCGACCGGATCACGGTAGGCGCCGAGCGTTGCGATGAGCGCGACGACGACGACAAGGGCGATGGCCGAGGCCAGCAGCGCGAAGTGGTAGCTGCCGGTCACGTCGACCGACCAGCCGAACGCGGCCGGGCCGAATGCGGCGCCAAAGCTGAACATGCCCAGCACCACGCCATAAGTCGCGCCGTAATTGCGCAGGTGCGCATAGCGCCCGGTGAAGTAGGCGAGCATGTCGACCTCGGCGCCCGCAGCCAGGCCCAGCATGAGCGCGGCGGCCGTCACCGGCCCGCCAAAGGCGAGCAGCAAGGCGGCCACCACCGGCGAGAGCAGGAACAGCGCGGCCACGAACGGCGCGTGGAAACGGTCGAAGAGGTAGCCCACGATCACGCGGGCAAAGATCACGGCAATGCCGATCTTGGCGGCGACCTGCGCGGCTTCGGCGGCCGGCATGCCCCGGTCGACCACCATGGGCACCAGATGGACAATGAGCCCGGCGACGAAGAAGCCCAGAAGGACGGCGATGCCCACGATGGTCAGCGTCTGGCGGTTGACCTCGAAGCGGCCGCGCACCTTGGGCTCGGCGCTGGCTGCCGGAGCCGGAGCCTTTTTCTCGCGCGGCATGAGCAGGCTCACCGGAAGGCCGACGACAAGGATCGTGGCGGCCATGGCGAGCGCGGCGCTGCGCCAGCCGCTCGAGGCAAAGATCGGACCCAGCAGCGCAGGCGCCAGGAAGGCAGCGAGCCCCGAGCCCATCAGCATGAGCCCAAGCGCCAGTCCGCGCCCGGCATCGAACTTCGCCGAGACCGCCCGCGCCCAGATCGCGGGCGTCGTGCCGCAACCGGCAAGGCTGACGAGGAGCCACAGCCCCCACCACATCGCCACCGAATCCCCGGCGCGCGAGAGGAGCACGAAGCCGATGGGCGCCGCGATGTAGCTGGCGATCGCGATCATGCGCACGCCATAGCGGTCCGCGAGGCGCCCGACGATCGGCGCGGAGAGGAAAATGCCCAATTGCTCGAAGGTCGCCGCGCCCGAAGCCGCCGCGCGGCTCCAACCGAACTCCTCCTGCACCGGCGTGACAAAGAGGCCCAGAGCATAGAAGCCGATGCCCATCATGCCCACGCCAATGGCCAGCCCTGCGGCCACCACGGTCAGCCAGTTTTCTGCAAATTCGCGCCGCACGGCGCCGGAAAGGGAACCACTCATCCCGGCACCTTGTCGCAGCGCAGCATCAAGGGCAAGCGCTCCCTGCCCGCGCTGCTCGCTGGGCGGTCAGGGGCCGGTTGGTCGGGAGACGGGCGCCCCCTCCTCAGACCCGCTCGGCCTGTCCGGCCTCTTCCAGCGCGCCCTCGTTGCAGGCAAGCTCGCACACGCATTCATAGAGAAGCCGCGTTCCGCGCTCGCAATCGACCCAGTGCGTCCATTCATCGGGCGCGTGGCTCACGCCCTTTACAGACGGCACGAAGAACAGCCCCGCGCGCGAATGCTCGCAGAAGAACTGCACGTCGTGGCCTGCGCCCGAGGGCATGATCTTGTAGCTGTAGCCCAGCTCCTTCGTCTTGCCCTCGATCAGCGAGATGAGCCCCGTGTCGCAATAGGCCGGGGCCAGCCAGGACATCTGTTCGTATTCGAAGTGGAGCTTGTTGCGCCGCGCGATGGCGGCGAGCACCCGCTCGCACGCGCTGGCCAGGGCCTTCATCTTCTCGTGGTCGAGGTCGCGCCCGACGATGGTGAAATCGACTTCGCCCGGCACCGTGTGCGGGAAGCCGGGCTTGCAGTTGACATGGCCGATGGTGATGCGGCTCTTGCCGGTGCCCTCCTCCTCGATGATGCGCGGGATCTCATGGGCGAAATCGGCCATGCCCATGAGCGCATCGGCGCGCATGTTCATCGGCGCGGTCCCGGCGTGGTCGGCCTTGCCGATGAGGCGCACCATCCATTTGAAGACGCCGGAAATTCCCTCGACAATGCCGATGGTGGTCTTCTCGGTATCAAGGACGGGCCCCTGCTCGACATGAAGTTCAAGATAGGCCCGGATCGTCTCGGGCGGGCGGTAGGCGTGCATTGCGCGGGAAGGATCGAGCCCGGCCTCGCGCATGGCATCGACCAGTTTGACGCCGCGCTCGTCCGCCGCGGCATCGAGCCATTCGCGGGTCAGGTGCCCGGTCATGGCCTGCGCGCCGAGCATGCCCCCGAAGCGCCCCTCCTCCTCGGCGGTCGCGATGACCTCGACCGGATAGAGCGGCTCGATCCCGTTCGCCTTCATCGTGCGCACCACCTCGAGCCCGGCAACGACGCCCAGCACCCCGTCGAACATGCCGCTCGCGGGCACGGAATCGGTGTGCGAGGCGATGATGACGGCGGGTACGTCCTCGCCCCGTCCGGCCGGATCGAAGCGGCCGATGACATTGCCCGCGCCGTCCATGCGGTGGCTCATGCCCAGTTCCGCAAAGCGCGCCCGCAGCCATTCGCGCACGGCCATGTCCTCGGGGCTGAAGCCCTGTCGGTAGACGCCCCCGTCCGCTTCATTGAAGCCGAAACGCGAAATGGCGGTGATGTCCCGCTCGATCCTCTCGATGCTGACGCTGGGCACGTGCGTCTCCCTTGTCCGGTATGTGCGGCGCGGATTCCCCACGCTCTGTTGGCGGGGAGACTAGACGCCACCACGGGGACGGGGCAAGCCGGGGAAACTGCAGCGCAGGCACCCGGCCTGCGGGTGCCTCAGCTCTGGACGTAGGAGAGTGCGGTCTCGTTCAGCGAGATGGGTTCGAGCTGCATGAACGGCACGACGGGTTCGAGCTGGTACTCGATGGCGATCTTGTCGAACTGCGCGCCGTCGCTGATGCCCCGCTCCAGAGCAATGCGCACGATGCCATCCTCGTTGAGGCCCGCCATTTCCTTGCGCACCTTGTCGGAGACCTGGCGCTCGGTCGCGTCGGGATGGACGTTGGCGTAGCGCACGCCCTCGCCCGCCGCATGACGGATCGCGCCCGTGGCCTGAAGCACGAGCGCAAACTGCAGGATCCCGATCATGAGCGCGGCCGCCACCGGCATGGCGAGGGCAAACTCGATCACCGAGGCGCCTTCACGGTTCGCGGCAAGGCGCTTCAAGCGGTGCAGGATCTTCACTGAATGCGCTCCAGACTGGTGCCTTCAAGGGTAATCGTCGAGCCCAGGACCTGCGAACCGAACAGGCTTGCAAGCTTGGACCAGTCGAACTGCATCTCGATCGTCTTCCTGATCGAGACCTCGACATAGCGCGCCGATTCCTCGCCCGCCGCGCAGTAGGAATCGAACTGGTCCTTGCGAACTCCGTCGCATTCCAGAAAGAGGTCGGCGGTCACCTGCCCGGCCTCGACATCGGCCGCGGCCATCGCCTCGGCGACGATATAGCTTGTGTCCGCACTCTGCGGACGCTTGGCGAGCACGAAGTCGGTGGTGCGCTGCGCGGCCAGTTCGACATCGATGCGCGCGACGACGAAGCGCGAGACCTCGACCATGCCCGCCAGGACCAGGAGCAGCAGCGGCAGGACCAGCGCCAGCTCGATCACGCTCGCCCGGCGCCGGTCATGGCGCAGCGCGGCCAGAGCCTGACGCAGGCGGACCATCCTCATTCGACCACCTTCACGACCGGGGCCGACAGATCGAGGTTGGCGTAGTCGACCGTGCAGTTGTTGTTGAGCGAGGAGGTGCCCGCAAAGGTCACGTGGTTCGCGATCAGGAGCAGACACTCGGCCGACTGGCCCGAATTGCCGGTGAAGCGCACATCGCCGTTCGGCATGTAGATGACACCGGTGAGGTCCAGCTCGCTGCCGCCAGCAAAGTTGCTCTCGCTGCTGGACCCGAGCGGGTCCTGGAAGAAGAGGACGTTCTTCCAGGTCGGGCTCTGCGCGGCGCTGGGCGCGGTCAGTTCCATCGTCGCGCCGCCCGTGATCTTGACGAAGGCCGCGTTGCCCGGGCCGCCCCCGGTCAGCACGAAGGTCACGCCGTCGCCTCTGACCGTTGCCGAGCTCGCGACATCGAGACTGCCGCCATCAATGATGTAGGTGCCGGGCGAAAGGGTCGTGTTGCCCTTCAGCGTCATGCCGTTGCAGTAGCGCCCCGGCGAAAGGGTCACAACGTCATGCGGATTGTTGGAATACTTGGTGCTGGTGCAGCCTTCCGGTTCACTGGGAACCTGAAGGTCACGGCCCGCCAGCGGGTCCTGGATCGGCAGGCCATAGGGCTGGAGTACCGCATCTTCGGGAATGTTGCGCGAGCTGGCATCGATGCCGCCCACCGCGTGGAAGGTCGGCGCGTTGATCCAGCTGGTCCCGGTCAGGTCGATCGCGGCCTGGATGCCCGAGTTCGCGCCGACACCGCAGCCCAGGTTGACGTCGGCGGTACCCACCGCGCGCACGCCCATGCCGGTCGGGGCCAGCGCAATCACGCAATATTCGCCCTCATCGGTGCGCGTGGCGACCGCGCGCGCACGGATCGTCGGCGCCACGTCGAGGAATACGCTGGAGAACGGCAGCCGCTGGCTGGTCGTCGCAATGACCTCCACCGCGCCCGTATCGCCGGTATAGGCACCCGAGTACGGCGGACTGCTGACCCGCTCGATGAGGACGTTGAGCGTGTTGTCCGTGTTACGCCCGATTTCCTTGCGGGCACCCGGCTCTGCGCCTTCGGCCTGCAGCATGCTGAGCGCGCCAGCACGCGCACCGGCATCGACGGCCTGCTGCAGCTGACGCTTCCACAGGTACCACTGCGCGGTATCGACCGCGAGACCTGCCGCGCCGATCAGGGTCACGAAGCCGATGCCGGTGAAAGTAAGAATACTTCCCGAGCGATCGGAGCGCAGGCGGGTCAGGAATGCCGGGTAAGGCATGGCGGTTCGCGGCTTTCGACTGTTGCAATCGAAATCACCCAAGCGCCTGCAAAGATAAGATCTTCAAAACTTACTTGGTTAATTTTGCAGAAACCATCCCATTGCGCCGGTGCAGCTTGCGGATTTCCATGTTTTAACCCGGACCCGCCCTAACGCGGCAAAGTCCGACCGGGTTCCCACCCGGCCGGACCTTTTTGAACAAGGGCAAACGATTCGCCCCGCCAGAGATCAGCCGATCGTCGTGGGACGATAGGGTCCCTCGGACGATCCCGTCGGCTCTGCGCCGTCGTTGTCGGCCGCCTGCGGAGCGGCCGGGACCGGCATCACGCCTGCGCCCTGAACCATGTTCGACAGCGTCGAGCCATCAAGGCCCAGTTCCTTCATCAAGCCGTCGATCATCGGCGCCTGCGCGCGGTAGGCAAGCGCGGCGCTGACCGCGTCGCTGGCGAGGTTGCCCGAGCCGCCCACCGGAGCCCCGGCTCCGCCGACGGCGCCCGCGCCCCCCTTCGGGGTAAGGCCATCGACCTGGACGATCTTGATCGAATCGATCGCTTCGAGCGGCTTGGCGCTCTCGCGCACGACCTCGGGCAGGACCTTCAGCAGCGCCATCTTCATCTGGAGCGAAATCTGCTCCGAGGAGAGGATGTTCGCCGCCTCGTTGATTGCGCGCTGACCCGCCGCTTCGACCTCCATGCGCACGCGCGCAGCTTCGGCCTTGAGCTTCTCGGCTTCCGCCTCACCCTCGGCTTCGCGGCGCACCGCTTCGGCCCGGTTGAACGCGGCTTCCTTCTCGGCCTCGGCCTCCACTTTGATGGCGATGGCCTGGCGTTCGGCTTCCTTGGCCGCCTCGATCAGCTCGATCCTCTTGAGACGCTCGGCCACTTCGGTTTCGCGGCTGGTCGTGACCTGTTCCTCGGCGGCAACCGCCTTGGCGCGGGCCTCGTCGGCCTGGCTCTTGGCCTGGCTCTCCTCGCGACTCTTGTTCTGGATCGCGATCTGCTGCTCCTGGCGGGCGAGTTCGACCGCCTGGGCCTGCGCGATCCGCGCCTCCTCGATGGAGCGGTCGGCCTCGATCTGGCGGGCATCGACCTGCTGCTTGGCCTCGATCCGGGCTTCATCCGATTCCCGGGTCCGCTTGGCCTGCTCGCGGGCGATTTCCGCGGTCTGTTCGGCGCGGCGCATTTCCACCTCGCGCTCCTGCTCAAGGCGTGCGAACTCATTGTCGCGCTGGATCGTCATCGACTGGCGATCCGCCTCCAGGTTCTTGGTTTCCATCTGCACGCGCGTGTCCTGCTCGATGTCGTTGCGCGTCTTCTTGCGCAGCTCGATCTGCTCGGTCAGCTTGGTGAGACCTTCGGCGTCGAACGCGTTGTTGGCGTTGAAGTGCTCGATGGAGGTCTGGTCGAGCCCGGTCAGCGAAACCGATTCCAGCTCCAGGCCGTTCATCGCAAGGTCCGAGGACGACACCTGCTGCACCTTCTGCACGAAGTCGGCGCGCTGCTCGTGCAGCTGGTTCATCGACATCCCCGCCGCGACCGAGCGCAGCGCGTCGACGAACTTGCCCTCGACCAGGTCCTTCAAGGCTTCGGGGTGCATGGTGCGCGCGCCCAGCGTCTGGGCGGCCATCGCAATGGCGCCGGCATCCGGGCGGACACGCACGTAGAACTCGGCCTTCACGTCGATGCGCAGGCGGTCGAGCGTGATGAGCGCATCCCCGTTCTTGCGCTCCACGGCCAGGCGCACGGTGTTCATGTTGACCGGCATGGTCTCGTGGAAGACCGGCAGCACCAAGGCGCCACCGTTCATCACGACACGCTCGCCCCCCACGCCCGTACGCACGAACGCAATTTCCTTGCTCGCCCGCTTGTACAGGCGCGCCATCACGATGCCGATCGCCATAAGCGCCACGACAACCGCACCGACCAACACGGCGATGCTGTAAAGCCCCGTCATTTCACTCTCTCCTTGAGCGGGATGCAGCGGATGGCCCAATGCCCCGCTCTTGAACTCATCCCAACTCAACCGCGCACGCGAAGACGCGGCTGAGCTCAAATGACTTCAATTTCGCATGCCTGCCAAGGCTATGTGGATAAAACGCAGACCTTGGAAAGTTACGCAAGGAGCGCCAGGTCCGGTTCTTCAAGTGGCGTCGGCATCAAGCCCCTTCAAAGGCGATGCACATAGTCCAAACTCCTGGAAACAACGCTGCGGACAGCCCTTCGCCCCGCTCTGACAATTCATTGTTTCCGTTGCGACTTACATAGCGAAATCGCGATATGCTGCCTAGGAAAACCGGATTGTTGCGAGTCGATTGCAGGTAGCACCCTACGCGGCGTTCACCCCAGCCTGGGCAAGTAGTGGTCGCCGCGGGCAATGGCCTTGAACAGGTCGCCCTCGCGCCGCACGATGAGGACGCGCTCGCCGGTGACGAACGTCTGCCCGGCGTTGTCGGGTTCGAGCATGACGTGGTGGACCTGCCCGAAATGGTCGAGGACCTTCGCCCGCGCGGCGAGCCGGGCCTTGCCGTGCCGACCACGATCTCGCCTTCGCGCCCGACCAGCGCGGATCGGTCGATGGCCGAAGTCTCGTCGCGGGGCAGCAGGCGCGCCAGCGGGCGCGAGAGCCCGCCCGTCAGCGGCAGTGCGGCGAGGCCCGTTGCAGGGCCGACCAGCCAGGGCGTCCAGGCCGTTCCGGTCAGCCCCGCCAGCAGTTCCTGCGCGCACAGGCCGAGGATCCCGAAGACACTGAGCAGCACGGTCAGCCAGACCATGAAGGGCACGCGCCCGAAACCCACCAGCGAGAGGAGGCCGGAATCAAGATCGATGTCCGCGTCCGCGTCGCCCTCCAGCGCATCGGCAAGGCCGAAGACCTGCACGAGCGCGAGGACAAGGACGACACCCAGCGCGGCCGAGAACGGCAGGTTCTCGCCCGCCGTCAGGAAGTCCAGCATCAGCCGGGATCCCTTGCGTCGATGTACTTGGTTTCGAGGAACCGGTTGCGCGTGGCCAACGCGTCGACGTCGTTGCGCGAGAGGTCCTCGCTCATCGCCTCGATCTCATCGGAGATGACGCAGAGGCCATCGACCAGCTGCTCGTTGGGCGACAGCCCCGAGGTGCCGGGCCTGGCGCGCAGCGAGGGCGGAATGCGGGTATAGCTGTCGACCAGGCTGGGCAGGTGCTCGGAGAGAAGCTTGCGCACCTCGCGCGCGGCGGGCCCTGTCTCCTCCATGGTGGCGAGCTGGGGCGCGAGCTGTTCCAGGTGCACGCCGATCATGTCGATGGCATCGACCGCCGCGTTGGGGAGCGCGCGGCGCTTGCCCTCCAGCCAGATCTCAGTCGAGCCCGCCAGTTCGGCCAGCTCGGTCCCGTGCAGATCGCCCGCGCGCGTGCGCGGCGCGGAAGGGTAGATCGCGAGCAGGCAGAAGACGACGAAAGCGAGCAGCGTCACCAGCACCGTGGTCGCAAAGGTCAGGCCGCCCAGGATCAGCGCGGTCGTCAGTGCGGCCACGAAGATCGCGCCCACGGCCAGCACCGCGCGGCGCAGGCGGCGCAAGCGAAAGGCCCAGCGTTCCTTCTTCGCGGTGTAGAGACGCGCGGCGCGCTGGCGGCGCGCGGCCCGGACGATCTCCTTTGAAACCCGGCGCGCGGGCACCTGTGCCATGTCTCTCGTTCTCTCCTGCTGTCGTTACATGAGGGCCCCTTGCAGGGCCGCCCGGCCTTACTTCTCGTCGAGCGCTTCCAGAAGGTTCTGCGCGGCCTTGGTATCGCCTTCGGCCAGCCCCTCGCTCTGCCCCTGCGCGCGGGCGATATAGGCCTTGGACCGGTCGATCTCGCCTTCGAGCGAGGTCACCGTCTGCTTCATGGAATCGAGCGCCTTGACCTTGAAGGTGTCGATCGAGTCCATCGTGTCGTAGATGTTCTGGAAGGCGCGGCTCAGCGTCTCGAGCGGAATGGTCGCGCTCGCGGCCTGCTCGTGGATGCGCGCGGTGTTGTCCTTCATCATCTGGCCGGTGCCCTCGATGATGTTGGCGGTCGTGGTGTTGAGCGCGGTGATCTGGTCGAGCACGAGCTTCTGGTTCGCCATCGCCTGCGCCACGGTGACCGCGGTGCGCAGCGCCCCCACCGTCGTGGTCGAGGCGCGATCGACGCCCTTGATAAGCTCGACGTTGTTCTTCTTCACAAGGTCGAGCGCAAGGTAGCCCTGCACCGAGACCGCCATCTGCGTGAGCAGGTCCTGCGTGCGCTGGCGCACGTAGAACAGCGCGCTCTCGCGCACGGCCTTGGCCTTGGCGGGATCGCTGTGGTCGAGATCGGCGGCCTTTTCCTCGAGCGCGGTATCGAGCGCCTTCGACATCCAGATCATCTGTTCCAGCTTGCCGAGCGAGGCCCACAGGTTCTGACGCTCAACATCGATGGCCGCGTTGTCCATCAAAAGCTCGTCCTTGCCGTTCTGCAAACGGGTGAGGATTGCCGAAATGTGGCCCTGCGCGCTCTGGTAGCCGTCGAAATAGTCGCGCAGCTTCGATCCGAAGGGAATGATCCCGAAGATCTTGCGCTTGGAGAGCAGGTCACCCTTGGTCGAGGGATCGAGGTCCTCGACCGTCTTCCTCAGCTCGGCGAGGTCCGCGCCCACGCCGCTGTCGCGGTCCATCGCGCGGATCGGGCGGTCGAGGAAGCGGTTGGAATGCCCGGCCGCCTCGGAGATTTCCTTGCGGCCCATGTTGGTGATCTGGTCGACGCGGCGGCCGAAATCGGGCGAACTGGCGTCCTGCGAGACAAGATCGGAGACGAATTCGTCCACGCGCACCTGCAGCTTGGACTTCTGCTCCTCGTTCACCGGCACGAGCCCGGCGGCCTTTTCAGCCTGCACGGTGGGCACGGGATCGGGCGGCGTCAGCTTGAGTTCGTCAGCCACAGCCGTGTCGGTCGTGCTCGCCATTCGTGAAAGTCCTTGTCCTGCATCTTACCCGGTATTGGACAGACAAGGTAGGTTTGGGCGCCCGTCTCTACAAGAAAAACCGGAAGCTGAGCGCCCTAGTCGTCGATGAAGGGGCCATGACCGTCGACCTGCGTCATCAACATGGAATCGCCGCGCGCCACGACGCACAAGGTCAGCCCCGCCGCCTCGGCCCGGCGCACGGCCAGATCGGTCGGCGCCGAGATGGTGACGAGGAGCGCGCAGCCCGCGCGCACCGTCTTCTCGACCAGTTCGTAGGAACAGCGCGAGGTCATGACGATGAAGCCTGCGCCTGCGTCGCGCCCCTGCCGCGCCAGCGCTCCCACCAGCTTGTCGAGCGCGTTGTGGCGCCCGACGTCCTCGCGCAGGAGGAGCACCTCGCCATCGGGCGTGCAGAAGGCCGCCGCGTGGGTCGCGCGGGTGGCCTGGCCCAGCACCTGCCGGACGCGCATTGCCTCCAGCGCCGTGCCCACCGCGGCGCGCGACAAGCGCAAGGTGGGCTCCAGCACGGGCAGCGGGCGCAGCGCGGTCTCGATCCCGTCCATTCCGCAGATACCGCAGGAGCTGTCCCCGATCCGGCGACGCGCGCGCTCCAGGACCGGGCCGAGACACTCGGACGGAAGGCTGACCCGCGCCACCATGCCCTGCCCCCATGCGCCCTTGTCGACACGCGACAGCACAATCTCGCCCACCTGTTCGGCCCGCGCCAGCCCCTCGGCCAGGAGGAACCCGGTCACGAAGTCCTCCAGGTCCAGGGGCGAGGCCATCATGACGGCAAAGGCGATGCCGTTGATCTCGATGGCAACGGGGCATTCGATGGCCAGAAGATGCTCTCTTGCGCCTTCCGAAATCGGCCCTTGTGTGTAATCCGCACGCACAAAAAGCGCCTCAAGCGCTCCGGGGACACCGCCGCTCATGGCCACAGGCTCCCTGCCGCAGCGGTCAAAAAATGGCCGAAATGCATGGTTTCATCGCAATCTGCATACGCGTTTTCCACGGGCGAATCCCGCCCCGCGAGGCCCAACGTGCCAATTTGGCTTGCTTGGCGCTGTGGACTTACCCTAAACGGGCGCGCCAGATAAAGGGTCGATGGGCATGCCCCGCGGATTAAGATATGGCATTACCCGCATTCGCGGCGGCGTTTCCCACCCGACCGGACAAAGATTTTTCGCAAGAGATTGGTTGAACCCTACATGAGTTGGCTGAGCAAGGTCCGCAATTCGCTTTCGAGCCTGAACAAGCGTGACACCCCCGACAACCTCTGGATCAAGTGCCCGAGCTGCGGCGAGATGCTCTTCACCCAGGAGTTCGAGGCCAACCTCTCGGTGTGCCCGCGCTGCGAGCACCACGGGCGCATCACCGCCAAGGCCCGCTTCGAGCAGATCCTCGACGCCGGCTTCTCGGTCCTGCCCACGCCCGAGGTGGAAGAGAACCCGCTGAACTTCCGCGACACCAAGAAGTACTCGGACCGCCTCAAGGCCGCCCGTGCGGCCAATCCCTATCCCGACGCGCTGACCAACGCCTTCGGCACGATCGAAGGCCACAAGGCCGTGCTCGGCGTCCAGGACTTCAAGTTCATGGGCGGCTCGATGGGCATGGCCGTGGGCGAGGCTTTTGTCGCGGGCGTCGAGAAGGCGATTGCCCAGAAGTGCGGTTACATCATCTGCACCGCGGCCGGCGGCGCGCGCATGCAGGAGGGTATCCTCTCGCTCATGCAGATGCCCAAGACCACGGTCGCCACGCGCCGTCTTGCGGCTGCGGGCCTCCCCTACATCGTCATCCTGACCGACCCCACCACCGGCGGCGTGACCGCGAGCTACGCGATGCTCGGCGACGTCCAGATCGCCGAGCCCGGCGCCCTCATCGGCTTTGCCGGCCAGCGCGTCATCCAGGACACGATCCGCGAAAAACTTCCCGACGGCTTCCAGCGCGCGGAATACCTCCACGACCACGGCATGGTCGACATGGTGGTGCACCGCAAGGACCTCAAAGGCACGCTGGCACAGCTCCTCGGATACCTTGAACGAAAGGAAGCCCAGTGAATATCGACAGCGCCCTTGTCCGCGAGCTTGCAGAGCTCCTTGCGGAAACCGGCCTCTCGGAAATCGAGGTGGAGGACGGTGAACGCAAGATCCGCGTCAGCCGCCAGATGATCCAGCAGATGAGCGCGACGCTCCCCCCGGTGGGCTATCCCGCCGAGGCACCCGCAGCTCCTGCCGCACCGGCCGCAGCCGCCGCGCCCGCACCGGCACCCGAAGCCCCCGTCGATGCGGTCAAGTCGCCGATGGTTGGCACCGCCTACATGTCGGCCGAGCCGGGCGCTGCGCCCTTCATCTCGGTCGTCAGTCGGTCAAGGAAGGCGACGTCCTCCTCATCGTCGAGGCGATGAAGGTCATGAACCAGATCACCGCGCCCAAGTCGGGCACGATCAAGGCGATCCTCGTCGACAACCAGCAGCCGGTCGAATTCGACCAGCCGCTCGTGGTGATCGGCTGAGGTAGAGCGTTTCCATGGCCATTAAACGCCTCCTGATTGCCAACCGCGGCGAGATTGCGCTTCGCATCCACCGCGCCGCCCAGGAAATGGGCATCGAGACCGTCGCGGTGCACTCCACCGCCGACGCCGATGCCATGCATGTCCGCCTTGCCGACCATGCCGTGTGCATCGGTCCGCCCGCCGCCAAGGACAGCTACCTGAACGTCGCCGCGATCATCTCGGCCGCCGAGATCACCGATGCCGACGCGATCCACCCCGGCTACGGCTTCCTTTCGGAGACGCCCGTTTCGCCGAAATCGTGGAAAGCCACGGCATCAAGTGGGTCGGCCCCAAGCCCGAGCACATCCGCACGATGGGCGACAAGGTCGAGGCCAAGCGCACCGCAGGGGCCCTGGGCCTGCCGCTGGTGCCCGGCTCGGACGGCGCGATCGAGGACTTCGACGAGGCGCGCAAGCTGGCCGCGGAAATCGGCTACCCGGTCATCATCAAGGCTGCCTCGGGCGGCGGTGGCCGCGGCATGAAGGTCGTGAATTCGGCCGAGGAACTGCAGAGCCAGATGGGCCAGGCCCGCTCGGAAGCGGCCGCCGCCTTCGGCGATGCGACCGTGTACATGGAAAAGTACCTCGGCAATCCGCGCCATATCGAGTTCCAGGTGTTCGGCGACGGCGAGGGCAATGCGGTCCATCTGGGCGAGCGCGACTGCTCGCTCCAGCGCCGCCACCAGAAGGTGCTCGAGGAAGCTCCCTCGCCCGTCATCACCCCCGAAGAGCGCGACCGCATGGGCGGTATCGTCTCCAAGGCGATGGCCGACATGGGCTACCGCGGCGCGGGCACGATCGAGTTCCTGTGGGAAAAGGGCGAGTTCTACTTCATCGAGATGAACACCCGTCTCCAGGTGGAACACCCCGTGACCGAGGCGATCACCGGCGTCGACCTGGTGCGCGAGCAGATCCGCATCGCCGATGGCCAGGCGCTCTCGTTCACGCAGGACGCGATCGAGTTCAAGGGCCACGCCATCGAGTGCCGCATCAACGCGGAAGATCCCTGGAACTTCACGCCTTCGCCCGGCAAGGTCTCGAACTACCACGCCGCAGGCGGCATGAACGTACGCGTCGATAGCGGGCTCTACGCCGGCTATTCGATCCCGCCCTACTACGATTCGATGATCGGCAAGCTTATCGTGTCGGGTCGCAGCCGCGCGGGCGCGATCATGCGCCTCAAGCGCGCGCTGGGCGAAATGGTGATCGAAGGCCCCAAGACCTCGATCCCGCTGCACCAGGCCCTGGTGGAGGACCCCGAGTTCAACGAGGGCGAATACACCATCAAGTGGCTCGAGGAGTGGCTGGCCAAGCGCGCCGGCTAAGCGAAAGCATGACCAAACCGATGAAATCCTACCTGGACTTCGAGAAGCCGATTGCCGAACTGGACACCCGCGTGGCCGAGCTGCGCGCGACCCAGGACGGCAGCAGCGACATCGACATCGAGGCCGAGATCGCCAAGCTCGCGGCCAAGAGCGAGGCCATGCTCGCCTCCACCTACGGCAAGCTGACGCCCTGGCAGAAGACCCAGGTCGCCCGCCACCCGCTGCGCCCGCACTTCGTCGACTACGTGGAGATGGCCTTCACCGACTTCGTGCCGCTGGGCGGGGACCGCCTCTATGGCGAGGATTGCGCGATCCTGGGCGGCTTTGCTCGCCTCAACGGGCAGCGCGTCATGCTCATCGGCCACGAAAAGGGCAACGACACGGCGAGCCGCGTCAAGCACAACTTCGGCATGGCCAAGCCCGAAGGCTACCGCAAGGCGATCCGCCTGATGGAGATGGCCTCCAAGTTCGGCCTGCCGGTCGTCACGCTTGTCGACACCGCAGGCGCCTTCCCCGGCATCGAGGCCGAGGAACGCGGCCAGGCCGAAGCCATCGCCCGCTCGACCGAAGCCTGCCTCGCGCTCGGCGTGCCGATGGTCGCGGCCATCGTCGGCGAAGGTGGCTCGGGCGGCGCGGTCGCGATTGCCGCGGCCAACAAGGTGCTCATGCTCGAGCATTCGGTCTACTCGGTGATTTCGCCCGAGGGCGCCTCCTCGATCCTGTGGCGCACGCCCGAAAAGGCCGCCGACGCCGCCACCGCAATGAAGGTGACGGCGCAGGACCTCCTCGAACTCAAGGTCATCGACGGCATCGTCGAGGAACCGCTGGGCGGCGCCCACCGCGATCCGGCCAAGACCGCCAAGGCTCTGGCCACCGCGATCGAGAAGGAACTCGCCAAGCTGTCCAAGCTCGGCACCGAGGCGCTCGTGCGCCAGCGCGAGGAACGCTTCCTCGCCATCGGCTCACTCTGAGAACGAACGTGACCTAAACCGCGTGCCCGGGCCGCTGCGCAAGCGCCCGGGCCGCGATTTCCAAGGCCCCTGTCGGCCCCGCATCGTCCCCCAGCGTCGGCAGCACGATCCGCTGTGCCAGAACGGCGGGCGTGGCATCCTCCAGATAGCCGCCCAGCAGATGCGGCACGTGGTCGATCGCGCGCGCCAACAGATGCCGCTGGCGATGGGAGACGCCTCCCCCCACGATGATCCGCTGCGGCGCCAGTGTCAGCAGCAGGTGGACGAGCAGTTCGGCAAGATCCTGCGCGATCACCTCCCAGCGCGGATCGTGCGCGGGCACTTCCCCCGGATGGCAGCCCAGGCGCGCAGCGAGCGCAGGCCCGCTCAGCAGCCCCTCCACGCAGTCCCCGTGAAAACGGCAGGCGCCCGCAAAACCGTCCCCACGCGCCCGACGCAGGCGCAAATGCCCCAATTCGGGATGCAGGCTGCCGTGGACCGGGTGACCTTCGACCAGCACGCCGCCCCCGATGCCGGTGCCGATGGTCACATAGACAAGGCTGGTACAGCCCTTGCCCGCCCCATGCCGGTATTCGCCCAGCGCCGCGCCGTTCACATCGGTATCAAGCCCGACCGGGCAGCCCAGCTCCTTCGCAAAGGGCGCGCGCACCTCCGCCCCGCTCCACCCCGGCTTGGGGGTTGCCAGCATGCATCCGAAATCGGTGGCGCGCGCATCGAGACGGATCGGGCCGAAACTCGCGATCCCGAGCGCATCGAGCGCCCGCGTGCCTTGCCAGCCGGACAGAACCTCAAGCGCCTCTTCCAGAGTGGTTTCAGGATCGCGGGTCGCGAATTCGACACGCTCGTCGATCCGTCCCGCCTGCCCGAGCACCACGACCGTCTTGGTCCCGCCCAACTCGATTCCCGCCAACCTGTGCACGCGCCTCTTCCTTCCCGAACCGCTCCGCCGCTCCCCCAAGTTGGCTCGTAATCGGAGCCAAACACGTAGGTGTACGGAGCCTCGCCCGCACCAGACCTTGGTAGGCAATAACGATTGTATCCATCGCACAGGCCGCGAGGGGAAGCAAAATGCGGGCAGGGCCACCACACGGGCCGGTCAAACAGTTTCAAAGGCCCGTGAGATCGCACGGCAGCGCGGTTGCCGAAGCGGTGACGGCGCTGGAAGGAAAGCGCCGCCTGTCGCTGGCGCGGATTGTCGAACTGAACCTGGGCTTCTTCGGCCTGCAACTGAGTTTCGGCCTGCTGGTCGCCAACACCTCACCCATCTTCCGCAGCCTCGGCGCCGAGGAAAGCGAACTCCCGCTTCTGTGGATCGCGGGCCCCATGACCGGAATGCTCGTCCAGCCGCTCGTCGGCGCGCTCAGCGACCGGACCACCTCACGCTTCGGGCGGCGCACGCCCTTCCTTGCGGCGGGCAGCGTGCTCGCCGCGGCCAGCCTGGTTGCCATGCCGCTGGCCCCTGCGCTGTGGGTCGCAGTCGCCCTGCTCTGGGTGCTCGACACGGCCAACAATCTGGTGCTCGAACCCTACCGCGCGACCGTGGCGGACCGTCTGCCACCCGACCAGCTGCCGCGCGGCTTTCTCGTCCAGAGCGCCTTCACCGGTGCCGCGCAGACGCTAGCCTACCTCCTGCCCTGGGCGCTCGCCACGCTCATCGACCACCGGCTTGTCGATGCCAACGGCGTGCCGCTGACCGTGCGCATCGCCTTTGGTGCCGGCGCGGTGATCACGCTCTCCACGATCCTCTACTCGCTGCTGCGCGTGCCCGAACCCAGCCTCTCCCCCAGCGAACGTGAGGCGCTGGTCCGCCTGCCCCGCCGTCCGCTCCTTGCCGAAATCTGGACGGCGCTGCGCACCATGCCCGCGCCCATGCGCCGCCTGGCGCTCCCCATGCTGTGCCAGTGGTACGCGATGTTCGTGTTCTGGCAGTTCTGGCTCGATACCATCGCGCGCCGCCTCCTGGGCACCCACGACCCGGCTTCGGATGCCTACCGCGAGGCGATCCTGCTGACCCAGCAGCTGGGCACGCTTTACAATGCCATCGCCTTTGTCGCCGCGCTCGCCCTGATCCCCCTCCTGCGGCGCTGGCCGATCCGCACGGTCCATGCGACCTGCCTTGCCCTGAGCGGCCTTTCCATGCTCCTTCTGGCCCGGGCGGGATCGGTGACCTCGCTGGCGCTGGCCATGGTCGGCATCGGGATCGGCTGGGCCGCCCTCATGGGCAACAACCATGCCCTGCTCGCGCGTTGCCTGCCAGCGCACCGGATCGGCATCTACATGGGCCTGTTCAACCTCTTCATCGTGGTGCCCATGCTCGCCGAAACCGTGACCATGCCCCTGCTCTACCGTCACCTGCTGGGCAGTGACCCATCGCAAGCGATTGTAATGGCAGGATTCATCATGATGACCGGGGGCTTGACCATTTTTCTGTCAGGGAACCCCAGCGTTTCCGCCTTTTTGCGACAGAATCGCAAGAAATAGCCTCGCGTATCTATCCGACTGACCAATAGGGTGCTACAAATGCCCACGATGGTGGAAAAATTGAGGAACGAGGCCGAGGCGGATTCTTCCGAACTCGCCCTCACAGAAGAGATCGAGGTGCGCACTCTTGCCGACCTCGCTCGCCTGGCGGGCGTTTCGGCGGGCACGGTGTCGCGGGCCCTTGCCGGCAAGGCGCTGGTCAATGCCGAGACCCGCGAGCGGATCCAGGCGCTGGCCCGCAAGCACGGGTTCCGGCCCAACCAGATGGCCAGCAAGCTGCGCTCGCGCCGCACCGGCGTCATCGGGGTGGTCATTCCCCTGGGGCACGACAAGCGCCAGCATATTTCGGACCCCTTCTTCCTGACTCTGCTGGGCGCCCTTGCCGACGAACTGACCGAGAGCGGCTACGATCTCATGCTCAGCCGCGCGATCCCCGACCAGACAAGCGACTGGCTGGAGCGCATGACCGGTTCGGGCATGGTCGATGGGGTCATCGTGATCGGCCAGTCCAACCAGTTCGAGACGATCGAGCGGGTGGCCCGCCACTACCCGGCGATGGTCGTCTGGGGCCATCACCGCGAAGGGCAGATCCACTGCTCGGTGGGCAGCGACAACTTCGAGGGGGGGCGCCTCGCCGCCGAGCACCTGATCAAGAGCGGCGCGCGTCGCCTTGCGTACCTGGGCAGCACGGTCGGCATCGAGATCGCAAAGCGCTTCGAAGGCACGCTGGCCGCTGCGCGCGCAGCCGGCCTCACCGTTACCCACCTCCCGGTCCACATGGCCCACGAACAGGTCTTTGAGGAAGTCTCTTCCGCGCTCGGTTATGGTAGCGGTATCGAATTCGACGGCATCGTCGCCGCTTCGGATCTCATCGCGATGTCGGCCCTGCGCGTCCTGTTCGAGAACGGGCACCAGGTTCCCGCCGAGGTGCAGGTGATCGGCTTCGACGACCTCCCGCTCGCCGCGCAGACCTTCCCGCCGCTTTCCACCCTGCGCCAGGAAATCCAGACCGGCGCGCACCTCATGGTCGAAAAGCTCAAGGCACGGATCGCGGGCCAAGCGGCGCCAAGCGAGGTCATGGCCCCGACGCTCATCCTCCGGGATTCTACGCGTTAGTTTGGTAGGCAAGTCCCAAAGTGCCATTTTCCGGCCGCGCTGCGATGGCGGCGTGTCTTCCCGGCATCGCTTCGCGGTAATCTCGCCCACAAGCGCAGACCATGCCTTCCGGTGCCGGGCGCCCCACGCTAGACAGCGCCGAGTAGGCGCCGCTCCCGGTCAGGACCAACGGCGCACGGACCCCATGAGCAGGAATTGCCAAGACCCATGTTCGACGTCGCATGCTGATCGGGATTGACCTTGGGACGACCAACAGCGCGGCGGCGATCTGGCAGGAGGGAGCCGCCCGGCTGATCCCGGCGAGCGCCGATGGCGCGCTCCTGACCCCGTCCGCGGTAAGCTGTGACGCCTCGGGCACGACCTGGGTCGGGACGCCCGCGCGCGACCGCCGCGCGGCCCACCCCGCCGACACCGCCACCAGCTTCAAGCGCGCCATGGGCACGAACACCCTGTTCCACCTTGCCGGCCGCGAATTCCGGGCCGAAGACCTCTCCGCGCTGGTCCTGCGCGCGCTTGTTGAGAATATCGCTGCCGAGACCGGCACCCGCCCCACCGAGGCGGTCATCACCGTGCCCGCCTACTTCAACGATCGCCAGCGCAAGGCCACGCGCCAGGCGGGCGAGCTGGCCGGGCTCACCGTGCGCCGCCTGATCAATGAACCGACCGCCGCCGCGCTCGCCTTCGGCCTTCAGGCCAAGGGCGACCGCGAGCCGTTCCTGGTCTTCGACCTGGGGGGCAGCACCTTCGATGTCTCCATTGTCGAGATGTTCGAGGGCATCGTCGAGGTCCGCGCCTCGGCGGGCGACAACCGCCTGGGCGGCGATGACTTCGACCGCGCGCTGATCGCGCTCACCGCCCAGCGCCTCGATCCCGAAGGCCGCCTTGCCGCGCTTCCCGAAACACGGCGCGAGGCGCTCCTTGCCCGCGCCGCCGAGCGCTGCCGCAAGGCCCTTTCCAGCGCCGTCGAGGCCGATTTCACCGTCACGCTCGATGGCGAGACGCAGCTCTCCGTCACGGTCGGACAGGACGAATTCGAAGCGGCCTGCGCGCCGCTCCTCGATCGGCTGCGCGATCCCATCGTGCGTGCGCTCCGCGACAGCGACATCGCCGCCCACGACCTCTCCGAGATCGTGCTCGTGGGCGGGGCCACCCGCATGCCCGCCGTGCGCAAGGCAATCACCCGCCTCTTTGGCCGTTTCCCCAACGCCGCCGTCCACCCCGACCACGCGGTAGCACTCGGCGCGGCGATCCAGGCGGGCCTGGCCGCACGCGATGCCGCGCTCGACGAAGTGCGCATCACCGACGTCTGTCCCTACACGCTGGGTGTCGAAGTCGCCGAGCCCAGCCCCCATGGTGGGCTCCAGAAGGGCCTGTTCTCCCCCATCATCGAGCGAAATACGCCCGTACCCGTCAGCCGCGTGCAGTCCTACTCCACCTTGTCGGACGGGCAGAAGCAGATCGAGTTCGGCATCTACCAGGGCGAAGCGCGCGAGGTCGCGCGCAACATTCGCCTGGGCGAAATCCGCATTCCCGTGCCCGCGCGCCCGGCGGGCGAAGTCGATGTCGACGTGCGCTTTTCCTACGACAGTTCGGGACTTCTCGAAGTCGACCTGCACATCCCGCTCGACGACAGCCGCCACAACCTCGTCCTGCTGGATGAGGAAGACCGCGAGGGTCCCGAGAGCCTGGCCGCCCGGCGCGAGGCGCTGGCCGCGCTGAAGTTCCATCCCCGCGAGGATGCGGCCAACATGGCGCTCCTCGCGCGCGCCGAGCGCTGCTACGAAGACCATATCGGGCCTGTCCGCCAGAACCTGGGCCGCGCGATCACCCGGTTCACCGGGATCCTCGACACCCAGGAGCCTCGCCTCATCGCCGAGGCCAGGGAGCGCCTCAGCGCGCAGCTCGACGCCATCGAAGGCAGCGCCCCACTATGAGCGAGACCTTCCCCTGGTCGGCGCTGGGCATCGCCCCGACCAGCGACCGCGCGGCGATCCGCAAGGCCTATGCCGCCGCCGTCAAGGCCATGGACATCGACGCCGAGGTCGAGGGCTACGCCCGCCTTCGCAGCGCGCGTGACCAGGCGCTGGCCCTGGCCAGGGAGGCTCCGTCAAACGCCGTTTCCCCGCCGGTCTTGCGCGACCTGCCCGAAGACGATGAGGATGCAGTGCCCGAGGACGAGGCCGCCTCCACGTCCAGCTCCGGGTTCTGGCCGCTGGCCGCCCCGCGCCTGCTGCGCCCGCTCGGCGAGGGCTCTGTCCGCACCGCGCCGCAGGTCCCCGAGCCTGCCCCCGGGCGTCCCTGCTTCGAGACGATCTTTCCCGATGCCCCCGCCGACACGCCGATTGCCGCCACGCTGGAGCTTGGCCCCCACCAGAGCCTCGCCGCGCCCACCCTGTCCGGATACGGCGAGATCGAGGCCGCGCTGGGTCTGATCCCGGGACAGACGGCCTGCGAACGGCTCGAGGCTGTGCTGACCGAAAGCGAGGATCCCGAACTGGCCGAGGCCGAACGCATCGTCGCGGTGCGCGCGCTGCAGGCCGCGATCGGCGAAGCCCGTTCGGAAGGGATCGACCGGCAGGAGCAGGTGGAAGACTGGCTGGCGGACCTTCTTGCCACCCACTGGCCACGCTCGGCTCCGCTGCTCGAAACGGCAACCCAGGCGTTCGGCTGGCACGAGGAGTGGCACCGCTTCGATGCCCGCCCCGCCGTGCGCTTCATCGGCGCGCGCCTTCGCGGAGCGCGATTCCGGGCGCGCGTGGAAGACCCCGGACACCGCTACCACGCCGCCTGGCGTGAGCTGAACCGCAAGGGGCCCGCCGGCCCTTTCCGCTGGCTGCGTGCCTCGCGCGATGACGTGCAGTTCGTGCTTTCGGGCCTGCGCGCGAATTTCGCGCATCTGGAAGACGAACTGGACCCACGCCGGGTCGCCTCGTGGAACCGTCCGGTGATCTGGCCGCGCGTGGTCCTGGGCCTGTGCTGGCTCGCGCTTCTGGCCAATCTCCTGGGCCTGTCCTGGCCCTTCGGCACCCCGGGCTACGAGCTGCCCGATGGCAGCCGGATCGAACTTGCCGAGGACGGTCCGGGGCCCACGCTCTTTGGCGAATACATCGAGAACGCGGTGGCCGAGAGCCTGGGGCGGGGGCATGACCTGGCCTGGCTCTGGGACCGCGACGCGGAACTGGCCCGGCGCATTGTCGCGCAAGTGCGCGCCAGCCTGGACAGCGGGGACGGTGCCGAGGGGGCCACCCGCGCGGCCGTCAACCTCGTGCGCGCGGCAACACACGCCAAGGGCCACACCCTTCGCGCAGAAGCCCGCGAGGCGGCCATGCGCCTGCGCCTCGACCAGTTGCGCGCCGCCCGCGAAATGGCCCCTGCCACCTGCCTCGCGCTGCTCCACGACGGGCAGTTGCCCGAACAGGCGTCGGCGTTTCCCGAGCCGCTGCGGGCGCGCGAACGGGCCGCTGCCGCGCGCCTTGCCGAGACCCCGCTCCCGGTCGAGGACCCGGGCGAGGAAGATACCTCGGTTCCCATTCCAGGCACTCTTATCGACGCGATCATTGCGCGCACGGGCCTGCCCGACGCGGCCGTGCGCGAGGCCCTTCAGAACGAGGGCGAGGATGCGCCCCGATGCGATGTCGCGATAGCGCTGCTGGCGGCGGCACTCGACTGGGAGGGCGACCCCGCCACCCGCGAGGCGATCCTGCGCGCGCTCTGATCTGGCCCAAGGATCCGGGGCGAGGATCCGGGGCCACCCCTAGCCGCCGGAACACCTGTCGGGAACGCAGCGAGCCGTTTCCACGTTCCCTCTCCACAGCCGCGGCACGCGGCCGCAAGCGGGAGAGTGGACGTGACACCATCGCCGAGACCGCCGGAAGGGGAGCCCCCCGCGAGGCACGCCCCTATGCGCTCTCGCTCGCGCTGCCCGCGACCTGCCTGCTCGCCCTTGCCGGAGCGGCCGTCTTCACCTTCCGCTCCAGCGCCACCGCGCAGGACCTGCCGCCCCCACCGCGTGAGGCTGGCCCGGTCCCCAGCGGCCTCCAGACCGCGGTCTTCGCGGGCGGCTGCTTCTGGGGCGTGGAAGCCGTATTCGAACATGTGAAAGGCGTGCGCACGGTCACCTCGGGCTATGCCGGAGGAACCCGCGCGGACGCCAACTACCGCCGCGTCGCCAGCGAGAAGACCGGGCACGCCGAAGCCGTGCGCATCGTCTACGACCCCGAGGAGGTGCGCTATGGCCAGCTCCTCCACGTCTTCTTTGCCGTCGCCCACGACCCCACGCAGCTCAACCGCCAGACACCCGATGTCGGGCGCAGCTATCGCTCGGCGATCTTTCCCCAGACCCCGCTCCAGCGCCAGATGGCACGCAGCTATATCGCCCAGCTCGACAGCGCGGGCACGTTCGGGCGCAAGATCGCCACGAAGCTGGAACAGGGAGCCTTCTACAAGGCCGAGGACGTCCACCAGGACTTTGCCCGCAAGAACCCGCGCAACGCGTATATCGTGCGCTGGGACAAGCCCAAGGTGGCCAGGCTCAAGCGCGAATTTCCCGCACTCTACACGCGCTGAAGCCGCTCAGATCGCCTCACCGGCCGCAAACCCGCTCGCCCAGGCCCACTGGAAATTGTAGCCGCCCAGCCACCCGGTAACATCGACCGCCTCGCCGATGGCGTAGAGCCCGGGGACCTTGCGCGCCTCCATCGTCTTGGACGAAAGTCCCGCGGTGTCGATCCCGCCCGCGGTCACTTCCGCCTTGGCAAAGCCTTCCGATCCGTCGGGAACAAAAGGCCAGCGCGCAAGCTGCGCTTCGGCCGTGTCCAGGGCCTTGTCGGACAAGTTGCCAAGCTCGTTGGTCAGCGCCAACCGCTCGGCCAGCGCCTGCGCCAGGCGGTCGGGCAGCGCCTCGCCCAGCACCTTGCGCAAGGCAACTTTGGGCCGCGCGCGCTTGGCGGCCTTGAGCCAGCCGCGCTCCTGCCCGGGCAGGAAGTCGATATGGACCGTATCCCCGCGCTGCCAGTAACTGGAAATCTGGAGAATGGCGGGACCTGACAGCCCCCGGTGCGTGAACAGGGCCGCCTCGCGAAAGGCGGTCTTGCCGCAGGTCACGACGACCTCGGTCGCAACGCCCGAAAGCTCGCGGAACAGCGCCTCGTCGGCTGGAAGCGTCAGCGGCACCAGCGCGGGGCGCGGCTGGACGACCTTGAGGCCGAACTGGCGCGCCAGATCATAGGCAAAGCCTGTCGCCCCCATCTTGGGGATCGAGGGGCCGCCCGTCGCAATCACCAGCGACGGGGCATGCGCCTGCGCCGCGCCGTATCGTACCGTGTAGCCCTCTTCGCCGCGTTCGACGCTGGCCACGGCATCGCCGCAGTGGACCGTGACATCGCCCTTGGCGCATTCCTCCAGCAGCATCTCGACGATCTGCTTCGCGCTGCCATCGCAGAACAGCTGGCCCAGCGTCTTCTCATGCCAGCCAATCCCGTGCGCCTCGACTAGGTCAAGGAAATCGCGCGGGGTGAAGCGGCTCAGCGCCGACTTCGCAAAGTGCGCGTTGTTCGAGAGGTAACGCTCTGGAAGCGTGTCGATATTGGTGAAGTTGCAGCGCCCGCCGCCCGAGATCAGGATCTTCTTGCCCGGCTTCTCGGCATGGTCGAGCACGAGCACGCGGCGCCCGCGCAAGGCGGCAACGCGCGCGCAGAACAGACCTGCCGCGCCTGCGCCCAGGATTATCGCATCGTAGGTATCGCTCACGAGGTGGCCGTCTCCGCCGCCCCGACAAGGTCGAGCGCGAGCGCCTCGGCGACGCGGATACCATCGACCGCGGCCGAGAGGATGCCCCCTGCATAGCCCGCGCCCTCACCTGCCGGGTAAAGCCCGCGCGTGTTGAGGCTGTTGAAGTCGCGCCCGCGCGTGATGCGCACGGGCGAGGAGGTGCGCGTCTCGACCCCGGTCAGGACGACATCGGGGTGGTCATAGCCCGGCACCTGGCGCCCGAAGACCGGCAGTGCCTCGCGGATCGCCTCGATCACGAAATCGGGAAGGCACTCGGCCAGGTCGGTCAGGTGGACACCGGGCTGATAGCTCGGGGTCACGACGCCGAACTCGCTCGAGGGTTTGCCTTCGAGGAAGTCGCCCAGCTTCTGCCCCGGCGCCTTGTAGTTCGAGCCCCCCGCCTTGAACGCCAGTTCTTCCAGACGCCGCTGCAGCGCCACGCCTGCCAGCACATCGCCGGGAAAGTCCCGCTCGGGGCTGATGTCGACGACGAGACCCGAATTGGCGTTGAATTCCGCGCGCGAGTACTGGCTCATGCCGTTGGTCACCACGCGCCCCTCTTCCGAGGTCGCGGCCACCACGCGCCCGCCCGGGCACATGCAGAACGAGTAGACCGTGCGCCCGTTCGAGCACTTGTGCGAAAGCGCATAGGCCGCCGCGCCCAGGATCTTGTTGCCCGCGTTGGGCCCATAGCGCGCGGTGTCGATCCAGCCTTGCGGATGCTCGATGCGCACACCGATCGCAAAGGGCTTGGCCTCGACGTGAACGCCCGCCTTGTAGAGCACCTCGAAGGTGTCGCGCGCGGAGTGGCCAACCGCCAGGATCACGTGGCTCGCGGGCAGGAACTCACCCGTGGAGAGATGCAGGCCACAGATCTTCTGGACGCCGTCCTCTCCCGTCTCCAGTTCGAAATCGTCGACCCGCGTGCTGAAGCGGTATTCCCCGCCCAGCTTCTCGATCGTCTCGCGCATCGACATCACCATGGTGACGAGGCGGAAGGTGCCGATATGGGGGTGCGCCTCGGTGAGGATGTCCTCGGGCGCGCCGGCCTTGACGAACTCGGTCAGGACCTTGCGGCCCAGGTGGCGCGAATCCTTGATGCGCGAATAGAGCTTGCCATCCGAGAAGGTGCCTGCGCCGCCCTCGCCGTACTGGACGTTGCTTTCGGGATCGAGGACGGACTTGCGCCACAGCCCCCAGGTGTCCTTGGTGCGCTCGCGCACGGCCTTGCCGCGCTCTACGATGATCGGCTTGAAGCCCATCTGCGCGAGGATCAGCCCGGCAAGCAGGCCGCACGGGCCCGCCCCGATCACCACCGGGCGGGGGCCTGCATAGTCCGCCGGAGCCCGCGTCACGAACTTGTAGCTGGTATCGGGCGTCCTGCGCACATGTGGGTCGTCGGCGAAGCGTTCGAGCACGGCCGCCTCGTCGGCCAGTTGCAGGTCCAGCGTGTAGATGAGCTTGATGGCGTTCTTGCGGCGCGCGTCATTGCCCCGCCGCGCGATGGCGAGGCGCTGGAGTTCGCCCGCAGCCAGGCCAAGGCGCGCGATGACGGCTGCCTCAAGGTCCTCGCTCGCATGGTCGAGCGGCAGGGCAAGGTCGGAAAGTCGGATCATGGCCGCGCCATAGACGCCTTTGCCCGCCGGTGCCATCGCAAGATTGCCTATGTATCGGCCCGGGAAGGCAGGCAGGCGCCTCGTGCGGGCGGGAGGACATTGCGTCCCCTTTCAGGAGCCGCCACCATGAGGTAAGGCCCGATCCCAGCCAAGGAGGTACGCTCATGTTCATCGCGATGAACCGTTTCCAGGTGCTGCGGGGCGAGGAAGACGCCTTCGAAGCGCTCTGGACAAACCGCACGACCTATCTCGACGAAGTGCCCGGATTTGAGGGCTTTCACATGTTGCGCGGCGCCGCGGCGGACGATCACACGCTCTATGCCTCGCACACGCTGTGGCGCAGCCGCGCCGATTTCGAGGCGTGGACGAAGAGCGAAGCCTTCCGCAAGGCGCATTCGCAGGCCTCCGAGAGCAAGCCCAAGTACCTCGGACCGCCCCGCTTCGAAGGCTTCGAGTCCTTCCTGTCCGTGCCCGCCGGGGACGAAGGCGCATGAGCGAGGAAACCGCAGGCGAGGACCAGCCGATCATCGAACGCGTCGGCGGCAAGGATGTCATCGACCGGCTGGTCGTGCGCTTCTACGAACGCATGGACACGCTGGAGGAGGCGCGGCCCTTGCGCGCGCTGCACCCTGACGATCTTGCCCATACGACCCTCATGCTCCAGAACTACCTCACCGAATGGCTGGGGGGACCGCCCCTCTATTCAAGCGAAAAGGGCCATCCCCGCATGCGCATGCGGCACATGAAGGTGCCGATCGGCAATTCCGCGCGCGACCAGTGGATGCTGTGCATGAACGGCGCGCTCGACGAATGCATCGCCGACGCGCCCGCGCGCGAGGCCATCCGCAACGCCATGGCCAAGCTTGCCGACTGGATGCGCAACACCGAAGACACCCCGGCTTGAGGGCATCAAGCAAGGCTTTCTTAACAGTTAGGGCTATCTGCAAATTACGCTTGCCAATTGCCGTACAAATTCGGCAGAAAATGATCTGCAATGGCAACCCTGGCACTCTCCCCCCACCCTACGCAGGACCGCCTGATCACGGCTGTCCTGAACCAATGGCAGATTGAAGGCTCTTCGGGCATCTCGGCCCGCCGCCTCGCCGCGCGGGCCGATGTGCCGGTCTCCTCGATCTACCATCATTTTGATTCGCTTGAAGAACTACAGGTCTGCGCGCAGCAGCGCGCGCGCCATGAGGCCGAGAACTGGTGCGCCGCGCTACTCGAGGCTATCGGCGATTTTCCCGCCTGCCCCGAAGCATTCGGCGGCTTCTTCGCGCATGTGATCGACGCGTGGTGCGAAGCGCAGCGCCATCTCGCCTTTGCCTGGCGCGAATGCGATTCCGTCCCCGATACCGAACACCTCATTCACGGCGAGGCCCAGGCCTGGCAGCGGCTCTGGTACGAGTTCTGGCGCGAGGCCTGCGCCCACTTCCAGGTGGCCCACGGCCACGTGATCACCAAGCGCATCTTCGATACCGAGAGCATGTTTCACCTGATGCGCTGGCACCGCGCCATTGACCAGGCCGCGCTGGGCGAACTGGCGCGTACGCTGGGCAGCTGGCTCGCGGGAACCCCGCCACCGCCGACCCCATGGCGTGACCATACCCGTGCGCTCGCCCTGAAGACGATGCCCGCTCTTCCCGAGCGTGACGAGACGGCCCGGCGCATCGTCGTGGCCGCGCAGCAGGTCCTGGCCGAGGGCGGGAGCCCGCACCTCACCCACCGCCGGGTGGCCCGCCGGGCCGAACTGACGCTGGGCACGGTATCCCACAAGTTCCCGACCAAGTCGGAACTGCTCGGAGCCGCCTTTGAAGGTGCCTACAGCGTGATGGTCGACAAGCTCGACCCGCGAAGCTTCTCCTCTGCCGATCTCGACGCCGTGATCCACGCGATCGCCGACAGCATCTCCAGCGCCACGCGCGAAAGAGCGCGCAACGAACTGTTCCTTGCGGTTGCCCGCGACCCGGCCCTGTCCCATTTCGGCCGCCAATTGCGTTACCTGCGTGGCCGCACCGGCCGCGGCCTGCTGCAATCGCTGGTGGGCTCGCAGCGCACCATCACCGCGACCGAAGGCGCGCTGTTCTCGGACTTCAGCCTGGGCCAGATCCGCCGTCACGCCCTGTTCCCATCCTACGACATCTGCGGCCAGATCCGCGCCGAGTTCGTCGAACTCCTCGCCCTTTTCGAGCGCCCCTCCCCCGACGCCTGACGGCATTCCTGCGCCCCTGAGCGAGCGCCCTTCGCCGGCATGCGCCAGCTCCGAACAGCGGCCTGCCCTCCGCCTTCGGCTCGGGTGCATCCGGGGCTGAGCGCGCGCTCCCCATCCCGAACCACAATGTCCCGCATGGCTTGACAGGGAGCCCGTGCGTGCTACTTCGCGGCCAGAACGTTAATGCAACTCATTCTCATTATAAGGATACGAGCAATGGCCGCGATGCGTGGGGCACATCTGGTGAAGCATTCCGGGAAGGAGGTGCGTCGCTCCGGCCGGTCAACGCTTCTGCGCAGCAGTGCCTTCGGCGCGCTCGCCGCCTTTACAGCCCTCAGCGCGACGAGCGCCCGGGCCGAGGACGCCCCTGCCGACAGGATCATCGTGACCGGCGCCGTCCCCGACGACTACACAGTGGACGACCAGTCGACCTCGACCCGCCTCGACCTTTCGCTGCGCGAGACGCCGCAGGCGACCACGGTCATCTCGCGCGCGCAGATCGAGGACTTCAACCTCGACACGATCAACGATGTCCTGCTGATGACCCCGGGCGTGAATGTCGAACGTGCCGAGACGACGCGCACCTATTACAACGCGCGCGGCTTCGACATCATCAACTTCCAGTACGACGGCGTGGGCCAGCCGCTGCCCTCCGGCCTCCAGATCGGCGCGATCGACACCGCCACCTTCGAGCGCGTCGAGGTCGTGCGCGGCTCGAGCGGCCTGACCTCGCTGACCGGCAACCCGTCGGCCGCGGTCAACTATGTGCGCAAGCGTGCGCGCCGCGAAACCGGCGGCCATGCCAGCCTTGCCTACGCCCGCTTCGACCGCGTTCGCGGCGATGTCGACGTGAACATGGCCCTGACCGAGGACGGCGGCGTACGCGCGCGCTTCGTGGGTGCCTACGAGGACGGCGAGAGCCATCTCGATTTCTACCACGATTCGCGCCTGACGCTCTACGGCACGCTCTCGGCCGATCTGGGGGACAGCACGGTCGCCACCGTCGGCTACGGCTGGCAGGAGAACGACCCGACCGGCGTGACCTGGGGCGGCGTTCCCTTCCTCGATGCGAACGGCGACATGCTCGAATACGACCGCTCGATCACCACGGCCCAGCCCTGGTCCAGCTGGCATTCGATCAGCCGTGACCTGTTCGGTGACATCACCCACGACTTCGGCAATGGCTGGGAGGGCAAGGTCTCGGTCTTGCGCCGCGTGCGCACGATGGAGGCGGAACTCTTCTACCTCTACGGCGCGCAGGACGCGGACGGCAACGGCCTTTACTCCTGGCCGGGCGCCTACATCGACCGTCACAGCGAGACCACCTTCGATGCGCACCTGACGGGCAACTTCACCCTGTTCGGGCGCAGCCACGATCTGGTCCTGGGCGCGAACTACGGCGAGGCACATCTGCGCGAGGATGAGGCCGAGGCGCCCGCGCAGACGAACCTTCCGCTCACCCCCGAAGAGGCCTTCGGCGGCGCCTTCGCGCGCCCTGACTTTGGCGCCTACAGCCTGCAGGCCGCCTACACGACCAAGACGTACGGCGGGTACGGCACGCTGCGCCTCTCGCTCGCCGATCCGGTCCACCTGCTCCTGGGCGGCAATGTCACGCGCACCGAGCGCGAGGGCCATTCCTACGGAACCCCCAACTATTTCGCCAAGACGCGCTTCCTGCCCTTCGCCGGCCTGACCGTCGATCTCACCGGCTCGCTCAGCGCCTATGCGAGCTACGCGACGATCTTCAACCCGCAGATCAACATGCGCCGCGATGGCTCGGTGCTCGATCCCCTCGAGGGCAAGACCTACGAGGCGGGGATCAAGGGCGAATGGCTCGACGGGCGCCTCAACGCGGCCATCGCCGTCTTCAAGACCGACCAGCAGAACGTGGCCGAGGCGACCGGCGAACTCGTCGAGAACTCCGTCCAGAACGCCTATATCCAGGTCGACAATTCCTCGCGCGGGGTCGAGTTCGATGTCTCGGGCGAACTCCTGCCGGGCCTCCAGCTGACCGGCGGCTATGCCTATGTCGATATCGAGGACAACGACGGGATCAATGCCCGCACCTTCATCCCGCGCCACACCGTACGCCTGAGCACGGTCTACACTCCCCCCGTGCTTGAAGCGCTGCGCCTGGGCGGTTCGGTCCGCTACCAGAGCCGCATCACCAACGATGGCGCGGTCCAGGACGAATACGCCGTGGTCGACCTGATGGCGCGCTACCAGCTGACCCGCAACATCTCGCTCGGGTTCAACCTCGATAACCTCACCAACGCCAAGTACTGGCAGAGCATCCAGTTCGCGCAGGGGCTCTACGACGCGCCCCGCACCTGGCGCGGCACGCTCGGCGTCAGCTTCTGATGGCCTCGGCGTTTCTCCTGTCGACCGGCTTCGTACTCGCTGCGGGAGGCCCTGTCCTCCTGCGGATGGGCTGGAACGGCCCCCGCCCGGCGGTCGCCCTGGGCTGGGCGGCGCTGGGCTTTGCGCTTGTCCTGACCCTGACCGCCGGCGGTGCCTGGGGCCTTGCGGTGGGCGCCACCCTGGCGTCGCTGGTCGCGCTGGGTCTTCTGGCCGTGGCGGCCCTGCGCAGCCCCGCGCCGGCGCGCACCCGCGCGCCGCGTGAACCCGCGCCCCGGCGCGCGGTGCGCCCAAGCCTGCCCGACATCGCCCGGCGCACCGGCATCTTCCTCATCATCGCCCTTGCCGATCTTGTCGCCTCGCTGGCGCTGGGCTGGGGGGCGCAGCGTCTGGCCTGGCTCTCGGGCATGGCCGAGGCCGACGCACTTCTTGTCGGGCTTTTCGCCCTGCCGCTGTGCTGGGCGCTTCTGGCGAGCTGGCAATTGACCCGCATTCGCATCACCGACATGCTGCTGGCTGCACTTGCCGTGGCCATCGCCGGAGGACTTCCATGGCTGACGCTGTAAATCCCGCCGCTCCGAATGAGGGCTTCGTCGCCCGCGCGCTCAAGGGCCACGCCGCGCTCGGCCTGCTCACGGGCGCCCTGCTCTATCTGGTGTGCCTCTCGGGCGCGCTCGCGGTGTTCCAGCAGGACCTCCAGCGCTGGGAAGAACCCAGCGCGGCCGAAATGACCTCGATATCGCCCGCCGCCGTGCAGCGCGCGATCGAGGGCACGCTCGAACGCCAGGGCAAGGCCACCGACCATGCCTTTGTCCACATGCCCACGCGCGGCTTGCCCCGCACCATCGTCACCACCGACAACGGCGCGAACTATGTCGATGCGCAAGGCGCCTACGACCGGCCCGAGGCGCACGCCTGGACTCAGTTCGTGCTCTACTTGCACTACTACCTGAACCTGCCCGCGTTCTGGGGGATCATGGTGACGGGCGCGCTCGGCGCGATGCTGGTGGCGGCCGTCGTGACCGGCGTCCTCGCCCACCCGCGCATCTTTCGCGATGCCTTCCGCATGCGCCTGCGCGCCCAGCCGCAGTTGGCCCGTGCGGACCTGCACAACCGCTTCGGGGTCTGGCTCCTCCCCTTCATTGCCGCGCTCGGCTTTACCGGCGCCGTCATCGGTCTGGGCCAGCTTGTCTTCTACACCGCCGCGCAAGAGCGCCACGGCGGCAATCTGGAAGAGGCCTTTGCCCCGATCTTCGGCGAACACCCGGCGCACGATCCCGCACCTGCGCCCGTCGCGCGCGCCGACCGCGCGCTGGAGTGGATGGCGCAGAACCACCCAGACCTTTTCGTCAGTTATGTCACCATCGAGGAAACCGCCACGGCGGGCCAGCAGATCTCGGTCCTTGCCGAGCATCCGCGCCGCCTGATCTATGGGGAGAACTACCTCTTCGATGGCCAGGGCAACTTCAAGAAGGCGCTTGGCCTTGCCGACGGCGCGCTGGGCCAGCAGGCCGCCGCCTCGGTCTACAAGCTGCACTTTGGCACCTATGGCGGCATTCCCGTGGAACTGGCCTACCTTGTTTTCGGCCTTGCGCTGTGCGCGATCATCTCGACCGGCACCACGCTGTGGCTGATGAAGCGGCGCGCCAAAGGTCTGCCCTCGCCCCGCCTCGAGGCGGTCTGGGCGGCGACGATCTGGGGCAGCCCGATCCTGATGACAGGAGCCTACTGGCTGCGCGTCCTGGCCGGGCCGCAGCTGCCCTTCGCCGCGCTGTTCTGGTCGGCTCTGGTCCTGGCCACGATCCTTGCCGCTCTACGTCCGGCGCTGGCCCCCTCTCCGACCTTGCGGCGGGTCCTGGCCGCCATGCTGGTGCTGACCGGGATCGGCCACGTGATCTTTGCAGGGCCGCTGCCCGTGGGCTCGCTGCTGATCGATGCCGCGCTGTGCCTGGGCGCGCTGGCGCTCATTGGCCCCGAGGCCCTGCACCTGCTGCGCCGCGAGCGCGCGGGCAAAGCGCACCTCGCGCCGCAGAGCTGAGATCAGCCTGCGTAATCAAGTTCCGGCCGCGTGCGCTCCTGCTCGGCCGGGTCGGTCTCGACGAGGTTGATCAAGACCCCGTCGGGATCGCGCAGGCACACCTCTAGCTGGGCGCGGTGCTCCATCGCGAAAGTCTGCGGCTCGGGCGCCCAGGTCGCGCCCAGCGCGCGCAGCCGCGCCATCGTGGCGAGGATATCGGTGACGTAGAAGACCAGCGCCACCTCGCCGATGCGCGCAGGGCCGGTGGGCGTGGGGAGTTCCTCCTGCGTCGTGCCATCGGCCAGCTGGAACAGGCCGACCATGCCGTAGTTCGGCCCCGGCCGCTTCAAAATGCAGATGTCGAACGGGCGCGGATCGTCGAACCCCAGGATCGCGGTCGCCGAAGGGTGCGCAAGGCGCGCCTCGATATAGGTCTCCGACAGGCCGATGGCCCGGTAGAAGGCCGCCGAGCGCGCAACATCGCGCACGAAGATCGTGGACCGGATCAGCGCGGAACTGGGCAGGGATGGCTGGGTCGGTGTCGTCATGCGCGTGGGCCTCGCCTCGATAACTTCGGATGAAGTCACGAGGCTAGGCGCAGGCACGTGAATTCAGACATCCAAACGGGCGAGCTGTTCACGGTCCGGATAGCGTCCGAGCGCCAGCAGCGCCGCGCCGCCGATGGCAAAGAGCACGATCGCCACGGTCAGCATGAGATCGTAGCTGCCGGTGGTGTCGCGCACATAGCCATAGAGCATGGGCGAGATGGCCGAACCGATGCCGAAGGGGGCATAGAGGAAGCCATAGATCCGCCCGTAGTGGCGCAGGCCGAAATAGCGCGCGGTCATGAAGGCCACGATGTCGGTCTCGGTCCCGGCCGCGACACCGATCAGGAAGCCGCCGAAGAGAATGAGCGAAAAGCTCGTGCTGGTGCCCATGAGCAGGTAGCAGGCGATCGCGGGCAGCAGCATCGCGGGGAACGCGACGCCCGGCGCCCAGAAGCGGTCGAAGAGGAAGCCGATGCCCAGGCGCCCGATCAGGATGCCCAGCGCCACGCAGCTCATCACGGTCGCCGCATCGCCCGCGGTAAAGCCATGCAACTCGACCATCTGGGCCATGTGGATGTGCGCGCCGCCATAGGAGAACGAGATCAGCAGCGTGCTGATCAGCAGGATCCAGAACTGGCGGCCGTGCATGGCCTGGCGCAGCGAGAGACCCACGACATCGCCATCGGCCGCCTGCTCCAGCGTAGCGGGACGTTCTTCCGGGCGTGGCTCGCGGAACCAGGCGACGATGAAGGGCATCGCCAGGAACAGCGCGAAGACCGTCGCCGCCGGAAAGGCCGCGCGCCATCCGCCCAGGTTGATCGCGAAGTTGACGAAGTGGGGCACGAACATGGCGGTCGCGCTGGTGCCCAGGAGCATGATGCCAAGGGCCAGTCCCCGGTGCCGGTCGAACCACATCGCGACCGCGCGGCTCCAGGTCACCGGCGTCGAGCCGATGGCGACAAGGCCCAGCGCAGCCCACCACATGTACCAACCAGGCAGCCAGTCGGGCACGAAGTAGAACGAGGCGAAGACGAGAATGAAGGCCAGCATCGAGAGGATGCCGACCCGGCGCACGCCGAAGCGGTCGCAGAAGCCGCCATAGACGGGCGCGAGCATGGCGCCCAGCACACCCCACATCAGCGTAGCGGCGCTGATCTGGGTATAGTCCCAGCCGAACTCGTCATGGATCGGACCCATGACGAGCGGCAGGACGTTGAACGGGATCGGCGAGGCGCCACACGCGGTTGCGAGCAGGGCGGCGAAGACGACCTTCCACCCCTTCTTGAATTCACTAGCCAATTGTTTTGCCTCGACGATCCTGTTGCGGTTTCAAAGTATCAGAAATTGTACCGCAGCTTGCCCATGATGGTGCGCGGCGGATTGATGTACGAATAGCCCAGATAGGTCTCGGTGAAGACCTCGTTGGTGCAGTTTTGGCAGTTGACCGAAAGCTGCCACTGGTTGTCCGGGCCGTTGAGCGCGATGCCTGCGTTGAGCGTCCACTGCGCGGCCGAGTGCGAACCCACGACGTAGCGGTTGCCCGAAGCCTCGTAAGTGCCCGTGCCGGTGTCGGCATCGTAGTAGATGGTGCGGTTGGCCGACTGGACTTCCATGGCCGAACGCCAGGTCGCATCGACCGAGGGGACCAGCGAGAGATCGCCCATCGGGATCTCGTAGCTGCCGCCCATCGCCAGCGTCCAGTCCGGGGTACGCACCGGCGTCGAAATGCCGCCCGCATCGGTCACGATGCCCACGCCGCAGCGCGAGGTCACGCCCGAGAGGCACTCAGCCTGCTGCGCCGCGACCGAAAGCACACCGTATTCGTCGCTTTCGGGCGCGTTGCGGTCGATGATGTACTTGTCATCCTGGTAGCCTGCGGTGAGGTGCAGGTTGAGGCCAGGCGTCGGCACGAAGACGAATTCGGCCTCCACGCCCTTGTTGCGGTAGTCCGCGAAGTTGCGGGTGAGGAAGGCGATCGAGCCATCGTCACGCACGAAGCCTGCCGGGGTCTGCAGGTCCGAGATGTCCATCCAGTAGACGGTGAGGTTGGCGCGCAGCATGCGGTTGAACCATTCCGACTTGATGCCCGCCTCGTAGCTCCACACGCGTTCGGGACCGAAGGGCAGGAACTCACCCGGGCGCGTCGCGCGCGAGGCCCAGCCGCCCGACTTGAAGCCCTTGGTCGCGCTGGCGTAGAGCAGCACGTCCGGGTTGATCTGGTAGTTGATCGCAAAGCGCGGGGTCCAGATCTTGGTCTTCTGCTCGAGCGGAATGCCCGCGGCCTGGAGGTTGCCGTTGTTGAGGCAGGCCGGACCGCCCGTGAAACAGACCTCGCGAAGGTCGTTCACGCCCACCTTCTTGGTCTCGTCGGTGTAGCGGATGCCTGCGGTCAGCTTGAGGCGGTCGGTGACGTTGGCGTCGAACTGCGCATAGCCCGCCAGCGATTCTGTCGAGTTCTTGATGACCTTGTCGTCGAGCAGCAGCGCGAAGGAGGACGACAGGCCGAAGATGTCGGCCGTGTTCGTGTTGTTCTTCTCCTTCATGTAGAAGCCGCCCACGACGTAGTCGAGGAAGCCGTCGAAGAGCGAACCGTTGACCTTCACTTCCTGGCTGATCTGGTCGGTCCAGATGTCGCCCAGGATGGTGAAGCCGCCGAAGGGATATCCGCCCACCGCCGGATAGGGGTTGGCAATCGAGGGCGCCGAGCGGCCATCGTAGAAGTCGAGGCCGTATTCCATGTTCTGGCGCAGGTAGCCGGTGATGAACTCGACCGTCGCCTCGTCGGCCACGTCGACCGAGAACTTGGAGGTAATGAGGTCGGTCACCGACTTGCTGTGCTGGCCGTAATCGGCCTTGTCGCCGGTCACGCCCAGATCACGGAAGACGTCCGAGGAGGCCTCGGTGTAGCCGCTCGAGGCGTAGCGCCCGCTGCATTCGCTCGGATCGGCGGGATCGCAGTCGAAGTTCAGGATGTTCTCGGATTCATCGACGATGTGGGTGTAGCCGGCCGACCAGCGCACCGAATCGCTGAGCTCACCGCGCAGCGCGAGGCGCGCGCCCCAGCCATCGATGTCGTTGAGACGGTCACCCGTCGTCGTGTTCTTCACATAGCCGTCGCTGTCCTGCCAGTAGGCCGAGACCTTGGCCGCGAACGTCGGGCTGAGCGGCACGTTGATCGAGCCGCGCAGGGTCTTGGCCTCATACGTGCCGTAGCCGCCCTCGAGGAAGCCGCCGATCGAATCGAACTCGGGCTGGGCCATGTGGACCGAGACCGCGCCGCCCGTGGTGTTGCGGCCGAACAGCGTGCCCTGGGGCCCGCGCAGGACCTCGATGCGGTCGATGTCGAAGGTCGAGAAGTTGTTGGCGCCTTGGCGCGAAATATAGACGTCATCGACATAGGTGCCGACCGGAGGATCGAAGGTCGCGATGGATTCGGTGCTGCCGATACCGCGGATGTAATACGTGTTCGAGGACCCCAGACCGGTGTTGTTCATGCCGATCATGTTGGGGATGTACTGCACGACCTGGAGCGTGCTGGTGACGCCGCGCGCATCGAGTTCCGCGCCCGAAATGGCCGAGATCGCAATCGGCACGCTCTGCGCGGTTTCCTCGCGGCGCTGTGCGGTGACGACGATTTCCGCGACCTGGGCCGCGGGGCGGCGGGCGCTCTCACCCTCCGCGTCCTGGGCACGAGCCGGGGTCGCGATCGCGAAGAGACCGCATAGCGCGGTGCTGGCCGTCAGTACTGCTTTCCTCATGTTCCATCCCTTTGTGTTGCGCGGCTACCGAAGTGGCCGTTCGGGCTGGCTCCACACCCTCGAAGGAGCCCATCGCTCCGGACCGCTCGATCTGCGTCGAACTGCTCCGGATTTCCCCTACGAAGGTTCGTCCCGAGAGGCCTTCTGTCAAGCCAGAAATGGCGACACTTGACTTTTTTGGTATAACTACATTACAAAATTGTCACAGGCCACACGAATCACACAAAGAATCACATTAAAGTGCTGATTTACAGGCATTATTGCTGACGCCGCGAGACAGTACAGCGAAGCCCGAAGAGCGCTCCTCAGCGCTTGACAGGCCGTAATTTGTCCAGACATATCCAAGGCAGGACAGCGCAAAGCGCAGGGTCCAGTCGCTATCCGACAGGCGGACATCAGGTCGTCTTGTTCACGCCTGAGAGTCCGGCTCACCCATGGCCTGACGTCTGAAAAAAGGGAGACCGTCGACCGATGAACAGCCCCGCCTCCACCCCCGCCAGTTCCGCCAGCGCGGCCTTTGCCCCGCTCCCGCGCCGCCGCGGCCGGATCCACTATCGCAAGGTCGACGAGACCGCGCCCTGGGGCTTCGAGGACTGGGACATCACGCTCGGCGCCGATGGCATGCGTACGCTCACCTCGCACTGCGAGCTCGCCATCGCGGGCGACGTTGTCGTGCGCGACAGCGTGATTTCGGTCCACGCCGACTTCCACCCTTGCGAGGCCTACGTGCGGATCATGAACAAGGGGCTCCTGACCGGCAGCGGCTGGTTCCGCTTCACCGACACCGAGGCCCACTGCGAGAGCTATTCGCAGGATCTGGGCCGGGTCAGCCAGACCATCGAGATCCAGCGCCCGATGCGCGGCTTTGGCCTTCATGCGGTGCAGTCCGACGGCTGGCTGGCCGCCACCTTCCCCTTCGAGAAAGGCGTGGGCCATGTCGAGTTCAAGGGCCGCAACCTGATGCACAGCCTGCATCACCTGGGCGCCACCGGCCCGAGCCTGGCCACGACCACCTCGGGCTTCGAATTCCTGGGCGTGGAGGAGGTCACGGTCCCGGCCGGCACCTTCACCTGCAACCGGGTGCGCCTGCGCGGCATCGTCAACGACCACCCGCCCTACGACATGTGGCTGAGCCGCGACGCCGACCGCCTCTACATCAAGGGTGAGGCGCAAGGGTACCTCGCCTCGGTCTTCGAACTCGTCGAACTGGACGGCGCGCCGCTCGGCGACGCCTGAGCCCCACCCTGCCCTCTCGCCTGAACCAACCGAAAGACCCCGCCTCCATGGAAATCACCCGCCACTTCGTCGATGTCGGCTCCCGGCGCGTCCACTACCGCCGCTGCGGTGCAGGCCCCGTCGTGCTCATGGTCCACCAGAGCCCGCGCTCCTCGACCGAGTACGAGGCGCTGATGCGCACCTGGGGCGCGAACTTCACCTGCATTGCGCCCGATACGCCGGGTTTCGGCCAGTCCGATCCCCTGCCCGAGGCAGACGCCACCATCGATGATTTCTCCGACGCGCTGGTCGACCTGCTCGATGCACTGGGGCTGGAGAAGGTCGCGGCCTATGGCTTCCATTCGGGCGGCACGATCCTGGTCAACACGCTCAAGCGCGCGCCCCAGCGTTTCACCGCGCTCGCCATCGGCGGCTACGCGATCTGGACCGAGGAAGAGAGCAAGGCCTTCTCGGAGAGCTATCTCCCGCCCTTCCGGCCCAGTGGCTACGGCGAGCACCTGACCTGGCTGTGGAACCGCATTCTGGAGCAGACTTGGTTCTTCCCCTGGTTCGACACCCGCAAGGAGGCGCGCATTGGCGTCGCCCATGCCGATCCGGTGCGCGTGGACGCCGTGATCCGCGAGATGCTCGATTCGGGCGATGCCTACCGCGTGGGCTATGGCGCGGTGCTGCGCGCCCCGCGCGAAGTACCCGGCCCCAGCGACGAGACCCGCCCCGTCCTCATCCTCGCCTACGCCGCCGACGTTCTTTACGAGCACATCGACCGCCTGCCCGCCCTTCCCGCCCAGTGGGAGGCGCGCAAGGTCGCCACGCCCGCCGAGCAGCAGGACCAGCATATCGCGCACCTGGGCGCCCACGCCTGCCCGCCCCCGGCGCAGCTGGGTGAATGCGCGGACGAAGGTTTCCTGACCCTCACCTGCGAGGGCTTTTCGGGACGCCTACACTGGCGCGGCCCCAGGGATACGGGCCAGCCACTGGCGATCCATGCCCCGGGCAGTTCGCTCGAACTCCTCGACACGACCTCGGCCTGCGCCATCGATCTGCCCGGCCACGGCCTCTCGGATGACTGGAGCGGCCCTGCGCCGACCGACCTCGCCAGCTGGATGGCGGTTATCGAGGCGGCTCAGCAGGCCCTGGGCTGCAGCGAGATCGTCCTGCCGCCCGCGCCGCTCGGCGATCCCGAGACGCTGTTCCCCGATCTCACCCCCGACCGTTTCGGCGCCTACCTCACCCGCGCCTGGTCGATCGTGCGCGCGGGCAAGATGTTCGCGCCGTGGTACGAGGCCAGCGCGGCAAACGCGATCGACTTTGCCCCCGAGGCGCTCGATCCCCAGACCTTGCGCATCGAGCACCGCGCCCTTCTGCGCAGCCGCGCCGCGAAGGCGTGGGCAAGTGCCTGCCAGAACGTGTAAAGATACAGCGCATGAAGGTAAGGGGGCGCGTCGAAAGGCGCCCCCGGCGCCCGATATCCGATCTGACCAGGGAGAGACCGTGAGCAAGAGGCAGGCGCCACGTTACGAACAGCTCGCCGACGAACTGCGCCGCGCGATCCGCTCCGGCCAGTTCGACACGGATGCGACCTTTCCCACCGAGAATGCGCTGTGCGAGCACTATGGCGTCAGCCGCTTCACCGTGCGCGAGGCTCTGCGCTGCCTCCAGAACGACCGGCTGATCTCGCGCCGACGCGGCTCGGGCACCGTGGTGGAGCCACGCAGCGTGCGCGAGAGCGCGCGTTTCCAGGCCTTTTCCAGCCTCGATGCCAGCCGCCAGTACGCGGCCGATGCGCGCATGACGCTGGCACGCGACGGCGAGGCCGCCCTGCCCCGCAGCCTGGCCGCCTTTGTCGAAGCCCAGCACACGGCCCTTCACAAGGGCAAGTGGGCGCGCCTGCGGGGCCTTCTCACCCAGGGCGGCGGCGATGACCACCCTGTCGCCGCGATCGAGGCCTACGTCCGCCCGGACCTGGCGCATCTATTGGAACGCGTCGATCTCGATTCGCGCGCGCTCTTTCGCCAGCTCGAAAGCCACGGGGACTTCACCATCGGGCGCGTGATCCAGCAGATTGCCTCGGTCCCGGCCAGTATCGCCATGGCCAAGGCGCTCGGGATCCCGCGCCGTACACCGTGCCTGCGAATCGTGCGCGTCTACCACGACAGCGACGGCGTGCCTTTCGAGATCACCAATACCCACCACCCGGGCGAGGCCTTCTCCTATTCCATGGTGATCGAGCCCGAACAGACCTGAGCCCTGTCCGCCCCTGCAAGGAGACATCCATGACGGCCGTTCGCCGCCGCTACGTCGAGGGCCATTTCGGCCAGGTTCACGCCCGGATCGCGCAGCCCGACAGGGACTGCGGCAAACGCCCGCTCCTGCTCATCCACATGAGCCCGATGACAGGCCGCATCTTCGAGGCGCTGGCGGGCGAAATGGGCGAGGACCGGCTGAGCGTTGCCTTCGACACGCCGGGCTATGGCCAGTCCGATGCCCCGGACACGCAGCCCTCCATCGAGACGTACGCCGCCGCGCTGGGCGAGGCGATGGAGGCGCTTGCTCCCGATGGCCCCTTTGACATCCTAGGCTATCATACAGGTTCGCTGACCGCGACCGCGCTTGCCGCGCTCAGCCCTGGGCGGGTGGGCCGTCTCGTCCTCATCGGCGCGCCGCTCTTCAGCCCTGACGAGCGTGCCACCTTCAGGAGCTACTACGGCCCGACGAGCCCCTGCGCGGACGGCGAGCACCTGGCCAAACGGTGGCGCGGCTTTGTCCACCACTACCAGCGCCCCGGCATGAGCCTGGAGGAGGTCGCCGAGCACTTCGAGGAGGCCATGACCGGCGGCGCCAACGCCTGGTGGGGCCATGCCGCGGCCTTCGATTACGAGCTGGAAGCGGCCCTCAAGGCCCTCGCCCATCCCACGCTCATCCTCAAGACCGGCGATGACCTTGCCCTCCAGACCGAGCCAGCGCGGCACCTTTCGCCGCACATCGACATGTTCGACGCGCCCGGCTGGGGCCATGGCTTTGCCACCACCCACGCCCGGGACCTTGCCGCCGTGCTGCGCGCCTGGCTCGATGCCGGGAGCCGGGAGGCGCGGACCGCCGTGATGGGTGCCCCGGCCCCGGCCTCCGCCCTTGGTCCGATATGGCCCCCACCCGAGGCGGGAAGCTTCGCGCCGGAATGACCCTGAGCTGAAACTTGCGACCGATTCGCAAAAGCCACCTCATCCTGACGCCCCACACCCACTGGCGGCCTCCCGGACAGCCCGGCCCGCGCACCATTTTTCGCACCTGCAGAACCCCGGCTTACGGCCCAAAAATGCGCATTTCCGGCACGTTGCGCCCTACGTGTTAGAAAACTTTGGCCCGCGCCAAGCAAATTTCGACCCCGCCACGTCTGGCCATATCTTGACCAAGGGGCCAAGTTACGCTTGACGCACGCCACACGAGATGGGTCATGTCCCGCTTTGCCCCGGAGGCTGCGGCGGTGTGGCCCGACCACGCCGCAGGCGCCGCCAGGCGGGATCTTCCCGCTCCCGGCGCGCCGAGCGAACTAACGAATTTTGCGCATACCGAGGAATTTGACACGATGAGCGAACCCACTGCCGAAGCCCCGGTAACTCTCGAACCCACCAAGGCGCTGAGCGTCGAGACGGTGAACTCGGTCCATCACTGGAACGACCGCCTCTTCAGCTTCAAGATCACGCGCCCCTCGACCTTCCGTTTCCGCTCGGGCGAATTCATCATGATCGGCCTGATGGACGACAACGGCCGCCCGCTGCTGCGCGCCTACTCGGTCGCCAGCCCCGCCTGGGACGAGGAACTCGAGTTCCTCTCGATCAAGGTCCAGGACGGCCCGCTGACCTCGCGCCTGCAGAAGATTCAGCCCGGCGACCAGATCTTCCTCGGCCGCAAGCCGGTCGGCACGCTCGTCACCGACGCGCTGCTTCCGGGCAAGCGCCTGTTCTTCTTCTCGACCGGCACCGGTCTTGCTCCCTTCATGTCGCTCGCGCGCGATCCCGACGTCTACGAGATGTTCGACCAGGTCGTCTGCGTCCACGGCGTGCGCCAAGTGAGCGACCTTGCCTATCGCGAGATGCTCGAAGCCCGTCTCGCCGAAGACCCGCTGGTGGGCGAAGAGGCGGTGGAGAAGTTCCACTACGTCCCTTCGGTGACGCGTGAGGAATTCCACACCACCGGCCGCATCGGCGACCTCATCGAGAACGGCCGCCTGTTCCAGGGCCTGGACGGCGATGCCAAGCTCAACCCGGAGACCGACCGCATCATGCTGTGCGGCTCGATGGACATGATCAAGGGCCAGGCCGAGTACCTCGAAAGCATCGGCTTCACCGAGGGCTCCAACTCCAAGCCCGGCGACTTCGTGATCGAGCGCGCCTTCGTCGACTGATTTCGTCTCCATGTACCCGAGACAGGAAAAGGGCCGCAGCGATGCGGCCCTTTTTTCTTGTATCCGGGACGGGGCGATCAGGCGAGGTCGAAGCGGTCCGCGTTCATCACCTTGGTCCAGGCCGCCACGAAGTCCTCCACGAACTTCTGCTGGTTGTCGTCCTGCGCGTAGACTTCGGCATAGGCCCGCAGGATCGAGTTCGCACCGAAGGTGAGGTCGAGTTCGCTCGCCGTCCATCGGGTCTCCCCCGAAGCCCGGTCGATCACGGCGTAATGGCCGTCCTCCATCTTTTCCCAGCGATTGCCCATGTCCACGAGGTTCACGAAGAAATCGGTGCTGAGCACGCCTTCGCGCTCGGTGAACATGCCCAGTTCGCTGTTGCCATGGTTGGTGCCGAGTACCCGCATGCCGCCCACGAGTACGGTCATTTCCGGCGCGGTCAGCCCCATCAGCTGGGTCCGGTCGAGCATCAGTTCCGCCGGGCTTACCGCAAAGTCGGCCTTGAGCCAGTTGCGGTAGCCATCGTGCAGCGGCTCGAGCGGCTCGAAGCTCTCCGCGTCGGTCTGCTGCGCGCTCGCGTCGCCCCGTCCGGGCGTGAACGGCACCTCGATCGGGAAGCCCGCCGCCGCAGCGGCCTGCTCGATGGCGACGTTGCCCGCCAGCACGATGGTATCGGCAAGGCTTGCCCCGACCGAATCCGCCAGCGAGGCGAGCACCCCGATGACGCGCCCCAGCCGCTCGGGCTCGTTGCCCTCCCAGTCCTTCATCGGCGCCAGGCGAATGCGCGAGCCATTCGCGCCCCCGCGCATGTCCGAGGCCCGAAACGTGCGCGCGCTGTCCCAGGCCGTCGACACCAGCGCGCGCGTGGTGAGGCCACTGCCCGCGATCCATTCCTTGAGCGCGGCGACGTCATAGTCGGTGGGGCCCTGCGGCACCGGGTCCTGCCAGAGCAGCTCCTCGGCCGGCACGTCCGGGCCGAAATAGCGCGCTCGTGGCCCCATGTCGCGGTGGGTCAGCTTGAACCAGGCCCGCGCGAAGGCGTCCTTGAAGCGTGCCGGATCGGCCCGAAAACCTTCCATGATGCGCCGATAGTCGGGGTCGACCTTGAGCGCCATGTCCGCGTCGGTCATGATCGGATTGTGGCGCCGGGTGGGATCGGCAACGTCGAGCGGACGATCCTCCTCGGCGATGGAAACAGGCTCCCACTGCCAGGCCCCCGCCGGGCTCTTGGCCAGTTCCCACTCGTGGTCGAAGAGCATGTCGAAATAGCCCATATCAAAGACCGTGGGGTTGCTCGTCCAGGCACCTTCGATGCCGCTGGTGATCGCGTCGGGGCCGACCCCGGTGCCGCCCGGATTGACCCAGCCGAACCCCTGCGCCTCGACGCCCGCCGCCTCGGGCTCGGGACCAAGCGCGCTGGCATCGCCATTGCCGTGGCACTTGCCCACGGTGTGCCCGCCTGCGGTGAGCGCGGCGGTCTCCTCATCGTCCATGGCCATGCGCGCGAAGGTGACGCGCATGTCGTGCGCGGTCTTCATCGGGTCGGGATTGCCGTCCACCCTTCGGGATTGACGTAGATGAGCCCCATCATGACCGCCGCCAGCGGGTTCTCCAGGTCCCGCTCGCCCGAATAGCGGGTGCCCTCGCTGCCGCTCGGCGCCAGCCAGTCCGTCTCGCTCCCCCAGTAGGTGTCGATTTCGGGCGCCCAGATGTCTTCGCGCCCGAAACCGAAGCCGAACGGCTCCAGCCCCATCGTCTCGTAGGCGATCGTGCCCGCCAGGATCATCAGATCGGCCCAGCTGACCGCGTTGCCGTACTTCTTCTTGAGCGGCCAGAGCAGACGCCGCGCCTTGTCGAGACTGACGTTGTCGGGCCAGGAATTGAGCGGGGCAAAGCGCTGGTTGCCCGTCCCCCCACCGCCGCGCCCGTCGGCGATGCGGTAGGACCCGGCCGAGTGCCAGGCCATGCGGATCATGAGCCCGCCATAGTGCCCCCAGTCGGCGGGCCACCAATCCTGGCTGTCGGTCATCAGCGCGCGCATATCCGCCTTCAGCCCCTCGATATCGAGCGACTTGAGCGCCTCGCGGTAATCGAAGCCCGCGCCCATCGGGTTGGTCTTGGTGTCGTGCTGGGCCAGGATCTCAAGCTTGAGGGCCTGGGGCCACCAGCCCGTGCTCGAGGTCCCCGCCGAGGTCATGCCTCCGTGGACGACGGGGCACATGCCCCCCTTGGCGGTGTCGGTGGGCGTGCTCGCGTTCATCGCTTCGTGCTCCTCTCGTGGTCCCGGCACATCTCGAAGGCCGTCTGGCCCGGTGCGCCCTCTTGCAGGACAGCGGGCAGCCTATGCCCGTCCGCCTCCCGGCTCAAGGGCGCACGCACGCGCGCACTTTGGACCGGCACACCCCTCGCCGGCCATTGCGGAAAACCCCAAGTACAGCGACGCGCCTCCCCGCACGCGGACAGGTCCACGCGCCTGATGCGTAGAAATATCCCCGAGACCTCAGGCCTATCCACGAGAGCGCCTAGCGAACACCCCCTTAGGATAAGCCCCTTCACGACAGGGAAGGGACTGCCATGCTGCGCACACTGGGTGCCGAATTGTTCGGAACATTCTGGCTCGTCTTCGGAGGGTGCGGCGCGGCCGTCCTTGCGGCGGGCTTCCCCGACCTGGGTATCGGCTTTGCCGGGGTCGCCCTCGCCTTCGGGCTGACCGTACTGACCATGGCCTACGCCGTGGGCGGTATCTCGGGCGGGCATTTCAACCCGGCGGTCTCGCTCGGCCTTGCCATTGCGGGGCGCTTTGCCTGGAGGGACCTTGTGCCCTACTGGATCGCCCAGGTGCTGGGCGCAATTGTCGCGGGCGCCGTCCTCTACGCCATCGCCTCGGGCCAGCCGGGTTTCACCGCGGGGGCCTTTGCCTCGAACGGTTTTGGCGATCTTTCGCCCGGGGGCTATTCGCTGAGCGCCGCGCTGCTTGCCGAGATCGTGCTGACCGCCGGTTTCCTTATCGTGATTCTGGGCGCCACTTCGGCCTACGTGCCAGGCGGCTTCGCGCCGATTGCCATTGGCCTTGCGCTCACGCTCATCCACCTTGTCTCGATTCCCGTCACCAACACCTCGGTGAACCCGGCCCGCTCGACCGGCGTTGCCCTCTTCGCCGAAACCGACGCGCTCGCCCAGCTCTGGCTGTTCTGGAGCGCCCCCATGATCGGGGCTGCGCTGGGCGCGCTCATCTGGCGCTTCATCCTCACCCCGGGCGATGCACTGGCCAACCTCGGCGGCGAGACCTGAGCCGCTTCCCTGCGCGAAGCGGCAAGAGCCCTGCCCCGCATAGGAGCGATGAAAGGGAAATGGCGCGCCCGGCAGGGTTCGAACCTGCGACCCCAAGCTTAGAAGGCTCGTGCTCTATCCAGCTGAGCTACGGGCGCGCACATCAGGGCTCATAGCGCGCTTCGGGCTTTGCGCAAACCGCCTGAGGCATGCAATCAACGCTTTGTTTGGGGGGAAAGGCAGGTTAGGCAAAGCGCCATGGCACAGGCGCATCCGCAAGCATCCCCCTCTTCCACCACCTCGCACCTCACCCGCATCGACGGGAAGAGCGGTGGGCGGCGCCACTTTCGCTATTTCGACTACGCGATGGCCGCCTTCGTGGCGATCCTGCTGCTCTCCAATCTCATTGGTGCGGCCAAGCTGACCACGGTCGAGGGCTGGACCTTCGGCGCGGGCATCCTGTTCTTCCCCGTCAGCTACGTGCTGGGCGACGTGCTGACCGAAGTCTACGGCTATGCCAACGCGCGGCGCTGCGTGTGGGTCGGCTTCTTCGCGCTGATCTTCATGGCCTTCATGAGCTTCGTCGTCGTTGCCATGCCCCCGTCGGCCGACTGGGGCTGCGCGGCGAGCGCCGACCCGCTGCTGGCCGACGTCGTGTCCGCCTCCAACCCCGGCACCGTGTGCCAGTCCACCTACGTCTCGGTCTTTGGCAGCACCTGGCGCATCGTTGCCGCCTCGGTCGTCGCGTTCTGGGCGGGCGAGTTCGTCAATTCCTACGTCATGGCCAAGATGAAGGTGTGGACGAAGGGGCGCCACATGTGGATGCGCACGATTGGCTCGACCGTCTTCGGACAAGCGATGGACAGCGCGATCTTCTACCCGGTCGCGTTCCTGGGCGTGTGGACGGGCCAGTCGATCCTTGTCGTCATGCTCACCAACTGGGCGCTCAAGGTGCTGTGGGAGGCCGTCCTCACCCCGCTCACCTACCTCGTCGTAGGCTGGCTGAAAGCGCGCGAGGGCGTGGACGTCTTCGACGACAACCTCGACTTCTCGCCGTTTGCCAAGACCGACGCGGTCTGAGTGCGCCATCGCAGGGCGCCTCTTGGCAAGCCGGGTCCGAACCGGCTAGGCCCGCGCGGCCCATGCTCGACCGCCTGTTCCTCTCCCGATTTCGCAACCACAGCGAAACCGTCCTTTCGGGCACGGCGCAGTTCAACCTGCTGGTCGGCGAGAATGGTGCGGGCAAGACCAACGTGCTCGAAGCCATCAGCCTGATCGCACCGGGCCGGGGCCTGCGCCGGGCAGGCCTCCCCGAAATAGCAGGCCAGGACGGGGGCGGCGGCTTTGCCGTCAGCGCGGACCTGTGCGTGCCGGGCGCCGCGCCGGTGCGCCTCGGTACAGGCACCGCGCCGGAAAAGCCGACCCGGCGGCTGGTTCAGGTCAACGGCGCCAACGCGACGGCCACGAGCCTTGCCGAGTGGCTCTCCATCGGCTGGCTGACCCCGGCGATGGACCGCCTCTTCACCGAAAGCGCAGGCGGACGGCGGCGCTTTCTCGACCGGCTGGTGCTGGCCCTTCGCCCGGCCCATGCCGGGCACGCGGCCAGGCTGGAGAACGCCGTGCGCGAACGCAACCGCATGCTCGCCGATCCGCGCACGCCCGATCCCTGGTGGCTCGACGCGATCGAGCTCCAGATCGCGGAGGCGGGAAGCGCCGTTGCGCAGGCCCGCGCGGACCTCATTGCCCAGCTGGACGCGGTCCTCGCCGCGCTACCCGACGCGCCCTTTGCAAGGCCCGCCCTCACCTACCGCCCCGGCGGCCCGACCGCCGCCGAAGCGCTGGCCGAAGCCCTGCGCGAAAGCCGCCCGCGCGAACGCGCCGCCCAGCGCACGCTGACCGGCCCCCACCGCGACGAGCTGGAGGTCATCATGGCCGCCAAGAACCAGCCCGCCGCGGACTGCTCGACCGGAGAGCAGAAGGCCATGCTGATCGCTCTTGTCCTGGCCCACTCGCACCTGCTCGAAAGCGGCGGCGAGACGCGCCCGCGCCTATTGCTGCTGGACGAGGTTGCAGCGCATCTCGATCCGGTGCGGCGCGAGGCGCTGTTCGACCGGCTTCGCACGGGCTCCGCCCAGGTCTGGCTGACCGGCACCGAAACCGCGCCGTTCGGACCGATCCTGGAGGAAGCCGCCGTCTGGCACGTGCGCGAAGGCACCGCGACACGGATGTAACCCTGCACGGACACGAAAAAGGCCCGCCCGGCGCTCCCCGTGCAGGGAGGCCGGAGCGGGCCTTTTCAATCGGCCAAGCCGGATCGGATCAGGCGGCGGCCTTGATCTCGACCAGGGTCAGGCCGAAGTGCAGGTCCTCGCCCGCGAGCGGGTGGTTGCCGTCGACCTTGACCGCCTCTTCACCGATCTCGGTGATGACGAGGTTGACGGTCGAGCCGTCCTGCTGGCGTGCGGCGAGCTCCATGCCGATCTGCGGCTCGGGCTCGGCGGGCAGGTTGCTGCGCGGGATCTCGACGATCATTTCCTCGCGGCGCGGGCCGAACGCGTCGGCGGCAGCGATGGTCACCGACTGCTCGGAGCCCACTTCCATGCCGATCAGCGCAGCTTCCACCTGCGGGAAGATTTCCGAACCGCCGATGGTGACCGTCTGCGGGCCTTCCTGCTGGGTGCTGCCGACAACCTGACCGGCATCGGTGCGAACTTCAAAGTTGATGAGCACGGTATCGCCGCTCTTTGCGCTCTGCATAGATATTCCTTCGGGATAATTCGTTCCGACGCGCCGTGCCCTCCAGGCCCCCCGCGCATCGCTCGTTCGGCGGCGTCAAACACGCGCCAGCTTGGCCCCAAGAGTCGCAGACCTGTGCCTGCGCGTCAACCGAAGTGGCCGGACGGCGCCCCGGGGCGCCTCTTGGGACAGGCTATCTGGGGCCTACCTCCCGATCTTCAAGCGATCTTTTTCAGCCGCCTTCCGCCGTGTCCTCTTCCTCGACCGGAGGCAGCGCCCGGGTCACGTCGTCGAGCGTGGCGCTGACGATGGCATCGACGCCAAGTGCCGTGGGGTGCACGTGATCGTCCTGCATGAGGTCAGGCTTGTCGATCACCGACTGGAGGAAGAAAGGCACCAGCGTCACGCCCTCCTCCTGCGCGATCTGCGGGTAGATCGGATTGAACTGCTCGGCATAATCCATGCCCAGGTTGGGTGCGGCCAGCATGCCCAGGAGCACAACCTTAATGTTGTCGGCTTTCAGGCGCGCGACGATCTCTTCGAGGTTCCTGCGGGTCTCCTCGGGGGGAAGCGAGCGCAACATGTCGTTACCGCCGAGGCTGATGATCACGAGCTCGGGCTTTTGCGGCTGGCTCTCCAGCGTGAAGTCGAGCCGCGCGAGGCCCGCCGCTGTCGTATCGCCCGAAACGCCCGCGTTGGTGATGCGCGCGTTCACGCCATGCGCACGCAGGGCCTGTTCCAGACGCTCCGGGTAGCTCTCGCCATCGTCCAGCCCATAGCCCGCCAGCAGCGAGTCCCCGAAGGCAAGAATGCGCCGTTCGGGCCCCATCACCGGCATGGCCGCGCCGACATCGCCCACTTCTGCGCCCACCCCTTCGCTGGCCGGAGCCGAGCTGGGCGCGGGATCGCCGCAGGCCGACAGAAGGACGAGGGGCAGCAGCGGAACCACGAAATTCAGACGGCGCAAGGACTTCTCCATATTCGGCGGGCTTGTGAAATGCTCAGATCTCCCCCCATATGGGAGCCGTGACCCGATCTTCCCACTCCCCGTCCGACAATTCCCCCGCCTCCTCGCCCGCGATCCACGCGCGGGACCTGCGCCTGACGCTCGGCCAGAGTGCAAGCGCGGTCGAGATCCTCAAGGGCATCGACCTCACCGTTCCTGTGGGCCAGACGCTGGCGCTGCTCGGCCCCTCGGGCTCGGGCAAGTCCTCGCTGATGTCGGTCCTCTCGGGCCTTGAGCGCGCCAGTTCCGGGGCGCTGCAGGTCGCGGGCGCGGACTTCGCCGGGATGGAGGAGGACCAGCTCGCCCGGGCCCGTCGCGGGCGCATCGGCATCGTCCTTCAGGCCTTTCACCTGCTGCCCACGATGACCGCGCTCGAAAACGTCGCAACCCCGCTCGAACTCGCCGGGATCACCGGCGCCCACGAACGGGCCGAAGCCGAACTGGCGGCGGTCGGCCTTGGCCATCGCCTCGACCACTACCCGGCCCAGCTTTCGGGCGGCGAGCAGCAGCGCGTGGCGATTGCCCGCGCGCTGGCGCCGCGCCCCACGCTCGTCTTCGCCGACGAGCCCACCGGCAACCTTGACCAGGCGACGGGCGAGAGCATCGTCGAACTGCTCTTCGCGCGCCGAGCGGAAGCCGGGGCGACACTCGTCATCATCACCCACGACGCCAGCCTCGCGCAGCGCTGCGAGCGCATCGTCACCATCGGCGATGGCGTGATCGCCCACGACAGCTTGCCCACGTCCGCACCCGATGTCTGAGCAAACGCTGCCCTGGGCCACCGCCTGGAAAATCGCCCGGCGCGACCTTCACGCCCGCTTCAAGGGCCTGCGCCTGCTTCTCGTCTGCCTGTTCCTGGGTGTCGGGGCGCTCGCCGCCATCGGCACGCTGACCGGCTCGATCGAGCGCGAGCTGACCAGCCGGGGCCGCGAGGTGCTGGGCGGGGACATCGAACTGCGCATGTGGCAGCGCGGCTTGACCGAGGCAGAACGCACAGCCCTGCACGAACTCGGCACCGTGTCGGAAGGCACCCGCATGCAGGCGATTGCCCGCAAGGGCGATCTCACCGCGCCCGTGGCCCTCAAGGCCGTGGACGCGAACTGGCCCCTTTACGGAACGCTGGCCCTTGCCGATGGCCGCGACGTGGGCGCGCCTCCCAGAGGCTCGGCCTGGATCGCGCGCGGCACCGCCGCACGCCTCAGCCTTGATGTCGGCGACAGCTTTTCGCTTGGCGGCGAGACGGTCCGGGTCGGCGGGATCATTGCCAGCGACCCCGAACAGCTTTCCGAAGGCTTCGCGCTGGGCGATCTGGCCATTTCGGCCGCCGACCTGCCAGCCAGGGCCAATCTCACCGCGCCCGGTGCCATGTACCGCAGCGCCGTGCGCGTGCGCTTCGATGCGCCCTCGCGCAACGCCGAAACGACGGCCGAGGCGCTCACCGACACCTTCGGGGAGGACGCCTTCGAGGTTCGCACCCACGAAGCCGCCTCCCCCTCCACCGCGCGCTTCGTCGAGCGCATGGGCCAGTTTCTGATCCTTGTCGGCCTTGCCGCGCTGGTCATTGCCGGGATCGGCATCGGCGGCGGCGTCTCCTCCTACCTCGAGGCCCGGCGTTCCTCGATCGCCACCTTGAAGGTCCTGGGTGCCACCAGCCGCGATATCGCGCGCATCTACCTGCTGCAGGTGGGCAGCGCCGCGCTGGCCGGCAGCCTTGCAGGCCTCGTAGCGGGCGTCGCGGTCACCCCGCTTCTGGCCCGCGCGCTGGGCGAACTCCTCCCGGTCGACACGGGCACCACGATAGCTCCCGCGGCACTTGCAACAGCGGCCGCGTACGGCCTTCTTGTCGCGCTGATCTTCGCCGCGCCACCTCTGGCCCGTGCGCGCAGTTTCCCGGCCATGGCGCTGATGCGCGCGGGCGTCTCCCCCTTGCACGCGAACCTGCGCACGTTCGCGCTTCCCGTGGGCCTTGGTCTTGCCGCCATCGTTGCGCTCGCGCTTGTCAACGCCGCGCAGCCGATGGTGACGCTCGGCTTCCTCGCAGGATCGGCGCTGCTCCTTGGCCTCCTCGCCGCGCTGGGCCTTGGCATCCGCACGCTGGCCGCCCGCCTGCCGCGTCCCGGCGATCCGATCCTGCGCGCGGGGCTCGCCAACCTCTCGCGCCCCGGCGCGCAGACCGGCGCCCTTGTCACCGCGCTCGGCTTCGGGCTTTCCGCCTTCGTCCTCATCGCCGCGATCCAGACCAGCCTTGATGGCAACATGCGCACCGCTCTCCCCGACCGCGCCCCCGACTACTTCGTGCTCGACATCCCCAAGGCCGAAGCCGAGGATTTTCGCGCCACCGTCGAACGCACGCTGCCCGGCTCCAGCGTCCGCATCGTGCCCAACCTGCGCGGCCGGGTGATCGCCTATGGCCCCAGGGACGCGATGACCCGCGTCGCCGATCTCGACGAGCGCCCCGAGGGCGCCTGGGCACTGCGCGGCGAACGCGGCCTCACCTATGCCGAAACGGTCCCCGAGGGGAGCACCGTGACCTCGGGGCAATGGTGGGCACCCGATTACTCGGGCGAGCCGCTCGTCTCGATCGACGAGGAATTTGCAGAGGCCGTGGGTCTGAAGGTGGGCGATTACCTCACCGTCAGCCTGCTCGGTGTCGAGCGCACCGCGCGCATCGCCGCGCTTCGCCGGATCGACTGGGACACGATGGGCTTCAACTTCGTGATGGTCTTTTCGCCCAACACCCTTGCCGATGCCCCCCATAACCTCGCCGCCACCATCGAGACCGGGGGCAAGGGTAGGCCGCGCGATTTCCTCCCGGTCCTGGCCCGTGAATTTCCTTCGAGTTCGGTGATCGAGACCGGGTCGCTGCTGACCCAGGCGCGCGGCATCCTCGACCAGATGACGCTGGCAATCCTGGCCGCCGCCTCGGTCGCGGTGCTGGCGGGTCTTGCCGTGCTGCTGGGCGCGATTGCCGCCGCGCGCGCCAGCCGGACCTACGACAACGTGATCCTGCGCGTGCTGGGCGCCAGCCGCCGCCAGTTGCTTGTCCTCCAGATCGTGGAGTACGGCGCGCTCGCGCTGGTGCTGGGCCTCGTTGCGCTGGCCCTGGGGAGCGCGATGGCCTGGGCGGTCATCACCCAGCTCTTCGAGTTCGAATGGCTGCCCGACTGGCCGCGTATCCTCGCCGTCCTCGCCGCCGGGCTGGTCCTTGTCCTCGTCTTTGCGCTGGGCGGCTCGCTGCCACAGCTGCGCGCCCGGCCTGCCCGCGCCCTGCGCGAGCTCTAGATACGAAAAGGGGGGCAAGGGCGCCATGCCCCTGCCCCCCTTTTCAGGTGCGCGGTCTTTCGCCTCAGGCGAAGACGTCGGCGCCTTCGGCAACCTCACGCGGGTCGCGGGTCTTGTAGACCAGCGTGCTCGCGATCATGTCGTGCAGACCCTGCTTGCGCTGGGTGGAGGCCACCATGATGTAGCCGATGAGCAGGATCAGGCCCGACAGGATCTTGGCGAAGTAGCGCCCGGTCGCCCGGCCAAAGCTGATGCGCTGACCATTGAGATCGGTCACGATCAGACCGATCGCGAGCTTGCCCACCGTCGCCTGCATCTTGGAGCTTTCCAGCAGCGCGAAGTAGAGCCACTGCGCCACGAAGCTGATCAGGAATGACGCGGCCACCATCGGGCCCATGATCAGGTCCTCGTTGCCGCCCATGAGCGCAGCGTTGAAGCCCACGCCCAGCCCCAGGAAGCCGGTCACGATGGACAGGGCGATCTGCAACAGGATCGCATCGATGAAATAGGCGAGAACCCGCCACCAAAAACCGCCGTACGGCACCATAAGAGCCCCTCTCTTTTCTCGGATGACCGATTTCAAACATCGGCCAGATGACCAATTCGTCCCACGTACGGCGCAAATTTTCAAAGATTTTCGAGTAACTTTCCACCAATTCGATGCCCCCAAGGCATCGGGCTGACCCAGTTCACTGTGCAAGGGCCGGACCCAAGATAGCTTGCCGCCATGCAACATTTCCGTTAAGGGCGCGCGGATTTTGCAGGCAATCGTGCCCCGCAATGCGCCCCTCTTATTTTGAAGGCCTCCGCATGTCCGCCCCGCTTCCCTTGCGCAATATTGCAATCATTGCGCACGTCGACCACGGCAAGACCACCCTCGTCGACCAGCTCTTCCGCCAGTCCGGTACGTTCCGTGACAACCAGCGCGTCGAGGAGCGCGCCATGGACTCGAACGACCTCGAAAAGGAACGCGGGATCACGATTCTCGCCAAGCCGACCTCGATCGAGTGGGAAGGCCTGCGCATCAACATCGTCGACACCCCGGGCCACGCCGACTTCGGCGCCGAGGTGGAGCGCATCCTCTCGATGGTCGACGGCGTTGTCCTGCTCGTCGACAGCTCGGAAGGCGCGATGCCGCAGACCAAGTTCGTGACCGGCAAAGCGCTGGGCCTGGGCCTCAAGCCCATCGTCGTCGTCAACAAGATCGACCGTCCCGACGGCCGCGCCGAGGAAGTCCTCGACGAAGTCTTCGATCTCTTCGTCAGCCTTGATGCCAACGACGAGCAGCTCGACTTCCCCGTGCTCTACGCCTCGGGCCGCAACGGCTACGCAAGCGAAGACATCGAAGCGCGCGAAGGCACGCTGGAGCCGCTGTTCAAGCTGATCCGCGACCACGTTCCCGCACCGAACCTCGACGTCGACGCGCCCTTCTCGTTCCTCGCAACGCTGCTCGACCGCGACAACTTCATGGGCCGTGTCCTCACCGGCCGCGTCCAGTCGGGCGTGGTCAAGATGAACGACCCGATCCGCGCCATGGACCGCCAGGGCAACGTCATCGAAACGGGCCGTGCGTCCAAGCTGATGACTTTCCGCGGCCTTGAGCGCGTTCCCGTCGAGGAAGCCCGCGCGGGCGACATCATCGCGCTCGCCGGCCTTGAAAAGGCGACCGTCGCGCACACCATCGCCGATCCCTCGGTGAGCGAACCGATCCAGTCGCAGCCGATCGACCCGCCGACGCTCGCCATGCGCTTTGCGGTCAACGACAGCCCGCTCGCGGGCCGCGAAGGTGACAAGGTCACCAGCCGCCTGATCCGTGACCGCCTGATGCGCGAAGCGGAAACCAACGTCGCCATCCGCGTCACCGAGAGCGAGGACAAGGACAGCTTCGAGGTTGCCGGTCGCGGCGAACTGCAGCTGGGCGTCGTCATCGAAACCATGCGCCGCGAAGGCTTCGAGTTGGGCATCTCGCGTCCGCGCGTGCTCTTCAAGGAAGACGAGAACGGCGCGCGCACCGAGCCGTACGAAACCGTCGTGATCGACGTGGACGACGAGCACTCGGGCACGGTCGTCGAGAAGATGCAGCGCCGCAAGGCCGAGCTGACCGACATGCGTCCCTCGGGCATGGGCAAGACCCGCATCACCTTCTCGGCCCCCTCGCGCGGCCTCATCGGCTACCACGGCGAATTCCTCTCGGACACGCGCGGTACCGGCATCATGAACCGCCTTTTCGAGAAGTACGGTCCCTACAAGGGCCAGATCGAAGGCCGCCTCAACGGCGTTCTGATCTCGAACGGCAGCGGCGAAGCCAACGCTACGCGCTCAACAACCTGGAAGACCGCGGCATCCTGTTCGTGGCTCCGCAGGAAAAGCTCTACGAGGGCATGGTGATCGGCGAGAACGCCAAGCCGGACGACCTCGAAGTGAACCCGATGAAGGCCAAGCAGCTGAGCAACGTGCGTTCGTCGGGCAAGGACGACGCCATCCGCCTCACCCCGCCCAAGGTCATGACGCTCGAGCAGGCCATTGCCTACATCGACGACGATGAAATGGTCGAAGTGACCCCGCAGTCGATCCGTCTGCGCAAGGTCTACCTCGACCCCAACGAGCGCAAGCGCATGAGCCGCAAGAAGGCCGACGCGTAAAGCCAGCCCTTGCGAGCCTACCGGCGCTTCTGGCGCCGGACAGCTTTGAAAGCCCCCGCCCGCACCTGCTGCGCGGCGGGGGCTTTTCGTTGAGGTGCCCTGATTCGCCACTCCCGCCCCTCTCCCCTGCCACGCGGTGAAGGAGCACACGCACGCTCTGGATTCCGGCGAGCCGCCCCGCCCGCATGGCGCAGCCATTTCCCAACCATTTCCAGCCTGTAAATTCCGGCAGAGTGCCCTTGCACTGCTATGGGAATGACTTGCATTAGCAGGATCATGCTCTCACCCCACCTTCCGCCGAACCAGCTCCTGGTGCTGGCCTACCTGCTCAAGACCCGCAGCGTCAGCACGACCGCGCTCATGCTGGGGATGAGCCAGCCCAGTGTCAGCCGGGCCCTCGCCCGCCTGCGCGAGGTGCTCAAGGACCCGCTGCTGGTGCGCTCGGGCAACCAGATGGCCCGAACCTGGCGCGGCGAGGAACTTGTCGACCGCCTGACCGACTGGGTCGCCGCCACGACCAGCCTTCTCGACGAGGCCGACTTCGATCCGGCCCGGCTCGAACGGCGCTTCCGCATCGCGACCACCGACTTCGGGGTGCAATCGGCCTGCCTGCCCGCCATGGCGCACCTGCGTGCCTCGGCGCCCTCGCTCGCGCTTGACCTGCAGCCGCTCGGCCATGCCTCCCACCGCCAGCTCGCGCATGGCGAGATCGACCTTGCCGTTTCAGGACTCGATCACGATCCCGAACAGGTCCACCGCGAGCTCCTGTTCACCGACCACTTCGTCTGCGTGACCCGCAAGGACCACCCGCTCGCGCGCCATGGTGAGGGGCCGATGCCGCTGAGTGACTTCCTCGCCCATCCGCACCTTGGCCTCACTGTCAGCGATGCGGAACTCGACCGTGTCTCGACCGCGCTGGGCGAAGCAGTGCGCCACCGCAAGGTCATGCTGAGCGTGCCCTATTTCGCTCTCGCCCCCGACCTTCTGCTCGCCGGAGACCTCGTGACGGTCGTCCCTTCACGCCTTGTGCATGCCTGCCCCCGCCGCGACGAACTCGCCATTCTCGGCGCCCCGGAGGGCCTTGGCCCCTTCCCCTACTGGCTCTTGTGGCATGAGCGCAGCCGCAACGATCCGGGCTCGATCTGGCTACGCGAACAGCTGCTCACCGCCAACGCGGAGCCGCCCCCAACGATTGAGCAGCGGGTACGAACAGAGAAATAAGCGGAAGAAGAAATTACAATTCAAGGGGGCATCACCCCTTGACCCCGCACTGGGCCAACTCACTCCTTTGAACCAAGGTGGCGCACGAGAGGTGAGGACCTCGGTATGGGCAGCCCGAGGGCGATGGCCCTCGGACCACCACTTTTGATTGTCAGCGTCTTCGGCACGGCGGGAAACCATTCCCCCACCCTGAACCTAGATGCCTTGAGGATCACCTCATCGCCCCGCACCACCGTCGCCCTCAGCCCCCTTGCGCTATCCACACCTGAATAGAACCTATTCGCATTTGATCGTTGCGAGTGCGTCGCAGTAGTGCAAGTGCGCAACACGCGAACAATTCGCAATATCAGATATGGTGATACCGAACGTGAAGAAGCCGATCAGTGCCCTGCGCCTCAGCGCTGCGATGTGTGGGATTGCAACGAGCCTTGTCGCAAGTCCGGCACTGGCCGAGGATGCGGCCGACATCAGCGATCCGGGCCAGATCGTCGTCACCGCCTCGACACGCGCGCAGGAGGTGAAGGACGCCCCGGCCTCGATCAGTGTCATCACGCGCGACGACATCGACCGCCTTCCCTACCGCGAAGTCACCGACGCGCTGCTCGAAGTGCCCGGCGTCACGGTAACCACGGGCGAAGGCAATAGCCGCGACATCTCGATCCGGGGCATGTCGCCGCAGTACACGCTGATCCTCGTCGACGGGAAGCGCCTGAGCGCGCGCGAATCGCGCACCAACGGCGGCTCGATCTCCGAAGGTGGCCTCCTGCCCCCGCTGGAATCGATCGAGCGCATCGAAGTCGTGCGCGGGCCCATGTCCTCGCTTTATGGCTCGGACGCGATGGGCGGCGTCGTCAACGTCATTACCCGCGCCATTGCGGACACCTGGTCGGGCAGCCTGCGCGCCAACGGCACGATGCAGCTCTCCGACACGTTCGGCAACTTCGGCGACGCCAACTTCTACCTCTCGGGCCCTCTCACCAAGGGCGTCGGGCTCCAGGTCCAGGGTTCGCTCAACCGCCGCTCCGAAGACAGCGTGATCGGCGGCACCCCGGAGCGCCGCGACGAGAGTCTTGCCGGCAAGATCGGCTTCGAGGCCGGCCCCGACCACCGCTTCCTTGTCGAGGGAGGCTATTACAGCCAGCAGACCCTGTCCACGGTGGGCAAGTCGGTCGAGGCCAACCGCGGCACCGAGGACCCGGATGGCACGATCTACGCCATGACCCAGCGCCGCTACGTCGGTTCGGTCAGCCATCACGGCGACTGGGGCTTTGCGAGCGACGACACCTACGTCCAGTACGAGGACGCCAAGCACGTCGAGGGCCAGAAGCGCATCCGCAACACCGTCGCGCAGTCGATCTGGGCGATCCCGCTGCCGTCCAACAACCTGACGCTGGGCGGGTTCTACCGCAACGAGGACATGACCGACCTCACCAGCAATGGCCTCTCCGGTTCCAGCCGCACCGGCGCCTCGCGCACCAACTGGGCGCTTTTTGCCGAGAATGAGCTGGAAATCTCGGGCAGCCTCCACCTCACCGGCGGCCTGCGCCTCGACGATGACCAGCAGTACGGCACCCACTGGACCCCGCGCCTCTACGCGGTGTGGAACGCCACGCCCGAGATCACCTTCAAGGGGGGCTACTCGCAGGGCTTCCGTGCGCCGAACCTGCGCCAGACCCTCGTCGACTGGGGCCAGAACAGCCGCGGCGGAACAATCTACGGCAACCCCGACCTGCAAGCCGAGACCTCGCGCACCTTCGAGGCCGTCGCCATGTTCGACAGCGGCCCGCTCGAAGCCAGTGTCACGGCCTACGACACGAAATTCCACGACCGCATCACGCGCATCACCTGCTCGCAGGCCTCCGCCTGGTGTATCGATGAGCCGCTGAGCTCGATCGGCCGTCCTCCGACGACTTACGTCAACATCGACGAGGCCCGTGTGCGCGGCATCGAGGTCACGCTTAACCTGCGCCTGACGCCGACACTGCGCCTGACCACCAGCGGCACCCTCACCGATTCCGAGCAACTCACCGGCGACAACGCGGGCCGCGCGCTCAACGACACGCCCAAACAGCAGGCCTCCGCCTCGCTCAACTGGCGCCCGGACGAGCGCCTGAGCGCCTACGCCCGCGCCATCTACCGCGGCAAGGAAGCGGTCACCGAAGCGCAGATCAGCGGCACGAACGTCTTTGCGGCCTCCTACACCACGGTCGATATCGGCGGCACCTACCGCATTTCGCCCGAGTTCAGCCTGCACGGCGGTATCCAGAACCTCTTTGACAAACGCCTCGACTATGACACCTCGGGTTACGTCATCGATCCGGCCCGCCTGTGGCTGGGCGTAACCGCGCGGTTCTGAGCGAGGAGAGCCGGGAAAGGGCAAAGCCCGACAAAGCCTCGCCCCACCTCGGCTACCTCACCTCTTTCCACCAAGTCGGCTTGCCTGAGGTAAGCTCGACAATTCGGGGAGCCCGAGGGCGATGGCCCTGGGATCCTCCGTCTGGCTCTGCACGCGCCTGCCTTCGCCCAGGCTCAACCTGGTGTGGCGGCTCCCAGGTCCCACGATTGGCGCAAGACCTGTCCGTAATGGTCCAATACAGCCTCCGCCCAGCTTTCCGGGCCGTGGCACAGGTCGCGGTAGTGGGCTCGGCCGGCTTCGGAGAACTGCCGTACAAGCGCATCGTCCGCATGCAGTTTCGCGATGCCTGCAGCGAACTGGTGATATCCGCCGTATCGAGCGCGAGCCCGAACCCGGCCTCCGCGATCTCCGGTCCCACCAGCGCCCGCGCACTGGCGATGACGGGCAGGCCCGAGCCGATCGCCTCCAGCGCGACGAGACCGAACGGCTCGGACCACCGGCTGGGCATGACCGCCACGCGCGCCTCGGCCATGGCCTGTGCTACGCCGTCGCGGTCGAGCCGCCCGAGGAAGCGGGCGCCTGGATGAAGCGCCCGCAATGCGCCCTCTTCGGCCCCTTCGCCCACGAACGTGATCGGCACGCCCGCCTCCTTCGCAGCCAGAGCCGCAAGATCCGCGCCCTTCTCACGCGAAATCCGTCCGAGGAAGAGAACTCCGCGGTTGGCCTCGGCGCGCACGCGCGCCTGGCAGGGCGGGGTCACCGGATTGCGAACGGCATGAAGCCTGTCTTCGGGCCATCCCCCTGTTGGAACAGCCGCGCTTGGCCGGGATGGATCAGCAGCATACGGGCTGCGTTCGATACGCCATCCAGCCAGTGTCTGCGCAGCGCCTCACGCCCGACACGCCAGAGCTTCTGCGCCTGAGAATTCTTGTCGCAGCGACGCACGAGACACACCCGCGACAGGGGCTTCAACTCGCAGTCTCTCTCCTCCCGGTAATCGAAGAAGCCTCCGTTGGGGCACGCATTGAAATAGTCGTGCGCGTGCAGGACAAGACGCCGCGCGACCGGCTTCAGGGCTGCAAAAACGGAGGGCGAGAGGACCTTGGACCAGCCGTGCAGATGGTAGATCGTGCCGGGCGTGTCGTACATCGCGATCCATTCCCGCACGCTGCGCAGCGTAACCGGATTGTGAAGCCCCAGCGCCAACGCACCGGGCCGGGAACGCGCCAGCAAATCCTTTCCGCCCAACGGCACGAAGGCGACATCCTCACGCGTGAAGTGGGTGCCCGTATCCCCGGCGATGAAGGTGACCGGAATGCCCCGCGCCCGCAATTGCCCAATCAGCACCTGGACCAGGTGGGATGCCCCACCCAGCACTTCGCTGAAATCGTGCAGAACGACCACTCGCTCGGGCCTCACTCCCACGCCGCGTCCTCCTCCCGGAAAGAAATCCTGCGCCGACTTCAGGCAGGTGTCCAGCCTGTGCATCTCAGAAGTAGCGCGCACCGATGCGCACCGTGTCTCCCGGCATGACCGCCGCCGCGCTGGTCAGCGCGTAGGCCGTTTCCTCCCCTTCCAGCGCGTGCCGGATGTAGACCACCTTTTCGTTGGCACGGTAGGTAAAGCCGCCCGCCTTCGCGACCAGGGCATGAACGGACATGCGCTGCGCGTAGCCATATTCACCGGGCCGGGCCACCTCGCCCAGGATGAAGACCGGGCGGTATTCGGCCATCGTGAGATTGACCCTGGCATCGCGGACGTATCCCCCTGCGAGCAGGGCCTCCAGTTCGGCGCGCGCCTGTGCCACGGTCTTGCCCGTAACCGGAAAGTCCCCTGCCATGGGCAGCGTGATCGCGCCCGCATCGTTCACCATGTAGTCCCCGCTGAGGGTTTCCTCGCGGAAGACTTCAAGGTGCAGCTGATCGCCCGGGGACAGGCGGTATTCCACCACACCCACGCTCGGAAGTTCCCGGCTGACCTGCGCACCACATCCTGAAAGCGCCAGAAGGCCCAGCGCCATCCCCAAACGAAACTGCATGATCCGTCCCCTTCCTCTCATGTCATCGCCGGCGCAGACATCGGCCCGCGCGCGCGTAGCTTTTCCAGCGCGGACAGGATGCCCGCATCGAACACCTCGGGTGCGAAGCGCTGTGCGTTCGCAACGGCTGCGGCCGGATCGAACTCCCCCTCCCACCGCTCGAACCGGCTGATGGCCTCGCACAGCGCCTCGACGCTCTGCTCGGGGAAGAACAGCCCGGTCTTTCCGTTCACGATCGAATCCGTGACCCCGCCTTGCCCAAAGGCGATCACCGGCCTGCCGCTGGCATTGGCTTCCACCGGAACGATCCCGAAGTCCTCTTCCGGCGTAAAGACCAGCGCGCGGCAGGTCGCGTAGGCTTCTTTCAGTTCCGAAAAGCTGAGGCGCCTGCGCACCTCCACATTGGGACCGGCGCGCCGCTCGATCTCGCGCACCATTTCCCCATCACCCACCATGAGCGCGGGCACGCCCATGCGGTTGAAGGCCTCCAGAGCGACATCGGCGCGCTTGTAGGGGGTCATCTGGCTGACCCAGAGGTAGCGGTTGCCGACCTGCGAGGATGGCGCGAATTCCGATACGCTGACCGGGGGATGCACGACCTCGGCCTCGCGCCCCCAGACCTTGCCCACGCGGCGGGCGATGAAGCGGCTGTTGGCGAGGATCGTGTCGACGCGCTGCGCGGAACTGACATCCCATTGGCGCAGGCGGTGGAACATCGCGGGCATGAGCGCCCGACTGAGCCGCCCCGCAGCCGACTTGTAGTCCTGGTAGTGATCCCAAAGGTACCGCATAGGCGAGTGGCAGTAGCAAAGATGCAGCGCGTCATTGCGCGTGATGACGCCCTTGGCCGGGCCAGATTCGCTACTGATGACAAGATCGTAGGCACGCAGATCCAGTTCCTCGAGCGCCATCGGCATGAGCGGCAGGTACTTCTGGTAGTGCTTGCGCGCGCCCGGCAGCCGCCCGACGAAGCTTTCCTGCACGCGCGCGCCACGCAAGGCCCCGGACATGCGCGCCGGATCGTAGACGTGGGTGAAGATATCGGCCTGCGGAAAGAGACGCAGGAGCCGCTCCAGCACTCGTTCGCCGCCCCGCATGCCCACCAGCCAGTAATGGACGAGGGCCACGCGCCCCGAAAAAGCGGGCTGCGCGCCGCTCACCGGTAATACCCCGCATACTGCGTATAAAAGCTGGCCGCATCGTCCCCTCCGAAGCGCACCTGCTTTTCCATATCGACCTTGTTGAGAACAACGCCCAGATTCTTGCGCGCCCGCGCGGGCAGCAGCCGCATTGCGGCTCTGACAACCCGGTCGGTGGTCTTGCGCCACCCCACCACCAGCAAGGTCGCATCGGCACAGGCGATGATATCCCGCGTCTCGGCGATCGGCAGAACCGGTGGGCAGTCGAGCAGGACCACGTCATAGTCCTCGCGCAGCCGCGCGACCATCCGGGCAAAGCGCCCCCGTTCGGTCAGTCGCTCCCCCTTTGCGAAGGCACGGGTGATCGGAACGATCCGCATTTCCGATTCCGGTTCTTCGTAGCACGGGATCGGACTGTCTTCTGCGGCCAGCGCCTCCATCAGACCAGGCTGTCCATTATCGAAAGCGAACATGCGGCTCAGCTGCATGCGGATCACGTCACAATCGACCACGACCACCTTCTCTCCCGCCGTCGCCAACGAGCGCCCCAGGCACGCCGAAAGCGTGGACTTGCCTTCGCCCGGCACGGATGATGCAAGAGCAATGACACGGCCCGATCCCCCGGTCAGATAGCGCACCGAGACGATCACGTTGCGCAAGGCCTCGGAGAAGGCGCCGTCCGGGAAGTCGCGCACGGTCTCCAGCGGCGAGGCGCTGTGCGGCTGGACGGTTGCAAAGGCCGGGATCGCGCCAAGGCCTGGCACGCCCAGGCGCTTCTCGACATCCTCCATGGTGGTGAAACCGCGGTAGGAAATCTCCGAGACGATCGCCAGCAGTGCACCCGCGAAGATGCCCACCACAGCGCCCAGCGCCAGATTGAGCGCAAGGTTGGGCGACACGGGCAGTCCAGGCACGTTGGCCGCCGAGATGAGGCGCGCGGCCGGGCGTTCGGTACCACTGCCCGCAACCACCTTGTTGAGCTGTTCCAGATAGCTGCGATAGAGCGACTGGGCCGCATCGGCCTCCTTCTCGAGACCAGCCAGAGCCACCAGCGCGGTGTTGTCCGCCCCAAGCTGCGCACGCGTGCCATTGCGGCTGGCGAGCAGCGACGAAAGGCGCTGCGCGGAAGCGCGAGCCTGCGTGGACAGGGCCTGCAGCGAGCGATTGACTTCGGCTGCAATCTGCGTGTCGAGATCCGAGATCTGGCGACGCACCGTGACCAGTTCGGGGTTTTCATCGAAGTAGCGCTGCGAAAGGTCGCGTTCACGCGTCACCAGCTGCGCACGCTGGGCGCGCAGCGACGCGACCACCGGGGAGGACGCGGCAGAGCCGACATTGCCCGCTCCGCCGGCGGCCATCTGCGAACGCGCGCTCTGCAGGGCGGCTGCATCGCGCGCGGCCTCGGCCCGCGCGCTGGCCACCTGCTGGTTGTAGGTGGAAATTTCCTGCTCCGTCAGCCCGGTTGCCGAAGACGAGATCAGGCCATTGGCCACGCGATAGGCCTGAACCTTGGCAAAGGCGGCATTCGCCGTTTCGCTCAGTTCCGCGACCTTCTCGCGCAGGGTTTTCGCCGCTTCTGCACTACCGCGTGCCCGTTCCTGCAGGTCATCGAGCGTGTAGAGCCGCGCATAAGTATTGACGACCTGTGCCGTGCGCGCCGCGTCGACGTCGGAAAATTCAATGCGCAAGTTGAAGGAATTGCCCACCCGGACGACATGGATGCGCTTGATCAGATAGGTAACCGCCCGCTCCCGTAGGGTCCCCGCGTCGATCTCCTGGCTCCCGCCTTGCCTGTCCGACAGCCCTACGGAGCCAAGAAGATTGTCCAGCATCGAGCGCGGTTCGAGCACATCGGCTCGGAAGGTCGGGTCCTCCTCCAATCCCGTCGTCTCGAGGACCTGGCCGGCCATATCGCGCGAGCGGATCAGCTGAATTTGTGTTTCCACGTCCTCGGCTCGGGTCGGCCCTTCCCGAGCCTCCCCTTCGTCTTCGGGTGCAATCTGGGTATCGCCGGTAATCATCACGACGTCCGCGCTCGCCGAGTAGATGCGGGACTGGGCCGAGGTAAAGACAAGAGCCAGCAAGACGCACAGGGCCAGGGTGAGGACCACGACTTCCCGGCGCCGCATGAGCATAGCGAAAAGAAAGCGTACCGAGATGGCGTCCTCGCCATCCTCCTCACGGTAGGTCCCGGTATCCCGGGCGAGAAGCTGCGGCGGTCGGCCTTGCGGCTCGTAAAGGGCGGGCAGGTTCAAGCGACAGGCTCCCTGGCTGGTGTGTTCCGTGCGGTCATGGGGTGATGGTCAGGCCCAAGCCCGCCCCGAATGCGGTGAAAGCGTTGACGAGCGGCGCACCAGACACATGCTGGTTGCGCCAGTAGACCTGCCCGGCGAGCGCGACGTGCCGGTTGAGGCGATACTGAATCTGGACATCGGTGCGCACACGCCACGCCCGCGTGGAGACGTCGCGGTAGTTGTCCCGAGCGACTTCCCCTGCGAGCGACAAGCGAAGGCGCCGCGTTGGATCGTAGAACACGGTTGCGGTGAACGTATCCGCCAGGATGCCGGCCACATCCCGGTTGCCGCTGTTCCGAAACCGACGCTCCCCGCGCACTTGCAAGGTCAGCAAGGGGGTCGCGTACCACTCCCCCTCGAGCGCGAAGCCAACTCCCTGGAAATCGCGAAAATCGGGGTTGTCGTAGTCGCGCACCTGGTAGCCTGCGGAGGCCTCCACCGAAACCAGCGGCGCGATTTCTCCCTTGATTCCTGCGGTGATGGCCCCGCCACGCGAATCGCGGGCCTGGTCGGGCGCAGCGCGGAACGAATGGCGCGTATCCCCCCGCGCCTCGACAAACGCGGAGAGAAATCCCGAAAGGTCGTACGCAATGCGCAGATCGGCCGACAATGCCCGCGTATCGCGGAAGGACTGGTCGCGGGTATTCCCATCCCGCAGATCCAGATCGTTGTAAGACACACGGCGAACCCCCGCCCCACCGGACACCCGCAAGCGGCCAAGGTCGAACTGCAGGGCCGCTTCCCCGCCAAGGCGCTGGTAGCTCACCGGCTCCCGCGCACTGATCGCGGCCCCGGAAGAACTGCGCGGTTCGATCTGCCGGGCAGCTTCGAGTGTCACGGTGAACTGCATATCGGGGCCCAGCGCAAACTGGGCGTTGCCACGTGCGCCGTACGCGTCGCTGTTTTCCGTCCCGGTCCGAGCAAAGCGGCGCAAGCGGCCGGACAGCACCACATTCACGCGATGCCGGGGATCGTCGAGCGCGACATCGAGGCGAGGAGCCACGACCAATGCCGCGTCACGGCGCGCGTCGGGTTCATTGAAGACATTGCCATCGTATCCCCCAATGGCCGAGATCCTGGGCTCAAGCTGGAACGAGCCCACATGCAGGGGCGTCGCCTCGAACCCGGGCTCGATACGGTTGCCAGCAACCCCGGGCCGGTCCAGCGACGGCGTGCCATCAAGCGCCCATCCCGCCCCCAGGCTCTGCGCTTGCAAGCCGGCAGGCATCGCGACGCCCCCCATCGCAAGGCTCGCGCCTCCAATCCACCAGCTCCAGCGCCCCGAGACGGCGGCGCCAACCACTGCCGATGCACCGGGGCGTCGTGTTCCCTCGATCCGTTCGCTGCTGGCGGGACATGCCGTCATGGCCATCGACCTTTCGGTTTCAACCTAAGAAGAATGTCCTTGAGGTATCGCACCTACTCGCGCAGCGCCCGCCGGAGTTGATCCGAAAGCGGCCTAATAATGTAGTGCAGGATCGTGCGCTCTTCGGTCTGCACGAAGACTTCGACGGGCATACCCACCGAAATACGGGCCTTATCGAGCTTATCGAACTCTGCATCCGAAATGGTGATAGTGACCGGATAGTACATGGCCCCGGTCACTCGATCCAGGGAACTGTCGGCGGCGATATGCGTCACCTTGCCCTCAAGTTCGGGTGTCGTGCGCATATTGAGCGCCGAGAAGCGAACATGGGCCACACCGCCCGACACGACCTGATCGATATCCATGGGCCGCACCTGCGCGCGCACAACCAGACGATCGGCCTCGGGGACGATCTCCATCAGGGGTTCGCCCGCCGGGACCACACTTCCCAGGGTTCGTACGGCGAGCTTGTCGACAAGCCCATCCTGCGGGGCGCGGATCACCGTTCGCTCGGCGCGGTCGCGGGCCTCGGCCGTTTCACGTCGGCGCTGCGCGATAGCCGCCTCGACTTGGGCTAACTCCAGCGCCGCCTCGCTGCGCGCACGACTGGAGAGGCCCGCCATCTGCACCCGCAGTTCGCCGACCCGCGCGCGGGCCTGCACCAGACCAGCGCCTGCTCCTTCACGCTCGGAACGCACGCCGACCGCCGAGCGCTCCAGCGCGTTGAGGCGGTCGAGCGTGGTCAGCCGATCCGCGTAGAGCGCGCGCATCTGGTCCAGTTCCTGCCGGATCAATTGCTCCTGCTCCCCCAGCGCGCCCAACTGGCTGCGATAGCCGTCGGCATCCGCGCGGGTCTGGACCACCCGCGCGCGCAACTGCCCCAACTGGTCCGCGCGGGCACGTCGCTCCAGCTCGAAGCTGAGCCGTTCATCCTCCATCGCCCGCGCCACCCCCGGTTCGCTTGCACGTGCCCGCAGTTCCTCGGGAAAATCGATGCTCCGTGCGCCCACCTGGATCGCCCGCAAACGAGCCGCACGCGCGACCAACTGATCGAGCTCCAATCCCGCGTACGTGGCGAAAGCCCCCGTCACACTGTCATCCAGCCGAACCAGAGGCTGCCCCTTGCGCACCGCATCGCCATCCTCGACCAGGATTGCGGCGGCCACGCCCCCATAGGGGTGCGAAATCTCTTTCACGTGGGTTTCCACGGTCACCGTGCCCGGCGCGATGACCGCGCCCGCCATGGGGAGCAAGGCCACGAGCCCAAGTCCGCCCACCACCAGCGCGCCGACCGTCCCCAATCCGAGGCGGGAGAGGCGCGCCAGGCGGCGCTCCCCTCTTGCCTCGGGCGCACGCGCGAGAGGTTCGTTGCCGTGCAGCGGAACCGGATCAAGCATGGAAGAATGGACGTTCACTGGTCGAGCTCCTCTTCCATGCGCACCGTGCGCAGCGCCTGCGCGGCCTCGCCGTCCGGGGCATTGGCTCCTGCGGTCCTGCTGGTCGTCGCCCCTCTCGGAGCCTCTTTGCCCGGGCGCATGCGTGCCTCGAACTCCGCCCGCGTTTCAAAGCGTTCGACACGTCCGCCGTTCATCACCATGATGTGGCTCACCTGCGAAACGATGGCGGGACGGTGCGCGATGACGATCGCAATGCCGCCGCGCGCGCGCAGCGCCGCGATGGCATGGGCCAGCGCGGCCTCACCTTCGTGGTCGAGATTGCTGTTGGGCTCGTCCATGACCACGAGGAACGGATCGCCGTAGAGCGCGCGGGCCAGCGCGATGCGCTGCTGCTGCCCGGCCGAGAGACCTCCTCCGCCCGGGCCGATTCGTCCGTCATAGCCCCCTTCGAGGCGCACGATCAGTTCGTGGCAGTCCGCCGCGCGGGCCGCCGCCAGAATCTTGTCCCGGTCCGCATCGGGACGAAAACGCGCGATATTCTGGGCAATCGTGCCCTCGAACAGCTCGATCTTCTGGGGCACGTAGCCCATGAACTGTGCGATCTGCGGTGCCGACCATTGATCCAGCGTCGCCCCGTCGAGCCGCACCGCACCGCGCAGCGGGCTCCAGCCCCCGCACAGCACACGCGCCAGCGTGGTCTTTCCCGAGCCGCTGCGCCCGACCACGGCCAGCGCATCCCCGGCCTTGAGAGAGAAGCGCACCTCGGCAAGGGTAACCCGCTTGAGCCCCGGAGGTCCCGCGGTCAGCCCCTGTACGCGCAAAGCCTCGCGCGGGGGCTCAAGCCCCAGCGGTTCGGCGTGCGCGGGGACAGCTTCCATCAGCTCGCGCATGCGCCCCAGCGCCTGGCCACAGGCCACCATCGATTTCCAATGGGCAATCACCTGCTCCACCGGAGCCAGTGCCCGCGAGGACAAGATCGAGCTGGCGATGATGATCCCCCCCGTCGCCTGCCCCTCGATCACCAGATAGGCGCCGAGTGCCAGGGTGGCGGACTGGAGGAACATGCGGAACGCCTTGGTCGCCCCCGAGAGCGTGCTGGCGCGCGCGGAGAAGGCTTCGTTCGCGCGCAGGTACGCCGCCTCGGTCTCGGTCCACTCGTCCCGGCGAGATGGCGCCATTCCCAGAGCCTTCAGCGTCTCGGCGTTGCGCAAGGTGGCCTCGGCCAGCGACGCGCGCCGCGCGCCAGCCTTCATCGTCTCGAGCGCAAGCGGGCCGGTGGAGCGGTTGTTGGCCACCATCAGCGCGACCAGCACGCCCACCCCCACCAGCGCAAGCAGACCCAGGCTCCAGTGGAATACGCTGAGGACCCCCAGGTAGACGAGGATCCAGGGCAGATCGACAAGCGCGAGGGGGCCCGGCCCCGACAGGAACCCGCGCACGGTATCGGCATCGCGAACCACCTGGGTCCCGTTGGGCAGGCTGCCACGGGAAAGCTCGAAGCGGGCGAGAATGTCGAGCACGCGCCCGCTGGTCTCCTCCAGGAAGCGCGATCCGACATGAACCATGATCCGCCCGCGCACGACATCGAGCACGGCCTGGAATACGTAGGCGAGGAGCACGAGCGCCAGCAGGCTGAACAGCGAGGGAAGCGAGCGACTGGGCAGGACATCGTCGTAGACCAGCAGCATGAAGAACGAGCCCGAAAGCAGCAGGACATTGTAGACACTGCTGATGACCAGCACGACCGGAGCCACGCGGCCAAGTCCCCTGAGAGCGTCACGCAGGTCCTGCGAAAGGCGTCCGAACGGATTCAGCATGGCCGACCTCCGCCCAAGTATTCCGCACGCACGTGGCGTTTTCCGCCCCCAACAGGGCTGCCCCAATCCAGTCGATTCATAGTTGCGTCCTGTCTGGAACTATCTCGCGCTGCATTAGAACAGCCCGCAACGTACACCGACACCGCGAACACCTCTGTTCCGGATTGAATAGGGGCCCGCTCGAATTCCCAGCCGTCCGACAAAGGGGATCTGCCTTGCTCCTTCGCTTGCCCTTGCGCCGCGTACCCGCCCTTTCGCTGCCATGCCTGCTGGCCGTCTGGCTCCCGCTGACCGCGCCCCAGAGCCGTGCCGAAACGCTCGCCGAAGCGCTTGCCTCGGCCTACGTAGGAATCCGCAATTGCAGGGGAACCGCGATCTTGTCGCGGCCAGCGATGAACTCGTGGTGCAGGCACGCGCGGCCTATGGCCCCAACCTCAGCCTCTCCGCGCAGCACACCTTCACGGCAGCGCGCACCCGTGGCACCGCACTGCCCGCCGAGGACCAGGGATTTGCATCCAGTGTGGAGCTATCGCTGAACCAACCGCTCTTCACATCCGGGCGCCTGGCCGCAGGAATAGACGCGGCCGAAGCGACCCGCCTGTCCGCACGTGAGGCGTTGCGCGGGCAGACCCAGCAACTCCTGCTCGACGTCGTATCCGCCTATGTCGGCGTGCGCCGTGACACCCAACTCTATGCCATTGCGGTCGAAAACTACGAACTGCTGCGTGGCCAGAACGATGTCATCGCCGCGCGCTACGCCCTGCGCGACTCCACCCGGCCCGATCTGGAGCAGACCGCCAACCGACTCGAACTTGCTGCCGGGCGCGTCATCGAAGCGCGCGCAACGGTGGATGCAAGTGCGGCGCGTTACCGCCATCTTGTCGGACACTATCCGCAGGACCTGGCGCCCCCTCCGCCGCTGCCCGCCCTCTCTACGCTGGAAACGCTTTACGTGACCGCAGAAAGGTACAACCCGAACCTGGCCGCCGCCACGCTGACAGCCGAAGCCTCGCGGGCGCAGGTGCGCGCCGCCCGGGCCCAGATGCGCCCCCAGGTCAGCGCCTTCTCCGCCCTCTCGCGCTCCCCCCTCTCCCCCTACCAGAACACCGTGCGGGAAGAGGCGGTGAGCGCGGGCGTACGACTGACGCTCCAGCTCTATTCCGGCGGACTACAATCCTCTGCCCTACGCCAGGCGATCACGGCGAACCTGGCCGACCAGCAATTCGTGGAGGAAGCCCGCCGAACCATGCGCGAGACACTCGCCGCCAACTGGAGCCGCCTTCAGGCCGCCGAGGCTTCACTTCCACGCTACCGCGCGGCCGTGCAGGCGGGCGAACGCGCCGTGGACGGCGTCTCGCGCCAGGAGACCGCGGGCATCCGCACCTTGCGCGATGTGCTTCAGGTCACCAACGATCTGCTCAACGCGCGCACGGCCGCTGCCCAGACCGAAGCGGAAATCTACCTGCGCCAGGCCGCGCTCTTGCGCGACACCGGGATCCTCTCGATCACCACACTGACCGACCACGCGCCTTACGATCCGGACACACGCGTCCCCGGCATCGCGCGTTACGCGGGCCATCCGGTGCGCATCGTGATGGAGCCGATTGACCGCCTCCTCCAGCCCCGGGCCGGACGCGAAGCGCCCATCGAACGCGAGAACGCCTCCCACTTCGAGTGGAGCGAGACCTTGCCCGACCCGCTCTCACCGCCTGTGCTGCACGATGACGAGGCCATCCCCTGAACCGCACATGCGAAAACGGCCGACAAGGACAATCCTTGCCGGCCGTTTTCATGTTCAGATCGCGGGAGCCTCAATCAAAAGGCTCACACGATCTTGTGCAAGTGGTGCGCTCAGGCGCCCTGGACCTGCGCGGTGTCGATCTTGAGGCCGGGGCCCATCGACGAGGACAGCGCGATCTTCTGGACGTACTTGCCCTTGGCGCCCGAGGCTTCGCCTTGACGATCGCATCGACGAACGCGGTGAAGTTCTTCTGGATGTCTTCATCCGAGAACGACATCTTGCCGATGCCGGCGTGGATGATGCCCTGCTTCTCGACGCGGAACTCGATCTGGCCGCCCTTGGCGTCCTTCACGGCCTGCGTCACGTTCGGGGTGACGGTGCCCAGCTTCGGGTTCGGCATGAGGCCCTTGGGACCCAGCAGCTTACCGAGACGGCCGACGACGCCCATCATGTCCGGGGTGGCAATGACGCGGTCGTAGTCGAGGTTGCCGGCCTGCATGTCTTCCATGAGGTCTTCCGCACCAACCTTGTCGGCGCCAGCGGCGAGAGCTTCGTCCGCCTTGTCGCCCTTGGCGAACACGGCGACCTTGACGGTCTTGCCGGTGCCGGCCGGGAGCGAAACCATGCCACGAACCATCTGGTCGGCGTGACGCGGATCGACGCCCAGATTCATCGCGACTTCGATGGTCTCGTCGAACTTGGTGGTCTTGAGGTCACGCAGGGTCTGGAGCGCTTCGCCAACGGCGTAGAGCTTCATGTTGTCGCCCAGCTTTTCGGTCAGCGACTTCTGCTTCTTGGTAATCTTGGCCATCAGATCAGCCCTCCGTCACTTCGAGACCCATCGCGCGGGCCGAGCCTTCGATGATGCGGGTTGCCGCGTCGAGATCGTTGGCGTTGAGATCCTTCATCTTGACTTCGGCGATCTCGGTCAGCTTCGAACGCGCGATCTTTCCGGCCGAAACCTTGCCGGGCTCCTTCGAGCCGGACTTGAGGTTGGCAGCCTTCTTGATGAGGAAGGTGGCGGGCGGCGTCTTGGTGACGAACGTGAAGCTGCGGTCGGCGTACACGGTGATGATGGTCGGGATCGGCATGCCCTTTTCCATCTCCTGCGTGGCGGCATTGAACGCCTTGCAGAATTCCATGATGTTCACGCCGCGCTGACCCAGCGCCGGACCGATCGGCGGCGAGGGGTTTGCTGCGCCCGCGGGCACCTGCAGCTTGATGTAACCTTCAATTTTCTTGGCCACGATGGCCTCCTTTCACACTGTCGGGCCCCACACCGGGAGCCCTCATGTTTAGCGGTGTGACGAGGGAGGAGGCATCTGCGCCTGCAGGGACCTTCGCCCTCTCCCGCCGGGAATCGCACCGGCAAAAAGCCGGTCCGAAGGGCGCGCCGTTACACCACAACGCACCAAATGAAAAGGGGCGCCGTGCAGCGCCCCTCTCCTTGCTTTCCCCGCCGCGCGGTGCGGCATGGGAAATGCGCAAGTTACTTGCTGAGCTCGACGTGCTCGAAGTCGAGTTCGACCGGCGTCGCGCGGCCAAAGATCGAGACCGAGACCTTGACGCGGCTCTTGTCGAAATCGAGTTCCTCGACGATGCCGTTGAAGCTCGCGAAGGGGCCTTCCAGCACCTTGACCGAATCGCCGATCTCGTAATCGACGCTGACCTGCTTGCGCGGCTCGGCAGCGGCGGCTTCGGCGGCGCCGAAGTAGCGCGAGGCCTCGGTTTCACTGATCGCCTGCGGCTTGCCGTTGACGCCCAGGAAGCCCGAAACCTTGGGCGTGTTCTTGACGAGGTGGTAGACATCGTCGTTCAGGCCCAGCTTGGCGAGCACGTAGCCCGGCATGGTCTTGCGCTCGACCTGGACCTTCTTGCCGCGCTTGACCTCGGTCACCGTCTCGGACGGGACCTGGATGTCCTCGACAAGCTGCGAGAGGCCCATGCGTTCGGCCTCGGCGATGATGGCTTCCTTCACCTTGTTCTCGAAGCCGGAATAGGCGTGGATGATGTACCAGCGGGCCATGATTCTCTCTTTTGGGTCTACAGGTTCTAAGCGATCACAGGAGCGACAGCAGCGAGCTGACGACCCAGCCGAAAAGCGCGTCCACGCCCAGGAAGAACGTCGCAAGCAGCACCGTCATGATGCCAACGAAAATCGCGGTCGTCACCGTTTCCTGGCGCGAAGGCCAGTGGATCTTGCGCGTTTCTGCCTGAACCTGGCGCATGAATTCGCCGGGATTGATCTTGGCCATGTCCGTAACGCTCTCGTGTCTCTTGCCTGGTTTGCGCGAACGCAAATGAAGATAGGTTCCGTGTCTTCCGGCTAGGGCTCATCGCCGTCCCGGCCAAGGCCGGGAGGGGCGGTAAAGGATCCTCATGTCGGAAGAGATGTTGACTTAGCTTCCGTTCGCCGGATTTGCAAGGTCCACGGCATCGGGCAGGCGCGCCAGGAACGAATTCTCGGTCTCGTAGACGATATGCGCGCCATCGGGCAGCGCGACGGGCTGCGAATTTCCGATATACCACAGGTAGTCGGCATGGTTGGCCGGACGGAACTTCCTCAGGTCGATGCGCTGGTAGGACGAGTAGAGAATGCGGTGCGAAGGATCGGCGAAGTTGTAGCCCTCCTCGCGCATGGAGAGCATGTGCACGTCGGGCAGCGCGAAGTTCGAATTCTCCATCGCGCTGCGCCGCACGACGGCATAGCTGCCGAAATGCTCGAAGGGACCGAAGAACCACTGGCTGCGCGGGATAGCCACGGCTGTAGCAACTCTCGCGCCCTCGGGCACGTAGTCGAGCGCCTTGATCAGGCTGCGCGCGGTCTGCGCATCGCGGTACCAGACCACCGACGTCAGCCCGGTGCGCGCGACGAAGAGCAGCGAGCAGGCCGCCAGGAACCAGACCGGCGCCTTCGCGCGGAAGTCGACCGCCATCAGGAGGATCATGAGCGCCGCGGTGCTCAGGCGATAATCGGCATAATCGCCGCCGAAGATCTGGCGCGGCACGGCCATGGTGAGGCCGAACATGATAAGCGCCGCCCACCCCAGGCGTCCGTCGATCCGCTTCACCACCAGGGCCGCCAAGGCCACCAGCAGGACCGCGACGAGGGTCGCTATGTCGAAGACATAATCGTAGCTGCGCAGCGCCTTGTAGAGGATGCCCCACTTGTATTCGAGCACGCCCCAGCGCCCATAGGACACCTTGGAGTTGGCCCCCATCCCCGCCAGCATCGGCAGGAGCGGAAAGATCAGCGGCCAGGGCGCGAGGAACGGGCGCCAGTCCCGCCAGCTCTCGCGCCGGGTCCACTCGTAGCCGAAGACCAGCACGCCCAGGATCCCCCAACCCGACACGTGGCTGAGCCAGACCACGAAGCCCAGCGGGATCATCACGACCCGTCGCCACGCCGAGCCTTCCATCTTCACCCAGAGGGCGAAGGTGAACAGCGCCAGGGCCAGCGAAAGCGAATAGTTGAGAAAGCCCATCAGCAGCGAGGGCGACCAGATCGTCACCATGGCCAGGATCGGACCGATGCCGACTCGGCGCCGCAGCACCCAGGACACCGCGACAATGCCCAGCCCCGTCAGCGCAGGGATGGCCGCGACAAGGATGCGCCCGGCCAGTTCCACCCCGAAGAGCGGCGCCAGCGGCACCATCAGCAATTCGACACCCAGGTTGCCGGTCCACTCCCAGTGGAACAGGAAATACCAGGTCAGGAAGGGATTGCTCCCGTGCTCGAGCATGATCTTGTACCCCGCCAGGTGCGAGGGGTAGTCGGTCATCTGCGGTGCCCAGGCGACGAGAGCGGGCATCGCGGCAAAGAGAGCCAGCGCGATCCCGATCCAGAAGACGAGGTCATAGCGGGCGCGGGGCGCGCCTTCCTGCACGGATACAGGTGCATCCCCCGCGTCGGACGCGAGCATCACCGGCTCCGGCTCGGGCGAAACGTCCATCTGCGACTTGTCCGTCATATGCGAATGCTGGCCTCACTCCACGCTGCGTTGGCAGGACACTGTCCCACCCTCGCCCCGAATTTTGCGGTCGGGTTCCCATAATTCAGCGCGCGCGATTGGCAAGGGCGCGCACGCGGCGCAGCCCCGTACTGCCCCCGGGCGGGGTGACGTTTTCGACGATGTGAGGAAAATGGCAGGAGTGGCAGGATTCGAACCCGCGGCCCTCGGTTTTGGAGACCGATGCTCTACCAACTGAGCTACACTCCTGCGGGTGACAGGCCCTCTAGAGCGTGCAGAGACAGATGACAAGGACCTAATTGGCCTTGCCGCAAATTCTTCCTCCGAAAGTACCCGTAGAGGGCTGAAAAAGGTATTTGCCCCCAGCGCCGATTTGCTAGTCTGGGTGGCGTGCACGCACCCAAGTCAGATGACATCATCGAGCCCGATATCCTGATGCTGGCCTATCGCAGCGGGATCTTTCCGATGGCCGACAGCCGCGAGGACCCCGAGGTCTTCTGGATCGAGCCACGCATGCGCGCGATTCTGCCGCTCGAACGCCTCCACGTCTCGCACTCGCTCGCCCGCACGTTGAAGCGCGGCCGCTTCGAGGTGACCTGCAATGCCGCCTTCTCGCAGGTCATGGACGCCTGCGCTGCGCCGCGTGCCGTCCGCCCATCCGAGTTTGAGGAGGACGGCGACGAGACCGGCGAAAGCTGGATCAGCCACCGCATCCAGCGCAGTTACGAGATGCTGCATACTCTGGGCCTCGCCCATTCGGTCGAGTGCTGGCAGCACGACGCGCAAACGGGCGAACGCGCACTTGTCGGCGGGCTCTACGGGGTCGGCTTCGATCGGGTCTTCTGCGGGGAGAGCATGTTCTCGCGCACGCGCGATTCATCCAAGGTCGCCCTGTGCTGGCTCGTCGCGGCACTGCGCCGGGGCGGGGCACAGTTGCTCGACTGCCAGTTCATCACCTCGCACCTCGCCTCGCTCGGCGCGGAGGAGATCCCGCAAGCGCGGTACCTGACCTTGTTGAATGACGCTCAGGACGAGCCGGAAACGCCGGATCAGTCCGCAGCGTTATCGCTTCCGGATGCGTTTGCCGCGCTGCTGGACGATGCAGGCGAAGCGGAACCGCCCTCTTCACCCGGGAAATTCATCGCGCAGTTCTTGACCCAGACGTCATAGACCGGGTGCTCGACAACGTTGAGCGCCGGCGAGTTCTTGAAGAGCCATCCCGAGAAGACCTTGTGCCAGGCCGGCTTTTCCTCGACGCTGGCCCGCTCTTCGACGAAAACCTGGACGAAGGCGCCCTCTTCCTGCGGTCGCTCCCAGGGGAGCGACTTCTCACAGGTCGACAGCTTCACCACGAGATTGCCCAGGCGCTTGGATTCGCCCGGCTTCATCGTGATGTCCTGGGTAAGGTTGTTACGCTTGTTGAGGATGCCGAGCGTGGCCACCCTGTCCTTGTTGGGCGTGCCCAGTTCCTGCCCTTGCGCGGCCTGCGCAGGGCCGGCCTGCATGCCCGCGATAGCCTCGGGCACTTCGGTTTCGGCGGGCGCCGGTTCGGGCGCACCGCCGCAGGCGGCCAGTGCGCCGCTCAGCAATACCGGGGGCAGGAAGCCGCAGACGCGGCGATAGAGCGAAACCATAAGGCCTGAAACGCTCAGGCGTCCGGGGACCATGCCTCGTAGTCGCCGGTCGCAGCGGCGCGGCGGCCACCACGCTCAAGCGCGCCCTGCGGACGGTAGGCGGCCACGGTGCCGGTTGCGTTGGGGGTGTAGTCCGCTTCCCAGATGCGCGCGGGCGGCAGATGGCTTTCCGGCACGTCGTCGTAGGAGTGGTGCAGCCAGCCATGCCATTCCGAGGGCACGCGGCTTGCGTCGTTCGCACCGGCGTAGATCACCCAGCGCCGCTCGTATCCCTCGGTGGTCTTGGCCTTCTTCGCACGGTAATACTTGTTACCTTGCGCGTCAGTGCCCACGTGCTCGCCATTACGCGAGGACCAGAGCGAGGTGCCGATGGTGGCGCCGTCCCACCAGGTGAAGATCTTGGACAGGATTCCCATGAGCCGCGCGTTAGACCTCTTTTGCGTGGATGCCAAGCGCCTAGCGTGCATTTGCCCCGGCTTTGACGCCCCCAATCGCGAAAGTGCCCGTGCACAAAGCGCACATATGCACACTTCACCGCATGAAGGGCACATCCCGGCGCGCCTTCGCGGGCGCGGCGTTTCGTTCATCTGAGGTTGGGGATCACTTGGCTTATCAGCGAGTTTCTTTCCCGAACGGATCGCAAATTTTCACAGGAGAACGCTGATGCGTAACCTCATTCTCGCCGCCGCCATGACGGCTGTCGCCGCCCCCGCAACGCTCGTCGCCACCACGACCGAAGTGGCCGCGCGCGACCACCACCGCTACCACCGCACCGACAATGGCATCCGCTACTGGAAGGATGACCGCGGCCGCTACCGCTGCAAGAAGTCCAACGGCACGACCGGCCTGCTGATCGGTGGCGTCGCAGGTGCCCTTGCAGGCCGTGCCGTTGATACAAGGGGCGACCGCACCATGGGCACCGTGGTCGGCGCGGCCGCGGGCGCACTGCTTGGCCGCGAAGTCGACCGCAGCACCAGCAAGCCCAAGTGCCGCTGACCCTTTACGATGAGATAATCGGCAAGCCCGCAAGGGCCTGAAGAAGCCGGCGCCGTGTTGTCCCTTGCACGCGCCGGCTTTTCTTATGCTCGGCGCGGAAGGCGATGAGCTCTCTTCACTCGTCGAACGCTTCGGCGACCCATTCCTCTGCCGCACGCTCATCGCGCGCTTCGATGATGCGGCGCGCCACCTCGAGCCCGTGCCCGGCCCGCAGCAGCGCGGCAATGTGCTTTTCGCGCGTGGGGCGGTCGATTTCGTCCTGACGCGAGAACGGCCCCAGGCGGCGTCTACGCGCAAGGGCCAGCGCCGCCTCGCGCTGCTGCGCCTCGCCCGGCGCCATGTCCTCGCGCACATCCTCGTCCACACCAGCCTGGTTGAGCGCTTCGCGCACCCGGCGTGCCCCGTAACCGCGCCGCAGCAGACTGCCCGCCTTCATGCGGGCCCAGGTCTCGTCATCGACGTAACCCGCTTGCGCATACCGCTCCACGAGCGCGTCGAGCGGCGGCGCGTCCTCACCTTCCCAGCCGCGTTCACGCACCTTGCGCACCAGATAGGCACGCAGTTTGGCTTGCGTTGTGGCGAATCGCGCGACATAGGCGAGCGCCATTTCCTCGAGTCGAGGCAGGTCGAGCGGACGGGGATTGCGACGCTTGGCAGACATCTTGCCCTATTCGTGCCACACTCGGCGCAGAATGGGGAGTGCTTATGGACCCCTGCAAGGAGAAAACCCTGGCAATATCCGGTTCACGAACGAACCACTAAGCCGGGACGGACTGCTTCAGGATAGTTAGAACAGACAACGGGTTACGATATAATGAGCGACACCATCAGCATGGTGACGAAGACCGATCCGGCGCTGGTCGCCACCCCGAACGAGGACGCGCTTGCGCGCCGGTTCGCGGACTTCGACACCTTCTGCGACGCCCTTGATTATGCGGCCCAGGGCCAGCGCGGCTTCAATTTCCACGATCCACGTGGAAAACTCAAACAGGTCTATCCCTTCCGCGAACTGCGCGCCGACGCGCACAAGGTCGCCTATGCGCTGATCGCACGCGGCGTGAGGCCGGGTGACCGTATCGCGCTGATCGCCGAGACCGGTGCGGACTTCGCGGCGCTGTTCTGCGCGACCGTCTACGCGGGCGCCTGGCCGGTGCCGCTGCCGCTGCCCACCAGCTTTGGCGGCAAGGACAACTACATCGAGCAGCTTTCGGTCCAGCTTTCGAGCGCGGACCCGCTGCTGCTCATTGGCCCGGACGAGATCGCCCACCTCACCTCGGCCGCGGCTGAGCGCCAGGGCTGTGGTCACGCGACCTGGGCCGATTTTGCCGCCAAGGACGCGCCGGCGACCGAACTGCCCAAGGCCAGCCCCGACGACATCTGCTACCTGCAGTACTCGAGCGGCTCGACCCGCTTCCCGCATGGCGTGGCGGTCACCCACCGCTCGCTCATGTCGAACCTGGCCGCGCACAGCCACGGCATGCAGCTGATCGAGAGCGACCGCTGCATCTCCTGGCTGCCCTGGTACCACGACATGGGCCTTGTCGGCTGCTTCCTCTCGCTGATCGCGAACCAGGTCTCGGGCGACTACCTCAAGACCGAGGACTTCGCGCGCCGTCCGCTCGCCTGGCTCGACATGATCACGCGCAACGAGGGCACCTCGATCTCGTACTCGCCGACCTTCGGCTACGATATCTGCGCACGCCGCATTTCCAGCCAGACCAGCGTGGATGAGCGTTTCGACCTCGCGCGCTGGCGCCTTGCCGGCAACGGCGCGGACATGATCCGCCCCGATGTCATGCAGAGCTTCGTCAACGCCTTTGCCCCGGCCGGCTTCAAGGCCAGCGCGTTCCTGCCCAGCTACGGCCTTGCCGAGGCAACCCTGGCAGTCACGATCATGCCGCCGGGCGAAGGCATCCGCGTCGAACTGGTCGAGGAAGAGCGCCTCTCGGGCACGCCCCGCGACCTCAGCCGTCCGGCCCGCTACCGCGCCATCGTCAACTGTGGCAAGCCCGTGCGCGACATGGAAGTGGTGATCCGCGGCGAGAACGGTCAGGAACTCGCCGACCACCAGATCGGCAAGGTCTGGTGCCGCGGTGACAGCGTCATGCATTCGTACTTCCGCGACCCCGAATCGACGGCGGAATGCCTCGTCGATGGCTGGCTCGATACCGGCGACATGGGCTACATGGCGCAGGGGTACCTGTTCATCGTCGGCCGCGCGAAGGACATGATCATCATCAACGGCAAGAACCACTGGCCCCAGGATATCGAGTGGGCCGTGGAGCAGCTGCCCGGCTTCAACCACGGTGACATCGCGGCCTTCTCGGTCGAGACCGACGCCGGTGAAGAAGCCCCTGCCGTGCTCGTCCATTGCCGCGTCTCGGACCCGGACAAGCGCCTCGAACTGCGCGAACTGATCCGCGACAAGGTCCGTTCGATCACCGGCATGAACTGCGTCGTCGAACTGGTTCCGCCCAAGAGCCTGCCGCGCACCAGTTCGGGCAAGCTCAGCCGCGCCAAGGCCAAGAAGCTCTACCTTTCGGGCGAGATCGCCCCCTTCCAGCTGGCCGCCTGATCGCAGCCTTCCGGATAGCTGACACGAAAAGGCCGGTCCTCGCGACCGGCCTTTTTTGTTGCCCGAGGCAAGACCCGTCCTATCCGGAGGAGCCCGTCAGATATTGCGATGCAGCTCGAGGAGATCGGCCGGAACCTGCAAGGCGTCTGCCGCCACCTGGGTTTCTTGGAGGAACAGGACGAGCGCAATCAGCAGCAGGACGATGGAAACAAGGAAGATCCCAGCGGCAAGGACATGCAGGTCAAGCCGGGCGAGCCCTTGCAGGAAAAGCACCGCGACCGTCGAACCGATCGCGAGCGCCGAAAGCACCATCAGGCGAATCGCGCGCGTGATGATCTTGATGCGGCGGTCGACCAGGCGAATTTCGCGCACGATGCCATCATGTTCTCCGCCCTCGGTCTCGGCATAGAGCTTCTGCAGCAGCCGCGCCCGGTCGACGACCCGTCCCAGCCGGGTGGACAGGATGTTGAGAATGTTGCCGATAGCCACCAGCACGAACACAGGGGTCAGGGCGAGTTGGATGGTTTGCGTGATCATCTGCGCCCTATCCTGCCGCTATCGCCTGTGCCCTGCAAGCGGGCTGCGAAATACCATCCGGCAAGGACATCAGGGCACGAACCAGCGCTGCTGCCAGCGGTAGACCGCCGGGATCGGCTCGCCTGCACCATTGGTTGCCGGGCGAAAGCGGAAGCGGGCCTGCGCCAGTTCGCAGGTAATACGGTCCGCCGCCGGATCGGGGCTGGGACGCACGACGCGGCAGCCTGTCACGCGCCCCTCGGTCCCGACGCGCAAATCGATGACGACCGAGTGGCCAAGGCGCAGCTTGCGGCTCTTTCGGGGATAGTCGCGCGCCGAACTGATGTCTCCGGCGATTTTCACGGTGGGCGTGCCACCACCACCTCCGCCCTGCCCGAGGCCGCGGCGCCCGGAGCCGGGCCCCAGCCCTTCGCCCGAAGCCCCGGTGCCCTCACCTGCGTCCGCCGCGCCCGCATCATCTTCGTTGCCATCGCCCGAAACCGGTGGTGCGGGGCGGGGACGCAGGACCACGGAAGCCTCGGGCGCGGCAACCGGCTTGGCGTGCGCGCGCTCTCCCGCCTCGGCCGAGGCCCCTTCCGGCTCGGGAGCAGGGTCTGGCGCAGGTGCAGGCTCTTCCACCGGATCTTCGGGCGGTTCGGGTGGCTCCTGCGTGAACGTCACGGCCAGCCGCTCGCCCGCCGCAACAATGTTCTCGGCCAGCCCGGGCGCGAACATGTGCACAACCACGAAGGCGAGCAGAACGTGCAGGCCCGCCACGACCAGAATGACCGGCAGCCTTGCCCCGACAGAGGCCCGATAACCGCGAGCCTGCGCGGATGTCTCGGAAGATGTACGGCCTGCGCCCATGCCCTCCCAGATAGGAAGCGCTTGGCCCGAATGCCATTTGCCCGCGCACCTCGCGGCTCAGAAATACCAGACCAGCACTCCGTCGCAGTGTTCGCCGCCGCGAAGAGGAAACACCATCATCGACTTGAGCCCTGCCGCGACGGCGCCCTGAGCGATCGGGTCGGTCACATCGGTCGCGAGATCTTCGTCGACGAGGGGAATGCCCTTGCGGCACGCGCGCGCAAATGGCCCCTCCTCTGTCGATACATGTGCCTGCGCGTGGATCAGGGTAAGATCGCACTCGGTCTCGCAATACCCCGCGGCAAAGTGAAATGCGGCCCCGCTCTCATCGAGACGCCAGTGTTCAACCCGTCCCGCAACCGGAGAAATCCGCGAAGAGACGAGCGTGAGCACCCAGGTTGCGCCATCGCGTGAAGGACAGGGCACCGCCATCGCCCGGTCAAAGCCGGTCGGCTCCTGCGCTTCGTTGCACTGGAACCGCCCTTCGGGCGACAGCTTGGGCAGGATGACCGGCTGCCCCTGGTCCCAGGCCTTCCCCGGAACTCCGTAGCCGCGATGGAAGCGAAAGGTATGCGCGTCGGCCTCAAAGCGTCGCGCATGACCAAAATAGCCATCTACGAGGCACAACTCCTCCTCCCCCTGACGGGCGCACCACAGTTCGAGTGCACCGAGGCGAAAGCGATCGTCCCCACAGAAGAACAGGGTCACTGATACACATCGCGCGCCATCGAAGCCCGGCACTGCAACGGCGCAACTGAGCCCCTCGCTGAGAGCAGCCTCCTTGCGCACGAAGAACGAGTTGGCGAGATCCTTGATAAGGATCGGCCTCCCCTCCTTCCAACTGCGTCCCGGAAGTCCCTCTCCAAGGCGGAATTGCATGCCCCGGCTCGCTGAGGCGAAATAATCCATCTCGCCATAGATCCCCGACTGCAGATCGATCGTTGTCCCATCGGCAGACGGCACCCACACCTCGATCGCGCGTATGAACGGCTCGCGCTCCATCCTCTTGTGCCGCCCTCCTTCCTCCCACCGCCCGAGCGATGGCCCTCAACAGGCATGACGCCCAAGGCGAGCGATACGCGAACAAGGGTAACGGTGTTTCAAGCGCCGGCACCGGCGAAATCCTTAGCGCTACGGCCCTTCAGCCATCCGTGAAGGTATAGGGCTGCGCCCCGCGCCGCGTGTCATCGACCATGACATCGCGTCCAATCGGCGGCACCGAACGTGCGGCGCATTCCGATCGGTGGCATAACCGGCACGTCACGCCGATCGGCGTGGCCTCCGCGATATCCGGCTCCATTCCCCGGGCATAGACGAGGCGGGGCGCCTCGCTTGCCGCGCAGCCCAGCGCCACGGCGCGGGTGACCTGCCCTCGCCCGTACCCATTGCCCCCGCTTGCCACCGTACGCGCAACCGAGAAGAAGCGCTCTCCCCCAGGCAGTTCGAGCCACTGGGTGTGGATCACCCGAGGCGCACGAAAGACCTGGTGCACGCTCCACAAGGGGCATCCGCCCCCATGCGCGGCAAAGGGGAAGCCCGCTCCATCCAGGCGCTTGGAGACATTGCCCGCCTCGTCCAGACGCAGGAAGAAGAACGGCACTCGCTCCTCGCCGGGCCGCTGGAGCGTGGTGAGGCGATGTGCGACCTGCTCGAAGCTCGCACCGAACAGGCCGCCCAGCGCCTCGATGTCGTAGCCACGTTGCTCGGCGGCGCGCGCGAACTTGCCATAGGGCATGAGCATCGCCGCCGCGCCGTAAGCCGCCAGCGCACGCTGGAGGAGCACCCGCGTGGTCTCGCTGGCGAAGGTTTCCACCCGCAGGATCGCCTTGATGTCGCTGCGCATCGCGGTGTGCGCGATATGGGTGGCCGTCTGGAAGGCGCGGCTGGGACCATCGAGCGTGTCATCAAGCAGGAGTTGCTGGTTGTGCCGATCAAAGCGGCGCAGCGCGCCCATCATGACCTCGGGCGGCAGCGCGCGCACGCGCACACCCTTCTCCTTGAGCCATGCCTCGGCCCCGCCTGCCTGCTCGATCTCGGCCGCAAGATCCTCGGCGCGGGTGTCGAGTGGATGGAAATAGTTCCGCCGCGCCGCCAGGAATCGCTGCGCCTCGCGCACGGGCTCGTTTTCCTCGGCGCCGGGGCCGGCCGCGCGCTGTTCCGCCAGTGCCTGCTGCTCGCGCGTATAGGCGCCGTGAAGGCGCAGCAGCGCTTCACTCACCCCCGGAAAGCTCATCGCGATGTCCGAGATCTCCAGCGCGGGCAGGTCGATATCAGCGAAGATCGGATCATGCAGCACGTCGGACAGTCGCCGCGCATAGTCCTCGCCGTCCTCGCTCGCGAGGTCACCGATTTCCAGACGGTAGGTGCGCGCAAGCCGCACCAGCATCTCGGCCGTGACCGGACGCTGGTTGCGCTCGAGCAGCGCGACATAGCTGGGCGAGATCTCCAGATCGTCGGCCATGGCCTGCTGGGTGAGGCCGAGCTCCCGGCGCAAGCGGCGCAGGCGCGGACCAAGGTACAAGGGGCGGGTTTCAGCCATGCGGGGGCGGCTCCTGTGAGGCCTGTACAACTTTACATCCAAATCTTGTAAAGTTTGACAACGGCACTGCGCAAGCCATTTCGCGCAAGAAAGTTTGCCCGTATCTGGTGGTCATCGGAAACAACCGCCGCTTCCAAGGCCCTTCGCAATGCAGGCCAACGGCACCATGAACGGGATGAGACCAGTGACCTACCAGAGCACGATCAGCGCCGCCGGACAGACCATCGGCAACGAACCCAACTGGAACGGCATCGAGGCCGAGTCGGTGGCGCGCATGCGCCTGCAGAACCGCTTCAACACCGGGCTCGACATCGCCCGCTACACGGCGAAGATCATGCGCCAGGACATGGCGGCCTACGATGCCGATCCGGCCAACTACACCCAGTCGCTGGGCTGCTGGCACGGCTTCATCGGGCAGCAGAAGATGATCTCCATCAAGAAGCATTTCGGCTCGACCAAGGGGCGCTACCTCTATCTCTCAGGCTGGATGGTCGCCGCGCTGCGCTCGGATTTCGGCCCCCTGCCCGACCAGTCGATGCACGAGAAGACCAGCGTCCCGGCCCTGGTGGAAGAACTCTACACCTTCCTCAAACAGGCCGACGCCCGCGAGCTTGGCGGCATGTTCCGCGATCTCGACAAGGCCCGCAAGGGCGGTGACGAGATGGAGGCCAAGCGTATCGAGACCGCGATCGACAACTACGAGACCCATGTGGTTCCGATCATCGCCGACATCGATGCCGGCTTCGGCAATGCCGAGGCGACCTACCTCCTCGCCAAGAAGTTCATCGAGGCGGGCGCCTGCTGCCTCCAGATCGAGAACCAGGTCTCGGACGAGAAGCAGTGCGGCCACCAGGACGGCAAGGTCACGGTCCCGCACGAGGACTTCATCGCGAAGATCCGGGCAATCCGCTATGCCTTCATGGAACTGGGGGTCGAGGACGGTCTGATCGTGGCGCGCACCGACTCGCTGGGCGCCGGGCTCACCAAGCAGATCGCCTATACCCGCACGGCGGGCGACATCGGCGACCAGTACAACAGCTACCTCGACTGCGAGGAAGTGGGCACTGGAGAGGTCGGCCACGGCGAAGTCCTGATCAGCCGTGACGGCAAGCTCATGCGCCCCAAGCGCCTGCCCAGCAATCTCTACCAGTTCCGCAAGGGAACGGGCGAGGACCGCTGCGTGCTCGACTGTATCAACGCGCTTCGCAACGGTGCCGACCTGCTGTGGATCGAAACCGAGAAGCCGCATATCGGCCAGATCGGCGGGATGGTCAGCCGCATTCGCGAGGAGATGCCCAATGCCAAGCTGGTCTACAACAATTCGCCCAGCTTCAACTGGACGCTCAATTTCCGCCAGCAGGTCTACGACCCTGGGAAGCGGCGGGACGTGATCTTTCGGGCTATGACCGCGCAAAGCTGATGAGCGTGGACTACGATGGCACCGAGCTGGCGGCCGAGGCCGACGAGCGCATCCGCACCTTCCAGAGGGACGCGGCGCGCGAGGCGGGCATCTTCCACCACCTCATCACCCTGCCGACCTACCACACTGCGGCGCTGTCGACCGACAACCTCGCCAAGGAGTACTTCGGCGAACAGGGCATGCTCGGCTACGTCAAGGGTGTCCAGCGTCAGGAGATCCGCCAGGGCATCGCCTGCGTGAAGCACCAGAACATGGCCGGTTCGGACATCGGCGATGACCACAAGGAATACTTCGCCGGCGAAGCGGCTCTCAAGGCTGGCGGCGAACACAATACGATGAACCAGTTCGCGGCCTGACCGCCTCGCCTGGGAGAGGAGCGAGCGCATGGATATCCGCGAACACCTGAAATTGCCGAGCGGGGTAACTCTCAAACTCGCCCCGCTCGCCGATACCGAAGAACTGACAACGACCGACGCCAATCCCGGCGCGCGCAATGGAAGGAGACGTGACATGATGACTGCAACGACCACGACCGAACCGGCCCGCGCCCGCGCGGTGCTGTCCAACCAGGACTTCAAGCTGCTGCAGGACGCCTGCCTGTTCTACCTGAAGGCCCATGAGGACGATCCCATCTCGTCCAAGTACTCCGCGCTCTATCACCGCCTCGGCTCGGCAATCCGCCGCTGATGGAGCCCCCGGCACCGGCGCTCCAGAACGCCGGGTCGGGAAGCCGAATTCTTCGAGTTTTCCTGGGGAGGAAAGCGTGGCCCGTTCCGCAGTCACTGCGGGGCGGGCCCATTTGCATGCCGGAGCGCCCTGTTGAGATGGTGGAGCGGTACTCCCGGATAGTTACGCAAGGCTCGATTAGAGCGGTCTCAAGCCCGATCCCACTACAGCTTACGCATGGGCACCAGCGGCACGGATACCCTCGACCTGATCGCGACGAGCGCGCTCCAGCAGTCCCGGATGGACCTGGTATTGCTGGCGGGCATCGTATGCCTGATGGCTTCGGGGACGACCGTCCTGCTGCTGCGCCAGGCGCGCAGCAGCCGACATCGCGAACGACGCCTCTGGACACTGGCGGCTGGCGGCGCCTTTGGTTTCGGCGCCTGGGCCAGCCACTTCATTGCGCTTCTGGGAGACGATTCACGCCACGATCACGCCCATTCGGCGGTCCTGACGCTGGCCAGCCAGGCCTCCGGACTGGCCGCCGGGCTCCTCGCCCTGCATCTGGCCGTGCCCGGGCAAACGGTCCGAGCAAAGGCCTTGGCGGCGACCCTGCTCGCCATCGGCTTCGGCGCCATGCACTATCTGGGAGGCCTCTCACTCCAGGTCGACACGACGTTCCGATGGCACCACGGCCTTGTCGCCGCCTCCCTCCTTCTGCCCGCACTGTTCTTCTATCCCGCGCTCACCCACACGCTGGCGCGGCGCGGTGCAGGCACGCCGTGGCTCGCCGCCCTCCTGCTGGCGCTGGGCACGGCGCTCCTACATCTTCTGGGATCGGCCGCACTGACACCGGGCCCCGAACATGGCGCACTAAGTGCTCCAGCCATCCCGGCAAGTTCCCTTGCCGGCTGGGTGGCCGCCGTCGCGCTGGCCGTGCTCGCGGCGGGCATGGCGACCCAACTCGTACGCAGCCAGGCCCAGGCGTCACTGCTGCGGAGCGAACGGCAATTCTCCGACCTCGTCCGCTCGATCTCGGACTATGCCATAGTCCTGCTCGGCACGGACGGCACCGTCACGCAGTGGAACGAAGGCGCGCGCAACCTGACCGGCTACAGCGCACAGGACATGCTCGGCATGCCCGTCGCGCGGCTGTTCAGCTATGGCGACCGCGGCGACGACCTGCCCGCGCGCACACTCGAACATGCGCGCGAAACGGGCAGTGCCTCAGGCGAATGTCTCTACATGCGGCGGGACGGGTCCACGTTCTGGGGGCACGGCACCTTTCAGGCCACGCGCGGTCCCGAAGGGGGATTGGTCGGCTACTCGTTCGTCATGCGTGACGTGAGCGGGTTCAAGGCAGACAAGGACCTGATTGCCCAGACCTCGATGCGCCTCGACACCGCGCTGACCAACATGCACGAGGGCCTCGGCCTGTTCGATGCCGACGGCCACCTGGTGCTGTGCAACGCCCGCTTCCGCGAGCTATGGGGCCTCGATGACGCCGTCTGCGAAGCGGGAACACCGCTTGCTGAGATGGTCCGCGCCGGTTTCATGAACCCCGATGGAGCAGAGCACGCCACCCCCGCTCTTGACCAGTACCGTCAGCTCCTGAAGGAGACTTTCGCCAACCCGTCCCTGCCCCCGATCACGATCGATTTCGACGGGGCCCTTGCGGTCTCGATTGCCAACCGCGCGCTGCCCGACGGTGGCTGGGTCACCACGTGCGATGATATCACCGAACAGCGCCGCTCCGAAGCGCGCATCGCGCACATGGCACTGCACGACAGCCTTACCGGACTGCCCAACCGCACCCGCTTCAACCAGCGTCTCGACGACAAGCTGGCTTTGGCCAAGCGCACCCAGGGCAAGGTGGCCGTGATCGCGATGGACCTCGACCGCTTCAAGGACGTCAACGACACGCACGGCCATGCCGCCGGCGATGCACTGCTCCAGTCCATCGGCCGCGCGGTGACGGAGGGGACACTCGAGAGCGAAGTCGTCGCCCGGCTCGGCGGGGACGAGTTTGCCGCGGCCAAGATTTTCACCGACACCCAGGACCTCAGCGAATTCGTCAGCCGACTGCACGCCTGCATCGCGGGCGCCAATGACTGCAGGGACATCGAGGTCGGTGCAAGTCTGGGCATCGCGATCTTTCCCGACGACGGCTCCGACCGGGAAACACTCCTCAACAACGCGGACCTTGCGATGTACCGCGCGAAGGGCCAGCGCGGGGAAAGCTGCTGCTACTACGAGGAAGGCATGGACGCCGCCGCCCGGCGACGTCGCCTTCTGGCGGGAGACCTGCGCCAGGCCATCGCACGCGGTGAACTGCATTTGCTTTACCAACCACAGCGCTCGCTACGCAGTGGCAAGCTCAGCGGTTACGAAGCCCTGCTGCGCTGGCAACATCCCCGCCTCGGCTTCATTCCACCCGACGAGTTTATCCCGATCGCCGAAGAAAGCGGATCGATATTCGCCATCGGCGAATGGGTGCTCGAGGAAGCCTGCCGCGAGGCCCAGCGCTGGCCGGGCGGAGAGAAAGTTGCAGTCAATCTGTCCGCCGTGCAGTTCTCCAAGCCCGATCTTGTCGCCACGATCCATGGCATCCTCGCCCAAACCGGTCTTTCGCCGCGCCGCCTCGAACTCGAGATCACCGAAACCGCGATCATCGAGGACAAGCTGCGCGCACTCCACTGCCTGCGCCAGATGAAGGCGATGGGGATCGGGGTGGCCATCGACGACTTCGGCACGGGCTATTCCTCACTCGACACGCTCCACTCCTTTCCCTTCGACAAGATCAAGATCGACAAGTCCTTTCTCCTGCTCTCGGACACGAGCGCACAGGCCCGCGCGATCATCCGCGCCGTTCTTGCGTTGGGCAAGAGCCTCGCCATTCCGGTTCTGGCCGAAGGCGTGGAGACCGAGGCGCAGCTGCGAATTCTGGAGAACGAGGGCTGCGACGAGGCACAGGGGTACTATTTCGGCCGTCCTGGCGGGCCACCAAGCCACCCCCACTCCGATCTCACGCAAAAGACCGCCGTCAACACCTGACACACGATGTCTCAGGGTGACGCGCCTGCCAGCCTGCTGGCGCGCTTGATCGAGAACATGGACAGGCATCCCAACCTCGCGCACGGTGCAGATCTGCCCGCGGCCTTGTGAGGAGACCTTTGCCGATGAAGTCGATCGCCACCTTGACGATGAACCCGACCATCGATGTTTCCTACGACGTCGCTGAAATGCGCCACACCCACAAGATGCGCACCGACAACGAGTGGTACGCCCCTGGCGGCGGGGGTCTCAACGTCGCCCGCGTGTTCGTGCGGCTCGGCGGAAACGCGCGCTCGTTCTACCTATCGGGCGGAGCCACCGGCCCTGCGCTCGATGGCCTGGTCGATCTTCATCAACTGGTCCGTACGCGCATAGCCATTACCGGCCCCACCCGGGTCGCTTCGGCCGTGCTGGAACGCCAGAGCGGCAAGGAATACCGCTTCACCCCGCAAGGGCCGCGCATCGCGCCCGGCGAATGGAATGAATGCCTCGACCAACTGGACGAAACGGATGCCGACATCGTGGTCCTCAGCGGCTCGCTGCCTCCCGGCGTCCCCGATGACTTCTACGCGCAGGCCACGAGACGCCTGCGTCGCAAAGGGATCGAGGTGGTACTCGACAGCTCTGGCCCTGCCCTCTCCCATGGCATTGCCGAGGGCGACCTGCTGCTGGTCAAACCCAGTTCGGGCGAACTGGAAAGTTACCTAGGGACTTCCCTCAGCGGGCATTCCGCCATAGCCGACGCCGCCCGTCGCATTGTCGCAGAAGGCAAGGCCAGGCTGGTTGCCGTAACTCTGGGGCATGAGGGGGCAATTCTGGCGCGGGCCGACGGTGCCTGGTTCCTCCCGGCATTGCCGATCGAAGCGGCAAGCGCGGTGGGGGCAGGCGACAGCTTTGTCGCGGCAATGGTCTATGCTCTCGCGCGGGGCGATGATGATCTCGCCGCATTCCGCATGGGGCTTGCCGCGGGAACCGCCGCCGTGCTGCGCGCAGGTACCGGGCTTGCACAGGCCCCCGACATCGCCCGTCTACTTAGACAAGTGCCTGATCCCGAACCACTATGATCTATACTGATTCGCTTTTTTGGAGGTTCTTCCGCTTGACGCAGGTGCAGCAATTAGCCGGCACTTTCGCAAGTGCAGCATGATTTTGCGATAAACCGCCCACTCACTTCGCCTCGGCACAATCCCTTAGGTCCAATACGGGGCATTTTGGGCGCCTGACGCAAGCATATTTGCAATTATTGCTTTTCAGGCGGACATTTCTGTTGCACATTCCTCTCGAACAGTCTTTTAGACCGATACGAGTTTTGAAGAGGTTGGGAGAGAGCGCGCCGGGGGACACCTCCGGCGCGCCGATTTTTAAGGGGACCATCCTGGGGTTGAGGCACCGCCTCCCCCTCCCCCATCGCCCCCTTGTCTGTCATTCCGAAGCCAGGATTGCTCCGCAAGGCGCGTTCGGGTAGCGCGGAGCGCGCTGCAACCCACACGTCTGGAATGCCCTACTCCCCGTGCGCCACTCTGCTACCCCGCCCTCGCTGTCTGCCCAGCTCTGGTCGATCGCGTTTCCCGCGATGCTCACCAATGTGGCGACGGCCCTGTTCGGACTGGCCGACATGTGGGCGATTGGACGGCTTGGAGATCCTGCAGCGCAAGGGGCTGTCGAACTCGGCGCGAAGTTCACGATGGGCCTGCTCAACGTCTTCAACTTCCTGCGCACCGGCACGATTGCCCTGACGGCTCAAGGGTCGGGCCGCAGCGATTTCGACGCGCAGGCGACCACTCTCGTGCGCGCCCTCGCCGTGGCACTGGGCATCGGAGTGCTGCTGATCGGCGCGATGCCGCTGGCGATCCCTGCAGGTCTCGATTTCCTCGGAGCCCATGGCACCTTGCGCGAGGAAGCCCACGCCTACGTAGCCCTGCGCTATTGGGCCGCGCCGCTGTGGCTTCTCAATTGCGTCCTTATCGGCTGGCTTGTCGGCCAGCGAATGGTCCGCCATGTCCTTGCCGTCGAGATCACGACCAACATCGTGCATGTCGCCCTCGATCTGGTGCTCGTCCTGGGAGCAGGCTGGGGCGTCGAAGGCGTGGCGCTGGCAAGTCTGCTGTCCGAGGGTCTTCGCCTTGTCCTCCTGATCGGGATAGCCCTCTATCGTCCCGCATCGCGTATCGCGGCGCGCCAAGTGTTTCGCGCGGAGACCTGGCAGCGCAGCGCACTGGGCCGCCTCTTCGCGCTCAACCGCGATCTGTTCCTCCGCACGCTGCTTCTGACCGGCGCCATGATGCTCTTTGCGCGCACAGGCGCGCAGGCTGGCCCCGTCACTCTCGCGGCGAACGGTATCCTGTTCCAGCTTTTCATGCTGGCCACCCTTCTGCTCGACGGCTTCGAGAACGCGGCGCAGGTGTTGTGCGGCGAGGCCTACGGCGCGTGCGAAGCCCAGCGCTTTCGGCACACCGTGCGCCTCGCTCTGGGCTGGGGCGCGGTCATGGGGTGCGCCCTCTCGCTCATCGACCTGGCCGCCGCGCCCAGCCTCGCCGACGCGTTCACCGCATCGCCGCAGGTCCGCGCCGCCAGCCAGGAGTACATTGTCTGGATCATGGTGCTCCCCGCCGTAGGCATGGCCTCTTTCGTGCTCGACGGGGTATTCGTCGGGGCAGGCTGGACGCGCGCGATGATGGGAACGATGGCCCTGGCCCTGGCCCTCTATGTCGCGCTGCTATGGCTGCTGTCCCCCTTGGGCAATCACGGCCTGTGGCTCGCCTTCACGGTGCTGTTCATCGCACGCGCGGCCGGCCAGTTCGCCGTCCTGCCGCGGCTTACGAAAAGGGCGTTTGCCGAAAGCTAGCTCACCTCGCCCCGCCGATAAACGAGAAGCAGATTGTTGGCGGGCATCTCGACACGCCGAGTGCGCGAAAACCCGCAGTGCGTGGCCAACGCGTCCACATCGGAGAGCTGCCGCAGCCCCCAGGCCGGATTGCGCGCCTTGAGCGATTGATCGAACTCGAGGTTGGACGGTGCGGTTGCGACATCGGCCTCCCGGTAGGGACCATAGAGGACCAATGGCGCGCCTGCATTCAGCCTCTCGGCCGCGCCGGTAAAGAGCCCTTGCGTCGCACTCCAGGGACTGATGTGCACCATGTTGATGCAGACCATGGCGTCGGCACGGTCCACCGGCCAGTCCGCAGGCTGCGACGCATCCAGCCTCACGGGTGCACGTAGGTTCGAGAGGCCTTCCTGCGCACTCCAGCCCGCGATGGACGCGCAGGCCTCGGGATCGGGGTCGGAAGGCTGCCACACGAGCCCCGGGAGCCCTGCCGCGAAATGCACGGCATGCTCACCACTCCCGCTCGCCACTTCCAGCACGAGCCCATTCCCGGGCAATTCCTCGCGCAGGAGCTCCAGGATCGGGCTGCGGTTGCGCAGCGTGGCAGGGGCGTGGCGGCGCGGATCGGGCGAACCGGGATCGAGCGGCGTTGTGTAACTCATGCTCCGGACTTACCCGTTGCTCATCAGTCCCACAATCCCAGCGCATCCTGCGAAGGCCCGCCTTCGATCGGCACTTCGCAGCATGTCACGCTGTCATCCATGAAGCCACAGAAGCGCGAACGCAGAGCCTCAAGGCTGATACGACGCATCTCACTCTCACTGAAACCAGCCGCGAGTATGGCTGCCAGCGCACGCTGTTTCTGGGCGATCAGGTCGATCGCCTGGAGCTCACGCAAGTGACGCGCAGCGAAGTTTTCGTCGCGGCACAGGACTTCGCCCAGGGCTTCGACCTCGGTGCCCAGTTCGAGCAGGACATCGGCCATCGCGTTGAACTTGGGTTCATCCATTGCATACGCTCCGCTCACGCCGCGAAGGCGACCTCTCCGGAAGCGCTCAGCGCGTTGAGGTCCAGCACCATGACCATCTGCTCCTCGATCGCGACAAGGCCTTCGAGGAAGGGCAGCACTTCGTCATAGCCCGCCGTGGGTGCGGGTTGCAGGTCTTCGGTGTTGAGGCCGACGATATCGCTCACCGAATCCACGATCAGACCTTGCGACTGGCCCTTGACCTGACACACGATGATCGCGTGACGCGGCGTGGCCTCGGTCGCCGGCCAGCCCAGCCGGGCCGCAAGGTCCACAACGGGTAACACCGTCCCGCGCAAGTTGACCACGCCGGAGACATAGTGCGGCACACGGGGCATCGGGGTCACCGGTGTCCACGCGCGGATTTCCCGTATAGCCATGATATCGAGGGCGAAAATCTGCCCTGCAACTTCGAATGTGATCAGTTCGCGGTACATGGGAGCACCTCCTTGGTGTTGCTTTGGGTTAGTGAGCCACCCGGCGCACGGCCGCGACCAGCTTTTCGGTGTCGAAGGGCTTCACGATCCACCCGGTTGCCCCCGCCGCGCGGGCCCGCGCCTTCTTCTCGTCGGAGCTCTCGGTGGTCAGAACCAGGATCGGACGGTCGCGATGGCGCGTGCCGCCACGCACCTGCTCGATGAGTCCAAAGCCATCGAGACGCGGCATGTTGATGTCGGTGATCACGACATCCACCTCATTCACCGCCAACCACTCGAGCGCCGAGACGCCATCGTCCGCCTGCGACACCTCGAAGCCGTTGGTGGAAAGCGCATGGTTGAGCAGCGCCCGCATGGAGGCACTGTCATCGACAGTCAGGATACGGGTATTCTTGGACATTGCGTGCCTCGCTTGGTCAAAACAGTTCGACATCGCCCCGCGGAGCCGGGCGCGCGATGGGTTGGGTACGAACTTCCACGGGAGCATCGGAGCTGGAAACCGACCGGCAACGGACCATCCCGGACTGCGGCCGGAAATCCACCCTACGCGCATTGCTGCCTCCCAGGTCCTCGCGGACGAGCTCGATGCGCTCGCGCAGCAGGAAGCCCCGGGCGAACTCGGCGTTGGCGGTCCCGATCTGCTGCATCCCCGAGCGGATGTTCGCGCCGCCATAGAGGTGCGCCCGCAGCCGGTCCTTGCGCGCGCCGTAGTTGAGCATCTCGTTGATGAGCATCTCCATGAGGTAGACCCCGTAGTGGACGTCGACCTGGCCCCGGTCGTGGCTTGCAGGCGGCTCGGGCAGGAGAAAGTGATTCATGCCGCCAAGCTCCACCGCCGGATCGTAGAGGCACGTCGCGACGCACGAGCCGAGCACGGTGCTCAGTTCCACCCGCGCGCCCGAGCTCACCTTGAACTGCCCTTGAAGCACGGTCAGCTTCACATTCCCGTTGTTCATGAAATCAAGACCCGACATCAGGCTGCCCTATTCAGCGCATGGCGCGCGATCCGGTTGATAGGGGCGACCACGCGCGCGCCCCCGAGGGCGATGGCCGCGCGCGGCATTCCAAAGACCGTGCAGGTGCTTTCATCCTGTGCGATCGTATGCGCCCCGGTTTCCGCCATCGCCAGGAGGCCCTGCGCGCCGTCCCGCCCCATGCCGGTGAGCAGAATGCCCACGGCCTCGGCGCCAACGGTCTGCGCGACCGAACCGAACAGCACGTCAACGCTGGGGCAATGGCCGGAGACAGGCTCCCCCCGGCGCAGCTTGGCATGAAAGGTGCCGTTCCCCCGCACCAGCAGGTGATGATCCGGCTCCGCCGCGAGATAGACATTGCCTGCGACCAGCGGCATGTCGTTGACCGCCACCTGCACCGGCGCCGGGCAGATCTTGTCCAGTGTGCGCGCGATCGCAGGTGCAAAGCGCGGGTTGACGTGCTGGACGATCACCGTTGGCGGACAGTCGACCGGAAACTCGCGAAGGAGGACCTGCAAGGCCTCCACGCCGCCGGTCGAGGAGCCGATCGCGATCAGCTTCGCATCGCGCCGGATCACGCGGCGGCTTTCTTCGGCAACCACGGGCGAGACCCGGGCGGGCTTGGGGAAGCGCACCTGAGCCGCGTCGTGAATGAGTCGCCCCAGTTCTCCGCTGTCGTTGAGCGCGAGCTTTCCCGAGGGATCGTACTTCGAATAGCAATTGACCGCCCCCAGCGCGAGCGCACGCGCGGTTACGTCATTGCCTTCCTGCGTCGCCCCGGAAACTATAATGACCGGCGTCGGGCGCAGCGTCATGATCTTCTCGAGGAAGGCAAGACCGTTCATGCCCGGCATCTCGATATCCAGCGTCACGACGTCGGGATCGTGTTTCTTGATCAGTTCACGCGCTTCGGCCGCGTTGGACGCGGTGTCGACCACGGTAATGTCCGGCTGCTCGCTGAGGCGCGACAGGAGGATCGCGCGCATGGTGGCCGAGTCATCGACAATGAGCACACGCACCGTCATGCGACGCTCCTCTGGTAGATCGTGGGACCGACAAGGTTCAGCATGTTCATGGCAGGGCCGGTGACTCGCTCGGAATGTCCGATGTAGAGGTAGCCTCCCGGGTGCAGCGCTTCACAGAACCGCTGGACCAGTCGCTCCTTGGTCGGGTTGTCGAAATAGATCATGACATTGCGACAGAAGATGCAATCGAACCGCCCTCGGATCGGCCAGTCCCCCAGGAGATTGAGCAACCGGAAGCGCACGATGGATCGCGCGGTATCGTGAATGACCGCCTCGTCTCCGCGTTCCACCACCCAGGCACTGCGCAGCGCCTCGGGCACGGGCTTCAGGTCCTTGGCAGCATACGTCGCGGCCTTGCCAGCTTCCACCGCATGGGGAGCCAGATCGGTGGCAAGAACGCGCAGATCGGCCCGCGCCAATTTCTGCCCTTCGTGGCGGTCGCGCCCCAGGAGCGACATGGTGATCGACCAGGTTTCCTCGCCGCTCGAACAGCCAGCAGACCAGACCCGAACCTTCCCTCCGTCCTTGAGTGTGCGCACGAGGTGTGGACGCAGTTGGGCTTGCAGGTGCTCGAAATGGTGCGCCTCGCGGTAGAAGAAGGTGTGGTTGGTGGTCAGAGCGGCCACGGCCCGGTTCAGTTCGCTCCGATCCGAGCGCAGGCGCTGAATATACTTCCCGAACGTGACGAGACCGCTTGCCCGGACCAGTGGTGCCAGCCGCGAATAGACCAGCATCGACTTGCCCGAGGGCAGGACGATACCCGCCGCCTCGTGCACGATCTTCGCGACTTCCGCGAAGTCGGCCGGACCATAGATATCGGGGCTGATCCCCGGTATCGCATCGGACATTTCCAGCGTCGCGTTCACGCAGCCTGCCTCTCGTGCGAGGGCAGCGCGCAGGCCACCAGACCATCGACATCGACGATGAGTGCGACCCGGCCATCCCCCAGGATCGTGGCCCCGGCAACGCCTTCGACCGGACGGAAGTTGGTTGCCAGGCTCTTGATGACGAATTGCCTCTGGTCCTGAATATCATCGACCAGCAAGGCCGCCTGGCCCGCACTCTCGGTATCGACGACGATGAGCACACCTTCCTCGGGGGTCGTCGCGTTGCAGGCCGCGCCCAGTTCGCTGCCCAGCGTGATGACCGGGATGAACTGGCCGCGCACGTTGAGCATCTGCCGTTGCGAGCCCAGCCCCTTCACATCGCCCTCGCCGGGACGCAGGCTTTCCACGACATGCGCCAGCGGCACGACCATCGTCTGGTCTCCGACATTGACGATCATGCCGTCCGAAATCGCCAGCGTGAGCGGCATGGTCAGGATGAAGGCCGTACCCTTGCCGGGCGTGCTCTCGATGGTGATGCGGCCGCCCAGATCCTTCACGTTCTGGCGCACGACATCCATGCCGACCCCTCGCCCGGAAATGTTCGAGATCTGCGCCGCCGTCGAAAAGCCCGGGGCGAAGATCAGGTTGTCGATCTCTTCAGCGGAAAGCTGCGCATCGGGTCCGACGATGCCCTTCTCGATCGCCTTGGCCAGAACGACCTTGCGATTGATACCCGCGCCATCATCGGCAATCGAGATGACAATCCGGCCCGACCGATGCTCCGCCGAAAGGGTCAGCGTACCTTCGGGGGACTTGCCTGCGGCGATGCGATCTTCCGCCTTCTCGATGCCGTGGTCGACCGCGTTGCGGATCAGGTGGGTAAGAGGCTCGCCGAGACGCTCGATGACCGTCTTGTCGAGTTCCGTCGTTTCGCCATGAACCTCGAGGCGGACATGCTTGCCGGTAGATGTGGCAAGATCGCGCAGGATGCGCGGCACGCGGCTGAAGACCGAAGCAATGGGCTGGGCACGGATCGACATCGCCGATTCCTGAATATCGCGCGTCAGGCTCTCGAGCAGCGAGAGTTCCTCGCCGGCATTGACATGAACGCCGTCCAGACGTTGCACGAGCATGGCCTGGGCAATGACCAGTTCTCCCACCAGATCAATCAAGCGGTCGAGCTTGTACAAATCGATGCGGATGGATTGCCCGGCCCCCTGAGACGCCGGCTGTGCGCCAGCAGCGGCCGCGGGTTTGCCCCCGGCTGGCGGCGTATTCGCGTCCGCAGCGGCCGGTGCGGCAGCCTCGACACTCTGGAGAGGCCGCGCCTCCTCTGGTGCCGGTGTCCCTAGATCCTGCGGCTGAGCCGGGCCATTCGGGGCTGCCACGGCCGGGGAAGGTGCCACTGTAGACGTGGCGGCTTCGTCCAGTTCGACATCGGGGATACGCTCGTCCGCGCCGACCGCGATCGCGCAGTCGTCACCGATGAAATCGAAGATGTCGCGGACCCGGTCCTCGCTGACCGTATCGGGAATGGCGAAGGTCCAGCCCAGATAGCCCTGCGCGACGTCGAAGCTGTCCAGCTGCGGAACCTGACCGACATCACAGTGGAGGCACGTTCCGCCAAGCTCAGCAACGTCGCGCAGCATCAGGAGCGGCTCGTTGCCGTTGCGCATGGCCCCCGCCCGGGGCCGCAAGTGCAGTTGCCAGGATGCGCCTTGCTGTGCCTCTGCGACGGAGCCGGGCGCATCAAAATCCGCAGTCAGATCATCAAGGAGGGCATCGAGGTCAATTTCCAGATCTTCCTCGTCGTCGCTTTCCGCCGCCGTTTGCGCGTCGACCTGCACCGGTTCCTCAACCGGCGAAGGTGCCGGAGCCACGCTCTGTGGCGCGCTCCCTGCGTTGGCGGCCATGGCACCTTCCATCTCCACGATCAGTCCGGCGTCATCGGGCGCATCCCCGCCCTCGCGCGCAGACTCGACATGATCCGCAAGCGTGTCGAGCGCGCGCAGCAGAAGGTCGATCAGCGGCGGGGCGATCTCCACCAGGCCCTCGCGCACATCCGAAAGCAACGTTTCGAACGTGTGCGTATAGGCCTGGAGTGCGCCATACCCGAACGCACCTGCGCCCCCCTTGATGGAATGCACTGCGCGGAACACGCCGTTGACGGTATCGGCATCCTGCGTACCTGCACGGCATGCGGCCAGGCCTGCTTCGGCCGCGGCCAGGGATTCCTCGCACTCGACGAAGAAGATCTGCTGGATTTCTTCCGGACTCATGCATCCCCCTCTTCGAAGAGTTCCGATTGAAGGCCGGTCAGGACAGCCGCCTGGAGCAGGGCTGGCGAGGCATCGATACGCGCCCCACCTCCACTGCGGCGGGCCGACACCAGAAGCTGGAGAACCGCCTGTCCGACATGCTCGACGCTGCTGCCATCGATCTCGATGGGCGCATTGCCGACTGCGCCGACAAGTTCGGGCCAGAGGGCTTCGGCGGCGGCGCGGTCACACCGCACCGGCAGAGAGATGGTCCCCATCAAAACGTCCCCCTCACGCCCCGCAGCGCAGACTGGAGTGGTTCAGGCAGGTCCCGTGGCGGAACGGCATACGGTTCGAAAGCTGCGACATAAAACCCTCGCGGATGCGATCGCCGAACTGTCAGGGCCGAGGTGGCCGGGGCGTCGAACGGGGAGTTAGCCGCGCGGCTGCCAACAGCGGGTTTGCCTCAATCCCCGGCATTTTGCGTAAGGCGCTTAAGGGAAATCGTCGCAGCCATTGACTTACCTCCGTGCCGATCCGGCAATCCGGAAGCACAAGAGAGGTTTCACTCCATGCATGACGCCCGCGTCCTGGTAGTCGACGATTCCGCGGCGATGCGCGCCCTGTTCTGCGATGTCCTGGAGCAATCCAAGAACATCCGCGTCATCGGCACCGCCGCCAATGCCGCCGAAGCACGCGAACAGATCGCCGAGCTCCAGCCGAACGTCGTCACGCTCGATGTCGAAATGCCCGGCATGAGCGGTATCGAATTCCTCGAGGAGATCATGAACGGGGGCAACCCCTTGCCCGTGGTCATGCTCTCCAGCCTGACCCAGAGCGGGACCGAGACCTCGCTCAAGGCCTTCGAACTCGGCGCGGTGGAATGCTTTCCCAAGCCCCTCAAGGCCACCCCGGAACAGTTCGCCAAGACGGTCGGCAAACTGGGCAAGATCGTCCTCGCCGCGGCCAATTCCAACGTACGCGACAAACCCCGCCCCAAGGCCGCGCGCGGCGAGGGCGAGGCGGGCGACGACGGCGGCTACCAGTCCAACGGCATGATCGCGGCCTTTAGCACCTCCATGGGCGGCGTCGATGCCCTCACCGAAGTGCTCGGGCAGTATCCCAAGGCCTGCCCCCCCACCGTCATCATCCTGCAGACCGAACCGATGCTGGCCGAAATGTTCATTGCCAAGGCCGACAAGGACTGCCGGTGCACCGTCGTGGCCGCCACAGATGGTGCCGAACTCAAGCCCGGCACGGTGCACATCGCCTACGATCCCGCCCGACACGTGATTGTCGAACCGGGCACGCCAGCGAAGGTACGCATGGTGGAGCGCGATCCGGTAGGAGGCTTCCGGCCCTCCGCGACGCTACTTTTCGGCTCCCTGTCGCGCGGCAACATGCCCGCTATCGGCGCCGTGCTCACCGGCATGGGCGAGGACGGCGCCAAGGGACTCAAACTGCTCCAGGCGGCCGGCTGCCGCACGCTGGCACAGGACCGCAACACAGCCACCGTCCCGCAGGCTCCCGCCGCCGCCGTCGAGGCCGGGGCGGCAAGCGCGGAACTGGGCCTTGCCGAACTGGCCGCGGACATTCTCACGAACTGCGCAGCCGCCACCTAAAGTAGCCATGCGGCAAGAGACGGCAGACAGCCTGCTACCTTGCGCCTAGTGCCCCGACGCTGGCTTCATTCCGCGCTTGGGCCTGGGGGCGAACCAGATAGCAAAGGCAGCGATCAGAAGCGCGATGGCCGAATACATGGCCACGTGCACCGTTGCCTGCGCCTGGGCCTGCAGGGCCACGACCCGCTCGACTGCGGAACGCGCCATTTCAAGCGGCATTCCCTGCGCCTGCAGCGCCGACATCGTACGGTCCGTGTGGTTCATGCTGGCCACCAGATCGGCACCATCGCTGCGCTCCAGATTCGCCCATAGGGTCGTCACGACCGAGGTCCCGATGGCCCCTGCCAGGGTACGCCCGAAGTTGGAGATACCCGCAGCCGAAGCGGTCTCGTCCGGATCCACGGAAGCCAGGCCAATGGTTGTCAGCGGCACGATCATGAAGGCGACGCCTACGCCCTGGATCAACTGCGGGAAAGCCACCTGCCAGAGCGTGGAATCGGTTGACCAGTACGTGCGCAGGTACGCGCAGAACGCCAGCCATGACACGCCCAGAAACACCAGAAGGCGGGGATCCGCGCGCTGCATGAGCTTGGGCACGATAGGCGATGCGAAGACCGCCAGAACGCCCGCGGGCGCCATCGCGATACCCGCCCAGGTCGCGGTGTATCCCATCCCACCCTGCAGCCACTGCGGCACGATCACCACGGCCGAGAAGTAGGTGGCGAAAGCCAGCGCCAGGGCAAACGTCGAAGCGCTGAACCCGCGGTGCCGGAACACCGCAAGATCGACGATGGGATGCTCTTCGGTCAGTTCCCAGATCACAAAGATCGCGAAGAAGATGACTGCAACGACCGCGAGGATGCAGATCGTGGTGTTGTGGAACCAGTCCCGATCATGCCCGAGATCGAGCATCATCTGGAATGCCCCGACCCAGATCACGAGAAGGGCAAGCCCGACCTTGTCGATCGGCAGGTAGCGCTTGGGCGAAGCTACATCGCGCAGCAGATAGGCAAGCGAGAGGAAGACCGCGACCACAATCGGCACGTTGATCAGGAAGATCCAGCGCCAGTCCCAGTTGTCCGAGATATAGCCGCCCAGGATAGGCCCCGCGATCGGCGCGACAACGACGGTCATCGCCCACATGGCCATTGCCTTGGGATGTGATTCGCGCGGGAAGATCTTGAGCAGCAGCGTCTGCGAGAGCGGCATCAACGGCCCCCCGCACAGCCCCTGCCCCAAGCGGAAGATCAGGAGAACCGTCAGGTTGCCCGAGACACCGCAAAGGGCCGAGAACAGACCAAAGCCAAGGATCGACATCAGGAACATCCGGACCACGCCGAAGCGCCCGGCCAGCCAGCCCGTCAAGGGGACACAGATCGCCTCGGCGACCGCGTAGGTGGTGATCACCCAAGTCCCGCTTTCGGTAGAGACCGCAAGCCCGCCTGCGATATGCGGAACCGAGACATTCGCGATCGTCATGTCCAGCACGACCACGAAGTTCGCCATCGCCAGAACGAAGGCGGTGATCGCCAGCTTGGCGCCGGAGAAGGTCCCGTCCTGCCCGGGCGGTAAAGCCGGCGCGGCGGCAGCGTCCTGTGCCATTACCGCTCGCTCGTCAGGTCGATCTCGGCTTCCATCGAAAGTCCCACGCGCAAGGGGTGGGCCTTCAATTCGTCCTGGTCGAGCTCGATGCGCACAGGAAGACGCTGCACGACCTTGATCCAGTTGCCGGTCGCGTTCTGGGCCGGGATCAACGAGAAGGCTGCGCCCGTCCCGCCCGAGAAACCGACGACCTTGCCGTGATACTCGACATCGCCGCCATAGAAGTCGGAGGTCAGCGTGGCGCTCTGGCCAGCCCGCACCTGCCCCAGTTTATCTTCCTTGAAGTTGGCATCGACATAGAGCTTGTCGACCGGGACGATGACCATCGCGGGCGATCCGTTCTGGATCTTCTGGCCGACCTGGATCGAACGCTGCGCCACGACGCCCGCAATCGGCGCGCGCACGACGGTGCGTTCAAGGTCCAGCTTGGCCGCGTCATAACGGGCTTGGGCAAGCTTGATCTCGGGCGCAGTCTCCACGTCCGTTCCCTTTGTAAGGGCAACCGCGGCCTGCTCCTGCTGGCGCGCGCTGACAGCGCTGGCCTGGGCCTGTTTCAGGGCCGCCCGCGCCTGCTCGAAGGCCGCCTGCGCCGAATCCAGCGCCTGCTTCGCCGAGGTCAGCTCCTCGGTCGACACAGCCCCCGAGCCCGCCAGGGCATTGCGCCGGGTAAAGTCCGAAGTGGCCTTGGTCAGATCGGCGCGTGCCGCCTGGAGATTGGCCCGCGCCGTATCAATCTGCGCCTGGTTGGCATCTGCCGCCGCGGCCAGGGCTTCGTTGTTGGCAAGAGATTGCCCGTACATGCGCTTGGCGCGTTCCAGGTTTGCTTCCGCCTCGGCAAGCGCGATCTTCTGGTCCTTGTCCTCGATGCGGAACAGGAGTTGCCCCTTGCGGACAGGCTGCGTATCCGTGACCAGGACCTCGGTCACGCGGCCCGACGTCAGCGGCGTGACATCGGCGTTTTCGCCAGCCACATAGGCGTTGTCGGTGGAGACCGAGCGGCTGCCGATAAAGAATTCATAGCCGCCCCACAGCACCGCCGCGACGGCCACGACCCCGCCCAGCCCCATGAGAAGCGTCTTGCGCTTGCTCTTGTGGATGACGCTGCCCTTTTCCGGTGCGCCCTCGGCTCCGGCCCCGCTCCCGGCCCCGCCGCCCGTATTCGTGTCAGTCATCGCTATTGGCTTTCTCGTCGTTTTCTTCGGCATAGCCGCCGCCAAGCGCGCGCTTGAGCGCGACATCGCTGGCCAGCGTTGCAAATTGGGCATCAAGCGCGGAGAGGCGCGCATCGAGTTCGGAAGTCTGGCTGGTCAGGACCTCGATGTAGGTGGTGAGCCCCGCCCCGTAGCGCTGCGAGGCGAGACCGAACGCGGCCTCAGCCTCTGTCTCGACGTCCAGGGCGTGCTCACGCTGACGGGATGCGGAATCCCGGCTCGCAATCGCGTCTGCGACTTCCTGCAGAGCCTCGATCACGGTCTTGTTGTAGCTTGCGACCATCGAATCGTACCCGGCCCGCGCCACGCGGTAGCGACCAGACAGGGCGCCCCCCTGGAAGATTGGCAGGCTGACCGCCGCCCCCGCGCTGCCGTAATCCGAACCGTCGTTGAACAGATTGGAGATCCCGAGCGAGGTCAGACCGATCAGGCCTCCAAGGGATACGTCGGGCAGGAACGACTTGCGGGCATATTCCGTGCCGCTCTGCGAAGCCTCGACAATACGGCGCGCCGCGACGATGTCCGGTCTGCGGCCGGCAAGAGCGATACCCGCATCTGCCGGCACGCGCGTCATCGCGATACGCTCGAGGGGGGCCGGGACAAGATCGTGCGTCCGATCCGGTCCCGCCCCCAGAAGGGCCGCGAGCGCGTGGCGCCGCCTGGCGATCTGCTCACGGTTGGCGACGATCAGCCCTCGCGCGCGGGCCACCTCGGCCCGCGCCTGGCGCAGTGGGACCTCGTTCTCCAGTCCTTGTTCAAACCGCTTGGCCGTCAGCTCCTCGGAGCTTTCGCGCACCTTCAGCGCTTCCTCGAGGACTTTCTCGCGCTCCAGCAGGCGTGCAAGGTCGAAATAGGACGAGGCGATTTCGCTGGTCAGGACGAGTTCCGCCTGCCGCACTTCGGCAAGGGCCGCCTCCGTGGCCGAGGTGGCGGCCGCAAGGAGCGCGCGGTTCTTGCCCCAGATATCCAGATTCCAGTTCGCGGACAGGGCCAGGGTCCCATAGTCTTCCCAGCCCTGCGGAAGGGCGGATGCCGGGGTCCCATTGTTGTAGCTCTGCTTGGCGAATTCGCCCGAGCCTTGCGCACCGAGCGAGGGCAACACGCTCGAACGTGATGCCTGGAGCGCACCGCGCGCCTGGCGCACGCGTGCAATCGCGGAAGCCAGATCCGGCGAATCCGTAAGGGCTGCCTCGATCAGCGCATCCAGTTGCGGGTCATTATAGCCCCGCCACCACTGGGACGGCGGCCATTCCTCGCCCTGTCCGGCAGCCGCGATCGACCGCTCCATCTCGAACGAGGATAGCGCCCGAATCTCGGGCTTGGGCCCCAGGTCCGGGGCACATCCGGCAAGCGAAATCGTGGCAGCCAAGAGGGTACTTGCTGCGACTCGTGAGGGAAATATCGTACTCATCAGTACACTTTTTATCGTTGCATCGCTTGCAAGAGTCAACGGAAAAGTGTACTGCCAAGTTTAGTTATGGATCAGAACATTGGGAAACGGGAGCGCAACAAGGCGCGCAAGCGGGCTGAGATCGTGGAGGCGGCCCGCGAATCCTTCCTCGAGCAGGGATACGCCGCGACAAGCATGAGCGCCGTTGCCGATGCCCTGAGTTGCTCGAAAGCGACCATGTGGTCGCATTTCGCCTCGAAGGAGGAGCTGTTCGCCGCCGTCATCGACGACCTGGTAGGACAATTTTCCCAGGAAATCGATGAAGTTCTCACTCGCCAGATCTTCTCGTGCCCGGCGCTGCGCCGGGCGTGCCTGCGGTTTCTCGACTGTCTTCTCACGGAGCATTCGATCCGCCTCTTCCGGCTTGTGCTGAGCGAGGGCGAACGCTTCCCCGAAATCAACGAGATGTTCTACACCCGGGGCCCCGCAAAGGTTAGGCGCGAGGTCCATCGCTTCTTCGCCACTGCGTTTTGCGAAGACGATGCCCAGCGCCTCACCACCGTGGTCACCTGGGCTATGACAGGATTTCGCACCGACATTCTGCTGCGCCCGGTAAAGCCCGATGGCGCGGAATGCGAAGCCTTCGTCGACGATCTCATCGCCTCGATCGACTGGGACCGGCTGAGCCCCCGCCAGTCCAACACCTGAAGCTCGCGGGACAACTGGGGCCGGGTGCTTTTTTGACAGCAGCAAGGCTGCTAGAGCTACAGGCATGAACCACTCCCCCATTCTCGTCGTCACGACCGGCGGTACGATCGACAAACACTATTTCGACGCCCTCAGCGAATACCAGATCACCGAAAGCGTGATGGGAAAGCTGCTCGAAACAGCGCGGGTCGCGCATCCGTTCCGTGTCGTGGAGCTGCTGCGCAAGGACAGCCTGGAACTCACCGAGGAAGACCGCGACCTGATCGCCCAGACGATCGGTGCAGCTCCCGAGACGCGGATCGTGCTTACCCATGGCACCGACACCATGACCGAGACCGCGCAGGCGCTCGCCGGTATTAAGGACAAGACGATTGTCCTGTGCGGTGCCCTCACCCCGGCCAGGTTCGCTGAGAGCGATGCCGCGTTCAATCTCGGCATGGCCTTCGCCACGGCGCAGACCGCCGCGCCCGGCGTCTGGATCACCATGAGCGGCACTGTCTTCAACGGCCTGCAAGTGCGCAAGGACCGCGAGGCGGGCAAGTTCGTCGACATCTGAGCCCCTTCCCGGATTTGAGGCAATCCGCCTAGGCAGGTTCCACAGGTTCCGGCTTCGTGACTTCCCAACCAGTTGCCCCTTAGCCTGAGCGCTCTCCCGACACCTGCAGGTACCTGGCCTCGTGCCTGACCCGCGCGGGGAGACGAGAGAGCTTTCGCAAGGGGGCAGGCGTGACAACGACGATTTCCTGCGGGCATGAACTTCCGGGCGCCCTGCTCTATGCCCCCATTGGCGCCCTGATCATTGAGCGCACGGGCCTGATTTCCGGAGCCAACGTCAGCGCCGCGAATCTTCTGGGCGAGTCCGATCCCGAGCCGCTGCGCCATTCGCTGATCTATACCTGGCTCAAGGAAAGCGACGCGGAAACCCTGCGGCACATGGTCGACGTCCACTTTCAGGCCCCGGTCGAAACACGTGCGGGCTGGACCCGACGCATGACGATTCCCAGCGGCGACGGCTCCGAACGTCCGGTGGAACTGACGCTGTCCCCCTTCCCCGAGTATCCAGAGGCCAATGCCATTGTGTTCGTGCGCAGTCTCGAACGCATCATGACCGCCGAACGGCGCTTCGCCCAGATATTCGAGAACCTTCCTGTGGGCCTTCTCGTCGTCGACAGCCGTCAACGTATCGTCAAGGCGAACCGGACGCTCGGTGCCGATTTCGGCTATTCCCGGGAAGAGTTGATCGGCCAGTCGCTGGCCATGCTGATCCCCGAACGCTATCGCGCGGCACATCGCGACCATCTCCAAGGCTATGTACAGAGCCCCAGTTCGCGGATGATGGGTGTGGGACGAGACCTCACCGGGCTGCATCGCTCAGGGCAGGAGTTCCCGATCGAGATCGCTCTGACCCGCCACGAGAACGCCAGCCAGCCGCTGTACATGGCCATCGTCACCGACATCACGCATCGCAAGCGCTCTGAAGTCGCCATGCAGCAGACCAACGCCCAGCTGGAAGAATTCACGTATGTCGCCAGCCACGACTTGCGCTCCCCCTTGCGGGGTATCGCCGACCTCGTCAGCTGGATTCGCGAAGACCTCGAGGGCCAGGAACTTCCCCCCGACGTGACGCGCAATTTCGAACGCGTCGCAATCCGGATCGAACGTGCCGAACAGATGATCGACGACCTCTTGAACTACGCCCGTATCGGGGTACGCGACCCGCAGCTTGAAACTCTCCAGCCCCGTGACCTGATCGACGAAGTCCTTGCGACAAGCAACATTCCGGCAAGCTTCTCACTGGACATCGACGTGGAAGCGGGCCCGCTGAAGGCCGCCCGCGCGCCCCTGTCCGCCTCGCTGCGCAACCTGCTCAGCAATGCGGTCAAGCACCACGGCTCGCCAGTCGGACGCATCCGCGTTCAAGTCACCGAGGATGGACGCTTCACCGTCTTCACCGTCGAGGATGACGGACAGGGAATCCCCTCTGGGAACGAAGAACGCATTTTCAAACTCTTCCACCGAGGATCGACCCGGGTGGAAGGCGACGGCGTCGGCCTTGCCTTCACCCGACGCATGATCAACGCGAACGGCGGCATGATCAGCGTCACACCGCACGGTGAGATGGGAGGCGCCCGCTTCGATATCTACTGGCCACGCATTCTGCTTCGGGAATTCAAGGATGGTTGAAACGCCACCGGACATTCAGACACCATCGGACCTCGTCGAATGCACCGTCCTTATCGTCGATGACGACGATGTGGCCATCGAGGGTGTGCTCCGCTCCTTCCGGCGGCACGACGTGACCTGCCCGACCCTGACGGCCGGCGACGGCCGCGAGGCCCTCGCTATCTTGCGCGGGGACCATCCCACCAAACACATATCACCTCCCTACATCATCCTTCTCGACCTCAACATGCCGGACATGGACGGCTTCCAGTTCCTTCAGGCCTTGCGTAACGATCCAGCCTTGCAACGTAGCGTCGTGTTCGTCCTGAGCACGTCGGCCCGCGATCAGGACATGCGCCGAGCCTACGACGAACATGTGGCTGGCTACATGGTAAAGTCTGCCGTGGGCCCCCAGTTCGCCCGACTGGCCGATTTCATTCGCAAGTACACCGGCACCCAGAATCTCCCGCGAGACGCCTTATGACCAAGGACATGCACCGCTCCCCGCACGATCACCCCGGCTCCGGTGACGAGGACCTTCTGGAGGTTCTCATCGTCGATGACGACGATGTCGATCGCGAAAAGCTCTCCCGCATGCTGCATCGCACAGCCTGGAACGTGCACGTCGAAGAGGCCGCTTCGCGCTGCGAGGCGCTGGAACTGATCCGCAACCCGGATAGCCGTTTCGACATCGTGTTCCTGGATTTCGGCCTTTCCGACGGAGACGGCCGCGAGCTGCTCCCGGCCATTCGCGAAGAACTGGATCCGGACTGCCCCATCATCGCCGTCACCGGCCACGGCAGCGCCGAGATCGCTGCGGATTCGATCAAGCAGGGCATGACCGAATTTCTCACCAAGCGCATGCTCTCGGCCGAGAATGTCGCCGCCTCGATCAAGGAGGGTATCGCCTGGCGGCAGGATCGCAAGGCCGTGCGCCAGGCCGAGGCGGAACTGACCCACAAGAGCCTGCACGACCCTCTCACCGACCTGCCCAACCGCACGCTTTTCTTCGACCGCCTGACCCAGGCCTGCGCACGGGCCCGCCGCAGCGGCGACAGTTTCGCGGTCGTGATGGTGGATCTCGACCGGTTCAAGGAAATCAACGACAGTCTCGGCCATGCCGCGGGAGACGTGGTGCTGCAGACGGTCGCGCGCCGGCTGCGCGCCCATTTGCGCGAAGTTGACACCGTCGCCCGCCTTGGCGGTGACGAATTCGCCATCATCCTGGAGTCCATCGCCACGGTGGATGCGGCCACGGCAATGGGCGAGAAGATCAATCAGTTGATCGAACAACCCGTTCTTCACGACAACCGTGTCCTCTACGTCGGAGCCTCTCTGGGCATGGCCCTGTGCCCACAGCTCAGTTTCTCGCCCACGGCCCTTCTCTCGGCCGCGGACAGCGCCATGTACAAGGCCAAGGCTGGCGTCGAGAAAACATGCGTGGCGCGCAGCCAGGAGCTTCAGGACCCCGACGAACTCGATCACAAGGGGCTCCTTGACGAGTTGGCCGAAGCCATCGCGGCGCGCGAAATCCAGTGGCACTGGCAGCCCAAGATCGACCTGCTCCACGCCCGGGTCATCGGCTTCGAGGCCTTGGTCCGCTGGGTTCCGCACGACAGTGGCGATGTCTCTCCCGAACAGCTTATCCGGGTCGTTGAACAATCCCCCCTGATCGAACCTTTCACGATCCTGTGTCTGGACACGGTGCTTGGCCAGTTTGCGACGGTCCACGAAGCCTGGCCGGACACCAGTATCTCCATCAACGTCTCCGCGCGCATGCTGGAGCGCCCCAGTTTCGTCGAGAATGTGCTGAGAAGCATTTCCATGCATCAGATCAATCCGGAGCGCGTGATCCTGGAATTGACGGAAACCGCGCTCATCGCCCACCCCGCGCAAGCCCGGCGTGTCGTCGAGAAACTCCACCACGAAGGCGTGCGCCTTTCCATCGACGACTTCGGCGCCGGGTTTACATCGTTCGGTTATCTCCGGGACTTCACGATCGATGAGATCAAGATCGATCGCTCCTTCATATCGCGCTGCACCCAAAGCTCCTTTGACCAATCGCTGATCACGTCCCTCGTGGTCCTGTGCAACAGCCTGGGCATCAGTCTTGTTGCCGAAGGGATCGAAGACGAATCCGTGCGCGCACTTCTGGTTACGCTGGGGTGCCCCTTCGGCCAGGGCTACGGCATCAGCCGTCCGCTCCCCTTCGACCACCTGCAAAGCTGGGTGGCCAAATGGAACTCCAGCCCCCATGCCCTTCCCACTTATGGGCCGGAAGCTCGTCTGCAATAGCAACCGCCGACCGACATCTTGAACAGTGTCCCTGCGGCAGGTGTTCCAGCGTTCATCCCCGATCCGGTTCATGTGAGGTTCGCCCCGCTTCAGGCAAGGCATGGCCAAGCATATCGAATCAAGGATACTCGAGATGAAACATCCGCTTATGGGCCTCGTCCTCGCGCTTGCCGGAGCAAGCCTGCTCCCAACGGCCGCTTTCGCCGATCCCCCGCGCCATGCACCGGCCCATGGCTACCGCAACAAGCACCACCGCGACTACCGTCACGATGACCGGCGCGGCCTTTACGATGCGCGCGGACGCTACCGTTCGCCTCGACGTATCAGCCGCAATTCCCATGTCTGGCGCGGTCGCGATGGACGCTACTACTGCCGCCGCGACAACGGGACGACCGGGCTCATCATCGGTGCGGGTGTCGGCGCCCTGGCCGGACACGAGTTGGCCGGTCGCGGCGACCGCACGCTGGGCACCATTCTGGGCGGCGTCCTTGGCGGCGCGCTCGGCCGCGAAATCGACAAGGGCGATATCCGCTGCCGCTGATGGCGTTGATTTTCCGCTGAGATTTTTACCGCGCCGCGACGGAGCTGCAAGAGTTCCGCCGCGGCGCGCATAGGGTTGGCTTTTCCGGGCCTCGGGCACCCCGGGGCCGGATCGCCCGCAACCTTTTCCTGCACCGGCCTTGCCGCTTTCCACACGCCAGCCCCCTTCCCTCGTCCGACATGTTATGCTCCTATAGAGCACGATGCGTCTCTCCTTGTGCCACATACCCTATTGGACTTCCTCGGTTAGCGTCCCTGCCAGCCCCGACAACGCGCCCTCTCGGGTGCTTCCTTGCGCGGACCACGGCGCGTGAGCGGCAACACCCGGACTGTCCTGATTACAGGAGGCGCCAGGCGTATCGGAGCCCATCTCGCCCGCGCCTTCGGTTCGGAAGGGTGGCATGTCGCCATCCACTTCGGAAATTCACGTAAGGAAGCCGAAGCGCTCGCCGACGAGTTGCCGTCTGCAGAAACCGTCTCCTGCGACCTCGATGACTGGGAGGCGGGCCCCGCCATGGTCCGCGAACTCGCCGAACGTCGCGCAGATTGGCGCCTGCTCGTGAACTGCGCGGCCGTTTTCGAGTACGACGATGCAACGGGCCTCCAGCCCGACACGTTCGAGGCCGCGATGCAGGTCAATGCCGGGACGCCTGCCCGCATGGCGCAAGCCTTTTTTGCCCATGCCCGCACACCGTCTGGCCGTCGCCTGATCCAGGTCACGGATCAGAAGCTGCGCAATCCCAATCCCGATTTCTTCTCCTACACGATGAGCAAGCACGCGCTTGCGGCGACGATCCCTATGCTTTCCATGGCGCGGTCGCGGCCACAGGACCGGGTCTATGGCCTGGCCCCCGGGGCCATCCTTGCAAGTCACGACCAGACCGAGGACGAGACCGAGATCTCGCACCGCATGAACCTGCTGCGCCGAAAGACCTCGCCCGACGACATCGTGCGTACCGCACTCTTCCTGGCAGAAGGCCCGCTTGCCAGTGGCGAGACCGTCTATGTCGATTCCGGGCAACATCTTGTCCCCCAGCCCCGAGATGTCCTCTTTCTGGCACGAACCTGAAACAATCCCGGAGTAGGCGCGCTACGCGCCTGTTGCTTTGCCCCCCCACAATTCTTCTTTTTCAAACTAGTGACGACTGGATACGATGGCCATTCTAGACAAGTTCCTCGAAAGTGGCGTGCGCCACGGCACCCTCGAAGTCTCGCGTCCCGATGGCTCGAAGACCCGTTTCGGTACGCCGACCGAAGGCTATCCCAACGTCCGTGTGCGCTTTACCGACAAGGCCGGCGAACGCCGCATCCTGACCGACCCGCGCATCGGCGCGGCCGAGGCCTACATGGATGGGCAGCTCGTTCTTGAAGAGGGCGACATCATGGAGCTCGTCCAGCTGCTGCGCCAGAACGCACCGTGGGATCGCGGCGGCGAGGTCAAGGAGAAGACCGCGCTCAAGCTTGCCACGGACAAGGCCGTCACCCTCATCGACGGCATCAACCGGGCCACCAGCGCCAAGAAGAACATTGCCCATCACTACGACATCGGCAATGAACTCTACAAACTCTTCCTCGATCTCGAGCACATGCAGTATTCGTGCGCCTACTGGCCCGAGGACGGCATGACGCTGGAACAGGCGCAGACGGCCAAGCTGGCCCACATCGCGGCCAAGCTGGCGATCGAGCCGGGCCAGCGCGTGCTCGACATCGGCTGCGGCTGGGGCGGCATGGCGATCTATCTTGCCAAGCACTACGACGTGAAGGTCCACGGCATCACGCTCAGCGAAGAGCAGATCGAACTCGCCAAGGTCCGCGCCGAAGAAGCCGGCGTCAGCGACAAGGTCACCTTCGAGCTCGTCGACTACCGCGCCATGCCCAAGCGCGGCGACAAGTTCGATCGCATCGTTTCGGTCGGGATGTTCGAGCACGTCGGCCAGGCCCAGTTCAAGCAGTTCTTCAAGTCCACCGCCGAACTCCTCACCGACGAGGGCGTGATGCTGCTCCACACCATCGGCCGTATGGGCGGGCCCGGCACCACCGATGCCTTCACCCGCAAGTACATCTTCCCCGGCGGCTACATCCCGGCGCTGAGCGAGACGGTCGCCGCCAGCGAGAAGTTCCGCCTCATCGCCTCCGACGTCGAGAACCTGCGCCTGCACTACGCCTTCACCCTGCGCGAGTGGTACAAGCGCTGCGTTGCGAACAAGGAGGCCATCATCGCCCTGATGGATGAGCGCTTCTACCGCATGTGGATCTTCTACCTGGCCGGGGCCACCGCCGCGTTCGAGAGCGGATCGATGTGCAACTACCAGATCCAGTACACCCGCCTTCGCCGCACGCTGCCGCTGACCCGCGACTACATGAGCGCCGCCGAAAGCGCGCTGCGTCGCCGCTGAGCGGGCAAAGCCGTCCCTGCGGTGAGCTGCGCAACACCATTGCGCAGCTCACCGTTGCACACTTCGGCGGGTGCTGTTAGGCGCGCGTCCCGAAGAAGCGCATTTTCTCGCGGAGAACACGGCACCCATGTCCGACATCAAGAAGGTCGTTCTCGCCTATTCGGGCGGTCTCGACACCAGCGTCATCCTGAAGTGGCTTCAGGTCACCTACAACTGCGAAGTCGTGACCTTCACGGCCGACCTTGGCCAGGGCGAGGAGCTCGAGCCCGCACGCGCCAAGGCCAAGCTGATGGGCCTGCCCGACGAGAACATCTACATCGACGACCTGCGCGAGGAATTCGTGCGCGACTTCGTCTTCCCGATGTTCCGCGCCAACGCCCGCTACGAGGGTGACTACCTGCTGGGCACCTCGATCGCCCGCCCGCTGATTTCCAAGCGCCTCATCGAGATCGCCAAGGAAACCGGCGCCGACGCCATCGCCCACGGCGCGACCGGCAAGGGCAACGACCAGGTCCGCTTCGAGCTGTCGGCCTACGCGCTCGATCCCGCGATCAAGGTCATCGCCCCCTGGCGCGAGTGGGACCTCAACAGCCGCACCGCGCTCATCGCCTGGGCCGAGCAGCACCAGATCCCCGTTCCCAAGGACAAGCGCGGCGAGAGCCCGTTCTCGACCGACGCGAACCTCCTGCACACCTCTTCGGAAGGCAAGGTCCTCGAGGATCCCTGGGAAGAGACCCCGGATTACGTCTACTCGCGCACGGTGAACCCCGAGGACGCGCCCGACGCGCCGGAATACATCACCATCGACTTCGCCAAGGGTGACGGCGTCGCGCTCAACGGCGACGCCATGTCGCCCGCCACGCTGCTGACCGCGCTCAACGAGCTTGGCCGCAAGCACGGCATCGGCCGCCTCGACCTCGTCGAGAACCGCTTTGTCGGCATGAAGTCGCGCGGCATGTACGAGACCCCGGGTGGCACGATCTACGCCGCGGCCCATCGCGGCATCGAGCAGATCACGCTCGACCGCGGCGCCGCCCACCTCAAGGACGAGCTCATGCCCAAGTACGCCGAGCTCATCTACAACGGCTTCTGGTTCTGCCCCGAGCGCGAGATGCTCCAGGCCGCCATCGACCACAGCCAGGAAAAGGTCGACGGCACCGTCCGCCTCAAGCTCTACAAGGGCTCGGTTTCGGTCGTCGGGCGCAAGTCGGCGAACTCGCTCTACTCCGAACGCCACGTCACCTTCGAGGACGATGCGGGCGCTTACGACCAGAAGGACGCCGCCGGCTTCATCAAGCTCAACGCGCTCCGTCTGCGACTCCTGGCCCAGCGCGACCGGTAATCGTTCGTCGCAATCCAGCCAAGATTCAGGGCGGCCCGTTGCCATCGCGCGACGGGCCGCTTTTTATGGAGTCCCATCCTTGACGCTTCGCGGGTAGAAGCCCTTCCATCGTCAACGGCCCAGCGGGGTAGGTTTTGCAAGTTTCACGCTTCGGATTGCTGGCAGGTATTGCCGCCTCGGTCACGCTCCCGCTCGCCGGGCCCGTCCACGCCGATGCCGGGGCTGCCCCCATCGAAGCTGTTGCGGCCGTCGCCGCAGTTGAGCCCGCACCCGCCATGATCGCGCAGCCTGTCGTGCAGGCGCTCCCGGCCGCGCCGGAAGTCATGGAAGACGCCTTCGAAACGATCGGCTCGGGCGTTGCCAGCTACTACGGCGTGAAGTTCGCCGGTCGCCGCACCGCCAGCGGCGCCATCTTCGATCCCGAGGAACTGACCGCCGCGCACCCCAGCCTGCCCTTCGGCACGCAGGTCCAGGTCACCAATCCGAGCAACGGCGAAAGCGTCGTCGTCACCATCACGGATCGCGGGCCCTACCACGGCAACCGCATCATCGATCTGTCGAAAGCTGCCGCACGCGAAATCGGCATCATGCGTCGTGGCTCGGGAACGGTCGAACTCGCCGTCCTCGCTCAGGAAAGCTGAGCCACTCTCCCCTCCGACATCACCTCGCTGCGACCCGAGGCCTGCCCTGAAACCCTGAAAAAGGGTCGGACCGGCGCAGTCTGGAGGGGGTGGGGGGGGACTGACTGCGCCGGCCTTCACTAGCGATAACCGCACTCCCCGAATTGCGTTCCCGGCCCGCGCCACTTTTTTCAAAAAATTTTCGCAAGCCCGATTCCGCCCATTGCGAGGGGTCCGAAGGTGACACGGTTGACACCCTCCAGAGGGCACTGTCACCCGCCTCCCCGGCGCCGCCCGGAGGCGCGCCGACCAGCGCATCCACCCGCCCGCACGAGGCCGCGAGCCAGCCGTCCCACTGCGCCCCGCACAGCGCCTGAGCCCCGGGCCAGTCAAAGCCGCAGGCGTCCTCCCCCCGGCGCATCCCCGGTATCCCCCGGATCCTCGGCGCGCGCCGCGTACCATTCGTCCTCGACCACCCGGCACATCGCTTCCGAGCCCTGCGCCACGAAATCCTCGCGCCCCCGCGGCAGCACCGGCGAGACCGCGTCATAGTTCGCCCGGTCCTCCACCATGTCCGCCTCGGGCATGAGCCCCGAGACCAGCGCCAGCACCTCGTCGAACCGCTCCGCCAGATCGGAGACAGAGTCCGCCCCCAGGACCTCCCCCGCCTGCCGGTCGAGCGCCCCAGGTGCGCCAGCAACAGCCGCGAGTCGAACCGACGCCGCACCCCCACCAGCTCGCCCCGGAACCACACGCTCTCCTCCACGCCCTCCAGCGCGCGCGAGGCCAGCACCTCCTCGGCATGCTGGCGCGCCAGCACCAGAGCCCCGGCCCACCCCGCCGCAAACACCCGGTCCCGCCGCCGCAGCACATAGGCCGACTGGCGACTCATCCCCACCAGTGCACAAGCCCCGCGCACATCCCCCCCGCTCGGCAAGCGCGTGCAGGAACCGGACCTTGCGGCCCGCGTCCCAGCGTCCGTTCGGTGGAGTTTCGGGAGTGAAGAAGAAGAAGAAGAAGAAGAGGAAGAGGAAATGCGAGGGCCATCGCCCTCGCGCTCCCCAACCATCCGCGCAGCGAAGGACGCAGGCCGAGCACCCTCCCCCGGCAAGCCGATATCCCGGTCACACGGTATCCACCCCCGCCCAAACCGCGTGGACGACGACGCCGCCTGCCCCGCACACGACGACGATCCCGAAAAAGCCTGCACACTGTCGGTCATGGTCCACCCTTCCGATGCTCTCGAAAAGCCAATCCGGCACGGAGAAACCCTCAACGCACCGGGGTGAACCAGATCATGTATCCCATGTTCAGGGATGTAGGAAAGTTGCTTGGACGCGAAACAGAGCCAAAGCCTGCATCGGAAAGAAGAACGGAAAGCCCATGCGAGGGCCATCGCCCTCGCGCTCCCGGAATTGGAGAGGGGTGTCTTGGTTCAATGGCAGTCCTCTCCCGCTACTGCCCGATCTCCTAAAGTACACAACCCACAGTGCGCCCATCCACGACCTTCCACGCTCGTGGCAACGGTCCGGGATGCCGACAGACCGTTTTCATTCGACCAGATCCGCCAGAGGATGCGAGTGATAAACGGACCCGCAGGCTCTAGGCTTCGAGAGGGCGATTGCAGCCTAGCGTCACAAGTGCCGTACGCATTTGTTTGTCATCAGTGTGATTACGACTCCATGAAGCCCTTGTGCCGGTTACGCACAGCCGCCTTGACAACAGTGTGCGCATCACGCACAGACTTGGGCAAGGGAGAATTTCTCATGTTAATCGGCATAGCTGAAATTGCCCGCATGGCTGGCGTTTCGACATCGGCAGTAGGGAATTGGCGCCGAAGGCATGCTGACTTTCCGCAAGCAGCGCAAGAATTGTCTGCAGGGCCCGTTTTTCATTCTGATTCGGTTGCGATGTGGCTGAAGGCAAGGAGTGGCAAAGTGACGATCACGATATCTCTTTTTAACAATAAGGGCGGCGTCGGAAAGACGACAACTGTATGGAATTTGGCTACAAGTTTAGCCAGCAAGGGAAAGAAGGTCTTACTTATTGACTTCGATCCGCAATGCAATTTGTCCATCGCAGCTTTAGGAAGTGAAGAATTCGAACAGCTACTAAAGCCAACCGAGGAAAGGGAATTTGGCTCCACTATTCGGTCATTCGTGCTTCCATTTATTCAGCAGAGTCGTCGGGGAATCCCCCATTTGGCGCAGCCAAAATTCGTCGATGGCCACCAGTTTGACCTAATTCCTGGTGATTTTTGGCTGAACGCATTTTCCGACATTTTGAATGTCGGCACTGACGTGATCGGCGGCTCCGGCCTTTATCGCTTCCTTACCCCCAGTCTGATTGCTGACGCGGGGGTTCGTGACGGTGAAACACCGTATGATTTCGTCCTGATCGATCTCCCACCATCATTTGGCTCTATCGTTCGATCTGCTCTTTATTCGTCAGATTATTTTCTTGTCCCATGCACCGCCGACCGCTTTTCCGCATATTGCGTGGGCCTCATCGGTGAAGTTCTTCCTATCTTTGCCGACGATTGGGAGCAGGGCGTCAAAAGGTATTCTAGGACTAACCCTGGAGATACTTATGTATCATGCAAAGGAAAGCCAAAGTTTGGCGGATGGATATTCAATGGGTTTGATACAAGGAAAGGCAAAAAGCTCGGCGCCGACAATGCTCAATTTGAGCAAGTAAAAGCATCCGTAAAGAATAATTTAATAGCACCTTTGAGTGAAGTAGAAATATATTCCCCGATACCGGATTTTATATCAGAGGAGCCATGCGCCGAAATTGAAGACATGAATGTTATGGCTCCTTACAGTCTCCAGCAAAATGTGCCTATAAAATTCCTATCAACTGTCAATCCAACCCGTGAGAACTACGCAAAGGGTCGATGGGCGCCCAATCAAATAGAGCTTATGAAGAAAATTGATGAAGAGTACGATAAGTTGGCTGACTACATAATTAAATATTTCGTGTGAGAGGTATTTTGCCAGCATCTTAATAGTCATTTTGCGGCGAACATTGATGTTCGCCGCAAAA
>NZ_DF850489.1:0-32631 GCF_000813185.1 Novosphingobium sp. MBES04 | reverse complement strand
TAGGACTTGCCATTCCGCAATCGGCCCGTTTCTCCCTACCCAAAGCTCCCCGGCACACCTGTCCTCGACAGTTCGGGGAGCGCGAGGGCGATGGCCCTCGCATCTTTCCCCCTTCTGACTTCGTAAAATTGCGAAGTCCGGAAGTTCGTTAACTAAGTAAAGACCTCTAGCCCATAGATACCGTGGAGATGCGCCACGGCGCAGGTTGTGGGCGATTAAGAGGGATTACAGGTGGTTCACAGGTTGCAGGAGGCTTTCGCGACCCTTGAGGGGGAGCGGGACTACACGCAGGGGCTTGCGGCATGGATTGCGGCGGGGGATCTGGATCGGGCCGAGGAGGTCTTGGCGGCCGACCTGGCCGCGCTCGACACCGATCTGGCGCGGCTGTGTCTGGCCACGCCGCGCGCGGCGGTGGAGATTTCGGGGTGGGCCGAGCTGGTCGATGCCGTGGACATGCACGAGGGCGCTCCGATCACCGCGCTCACCATCGGCCTGGCCAACGAGCTGGACGTCGCCTTTGAAAAGGACATCCCCCACGCGCCCGTCCTGCTCCACGGGCTCTACACCGACGAGGCTTTCGCCTTTTCGTCCACCTCGCCCGAAGAGCTGCGCGCCTGTGCGCCGCCGACGAGGCCCCCTGGGCCGAGCGCGAGGAAGACATCGAGCTCTATCTGGAGATCGACGGCCTCACCGCGATCAACACCGCGCTGCTGCGCCACAAGCGCCGCTACTTCATCCGCGAGGACGCAGGCGGCGCCCCGGCCCCGCGCGCCTATGTCGAGGCCGTGCTCGCCGCCTGGCTGCGCGCGCTGCGCTTCCACCAGGCGGTCGCCACCGAAGTCGCCGTGCAGGGCCTGCCGGGCCGCGTCGCGGTGATCTCGGGCACGGTCGACATGGGCACCGAGGCGGCCATGGTCCACCTCGCGAAGGGCGCGCTGACCGACGATGTCTTCGGCTCGCTCGCCGCCGTCAGCCTCCAGCGCAAGGTGCCCCTGCCCGCCTACGACCCCAACGCCACCGGCTCCGCCATCCGCCGCAAGGTCGTCGCCGCCGAAACCGAACTCGCCGAGGCAAGCCCGCCACCGCGCAAACCCGGCTTCTTCGCGCGGCTGTTCGGACGGCGCTGAGGAAGCAGGAAGGGGAGATTCAAGGGGCCATCGCCCCTTGACCCCAAAACGGGCAACCTCACCTTTCCCACGCCACGTGGCGCGCGGAACGTGAGCTCGACAGTTTGGGGAGCCCGAGGGCAATGGCCCTCGGAATCATCCCTCTGTTCTACCTCAGGCCTCCAGCAGGGGCTTGAGGTAGTGGCCGGTGAAGGAGCGTTCGTTCTTCACCACGTCCTCGGGCGTGCCCACGGCGACGATCTCGCCCCCGCGCACGCCGCCTTCGGGGCCCAGGTCGATCAGCCAGTCGGCGGTCTTGATAACATCGAGGTTGTGCTCGATGACGACCACCGAGTTGCCCTGCTCGACCAGCCGATGCAGCACTTCCAGCAGCTTGCGCACGTCCTCGAAGTGGAGGCCCGTGGTCGGCTCATCGAGGATATAGAGCGTCTGCCCGGTCGAGCGGCGCGCCAGTTCCTTGGCAAGCTTGACACGCTGCGCCTCACCGCCCGAAAGCGTGGTCGCCTGCTGGCCGACCTTGATGTAGCCAAGGCCCACCTCGCACAGCATCTGCATCTTGTCGCGGATCGGGGGCACGGCCTTGAAGAACTCGACCGCATCCTCGATCGTCATGTCGAGCACGTCGGCGATCGAGTGGCCCTTGAACTTCACCTCCAGCGTCTCGCGGTTGTAGCGCTTGCCGTCGCATTCCTCGCAGGTGACGTAGACGTCGGGGAGGAAGTGCATCTCGATCTTGATGAGGCCGTCGCCGTGGCACGCCTCGCAGCGCCCGCCCTTGACGTTGAAGCTGAAGCGCCCGGGCTTGTAGCCGCGCGCCTCGGACTCCGGGAGCCCGGCAAACCAGTCGCGGATCTGGGTGAAGGCGCCGGTGTAGGTCGCCGGGTTGGAGCGCGGGGTGCGCCCGATCGGGGACTGGTCGATCTCGATCACCTTGTCGCAGGCTTCGAGCCCACGGATCGCATCGTGGGGCCCTGCGATCACGCGTGCGCCGTTCAAGGTGCGGCTCGCGCCCGCCTGCAGCGTGTCGATGGTGAGCGAGGACTTGCCCGAACCCGAGACGCCGGTCACGCAGCAGAAGGTGCCCAGCGGGAACTCGGCGGTGACGCCCTTCAGGTTGTTCGCGCGCGCGTTTTCGACCGTCACCGACTTGCCGTTGCCCTTGCGGCGCGTGGCCGGAACCTCGATCCTGCGTTCGCCGGTGAGGTACTGCGCGGTGAGGCTGGTCTTGCTCTTGAGCACCTGCTTCAAGGTGCCCTCGGCCACGATCTCGCCGCCGTGGACGCCCGCGCCGGGGCCCAGGTCCACCACATAATCGGCCGCGCGGATCGCGTCCTCGTCGTGCTCGACGACGATCACCGTGTTGCCCAGGTCCCGCAGGCGCTTCAGGGTTTCGAGCAGGCGATCGTTGTCGCGCTGGTGCAGGCCGATGGAGGGCTCGTCCAGCACGTAGAGCACGCCCGAAAGCCCCGAACCGATCTGGCTGGCAAGGCGGATGCGCTGGCTCTCACCGCCCGAGAGCGTACCCGAAGTCCGGTCGAGGTTGAGGTAATCGAGCCCGACGTTGTTGAGGAAGCCGAGGCGCTCGTTGATCTCCTTCAGGATGGCCTTGGCGATCTGCGCCTGCTGGTCGGTGAGCTTGCCTTCGAGGCTCCCGAACCAGGCGAAGGCGTCCGCCACCGAAAGCCGCGCAGCGTCGGCGATGTCGCTTTCCGCCAGGCGCACGCACAGCGCTTCGGGCTTGAGGCGCTTGCCCTCGCACACCTCGCAGGGCTGCGCGGTCTGGAAGCGCTGGAGTTCCTCGCGCATCAGCGTGCTGTCGGTCTGGACAAGGCGGCGGTTGAGGTTGCCGATCACGCCCTCGAAGGGCTTGGTCACGGTGTATTCCTTGCGCCCGTCCTTGAAGGTGAGCGGCACCGGCGATCCGGCCGTGCCGTAGAGGATGACGATGCGCACCTCGCTCGGCAGGTCCTGCCAGGGCGTGGTGAGATCGAATCCGAAGTGGTCGGCCAGGCTGGCCAGCACCTGCATGTAGTAAGGGGACGGCGGGTTCGACTTGGCCCAGGGCACGAGCGCGCCCTGCTTGAGCGTCAGCCCCTCGTTGGGGACGACGAGCTGGGGGTCGAACTCCATCTTCTCGCCCAGACCGTCACAGGCCGGGCACGCCCCCTGCGGCGCGTTGAAGGAGAACAGGCGCGGCTCGATCTCTTCGATGGTGAAGCCCGAGACCGGACAGGCGAACTTTTCCGAAAAGACGATGCGGTTGGCCGGAAGCCCTGCGCCCTTCAGGTTCTTCTTGCCCTTGGTGCCCTTCGCGGCCTCGGCCTCGTCCTCACGCCCCGGCACCACGCCATCGGCAAGATCGACATAGGCAAGCCCCTCGGCCAGCTTGAGCGCCTGCTCGAAGCTGTCGGCCAGGCGCGTCTGGATACCGTCCTTGACCGCGATGCGGTCCACCACGACCTCGATGTCGTGCTTGTACTTCTTGTCGAGCGCGGGCGCGTCCTCGATGGCGTAGAGTTCGCCGTCGATGCGCACGCGGGTAAAGCCCGCCTTCTGCCACTCGGCCAGTTCCTTGCGGTACTCGCCCTTGCGGCCGCGCACGACGGGGGCCAGCAGGTAAAGGCGCGTGCCCTCGGGCAGCTCCATCACCCGGTCGACCATGTTGGAGACGGTCTGCGCCTCGATGGGAAGGCCGGTTGCGGGCGAATAGGGCACACCCACGCGCGCCCAGAGCAGGCGCATGTAGTCCCAGATCTCGGTCACGGTGGCGACGGTCGAGCGCGGGTTGCGGCTCGTCGTCTTCTGCTCGATGGAAATGGCAGGGCTGAGGCCGTCGATGTGCTCCACATCGGGCTTCTGCATCATTTCAAGGAACTGGCGCGCGTAGGCCGAGAGGCTCTCGACGTAGCGGCGCTGGCCTTCGGCGTAGATCGTGTCGAAGGCGAGGCTCGACTTGCCCGACCCCGAAAGCCCGGTGATGACGATCAGCTTGTCGCGCGGCAGCGCGATATCGAAGCCCTTGAGGTTATGCTCGCGCGCACCGCGCACGGTGATGTGGGTCAGACTCATGGGGGCCTATGTTCCAGATTTGTTCGCGTCGTTCAAGCGTCCGGCGCGCAGATTGGCCCCCTAGATATGTCCGCGGGCCCCAAGCGCAATGCCTTGAGGGCCCTGCGGTTCCCCAGCGCATGGGGCATCGGGCCTGGAACGTGCCCGAGAACCCGAATACTGAGCAAGGTTACCTAGAGGGCGGAAGGACGGCAAGACGACATTGTCCATCCGTCCAACGGCTAACCGCAAAGAAGAAAGTGCCAATTCAAGGGGCCATCGCCCCTTGGACCCCAGAACGGGCGACCTCACCTCTCTCACGCCGCGGTGCGCGCGTAAGGTGGCTCGACAGTTCGGGGAGCCCGAGGGCGATGGCCCTCGGACTGAATTTCTTTCTCTCCAGCCTCAGGCCAACCCGGCCTTCTCGACATGCGTTTCGACCGGTTGATCCTTGTCCTTGCGCTCCGAGTAGCGGTCGACAAGTTGTTCGGCGTGGGGGCGCAGGAGGACGGTGAAGCGCACCAGTTCCTCCATGACGTCGACGATGCGGTCGTAGTAGCTCGACGGGGTCATCCGGCCCGCCTCGTCGAACTCCTCGTAGGCCTTGGCGACCGAGGACTGGTTGGGGATGGTGAACATCCGCATCCAGCGCCCCAGCACGCGCAAGGTGTTGATCGAGTTGAACGATTGCGAGCCGGCGCTGACCTGCATGACGGCCAGCGCGCGCCCTTGCGTAGGGCGCAGGCCCTTGAACGCCAGCGGCAGGTGATCGATCTGCGTCTTCATGATGCCGGTGATCTGGCCGTGGCGCTCCGGACTGCACCAGACCTGCGCTTCGGACCACAGCGCATGCTCGCGCAGTTCGTGGACGGCCGGGTGATCGTCCCCCGGGACCTGGTCGGGGAGCGGCAGGTCGCGGGGGTCGAAGATGCGCGTCTCGCAACCGAAGTACTGCAGGAGGCGCGCCGCCTCCTCGACCGCAAGGCGCGAGTAGGAGCGTTCGCGCAGCGACCCGTAGAGGAGCAGGATGCGCGGGGGCGGGTCCAGTTCGCCCAGCCCCTGCGCGGGGCGCAGGTGCGCGTATTCGGGGCGCAGCGCGGGCAGGCTGTCAGGATCGGGAAGAGCGCGCAGGTAACGGTATTCGGACATGAAGGGCAAAGGCTCCATCGCTGGGACAGGCCGCATCGCAGCGAGGCTGCGGCGGAAACCCATCGGAAATACCCGATGCGATGCGTCTGCGTCAAACGACCCGGGAACAAGCCTTTGAAGTTCGCCGAAGCAGGCAAAGAGAAGATTCCGAGGGCCATCGCCCTCGGGCTCCCCATACCATCAACCTCACCTTGCGCGCCCTCACCCCATCGCGGCGGCCAGCTTGGTGTGGTAGCCCAGCCGCGCGTAGGCGCCGCCGTTGTAGGCGCGCGCGAAGGCGCGGCAGTCGTCGGGATCGGTGGAGAGCGCGGCCATTTCGTCGTTGAGCTCGTTGTATTCGACGTAATGGGCGAGCAGTTCGTAGTGCTTGAGTTCGGAGGCGACCGTGCTGAAGGCAAAGGCGAAGGGGCTCGCAAAGCCGAACTCGTCCCACCACTGCCCCAGCACCTGGAACTTGCCCCAGGAGCAGGCCATGAACGCGGCATCGACATCCCCGGTCACGATCGCGCCCGCCAGCTTGTCCCAGCTGCTTTCGCTGTAGCCGCCGTAGCGCGGGTTGCTGAAGGCCGTGACCGACCAGCGCCCGCCGGTGTACTTGTGGAACTTGTGCCGCTCGTAGAGGATCTTGGGGCGCCCCTGCCGGTCAAACCCGCCGCCCGAGGATTCCACCTGCGCCACCGCGCGCAGCTGTTTCACGCTGACGTGCAGGCGCTCGGCCAGCTCGGCCTCTTCCGCATCGGTGATGGCGGGGGCCTGGGTATTGGTGAAGGCGGTCAGCAGCGCCGCGCGCGACTTGGGGCCCCAGATCCCGTCGGGCTTGGCGCCCACGGCCGATTGCAGCTCGACAATGTTCATGACGATGTCTCCCGACGGCTCGACAGGCCCTGAAAATGCGGGCTGACGCGAAGTCGAGTCAAAGAATTTAAGATGACAAAAGCCGTAACGGCAGGCCGGGATCTTGAGATTTCAGGACAATTTACTTGGAGGCACGCGCCTCGGCCACCCGTGCCGGAGCTGCGCTGGATGGCGGCTCGCTTCGTCGCAAGGCCTTTGCAATCGTGTGCCCCTCGCGCCTAGCAAGGCCCAAGGGACATACCGGGACTTGAGGGATATTCGATGAGGGGTTTCACACGCGCCGCCGCGCTCGCCGCACTGGCGATCGCCGTCACCACAACGCCGGCGCAGGCCGACGATCCGCGCGATCCCGGGATGCGCTCGCGCGCCGCGCGCGAAGCCGATGCCGCCGAGATCCGCCGCCTCAACCGCGAACAGGCCGCCTACGTCGCGCGCCGCGATGCCCGCTATGCGCAAGGCTGGGACGACTGGGCTGCGGCCGAGGCCGACCGCCGCGACTATGCGGACTACAGCGCCCGTGCCTACAACGAAGACATGCAGGCCTACGAGGACGACCGCAGCCGTTATGCCCGCGCGCGGCAGGACTACGAGGCCGAGCGCGCCGCCTGGGAACGCGACGTGCGCGCCTGCCGCCAGGGCTACTACAGCCGCTGCGGGGGCTGACAGGGCCGCGACCGCCACCTTGCAGAAGGCCTATTTCCAGGGGCCATCGCCCCTTGACCCCAAACTGGGCGAGCTCACCTTTCGCGAACCACGGTGCGCGCGCAAGGTGAGCTTGCGCGGTATGGGGAGCCCGAGGGCAATGGCCCTCGGAACAATGCTTCTACTTCTCCGCTTCGTTCAAATAAGCAGCTGCGCCCTGTTCGCCCCCTCGTAAATCTACGTAAAAGCAGGGCCTTGGCCGCGTTTCGTCGCGTCCTGAGGGCAGTCTGCACCAGCGCCCAATGAAACACTTTGTTTCACAGCAAGAGGGGCGTATAATCCAAAATTACCGCAGGGAGAGGTCGCCGCAATCATAAGTTGCGATAAACTCGATGAACTTCCCGATGCCCTGGCGACCCGCCAGACATCCCGATCACCGACTCGGTGCCTGATTGACGACCAGGCACGCACCGAAACGCAACGCCTTTCGTGAGAGCTTGCTGCCCAGTGACGCAGCCCGTCCCCCACGCCTGAAATTCGAACGCGAAACGGGCCGATTGCCCGGTGCGAACACCCTTGTCCGCACATGCCTCTACCTGCGTCCCGCGCGGCTCCCCATGGGCTGCGCACCGTAGAGGAGAAGTACCATGAACAGGCTTACCATTGCCGCCTGCACGCTCGGCTGCGTGCTGCTGGGAAGCGCCGCCTCGGCGTCCAACGAAGTGGTCGTGCAAAAGCACGTCTGGGAGGACCTACCGACGGTTGCCGTGCGTTACAGCGACCTTGACCTCGACAGCGCCAGCGGGCGCGACGCGCTCGACCTGCGCCTCGTGCGCGCGGTGAAGAGCGTGTGCGGCGCGCCGGACCTGCGCGAATTGCAGGAGATGGCGCAGATGCGCGACTGCCGCGTGACGTCGCTCGCCCGCGCCCACGCCGACCGCGACGCGCTGATGGACATGCGCATGGCCGCACGCGGCAACCCCGAACGCCTCGCCGCGCTCGACAGGGCCACGCTGCGCGTGGGGCAGTAGGGAGAAGAGGATTCAAGGGGCCATCGCCCCTTGGACCCCGGAATCGGCGACCTCGCCTTTCTCACGCCATGGTGCGCGCGGGAGGTGAGCCTGACAGTTCGGGGAGCCCGAGGGCGAGGACCCTCGGAAGATCCTTTTGCCCTCAAGTGTCAGGATCACAGGCCCTGAAACGCGTCCTTCCCTGCCCCGATCCGGCACACACGAAGGGCAGGAACCGCACATCGGCGGTCCCTGCCCTTTGGTGTCTTCAGCGGACTGGCGTGCGGATCAGGCCGCGGCCTGGTGCTGCGCGTTGGCTTCGAGGTTGAGCAGGTCCGCCATCTCGAAGGCCAGTTCGATCGACTGCGCGCCGTTGAGGCGGGGATCGCAGTGCGTGTGGTAGCGATCGCCCAGCCGCTCGTCGGTGATGGCGATGGCGCCGCCCGTGCACTCGGTCACGTCCTGGCCGGTCATCTCGACGTGGATACCGCCCGCGTGCGTGCCTTCGGCGCGGTGCACCGCGAAGAAGCCGCGCACTTCGGAGAGGATGCGGTCGTAGGGGCGGGTCTTGAGGCCCGAATCGGTCTTGATGACGTTGCCGTGCATGGGATCGCACGACCACACCACCGGGTGCCCTTCGGCCTTCACCGCGCGCACCAGCTTGGGCAGGCCTGCCTCGACCTTCTCGTGGCCGAAACGGCTGATGAGGGTCATGCGGCCCGGCTCGCGGTTGGGGTTGAGCGTGTCGAGCATCTTGAGGAGCGCGTCGGGCTCGAGGCTCGGACCACACTTCATGCCGATGGGGTTCTCGACACCGCGCAGGAACTCGACGTGGGCCGAGCCTTCAAAGCGGGTGCGGTCCCCGATCCACAGCATGTGCGCGGAGCAGTCGTACCAGCCGCCGGTCAGCGAATCGCGGCGGGTCAGCGCCTGCTCGTAGGGGAGCAGCAGCGCTTCGTGGCTGGTGTAGAACTGGGTGCCCTGCAGCTGCGGGACGGTCGTGGGATCGACGCCGCAGGCCGACATGAAGTCGAGCGCCTCGCCGATACGGTCGGCCATCTGCGCGAACTTCTCACCCCAGGGGCTGCGGTCGATGTGCTCCATCGTCCACTTGTGGACCTGGCTGAGGTTGGCATAGCCGCCGGTCGCAAAAGCGCGCAGCAGGTTCAGCGTCGCGGCCGACTGGCCATAGGCCTGGACCATGCGTTCCGGATCGTTGCGGCGCGCCTGCGCATTGCCCTCGATCCCGTTGATGATGTCGCCGAAGTAGCTGGGCATCTCGACGCCATCGACCATCTCGGTCGGCGAGGAGCGCGGCTTGGCGAACTGGCCGGCCATGCGCCCGACCTTCACCACCGGCTGCTTGCTGGCGAAGGTGAGCACGACGGCCATCTGCAGCAGGACGCGGAAGGTGTCGCGGATGTTGTCGGGGTGGAACTCGGCGAAGCTCTCCGCGCAGTCCCCGCCCTGGAGCAGGAAACCGCGGCCCTCGGCCACTTCGGCGAGGTCCTTCTTCAGTTCGCGCGCTTCGCCTGCAAAGACCAGCGGCGGAAACTTTGCCAGGGTCGCCTCGACCTCGTTCAGCTTTGTCTCATCGCCATATACCGGAAGGTGGCGCGCTTCCTGCGCCTTCCAGCCATCCGGGGTCCAATTGCTTGCCACGTCGTTCACTCCTGAAATGCGGCCCTCTCCCGGGCCGCTCCTGCCGGGTCGCCACGGGCGCCCGGATACCTTGCACGAAGCCTCGGCAAGGCGGGCCCCATAGCCTCTGCCCGCAATTTTTGCAAAGAAGCTTTGCCCAAAACCGCTAATCGGTTGCGCGGCAGGGGTTTTTGAGAAAGCCCTGCCGCGTGGACATCGCGCGTTACTTTGCCGCGACCTTGCTCCTGCTGCCCTCTTCGGGGATCACCTCAAGCCGCCAGGAATTGCCTTCGCCCAGATACTTGGCGGCAAGCGCCTGCATCTCGGCCGGGGTGGTCCGGGTATAGTCGATGAGCACCGAGCGCACCGAACCAAAGCGCGCAGGATCGCGGCTCGCGCCTTCCAGCTGGTTCATGAAGAACGAGGTGCTCGACGCCGCGCGCGTCACCTGCTGGCGCAGCGGTTCGGTGACGCGGGCCAGTTCGTCGGCGGTCGGCGGGTTGGCGATGAGGTCCTGCGCGATCTCCTCGGCGGTCTGGTAGAACACGTCGACCGACTTGGGATCGACCTGCGCGACCGCCGTGATCGCCCCGCCCGCCTGGAGATCGACCGGCCAGGTCGAATAGACATAGGGCGAATAGGCAACGCCCAGCTTCTCGCGCACCGCATCGATCAGGCGGTTGGTGAAGAGCTGGGTGAGGATTTCCAGCTGGCGCGATTCGCGGATTTCCAGAGTGCCCCCGCCGGTCGGCCAGGAGAGCACGGCGGCGGCCTGGTCGGGATCGCCATGGTGGTGCAGGACAACCGGCTTCGTGCTGGGCTGCGCGGCCGCGATATCGGGCGCACTCGCGGTGCTGCGCGCGTCCTCGCGCGGCTTGAGAGCACCAAAGGTCTTCTCCAGCGCGGCAATCGCGGCCGCCTTGTCGAAGTCCCCGTAGATCTGCACTTCCACCGGCCCTTCGGCGAGCGCCTTGGACCACACGCGCTTGAAGCCCTCGGGTGTCGCCTTGTCGATCTCGGCGGGCGTGGGCGTGGCAAAGCGCGCGTCCTTGCCGTGCTGGTAGTAGTCCAGATCACGGCTCAGGATGCCCTGCGGTGAGGTGGCGAAGGTGTCGTACTGGATCTTGGCCGCAGCCTTGGCGCGGCGCAGCGGGTTCTCGTCCCAGCGCGGCAGGTCGAGCTTGGCCGCGAAGAGGTAGAGCTGGTCTTCCAGGTCCTGCGGGCGCGTCTCGGCCTTGAGCTGGAAGGCGGCGTCATCGACGGTGAACTCGAAGCCCATCTTGCGGCCCGTCGAGATCACGTCGAGATCGTCGAGCCCCAGCGTTGCCAGCCCCGATCCCACCAGCGCGTATTCGCCCAGCGTCAGGTAGGGCGCGTCCTCGGGCGCGATCGAGCGCGTGCCGCCCCCGAAGCGCACCTTGGCGACGACGCGGCCCGGCTCCTCGGCGACCGGCCAGAGCAGCGCCTTCACGCCATTGGCAAAGGTCAGCTCCTCGATGTCGAGCAGGCCAGTGGGCTGGTCGGCGATAGGGGCCGCCGGCGTGCCGATGGCGGGCAGCGTGTCGAACGAGACCGGCTCGGCGTTGGTGACCCGGCGCGCGGTGGCGTCGGCCTCGACCGGCGCGATGAGCGCGTCGCGCAGCGCCGTTGCAGTGACCTTGCCCTCCTCCTGCGTGGTGAAGAGCGCGCGCGTCACGGTGCCCGCGAAGAGGCCACGGGTGTGGTCGAGCACGGCCTGCGGGGTGAACAAGGCGCGCGATTCGCGGAAGATGCGCAGCACGTCCTTGGGCGAAGCCACCGTCTCGCGGATGTCGAGCGCGTTGACCAGATCATCGGCCAACTGGGAGCCGGGCAGGATGCGCTCCTGCTCGACCGGGACCTGGAAGGCGACGTCGAGCTCGGCCACCTCGCGGTCGATCTCGGCCTGCGTGGGGGCGCGGGTCATGGCATCGGCAATCACGCCGCGCACGTCCTCGAGCGCCTCCTTCCAGTCATCGCCCAGCGGCGTGACCGACATGAAGGTGACGTCCGCGCTGCGCGAGATCTTGTCGGTGTTGACCGAGGCCGAAAGGAAGCTGCCCCCGGCGCGCGCGCGGGTTTCGAGGCGCCGGTTGATGATCGCCTGGGCAATCGCGTCGGTCATCAGGCCCTGGTTGTAGGGGATGTTGTCGACGACCTGATTCCAGGGCCGCAGCGTTGCGACAAGCAGCGAGGGCGGCAGGTCGGGCTCGACCAGCACGCGGGTCTCGCCCACGGGCGCGAGTTCGCGGTTGTTGCCCGCAAAGCCCTTGGGCGCGGCGGGTTCGCCAAAGCTGGGAGGCGTGGCCTTCGCACCCTTGGCCTGCCAGTCGCCGAACCATTTGCGAACGTAGCTTTCCAGCATCGCCGGGTCGGCATCGCCCGCCACGATCACGGTCACGTTATCGGGCCGGTACCAGCGCTTGTAGAAGGCGCGCACGCTCTCCTGCGTCGCGGCGTTGAGCGTCTCGAGCGTGCCGATGGGCTGGCGTTCGGCGAGCGGCTGGCCCTGGTAGAGCGTCTCCTGCATCGCGTTCTGGACGCGCAGGGCCGCGCCGCCGCGCTCGCGCATCTCGGCCAGCACGATCGGGCGGTCCTGCTTCAGATTGTCGGCCGAAAGCGTGGGCGCGGTGACCATGCCCGACATCAGCTTGAAGGTCTCGTCGAGCGAGGTGGGCGTCGCGTTGGGCAGGTCGAGCTTGAACACGGTCTGCGTCGCCGAGGTCACCGCGTTGGTGTCGGTCCCGAAGGTCGCGCCCAGCCGCTGGAAGGCGGCGATGGCCTGGCCCGAAGGGATGTACTTCGACTGGCGGAACAGCATGTGTTCGAGAAGGTGCGCATAACCGCGCTCGGCGTCGGTCTCGTAGAGCGAGCCGGCATCCACCCGCACCCGGATCGAGACCTGACCCGGCGGCACGCCGTTCTTGCGCACCGCATAGCGCAGGCCGTTGTCCATCTCGCCGAAGTGCCAGGCCTTGTCGTGCGGGATGTTGCTGCCGCGGTAGAGCCAGGGGTCCTCCTCGTTCGTCTGCAGCACCGGCGCGGGAGGAGCGGCCTCGGCCGGCGCGGGGGCATCCGTGGACGGGGGCGATGCGTCCTGCGCAGCGGCGGACGGGACCGGGACCTGCAGAAGGAAGGCAAGACAGGCGAGCGAACTGGCGGCGCGCGAAATAGTGGTCATTGCCAAGGCTATAGGATGCGGGCGGATTAAGGGCCAGTGAATAGAGCGCCGCGCACACCTGCTTCGCTCATGCACAAATATCACCTTTAACCTTTATAACCGGCAACTTGGTTGAGATCGGCCGCAATCTGCGCCGCTGTCAGCCCCGGACAAAACGTCCCGCACCCGCCCCATGACTTGATTAAAAGCCCCAAAAGCCTAAATCGCGGGCATCATGTTTATTGAAACCGAAACGACTCCCAACCCCGCCACGCTCAAGTTCCTGCCTGGTCGGGAAGTCATGGCCGAAGGCACGCGCGAGTTTACCTCGCCCGAGGACGCGGCCGCCTCGCCGCTCGCCGAAGCGCTGTTTGACCTGGGCGACGTCACCGGCGTCTTCTTCGGCCACGGCTTCATTTCGGTCACCGCGGCGCCCGGCGTCGAATGGCCCGGCCTCAAGCCGCAGGTCGTCTCGATCCTGCTCGACCACTTCGTCTCCGAGGCCCCGCTGTTCCGCCAGAGCGGCAACGGCATCACCGTCCCGCCCGAGAGCGAGGATGCGGACCTGGGCGACGATCCGGCCGATGCGGACATCATCGCGCAGATCAAGGACCTGATCGAGACCCGCGTGCGCCCGGCCGTGGCCAACGATGGCGGCGACATCGTCTACCGGGGCTTCCGCGAAGGCGTGGTCTACCTCTCGATGCAGGGCGCCTGCTCGGGCTGCCCGTCCTCGAGCGCGACGCTCAAGCACGGCATCGAAAGCCTGCTCAAGCACTACGTGCCCGAAGTCAGCGAGGTGCGCGCGGCCTGATCGGCCGCCCCTTTTCACGACCTCTCCCCGACAACAGCAAAGTCAGCCCGCCCGCGTGTCGCCCTCGCCCTCACCGTCCCCCGCCGCCCTTCCGGCCCGGACCCTCGTCATCGACAGCGCCACCGCGGCCTGTTCGGTGGCCCTTCTGGAGGGCAATACGCTGATCGGCGGGACGTTTCGCGTGCTCGGGCGCGGCCACGCCGAGGCGCTGGTGCCGATGATCGCGCAGCTGCCCGAACGCGGCAAGGCCGACCGCATCGCGGTGGCGCTGGGCCCGGGAAGCTTTACCGGCGTGCGCGTGGGCCTTGCCGCCGCGCGCGCCCTGGCGCTCGCCTGGGGGGCAGAAATCGTGGGCTATCCCACCCTCGCGCTGGTCGCGGCGATGGCGCGCGAGGCCTTCGGCGAAGGCCCGCTAGACGTCGCCATGACCGGCGGACACGGCGAATGGTTCGTCGAGAGCTTCGATGCGGCGGGCGCCAGCACGGCGCCGCTCGCCTCGCTCAAACCGGACGCGGCGGCCCAGGCCCTCACCGCCCAGCGCGTCACTGGCAACGAGGCCGAGGCGCTCGTCGCCGCGCGCGGCCACGGCACGGCGCAGCCCCTGCTCCCCGATGCCCGCGCCTTCGCCGCGCTTCCCACCGCCCACCTCCGCCCGACATCAGCCCGCTGTATGGCCGCGCGCCCGATGCGCGCTTGCCCGGCGGCACGTTGCCCGGCTAGTCTGCGCACTCTTGAACACAAGTAGTCCCCGCCAGCAGGATCCCATGACCGAAGACCTCGACAAGTTGATGGAAGTCATGACCGCGGCCTTCGACCCTCTATACGGGGAAGCCTGGACCCGGCGCCAAGTCGAAGACGCGTTACTTTTTGGACATACGTACTACAGCCTTGTCGATGCCGGCGGGAATCCCCCCGAGGCAGAGACCCCCGCGGCCGGGTTCACGCTCTCGCGCCACGGCTTCGACGAAGAAGAACTTCTCCTCCTGGCCGTAATTCCGCAGGAACGCGGAAAAGGCCTCGGCAAGACTCTTCTCGAATTACTTAGTAATTCCGCTAAACACCGCGGTGCGCAACGGCTGTTGCTGGAAATGCGAAAGGGAAACCCTGCCGAATCCCTTTACAGCGCATTCGGATTCTACCAGATCGGCGAACGCCCCGACTACTACCGCTTATTGTCGGGAGAGCGCGTCAACGCGATTACATTCGCGCGCGATCTCTGAGTTTAAATTGGGCAGATTCAAGGTTTCCATCCATTTTGGCAGCGCGAAGTCCAAAACAACTTACGATACTACTTGAAACATTGGCTCGTTTGAGCCATTGCATCTCTCGGCAAGTCACAGATGTGTCGGCCAACGAATGAATGCCTCAAGGTCGCCATAGAGGAAAATATAATGGAAACTGTTCAGCCCGACATGAGCGAAACGCTCATCACTCTCACTTCCGACATTGTTGCCGCGCACGTCAGCAACAACAGCGTCACGGTCGATGATCTCCCCTCGTTGATCAACAATGTTTACGGCGCACTTGCCGGTCTCGGCGGCACTACGGCCGTGGAAGAAGAAAAGCCCGAGCCCGCCGTTTCGGTTCGCGCCTCGATCAAGCCCGACTACATCGTCTGCCTTGAAGACGGCAAGAAGCTCAAGATGCTCAAGCGCCACCTGATGACGCACTACAACATGACCCCGGAAGAGTACCGCGCGCGCTGGAACCTGCCCGCCGACTACCCGATGGTCGCCCCCAACTACGCCGAAAAGCGTCGCGAACTCGCGAAGAAGATCGGCCTGGGCCGCAAGCCCAACGCCCGCCGTGGCCGCAAGCCCAAGGCGGTGGCTGCCTGATAGGCGCCCGCACCGGAAAAGAGGGTACGCCTGAACCTTGCTCCCCCCACCTCGCCCGGCCCGACCTTACCGGGCGAGAACAGTGCAAACGTTCGCCGTCCCCCTTTCCCCTTTCCCGATTCTTTTGGTATCGGGACGACACCGGCCCTCTGTGGCCGGTGTTTCCTTTTGCATAAGACAGGTCAGACGTGAGCCAGCCCATCGACATTGAAGCCCTTTGCGCCGAGCGTGGCCTGCGGATTACCGAACAGCGGCGCGTGATCGCCAAGGTTCTGTCCGAGAGCACCGACCACCCCGACGTCGAGAAGCTGCACGAACGCGCCACCGCGATCGATCCGGGCATCTCGATCGCCACGGTCTACCGCACCGTGCGCCTGTTCGAGGAAGCCGGCATTCTCGACCGCCACGACTTTGGTGACGGACGCGCCCGCTACGAGGCCGCCCCCCGAAGCCCACCACGACCACATGATCGACGTCGAGACCGGCGCCGTGGTCGAATTCGTCGACCCCGAACTGGAAGCTCTCCAGAAGCAGATCGCCGAGAAGCTGGGCTTCCGCCTCGTCGATCACCGCATGGAACTGTTCGGCGTCAAGCTCGACCGTGACGAGGGCTGATACCCCAGCCCTTGCCCCCTTTTCCCGCGCGTGCCGGTCACCCCGGCCAGCCGCGCGGCCCGGGCCGTTGAGCCTGTGACCTCCCCCGCACACGACACCGAGCCGGGCGCCCCCTGGCCCCGTCCGCCCTTGCTGGGCTGGCCGCTGATCGCCCTGCGGATCGGCGCGCTTGTCGTCAGCCTGATCCTTGCGGTGGCCGCCTATTATGTCTTCGCGCTGTTCACGCGGCACAATCCCGCGCCGCCCCTCTTCCTGCGCACGCTGGGCGCCATCGCGGGCCTGCGCCTGCGCGTGAAGGGCACCTTGCCGGGCCGGGGCGAGACCGCGATCTTCCTCTCCAACCATATGTCATGGTTGGATATTCCCGCCCTTGCCGGGACTACGGGCTGCGCTTTCGTCGCCCACGACGGCCTCTCCGTCTTCGCCCCCCTGCGGCGCCTGTGCGAGATGAACGACACCGTCTTCATCGCCCGCCACGACCGCCGCTCGGTCGCGCAGCAGGCCGACCAGGTGCGCACCGCCCTTGCCGAGACCGGCAGCCTCACCCTCTTCCCCGAAGGCACGACGAGCGACGGGCGCGGCCTGCTCCCGTTCAAGTCCTCGCTGCTCTCCCCGCTCGAAAGCGACCTGGCCCACGTCGCGATCCACCCGGTCTGGCTCGACTACGGCCCGCAGCCCGAAAAGGTCGCCTGGGTGGGAGACGAACCGGGCCTGGGCAACGCGCTGCGCATCCTCGCGCGCACACGCCCGATCCCGGTCACCGTCCACATCCTGCCCGCCCTGACGCGCGAGGAACGCACCAGCCGCAAGACCATCGCGCAGGCGGCGCGGGCGCACATCGCGGCGGTGAGTGGGAAATTGGCGTAAGAAAGAAGAGATTTCCGAGGGCCATCGCCCTCGGGCTCCCCAAACTGTCGAGCGCAGGCGTGCCGGGCCGCGTGGCTTGAGGGTGATAGGGGAATGCGGATTGAGAGGCTTTGCCCCTCCAATTACTCCGCCACCCTCACGCTTCATACGCTCCGATCAAGGCACGAACTGCCTTGGACGGTTCCGGGGTCAAGGGGTAATAGCCCCTTGAATCGCTATCTTCTTCCACGAAAAAAGGCGCCGCAGACCAAAGTCCGCCGCGCCCTTTTTCGAGAACCGACTGCGCTCAGCGCGTGGCGTTGTAGGCGATCTGATCGTCGTTGAGCTGGAAGCCGACGAGCACCTCGAAGGTCGCGCGGGTCACGGCCGCACGCACGGTCGGATCGGCGAGCGGGTCAAGCGCGGCGTCCTGGTCGCCCGGGCGGCGCTTGGCGGTGATCCGCTGGCGGACCTCGGCGGGCAGCGTGGCCGCGCCGCGGTCGATGAAGGCCGAGCCGTTGGCGGTGGCCTCGGCGCGCGCTTCGCCGTCGGCAAAGTCCAGCGTGACCTGGCCGATTCGCTTGCTCACCACCGAGTTGCCACCCTGCAGGACGGTGACGAAGTACGGCAGCGTCACGCGGCGTGCGCCGTTCGTGTCGCTGCGCTGGGCGCGCACGACGAAGTTGACCTGGCTGGTCACCTTGTCGGTGCCCTCGCCGCACTGCGCGCGCACCTGCGTCATCGTCGCGGTGACGTCGATGTTGTCGGCGGTCTTGGCGCCTCCGGGCCCGAAAAGCGTGATGTCGCCCGTGAAATCGGGGATCCCGACGGCCGGGCAGGCGCTGCGCACGGCGGTGATCCCGACCCCCGAGTTCAGAACGATCTCACCTTCCGACTTGCAGGCGCTGAGGGCCGTCGCGGCCGCGGCGGAGAACAGGACTGTGGCGGTCAGGCGGCGTGCATTCATCATGACATCCCTTGAGTGGCGTGCGCTTGCCCTAGCGATGCAAGCGGCAAAGCGCTAGAGGGCGCAGTATGAACGCGCCCTTTCCATCCCCGGCCGAGTCCGCGCCCGCCTCTTGCGAAGCTGCGTCGACCAAGGCCCCGCTCCGTCTCTTCATTGCCGCCCCGCGCGGCTTCTGCGCCGGTGTCGACCGCGCCATCGAGATCGTCGAGCGGGCGATCGAGAAGTACGGCCCGCCGGTCTACGTGCGCCACGAGATCGTCCACAACCGCTTCGTGGTCGATGGCCTGAAGGCCAAGGGCGCGATCTTCGTGGAGGAACTCGACGAGGTGCCCGACGGGGTTCCGGTGATCTTCTCCGCCCACGGCGTGCCCAAGTCGGTGCCCGCAGCGGCCACCGAGCGCGGCCTCGACTGGCTTGATGCGACCTGCCCGCTGGTCTCCAAGGTCCACCGCCAGGCCGAGCGCCAGATCGCGGACGGGCGCCACATCCTGTTCATCGGCCACGCCGGCCACCCCGAGGTGATCGGCACCTTCGGCCAGGTGCCCGAGGGCGGCATGACGCTCGTCGAGACGGTCGAGGACGTCGCCGCGCTGGACTTTCCGGCCGACGCGGAGCTGGCCTACCTCTCGCAGACCACCCTCTCGGTGGATGACACCGCCGCGATCATCGCCGCGATCCAGGCGCGCTATCCGAAGGTGGCAGCCCCCAAGGCCGAGGACATCTGCTATGCGACCTCGAACCGGCAGGCCGCGGTCAAGCGCGTCGCGCCCGACTGCCAGCTGATGTTCGTGATCGGCGCACCCAACAGTTCGAACTCGCTGCGCCTGGCCGAAGTCGCCCAGCGGTCGGGCGCCTGCGCGCAGCTCATCCAGCGCGCCAGCGACATCGACCCGGCCTGGCTGGAGGGTGTCGATACGGTGGGCCTGACCGCCGGGGCCTCGGCCCCCGAATCGCTGGTCAACGAAGTGATCGCGCGCCTCAAGGAACTGCGCGATGTCAGCCAGCAGGAATTCGTCACCGCCACCGAAACGATCAGCTTCAAGCTGCCCAAGCAGCTGACCACCTGATCCGCCTGAAAAGCCAAAGAGCATAAAGACATGGCCGTTTACACACGAATCGGCGCGGAAGACATGGCCGCGATCGTCGATGCCTTCGACGTGGGCACCCTGCTGTCCGCCAAGGGCATCGCCGAGGGCGTTTCGAACAGCAACTGGCTCCTGGAAGCCCAGCGCGGCGAGGACGAGCCGCGCCGCTACATCCTTACGATGTACGAGGAGCGCACCGACGTCGAGGACCTGCCCTTCTTCCTCGACCTGCTCGACCACCTCGCCGCCAACGATTGCCCGGTGCCGCGCACGATCCATGACCGCGAGGGCGCCAGCCACCGTTTCCACGAAGGCAAGGCGCTCGCCCTGATCGAGTTCCTGCCCGGCGTCTCGGTGAGCGAACCGACCGCGGGCCAGGCCCGTTCGGTGGGCGCGGCGCTCGCCAAGGTGCACCTCGCCGCCGCCAGCTTCCCGCAGCGGCGCACCAACACCATGGGCCTTGCCCGGTGGAACCAGCTTCTGACCGACTGCGGCGAGGAAGGCCTCAACCTCATCCATCCCGAGCTGGCCCGCATCGTGAAGCGCGAGCTGACCAGCCTGACCCTGGGCTGGCCGCTCGGCCTGCCCGAGGGCGTGGTCCACGCCGACCTCTTCCCGGACAACGTGCTGATGCTGGGCGAGGAAGTCACCGGCCTCATCGACTTCTACTTCGCCTGCACCGACATCCTGGCCTACGACGTTGCCGTGACCCACGCGGCCTGGTGCTTCAGCGACGACGGCACGCGCTTCGATCCCGAGATCTCGCGCGCGCTCCTGGAAGGCTACGAAAGTGTGCGTCCGCTCTCGGACGAGGAACGCGCCGCGCTCCCGCTGCTGGCCCGCGCCGCTGCGATGCGCTTCCTGTCGACGCGCGCCTACGACTGGATGAACACCCCCGAGGACGCGCTCGTCACTCCCAAGGACCCGCTCGCCTTCGCGCGGCGGCTCGACTTCTACGCCAGCGCGGAAAACCGCGACCTCTTCGCGAAGGAAGCCTGAGGCGATGAAGAAAATCGAGATCTTTACCGACGGCGCCTGCAAGGGCAATCCCGGCCCCGGTGGCTGGGGCGCGCTCCTGCGCATGGGCGAGCACGAGAAGGAAATGTCGGGCTCGGAAGCCCAGACGACCAACAACCGCATGGAGATGACCGCGGTCATCAAGGCGCTCGAAGTGCTCAACCAGCCCTGCGAGATCGTCCTGTGCACCGACAGCAAGTACGTCATCGACGGGATCACCAAGTGGGTCCACGGCTGGCAGAAGAAGGGCTGGGTCAACGCCTCGCGCCAGCCCGTCGCCAACGCCGAACTCTGGCGCGAGATGCTCGCCGCGACGAAGCCGCACAAGATCACCTGGCAGTGGGTGCGCGGGCACAATGGACATGCGGAAAACGAACGCGTCGACCAGCTCGCCAGCGATGCGGCCAAATCGGTGGCCTGAGCGCCCCGGACCACGCGGCCTCCCACGTCGCCACGGCGGGCGATTGCACGCGCTGAAATTTGATTGCGCAAAACGCAACGAAGCACAGAGTCGGCCCCCGCGATCCCCGGATTCGCGGGGGCCTTGCGTTTCCCGCCCCGCTTTCGGGCCCTGTTGCCCCCACGACACGAAATTTCTTTGGCCTCTCGCGATGACGCGAGGCCCGCGCTCCACCTCCGATATGCCGCAAGTGCGAAGGTTTTCGCTGCATTTGCGAAATTGCAAGTCACTCGTGCGCTCTATGCAACTGCACCCACCTTCTAAGGGCGCCCCGATCGGCCCATAATCAGCGGCATGGTGAAGCTGATCACATCGCATGTGCAGAACGAACTGCGCGAACTGACCCGTCCGGGCCCCCGCATGGCCGACGAGATCGCCTGCGTGCTCTCGGTCATGCTGGCCATCGTGCTCGCGCAGCTTGCCGATGCGCGCATGGTCAACTGGGCGGCGGTGTCCGCGCTGGTGCTTCTGAAGAGCGACACCCTGGAAACGCTGCTGCGCGGCGCGATGCGCATGGTCGGCACGCTGGCGGGCGGCGCGCTCGCGCTGATGCTGGCCCCGCTGGCCCTGCACTCGCTGGTCGTTGCCGTGCTGAGCGCAGGCCTCGTCGGCGGCATGGGCCTTTACGGCATGCTGACGGGTCGCCGCGCCTACGCCTGGTTCCTGTTCGGCCTGACCTTCGAGATCGTCCTGCTCGACAAGCTCGCCAATCCTGACCTTGCCACTTTCGAGCTGGCCTTCACCCGCGTCATCGAAGTGGGCGCGGGCACGCTGGCCTGCGTCGTGGTGAGCCTGGGCGCCGCGCTCATCTCGGGCAAGGACTGGCTCGCCAACCGCAAGGCGCGCCCGGAGCGCATGCGCTGGAACGCGACCGCCGCGCGCCACGCCGCGCAGACCGGCATCGCGCTCGCCGCCCTGCCCCTTCTCTACCACTTCGTGAAGGTGCCGGAGCTGACCCAGGCCGCGATCACCATCATGGCGGTGATGATCGTGCCGGTCGCCGGGCTTGGCCAGAGCGGGCTCGTCCCCGTCAGCCGCCGCCTCCTGCACCGCGCCATCGGCTGCGTCGCGGCGGGCCTGCTGGCCATCGGGCTGCTCGTCCTCGCGCACGGCAATGTCGCGGTGATCATCGCGGGCACCTGCTTCGGCCTGTTCCTGGGCCGTCACCTCGAAACGGGCGGCAAGGCGACGCAGTACGTGGGCCTGCAATTCTCGATTGCACTCCTCACCGCGCTCGTCCCCGACAGCTACAGCCAGATCGAGGCCGGGGTCGCGATGGAGCGCCTGCTCGGCATTGCTGTGGGCATGGCCATGCTCGAGCCCGCGCTGCTGTCCTGGCACTTCATCGCCAAGCGCCTGCACAGCGCGGCGGCCGAGAAGGCCGAGGCCACGGCGTCCGCAGCCGCGGCCTGACCTCTCAGCTAAAACGCAAGGGGCTGTAGGGCGCCGGATCGACCGCGCCCGCAGCCTCGCCCAGCAGCAGCCGCGCGGCGAGATCCGCGCCTGCAGGTGCGGTCTGGATGCCAAAGCCGCCCTGCCCTGCGCACCAGAAGAAGCCCTCCACCTCCGCATCGAAGCCGTAGACCGGCAGACGGTCGGGCGCGAACGAGCGCAAGCCCGCCCAGCGGTGCTCGACGCGCGCGATGCGCCAGTCCACCACCTTCTCGAAGCGGTCGATGGCCAGCGCGATGTCCAGCTCTTCGGGCGCGGCATCGCACGGGGCGCTGGGCGTCTCGTCATGCGGGCTCAGCCACAGGCGCCCGTTCTCGGGCTTGAAGTAGAAGCCTCCGGCAATGTCGAGGACAAGCGGCAGGTCCTCGGGCACGGGCGCGTCCAGCACGAGCTGGGCAATGGTGCGGCGAAGCGGGGTAATGCCGAGCGCTCGCGCCCCGGCCATCTGCGCCACGCTGTCCGCCCAGGCGCCCGCCGCGTTGACAAGGATGCCCGCCTCCAGCGTAGCGCCGTCGGCCAGATCCAGACGCCAGCCTCCCTGCTCCCGGCGCGCGGCGCGCAAGGACGCCCGGCACCGGATCGGCGTGCCCGCCTGGCGCGCGGCGGCCAGATAATGCTGGTGCAGGCGCGCCACGTCGATGTCGCAGGTCGTGGGCTCGAGCGCGCCGTGCGTCCACGCGGGCCTGAGGCCCGGGATGCGGCGCGCGATCTCGGCGCGGCCAAGCTCCTCCACCTCGACGTCCATCGCGCGGAAGGTCTGCGCGAAGGCCGCGACCTCGTCCGCCTGCTCGGCGCGGCCGATGGTGAGGCCATGGCGCACCGTCAGGACACCCAGGTCATGAAGCGCCGGGCCCGATGCGGCGGTCAGCGGCTGTACGCCCGGCCCGCCATAGCTCTCCACCCAGAACGCGGCCGAGCGGCCGGTGGCATGGTAGCCGGGCGCATCCTCGCCCTCGACGAGGCAGACACTGGCGCCCCCACGGGCGGCGAGCGCGGCGGCCAGCGAGGCGCCGGCCATCCCCGCGCCGATGACGGCAATATCAAACTTCTGGGACATAGGGCTCAGCCCCTAGCCGGTGCGACCCGGTCCAGGAAAGCCTCGATTTCGGCAAGTGCATGTGCGCGCACCGGATCGGCCTCGCGCAGGATCTCGTGCGCGCAGCCCTCGTCGTAGGCGACCAGTTCGCCCGCCGGCAGGCGCCCGGCTGCGCTGCGGATGGCGGGCCAGGAGACCAGGCCGTCGCGGCGCGTGGCGAGGATCTGTACGGGGGCGCGCACCTTTTCGAGCACGCCGCGCCGCTCCAGCGCGCGGATCGAGGCGATGGCCGCGCCAATCCAGCCCCAGCTCGCCGGGCCCATGACGAGGCCGGGGCGCTCCTGGTACCACCACTGCTCATCGGCGTAGCGCGCGGCGTCGTGGGTGAGGAGGTGCTGGCGCGCGCGCTTGACCAGTTCGGGCCGCTCGCTCCCGCTCCAGGCCCGCGCCGTTCGCCCGCGCACCGCACATATCGCCTTGGCGACAGGGGCCAGCAGGGCATTGGGCGCCCAGGTCGGATGGAGCCCCAGCATCGGCGCGGAAAGGACCACGGCGGCGGGTGCGATGCGCTTTTCCGCGACCGCGCGCAGGACCAGGTTGCCGCCCATCGAATGGCCGACGGCGACATGGGGCCCGGGCTGCGGCGCGACGAAGTCCGCCCAGATCCCGGCGTAGTCGGCAAGCCAGGTCGCAAAGTCGTCGATATGGCCGGTCGTCGCATCGCTGCCCAGGCGTCCGCTGAGGCCCTGCCCGCGCCAGTCCGCCGAGACTACCGACCAGCCCGAATCGGCCCAATCATTGAGCGATTCGAGCCACTTCTCGTAGCAGTCGCCCCGTCCGGGCATGAACAGGATCGCGCCGCGACGCCGCCAGGACGCGCCGCGCGCGGGGACCTCGAGAACGCGGATTTCCCAGCCATCCGCGGCCGTCCAACGCGATTCGCGCGCATCGGCCGGGACTTCGCGCCGAACCCGTGCGGCTGCGTCCGTCGCGTCAATCGAGTGGCTAATGGGGACCTCGGGCAGGTAATTACGTTTTGGTAAGTGATGACCGCTAGACGGGACCCTCCACAGGGGGGACTTCGATGCCAGGCGGCATATTTTCGTACGCTTTGATGGCGGCCTTGGCAACTGCCCTGCTGGTCGCCGCGGTCACCGACATCAAACGCCGCGAGATAGATAACACACTTAATCTGGCCATCGCGCTGGCGGCCCCGCTGTGGTGGCTGGCGACGGGCCTTGGCTGGTGGGACGTGGGCTTTCAGCTCGCGCTCGCGCTCGTCACCTTCGTGGTGACCTGCGCCCTCTTCGTCGTGCGCCAGATGGGTGGCGGCGATGTCAAACTTTTAACCGCGCTTGCGCTCTGGTTCGCGCCCGCCCCCTTCCTGCAGCTGGTCGTGCTGATGGCCCTGCTGGGGGGAGCCGGTTCGGTTGCGATGGCGGCCTGGAACCTCGACCGGCGGCCCGGCGAATCCGGGCGCAGCGCGCTGGCGCTGGGCGCTTCGGCGCTGTGGGTGGGCGGCGCGCTGGCGGTTCTGATCGCGCTGGCCACCGGACGCCCGCTCCTTTCGAGCGCCGCGCTGCAATCGATTCGCGACGTGCTTCCCGCAGGCTGGATCATCGCGCTCCTGGTGCTGGTGCTGCTCGGCGGATTCGCGCTCGGCTTCGCGCACCTCGTACAGCGCCAGAAAGCGCGGATGCGCGTGCCTTACGGGGTCGCCATCGCGCTTGCGGGCATCTGGGTGCTCGCCCAGCAGGCCCTGGCCAGTGCGGCGGTGTCATCCACCGTAAACTAATCTCGATTGACCCGATTTTAACCAATTGTCCCGACAAGGTAACTCACCAAGATCGGATTTTCAGGGGGCTTGAACAGCCATGGATAGAAAGAAGCTGCTGCTGCTGGTCGTTGCGCTTTTCGTCGCAGCCGGCACCGCATTTGCAGCGCGCTCGATGTTTGCCGGAGCCTCGGCTCCCCAGGCAGAGGCCGTGGCGGTCAAGCCCGCAGGGCCCAAGGTCCTCGTCGCCCAGCGGGCACTTCCGGTGGGGACTATCCTCACCGCCGATGCGATGTCCTTCCAGGACTGGCCCGCCGAACTCGTGAAGGACGTCTACTTCCTCGACGGCGAGGCGGACATGGCCAAGCTCCTGGGCACCGTCGTGCGTTACCCGATCACCGCCGGGCAGCCGGTCACCCAGGGTGCGCTCGTCGCGCCGGGCGACCGCGGCTTCCTCGCCGCCGCGCTCGGCCCGGGCATGCGCGCGGTCACCATCTCGGTTTCGGCCAAGACGGGCGTGGGCGGCTTCGTGTTCCCGGGCGACCGGGTCGACATGATGCTCACCCAGCAGGTCAAGGGTGAAGGCGAACCGCTCAACACCACCGAGACGATCCTGCGCAACCTGCGCGTGCTCGCCACCGACCAGACCACCAACAACGAGGTCGAGGACGGCAAGACCGTGGTCCGCGCCTTCCGCACGGTCACGCTCGAGGTCACCCCGCGCATCGCCGAGAAGATCTCGGTGGCCGAGGAAATCGGCGCGCTCAGCCTCTCGCTGCGCTCGATCGCGGACAACCAAGGCGAATTCGAACGCATCCTTGCGAGCGGCGAAGTCGAGGTGCCCGAGGGCGCCACCAAGGAGCAGGAGGAAACCCTCATGCGCCAGGCCATGACCCGCCCGATCGAGGGCAACACCACTTACGTCACCGGCGGCGACGTCTCGCGCTTCCAGCGCACGAGCCGTCCCGCGCCGTCCGGCTCGGGCTCGGGCTCGGGCCCGATGATGTCCGCGCCGCAGATGGCCGGCGGTTCGCCCGCCGCCGCGCCCCAGGGCTATTCCGGCCCCGTGGTGCGCGTCACCCGCGGCAAGGTCACCACCGCCGAACCGGCCGGGAAGTAAGCACCATGACCGCACGCACATTCCGCAAGTCCGCGCGTCCCGCCGACGCCGGCCACCCGGCAACCGCAAAGGGCACAGCCATGAAGCGCCGCCTCTTCCCCTCCCTGCTCCGCGCCACCTGCCTGGTCGCCCCGCTGGCCACCCTTGGCGCGCTCGCACCGCTCGCCCCGGCCGCGGCCCAGTCGATCTCGACGCCCGCGCAGGACATCGCCCTCTCGATCGGCAACGGCCAGCTCGTCACCGTCCCGGGTACGATGGCCGACGTCTTCGTCGCCAACGAGGCGATCGCCGACGTCCAGGTCAAGTCGACCAACCAGCTCTACGTCTTCGGCAAGGGCGGCGGGACGACCACGGTCTACGCCAGCAACCGCGCAGGCCAGGTCATCTGGTCGGCCAACGTGCGCGTCGGCTCGAATTTCGACAGCGTCGATTCGATGCTGCGCCTGGCCATGCCCGAGGCGAAGATCACGGTCTCCTCGATGGGCACCAACACCTTCCTCCTCACCGGCACGATCAAGTCGCCCGAGGACGCCGCCGAGGCCGAACGCCTGGTCCAGGCCTACGTCGGCAAGGAAGCCAACGTCATCAGCCGCCTGCGCACGGCCACGCCCTTGCAGGTCAACCTGCAGGTGCGCATCGCCGAAGTCAGCCGCTCGCTGGTCAAGACCATCGGCTCGCGCCTGACGACGATGGACGCGACCGGGGGCTTCAAGTTCGGCATCGGCCAGAACGCGCCGATCGACAACCAGGGCGTCTTCGCGCCGGGCCGCACCCTCGGGGTCGGCAACATCCCGACCGACAGCGTGATCGACCCGATCACGGGCGAACTCACGCAGATCCCGGGCACCGCCGTCAACCAGCTGGGCACCGGCACCACGCTGGGCATGGCCGGACGCCTGTTCGGGCTCGACATTCTGGGCGCGCTCGACGCAGGTGAGACCGTGGGTCTCGTCACCAGCCTCGCGCAGCCCAACCTGACCGCGCTTTCGGGCGAGACCGCCGAGTTCCTCGCGGGCGGCGAATTCCCGATCCCGATCAGCCAGGGCCTGGGCGCCACCTCGATCGAGTACAAGAACTACGGCGTCAGCCTCAGCTACACGCCCACCGTGCTCGCCAACGGGCGCATCTCGCTACGCGTGCGCCCCGAGGTCTCGGACCTCTCGAGCCAGGGGTCGGTCACCCTCAACGGTTTCGAGGTCCCCTCGCTGACCACGCGGCGCACCGAGACCACCGTCGAACTGGGCTCGGGCCAGAGCTTCATGATCGCGGGCCTGCTCAGCAACAACACCTCGAACACGATCACCAAGATGCCCGGCGCCGGTGATATCCCGATCCTGGGCTCGCTGTTCCGCTCGACCGGCTACAACCGCGGCGAGACCGAGCTTGTCATCGTGATCACGCCGTATCTGGTGAAGCCGGTCGATCCCTCGCAGATCGTCCTGCCGACCGATGGCTACAGCGCGCCCAACGAACTGCAGCGCCTGCTCGGCAACCAGCAGAGCGACGGTTCGGGCCCCACCCAGCGCCCGGGGCCCTCGCGCGGCGCCGCGCCCGCCCCCGCCCCTGGCGTCGACGTCGGCGCGCTGGATGCAACGCCCCAGGCACAGGCGCAGCCACGCACGCGCACGGCCGCCGACGACACCGCCAAGCCCGGCTTCACCCTCAAGTGAGAGAGCTGACCACCATGCGCATGCCTTTTGCCACCCGCGCGCGTCCGCTTGCCGCCGGCGCCCTCGTTCTCGCTCTTGCCCCCGCACTCGCCGGGTGCATGGGCGGCATCCCCACCAACCGCACGATGTATTCCGAGCACCAGCCCGTGGTGCAGCAGGTCAACTACACGCTCGACCTCAATGCCGACGGCGGCGGCCTCGCCTATGGCGAAGCCCAGCGTCTGTCCGGCTGGCTCGATGCGATGGACCTGAAGTACGGCGACAAGCTCTACGTCGATGACCCGGCCACCAGCGCCGCCGCGCGCCAGGCGATTGCCGCACTCGCCGAGCGCCGCGGCATCCTCATGGCCGAGGGCGCCCCGATCACCGAGGGCTACATCCAGCCCGGCACGCTGCGCGTGGTCATCGCGCGCATGCAGGCCTCGGTGCCCAGCTGCCCGTCGTGGAAGAGCAATTCCGACTTCAACCCGGGCAACGGCCTCTCCAGCAACTACGGCTGCGCCACCAATTCCAACCTTGCCGCCATGGTCGCCGATCCCGAGGACCTGCTGCATGGCGCCGAGGGCGATGGAGAGACCAACGCGATGACCTCGACCAAGGCGATCCAGGCCTACCGCGAGGCCGCCCCCACCGGCAACGGCAACACCGTGACCACAGCCAGCACCACGACGGGAGCCCAGTGATGAACGCACCCTGGAAATCGGGAGGCGGCAATGGCCGCGACCAGTTCGCCGCCTACCTGTGCGACGAGGCCTCGCTTGACGTGATCCGTCCGATCGCGATGGAAATGGGCTGGCAGCCCGAGAAGTGCAACAAGGGTGGCCTGCGTAACGCCATCCAGTCGCTCTCGATCACCGCCTCGCCCAACATCCTGATGGTCGACCTGTCGGAAAGCGGCGATCCGCTCAGCGACATCAACGCGCTCGCCGAAGTGTGCGAGCCGGGTACGATCGTGATCTCGGTCGGCCAGGTCAACGACGTGCGCCTCTACCGCGACCTTATCGCCAGCGGCATCCACGACTACCTGCTGAAGCCGCTCTCGCCCGCCCAGGTGCGCGATTCGCTGGCCCAGGCTCAGGCGGTCTACGCCGCGCCCAAGAGCCATGACGGCGCGGGCGCGGGGCAGCACGTCTCGACCGCGGTGATCGGCACGCGCGGGGGCGTAGGTGCCTCGACCATCGCCACCTCGCTGGCCTGGCTGCTGAGCGCGGACAACAAGCTGCCGACCGCGCTGCTCGATCTCGACATCCACTTCGGGACCGGTGCGCTCTGCCTGGACCTCGAACCAGGCCGCGGCCTCACCGACGCGATCGAGAGCCCGAGCCGTATCGACGGCCTGTTCATCGAACGCGCCATGATCCGCGCCAACGACAATCTCGCGATCCTCTCGGCCGAGGCCCCGATCTCGAGCCCGCTGATGACCGACGGCGCGGCCTTCCTCCAGCTCGAGGAGGAATTCCGCGAGGCATTCGAGGCCACCGTCATCGACATGCCGCGCAACATGCTCATCAACTTCCCGCAGCTGGTGAACGATGTGAACGTGGTCGTGCTGGTGACCGAGTACACGCTGGCCTCGGCGCGCGATTCGATCCGCATCCTCTCCTGGCTGCGCACCAACGCCCCCCAGGCTCGCGTGATCGTGGTGGCCAACAAGGTCCAGTCCGCGGTCAGCGAGATCGGCAAGGCCGACTTCGAGGCCTCGATCGAGGCCAAGGTCGCGCTCACCATCCCCTACGACGCCAAGGCCGCCGCGCTCGCGGCAAAACTGGGTCAGACCTTCGCCGATGCCAACCGCACCACCAAGGCGGGCTCCGCGATGCGCGATCTCTCGCAGCTCATTCTCGAAGGCCGCGACGACGTCCAGGACGCGGGCGAGGGCAAGAAGGCCTCGCTCTTCGACAAGCTCGATCTCAAGTCGTTCATGTCGGGCATGGGCACCAAGAAGGCGAGCGCGCAGGCGCAGTGATGCACCGGCTTACGGGGACGCGGCGCACGCACGCGTCCCCTGTCGCAACGACGACGCAGTGACGTAAAGGACCGCAAAGGCGATGAACCCTCTCCAGCTCATCCTGTTCGCAGGCGGCCTCATGGGCGTGATGGTGCTTGTCTACCTGGCCTTCTCGGGCCCCTCGCCGAGCAAGGAGGGCGCGCGCCGCCTGAAGGCCGTGCGTTTCCGCCACTCGCAGAGCACGAACGACCGGGTCGAGGCGCAGATGCGCAAGGCCGTCGCCGCGCGGCGCCCCAAGATGCACCGTCTCGCCGGCTCGGGCTCGCAGCTCGAGGCGCTTGACCTGCGGCTGATGCGTTCGGGCCTGTCGTGGACCTTGTCGCAGTACCTCTACGGCTCGCTGGGCATTGCCGTGACGGTGACGCTGCTCCTCTACCTCAAGACCGGTGCGGCGCTGCTGGCGCTGGGCATCGGCCTGTTCGCGGGCGCGGGCATTCCGCACGTCGTCCTGAACATGATGATCAACAAGCGCACCAACAACTTCATCACCAAGTTTCCCGACGCCATCGAACTCCTGGTGCGCGGCCTGCGCTCAGGGCTTCCCGTCACCGAGACCCTCACCGTCGTGGCCAAGGAAGTCCCCGGCCCGGTCGGTCAGGAGTTCAAGCTCATCACCGAACGCATCAAGATCGGCAAGACCATGGAGGATGCCCTCCAGGAAACCGCCGACCGCCTATCCATCCCGGAATTCAACTTCTTCTGCATCACCCTCGCGATCCAGCGCGAGACCGGCGGCAACCTCGCCGAGACGCTGGCCAACCTGGCCGACGTGCTGCGCAAGCGCGCGCAGATGAAGCTCAAGATTCGCGCCATGAGCTCGGAATCGAAGGCCTCGGCCTACATCGTGGGCGCCCTGCCCTTCCTCGTCTTCGGCATGATCTGGATGGTCAACCCGAGCTACGTCGGCGAATTCTTCATCGACGAGCGGCTGATGGTCGCGGGCATGGGCGGCGCGGTCTGGATGGGGATCGGCGCCTTCATCATGGCCAAGATGGTCAGCTTCGAGATCTGAGCGAGGAACACGACCCATGCTCGAGCAACCCACCGGCCCTACCATCCTGGGCTTCGACGTCATCCTCGTCGGCACCTTCCTCGCGATGATCGCGGCGATGGCGACGATGTACGCGATCTACACCGCGCTCACCGTGCGCGATCCCATGGCCAAGCGCGTGCGGGCCCTCAACGCCCGCCGCGAACAGCTCAAGGCCGGCATCACCACCGGCGCGCGCAAGCGCCAGAGCCTCGTCAAGCGCAACGAGGCGACCGACAAGATGGGCCGGATCCTGGCCAGCCTGAAGGTCCTGCAGGGCAGCCAGCTCAAGGAGATCCAGCAGAAGCTCGCCCATGCGGGCATCCGCGACAAGCAGTGGGCCGTCGCCGTCGTGTTCGGGCGCCTGGTCCTGCCGATCCTGCTTGGCGGCACCGCCGCGATCGTCATCTACGGCATCGACTACTTCCCCGACTGGAGCAGCTTCAAGCGCTTCGGCGGCTTTGCCGCGATGCTGCTGGCGGGCTACAAGGGCCCGGACCTGTTCATCCAGAACATTGCCACCAAGCGCACCGACGCGATCCGCAAGGGCCTTCCCGACGCGCTCGACCTGCTCGTCATCTGCGCCGAGGCCGGCCTCACCGTCGATGCCGCCTTCGACCGCGTGGCGCGCGAACTGGGCCGCGCCTACCCGGAACTGGGCGATGAGTTCTCGCTCACCTCGATCGAGCTCTCGTTCCTGACCGAACGCCGCCAGGCCTTCGAGAACCTCGCCTGGCGTGTCAATCTCGACGCGGTGAAGGGCGTGGTGACGACGATGATCCAGACCGAACGCTACGGCACCCCGCTTGCCTCGGCGCTGCGCGTGCTCTCGGCCGAATTCCGCAACGAGCGCATGATGCGCGCCGAGGAAAAGGCCGCGCGCCTGCCCGCGATCATGACCGTGCCGCTGATCCTGTTCATCCTGCCCACGCTCTTCGTGGTCATCCTGGGCCCCGCAGCCTGCTCGATCGCCGACGCCTTCGGCGGCGACTAGAGCGGCTTTTGAGCCCACCGCACGAAAAAGCCCCCTCCCCGCGTTGTGCGTGGAGGGGGCTTTTTCGTTGAGAATGCCGCCTGCTCCCGGTTCGTCAGAACAGGAAATAGATGTCCCCATAGCCGTAATGGGTGTCGCCCCGCTCCTGCACGTTGGGCGCACGCTTCAGGAACGCGCCCTTGTCGAGCCAGGCCGCGCCGAGATCGACCTTGATGCGCTTGGGGATGAGCCAGTAGCGCACGCGGGCCTGCACCTGGCTGCCCCCATCGCGCCCACTGGCACCGCTCGCATCGCGAATGCCGGTAAAGGCAAAGGCATCGTCCCGCGAATCCAGCCACAAGCGGCGCCAGTCGACAAAGGCATCGAAACGCCTGGACGGCGCGATCTGTGCCCGCACGCCCAGACTGCGGACATTGCTGTAGCCCAGCGGACCATAAAGCGACGTCGGCCCCCAATCGCTCCGGCGCGGGCCATAGAGCGAATCGAAGCGTTCGTGGCGCGCTGTTCCCGCCTTGTCCCCGCTCGCCATGTCGGCCTGGAGCGAGAGCCGTGCGTCGAGCGATCCGGGCAGCGTATAGCCCGCCTCGGCATGGGCCATGTACGCGCGCACCGGAACGCTGGGCGCGCCATCGTCGCGCGACGTGCGGATCCGCCCCAGCTGGAGCGCGGCTTCCAGTTCGAGATCCCAGCGCCCCGCCTCGGGCACCTGGAGACGCCCTCCGAAGGTGCGCAAGTGCCGGTTGCGGGTGGCATGCGTGGCATCGTCGCGCTCATCGAGCAGGAAGGCATAGGCTTCCAGCGCCACCGGCCCCCGCTGCGCCGCGGCAAAGGCGCCCCAGAAGCGCAGGTCGAAGCCCTCGGTGTCCACCGACCAGGCGTTCGCAATGACCTCTCCCTTGGTGTCGGGATGGCGCTTGTCCGGCAGGGTGTAGAAGACGCTCAGGCGCTCCTTCCCCTCAGGGCCCTGCCAGTCGAGGCGCGCGCCGGTAAAGGCGTTGGCCGCATTGCGCCAGCCCGGATCGCCGACAAGCCGCTTGCTCCCGAAATTGAGCACCATGCGCCCGGCCGTCACCGACACCTGGTCCGAAACGTCCAGTCCCACGTAGAGTTGGGGGACCTGCAACGGGTCGATGTGCGCGGAACTGATCGGCGTATCGAGGTCGATGGCATAGCCGCGCGAATCGCGGATTTCGGCACCGACGCGAAACCGCCCCCGCGTGTACTTGGCCACGATGCTTGTCCGGATAGTCAGAGG
>NZ_DF850490.1:235438-239756 GCF_000813185.1 Novosphingobium sp. MBES04 | reverse complement strand
GGCGTTGTCGATGTCGTTGCCGGTGTACTCGTTGTAGCCATAGCCCTCGCGGTCGATGCGCTGGACAGCGAGACGGGCCAGGATACCATCGGTGATCGGGCCGCTGATCGCCGCGTCGGTCTGCAGCAGGAAGGCATCGCCGCCGATGGTCTGGCGCACGTAGCCCGAGAGGTAGTCGGTGGGCTTGGCGGTGATCAGGTTGACCGCGCCGCCGGTCGCGTTGCGGCCGTAGAGCGTGCCCTGGGGACCGCGCAGGACCTCGACCCGCTCCAGGTCGAACATCGAGCCGAGCTGGGCCTGGGGCAGCGAGACGACGACGCTGTCGACGTGCAGCGCGACGGACGGATCGACGCCGGGCAGCGAACTCGACAGGCCAATGCCGCGAATGAACAGCTTGGCGAAGTTGAAGTCGTTGCCGAAGCTGATCGAGGGGACCAGCGTTTGCAGGCCTTCAAGCGAGACGGTGTTGTTGGCCGCAAGCTGTTCGGTGTTGACCGCCGCGACCGAGAGCGAGACGTCGGAGAGCGCCTGCGCGCGCTTCTGCGCGGTCACGATGATCTCGGTCGAGCTGACGGTTTCCGGCACCTGGGCGGTCTGCGCCTCGTCCTGCGCGAGGACTGGCTGCGCCGCGAAGGCCAGGACCGTGGAACAGGAAATCACGCTAGCGCGCGCCATCAGGCGTGCGGATGCACGAGAAATAGTCATCAGGAACCCCTCCTTGAACCGAACACTTTGCGTGCTCTTTGCGCTCTACTTGGCGCTGCCCATCATTTAGGCGATTCGAGGGGGTAATCAACAAGATTATAATGAGTAATAGCAAAGATCGAGAAGATTAGCCTGCTAATTAATCGTTCCAAGACAAGTATCTAAGTAGAACAATGTGTTGGTGCCGTGCGCGGAAGGGGGCTCTCGATCCGGCCCCGGCGAAAGGCCGGGAAGGTCTCGGGATAGATCCGCAGGGGTTCAGAACTCCCAGTCGGTCTCGAAGCGCAGCTGGAAGCCCGGAGCGCGGTCCGTCAGGGGCGCGAAGAGGCCCAGTTCGAGGGCCGGGCCATCCTTGCCCAGACCCACCACCAGGACGGGGCCGGCAAAATGGCTGCCCGCGCCTTCGCCGATGAGGCTACCGCCCGCTTCCAGGCCGAGCAGGACCCGCCCGCCAAGGTCGCGGTCGGCGCGCAGGGCCCAGAACAGTCCGACATCGTCCCACGCGCCCGGCTCGGTCGAGAGGATGGCGTTGGCGGCAATGTCGAAGGGGCCTTCACGCACCTCGGCGATGAAGAAGGTCTCGGAGCCCAGGGCGCCGCTCGTGCTGTCGATCTCGAGCGAGGGCTGGATGCCGAGGCCAACACGCGCCTCCTCGGGATCGAGCAGGGTCCAGGTGGCCTGCAGGCCTATCGTGGTAAGTTCCAGTCCCTTGCCATGGACACGCTCCGAACCGAACTCGATACCCAGTTGCAATCGCTCGGAAACGGCATGTTCGAAGGTGGTCTTGAACAGGTCGCCGTGGGGGTCGGCACGGCGCACGAGGATGAGCTGTGTCTCCACCTCGGTCTCGCCCGGCTCGGCGTCGAGCCGCTCGACCTGGTCAACCTGACCGTCCTCGGCGTATGCGGGCATGCACGTGCAGATGGCCGCGCAGAGAGCCAGCGCGACCCCCGCGCACCGGGAGGCCATCTCAGGCGGCCTGGCCGGTGGAGCGCGGGAGGAGCCGGGTTTCGGGTTGCGCGGCCGGACGGCCATAGAGATAGCCCTGTCCGACATCGCAGCCAAAGCCGAGGAGGTCGGCCTCGTTCTCGATCGATTCCACCCCTTCGACTGTGACGCGCAGTCCCAGGTTGTGGGCCATCGCGGTGATCGTGCGCACGATCGTCTGCGAGGCCGGGTTGTCGGCAAGATCGGTGATGAACGAACGGTCGATCTTGAGCTTGTCGAAGTGGAATTCGCTGAGATGGCGCAGCGAGGAATAGCCCGTGCCGAAATCGTCGAGCGCCATCTGGATGCCCAGTTCCTTGAACTCCGCGATGACGATACGCGCGCGTTCGAGATTGGAGACAAAGGCGCTCTCGGTGATCTCGATGTCGAGCTGGCCGGGCGGAAAGCCCGTCTCCTCCAGCACCTGGCGGGTGCGTTCGACCAGCGTGTCGTCCTCGAACTGGATGGGCGAGAGATTGATGGCAAGGCGCGTGGCGCGCGGCCAGGGCCGGGCGGCGGCGCGGCGCAGCATGGCAAAGTAGATCTCGCCGATGAGGCCGCAGTCCTCGGCAATCGGGATGAACTCGTCGGGCAGGCGCAGGGTGCCGTCATGGAGGCGCCAGCGGGCGAGGACCTCATAGCCGTTGATGCAGCCCTCGGTCAGCGAGACGAGGGGCTGGAAGAAGGGCTCGATCCGCTCCTCGGCCAGGGCCTGGCGCAAGTCGCGCTCGATCTGGGCGCGGCGGAAGGCTGCAAATTCCATGCCTTCCTCGAAGAAGGCGAAGCCGTTGAGCCCCTTGCCCTTGCAGCGGTACATCGCCGCATCCGCGCGGGCGAGCACCTGGTCGGGGGTGAGCCCGGGGCGGTCGACCAGTGTGACCCCGATCGAGGCGCCGACAAGCGAGGAGCCGTGGTCGAAGACGAAGGGCCGGGCAAAGCTCTCCGAGATCATCTCCACGCGGTGGATCAGCTCGTCCTGGCGCTTGGGGCCCTGGAGCAGGACCACGAATTCATCGCCGCCCAGGCGCGCGACGAGGGCGTCCGGGCCGCCCGTCTCGCGCAGGCGGGCGCCCGTATCCAGCAGCAGCCGGTCGCCCGCCGCGTGGCCGTAGAGATCGTTGATCGACTTGAAGCGGTTGACGTCGACCAGCAGCACCGCGACCGGCGCGTCCGGGGTGGCCTTCTCCAGCGCGCGGCCGATCTCATGCTCGGCGTGGCGGCGGTTGGGCAGACCCGTCAGCGGATCGTGGCGGGCAAGGGCATGGGCCTTTTCCTCCGCCTCGATGCGCCGGGCCAGTTCGGTGCGCGCTTCGGCAAGCCGGCGCCAGGCGAAGATCCCCATGGCAATCGGCATGACCATGAGCACGGTGAGACCCTCGTCGATCTCCAGGTTCTCGTGCCGGTCGGAGAAGTCGACGATGTACTCGAAGGCCTCGGCTCCGATGAACACCGCCAGCAGAACGAGCGCCAGCCCGAAGATGATGGCGGCGTCGCGCGTGGTGGGGCTGGATGTGAAGGGCAGGTGCATCGCGGCCTCGTGGTGAGACCGCTGCGCATAGCCCTTGCGTGTTTAAGGCCTGGTGGGAGCGCCCCTCCGAAGGCTTACGTAGGCGGGGCGAGGCCGAGCATGTCGCGCGCCTCGCCGGGGGTAGCGATATCCAGCCCCAGTTCGGTGGCGATGCGCCGGGTGCGGGCCACCAGCTGTTCGTTGGTGGCGAGCTCGCCGCGCCGGTAATAGAGATTGTCCTCCAGCCCCACGCGGACATGGCCGCCCAGCAGCATGGCCTGGGTGGTGGCGGGAAGCTGCGCGGGGCCGATGGCCGAAACGCAGAAGATCGATTGGGGCGGCAGCGCGGCGATCATCGCGGCGAGGACATCGTGGCTGTAGGGCATGGCGCCCTGAAAGCCCTTGTCCGCGCCCAGCACCATGTTGATGTAATAGGGCGGCTTGTCGTAGCCCTTCTCGATGAGGCGGGTCACGTCCTGCAGGATATGGGTGGGGCTGAACACCTCCCATTCCGGCTTGATGCCCTTTTCGACCATGCGCTTGACCAGCGTTTCGCAGCGGCTTGGCGGGGTGACGACGACGATTTCCTTGCCCCCGTGGACGTCGCAGAAGGTCATGCCGTCGAAGGTCGCCATCTCGGCGCCCGCCTCGCAGCCCTTGAGCCGCTCTGCAAAGTCGCTTTCGTAGAGGCCGTCACCGCGTTCGATCAGCATGTCGCCGCTCGATCCGCCGCCGGTCGAGTTGTTGATGATGATGTCGCACGCGGCGCGGATACGCTGATTGATGTCGCGGTAGATGGCATCGTTGCAGGTCGCGCCATCGTCGGGGCGTCGGGCGTGGAGCGCGGCGATGGCCGCGCCTTCGCGGTGGCTGGCCGCGACCGAGGCCGCGATCTCGGCGGGCTGGGTGGGCAGGTGCGGGCTCTGGCTCTTCGCGGCCATGCCGCCGGTCGGCGCGACGGTGATGATGAGCTTGCGGTTGAGCGATGTATCTCGGCTGCCTTGGGGCATCGGGCCTCTCCTCTTGCGTCCTGTTTTCAGGTCTTCGCACAGGACCTTACATGATCGTGGAGGAGAAGGCCCGGACCAATTGGCCGGCCGAGGCGGGTTTTTTGCTGGC
>NZ_DF850490.1:202233-233568 GCF_000813185.1 Novosphingobium sp. MBES04 | reverse complement strand
GTAGACTCATAAACACGGAGCCACAGCGGCATCGAGGCGATTTGGACCATGGCGAGGAAGTTTTCGGCCAGTTTGTCGTAGCGGGTGGCAACCCGGCGGAAGTGCTTCAGCTTGGAGAAGAAGCGCTCGATCAAGTTCCGCTCGCGGTAGAGCCAAGTGCTAAAGTACGGTTTTGTTCGGCGGTTGGACTTTGGCGGGATGTTGGCGAACGCCCCTTTCTCGCGGAGAGAGGCCCGGATGCGATTCGTGTCGTAGGCCTTGTCCGCCAGCACGATTGTCCCAGCGCCAACATGATCGAGCAGACCGTCTGCAGCTTGGCCATCATGGCTTTGCCCGGCGCTCAGGCTTAGCCGGATCGGGCGGCCTTGCCCGTCGACGACCGCGTGGATTTTGGTCGTGAGGCCACCTCGGGAACGACCGAGACAATGATCTCGATCCCCCTTTTTGCCGTCGCGGCCTGTTGATGAGCGCGGACGGAAGTGCTGTCGATCATCTGGATGTCGCCATCGTGCGCCGTGGTAATGGCGTCCATCATCCGATCCCAGACACCCGCCTTTCGCCAGCGCACGAAGCGGTTGTAGCAGGTAGTGCGCGGGCCATAGCGCTCCGGCAAGTCGCGCCAAGGCGCACCAGAACGCAAAACCCAGAAGATACCGTTCAGCACTCGCCGATCATCGACGCGCGGGACGCCTCTCGGTTTGTTGGGCAGCAACGGCTCGATCACGTGCCATTCAAAGTCGGTCAGGTCATATCTGCTCATGTGGAGCCTGAATCAGAATTCTTTGCCAGATGGAAGGCCTAGCTATTGCGACAGTTGGTGGGACATGAAAAAGCAAACGCCATGTTTGGCTTTCGTGACTACGTAATCAACCCGCGCAGCGGCCGTCCCGAGCCACATGTCTCTTGGCAAGCGGAGCGCGTTATCACTTGGACAGGGTGGGTAATCGCATTCGCCTTCACCGCCGGAGCGGCGTACAACTACAAGAAATGGGGTGATCTCGAGGGCGCAGCGACGATGCTCGGCGGGGCGGTCTTGGTCTCTACCATTTCCTTCGCTCGTCGGAGCATGCTTCAGCGGAAGCAGCAGCAGTACCGCGAGGCAGTGGATGCCTACGAAGCAGCGCTCTCTAAGGCTGCTCACGGTCGCCATTAATGAGTTTACGACCTAGTTGACGATGGTCTCGAGGCGGTAGCTGGCCGTTTCCTCGCGCCGGGCGGCGCTACGCATCATGAAGACCCGGATGCGGTAGTCGCCCGATTTCTGCGCGACGCCCTCGAACTGGTCCCCGGCCGAGGCGCCCGCGAAGATCGCAACAACGCTCTCGCCTGGTTCGAGCAGGTTGAAGTAGGTCGCGGTGTGCTTCGTGGCGAGCGAGATATTGAGGCTTTGCCCGGCCTTGACGCCAAGGAGGTAGTCGACGCTGTCGTAGCCGGTGATCGATCCTTCCTCGATGGCGCTGGAGGTGCCCGGCGCAAAGCGGATGCGCTTGGTCGTCATGCCCTCCTCGCGCGCGGAGGTGCCACTTGGCGGCGAGGCGGCGGGAGGCGGTGTGGGCGGGGCGCTGGCTGGCGTCGCGTTGAGCGGGGGCGGCGTCGCGATCCCGGCGGCTGTGCCGTCCGCGCTCGAGGCGGGGGAGGGGGCCGGGGATCGGGTCGAGCGCGCTGTCGGTGGCCGTGGCCTCTTCCGGCGCCTCGCCCGAGGGGGAGCACGCGGCAAGGCTGGTCGCGGCAAGGGCGGTCAGTGTGACCAGCGTGGATAGGCTTCGAAATGGCATCGGGGTTCCTCTCCTTTGCACCTTGGGGGCGGCAGGCCCTGGGCGCTTCCCTTTGTCCAGACTTCGCGCATAGGGCCCCCGATGCAATCGGCAAAACCCGCCAGATCTGGCAGGATTTGTCCGTGGCAGGACAGGGGTGGGCGGGACGGGGGCTCAGCTGGCGATGGCGTGCAGCGGGAGCATGGCCGCGCCCAGCGTGACGGGCGAGCCCTCGAGACGCGAAACCTCCAGCGGCGGGCGGCGCGCGTCGATCATGGTGGCAAGCTGGGTATTGCAGAGGCGCGCGTGGAGCCCTTCGAGCAGCGCGCGCGGCAAGGTTCCGGCTAGCACGATGGCCCCCGGATCGAACCAGGCAAAGGCGGTGCTGACGAGGATTTCGAGCTGGGCAGCCGCGCGGTCCATCCAGCGCGCAATGACCGGCGCCTGACGGGACGAGGCGGGGTCGATATCGTCCAGAGAGGCCAGCGCGAGGCCCTCGGCGCGCAGGAGACCCAGGAGGTCGAGCGGGCTCGGGCGCGGCGCGTCGAGCGGATAGAGGCAGCCGATCTCGCCCGCCGCGCCGTGCTGGCCGCGCAAGGGGACGCCGTCCACGATCAGCCCCGCGCCGATGCCGAAGCCCAGGAGCAGTACGGCCAGATGCGACATGTCGCGCACGCGCCCCGCCGCGTAGAACTCGGCAAGCGCGGCGCAGTTGGCGTCGTTCTCCAGCCAGATCGGCCAGTTGAACTCGGCCGCCAGCAGGTCCCTGAGCGGCACGTCGCGCCAGCCCGGCAGCGCATCGACCGCGTGCCAGTGCGTCCCCTCGCGCGTCATCGGCGGCCCGGGAACGGCCACGCCAATGCCCAGCATGCGCCGCCCCAGGAGGCCATGCTCCTCGACCAGTTCGTGCACCAGCTTGCGCACCCTCTGGGCAAAGTCGCGGGGCGTCATCGGCGCGACCGTCTCGTGGTGGCGGGCGATGGGGGTTCCGGCAAAGTCGACCAGCGCCAGGTCGAGAATGCCCTTGTGCGCGCTTGCCCCCACCGCGAAGCCGCCCTCGGCCGCGATGGCGAGCGGGACGGCCGGACGGCCGCGTCCCGCCGCGGTGCCTTCGGGGCGTTCGTGGAGCAGGCCGAGGGCGAGGAGCTCACGCGAGAGCTTGGTGAGGTAGGCCGCGCTGAAGTCGAGCGCCTGCGCCAGCTGGGTGCGCGAGGCGGGCCCGGTACGGCGCAGCTGGTCGATCAGCCGGCGTTGATCCTTGTCGAGGCCATGTCCGTTCATCGCCGTGTCTCCCTGCCATTGCGCGCGTGGAGAGTCGCGGAATAGTCATATCTTTTTATTTTTCAAAAAATATTTAAATGGGTCACAAAGCGCCGTCACAGGGCCCCTCGTCACCGCGCGCCACCTGCGCTGCGGACTGTCGAAACGTGAGGGGTATATGCTGAAAACCGATCTCGTGCGCTCCAGCGCGCTTGCTGCCTTGAGTGTGGGCCTGATGGCCGGAATGTGCGCGCCTGCGCTGGCCCAGACCGCGCCTGTCGCCACGGCCGATGCGGCGGCCACCGGCGCTGTACAGAGCGGCTCGGACACGATCATCGTCACCGGTTCGACGCGCGCGGAACGCCGCTTCGATGTGTCCTACGCGGTTAACACGCTGGACGATGAGGAAATCGCCAAGATCGCGCCGGTCAACCTCGCCGATCTGGTCGGCCAGGTTCCCGGCTTCCAGACCGAGATTACCGGTGGTGAGGTCCAGAACATCTACCGCGTGCGCGGTCTGCCCAGCGACGGTGTCACCAGCTTCCAGCAGGACGGCCTGACCGTCTTTCACGAAAACGACGGCTACTTCTGGCGCGGCGATGCGGCGATCAAGTACGACCTGATGACCGAGCGCGTCGAAGTCGTGCGTGGCGGTCCGGCGCCGATCTACGCAAGCCGTTCGGGGGCCATCGTCAACCAGATCACGGTGACGGGCAGCGACGTCTCGCGCGGCAAGGCGCAGGTGACACTGGGCGACACCGGTCTCTACCGGCTTGACGCCATGCAGTCGGGGCCCCTGGGCGAAGACACCTACTACGCCATCGGCGGCTTCCTGCGCCATCATGACGGCTACCGCGACAACGGCTTCCCCAACGACCGGGGCGGTCAGGTGCGCGCCAACATCAAGCACGATTTCGACAACGGTTCGGTCAAGGTCACGGCGAACTACGTCAACGATCACAATGTCTTCTACCTGCCGATCCCGATCTCGGACCCGCGCGATCCCTCGGTCTCGCTCGATCCCTATATCGACTACTTCAAGGGCACGATGAACTCGCCCGCGTTCCGCAACGTGAACCTGCGCTACCAGGACGGGAACGGGAACCTCCAGAGCCGCACCGGCGACCTTGCCGATGGCCGTCACATGCGCCTGTTCAACTTCGGGGTGCAGTACGAAGGCGACTTCGATGGCTGGCTCGTCTCGGCCAAGGCCGGGTACACGCAGGGCAAGCTCGACTTCGACGCGTTCTATTCGACCACCAACCCGGCCGATGCGGACGAATTTGCGGCCGGTTACGTGGACCGCGCGAGCGCGGCCTGGGGCGCTCCGGCCTCGCTCGGCTATGTGCTGGCGGGTACGAACACGGCCTATGACCCTTACGACGACTCCGGCCTTGTCATGCAGGGCCAGTACCGCAACGTCGCGTCCAAGTTCTACTCCGCGCAGGGTGACCTCTCGGTCGCCAAGCGTTTCGACACCGGCATCGGCAGCCACGACCTGAAAGTGGGCGTCTACGCCAGCGCCTATGGCGAGGACAAGTTCCAGCTCTACCAGAACTACCTGATCCAGGTGGCCGGCCAGCCCGCGACGCTCGACCTTGTGGCCTATGATGCGCAAGGCGGCGTGATGGGCCGGGTGACCGACAACGGCGCGCTCAACGTGGCGGCCACGCTCAACGCAGGCGACAGCGATGGCACCGTCATCGCCTTCTACGCCAACGACACCTGGGAACTGGCACCGGGCCTCAGCATCGATGCGGGCATCCGCCACGAGCGCTACAGCTTCGATGGCTGGGCCGCGAACACCGTCCAGGTCAACCTTGGCGACGATACGACGCTGGCCGACGACATGACCCGCGCCTTCGACGGCACCATCGTCAATGGCGGTCTTTCGCCCAACGCGACCAACTGGACGGTGGGCGCGAACTACGATTTCTCCTCACAGGTGGGCGTCTACGGGCGCGCCTCGCACATGGAGACGCCCAACAACGTGCAGGTGGCGATGTCGATCAACCCGACCATCGCGACCACCAAGATTGACCAGTTCGAGGCCGGGCTCAAGCTCGCCTTCGGGCAGTCCTATCTCTACGTCACGGGCTTCTACACCAATTACGACCCCTACAACGCCTCGTTCCTCGCCTTCGACCCGACCACGGGCCGCAACGACGTGAACGTGCCCTTCGTGGGCGAGGCGCAGGTCAAGGGCATCGAGTTCGACGGCGCCTTCAAGCCCGTCCCCTGGTTCACGCTCAACGCCGCGCTGACCGTCAGTGACCCGCAGTACAAGAACTTCCAGAACACCAACGGCGCCGATCCCGAACTGGCCGAAGGCAAGCAGATCACCCGCCAGCCCAAGGTCTACGGCAACATCCGCCCGAGCTTCGATTTGCTGGCGGGCGAGACCGAGATCTCGGTCTATGGGCGCTATACCTACCAGTCCAAGCGCTACGTCGACATCTACAACAACACCGCGCTGCCGGCCTTCGGCACCGTGGGGGCGGGTGTGACGGTGCGCCACGGGCGCTGGTCGGCGCAGGTCGTGGGCGACAACCTGTTCAACGAGAAGGGCCTGACCGAGGGCAACACCCGTACCGACTCGATCAGCGGGCAGGGTAGCTCCGAGGCCATCTACGGCCGCCCGATCTTCGGGCGCAACGTGCGCCTCGTTGTCGGCGTGAAGTGGTAAGGGTGCCCCGGACGGCCGCTCTGGCCCTGGCGCTGGCGGGCGTTGCGGCCCTTGCCGGAGCTCTCCCGTTCGCAACCGTCCCGGCACATGCCGGGGCGGTTCGCACCGGCGTGGTGCGTGACCGTGTGAGCGAGCGGCTTTCGCAGCGCCTCTTCCCGCTGTTGGGACATCCCGCCAACGTGCGGTCGGCGCAGGCCGAGCCCGCGCTGGCGCAGATCCTGGCAGCCCGCGCCGCGCGCCGGAACGAGTGCGCGCGCGATCTTGTCTGCCTCGCCTATTCGCAGATATGGAGCGAGGCGGAGATCGCGACGAGCGCGCAGGCTCTTGCCGCAAGGCTCGACGCAAAAGCTCCCGGCGTCTTCGATGACGGCGTGGCCGCGCAGGTGCGCCGCGAACTGGCCGGCGTGAACACGATCATCCGCACCTATGCCCTGGGCGTGCGTCCGGCCTACACCGAGATCGACGGCGCGGGGGCCATCGACGCGCGCGAACGCGAGGCCCGCCTGCAAGGGGCTTCAGGCCTGTCGCGCGTGGTGCGTGAGGGCTCGGTGCAGGACTTCGACCCGAGCCTGGAATTTGCCATCGCGCTCCTGGACACCAGCGATCGCACCGATGCCATCGGCTACGAGCCCATCGAGGAAGGGCTCAACGCCCCGGCCATGGCGCGGGCGAAGGGTTTCGACTGGTCGGCAACTACGTATCCGGCGATGATCCTGACTGGCATCGGCCCCGAAGTGGAAGGCCAGTCCCTCAGTCCGCTTGGTAAGTACCACCTGCGCGTTGCGGCGACCCGTTTCGCGCACGGCGACATCGGCTTCATCGTCCTATCCGGCGGCCGCGCGCACCCGCGCGAGACCCGCTTTGCCGAGGCCGAGGAAATGCGCCGCGCGCTCATCGAACGCTACGCCATCGCGCCCGAGGCCATCGTGATCGAGCCTTATGCGCGCCACACGACGACGAACCTGCGCAATGCGGCGCGTCGTCTGGCGATGCTGGGCGCCCCGCTTGATCGGCCCATGTTGATCGTCAGCAACGAGGGCCAGAGCGCCTACATCGAAAGCGCCGCGTTCACGCAGCGCAACACCGACGAGCTTGGCTACCAGCCCGGTACGGTGGGTCAGCGCCTCTCGCCCACCGCGCTCGAATTCACGCCCTCGCGCCGGTCGCTGCGGGTCGACCCGCGCGACCCGCTCGACCCTTGAGGAGACTTTCCCGATGATGCGCAAACTCACCCTTGCCGCGCTCGCGGTTTCGTCCGCGCTGGTTCTCAATGCCCCCTCCGCCCATGCCTGGGGCAAGCGTGGCCACGAGATGATCGACCGCGCGGCGCTGGAGGCGATCCCCGCCGATGGCCCGGTGTTCCTCCAGGAGTACGAGGACTACATCACCGCCTCTGCGGGCTATCCCGATGCTTGGCGCGGGAACGATGAGGGCTTCTCCAAGATCGCCGAAGACCCCAACCATGGCTGGTTTCGCGAGCAGTTCACCTTCCTCGATCCGATCCCGCGTTCGCGCTACGAATTCGTGCTTGCGCTCTTCAAGCACCGCGAGGCGATCAAGGACAGCGATCCCGCCGCGGCTGCGCGGACCAACGTGCGCTGGACCGGCACGCTGCCCTACGCCGCCATGGAAGCCTACGAGCGGCTGATCGTGTGCATGCGCCAGGTCCGCGCGGCCAGGGCCTCGGGCGGGGACGCCTCGGTGCCCGAACGGCACTGCGCGTTCCACGCGATCCGCCTTGGTCACTACATCGGCGACGGGGGCAACCCGATGCACGATTCCGTCCATGCCGATGGTTGGCTGGGGGACAACCCGAAGGGCTATACCACCAGCAGGTCAGTGCATGGCCGCTTCGAGAGCCGCTTCGTCGATGCGATGGACCTGAGCGCGGAGGATGTCACCGCGCAGATGCCGGCCAGAGCCCATGGCGAGGGGGACATGTTCGACGCCGTTCTTGCCTATCTCGATGCGGCCGGGGACAAGGTCGGCTATGTCTACGAACTGGAGAAGCGCGACCAGTTCGGCGATTTTTCCGATGCGGACGTGCGCGAACTGATCCTGACCCAGACAGGTTCGGCTGCCGCCATGCTGCGCGACATGCTGTGCCGCGCCTGGGCCGAGAGCGGGCAGGATCCGGCCAAGGTCGACCCCTCGCCCATCGACTTTGCCAATCCGGCCTTCAATCCCGAAACGGGAAGTGCGCCTGCGGGGCTTTGAAGATTCCGAGGGCCATCGCCCTCGGGCTCCCCAAACCGGGCCGCCTCACCTTTCACGAGCCACGTTGGCCGAGAGAGGCGAGGTCGCCCGGTCATGGGGTCAAGGGGTGATGACCCCTTGCCTAATTCTTATGTCTTCCCTGCCCGCCAGACCAGCGCGCGCCGAATCCGGGCATGGCGGGCATGGCCCAGCCTCACCCGGCTCAGCACCGCGATGACGGCCAGGCTCCCCGCGGCGGGCAGCGCGAGGCCGAGTGCCAGGATTGTGCCGCGTACCGCGGGGCTCGCGGCGTCTCCGGGGCTGTATCCGGCAAGGTCGAGGAGAAAGCCCAGGCTCGCCGTCGAGGCCGCGCCGCTGGCCTTGATGGCGACGAGGAAGATCGCGAAGAGCCCGGCCTCGAAGCGGCGCCGGTACTGCCATTCCAGCGCATCGACGACATCGGCGAGCAGGCTCCAGGGCAGCATGTAGATCGCGGTCTGGCCAAAGCCCATCACCAGCGCGCTGGCGAGGAGGGGCGCGGGAGTGCCCATCGGCAAGGCAATGCCGGTCAGCGCGAAGAGGGCAAGGCCGGCAAGGCAGGTCGCGTGGCCCAGCATCAGGAGGCGGGTGCCGTCGATGCGCGCGGTAAGCGCGGTCCAGGCGGCAACCCCGGCGAACTGGCCGATGGTGATCGCCGTGAGGATCCCCCCGACCAGCCCGGGCGCGGCGAGTACGTGCTCACCCATGTAGAGCAGCATGCGTTCAAACGCGGGCGAGGCGAAGCCGGTCAGCGCGGCCAGGGCGAGCATGGCGAGGACCAGCGGCGCGCGCAATGGCACGCGCAGGCCGTCGCGGCATCGCGGTGCGCTGGGGGAAGCGCTGCTATCCGCCGTGCCTGGCGCGTAGCGCGCGCTCGCGATCATGGTCGCGGTAAAGACAAGCCCGACGAGCCCGCCAGCCAGCGCGAGCCGGGTATGGTCGCCGGTCGTGCCGGCCGCCTGCACGATGGGCGTGAGGAGAAGGGCGATGGTGAGCGAGGAGCAGGATGAGAACAGGCGGCGATATCCCGAGACGCGGGCGCGCACCCGGCTGTCGGCGCTGACCCGGGTCATCAGGGCGTTGTGCGGGACGTCGATCACCGCATAGGCCCCGCGAAAGAGGACGAGCACCAGCGCCATCGCGGCCATGGGAAGGGCTCCGGCAAAGATCTGGCTCGAAAGGAAGGGCAGCGCGTAGACACCTGCGAAGGCAAGACCGCAAGGTGCGGCTCCCGCCACGATCAGCCAGCGGTAGCTGCGCCCGCGTGCCTGCATGGCAATGACGATGCGCGCGGCGAGGAGGTCGAAGACGAGGTCGCCCGCCAGCACCAGCAGCATGAGCCCGCCCGCCGTGGCCGCGCGCAGGCCGAGCAGCTCGGTAAGCAGAAACAGGAAGGTGATTTCGGCGCCTGAGAAGGTAATGTTCTTGCCGAAATTTCCCGCCGCATAGGCCAGAAGGCGGGCCTCTCCCGCGGTCGCCCTGGAAGGCTGGCGGAGGATGGGCGATGGGTGGCCTGATGGCGCAGGGCGGCCTGCGGGACGACGATTCCAGCCTGCGCTCGTCCGAGAAATTGGGAACGACATGGCTTGCGCCCTAGCAAGCCTCTTTTACGGTTATAGGAAAGGGAGTGCGGCCAACTCCGGGATCGCAGACCTGTCGTCCGCGACAATGAGTGTCATGCCACAATATTTAACATAAGAAATATTATCGCCTCATGGCGCCAGGTCGTCGAGAGCCAGATAATAGCGCGTGTAGCGTAGCTCCCCCTCCCGGCGCAGCGCGCCCAGCGCAACCAGTTCGGCCAGGTCGCGGGTCGCGGTGGCCGAGAGTGCGCCCGTGATCGTGCGGTAGTTCGCCGCGCTGAGGCCTCCCTCGAAGCCGTCGGGGCCTTGCGCGAACATGCGTAGCAAGGCTTTCTCCTGCCGCTCGTTGATCGCGCCGCGCAGGCGGTCGAACAGGCGCGTCTTGGCGATCAGGAAGGCCACGTGGTCCCGGCTTCGTGCCTGTGCGGCCAGCGCCGTGTCGGCAAACCACGCAAGCCAGGCATCCACCGCGTTGGAGCGGCTCGCGCGGTGCAGTTCCTCGTAGTAGGCCTTGCGGCGGCGCTGGATGGTTTCGGCAAGCGCGGTAATGGCAGGGGCATCGAGCGACTGCGCCAGTGCCTTCTCCGCAAGGGCCCGGCCGATACGGCCGTTGCCGTCCTCGAAGGGGTGGATCGTTTCGAACCAGAGATGGGCAAGTCCCGCCCGTACCAATGCCCCCGTGCGCGTGGGACCTGCAGGAGCGGTGTCGTTGAACCAGGCAATGAGCCGGTCCATCTCGCGGGGAACCTGCGCGGAGGGCGGCGCCTCGAAATGGACCTTGGGCGCATGCAGCGCGCCCGAGACGATCTGCATCGGATCGGGGTGGCTACGGTAGCTGCCGACCTCATGCAGATCGCGCCGTCCGTTCATGAGCATGGCGTGCCAGCGCAGCAGCATAGGCTCGCTCAGCGGTTCGGCATAGGTGCGGTAGAGGTCCGCCATGAGTTCAGCGGCCCCGGCCTCGGCGGCATTGGCCCGGCGGGTGTCGGCCTTGATGCCCAGATGCCGGGCGACCGAGGACTGCACGCTCGCCCGGTCGAGCACTTCGCCTTCGATGGCTGAGCTGTCGACCGCCTCCTGCGCGATCATCGTGATGGTCAGCTGCTCGCGGTCCTGGGGTGCGAGATGGGTCATGGCGCCGACAACCACGCCTGCCCCCTTGAGGAAGCGGTCCTCTGCCTCGCGCAGCGCGGCGGGATCGTAAGTGAAGTCAGGCCAGTCGGGCTGTTGCCAGTTCCAGTGCATGATCGAAGGAATGCCCTCCTATAGATCAATATTCAAGAAAATATGATCTATAAGCGGCAGGCTATCAATCATAGAGCCCGATAGGTACACCCCGAAATGCGCCCAATTTCAGGACGCTGCGTAAGGTCATTCCTCAGGTGCGCAATCTTCGGGACTGGCAACGAATGAAAATTCCCTTTACCCTCCTGTCCGCCCCCTTCCCCCGCATGCCAGGAGACATCAAACATGCGTCGCAAACTTCGCGCAGGCGCCACCACAGCGGCCGCCGTCCTTGCCTTCATGCTCTGCCAGAGCGCTTCGGCCCGCGATGTTGCGATGCCCACGATCTCGGCCGAGAACGCGAAGCTCGCGCCGCTGCCCGAGACGATCCCGAGCAGCCTGCCGCGCACGGCGCGCCCGCTGCATTACACGATCCAACTGGTTCCGGACGCGGCCTCGCTTTCCTTCGGCGCGAGCGTGGGCATCGATCTCCAGGTGTTCGAGGCCACGCCCTCGCTCACGCTCAACGGCAACGGGCTGACCGTCACCACGGCCACCCTGCTCCCCGAGGCGGCGGCGCGCCGATCACGCTGACGCCCAGTGCCGACGAAGAAGCGCAGACCCTCACCTTCGCCGCGCCCGAGACGATTGCCGCCGGGCGCTACCGTCTCGACATCGCCTATACCGGCCCCATCGGAACTCAGGCGGCGGGGCTTTTCGCGCTCGACTATCCCGATCCTGCCACCGGCAAGGACGTGCGCGGCCTCTTCACCCAGTTCGAGGCGCCCGATGCGCGCCGCTTCGTGCCCAGCTTCGATGAACCCAGCTACAAGGCGACCTTTGATCTGAGCGCCGTGGTGCCCACCGGCGACATGGCCATCGGCAACATGCCGGTCGCCAGGAGCGAGGACCTGGGCAACGGCACCAAGCGCGTGACTTTCGAAACCACCCCGCGCATGAGCAGCTACCTGCTCTTCTTTGCCAGCGGCGATTTCGAACGCTCGGCAATCACGGCTGCCGACGGGGTCGAGATCGGCATTGTCGGGCCCACGGGTACGGGCGCGCAGATGACTTACGCGCGCGACTCTATGGCCGAGCTGCTCCCCTACTTCGATGACTACTTCGGCGTGCGCTTCCCCCTGCCCAAGCTCGACAACGTCGCCGCGCCGGGTGCCTCGCAGTTCTTCAGCGCGATGGAGAACTGGGGCGCGATCATGACCTTCCAGCGCCTCCTCCTGCTCGATCCCAAGCTGACCAGCCCCGGCCTCAAGCAGGGCATCTACAGCGTCGAGGCCCACGAGATGGCGCACCAGTGGTTCGGCGATCTCGTCACCATGGGTTGGTGGGACGACCTGTGGCTGAACGAGGGCTTTGCCAGCTGGATGGCGGCCAAGGCGACCGACCACTTCAACCCGAAGTGGAACTGGCTGCTGGGCCAGATCGACGGGCGCGAGGGCGCGATGTCGCAGGACGCGCTCGCCACCACGCACCCGGTCGTCCAGCACGTGCGCACCGTCGCGGAAATGGAGCAGGCCTTCGATGGGATCACCTACCAGAAGGGCCAGGCGGTCATCACCATGCTCGAACACTACGCCGGGCCCGACACCTGGCGCGATGGCCTGCGCCGTTACATGAAGGCGCACGCCTTCGCGAATACGCAGAGCAAGGACTTGTGGGAAGCTATCGAGCAGGCTGGCGGCGCGGACATCAACCGCATCGCCCAGGCCTTCACGACGCAGCCCGGGGTTCCGCTGGTGCGGGTGACTTCGGCGACATGCGCGGCGGGCAAGACCACGCTCGCGCTCGCCCAGGGAGAATTCTCGCTTGAGGATACCAGCGGCACGAGCGCGCAGACCTGGCCGATCCCGCTGCTCCTGAGCGCCGGTGAAGGCGAGCCGGTGCAGCACCTGATGACCGGCAAGACCGACCGGGTGACGATCGCAGGCTGCGGCCCGGCGCTCGTCAACTCGGGGCAGCTGGGATACTACCGCACGCTTTATGGCGCGCAGGCTCTGGGCGGAGTTCTCGATGGCTTCGCTGGCCTGTCGGCCATCGACCAGTACGGCCTTGTGCGCGACAATCTCGCGCTTGCGATGGCGGGCTACCAGGACCTTGCGGTGGGCATGGACTTCATCGCGGCGGTTCCGGCCGACAGCGATCCGGTGCTGGCGGGCAATGTCGCCAGCCTTTATGCCGCGCTCCACGAGATCCTCGAGGATGACGGGGCCAAGGCGCAGCTGCGCGACCTGGCGTCGGCGACCTACGGGCCGCGCCTGGCCGCGCTCGGCTTCGAGGCACGTGCGGGCGAGGACCTGACCGATACCGCGCTTCGCTCCGAACTCATCCGAGACCTTGGCGGCATGGGCGATCCGGCTGTCGTGACAGAGGCGCGCAGCCGCTTCCAGGCGCTTGCCGCCAATCCCGATGCTCTTGACGGACCGCTCAAGTCGACCTGGCTGGCCGTGGCCGCCGCGAACGCATCGCCCGAGGATTGGGACCTGATGAAGTCGCTCGCCGAAAAGGCTAATTCCATCGTCGAGCGGCAACTGTACTACGCCGCGCTCGGCGAGGCGAAGGATGAAGCCCTGGCGCAAAGGACGCTGGATCTCGCCATTTCGGGCACGCCCGATGCCACCAGCGGCGCGCAGATGATCGTGGCTGTGGCCGGGCTGCACCCCGACCTCGCCTGGAACTTCGTGCGCGGGCATGAAGACGCGGTCGAGACGCTGGTCTCCAGCTCGGGCCGTGCGCGCTTCCAGGCACGTCTGGTGCGCGCCAGCACCAACCCCGAGATGGTGGGCACGCTGGAGGACTACATCGCCGGGATCCCGGCGGACCAGGCCAAGCCGGTGAGCGAGGCGCTTGCCCGCCTCAAGGTGCGCCTGCGGGACCGTCCGCGCCAGCGCGCCCAGATCGCGGCCTGGCTCCAGGCCCGTTAAGAGTGATCCACGCGGCCCGTTCGTTCATTCGACGGGCCGCGCTTCGTCGAGAAGATCGGCCTTCCCGCCTCGGGACGCGGCCCGCTCGGCCTCGACCATGTCGCGGATCTCGTCGGTGGGGCGCACGTCCTCGGCCTGTGCGCGCATCTGCGAGGATGCCCGCGGCTTTGCTGCGGTCTCGGGCGCGGCGGGGGCCGGACCTTGCGGGAGCGGCACGGCGGCCGAGCGGGGATCGAAACGCAGGCGGTAGATCGGCTCGGGCAGGCCGAAGCCAGCCTCCTCCAGCGCTGTCTTGACCGCCACGATGGCAAGGCTCTGCGCCTTGTACCAATCGCTCTCGTCCTGGTCGATCCAGCCCAGGAAGCGCAGGACGACGTTGGAATCGCCGACCTCCAGAACGCGGGCTTCAGGGCCCGGATCGTCCAGCACGAAGGGCAGGTTCCCGAGCGTGTCGCGGCCGAGCCTGCGGGCGGCAAGCGCATCGTCGTCGGCATCGACGCCAAGGTCAAACTGGAAGCGGCGCTGCGGGTTGCGGGTGTAGTTGAGGATCACCGCCTTGAAGACCTGCGAATTGGGAATGCGCAGGTGGTTGCCTTCCAGCGTCATCAGGATCGTCGCGCGACTGGTGAGGCGGATGACCCGGCCCTCGTAGCTGTCGATGACGACATGATCGTTGGGGAGGAAAGGCTGGCGCACGCTGAGCATGAGCGAGGCGACGTAGTTCTCGATCGTGTCGCGCAGGGCAAATCCGAGCGCGAGGCCCAGCAGGCCCGCGCCGCCCAGCACCGCGCCCAGCAAGGTCTCCGCGCCAATCAGGTTGAGCCCGACGATCAGACCCGCGACGACGAAGACGAAGCGGATGGCACTCGCAATCAGTTCAGCAAGGAAACTGTTGGGGGCGACGCGGTGCCAGATCCCGGTCAATCCGGCGAGGGCATAGCCGACAAGGCCAATTCCGAAGGCGACGGCCACCGCGATCCCGACAAGGGGCAGGACCCGCACGAACTGTTCGAGGCGCCCCTGAAGCGATCCCAGCGTATCGGCGCTGGCGGCCAGCGAGAGGTCGCGCTGGAGCGCGCTGTCGACGGTCACCACGCCCGAAACGCGACGGGCAATCCCTTCGGCGCGCGCAATGTCGGAGGTTTCCGGCACGGTTCCCGTCAGGCTGACCACGCCCTGGCGCACCGTGACCTTTACATCCTGGAAGGCGGGCAATTCGGAGAAGATGCCGCGAATGCGCATGGCCATGCGGGTGTCGGCGCCTTCGTCCTGCTTATCGGAGATCACCTGCTCTGTGCCTGGCGCGCTCTCCCTTCGGCCTCTTCGACCTGCGTGCCAAGGGCGGCGTCCAACTGGGCGAAAGCTGGCCCGGGAGCAATCGCGACGAACGCGAGAAACACCGCGGCGAAGCGCAGGAGGCGGGCCCGTCGCCAAGCCGTACAGGCGAACGCAAGGGAGAACTGGTGAAGCATCGCGGGGAGGATCGCACTACGCCGCCGATCCGGCAACCACGGCTCCGGCCTCGAAAGTTTCCGCGAGGAAACGCAACGGCGCATCAGGCCCCTGCCCCGAGGCGTCGGCGCAGGAAGGCGAGGACCAGCGCCTCTTCGGGATCGAGATGGCCGGGGTCTTCCTCCAGCTCGGCGGCGATGCTCTCGAGCGCGGCCTCGGTCAGTTCGCGCGAGAGATAGGCCTCGAAGACTTCGGGGTGGATGTAGCACTTGCGGCAGACGGCGGGCGTATTGCCAAGCCGCGCGGCGACCCCTTCGATGGCCTCGCGGATATTGCGCTTGGCGGCGGCGTCGCTGTCGAAGAGCTCGTATTCGCTGAGCGCGATGGCGGCAAGGACGGTGCCGCTCCAGGTGCGGAAATCCTTGGCGGTGATGTCGCGCCCGGAAATATCGCGCAGGTACGCGTTGATGTCGTTGGAGCTGACCTCCCGGCGTTCGCCATCATCGTCCAGGTACTGGAAGAGGTGCTGGCCGGGCAGTTCCTGCATGGCCTTGACGATCCGCGCCACGCGCCGGTCGGTGACCTTGAGGCGCCAGCTCCGCCCACTCTTGCCCTTGAAATTGAAGCGCAGTTTCGACTTCTCGACCGAGACATGCCGGCAGCGCAAGGTGGTGAGGCCGTAGCTCTTGTTGCGCCGCGCGTAGTCGGCGTTGCCCACCCGGATCATCGTGGTTTCCAGAAGCCGCACGACGGTTGCCAGCACCTTCTCGCGCGGCAGGCCCTGGTGGCGCATGTGCCGGGAAACCTCCTCGCGGATCGTGGGCAGGCTGGCCGCGAAGTCGAGCATGCGCTCGTACTTGATCGTCTCGCGCCATTCGCGAAAGCGTGGGTGATACCGGTACTGGCGCCGCCCGGCCGCGTCCTTGCCCGTCGCCAGGATATGGGCGTTGGCAGATGGCGCGAACCAGGCCTCGGTATAGGCGGGCGGCAGGGCAATGGCGTCGAGCCGCGTGATCGTCGCGCGGTCGCGGATGCGTTTCCTGTGCGTGTCGTAGTAGCCAAAGCCGTGCTTCAGCGCCCGGCGCGTGAAGCCGGGACTGGAGGGATCGACATGCACGAGCCCGATGTCCCCGTCGATCTTCGGGTCGTTCTCCTGGTCGAGGGTCTTGCGGGTTTCCTCGGGTATCGCCAGCACGTGGGTCGCGGCCTCCTAGCCGGTCGGGGAGATGTGATCTCCTGCTAACGCGCAGCCCTGCCCTTCGGGTTCCCGCCTCTGGATCGAACCGTCTGGAATGACCCGAAAAGTGCAAATAAACGTTCACTTATGAACAGTTTACGCAAAGCTCTGAAAAGTTCCCGGCCCTTTAAAATAAAGATGGAGTGCCTATATTGAGAGTATGGCAGAACTGAAATCGAAACTTGATCGCCGGGCCCTTGTTCGCTCCGGCGGCGCGGTCGCCTTGGGCGCACTCCTGTTCCGATCTTCCGCGTTTACTTCTGATCCGTCCGCCCGTGCCGCTCCCTCTGCGCGCGCTGCAGCGCCCGGTGCACAAGCCGGCAAGGTGGCCGCGCGCGCAGCGCCCGATCCTGCCGAGTTCCCGGTGAACCGGGGCCTTCTGGAGCGGGCGCGGCAGGCGATGGAGACCCACGCCTCTTCGCTGCGCCGCCGGGACCGGATTGCGCTGATCGACTTTTCCGAGGCCTCCTCGGAGCGCCGCATGCACCTGCTCGACCTTGAGGCCGGCAAGGCGAGCCAGCTCCTCGTCGCGCACGGCTCCGGTTCCGACCCGGCCCATACCGGCTTCGTGCAGAGCTTTTCCAACGCGGTGGGCTCGAATGCGTCGAGCCGGGGGGCCTATGTCACCTCCAACTACTACGTGGGCAAGCATGGCCGCTCGCAGCGCCTGAGCGGCTTGATGCGACGAACGACAACGCGCTTCAGCGCGCCATCGTGCTGCACAGCGCCTGGTACGCCAACCCGGACATGCTGCGCACGCACGGCATGCTCGGGCGCAGCCAGGGGTGCTTTGCGGTGGGCGAGAAGGAACTCGACGATGTCTTCGCGTTCCTGGGCGAAGGCCGGATGATCTACGCCGACCGGGCCTGAGCGCACTTGTGTGCGCAACCTTTGCATCCGGGCGCGGTTAGTCCTCCCTGATGAATAGGGAGAAATGCGTGCGAATTGCGAGAACCGGAATCCTGCCCCTGATCGGTGCGGCTGCGCTGGCCGGGTGCTCAGGGGCCTCGGAAGCCGAGGGGGAGGCGCGCTGGACGTCCGGATCGATCGAGGACCTGCGCGAAGCGATCGGGGAGCGGGCCGAACATGGCCTAGACCGCGTGCGCTTCGAGGTGCCCGAAGACGCCGGATCGGCGGCGGGCCAGACGGCGATGACGAAGGCCGCGCTCCTCTACGCCAGCGCGCTTGCCCGGGGCGCCAGCGATCCCGGTGAACTTTACGAGGTCTACACGGTGCCGCGCAACGATCCCGACCTGAAGGCCGGGCTCGCCAAGGCGTTGGCAGAAGGCGACGTGGACGACTGGCTGGACAGCCTTGCCCCCCACGATGGGGCCTACGAAGCGCTTTCGAAGGCCTATCTCGCGCTCGCGGATAAGAAGGCGGCCCCCTCGCCCGAGATCCCTGTGCCCGAGGAACCGCTCGAGGCCGGAGACGAGGACCCGCGCGTTCCCGCCATTGCCCGCCAGCTGGCCGCCTCGGGGTACCTCTCGGGCGCGGCGGGCCGTGCGGCCGGGCAGCGCTACAGCGACGAGATGGTCGTGGCGGTCAAGCGCATGCAGGCCGACTACGGCATCGATCCCGATGGCATTATCGGCAAGGACGCGCTGGAAATCCTGAACTTCTCCGATGCCGACCGGGCCCGTGCGCTGGCCGTCGCGATGGAGCGGCTGCGCTGGCTCGAACGCAAGGCGCCGGAAACCCGGATCGACGTCAACACCGCGACCGGGCGCCTGACCTACTGGCGCGAGGGCAAGGTGGCCGACCGCCGCAAGGCCGTGGTGGGCGAGCCGGGCCACGAGACGCCCCAGCTGGGCTCGCCCATCTACCGCCTCGTTGCCAACCCGACCTGGACCGTGCCCCGCTCGATCGAGGAGAACGAGCTGGCGGGCAAGGGCGCGGCGTACCTGCGCGCCAACAACATGGCGCGCAAGGATGGCTGGATCGTCCAGCAGTCCGGCCCGGAAAACTCGCTCGGCCTCGTCAAGTTCGACATGAAGAACGACCATGCGATCTACCTCCACGACACCCCCGCCAAGGCGCTGTTCGACGAGGTCCAGCGCCAGCGCAGCCACGGCTGTGTGCGGGTGGAGGACGCGCTGGGCTTTGCCGCGCTGATCGCCAGCCACGCCGGGCTGAGCGAGGAATGGACCACCGCGCGCGAGACCGGCGAGGAAACCTTCGTGGCGCTCCCGCGCGAGATCCCGGTCCGTCTGCTCTACCAGACGGTTGTTCTGGATGAGGAGGGCACGCCCTCTGTCCACGCCGATCCTTATGACTGGGATACGCGCGTCGCCCGCAAGCTGGGCTTTGGCGAACGCGCGCGCCACGTGCTGAAGGCGGGCGCGCAGGACGTTGGCCCCTGAAAACCGCTCGGCCCCGTCCGCTTGTGAGCGGCGGGGCCCGGGCCTCAATCGAGGGAAGCGCGCAGTTCCTCCTCGGCGGCGGTCGCCTCGAGGATCAGGCGGCGCAGTTCCTTGGCGGTGTCTTCCAGCAGGCCCGCACTCAGCTCGCGCTCGCCGTTGGCGAAACGGCGAATGGCCCGCTCGTCAATGCCGATGCGGCGCGAGAAGGCCGCCGGGCCGCCGAAGATCTGGACGCAGTGAGCGAAGTGCTCGCGCTTCGCGTGGTCTGAAGGTGCTGTCATGCTATCCGCCTGTTGCTGGGTTTTCCTCGCCATAGGGAACCACGCGCCAGAGGCAAGCGCCCCATACCGCGTCACACGGGGTCGCTGAGCGCATTCACTGATAGCGCAGCCGGTTCTCGAACCCTTCGTTGGCCTTGGTCATCTTTGCAATCTTGCGCAAGGTCGCGCGGATGTGGCGTTCGACCCGGCGATCGTCGTGAATGCCGGTGATGCGATAGTCGTCCTGATCGAGCAGGCGCTTGATCGCGCTCGCAAAGGTGGCCTGTTCCTCCAGGGATGCCGACATCTTCAGGCGGCGACAGGCCCATTCCTCGGCCGCCGCCTTGTCGTAGTCGTCCTCCGCCCCATAGCCGCGCCGGTCGGCGGCGGCCTGGTCGCGACCTGCGGCCTCGATGCGCACTTCCAGCCATTTGGAGACCAGTTCGCTATCCCAGGGTTTTGACGCTTCGCTCATGGCGGCCTTCCTGAGCCATGCGCCCGGGCGAGGCAAGCCCGGCGTCCCGATCCCGGGGAGATCACTCCCCCGGATCGGGACGACAGGCTCATGATCTGGGCAGGCTCAGGCGGCGAGCCCCGGGCGATAGCCCTCCTGCGCGACCTTGGAGAACGGCCATCCGCTGACCGTGGCGCGCAGCGTGGTCTGGACGTGGCGTTCGACCGTGGGGCGGTTCGAGCCGCCCGCAGGTTCTCCCCAGATGACGCTCAGCTCCGAGCCTTCCGCAGCGACCTCCTCGTCCACCACGGCCAGCGCCACCCAGGCGCCGTCGGGCGCGATAAAGGAGGTGTAGGTCGAGACGCCCACTTCGTTGTCGTGCGTGTCGAGGACGACATCGTAGGGGTAGGCCGCGTAGTGCGCGGTCGGCACTTCCATGGCCTTGGCGTTCTGGCCCGGGCTCATCTGGCTGGCGTAGACCTTCGCGGCATCCTCGCTGTCGAGGACGAGCGAAACCTTCTTGCGGTGCTTCTGGGAGGCCTTCTCTTCCAGCGCCTTGCGCCCGACGAAATCATGGTCGAAGCGGATCAGGCGGCCATAGTCCACTTCCCAGGGGGTGAAGTAGTAGTCCTCGATCGCATCGGAGACGAAACTTCCGCCGAGCGCCGCAATTCCGTCGAAGCTGGTGGCGGGCAGCCACTCGCGGTAGGCGCGCATCTCCTCGCCCGAATAGATCGCGGGAAGCGGGCACGGCAGCCACCCGGAATCGACCGCCGCGCTCGAATAGGCGCGCGCGCCGACCTGACGCAGGCCGAATTCCGCGCCCGCTTCCAGGATCGTGCCCTTGATCTCGTCATAGAGCTCCCAGGGGCCCCAGAACTCCAGCCCCGGCGCGCCGCCCATGCCATGGCGCAGCGAGCGGAACGTGCGCCCGGAAACCGAAAGGTGCCCCATCTGGAAGAAGCGGGGCTGGTCGATCGGCCCGCCGTTCAGCTTTTCCAGCAGCGCCCAGGCCTTGGGGCCCTGAAGCTCGAAGCGGAAGGTCTTGCGCGGCTTGGCGTTCTGAAGCGTGCGCTCGTCGCGGTCGCAGCGCACGTCAAAGCCCGAGGTCGCGGCCTGGTACTCGACCCAGTTGGCGACCGTCGGGCGGCCCACGATGTTCACCAGGTGCTCGCCCAGTCCGAAGATGATCATGTCGCCGATGAGGAAGCCGTTTTCGGCGCAGGCGATGAACTGCTTGGCCTTGCCGTCGCCGAAGTTCGAGAAGGTGTTGACCGCAAGGCTGGAGACGAAGGCCATGACATCGGGGCCTTCGACATAGAGGTCGGTCATGTGGAACGACTGGTCCATGAGCGCCACGCCTTCGCGCCAGGCGCGCTGCTCCTCGCGCCAGTTGGAAAACTCGGCGGGTATGGGGAACTGATAAGGACCGGTCTGCGAATTGCGCATCATCTGCAGGGGACCGCCGAAGTGGTCGATCTTGGCTTGAAGCGATGGAAACTGCATTTTCAGGCTCTCCTTGATGGTTTTGAGCCTTTCTTGCCGTTCGCGGCGCGCAGTGCTTGACCGCAGGCGACGCTGCGTTGGTCCTATGCGACATCGCGCGACGGGCCGGGCCTGCGACGGGCCGAGCCTGCCCTGCCTTTTACCCGCCCCGGCACGGTGATAGCCTTCCCGAAAAGCTGGAACGCACGTCCAGGAGCCGGCGTTCAGACCTTGAGAACGAAAGACATTTTGGGAGCACGCCTGTGTACTGCAGATCCTGGCAGGAGTTTTCGACCGAGCATGTCGCCCCTCCCTTGCGCACCCGGCGCTGGTCGGAGTTCGGGAGCGAGACGCTTTCGGAAATGACCGTGCGGGCCCGCAGTGACAGTGGTCTTCGCGCCCATATCCACCGCCGCAATCTGGGCCCGCTCGGCTTTGTCGTGGTCACGAGCAGCGCGGCCGAGGCCAGTTCCTCGGCCGCCTGCCCCGGTCCCTGGGCGCGCGAGGCCGACGACTGCCTCATGCTCACCGTCCTTGATCATGGCCGCTCTTCGCTGAGCCAGTCGCGCTGGTCGGCCGACCTGCAGACAGGCGACATCGTCATCCGCGATCTCAACAAGCCCTGGGTGAGCCGTTCGGACGCGGACGTGGGGCTCATTCTCATCAAGATCCCCTACAGCGTAGCGGCGCGCGGCCATCCTGATCCCGAACGATTGGTCGGCCGTCACCTCTCGGCCGCCGATCCGCGCGTGGCCTTTGCCTCGGACGTCATCCGGGCCAGCAAGCGCGCGCTCCAGACGGTGGACGAGGAAAGCTGGAACGCCCGGCTCGGACCCGTGCTGGAAAGCGTGTTCCACATGATCTGCCACGAGGGGTCAGTTCCCCTCGGCGGAGAGCCTTGCGCCAGCCACCGTTCACTCCACCGGGCGGCGACCGGCTTCATTGCGCGCAATCTCGCCGATCCGGACCTGAGCGTGGGCGGTGTCGCAAAAGCCCTGGGCGTCAGCACACGTCACCTCCAGCGCGCCTTTCTCGACAGCGGCACATCGCCGCGCGAATTCATCCTCCAGCAAAGGCTGGCCGAGGCTGCGCGCCTCTTGCGCCGCAATCAGGGCGCCCAGCGCCAGCGGATCACCGACATCGCCTTTTCGCTCGGCTTTGGCGATGCCAGCCATTTTACCCGCGCCTTTGCCCGGCACTTCGGCACGCCGCCCAGCGCCTATCGCAGCGACGCGACCTGACGCGCTGGCTGCCTGCAAGGTACAGGGTTAAAATTCGCACAAGTCACGGTTTTCACCCGTGCTTTTAGAAACACGTATTGCACGCCCCCCTGAATTGATGGAGAGAAAACTCCGACATATTACGGGGCGGTTACATGAACTTGAAGAGTGTTTTGGCGTGCACTACCCTCGCCGGTCTTCTTGCGGCCTGCGGCGGGGGCGGCAGCAGCGGCGGCGCTATCGGCAGCGTGCCCCCTCCCCCGGCGCCCACCAACTCGTCCCTCGCCGATCTGCGCTATGACCAGAGCTTCGCGAACGACGCCGCCGGAGTTTCCGCGGTCTGGGACATGACGACCGGAACAGGGGTCAGCAGCCGTCCCGAGCCGGTGAGCCTGGCCATCGCCTACGATGCGGACACCAACGGCTATACCATCTCGGCCAATGACGTCGTGCGCACGTTTCTCCCGTCCGATATCCAGACGACCAGTGAGAACGATACGGTCTACCTTGTCGACGATACGCGGCTGACCTTGATCACCAAGGGCTATGCTGGCGACCTCACGACGAATTACGTCCGCATGGGCCTGCTTCAGGATAACCGCGTCGAGGGATCGCTCCAGTCAGCCGACCTGATCAGCTTCACCTACGGCTTGCCGACCAACGCGGTGGCAACACCGCGCAGCGGCAGCGCGGCCTATGCAACGCAGGCCTTTCGGGGCGTCCACGGCTCCAGGCGAAGAGCCGAAAGCCTTCATGGGTAGCGGGCAGATCGATTTCGATTTCGCGCAAGGCATCTTCAGCGGCCATAGCTACCTCAACGAATACGGCCTCGTGAGCGGGTCCCAGATCTCAGGCGGAGGCATCGAGCTCACGACCCTGGGGCAGATCTCTTCCCAGGATGCCTCGCTGACCGGCACGGCGGTCTTCGGGGGCTGGGACGGAACCGTCACCAGCGAACTGCAGGGCAGTCTCTACGGACCGGACGGGCAGGAACTGGGCGCCAGCTTCAGCGGCCAGAACGCGGATGGCATGTCGGTGACAGGCTCGATCGTCGGCCAGCAGGACAGCGCGTTGACGCCCGCCAACCTGTCGTTTGCCAACATGACCCAGGAACAGCGTTTCATCACGCAGATCTCCGAGTATGCGCGCGGGAGCCTGACCTGGCAGAACAGCGAGACCTTCCTCTTCCGCGGCTATTCCTCGGACCAGAGCGGCGGGCAGTTCACGATCTCGGACAAGGTCGACGGGCGCGCCAACTTCCGGACCTACCAGAAGACCTTCGACAATACGTACTACGGCACGCAGGACGTCACGCTGGAACTCTACCAGACCGGCGCGGCCAATTCGCAGTTGCCCCTGACCTATGCCAGCTTCGGGCACTGGCAGGGCTCGCTTCCGGCCAGCTACAACGGGCCGGCCCATGAATGGTTCGTCTATGGCTTCCAGACCCCGAGCTACGCCCTCGACAATCGCACCGGCTCGGCCAGCTATGAAGGCGTGGCCTATGGCACGGGCATGTCGAACAGCGCCCGCTACGATGTCAGTGGCACCTCGCGCATGGACGTGGACTTTGGCTCCGACACGTTCACGGGCGCGCTCGCGCTGAACGGCGTCGAAACCGTCACCAACGCGCCTGTCGACTTCGGCTCGATCGCGTTCTCGGGCACGATCAACAGCCGCGCGAGCATGTTCACGGGCGATTTCCAGGCCGGGGGCAGCCTGGGTAGCGCCATCTCGGGCCAATTCTATGGCCTGCAAGGTCAGGAGGTGGCCGGAACCTTCATCTTCAATACCCCCGATGGCAATCCCATGGCCGGCACCAATGTCCAGGGCGCCTTTGCCGCCACCCGCAGGTAATCGCGGATATCTGACGTGCTGGTTTTCCTGGCGGCGGCGCTGGCCGCCGCGCCTTCCCTGCCCGGAGCCCCGGCGGCCGACGAGGCGGTGGCCGCGCCGGTCCGCGCGCGCGACCTCTCCGCGATCGAGGTCTTCGGCGTCGCCGAGAGGATGGCGAAGGCCGGCCACCCCGACGAGGCGATCCGCCTCTACGAGGCACTGAACCAGGACCAGAACGCGGACGTGCGCGCCGAAGCGCGCTTTCGCAAGGGGCTCTTGCTCGCCTCGCTGGAGCGCTACCGCGAGGCGGCCATCGCGTTCCGGGCGCTGCTCGACGAGCAGCCCGAGGCCTCACGGGTCCGCCTTGAACTGGCCCGGGTGCTCGCCGCCATGGGCAACGAGGGCGCGGCCCGGCGCGAACTGCGCCAGGTTCAGGCCACCGGCCTGCCCGAAGAGGTCGCGCGCGCGGTGGGACAGTTCGACGCGGCCCTGCGCTCGCACAAGCGCGCCGGGCTGCGCCTTGAACTCGCCCTTGCCCCCGATAGCAACATCAACCGGGCGACCGAGGTGCGCACGCTCGATACGGTCATCGCCCCGCTCACCTTGTCCGAGGACGCGCGCGCAGTCGGGCCTGGGCCCGCGCGTTTCGGGCGATGCCTACTGGAAGGTGCCGATAGGCCGGGGCTTCAGCCTCGTGCCGCGGGTGAACAGCCTTGCCACCCTCTATCGCGAGAGCGCCTTCAACGATATCACGACGACAGGGCTCATCGGCCTCGAAGTGCAGCGCGAGCACGACCGCATCGTTCCCTCGCTTGGGCACAGCTGGCGCTGGTACGGCCAGCAGGCCTACATGCAGAGCGACATGGTGACGCTCGACTGGATCCACATCCTGGGGCACCGCGCCCAGCTGACGACTTCACTGGGCGCGGCGCGCACCGATTACCAACTCAACGAACTGCAGGACGGCGCGCTCTATACGGCGAGCGTGGGCGTCGAGCGCGCGCTCTCGGCGCGCAGCGGCATCAGCGCCACGCTCACCGCCTCGCGCCAGACCGCGCGCGATCCGGGTTATGCCAGTGCGGCGGGAGGGCTGCGCCTGCTGGGTTGGCGCGAGGCCGGGCACACGACCCTCTACGCCTCGGCCATGGTGCAGCGAACCGAGGGCGACGCGGCCCTTGCGCTCTTTGGGCAGCGGCGCCGTGAGTGGTTTGTGAACGCGCGCGCCGGGGCGACCTTCCGCGCGCTCGCCGTGTACGGCATCGCCCCCTATGTGCGCGTGGGCTACGAGCGCAATGCCTCCAACGTCGCGCTCTACGATTACCGGCGCTTCACCAGCGAGTTCGGGGTGACCAGCAGCTTCTGATTTCAGGACGGCCCTGACCACGGGAACAACGTCAACCCTTGCGCGATCCCTCTTCATCCGATTGACAAAGCACGGGGCGCCCCCCACGCCGGTCCCCTCCCTTCCTGCCACGCGAGTTCCAGCGCATGAACCTCGATTTCAAGGCGCTTCTCGCGCTCTCGCCCAACCCCTACATGGTCCTCGCCCCGGACCTGACGATCGTGTGGACCAATGCGGCCTACCAGCGCAGCACGATGCGCCGCGAAGAGGACCTTGTCGGGACCAACGTGCTGGAGGCCTTCCCCAGCGAGCCGGGCAGCGAAAGCCACGAACTCCTCGTGTCCTCCTTCGCGCGCGTCCTCACCGAGAAGAAACCCGACGAGATCGCGCTGATCCGCTATGACATCGCGCGGCCCGACGGGACCATGGAAGCCCGTTACTGGAGCGCCACGCACACTCCGATCCTGGATGAAAACGGCGAGGTCTCGGTCTTCCTGCAGCACACCGTCGACGTCACCGAACTGCACAATCTGCGCACGATGCGCGACGAGTTCGACCTCGTCCGCCGCGCCGAGGCCGTCCAGACCCGCAATCTCGATCTGCAGACGCAGATGAAGCGCCTGACCGCCATGTTCGAGCAGGCGCCCGGTTTCGTGTGCGTGCTGAGCGGGCCGCAGCATGTCTTTGAAATGGCCAATGCCGCCTACTGCGAACTGGTCGGCCGCCAGGATCTGCTCGGCAAGAGCGTGGCCGAGGCCCTTCCCGAAGTCGTGCGGCAGGGCTTCGTCGCTATCCTCGACAACGTCCGGAGCAGCGGGCAACCCTACATCGGCCAGGCGCAGGAGATCGTCTTCGAAGTCGGCCCAGAAGGCGCGCCGGTGCGTCGCTATATCGACTTCATCTATCAGCCGATCGTCTCGCACGACGAGATTTCGACGATCCTGGTTCAGGGGCAGGACGTCACCGAGACGGTGCTGGCCGCGCGCCAGCAGGACCTGCTCATCAACGAGCTCAACCACCGGGTGAAGAACACCCTCGCCATCGTCCAGAGCCTGGCGCACCAGTCGTTCCGCCATGTCGAGGGCGCAGGCGCGGCACGCGAGGCCTTCGACTTTCGCCTGCGCGCGCTGGCCCGCGCGCACAACCTCCTGACCGAGGCAAGCTGGCAGTCGAGCGCACTTGGCGAAGTCATCCGCGAAGCCACCGCGGCCAGCGGCGATCCCGCGCGCATCGCTCTCGAGGGGCCCGACACCGTGCTGAGCCCGCGCCTGACGGTTGCCCTCTCGATGACGCTGCACGAATTGACCACCAACGCCATCAAGTACGGCGCGCTGTCCAACGAGCGGGGCAAGGTCCACATCCGCTGGCACCGCGAGCCCCAGGCCCCGCACCGGATCGCGCTGGAATGGAGCGAGGAGGATGGCCCGGTGGTCACGCCGCCGGCCCGCAAGGGCTTTGGCTCGCGCCTCATCGAAGGGAGCCTTGCGGCCGAATACGGCGGTACGGTCACCCTCGACTACCTGCCCACCGGCGTCCACTGCACCATGGGCTTCGTGGTGCCGGCAGAGACCACCGTGGACGAGCGCGCGCCATCGCCCTGACACGCCCTTCTCAATCCCTCTGGCAGCCATTAGGCCCGTTGCCATGACGGCGCCGACACCCTCTCCGCACACCAGCCCATCCCCGGCCCCCGGGCGCGCGGGCCGGAGGTACGCTGCGCGCACTGGCCCGGCGTCTGGAGCTGCGCTCCTATGGTCTCGTGCCTGAGCATTTCAGCGCCGCAGAAGGCTGCCGTGCCGCGCTGGCGGTGGCCTTGCCGCTCGCGCTGGCTGTCGCGCTGGAGGAGAAGATCCTCTCCTGGGCCGTCTTTGCCGCATTCTGGACCTGCCTGTGCGATCCCAGCGGCCCGGACCGCCTGCATCGCCGCACGCTGGGGGCCTTCGCCCTGTGCGGAACGCTGGTCACGCTCACAGGCGCCCTCCTCGCCTACGCGCTGCCCGGTCTGCCGGTCCTGACCGGGCCCGCACTTGTCTTCGCGATCGTTCTGGTGAGCCCCTTCCTCGCGCGCGAAGGGCTCTTTGCCACGCTGCTCGGCGTTGTTGCGGTGGTGGCGGTCGGCTTTCCGCAAGGCCCGGTTCTCGCTCTGGTGCAGGCGCTGGCTTTCCTTGCCGGGGCGACCTGGGCCTGGCTGCTCATCAATGGGATCTGGCGGCGCGACGCGCGAAAGCCGCTTGAACGCGCGCATCTCTCGGTGCTGCTGCGCCTTCAGGACATGGCGGGCGAGCTCGCGAACCTGGGCGGACAGGCGCACCGCGACGCGCAGTGGCACAGCGAACACGGCCAGCACCGGCGCGCCGTGCGCCTCGCCATAGAGCGGCTGCGCGGCCTCCTGAACCAGTTCGCTCCACACGACGACATTGCGCGCCAGCAGCGCGCGCTCGAGGCCGGGGAGCAGCTCTTCGCCGCGCTCATCGCGCTTGATCAGGCCTTCATCGACGGGCGCGAAACGGCCGGGGAGCGCCAACGGACCGCGCGCGCCTGCCGCACTGCGCTGCGCGCCTGGCAGGTCGCCTATCGCCGGGCCTCGAGCGGGCGCGTGGAGGACGCGCAGGCCGTGCTCGACTGGACGGCCCGGCGCCTCGCGCGCACCCGCGCGGCCAGCACAAGCGCTCTCCTGCGCGGATGCCTGCGGGCCTTCGAGCAGGCTCTGGCCCTGCCGCTCACGGCACCTGTCACCCGGGAGGCGGTACCGACGAATCCCGCGTCCCGCAGCGTACCTCTGCGACGGGCCTTGCGCCTTACCGCCGCGCTCGTTCTCGTCTACCTCGTCGCGCGCGGCTTCGATCTGGGCTATCCCTACTGGGCCGCGCTCGCGGTGATCGTCGTGCTGCAGGGCGGTTCGCGGGTGACCTGGACGCGCGCGCTGGAGCGCATTGCCGGCACGGCGCTGGGCGGCGGCGCGGCCATGGGTGTGGTCTACCTGAATGGCGGAGACGCGCTCTCGCTCTCGCTTCTGGCAACCCTGCTGGCGGCGGTTGCGATTGCGCTGCGTGCGGTGAACTACACGCTCTTCGTGCTGTTCCTCACCATGCTGTTCGTGATCGTGACCGAGATGTTGCAACCAGGCAGCGGGATCGCCTGGGCGCGTATTCTCGACAATATCGTGGGGAGCCTGGCCGCGTTGCTGGCGGTCCTTGCGCTCTGGCCGGACCTCGGCGTCCCGCTGGAGGAGCGTCTGCGCGCCGGGATCGCCGCCAACCGCGCGTACCTCGGGGCGGTCGAGGATGGAGAGGACGCAGCCGAGATCGAGACCCGCCGCCGCGCCGCCGGCCTCGCCAGTGTCGAGGCCGAACTCGCGCGCCATGAACTGGGTAACCTGGTACGCCGCGCACGCCTTTCCGAGGATCTGGGACAGGCCCAGCTGGAACTGCGCACAATCGCAGGGCAGGCGGCGATGGCCCGGCTGATCCAGCTGGGGGGCGAAGGTCCGGACGATTAAGGGAAAAAAGGACGATATATTCCAAGGGGCCATCGCCCCTTGACCCCAGAATGGGCGACGTCACTTGCCTCGGCTCCGTTGGCGCGGGGAAGGTGAGCTTGGCGGTCGGGGCGCGAACGCACGGTTTCGCTGGCATCCCCGTCCTCTGACGACTAAGGGCGCGGACCATGCCGCACATCAAGGACCTCGCCCAGCTCGCCCGCCATATCGCCGCCCACCATGGCTGGGACGCGGCGCGCGCCTTCAAGGCCTACACCCTCGACGAAGCCGACGGGGCGATCCTGTCGCGCACCGGGCTCGACCTGCTCAAGGTCTTCCCCGCCCTCGAAGACCCCGCCCCCGCGCTCAGCGCGGCGCTCGCGGTCAGCCTGGAAAAGCGCATGGCCGCGCCCGTTCACGTCGTCACCGGCTCGCTGCTGGTCGAGGGCGCGCCCGTCCTCGACAGCCACAGCTGGGTCATGGTCGGCCCCCACGTGGCCGACATCGCGCTGTTTCGTCTCGCCTATAGCGCAAGCGGCCCGGCCGAGCTGTCCCGCCACGTCCACCGCGTCTTCGGCGAAGGCAAGGCGCTCTACGTCGATCACTGGTCGCGCACCAAGCGCACGGGGCTCACCTACCGCCCCGAAGCCGTGCTCGATACCCAGACCCTCAACGCGCGCATGGCCGAGGCCTACCGCCTGATCGCCCCTGAGAGCTGAATGAGCAGGCACGCGCGCCAGGTCGCGCAACGGGTTCTGAGCCTGGCGCCTTGCACACACCTCTCGGAAAAGCCCTTCGCGCCGTGGCGAAACGCCCCCTGGCGACGCCCTGCGTCGCAGGATTTCCAATTCGTTGTACAGTAACCTGCGCGGCGGAGCGTACGCTTGTGCAAAATGCGTCTGCTCCGCCGCAGTACATTGCTTGTATTCGGGCCTCGTGGGCCTGGGGCCTCTCGCCGGTTGGTGGGCTCTCAAGCGCGACGCAGATCTCTGCATGAATGCGATCGGGTTCTGCCGCAAACTTTGAGATCGGCCTATGGGGGATGGTCAAGGTATGTATTTACGGGAAAATTGTGTGTTCAAAGGTCGTCATTTCGAAGACTCACTGATCCTGCTGTGCGTACGCTGGTACCTGGCGTATGGTCTGAGCCTTCGGGACCTGGAAGAGATGGTCGCCGAGCGCGGCGTGTCGGTCGATCATTCGACGATCCATCGCTGGTGGGGCGCTACACGCCACAACTTCTCGACGCATTCAATGTCCGCAAGCGTCCAGTGACGGGCAGGTGGCACGTCGATCAGACCTACATCAAGGTTAGGGAGAGAATGGATGTATCTCTACCGGGCGGTCGATAAGGGCGGTGCCACTGTTGATTTCCTGTTCTCGCCGACCCGCAATCTCAAAGACGCAAAGCGCTTCTTCCGGCGAGCCTATGCCCGCCATGGCCTGCCGGTGCAGGTCACCATCGACGGTAGCCAGACCAACCTGGAAGCGGCCCGGAAGCCGGCTTTCGCGTGCACTCGCTTTGCGTCTCTCCCCCTCCAATTGCCTGCGGCGAAGCCGCCATCCATGGGGGTGGCGATGGCGCGATTGATCTTGAGATGGCCGAACATGCGTTCGATGCGGTTGCGCTGTCGGTAGAGTACCCGGAATGACGGCCTTGATCGTCCTTTCGGCGAGGTCAGCGCGGATAGCATCGGCGTCATAGCCCTTGTCTGCAAGGAAGGCGTCGGGCGCGCGTTCGCGCAAGTCGATCAGCCCGTCATATGCTTGGCAATCTACCGCTTCGCCGCCAGTCAGGATGAACGCGAGCGGTCGTCCGAGGGCATCAGCCAGGCAGTGAAGCTTACTGGTGAACCCGCCCCGCGAGCGGCCAAGAGCGCGTCGATGAGCCCCCCTTTTCCGCCCGCTGCCGAGACATGGGCGCGAACGGTGGTGCTGTCGATGCTGTAATGGCCGCTGTCTGCCATGACCTCAGCGAGTGTTACCGCCACGGTCTCCCAGACACCGGCCTCGCTCCAGCGCCGGAACCGTCGATAAATGGTGTTCCAGCTTCCGTATTTTGGTGGGACGTCATGCCATGGAGCGCCGCAGCGGAGGCGCCAGAGGATGCCGTTGATGACAGAGCGGTTCTGCTCAGGACGCCTGCCGCGACCACGGTTCTCGGGCTCGATCGGCAGTAAATCCTTCAGGACGCGCTTCTTTGCGAATAGAGAGCACTGGGCTACCTAATGCCAATGACCGATGGTGGATATAAAGGTGGGGCGACGGTCGAAGGCCGTTGGGGATGTATAGCCTCCGCCGTCCTGAGCGTACCTGTCTTCATGTTCCTGTTGCTTGTCGACGCGTTGGGGGACTGCGTGCCGGACACCGCGTGCAAGAAGGGCTTTCTGACCCAAGTCTTACTACCCTCCGCTGTCATCGCCATCGGGGTCGGCCTTCTCGTCCGCTGGGCAGTCAAAACCGCTAGGCGGAACAACCCCGACTGAGCGCTGCTGCGCTCATCGGAATTTGTCCACGCTACCTAGCA
>NZ_DF850490.1:181358-200813 GCF_000813185.1 Novosphingobium sp. MBES04 | reverse complement strand
GAACACCTGCCAAAACCTATCGACGTTCGGGGCTCCGTCAAGGATCGCGGTGCCCCCCAATTTTCACGACAACCAGCAAGCTGGCCGCCGAGAAAATCGGCTCCCCCACGCTCGTTTCACGGCGACGCGCCCAGGCGCGTCGTCCCTGACTCCTCCCCTCTGCGCCGATGAATTTTTTTTTGGGGGGGGGCACGATGGGAACGCTTCAAGAATCGGAGTCTTTCAGGCACGCTTTCAACAACTTAGCTGACATCCTCGCCAACGACCGTATCGCCAAGGCTACAACGGATGAATATGCTGCCGAGACTCACGCGGGTGCCTTGATCGAGCACAACGAGCTGGCCAAGCTCACCTACATGGACGAACCGGTCTTCAACCAAATGCCGGATCCCGATCAGGCCCGCGCAGCCGTCGAGCTGATCGTCGGCACGCTCTTCGACGTTGTCCGCGACACGATCATGGAAGAACACGCACAGTGCCTTGCATGGGGCTTCGTCAACTCCTTCCACATGACCGCACGGCTTGCCGAGGGGCGTGAGGACGATGCCGCCAAGAAGCTGGGCGAACTGGTCCGCATCAACAACACGAGCGAAATCCACACCGTCGAAGTCGAAGAGACACAGATCCTCTGCCAGACCATGCAAGGATGCCGCGAAGCGCTGGAAGCCATGCGGACCACGCATCCGACATGAACCGGGTCGAAACGGGTCGCCCATTCACCGCTGCCCGCGGTTCGCAAGTCTCGAAGAACACAGCCACGGCCTCACAGGTCCAAGCCCGCGACTTCCTCGTAGCCCGCCAGCGCCAACGCGACGAACAGCTCGCTCCGACCGGACCCGTCGTTGTCGTATCGGGCGGTCAAGTCTGGCACGACCACGCAATGCTGTGGGAGATCCTCGACGACATCGAGGCACGCATCCCCGAGACGGTCCTTGCCACGACCGGAATGCGCAAGGGCGTCGATGCCATCGCAACAGGCTGGGCACAATCACGCAAGGTCCACGCTATTCACTTCCTCCCCAATCGCCAGCACGGCAACTGCGCACCGTTCATGCGCAACGAGACGCTCGTGAAGCTTCGTCCGGTCGAAGCGATCGTCTGCGAAGGATCCGGCATCCAGAGCAACCTCGCGCAGGACCTTCGTGCCGCTGGCGTACCGATGCACATCCGCCGCATCGCCGACCAAATCTCGCCCGAGCGCATCAAGCAGGCCTGAACGCCACATGGGAGGTCCCGGCCACGGCCGGAGGCTCCCATTTCTTTCTCCGTGCGAAAGGCGCGGCTCAGGGGCATCGAACCCCTTCGCCGCGATCGGGACGAACCCTGACGGGTTGTACCCTCTGCGTACCCGAAACGCACTGTGCCGAGCGCCGGAAAGTCAGCGTTGCCGATCCTGGCTACCCACCGCAGGCGCGCCGGGGCACGTCGTTCGGCCCCTTTTTTGCTTCAAACTCTCAAGCCTGAAGCCGCCAGAGAACTGGCCTTTGAAGTAGCGGCCGCAGCATTTGACGTGCTGCGCTGCGTAGGCACAGATACCGAGCCCTGCAGAAACGCAAGCGCCTTATCTGCGCCCATCTTCACCGAAGCCTCAAGGATCGCGCGCGCAGCCTCGAAAGGGAGCTTTCTCACGAGCTTTTGGATCTCTCGATCCTGCTCCGTACGCTCCTTTTCGGCGAGACGCTTTTTCCGCTCTGCAAGAGGCGCTTCTTCGGCTTCAATAGCCTACCGCTCGCGTTCAATTTTGGGATTCACAGCTTCCTCCATTTGCAATTGGAAGAACCCTGAAATCACGCTCGACAGTAGCCGCATTCAAGAAACACCTTGGACCTTCAATGAACGAAACTATTTCATCCACCACGGTGAAGGCAAGTGACTATGCTCTCCCCTCGACCACAGTCCACTTATAGAAGGACCCTGTCGGCTTGGTCTGACGACCAGGCCACTGGGTCGAATATCTCGGCCTTACGGCCATGGACCCCACTGGACGCCCCATGGAGATCTCGGGAACCCGATATTACCTCCCTCGACAAGTCGAGGGCCCTCAGTCCCTGATTTTTGGCACACCCTACACGGCAGGCCGTATGGTTTTCCCTTTCAAATCAAAACGTAGACTATCGTGTACGCGTATACCACCGTGGACAATACTACATAGAGACAATTGATCACCATATAGCAGTGCCTTAGGCGTACACCATAGTGCTCGCCTAGATGCTAGACATGTGTGGAATAGATAGAGTATAACGTCTTTGCGATAGCCAAATCAGGTTCTCTCAGGAGAGCTTGAGTTGGAACAAAATCAGAGCACACAAGCTCGCTCGGTCCGTTTAAGTTCTGGCGAACTGAAGCTTATCGATCAGCTTGCCGAACAGATGGAAACATCACGTTCGGAGGCCCTTCGCTATGCCATCCGTATCGGCCTTCCATTTGCTCTCGCCCAACGCGGGATCAACGTTGACCGAATCTTAATGGCACTCGAGATCCTCGTAACGCAAACCTTGTGGCAGATCGAGGAACGCGAAGGGACTGAGTCTGTACAAAGACTCTTGAACGCTTCCTCCCAGTCAGTGACCAAATACCATGCGTGACGGCGACATTCGCTTCAGCCGAAAAGCGGCCACGCTTGAACATCATTCCGCCCGCGGAAAGGTGATCCCGAACTCGACAAACTTCACGCGCGGTTCCCAGCTCTTCTCGCACGAAATGATGATGATCTGGCTCGTTCTTTCGGTGGTGGCAGGCCTGGTCTACGTGCTGCTTTTCGGGGCACAGGGGTGGCTCGGACCCTGGCTCGACAGCCACGACATCCAGATCGTCTTCGCGGTGCCGGGGATAGTCCTTGCGACCATCTTCGTCACCTTCCCCTTCGTCGCCCGCGAACTCATCCCGCTCATGCTGGAACAGGGACGCGACGACGAGGAGGCCGCGCTCTCGTTGGGAGCCTCGGGCCTGCAGACGTTCCTGCGCGTCACGTTGCCCAACGTGCGCTGGGGCCTGCTTTACGGCGTGCTCTTGTGCAACGCGCGGGCGATGGGCGAGTTCGGTGCGGTCTCGGTGGTCTCGGGGCACCTGCGCGGACTGACCAACACGATGCCGCTCCACGTCGAGATTCTCTACAACGAATACAACTTCGTGGCCGCCTTTGCGGTGGCCTCGCTGCTGGCCGGCCTCGCCCTTGTCACCCTGGTTCTCAAGACCCTGGTCGAGGCGCGGTTCCAGCACCATCAACGGAGGAATGCCTAGATGATCGAACTTTCCGGAATAGCCCAAAGCTACGGCACGCAGACCGTGCTCCAGGATATCGACCTGTCGGTGCGCGATGGCGAGTTCCTTGCCCTCCTGGGCCCCAGCGGTTCGGGCAAGACGACGCTCCTACGCATCATTGCCGGGCTCGCCTTTCCCGAGCGGGGCACCGTGCGCTTCAACGGCGAGGACGTGACCGATCTGAAGGTTGCGCAGCGCAAGGTGGGCTTCGTCTTCCAGCACTACGCGCTCTTCAAGCACATGACCGTCGCCGACAACGTGGGCTTTGGCCTGTCGGTGCGCGGCCGCCGCGAACGCCCCTCACGCGAGGCGATCCGGGCCCGCGCCGAAGAGCTTCTCGACCTGGTCCAGTTGGGCGGCCTTGGCGCACGCTATCCCGCACAGCTTTCGGGCGGCCAGCGGCAGCGCGTCGCGCTCGCCCGCGCCCTTGCCACGGAACCGCAGCTGCTTCTCCTTGATGAACCTTTCGGCGCGCTCGACGCGCAGGTGCGCAAGCATCTGCGCCGTTGGCTGGGTGAGCTTCACAAGCAGATGGGCCTGACTACCATCTTCGTCACCCACGACCAGGAAGAGGCACTCGAATTGGCGGATCGTGTGGTGGTGATGGAGGGCGGCCGGATCGAGCAGATCGGCTCACCTGAGGAAATCTACATGGCGCCCGCCAGCCCCTTCGTTGCCCGCTTCGTGGGGGAAAGCACGCGCCTGCCGGGTGGCCACCTCGTACGACCGCACGACATCGAGATCGAGACGTCAGGCGATGTGGGACATCCAGTGCAGGTCGCCAATGTCTTCCGCAAGGGCGGCTTCTGGCGGATTGAGGCACACAGCGAGGAGCTTGCCGGGCTCATCGAGTTCGATGCCGATGGGCGTCGTTCACCGCCTGCCGCGGGCGACACGGTCCATATCCGCCCGCGCCGCTTTCACATCATTCACGGACTGGACGGGGGCGCGTCGTGACGGCCCCGTCGCATACCAATGCCGCCGCGACGGGTGACCACGCGCTTGAAGCCACCCTGGCGAGCGTGCGCGAGGCACTCAGCGGGCTTAAGTTCGGCAGCGTCTCGCTGACCGTTCACGAAGGCCGCGTGGTCCAGATCGACGTGACCGAGAAGCGGCGCCTGGTGCCCGTACGCTAGGTGAGACCGACCACAACAGGACACCCGCACTCCTTCAGTGTTTGAAGGTGACAAGGCGGTAGATGTAATAGCCCAGGAGGCCGAGGAGGATCGCGGTGGTTGCGGGGTTGAGATAATCCTGCACCTGGCGGTACTCCTCGCCAAGCGCATAGCCCGCATAGGCAAGCCCGCCCTCCCAGAAGAGTGTGCCCGCCAGCGTCAGTGGCACGAAGCGCACAAGCGGCATGGCGAAGATCCCCGCAGGAATGGCAACGAGTGTACGCACTGTGGGCACAAGGCGCCCGCCAAAGACCAGCGGCGTGCCGAACTTACGAAAGAGGCGCTCGGCCCATTCGATGTCCTGGACCGACAGCGTCGTCCATCGCCCATGTTTTGCCGACCAGTCCTTCAGCCGCTTCCCACCCAGCCAGCGGGCCAAGGCGTACCACAGCAGCGCACCGGCCAAAGATCCGATGCTGCCCGCCACGACCACGCCGATGATGGCGAGCTTTCCGTTCGCCGCCTCCGCTCCCGCCAGCGGCATGATGATCTCGGAAGGAATGGGCGGGAAGACGTTCTCCAGGAACATAAGGAGCGCGATGGCAGGATAGCCTCCTTCCGCCACAAAATCGCGTATCCAATCAGCCATCTGCGCATCCTCTTCCTGCGAGCGAAGAGAATGGTCGAACGCGCACCGGGGTTGCCTGATAGTGGCCCAGACACACTTTGAAATGCTTTTGCCGCGTGGGAAGGTCGAACAAATGCGCGTGCGGAACGTTGCGCCCAGTCCATAGCAAGGGGCTTTCTGTGCGCTACGCGATCCTGCTGGCCTGCCTGCTGGCCGCGGCCTGCAATACCCACCAGTCCGCACTGGCCCCTTTCGGTGTGGAGGCCGGGGAGACACGCACGCTTACGCTGGTCATGGCCTTAGCCGCGCTTAGCCTCGCCGCGATCACTCTTGCGCTCTATTTTCGGGCGGTACGGGCACCCGAAGGCAGCCTCAGCCACAAAGGCGGCATGAAGCTGGTACTTTGGATGGGCGCGATCGTGCCGACCGTGCTGCTGGCAGGTCTCCTCCTTTACGCTCTCCCCGCCATGCGGCCGATGGACAGTGCGCCGGGCGATCTGGAGATCCGGGTCGAGGGCGAACAGTTCTGGTGGCGCGTCATCTACGATCCGCAAGACCCGCAAGGGCGCCTCGTCGATGCCAACGAGATCCGCATCCCGACCGGGCGCACCGTGGTTTTCACGCTGGCCGCACACGATGTCGTGCACAGCTTCTGGATACCGGGCCTTGCGGGCAAGATGGACATGATCCCCGGGCGCGAGAACCGCCTTGTCGTCAAGGCCACCAAGCCAGGCCGATACCGCGGGGTCTGCGCGGAACTGTGCGGGCTTGCCCATGCACTCATGGCTTTCGAGGTCGTCGCAATGGAGCCTGTCGCCTTCGACTCCTGGCTGGCTGAGCAACGGACGGGCACAGCCGCCCCTCCCAAGGACAGCCGAGGAGCACGCCTCTTTGCGGACCAGGGCTGCGGCGCTTGTCACGCCATCCAGGGGACCGAACATACAGGCCAGATCGGTCCTGATCTTACCCGCTATGCCCACCGCAGGAGTCTTGGCGCGGGCACGCAGGAGCCCACTCTCGCCAACACCGCCGACTTTATCCGTGCGCCGCAGGACCTCAAGCCTGGCGCGCGGATGCCGACCTACACCGATCTCTCGCGCGAAGAGGCCTTGGCCATCGCCCGCTACCTGAAAGGCCGCGAATGAGCCTCCACGACCAGGACGATCCGGCCCTGCGCCGCGCCCAGGAGGAGCGCCTTCGCGCCGTCTGGGCCGCGCCCAAAGGCATCTTTCTCAAGTGGACGGACTGCAACAATGACGCGGTGGGCGCGTGGTATGTGCTGACCGGCTTCGTGTTCATGCTCTTTGCCGGTGTGCTGGGCCTGCTCATGCGCGCGCAGCTGGCCGTGCCCGAGAATGAGCTGATCGGACCGGCCACCTTCAACCAGCTTTTCACGCTGCACGGCTCGATGATGATGTTCCTCTTCGCCGTGCCGATGTTCGAGGCGGTCTCGATCATTCTCCTGCCCCAGCTGCTGGGCGCGCGGGACCTACCCTTTCCGCGTCTCTCCGCCTTTGGCTACTGGTCGTTCCTCTTGGGCGGGGTCTTCGTGGGTGGCTCGATCCTGTTCAACGCCGCGCCCGACGGGGGCTGGTTCATGTACCCCCCGCTTACCACCCGCACCGACCTCTCCGGGATCGGCGCGGACATCTGGATGCTGGGCCTCTCCTTCATCGAGGTCTCCTCGATCGCGGCGGCGGTGGAGCTGATCGTGGGCGTGCTCAAATGCCGCCCGCCGGGCATGCGCCTCAATCTCATGCCGCTCTACGCCTGGTACATCCTGGTCGTGGCGGTGATGATCCTGTTCGCCTTCCCGCCGCTCATTGCGGGCGATGTCCTGTTCGAGATGGAGCGCCTGCTCAACTGGCCCTTCTTCGACGCGACGCGCGGGGGCGATCCGCTTCTGTGGCAGCACCTGTTCTGGATCTTCGGTCACCCGGAAGTCTACATCGTCTTCCTGCCCTCGATCGCGCTGTTTGCGATGCTCGTACCCACCTTCGCGCGTCGGCATCTGCTGGGCTATCCCTGGATCGTGCTCGCGGCGGTGGGCACCGCGTTCCTCTCGTTCGGGCTGTGGGTCCACCACATGTTCACGACGGGCCTGCCCAAGATCAGCCTCGGTTTCTTCTCGGCCGCGTCCGAAGCGGTCGCCATTCCCACTGCGGTCCAGATCTTCGTGTTCATCGCGACCTTGTGGGCGGGCCGGGTCAACTGGTCGACGCCCCTCCTCTACGCCACGGGAAGCCTGGGCGTCTTCGTCATCGGTGGACTGACCGGGGTGATGGTGGCTGTCGCCCCCTTCGACTGGCAGGCGCACGACACCTATTTCGTCGTTGCGCACCTGCATTATGTGCTGATCGGGGGACGCTGCTGCCGCTGTTTGCCGGGCTCTACTATTACTGGCCGCTCATCACCGGCAAGAAACTCTCCGACAGGCTGGGGCGCATCGCCTTCTGGATCCTGTTCGCGGGCGTGAACCTGTGCTTCTTCCCGATGCACCTCTCCGGCCTCATGGGGATGCCGCGCCGCGTCTTCACCTACCCCGAAGAACTGGGCCTGGGCGATCTCAATATGGCCTCGACGGCCGGGGCCTTCCTGTTCGCAGCTGGCGTCGCGGTGATCTGCATCGACATGTGCCTGAGCCCGCGCCGCCCGCTCGCCACCCGCAATCCCTGGAACGCGGGCACGCTGGAATGGCTCGCCCACCCGCAGGACGAGCACTGGGGCATCCGCTCCATCCCCCTTATCGAAAGCCGCTACCCGATCTGGGACCAGCCCGATTTCATGCGCAAGGTGGATGAGGGGCGCTACTTTCTCCCCGACGCCGAGGAAGGCCGACGCGAGACCATCGTCACCAGCGTGATTGACGCGCGCCCCCTCGCCGTGATCCGCCTGGGCACCCCGGCCTGGGTACCGATGCTGACGGCCTTCGCGCTTGGCTCGGTGTTCATCCTGACGACCTACCACCTTTATGGCCTCGCCCTGATCGGCTCTGTGCTGACGCTGGCCTGCGTGGTCTGGTGGCTCTGGACCGGCACGGCTGAAATCCCCGAGAAACCTTCCAAGCCCATCGGTCACGGCCTCGAGCTTCCGCTCTACATCTCGGGGCGCAGCGCGCCGGGCTGGTGGGCCATGTTCATCACCATGATGGCTGACGCGACGGCGTTTTCGGGCCTTGTCTTCGGCTACTACTTCTTCTGGACCCGCCACGAAACCTTCCCTCCCATGGCGCTGGCCGACGGTCCGGGCTGGTTCTGGCCAATGGTCGCGCTGCTCGCAGGCGGGGTCAGCTGGCTCCTCACCCTGGCGGCGCGCAGCGCCAACAGCCGGGGGGCAACGGGGCCCATGGCGCTGCTGCTGACAGGGGCGATGCTCGCCGCGCTGGGAAGCGGCGCGGCCGGTCTCGCCGGGCCGTGGCTGTCGGGTCTGAACCCCGAGACCCACTCCTACCCCGCCATAGTCTGGACGCTGACCATCTGGACGGTCGCCCACGCCGGGCTTGCCATTATCATGCAGGCCTATGTCCTGGCCCGCGGCCTGGCCGGGCGCATGACCGCCCGGCACGATGCCGATATCCGCAATGTCACCCTGTTCATGCATTTCTTCGTGCTGAGCGTCGTCGTGACCTATGCGACCATCGGCCTGTTTCCGGAGGTATCGTGATGTCCGACCCCGCGCCTCGCAAATGGGAGCATCGCCTGCGCATCACGTTGTGGGTGCTGATCGTGCCCCCCACGGCCTGGGCGGCGCATTTCCTGTTTTCGTACCTGTGGGCGGCGATTTCCTGCGCCAAGACAGGTCACTTCGCGACAATGCCCTGGCTCTATATCGGCGGGACGGTTCTGGCCCTTGCGGTGATTGCGCTCGCGGGCTGGGTCGCCTGGCACCAGTCCCGGACACCCGGAGATCCCCCTCCGCATCAGGAAAGCACCCGGATAGACCGTCTGCGCTTTCTGGCCACGGCCACGCTGCTTCTGGCCGCGCTCAGCACGGTGGGCGTGATCTTCACCGCGCTCCCGGTCGTTTTCCTTCGGGAATGCACATGAGACGCGCGCCCTTTCTCCTCGGTCTCACATTGCTCCCACTGGGTGTTCTGACCTCACGGTGGGGCATGACCGGGCATATGGCGGGCCACATGCTGGCGGTCGCCATCGCCGCGCCGCTTCTTGCCTGGGGACTGACGGGAAGCGGCCTCGATCCTGCCCGCAGATACCCTGGCATCGTCGCCCCGCTGCCAATGATGCTGCTCGAACTGATGACGGTCTGGGGCTGGCACCTGCCGCTGCTGCGGGCCCTGTCGGACAGCTCGCTGATGGTTGCGGTACTGGAGCAGGCGAGCTTTCTGGCGGCCGGTACGCTCTTGTGGTGTGCGGCACTCAACGTGCAGGCGCGCGCCGCCGGGATCGGCGCCCTCCTGCTGACCTCCATGCACATGACGCTGCTGGGCGTTCTCATCGGCCTCGCCCCGCGCCCGCTCTACATCTGCGGATCGGGGCCCTTTGGACTCGATGCCCTGAGTGACCAGCAACTGGGCGGTGTGGTGATGCTGCTGGTCGGCGGCGCCAGCTATCTGATCGGGGGGCTCGCCCTCCTTGCCACACTTCTGCGCTCTGGCCCCAAGGAGACCGCATGACCCTGCGCCTTACATGGAAACGCGTCCTTGCCAGCCTTTCCGCGCTTGCCGCCGCCGGCCTGCTGTTCGCCTGGTCCGGCCTCTTTCCGCTTGCGGCAACGACAGGCCACTGGGCCGTGACCGAATGGTTCCTGCACTGGACGATGCAGAATTCGGCCCGCACCTATTCGGCGTTTCAGACCCCCGAGCAGGTGCGCGACGATGGTGCGCTCATCAGCGCTGCTGGGCACTTCCGGCAAGCCTGTCAGGTCTGTCACGGAGCGCCCGGTGTAGCCCCCTCCCCCGCCATGCAGAGCGCCACGCCCCATGCCCCCGATCTGGCCCGGACAGTTACCCATTATTCCGACCGCGAACTGTTCTGGATCGTCACCCACGGGGTGAAATACACCGGCATGCCGGCCTGGCCGACACAGGATCGCCCCGACGAGGTGCGCCGTATGGTCGGCTTCCTGCGCCAGCTGCCGACGATGGACGCGGGCCGCTACGCCGAGCTGAGCCTCGCCACTTCGGACGTCGCACTATCTCCTCCCCTCGTCCGCCAATGCGCCGGCTGCCACGGGAGCGATGGCCTTGGCCAGGGCCAGCCCGACATCCCCATCCTCGCAGGCCAGAAGCGTGCCCACCTCTACACGGCGCTGCGCCGCTACGCGTCGGGAGCGCGCCACAGCGGTCCGATGCAGGTCGCCGCAGCCACGCTCACCGACAGCGAGATGCAGGCGCTGGCAAGGCACTATGCGCAGCTGCCCGGACTGCACGATGCACCGCTCGACGCCGCGCATCATCTGGTAAATGGAGGGGATCGCACCCGGCAGCTGCCTGCCTGCGCGCGTTGCCACGCGCCGAGTAAGACAGCCCCGATCCTGGCCGGACAGCGGGCCGGCTACCTCGCCGATCGCCTGCGGGCCTGGCAGGGGGACGATACCGTCATCGACCTACACAAGTCGCAGCTGCCCATGCCGGTCATCGCAAGGCGCATTCCCGAGGATCAGATCGAGCCTCTCGCTCGCGCTCTTTCACAAGGCCGTCGTCTAACGCCGCCCTGACGGGGGCCGTTAGTTCGCGACCTGCCCCTGCCGCGATAGACGGTTTGTGCCACACGTGGGCGTGGCCACGGTTCCTGGTCTGCGGCCTCGATGGTTTGACTCCAAGACTGAGCGCCCATGGTGCAACGAACTCCCCCTGATCGCATGCAAATAAGTCGCAATAGCTATTGAATATGAGGCACGGTAGCTACGAAGCCCCTGCTGCGAACAATTCGCAGCAATGTAACAGGGGAGATACACGTGCTTTCATTCCGGGCCGCGCTGATCGCGTCGGCGGCCGCTTTCGTTGCCATACCCGCCGCGGCCCAGGAGGCCCCGGCCCCCGAGGCCGCCTCCACGCCGACCAGAGACACCACGACAGCGGGCGAGATTCTCGTCACCGGCCGCGCGCAGCGCCTCTACCGTGTCGAGGAGACCACCGTCGGCAAGGTCGCGCAGGACCCGATGAACATTCCCCAGGCTCTCCAGGTCATCAATTCGGAGCTCTTCGCCGACCAGGGGGCCCGCGATGCGACCGACATCTACCGCAACATCTCGGGCGTCAGCTTCTTCAGCTATGCGGGCGTCACCTTCCGCGGCTTCCGGCAGGACCAGTCCTTCTACGATGGGCAGCGCGGCAATCCCTTCATCGGCTTCTCCGTCCCCCAGCTTTTCAACATCGAGCGGGTGGAAGTGCTCAAGGGCCCGGCGGGTCTGTTCTTCGGCCCCGGCTCGCCCGGCGGCATCATCAACTACGTCTCCAAGACCCCGTCCGAGGAAACCGGCCTGCGCGCCGTCCTCACCGGCGGCACCTACGACCGGATAGGCCTGTCCGCCGAAGCGACAGGAGCGATCGACCGCGATGGGATCCTCACCTACCGGCTCGGCGGCTTCTACGAATCGATGGATCCCTACCGCCGCAACACCCAGAACAAATCGCGCATAGGCGATGCGGGCCTTGCCATTCGCACGAACGAGGGTGGCAAGCTGACCCTGCAGGCCACGGTCTACGACAATGAGCTGCAGGCCAACCGCCTGCGCGGGGTGCTCGTCGATGATGACGGCAACTTCCTCACCGACATCCGCTGGAACGCGAACGAGAAGACCGATTTTCTGAACCTGCGCTCCGAAGCTTACCAGGCGCGCTATGAGACACGCATCGGCGAGGCGGTGACCTTCAACGCGGGTGCGCGCTACTTCAAGGCGAAGGAGACGCAGCAGTACCACGAGCCGCGCGGGCTCGTGGCCGACAACCCGGACCTGGTCGTGCGCGAATTCCGCGACCAGATCCGTCCCGTCGACGGGCTCTCGTTCATGGTCAACGCGGCAGCGCGGATGGATCTGCTGGGCCTGGAGCACAACTTTCAGGCCGGGGCCGACTGGTACGACGAGACGAGCGTGCTGCATTCGCGCATCCTGCGCACCGACGTCGCCCCGCTCAGCCTCAGCAATCCGGTCTATGGCCTGGGTGCGGGCGATGCGCAGCGCGCCGCGCAGCTTCCCTATACCACCACCGACACGCGCACCCGCCGCCAGGGCGCCTACCTCCAGGACCAGATCAGCCTCACCGACGCACTGCTGCTGGTGGCGGGCATTCGCTACGATCATTTCGAGGACGAGGTGATCCGCAGCCTTGGCGGCGCGCTGCAGGACCGTACGCGCTACGCCGACAGCGACGTGACGCTGCGCGGTGGCGCGATCTTCAAGCCGCGCTCCGACGTCTCGCTCTACGCGAGCTGGTCGCAGAGCTTCGAGCCGCAAAGCGCGGCCGATCAGAACAGCGATGCAGGCGGCCCCTTCGCGCCCGTCACCGGCAACCAGATCGAAGGCGGCGTGAAGACGCAGCTCTTCGATGGCCGCCTTCAGGCCAACGCGGCGCTCTACCGGATCGTGCGCCGCAACATCCTGCAGGTCGACCCCACGCTCCCGCCCGTCAACGGCGTCGACCAGCTCGCGCCCATCGGCGAGGTCACCAGCAAGGGCTTCGAAATCGACCTCACCACCGACATCACCCCCGACTGGGTGCTGATGGTGAACTACGGCTACAACGACACGCGCATCACCGACACGGTCGAGGGCCAGGCGATCACCAACGGCGTGGGCGACCGCTTCGCCAACGCGCCGCGCCACAAGGTCGGCTTCTGGACACGCTACCAGGTTCCCGCAATCGCCGCGGCCTTCGCTTTCGGAGGCGAGCATGTCTCGCGCCGCATCAGCCTCTCGGGGCAGACTGTGAAGCCCTACACCATCTTTGACGCCTCGATCACCAAGAGCCTGGGCTTCGCCGAGCTTCTCCTGCGCGCCGACAACATCTTCGACAAGGTCTACGCAGCCTCGGGCTTCTCCAACCGCAGCGGCCATTTCCCCGGATCGCCGCGCACGTTCCTGGCCGAACTGCGCGTGCGGTTCTGAGCGGGACGGCACGCATGGCCAAGGCGCGCAAACCCAAGGGGCGTTCGCTGTGGTGGCGCGTCCACAGCTGGGCGGGCTTCAAGCTTTCGATCTTCATGACCTTTGTGCTGGCGACCGGCACACTTGCGGTCTTCGCCCACGAGATCGACTGGCTGGTGACGCCCGCCATGCGCACCACCCCGCACACGGGGCCGCGCGCCAGCTGGGGCACACTGGCGGCCGCCGCGGCCAGCGCGGTGCCCGAGGGACGCCTGCAGTCGCTCCACGCCCCGATCGACCCCTGGTTCACCGCCGAAGCCTGGGTCGACACCGGCGCGGGTTCCCCCCGCAGGGTCTATGTCGATCCGTGGAGCGGCAAGGTCACCGGCACGCATGGCTGGGCCAACGCGCACCGCTTCCTGCGCCAGATCCACCGCCATCTGATGCTGCCGACGCAAGTCGGCATTCCCATCGTCAGCGCGCTGGCGCTCCTCCTCCTCGCCTCGCTCGTCACCGGCATCGTCACCTACAAGAAGTGGTGGCGCGGCTTCTTCAAACGGCCGCGGGGCGGGGATGCCCGGCGCCTCAGCGGAGACCTGCACCGCCTTGGCGGGCTGTGGAGCCTGTGGTTCATCGCCCTCATTTCGCTGACCGGCCTGTGGTATCTGGTCGAGACGCTCGGCGGCCATGCGCCGGTTCCCGAGCTGGCCCGGACCGAACAGGCGCGGGCGGCGCCGACTGGTGCGGCGCTCGACCGGCTCGTCGCACGGGCCCGGCACCTGCGCCCGGATCTCGACATCCGCGAGATCCGCTTCACCCCCCGGCAGGGCGTGATCCTGCTCGGGCAGGACGCCGCCTGGCTAGTGCGCGACCGGGCGAACGGGGTTGCGCTCGACCCGGCCGACGGCGCGGTGCTGACGCAGCTGGAGGGCGAGGACCTGGGCCTCCATGAACGCATCTCGGAGATGGCCGACCCGCTGCATTTCGGCACCTTCGGCGGGCTCGTCACCAAGGTTATCTGGTTCCTCTTCGGCCTGATCCTCACCGGGATGTCGGTGACCGGGGTCATCATCTACGCCAAGCGCCTCGAAAAGGCGGAGCGCGGCGCGCGCGGCGCTGTCACCATCGCCCGGCAGGACATGGGCGCCTGGGCCTGGGCCAGTCTGGCGCTGATCCTCCTCGCCCTTGTCCTCACGCCCTATGCCATCGGCGGAGCCGTGTGAGCCAGCGCGCATCACACACAGGATTGCCAGAACGCCCAAAGCGCCCGATACCCGGGGCATGAACGCCTCCTCACTTCTCCGCCACGCCCCCTGGGTCCTGCTCGCCCTTGCCGCCACCGTGTGCCTGACCGTACTGGCCGTGTCGCGCGGGGAGGATGTCAACGCCCTGTGGATCGTGGTCGCGGCGATCAGCAGTTTCCTGGTCGGCTACCGCTACTATGCGCTCTATATCGCGCGCCATGTGATGAAGCTCGATCCCAGGCGCGCGACACCGGCTCACACCCGCGCCGACGGGCTCGACTACGTCGCCACCGACAAGCGCGTCCTGTTCGGCCACCACTTCGCCGCCATCGCCGGAGCCGGCCCGCTGGTCGGCCCGGTGCTGGCCGCGCAGATGGGCTATCTGCCCGGGACCTTGTGGATCATCTTCGGCGTGGTACTGGCAGGCGCGGTGCAGGACTTTATGGTGCTGTTCATCTCGATGCGCCGCGATGGCAAGTCGCTGGGGGAACTGGTCCGCCTCGAGATGGGGCCGGTCGCAGGCACGATCGCGCTTGCCGGGGCCTTCCTCATCATGGTCATCATTCTCGCCGTCCTCGCGCTCATCGTCGTGCGCGCCCTTGCCGAAAGCCCCTGGGGTATGTTCACCGTCGCCGCCACGATCCCGCTGGCCCTCGCGATGGGCGTCTATACCCGCTGGATACGCCCCGGTCGGATCGGCGAAGTCTCGATCCTGGGCTGCGCGGGGCTGATTGCGGCCATCGTCTTCGGGCAGGATATCGCCGCCTCGCCGGTGCTGGGCCCGCTCTTCACGTTCACCCCCGAGGCCCTGTGCTGGATCCTCATCGGCTACGGCGCGCTCGCCTCGCTGCTGCCGGTTTGGCTGCTGCTCGCCCCCCGCGACTATCTCTCCACCTTCCTCAAGATCGGCGCGATCAGTGCGCTGGCCATCGGCATCGTGGTCATGGCCCCGCCGCTGCGCATGCCCGCCCTCACCCAGTTCGTGGACGGAGGCGGCCCGGCCTGGTCGGGTGCGCTTTTCCCGTTCCTCTTCATTACCATCGCCTGCGGCGCGGTGTCGGGCTTCCATGCCCTCATCGCCAGCGGCACGACCCCCAAGCTGATCGCCGCCGAGACCGATGCCCCCTTCATCGGTTATGGTGCGATGCTGATGGAGGCCTTCGTCGCGATCATGGCGCTGGTGGGGGCCACGATACTCGATCCGGGCATCTACTTTGCCATGAACAGCCCCGCCGCGGTCCTGGGCACCGACCCCGCCAGCGCCGCGCAGGCGGTCTCGTCCATGGGCTTCCCTGTCACCCCCGAGCTGCTGACCCAGACCGCGCGCGACGTGGGCGAACATACCATCATCTCGCGCACGGGCGGCGCTCCTACTCTTGCCGTCGCCATGGCCGAGATCTTCAGCCATATCGCGGGTGGCAGCGCGATGAAGGCGTTCTGGTACCACTTTGCGATCCTCTTCGAGGCGCTCTTCATCCTCACCGCGGTCGATGCTGGTACCCGCGCAGGGCGCTTCATGCTCCAGGACCTGATCGGCCTTGCCGTGCCTTCGTTCCGGGCCGGAACCTCCTGGGTCCCGGGTGTCGTCGCCACGGGCCTGTGCGTTGCAAGCTGGGGCTTCTTCCTCTACCAGGGCGTCACCGACCCGCTGGGCGGGGTGAACACATTGTGGCCGGTTTTTGGCATTTCCAACCAGATGCTGGCGGCGGTCGCGCTCATGCTGGCAACCTGCGTCCTGTTCCGCATGAAGCGCCAGCGTTTTGCCTTCGTCACCGTGATCCCCACCGTATGGCTGCTGATCTGCACGCTGAGCGCCGGGTTCCTCAAGCTCTTCTCGGCCGATCCGGCGGTCGGCTTCCTCGCCCACGCCGCCAAGTTCGGCGCCGCCGCCGCAAGCGGCACGGTTCTGGCCCCAGCCAAATCGATGGCCGAGATGGACGCGATCATCTTCAACGACCGGGTGGATGCGGGGCTGTGCGTGATCTTCCTCGCAGTGGTCCTCTCGCTGCTCGGCTTCACGGTACGGACCTGCCTTGCCGCGCTGCGCAGCGATGCGCCCAGTGTCCAAGAAAGCCCCGCGCACATGCTGGCCGCGTCATGAAGATCCTGCGCGACACCCTGCGGCTCATGGTCGGACAGCCACCCTACGAAGTCTACCTGGCGCACATGGCCCGCCACCACCCAGGGGAGGAGCCGATGAGCCGCGTCGAATTCTTCCGCAACCGCGAGGCGGCCCGCTTCGGCGGTGCGGGCGGCGGTAAGTGCTGCTGAGGGCGCAACTCCCCTCTGACCGGGCTGCATGCGAAATTTCAGGCCTTACAAATCGGTGGGCCTGCAAAGGGTGGCGCCAAGGCCACAAGATGGCGGGATCGCGTATTACCTCTCGCGTTCCGCATCCGCACTCACAATCGTCAGAAGCGATCTCAAAAACTGCGCCGGCCCAGGAGTGGGCCGGCTCGCTTTCCTCTGACGCGACTGTAAGACGAGGGGGTGGTCGGCGAATCTCTGGCTCTATGCCCGAATTGGAGGACTGCTTCCGCTGGTACGGCGCCGCCCACAACGCGGTGTCATGCAGTAGGCACGGTCCCGCCATCGATGACATATTCGGTACCAGTGATGACCCCGGCCCGGTCGGACGCCAGAAAGGCGACAAGACTGGCGACCTCGTCCGGCTTTGCCGGTCTGCCGATCGGGATCGTGCCCAGCGACGCCATGATGATCTGCATGCCTTGCTCGATGTCACCGCCATGTTCACGGGCCAGTCGGGACGCCAATGCGATCGACGCTTCGGTTTCGATCCATCCGGGGGAGACACGCACCACCCTGACACCGCGCGGCGATACTTCCTTCGACAGCGCCTTGCTATACGTCGATAGGGCCGCCTTCGCGGCGGCATAGGCCGTTGTCGATTCCGGCAGCGGCATTTCGCGCTGGATCGAGGTGACATGGATAATGACGCCAGCGCCCTGCGACACCATGCCCGGAACCAGCGCCCGATCCAGGCGCACCGCAGGCATCAGGTTCAGGTCGATCTCGGCCTGCCAGTCCGCATCGCCAAGAACGGCAAAGCCCCCGGAAGGGGCCGACGAGCCCCCGAGCATGTGGACGACGATGTCCACGCCCCCCAGGCATTCCTGCACCGCTGAAGCCACGGCGTCGCAGCCTTCAGGTGTCCTGAGATCGGCCGCGACAAACGCGGTATCGGTACTGCTGTCCGGCTTGCTGCGGGCCGTGGTCAGCACCCGGGCACCAAGCTCGCGAAAGAGGCTGACTGTTGCAGCCCCCGCGCCGCGCGTGCCCGAGGTGATAAGAGCACGCTTGCCCTTCAGGCTGAGAAAGTCTGTCATGGCTTGATTTCCAGCGCGCTGATCTTCTCTCCCTCCAGCACGAAGAAGTAGCGCAGATCGACCGGGCTGCCGGGAAAATCGCCCTCCATGTGACTGGTGACGACAATGCGATCCGCGTCGGCCTCCAACGAAAACGGTTCGACCGTATAGCTGTATTTCGTAGAGGAAGACTCTTTCCATTTCCTGATCGCGGCGCGGCCTTCATGGTTCTCGCCTTCGTCCCGCACAAGCGCTGCCTGGGTGAAGCATTGCGCCACGCGCTCGGCATCCTTCGTCTCGTCGGCAGTGAAATAGCGGGCGATGGCCCGGGGCAGATCGATAGCCATTTTTGTTCTCCATCACTTTAGCGAACCAGGATTGCCTGCTGAGGCGATCCCGGTCCGGTGTGTTGACGGAAGCCATTTTAGCGATGGACCACTGGCTCGATAATCGGGATAAAGATGGATGTGGTATTGCGAATTTCAGAATAATGAGCCGACATAACCTTATCGAGCTCGACGCTGTGATGGCGATCCTGCACAAGGGCACCTTCCGCGCAGCTGCCACCGATCTTGGCATGTCGACCACGGCTCTGAGCAATGCCATCGGCAGGCTTGAGCGCCAGCTGGGTGTTCGCCTGTTCAACCGGACCACCCGCAGCGTTTCGCTCACCGATGCCGGCAGGACGTTCGTGGCAAAAGTCGGTCCTGCGCTGCAGGACATTCACGAAGCGATGGAAACCGCACGCTCGCAGCAGGAAGTGCCATCAGGAACACTGCGCATAAACGCCTTCCCAACCGCAGCGCGCGAGGTCATGGCCCCGCTCATCCTGCCGTATATGCGCCGCTATCCGCAGGTGCATGTCGATCTTGTGACCGAAGGTCGTCTGGTCGACATCATCGGCGAGGGTTTCGATCTGGGTATCCGGAGCGCCGATCTCGTGCCCAGCGATATGATCGCCGTGCGCATCGGTGGCCCGAGGCGTTTCGTGGTCGTCGCCACTCCCACCTATTTCGAAGAGAACGGCAAGCCGAACCGGCCCACAGATCTCCAATCCCACCGCTGTCTGCGGGTGCGCTTGCCTGACGGTGGCGTGTACCGCTGGCATTTCGAAAGGCAGGGCCAAGCAATACAGGTCGATGTCGATGGCCCTGTCACGCTCGACGAAGCGAGCCTTGCCCGTATCGCCGTTCTGGACAGTGTCGGGATTGGCTTCTTCATGGAACCCGATGTTCGCGACGAATTGGCATCGGGACGCCTGATCAGGGCTCTGGAGGACTGGACCCCGCCACTTGCCCCGCTTGCCCTCTACTATCCGAACCGCCGCAACCCTTCGGCCGCCTTCGCCGCCTTCATCGCTCTGGCGCGCGATGTTGCCCACGCCGGCGCGAAGGACTGACATGCTCGATGGTGGCTGAATCCGACCCTTAGTTGCCGTTCAGCACCCAATTTTACGTTCTTAGGTGCGGACCGTGTAGCGCGACAAACAGGATGAGGATTGCGCGTCAATCAGGATGAGAATGTGATTGTCGCGGCGCGTCATTCAGTGCCGATTTTAATTGTCGCTGGCAAGGACCTCGTTCTCATCCTGATTGTCGGGGATGGTCTCGAGGACTTTTGGTGTGGTGTAGGCGGCAGGACGTCCAGCCCCGGTGCGGCGGGCCTGAGCCGTGCGCCGACGATAACTTTCGACGTTCATCTCGAAGATCGTGGCGTGATGCACGAGCCTGTCGACCGCAGCGAGCGTCATTGCCGGGTCCGGGAAGACGCGGTTCCACTCACCGAAGGGTTGGTTGGCGGTGATGAGCAGGGATCTGCGTTCGTATCGGGCGCTG
>NZ_DF850490.1:177748-179487 GCF_000813185.1 Novosphingobium sp. MBES04 | reverse complement strand
GTGCCGGAGAGGCCCAGATTATGGAAGACCAAGGTTCGTGGAGCGGGCCTCATGCACTTGAGGCCATTGCGATCTGCATCGCAGCGTTGCGCGCGCATTTGAACCGGAAAAGCTCCGATACGCATCGCCGGATGCCTTGATCGCAGATCACCGGGACAGGGAAGCTCGGTTGTGTCAAAGTGTTGCCGAACAAGGAAAACGTTTGACCGAGACCGAGGCCCGCAAGATCGATGCCCTAAATGACCGGGATCGAGGCCGGTTAAGGTTGAGGAGAGGGGGCGCGCTTGCTCACGCTACGCCATTCAAAGTTCGCCGCGTATATGGCAGCGCTGGTCATTGGGCTTGGGCTTGTCCAACTCGCCGCCAGCGTCCTGTTCTACCAATCCATCGACAGGCAAACCTTACGGAATGACCATGCTCGGCGCATTGCAGAGCTCTTGGTCGTCAGCGAACGGCTCTATCTCCTGGTGCCCGGCCAGACGCCGGAGACGATGAGTACCAGATTTTTGAATGCCTCTGTCTCTGAAGACCCCCGCGTAGATCACGGCCAATTCAATGGCGACCTTTCCGAGATTACCCGTGAAATTGAACGATGGGAACCTGGGCTGGCAGGCAAGGCGCTGCGTCTTGCCAGGGTGCCAAACGAGACCGGACGGGATGATTTGGTCGGCTCGATCCGGCTCCCAGATAATCGGTGGCTGAATTTTCGTTCGCGGGACATCAGTTCGATGTGGCCTATAGCGACCCGCGCTATTGTTCTCACGATCGTCAGCACGGCTCTGTTGATCTTCACGGGCCTGATCTTGCTTCACCGGTTGGCGCGTCCGTTACGGAGCCTCGCCAACGCCGCAGATACTATTGGCGAGGGGAGGCAAATAACAATCGAGGAGGGAGGGCCGAAAGACTTGCGCGGCTTGGCCAGCGCGATGAACCTGATGCAGTCGCGCATCGCCGGCCTGCTGAGGGAGCAAGCGCAATCTTTCGAAGCGATCAGCCACGACCTGCGTACACCTCTCTCTCGACAGAAGCTTGTCGCGGACCTCCTGGAAGATCCTGAATTATCGGCAATGCTCGTTGAGAACGTCGACGAAATGGAAGACTTGTTGGCCTCCCTTCAGCAATTCCTCCGGGCCCAGCATCTGAATGCGCAGGCGGAACTAATCGATTTGACGAGCATGGTTCGAGCGGCAATCGAGCCGTTCGGCGAAGCGGTCACCTTGCGCCTACAGGACGAGGTGCTGGTTACAACATTCGTCGAGCCTCTTCGCATCAGTCTTGCAGTTCTGCTTGAGAATGCCCTGCAATATGGGCGGAGGGCGGAGATTGGCTTCGGTCGGACAGAGGAAGGGCGTTGGATCATCTTGATCGACGACGATGGCCCCGGCTTATCTGAGGAGCATTTTCAAGACATTCTCGATCCGTTTTTCAGGCTAGACCAGGCTCGGAGCCGCAACACCAAGGGCTTCGGCTTGGGTATCCCGACGGCGCACCGTCTAATGACCCGCTTCAATGGCGGTCTGTCTTTTGGCAAGTCAACGTTGGGTGGTTTGAGGGTCATCGTCACGATGCCCATTCCTAGCACTACTTTGGTAGAAGTTTACTGGGACGTCTGATGAGGCAACATCCGCAGTGAGGGCAATGCCCCGGCGGTGAGCGAGACAGGCGGTCAAGGATGGCCTGGCGCACTGCTGGCAAGGTGGGTTGGGGAGGCGGACCGAGGATTCTTTGTTTTCCGCCCC
>NZ_DF850490.1:172178-172887 GCF_000813185.1 Novosphingobium sp. MBES04 | reverse complement strand
GCCGCGCTTCGCCCAGCGCCGGGTGAGCTTGGTCTGCTGGCCGACGCGGGCTTCGTCCTGCCACCACAGCTCTATCGGCGTTCCTCTCGGGAGCCGCCGCTTGATTTGCGCCAGACGGGCGGCGAACCTTTTTTAAAATCGGCAATGTCATCGCTCTTCTGGCCACGGTGGCGTGGCCGCGCCGTGAGTTTGCGGTAGCCCATGGCGCGAAGCTCGCGCCCAAGAGTGTGACGTGTGACCGACAACTCGAACTCGTCCCAGATCCACTGCGCCAGATCGCACAGCCGCCAGCGCACCACGCCATGCGCTGCAGGAATCGGCCCAGTCTCGACGATCTCGGCAAGCCGCGCGCGCTGCTCGTCGTTCAGGATCGACGCTCTCCCCGGAGCCTTGCGCGTTGCCAGACCGTCGGGACCTCCCTCGTTGAAGCGCAGAACCCAGTCGCGCACGATCTGCAGCGTCACCCCGGCAAACCTCGCCGCTTCGCTGCGGCTCCTGCCGTCCAGGATCAGTGCAACAGCCAACAGACGCCGGACCTGATTGGCATCGCCACTTCGTCGCGCAAACTGGCGCAAATCCGCCGATGTGTAGTCAGATCGAACCCCAATCGCTGCCGCCATCGCAAGCCTCCATGTGCTCGCAACGTCGAATCAGATTTTCATCCGCTTGGGAAGCCCCGGCGTGAGTCAGCCTCAGCGCGCCTTGGTAT
>NZ_DF850490.1:167666-172158 GCF_000813185.1 Novosphingobium sp. MBES04 | reverse complement strand
AAGCCAGCCCCGATGAAATGATGAAGCCGGTCGTAGGGTATCGCATCCGAACGGGCTGCCATGGGTTGGATGCTCTTGCGATCGCCGGGCCGGATCAGACCGGCGATATAGGCCGGGCACATTCTACGTCGAGTCTTATTCCCCAAGGCTTCCAGATATGGCGCAAGCCACCGTTCAAGATCCGCCTGCCACGCCTCTTCCATCGCCAGCCTCCATCAAAGCTGGCTCCCCATGAATCACGCATTCAGTGCCATGGGAATCCCGAAAATCAAACTTCTGCCAAAGTAGTGCTAGTCAAACTCATACCAAAACCCGATGAGTCAAGCCCATCGGGTTTTGGCATTAATGGATTTTCCGGGCAATCTGCGAGGATGTCCGCTTGCAATTGTGGAATCCCGTGACCCGCCAGCCAGTGGTCGGTCGACATGAAGACAGGGAGATTGGACCCTGAAAGTTAAGGAGGGGCGTATCAGGGGAAGTGCTGGGGCACCGGCACATCCTGCGTATCGCTTTGAAGTCATTAACCTATAAAATGCGTCGGTCTGAACACGTAATATCTGATTGGTACAGCGCGATTTACTAATTTCTCGATGCGCGGCTCAACTCCTGCAGGTCGGCGATCAGGTAGCGCAAGAAGTTCTTGCTGGCAGAAGGCAGTTCCCGCCCCGAACGGCTGACGACATGCGCGTGCCCGCTCAGTCCCTGATGCTGGATGGGAAGCGCAACCAGGCGCCCCTCGACGATCTCCTGCGCTGCGGTGAATGCAGGCAGCAGGGTGGCTCCGCCGCAATATTCGGCATAGTTCTTGAGCGCCGCGATCGACGAGGAACTGAGCTGCGTTGTCAGGCGGATACCTTCGACCTGCTCGACGTTCTGGACCACCTGGCGGATGCCGAATGCCTTCTGCATCTGGGCCAGCGGATATTCGACCAGATCGGCAAGGTGCAGCGGTTCGCCGCGCCGGGCCAGCGGATGGTCAGGGCTGACGATGACCGAAACCGCCTGATTGACCGAGACATGGCTGCGCAGCCGAGGATCGCGCGGGGGACTGTAGACCAGCGCCAGATGGACAGCATCCTCCAGCACCAGACGCACCGCCTCGTTGGTGCCCGTCGTTTCCATGGAAATGCTGATCAACGGATAGTCGCGGGTAAAGCGCTTGAGGCTGCCTGACGAAACGACACCGACGAACCCTTCGCCCATCGCCAGCGAGACCCGGCCGCGCTTGAGGTTTCGCAGGTCTCCGATCTGGCCCACAGTATCCTCTTCGTCGGCAAGGCGGCGGCGGTGATAGTCGAGCAGAAGCTCCCCGGCCTCGGTCACGCGCACGCCCTTGTTGTGCCGTTCGAGCAGGTTCACGCCCAGCTTGCGCTCCAGCATCGAGATCTGCCGGCTGACCGCCGATGCATTGATGTTCAGCTTGTCCGCAGCGGCACGAACGCTGCCCGCCTGAACGGTTTCGTGAAGATAGGTGATCCAGCGGTCGTCCAGCAGCATCCGGGAAACATGACCTGCCGTTGCCCTGAATGCAACACGGACAATGGGACGACGGCCTTTCGCCTCCACGCCACCTGCCTAGACTTCAACGAAACGGCTCTGTTGCAAAGATCGTCCGCGAGCGAGTGAGATCCGCCGCTTCATGGCAATCAGGCGGCCGCGGCCAAGTGTTGGTTGAGTAGTTCCATGGTCTCGGTCAGGGCTGACGGTCCAATGCCGAAAGCTCGCTCGACAAGACGCAGCTCGCCCATGATCCCTGGTTGCAGGCACCACGGTCGGGCCTGTCCTTTGCGTAGGGCGCGCATGACCTCGAAGTCTATGATCGTGGCGTAGGCTGTGGGCATCGAGTTGAAACCACGGACGGGCTTGATCAATATCTTGAGCTTGCCATGATCAGCCTCGATCACATTGTTCAGGTATTTCACCTGCCGGTGTTCGGTTGCCGCCGCGAGCTTTCCTTCTCGTTTCAACTCAGCGATTGCGGCGCCGTAGCTTGGTGCCTCGTCGGTGTTGAGTTTCGTCGGACTTTCCCAGTCCTTCAGACCGCGAAGGGCTTTGCCCAGAAAGCGCTTTGCAGCCTTGGCGTTGCGGGTCGGTGACAGATAGAAATCAATTGTGTCGCCCCGCTTGTCGACCGCCCGATACAGGTAGGTCCATTTCCCCCGCACCTTGACGTAAGTCTCATCGAGGCGCCAGCTCGGATCAAAACCACGCTGCCAGAACCAGCGGAGTCGTTTCTCCATCTCCGGCGCGTAGCGCTGCACCCAACGATAGATAGTCGTATGATCGACATCGATCCCACGCTCAGCCAGCATTTCCGCGAGATCACGATAGCTGATGCCGTATCGACAATACCAGCGCACCGCCCATAGGATGACCTCTCCGGTGAAGTGCCGCACCTTGAAATCGTTCATCGCAACAGATTCTGCCAATCCAACATCCCAATCTTGGCGACTGCGCCAGAGTTTGCAACAGAGCCGCCGTGGGCACCCACCTCGCGCGGCGCACATCGCTGGCGCGCGCGCTGCCGATGCCCGGTCTGTTTACCACCGAGCGGCTGTTGCTGGCCGATGCCCCGGATCGGTAGGCCCTTGCGCTTGCCCACGCGCTCGAGGGCGCCACCACCGCGCACCTGGGCGCGCTCGACACGGCACGCACACGCGCCGCGCTCCTCACCCAGCGGCTCGCTGCGTTGCGTCGGAATTCGCGCGCGGGCGAGGCCTGGATCTTGCTGGCGGGATTTGCGCCGCTTGGGCTCGACCAGGTGATGGACGCCATCGGGGTCAACCGGCGCGGAACTTATGCGCTCAGCGCCGCGCTAGCCGAAACCGGATTGGCCGAACGTCAGTCCCGTCAGGGCAAGGTCCTCCTCGTCGCCATCGAACGCGCGCAGGCAAACGAGGCTCCGGGTCCGGTCTTCACCGGCGCGCTGGGCACGGCCGTTGACGAATTGGACGAGGCGATGGCCGACCTCGACCGCCTGCTCGCGCGGACCGGCAATCAGGGGGCCACCGGCACGTAAGGAACGCCGATCCGGCGCGGCGCGCGCATGCGCCGTTGCAGGAGCGTGCGTACCGCCTTGCGCGCTTCGCCGCGCGCGGCGAAGGAGCACTGCTTGCCCTGCCCCGCCGCTCCGATCCGTCCCCAGCTCCAGGTCAGCGTGGTCCATCCGAACAGGTCCTCGGCCACCTCGACCTGCCAGCGACGCGCGAGCCCGCGCGCCGGATCGCGGGCTTCCAGCGCGAGGCGTCCGCCTTCGGGCGCCAGCAGCTGGTTGAGTGTCGTCTCGATGTCCATGAGACACGTTTTACGCGCGCGCAAAGGCTGCGATCCAACGCGAATTTTGAATCAGAGCCCCCCTGGTGATTCCCGCAGTCGATCAAGATTGACCAAATCTCATCGCAACAAAATGGCCTCTGCAAGGGAAGGCTTGAGCATCAAACAGGTCCGGCCAGATAAACGCCCAGGCTGCAATGCCCCCGGTGGACATCTTGGCAAAGTTTGCCATTGGCGCTATAAACGAGTGATGTCGACGATGAACATTTCCCTGCCCGACGCACTCAAGGCATTTGTCGATCAACAGGTCCATAGCCGCGGCTTTGGTACCAGCAGCGAATATATGCGCGAGTTGATCCGCAAAGATCAGGATATTCAGCGCCTCAAGGACCTCCTGCTCGAAGGCGCGCAATCGGCCCCCGGTGCGCCAATTGACGCGGCCTATTTTGATGGTCTGCGTACGCGAGTGAACACGCGTAACGCTTCGTGACTTCCAAGCCCGTTGTCCCGAGAGCTCGGGCACTTGCCGATATCGACGAGGCAGTGGACCATTACGCTCAGGAGGCCGGAGGCGACGTCGCCTTGCGCTTCGTTGATGCCCTTCAAGACGCATTCGAACGAACTGGGCAGAACCCTGCCACCGGATCGTCGAGCTGGTCCCACGACCTCGGCCTGCCCGGTCTTCGAACCAGGCGTATCCGGGGATTTCCATGGCTGATCTTCTACATCGAGCTTGATGCGCACGTCGACGTTTGGCGCATACTGCACACGAAACGCGACATCCCGATTTCCATGACCAAGTTGAACATCGAATAAGGCAGGTTTTTACGCGTGCGATCTGCAGTTTGGCGCGGATGGACCGGACGTATCGTCATAAGCCCAAGTCTCGGGTTTAAACGTCCGACGGAAAAGGACGGTCGCGGTAACTACTTTCTCCACTTTTCCGCGCTTCCCATGCTTTTTCTCGCTCTCGCGCATAGGCTTTCTGCACGCGCACCCTGCTAATGCCGTACTTCTCGGCAAGCTGCCCGAAGGTCGCTCCATCCATGACAGCAACATAGATTGCCGCGTTGCGCTCTTGCTCCGAGCTCGAACCGCTCACTTCCATCTATTCACTCCAACCACCAAGGTTGCCCAGCATTTTGCGCCAGCCACCAATCTCAATTATGCCACCTTAGATCTGAAGGCCATCTAGCGAATATTCGTAAGCGGTGTTCTC
>NZ_DF850490.1:159488-166049 GCF_000813185.1 Novosphingobium sp. MBES04 | reverse complement strand
GCCCGGCCATCAGCGCCGAAGGACCAGCGTCGCTCCTCGGCATGGCTGTTCGGCGCGATCTGTCCCGCCGAAGGCAAGGCCGCCGGTATCGTCATGCCCCGTTGCAACAGCGAGGCGATGAGCATGCACCTCGAGGAAATCGCCTTCCACGTCGCGCCGGGCGCGCATGCGGTCCTCCTGCTCGATCAGGCCGGATGGCACGGTTCGGCCGAACTGGTCGTGCCTCCCAATATTACCCTGATGCCGCTGCCGCCACGATGCCCGAAGCTCAACCCTGTCGAGAACGTATGGCAGTTCATGCGCGACAACTGGCTGTCGAACCGCATCTTCAAATCCTACGACGACATCGTCGACCACTGCTGCTTCGCATGGAACAAGCTCGTCGATCAGCCCTGGCACATCATGTCCATCGGAATGCGCCAATGGGCGCATGGGTACTGATCTATGCACCTTGGTATCAGCCCACGGCGGTCCAGGGCATGAGTTCGGCGACGCCGTTCGCAGGATGACCGTTGGCCAGGCTGGTCAGCGTATCGGTCAGCCAGATGTGCGGGTTGATGCCGGAGAGCTTGCAGTTTTCGATGAGCGTGGCGATCACCGCCCAGTTGTCGCCACCTTCGTCGGAACCGGCGAACAGGGCATTCTTGCGGTTCAGCGCGAGGGGCCGGATAGAGCGTTCGACGGTGTTGCTGTCGAGGTCGATGCGGCCATCGTCGAGGAAGCGTGACAGCCCATCCCAGCGGGTGAGCGCGTAGCGGATCGCTTCGCCAAGCTTGCTTTTGGCGCTGACCTGGCGATTGCGGGCTTCGAGATACTGGCGAAGATCATCGACCATGATGCGGCTGCGGTCGTTGCGAACAGCCCGGCGTTGCTCCGCTGATAATCCTCGCGCCTCTTCTTCGATGGTATAGAGCAAGGCGACGCGACGCAGCACTTCCGTTGTCGGCGAGCCACGGCACTGACCCCGTGCCGGCCCGAATAGCACTCTGCAACAATCGAGGCCTTCACTTCGGGCGGCCACTCTCGCCGCTTGCCCGCGCCCGTAAAGACCTCGAACCGCTGCGCGCCCTTGCTCACAGGATCATCACCCGAGATTATCATAGTAGCAGCGCACTCCAGCCCAATCAGAACGCGGAAACTCGGCGCTACGCTTCACACGCGCAAGGTGGGGGCAGAACAGCGCTTACGAATATTCCGCAAGGAAATTGGCTAATCGGGTGATGGATACTGGGGCATCAGCAGACGACCCATTTTTGAAGTTCAACTGCCAAAATTCGATGTCTAGGTGCGGACCGGCGGCTAACCCGGCAGAAAGTGAATGTCAGGATCGCCCAAATCCGGCCCACGCGTGTACATGGTTCCGTAATTCGAAGCCCACCTAGCTCGATGTTCAGCGAACTCTGACTGAATTTGTCTGTTAGGATGCTGCCCCAGCCTCACCCGAGATAACGCGCTGTCCGATAGCTTCGATTGGCCGAGGCCGACGCCGGGGTCGATGCTGGACTCGAGGCTGCCGCCGAAGCAGGCGAGGAAGCATTGGGTGCGCCGGAAGCCGGCGCCGAGGCTGCCTGCATGGCTGCGAGAAGGTCAACTGCTTCCTGCTGGGCGATCGTGCCACGCTTGACCAGAACCCTGATCAGCGCATCGACCTTGTCGTCGATGGATGTTTGTAATTGATGGATGATCCTGTCGCCGACGGCGACAGACGGATCAGTCTTCCTTGATCAGGCTGTTCTTGCTGGTGTCCCGCATGCGAAGGTAGACGACGAGCGAAATTGCGATCATCGCGGTGACATACCAGTAGAATCCACGTTCCCAGCCCGCATCCTTGAAGCTGAGTGCAACATACTCTGCCGTACCACCGAACAGGGTGTTGGCGAGGGCATAAGGCAAGGCCACGCCAAGAGCACGGATATGCGCTGGAAACAGCTCGGCCTTCACAACCGCATTGATGGACGTGTAACCCGTGACGATGATGAGGGCCGCCATGACCAGCAGGCTCGCTGTTACCATGTCCGTCGTATGCTCGAGCGTCGAAAAGATCGGATAGGTGAACAGCACGCCGCTCACGCCGAAGGCGATCATCATGGGCTTTCGACCGATCCGGTCCGACAGCGCACCAGCCACCGGCTGCAGGCACATGAATGCAAACAGAGTGATCGCATTGATCTGGCTGGCCGCTTCCTTTGTGAAGCCAGACGTGTTGACTAGGAACTTCTGCATGTAGATCGAGTAGGAATAGAAGGCGAGGGTTCCGCCTGCGGTCAGCAGCATGACCAGCGCGGTTTCGCGCGGGTGATGGCGCAGCAGCGTGAGGAAGCCCGATTTCTGTTCGTTGCTCGGCTTCGCATCTTTGAAGCTCTCGGTCTCGGCAAGACCGCGGCGCAGACGAAAGACGACGACCGCGAGGACGGCGCCGATCGCGAAGGGAATACGCCAACCCCACTGCTCAAGATCAGCCGGAGGCAGCACGGCCTGCAGCAGCAGCAGGACCATGATTGCCAAAAGCTGTCCGGAAATCAGGGTGACGTACTGGAAGCTGGAATAGAAACCACGGCGCCCCTGCCCTGCCATCTCGGACAGATAGGTCGCGCTTGCGCCGTATTCGCCGCCCACCGACAACCCCTGAAGGAGCCGGGCGACCACGAGGAGCGCTGAGGCAGCAACGCCGATCTGTTCGTATCCAGGCGTGCACGCGATAATCAACGAACCCGCGCACATCAGAATGACCGACAGCGTCAGGCCCGCTTTGCGGCCATGGCGATCTGCATAAACGCCCATGACCCAAGCACCGATCGGGCGCATCACGAAACCAACAGCGAATACTGCAGCCGCGCTCAGCAACTGAGCCGTGCGATCGGTTGACGGGAAGAAATGCGGTGCGAAGTAGAGCGTGAACGCCGAGTAGACGTACCAGTCAAACCATTCGACCATATTGCCGGTAGAACCGCCAATGATCGACTTGAGCCGCGTACTCATCGTCCCTCCCGGCTTGGCCTGATCGATTGTATTAGAAGCAAAGTCTCATCTCCTCGCATTTCTTTAGGGCCGAAGACTGTCTGCTTCATCGGCACAAAGCAGGCCGGCCTATGCAGTCGTTCTCAGTCGCCAGTCATTTGGATCGAGGCGACACGACAACACTTTTCACTCTTGATAGTGAACTCGCCCAATCCGGTTGGGAGCGGATGTCTGGCCGGGAACGCTGTTGAGAGGCACGCTGGCACGGGACAGTCGAGCACTGACCTCCCCGTGTTGGTGTCATCGCAAAGTGTCATTGTGTCGCCTCTCCATACCCAATCTGGCGGGGTTGCCGCCAAAATAGGGCGCTCGAAATGCAGCACAACGCCTTCCTTATCATCTCATTTTATATATGTTTTTCAGAATTATATATAAGATTTGCGCATCCGATGCCACAGGGTAAGTGCGAAATCTCGCATGGAAATGGGTGTCGAAATGCGATACCTCGCACCGATGTCTCCAAACCAACGAATCCTTGCTCTGGGTATCGGGATCGTCTCCGCCCTGTCCGCCTTCATATGGGTGGTATCGACGCTCTGGTTCGAGCAACGAGCACTGGACGAACTGCACGCCGACGCCATGCGGACAGCAAAACAGCAGACCCGGCTCTTCGCCAGTGACCTTGCAAAATTCCGTCTGCTGCCAATCGTGCTCGGCGAATACACCGACCTCATGGAAGCCTTGAAGGAGGACAACGGCGAGGCGCGCGCCCGGATGAACGAAAAGCTGAAACTTTTAGCTAACCGAACCGGTGCGCCCGTCATCTATCTTATTGACCGCGCTGGCAATACCGTGGCTGGATCGAACGCCGACACGCCCGAAAGCTTTATCGGCAACAACTACCGCTTCCGGCCGTATTTTGTAGAAGCCATGCGGACCGGCGCGACGGAATATTATGCGGTCGGCAACGTCAGCGGCAGACCGGGCCTGTTCCTTGCGCGACGGATCGGCAGCGCAAACGATCCCGCTGGCGTTATCGTGGTGAAGGTTGAATTCGACGCGCTGACGCGGGCCTGGAGCGCCGATCCCGGTCAGACACTGGTCCTCGACAAACGCGGTATCGTGCTGTTCGGTACGGACCGTGCGGAGCGGTTCACAACATTGGCACCACTCCTGCCTTCTCTTCGCCGGCGCATCGCCGAGAGCGGACAATTCGGGAAGGCCGCGCTTGTCCCGAGCCGCTACCATCTCTCGAGCCCGGACAGTGCGCGTGGACCTTCCGGCAAGCGCATGATCGTCGGCGAAACGACCATGCCCGTGCCTGGCTGGCACCTTTTCCATGTCGTGCCGGCCTACAAGACAATGCGAGATGCCCGGAACATGGCGCGTTTCGCGACCTTCACCGCCTCATTGGTCATTGCAATGATCTTCGCCGCAGTGCTCTGGCGGATGGGCCGAGCCGCAGAGGCCGCCGCAGTGCGCGCCAAGCTCGAAGCCGCTGTTCAGGAACGCACGACGGAACTACGGGAAGAAATCGCCGAGCGCGCACTTGTCGACCGGCGCTTTCGCGATGCTCGGGAGGAACTCGCGCAAGCGAACCGGCTCGGCTCTCTGGGCTCCATCACCGCCGGGTTGGCGCATGAAATTAATCAGCCAGTAGCAACCATCAGAACCCTGGTTGAAAATGCTATCCATCATCTTGCGGCAGGTCGACACGATCGGGTCGAAGGAAGCCTGCGATCGACCATCGAACTCACCGTCAGGATCGGATCGATCACCCAGGAAATGCGAAGGTTCGCGCGACGTGGCAAAGGCCGCATCGGCCCCGTAGAGCTCGATGCTGTCATCTCCGGCACTCAGTTGCTGATGAACGACCGGTTTCGTACTGCCCGCGTCGCGCTCGAACTTCCTGCACCCGGTCAGCCTAGTGTCATCGCCGGCCGCATCCGGCTCGAGCAGGTCCTAGTTAATCTGCTCCAGAACGCCCTTGATGCCGTGGGAGAAACACCCGATCCACGCATTCTTACGTCTATCGAACGCCGGCAGGACAAGGTGATGCTCACGGTCGCCGATAATGGGCCTGGCATCGACTCGGAGTTGCTCGATGAGATTTTCGAGCCCTTCGTGACAGGCAAGACTGAGGGGCTTGGGCTTGGCCTTGGCATCGTGCGCGACATCGTCGCCGAGTTCGACGGTACGGTCACGATCGTTCCCTCGGCGTTGGGCGGCGCCGCATTTTGCGTAACCCTAATCAGCGCTGAGAAGAAAACCACGCCATGAAAGTGATCCTTATTGACGATGACAAAGACCTGCGGCTCGCTTTGGTCGATTCCTTCACCATCGCCGGTATCGAGGTTGATGATTTCGGCGATGCGGCTGCAGCGCTAGCTGGGATCGACCCAGGCTACGCCGGGGTCGTCGTCACCGATATCCGTATGCCAAAAATGGACGGCCATGCCGTCTTCGAAGCGATTATCGCCCGCGATGCCGAAATACCTGTCGTTCTCATGACCGGGCACGGCGATGTCGCGATGGCTGTGGCGGCCCTGAAACATGGCGCCTTCGACTTCATAGCCAAGCCTTTCGCAGCTGATCATCTGCTCGCAAGCGTGCAGCGCGCCATTGAGAACCGGCGGCTCGTTCTGGAAAATCGCAGATTGCGCCTCGAGGCCGAAGACGCAGATGATCACTATCCCTTGCTCGGCACATCGGCCTCCATGGAAAACCTGCGCCATTCGCTCAGACAGCTTGCCCAGATCGAAGTCGATGTCCTGATCGAAGGCGAGACCGGGACTGGCAAGGAGCTGGCCGCGCTGCAACTTCATCGGTGGAGCCGACGGCGCAGCAAGAGCTTCATTGCGGTCGATTGCGCCGCGATACCCGATCACCTAGTCGATGAGCTTCTGTTCGGAGAACGGGGGAATGGAGGCCGCATTTTCGACGCCCATCGCGGAACCCTGTTTCTGGACGAGATCGACAGCATGTCGACCGCGATGCAGGGCAAGCTGCTGCGCGTCATCGAAGAGCGCGAATTGCCTGCAACCGGAACGACCAGCCCACGCGCCGTCGATCTCAGGATCGTCGCCGCATCGAAGGTTAATCTCGTCGATCGCGTCGCGAATGGAACCTTCCGTGAGGACCTCCTCTATCGCCTTGAAACGGTCCGCATCCGCATCCCACCGCTGCGCGAACGCCGCGTGGATGTCCCGATGTTGTTTACCTATTTCCTGAAAGAAGCGGCGGAGCGGTTCGAGAAGCCCGTGCCCGTCATCTCGGCACTGATCGAGGCTCGGCTCCTGTCGGATCCCTGGCGAGGCAACGTTCGCGCGCTGCGCAACTTCGCAGTTCAGACCGTGCTGTCCTTAGAGAACGGGCCGACGGAAGCGGAGGACGTGTCGCTGTCCGATCAGGTGGCGCGGTTCGAAGCAGCGGTCATCACCGACGCTCTGCAGCGCCTGCAAGGGGACGTCGCGGCCGTCGCCGATTTGCTGCAGGTTCCTCGACGCAGCATGTACGATCGGCTGCAGCGACATGGCATCGATGCCGGACAGTACCGTCATTCGTAATCGTGAAGGGGAGTCCCCCCTCACCTTCATATCCGGT
>NZ_DF850490.1:152671-157451 GCF_000813185.1 Novosphingobium sp. MBES04 | reverse complement strand
TGTTGCGCAAATGACGGAAGGATTCCGTTGGTGAATCCAGTCGGTTAATGGGCGGCGATGAGCAAACCGCCCCGGGCCCGCTACCGCACGACGAACTGGAAGTCCTACAACGCAGCGCTAGTGCAGAGAGGTTCGCTTCAGGTCTGGTTTGATCCCGGGACGCAGTGGCTGTGTGCGCCCACCGGCAAGCGTGGGCGCCAGCCCATCTTCTCGGACGCGGCGATCCAGGCCTGCCTGACACTGAAGGGTGTGTTCAAGCTGCCCTTGCGCCAGACCACCGGCATGGTCGCCAGCCTTCTTGAGATGGCAGGACTTGATTGGCCAGTGCCGGATTTCAGCACCCTGAGCGGAAGGCAGAAGACCTTGCTTGTCGAGATCCCCTGCCAGCCCCGTTCCGGGCCGTTGCACCTGCTGATCGACAGCACGGGCATCAAGGCGGTGGGCGACGGGGAATGGTGCCGACGCAAGCATGGTCCTTCCAAGCGCCGCCAGTGGCGAAAGGTCCACCTGGGCGTGGACGCCGGATCGCTCGAGATCCGCGCCATCGAAGTGACCGGGAGCCGGGTTGGAGATGCGCCCATGCTTCCCGAACTGCTGGAGCAGATACCACCCGACCAAGCGATCGCGACCGTCAGCGCCGATGGCGCTTTTGACACCAGGGCTTGCCATGAAGCCATTGCCGCACGCGATGCCTGTGCGATCATACCCGCCCGCAGCAATGCAAAAGCCTGGCCCGAGAGCGCGCCGGGCGTTGCCGCCCGCAATGAAATCGTTCGCTCCAACCGGCGGTTCGGCAGGCCGAGCTGGAAACGATGGAGCGGCTATCATCAGCGCAGTCTGGTTGAAACGATAATGCATTGCTTCAAGCTGCTGGGGGAACGCATCATGGCTCGAGACTTTGATCGCCAAGTCGCCGAACTGCAAATCCGCGCCGCTATCCTCAACCGATGCGCGGCACTCGGAAGGCCCCAAACTCAGCGTGTCGCGTGATCGATGTCTGCAAAGGCCAACTGCTGCCCTGCGATTGATCTATGCAACAAAGCCCCGAGAAACGCCTCTCCCCGCATGGGAAGAGGCGTCCTCTACCGGCCGGCAGGCCCGGAGGAGTTGGACCTGCCCGGTTGAGCTCGTACATTCGGGAAAGATCAGAACCTTACGGTGAACCCGGCGTAGAAGCGGCGCCCCGCGTATTCGAGCGAGGTCAGGCGGATGTCGCCTGCGGTGATCCTCTCAGTTTCCTTGGTGAGGTTCTTGCCCTCGATGAAGAAAGAGGAATTGAGAAGGTTCCTCAACCGGATCGTCAGCTTGGCATCGAGATATCCGGTGGCATCGTTAAACACGGCATTGCCCGAGCGATCAGCCTGGTCGCGCAGGTACTTGCTTCGATAATTGTAAGCCACGCGCAGGTTGAGAGGGCCCTTGTCGTAATAGCCGATCAGATTGTAGCTGTGGCGCGACAGGTAGGGATAGGGCAGAGCCTCACCGGTCAACTGGTTCGTCAGCCTGGTATCCTTCGCCTTTGCCCAGGTGTAGTTGGCCTGGAAGCCCAGCCCGTCAAGCGGTGCAGGGAGGAACGTGAAGGCGGTTTGGGCCGTCAGTTCGATGCCCGTGATCTTCGTGCCCGTCCCGTTTTCCGGACGGGTTACATCGTAGAGCACGCCATCCTCGAAGAGATCCACGCCGTAGCTGGTTACGTCGTTGATAACGTAGGACTTGATATCCTTGTAGAACAGCGCGGCACTGAACAGGCTGTCCTTGTTGGGATACCAAGAGAGAGACAAGTCGTACTGGTCCGCGCGATAGGGCTTGAGATCGGGGTTACCCGCCGAACATGTGTTGGCGCCATCAATGTCCTCGCTGATGTTGCAGCGCAAGTTCGGAGCGAGGTAGCTCGGCCGTGGGCGGGCCAGCACCTTGGATGCTCCCGCGAATGCGATCAACTGGTTGGGAATGAGCTCGAATGAGAAATTCGCGCTGGGCAGCCAATCGGTATAGCTGTTGCGCATTTCGGCCAGCTTCACGACATCCACCACATCCGCGTTGGGATCCAGCGTACGCTGCGCGCCGGCGGCACGATCGTTGGTCTTCACATAGCGCATGCCGATATTGCCGTGCACGGGCATGCCGAAGAGGTCGAATGCCAGGTTGGCCTTCACGTAACCGGCGTAGATGTTCTCGGTAATATCCTGCGTCGGGATCTGCGCCACGCCGTTCACTTCGCGCAGGCGGCTGTGGTTGAACATCGAGGTATCCACCAGGCTCTCCAGCCCGTCGAACGTGGGATAGAGCCAGGAATCGAGCAGGCCAGTGCGATTCCCCGTCGGGAAGAAGGTGAAGGGCATCGTCGCAGTCGAATTGGCCAGGAAGCTGTTCCAGGTTTCCTGGGGCACGATCTGCTGCCCCACCCAGTTGCCATAGGTATCCGGGGTGAAGGGACTGTCTTCGTCCCCCAGCAGCACATCAATACTGACATAGGGGGTGGGAACGACGTGGCCGTCTTCGTCGGGAATGGCGGTTCCCGAAGCGTTCACCCCGCCGCTGTAGCGCAGACTTCCCGAGCGACGATACTGCGCACCAACCTCGATTGATCGCAGGAACGCCGAATTGACCTCGAAGTCGGCATCGATCTTGGCCATGTCCTCGCTCGTCTCGACTTCGTCGGGACGGTACTGAATGCGCAGGACCCGCGCTATGTCGCCATTTTCCGGATCTAGCGGATTGGCGTAGAAGGAGGGGTCCGAGGGATCGTAGCCATCGGGGAATGTCAGGGTGGGAATTCCGGTATCCGGATCGATGGCGACATTGATCCCCGGCACGCTCCCCTGCAAGCTGATCAGCGTACTGTCGCTCCAGGTCGTCGCCTTGGAGGTCACCGCCTGGCCGGTGACCGTAACGCCATCGAGAAACCAGTTGAAGCCGAGTTGCTTGTAATCCGAATTCTGCTTGTACTTGAAGTCACGGAAGTCGGAACTGATGATCGCTCCTGACGTGACCCCGAGCTTTCCTCCAGCGGGGATTAAAGTCGGGCGACTTTGTTGCGCATAGGCGCGGTGGAAGCAATGGCCTGCGCAGCGCAGCCCGTAGAGCGTAGCGAAGCAGGCCATTGCGTGTGCAATTTGGCAGCGAAGTCCGCCGGGGTTTGATAGCCGAGCGCCGAATGCGGCCGGTGCCGGTTGTAGTCCTCCATCCACGCGGCGATTTGCCTGCGGGCGTGATCCAGGCTGAGGAATAGGGTCTCGTTGAGCAGTTCATCGCGCATGCGCCCGTTGAAACTCTCGACAAAGCCGTTCTGCATGGGGCGGCCTGGTGCGATGTAGTGCCATTCCACATCAGCCTGACCGCACCACGACAGCACCGCATTGCTGGTGAGTTCGGTGCCATTGTCGCTGACGATCAGCCCTGGTTTTCCACGCCTCTCGATCAGGAGCGCCAGTTCGCGCACGACACGTCGTCCGCAGATCGACGTGTCGGCTATCGCAGCCAGGCACTCGCGCGTCACATCATCGACGATGTTGAGCACACGGAAACGTCGCCCGGACACCATCTGGTCGTGGACGAAATCGAGGCTCCAGCGCTGGTTGGGCAAGGCCAATACCGGGGCCGGAGCCCGCGTACCCACGGCGCGTCTGCGGCTACGTCGCCTGCGAACGGCCAAGCCTTCCTCGCGATAAAGCCGCTGCGTCTTCTTGCGGTTGATCATCACGCCTTCACGCCGCAGCAGGATGTGAAGGCGCCGATAGCCGAACCGGCGACGCTGGTTCGCAAGTTCGCGCAAGCCTCCCGCAGCGCCATCATCGCTCCGCCTGGAACGATAACGCACGCTCTTGCGATCGGCATCAAGGACACGGCACGCCCGCCGCTCGCTCATCCGATGGTGCTCCATCAAATGCGCAACGGCTTCCCGTCTTGCAGCGGGCGTCACCAGTTTTTTGACAGCAGATCCTTCAGTGCGGCGTTATCCAGCATACTCTCGGCAAGGAGCCGCTTGAGCTTCGCATTCTCATCCTCGAGGACCTTCAGACGCTTGGCTTCCGATACCTCGAGCCCTCCGTACTTCGCCTTCCAGTTGTAGATCGTCCCCTCCGAGATGCCATGACGACGCGCCAGGTCGGCTGTCTTGGCGCCAGCCTCGGCCTCCTTCAGCACCCCGATGATCTGCTCTTCCGTAAAACGTGCTCTCTTCATCTCGTCCGTCCTTCTCTCAGGCCAGACTATAATCGCTCGTGGAGGAAATCTAAGGGGTCACGTCACGACGAACTGGGCTTCGTACCGCTCTCCAAGACCGCCGCCGAACTGCTGTTCGAGCTGATCTCCCAGCGTTACGAACGCGGCTCCACCTTGATCACCAGCAACTTGCCCTTCGACGAGTGGACCGAAACCTTCGGATCCGAGCGCCTCACAGGCGCGCTCCTCGATCGCCTGACCCATCACGTCAGCATCCTCGAGATGAATGGCGAAAGCTATCGCCTCGCTCACAGCCGGGCCCGCAAGGCCAAAACCAAACCCTGAAAATCAAGCCAATGCCGGGGGGAGTGGCCCTCGGGCTACGCCCTCACGCCACTCCCCCCGGCATGTAACACGATGGCCTGGTTTTACGCCGCCCAATGGCCGACTTTTGCTCCGCCGTTGACACCGCGTCGTTTTAACGATCCGGGCGCGCCGCTTTTGGTGTGATACAGTGGTGTGCGGTCGGCGCATTTTCTGCGAGCGGTTCGATGTAGGTGTCTTGGCTCGATATAGCCGGCGTACTCAGCGACTTGAAACAATCGTCCACCATCTA
>NZ_DF850490.1:141026-151887 GCF_000813185.1 Novosphingobium sp. MBES04 | reverse complement strand
TCTCGCACTCGGCGGCAGACCCGGTGCCGCGTTTGCCAACCGTCTGATGGTGCCAGTAAGCGAGGACACTTTGCTGCGGGTTGTACGGCGCCACGCCGTCGATCGGCATGACGAACTCCATGTCATCGGCATTGATGATTTTGCTTTCCGACGAGGCCAGACATACGGAACGATTGTCTGCGATCTGGAGCGCCGTAAGCCTGTCACACTCTTACCAGATCGGGCGCTGGAGACGTCACGCGCCTGGCTAACCAAGCACCCGTCCATATCAATCGTCGCTCGAGATCGCGGCGGCGGATATGGTGAGGCGATCGCAAGCGGACTGCCTCATGCTCAGCAGGTTGCCGATCGCTGGCACCTCATGGAGAACTCGAGCCGAGCATTTCTGGACGCCGTCAGCAAAACCATGCGGCAGATCAGGCAAGCGGTCGGCAACAATGTGGTCGACCTCAAGCTTCTCACCTATGCCGAGAAGCTGCAGTACGAGGGGTACCTTCGCCGTCAGGAAACCAATGAGGCGATTCAGAAACTGGCCAAAAGTGGCACTTCCATCCGACAGATCGTCCGACAGACTGGTCACAGCCGCAAACTCGTTCGGGACGTGTTCCGCGGACAGCGGCTAGACGTCTTTCGTACCCGGCCAAGTATTCTGGATAGTTGGTTGCCATGGCTGAACGAGCGATGGGAAGCTGGGTCCCGCAACGCATTGGCGCTCTGGCGTGAGATGCGCGCGGAAGGCTTCGTCGGACAGCGAGGTATCGTCGCTCAGTGGGCCCAACGCCGCCGCCTCGCCGAACAAGCCGGACAAAGCGGCCTCATGCGCACGCCGTCGGCACGGGTTCTGGCTCGCTTAATGACCTCAGCGCAGGATGGACTGGGAAAATCCGAAGCCATCCTCGTCGCCGTGATCGAGAACAATGTTCCTGAGTTGGTGGCAGCACGCAAGGCGATTGGAGAATTCCAATCAATGATCAGATCAAAATCAGCCGCCAAACTTGATGCATGGATCGAACTGACCAGAGGCAGCCTCGTTGCGTCGTTCGTCAACGGTGTGGAGAAAGACCTGATTGCAGTTCGCAACGCGATTATTTCGCCATGGTCGATCGGGCAGACCGAGGGGCAGATCACTTGCCTCAAGCTGATAAAACGACAGATGTATGGGCGAGCGAAACTGGACCTGCTACGCGCTCGCGTAGTCGGTGCGTGACCAATCGCCAGCAGCAAAAGTGAGTCAGAGCCAGTTCTCAGTGGCAATCAACACAGCGGTTATACAAGTCTTGTGGGGCCTGTATTCCCTGGGAGCATCCCGCCAACGCTGGCCATTACGGTTGACGAAGATAATCCCGCTCAGGACCCGCCGGTCATCACCCCGTGGCTTTCCATGGCTCTTGGAAAAATACGGCGACAGACACGCCATCTGCGCATCCGTCAGCCAATACAGGTCGCGCATACTCGGTCTCCTCGCGGAGCCTGAATCTTGTCGCCGCCTGCCAATCAATGGGGCCTAAGCCTACCCTGTGGCCGATTTCCGCGACAAAGCCGCGAATATCGGGAATTTTCGACACACCGGGCTCAACCCGGCACGGATCGGGCCCGGGCTGCAGGGCGGTGCCGGCCTCGACGATTACGATGAAGGGGTTCCGCCCAGTGCCTGGTAGACCTCGATCTGCGCGGACAGCTGGTTGTAACGGTTCTGGATCAGGCTGGAGCGCGCGCTGCGAAGCCGTTCCTGCGCGTCGAGCAGGTCACGCAGGGGAATATAGCCGACACGATACTGCCGCGCGTACAGCTCCTCGGCATCCAGCGCGGCAAGGTAATTCGCATCCAGCGCGGTGCCCTGCTCGATATACTGGTTACGTGCCGACAGCGCGATTTCGGTGTCGCGCAGGGCATCGTAGAAGGTCTGCCGCAGATCTTCGCGTGCCGCCTCGAAATCGGCCCGCGCCACGGCAGAACCCAGGCGGATCTTTTCGGGGTTGAGCTCGGACAGCGACAAGGCCGCTCCCAGGCTGGCCGCCGGGTTGGACACGAAACCGAGCAAGGCCGAACTGGCCGTTCCCAGCGCCCCTGTCAGGCTGAAGCTGGGCAGGTAACTGGCCACTGTCGCATCGCTCGAGGCCAGCGCCGCGCGCAGGCGCCACTGCGCCGCCGCCAGATCCGGGCGGCGCGCAAGCAGGCTCGAAGGGGTTCCGGCCGCAATCGCAGGCAGCTTGCGTTGGGGCAGGTTTGCCAGCTCGGGCCCGGTATAGTCCTGCTGCCCAAGGAGGGCTGCCAGCGCCTTGAGCACCTCGATGCGGGTCTGGCGAAGCTGTGTCAGCGAGGCTTCCTGCGAGGCGACGCTTTGCTGGGCATCGCGCAGTTCGAGGCGCGAGACCGACCCTGCATCGTACTGGCGCTGGACCAGGTCGAGCAGCTTGCGCAGATAGGCAAGGCTCTGCTCACCAATGGTGATTTGCTCGTTGGCAAGGCCAAGCTGCCACCAGGCACTGGCCGTCGTGCCGATGAGCGACAGCCGGGTTGCGGCAAGATCCTGCGCGCTCGCCTCGGCTTCCCAGCGCGCGGCATCGGCCTGTGCGTCGAGCCGCCCGAAGAGGTCGACTTCCCAGCTTGCCCCGGCCGAAAGTGCGCTGCTCTTGCTCCAGCGCGCATTGCCGGTCAGATCCTTCGAGGCATTTGACGTGGCTCCGCCGTTGAACGTGGGAAACTGCTGCCAGCGTGTCAGCGCCGCATTCTGGCGGGCCTGGCGAAGACGGATTCCGGCGGCCGCGAGATCGGCGTTGGCCGCCAGCACCTCATCGACAAGTGCCGTCAGCTGCGGGTCTTCGAATTCGTTCCACCATGGCGCGCCGGCCACCCCTTGAGGGCCGGGCTGCGCAAAGGAGAAGCTCTCCTGCGTCGCCAGTTCGGGCGCCTCGTAGGCGCTGCGGGTTACCGCACAGCCGGAGGTCAGGAGCAGCGCGGCGAGCGTTGCAGGTGCGATACGCAAAGCATGAATCATGGAGCGTCCTCAATCGCGCGAAAGGGCATCGACCGGGTCGAGCTGGGCGGCACGGCGCGCAGGCAGGAACCCGAAGGCCACACCGATCAGGGTGGAACAGAGGAAGGCAGCGAGAATCGAGAAGGTCGAATAGACCATTTCGAAGCCCAGGTTTGCCAGCGAGAAGAGCACGCCCACACCCAGAGCGATGAGGACACCGATCACGCCGCCCACGAGGCAGACGAGCACCGCCTCGATCAGAAACTGCTGCAGGATGTCCGACTGGCGTGCGCCCACGGCCATGCGCACGCCGATCTCGCTGGTGCGTTCGGTCACCGACACCAGCATGATGTTCATGACCCCGATGCCGCCGACGAGCAGGGAGATGACCGCGATCGCCGCGATGAGATAGGTCATCGTCTGGGTCGTCGAGGTGATGGTCTCGCGAATGTCGTCCGAGTTGGAGATGAAGAAATCCTCGGTGCCATGGCGCGTTGCAAGAAGCTTGCTCACGCCCGCTTCGGCCGCCGCGCTCGAGACATCGTCACTCACGCGCACGGTGATGCTGGACAGGAAGGTCTGGCCCAGCATCCGGCTCATCACGGTGGTGTAGGGGGCATAGACGGTCAACGAACTGCTGCCCCCAAACCCCTGCTGCTGGGTGCCCACGACACCGATTATGCGCATCGGCACCTGCCCGAAGACGACGACCTTGCCCAGTGGATCTTCTCCATCGGGAAAGAGGGTGTCGCGCGTATTCTCGTCGATTACCGCGTTCTGCTCGAGACGGTTCACGCTTTCGGCCCCGAACAGGCTGCCCGTTTCCAGTTCGAGCCCGCGGACGCGGAAATACCCATCCCCCACGCCGTTGATGTTGGCGGTCGCCGACACGTTGCGGTAGCGGGCGGTCTCGCTCGTCGAGACACTGGGCGTCACGCTGTCGACATACGTCAGTTCGGCCAGCGCCTCGGCATCCGTGTCGATCAGCGTCTCGATCCGGCCCGATCGCATGTCACCGAAACTCTTGCCGGGATAGACGGTGAGCGTGTTGGTGCCCAAGCTGGAGATGTTCGACAGGATCTGCTCCTGCGACCCCTTGCCAAGGGCCACGACCGACACCACCGCCGCGATCCCGATGATGATGCCCAGCATCGTCAGGAAGGTCCGCAGCTTGTGCGCGGCCATGGCGAGAACGGCCATGCGGAACGCTTCCGAGAAGCGGTCGGCAAGCTGCTGGAAGCCGCGCTTTTCGGGCGCAGGGCGTACCAGTCCGGCGGTGGGGCGATGGGGCCGGTTCTGGCGGTCATCGATGATGTCGCCATCGCGGATCTCGATGATCCGCTCGGCATGCTGTGCCACTTCCATGTCGTGCGTGACAAGGATGACGGTGTGCCCCTCGGCGTGGAGTTCCCCGAGGATCTTCATCACTTCGACCCCGCTCGCCGAATCGAGCGCGCCGGTCGGTTCGTCGGCGAAGATCACCTCGCCCCCGTTCATCAGCGCGCGCGCGATCGAGACGCGCTGCTGCTGACCGCCCGACAGCATGCCCGGGCGATGGCCGGTCCTGTCGCCAAGTCCGAGCCGTTCGAGCAGCGCGCGCGCGCGTTGGTCGCGTTCGCGTCGCGCACGCCCGGAATAGACGGCAGGCACCTCGACATTGCCCATCGCGTTGAGATCGGTGAGGAGATGATAGCGCTGGAAGATGAAGCCGAAATGCTCCCGCCGAAGCGCCGCGAGTTCGTCCTGCTCGAACTGGCTCACGTCCCGCCCGTTGACCTTGTAGGCTCCCGAGGTCGGACGGTCGAGACAGCCCAGAATGTTCATCAGCGTCGATTTGCCCGAGCCCGACTGGCCCACGATCGCCACCATCTCGCCCGCATGGATTTCAAGGTTGATATCCTTGAGCGCGGCGAACACCCCGTCGCCTGAAGGGTATTCGCGGCGCACGTGCGAGAGCGAGAGGAGCGGGGCATCGCCCTGCCCAGCGAAGGCGTTGCCCTGGGACCCAGGCGCTGCGGTTTCCTGCATCATCGGCTCCTCCCCGCTCAGAACGGCGGCGGCCCGCCCATGCGGCGGCCGGATGAAGCGCTCTCGGCGCTGGCCTCGCTCACGACCACCGCTTCGCCTTCCTTGAGCCCCGAGAGGACCTCGGCCGAGACATTGTTGTTGAGACCGATCTTCACGTTGCGCCTGGATATGCCGCGCTGCACGTCTTGCACCTGCACGCTGTAGGTGCCGTCCTTGTTCTGCACCCCAAGGGCCGAGGACGGGATCGTCAGGACATCCTTGCGCTGATCGAGCAGGATCGTGACCTTGGCCGTCATCAGGGCACGCAGGCGGTTGTCGGCGTTGCTGACGTCGAACAGCGCGTTGTAGTAGATGGCGGAATCCGACGTGCTGCTCGACGAACTCGAGGACGAGCTTCCCACTTCATCGACGATAGATTCGGGCGCAGGCTCGACCAGACGCAGCATGCCGGAATAGCGCGTGTCGGGATCGCCCAGGATCGTGAAGTAGGCCGACTGGCCCTGCTTGACGTTGATCACGTCGGCTTCGGATACCTCGGTCTCCACTGTCATCACGTCCAGTTTCGCGAGCACCACGATCGAGGGCGTCGACTGGTTGGCGTTGACGGTCGTGCCCTGCTTGTTGACGATCGCGACGACAACGCCGTCCATCGGTGCGGTGACCTTGGTGTAGCCCAGGTTCACCTGCGCATTTTCCACCGATACGCGTGCGGAATCGATCTGGGCGTTGAGCGCGTCCACGCTGGCCTTGGCGGAACGGTACTCCGCCTCGGCGGCCTGATAGTCGGCCTGCGAGGTGGCCTCGCCCACGCCCAGTTGCTTCTGCCTCTCGAACGCCAGACGGCTCTGAGCCAGGCTCGCCTGGGCGCTTGCCAGCTGCGCGGTCATGTTTGCAACGTCGGCCTGCGCTGTCTTGAGGGTGTTTTCCTGTGTGCGCGAGTCGATCTGCGCAATCAGTTCGCCCTGTTTGACGGTGTCGCCCACCTCCACGGTCAACTGTTCGATACGGCCCGAGGCCTGCGCACCGACGCTGACCAGATCCTTGGGCATCAGGCTTCCGGTCGCCTCGACGGTTTTCTCCAGATCCCCGCGCGCCACTTTGGCCGTCACCACGTCCGGCCCCTCCGGTGGGCTCAGGAACACCTGCCAGACAAGGAACGGGAGAACGAGTACGCCGATCACGGCGCCGACAATCAGGGTGCGACGGGATTTGAACATGTGGCCAGCCATGGAACGGATGAATGGCCTTTGGGGTAAAAAGTTCGCAAGGGACGTGTAAAGTTTATGTAAAGACGCATCCTCCCACGCTGACAAGGACCGGCTGATGAGGCATTTGCAGGCGGTGAACGAGACCCGCCACGAGGCCCCCCGACGCATCCTGCTGATCGACGACGACGTCGATCTGGCCGCGCTACTGGGCGAATATCTCGAAAGCGAGGGGTTCCTCGTCGAGGCCGTCTCGAACGGCGCCGATGGAATTGCCCGCGCGCTTGAGGGCGATCCCGACATCATCGTTCTCGACATTATGATGCCGGGGATGAGCGGCATCGACGTGCTGCGCCGCCTGCGCGAAGTGAGCGATGTGCCCGTGCTCATGCTGACGGCACGCGGGGACGAGATAGACCGTGTCCTCGGACTTGAGCTCGGGGCAGACGATTACGTGGCCAAGCCCTGCTTCCCACGTGAACTCGTGGCGCGCCTGCGCGCCATCCTGCGCCGCCAGGTCCATCCTGCGCACGATGCCTCACGCGCCGCGCCGATCCTGCGGGCCGGAGAGCTTGAAATCCAGATACCCGAGCGCCGGGCGCTGTGGCGGGGCAGCGCGCTGGAGTTGACCCCGACAGAGTTCAATATCCTCGTCCTCCTCGTGCGCAGCGGAACTGCGGTTGCCACCAAGGATGAGCTTTCGCTGCGTGGTCTGGGACGCCCCCGCCAATCCTATGACCGCAGCATCGATGTCCATGTCAGCAACCTGCGCCTCAAGCTGGAAGCCGGAACGGCCGGGGCGGCGGGGATCGAAACGGTGCGCGGCGTGGGCTACAGGTTGTCCTGCCCGTGATCCGCGGCCGCCTGTTCTGGAAGATCCTGCTGGGCTTCCTGTTTACCTATTTCGCCGTTTCGCAGGCAATCTGGCTGCTCGTCACGCTGACGCTGGACCAGGGCGAACCTCCGCCCATCGTGCTGCGCAACGATGTCGCGCCCGCTGTGGTGATCGCGGCCCAGAATGCGATCCGGCATGGCGGCATCGGCGAATTCCACTCTCTGGAAAAGTCCCTGCCCGCCGTGACCCGCCAGCACCTTTCGCTGCGCGCGGCAACTTTTGCGGCGAACGGGGCCTGGCAACGCCCCCCGATCCCGGCCCAGAGCGACGCACGCGATGGACTGGCCACGGCCCCGGACGGCACGGCCTACCTGGTGCGCTTCACGTATCCCGACGACAGGCCGCTGCGGATCTTGAATCTGCCGCCGGTGGTGCTGATCGCGGGTATTCTGGCAGGTCTCCTCTTCGCCAGCATGCTGGCGTGGTATCTGACCTCGCCGATCACGCACCTGCGCCGTGGCTTCGAGCATCTTGCAGGCGGCGACCTATCGATCCGTCTCTCGCCACGGATGGGGTCGCGGCGCGACGAGATCGCGGATCTTTCGAGCGATTTTGATCGCATGGCGCGACAGCTTGAGCAGCTGGTCGAGGCCCGCGATCGGCTGCTGCACGATGTCAGCCACGAGTTGCGCTCCCCGCTTGCCCGAATCCAGCTGGCACTGGCGCTGGCCGGACGATCCCCCCAGCGCTCGCAACAAGCGCTGGAGCGCGTCGAATACGAGGTAACACGCCTCGACACGCTCGTCGGCGAACTCCTGACGCTCGCGCGGGCGGAGAACGAAGGATCTGCGGGCGAGGATTATTTCGACCTTGCCGGGGTCACCGAAAGTGTCGTGGCCGATGTCCGCTACGAAGCCGAGCCCGATGGCGTGACAATCGGATTCCAGAGCCCGCAAATCCATCCCGGAAGCGTCCCGCTGGTCCGCGGCAATTCCGAATTCATGCGCCGCGCGTTGGAGAATATCCTGCGCAATGCCTTGCGCTTTTCGCCGAAGGGTGGGCGAATTCAGGTCTCTGTCACGCCCCATCCTCGCGACCGCCGGATTGGCGTTGTCGTCACAGACGATGGACCCGGCATCCCCGAAGATCTGATGGACGCCATGTTCCAGCCCTTTGTGCGCTCCGGCAGCCAGGGGGCCGGCTTTGGTCTTGGCCTGGCCATCGCCTCCCGCGCGGTGCGTTTGCATGGCGGGACCATAGAGGCGCGCAACGCGCCCGAACGCGGCTTGCGCGTCGAAATGCGAATCCCGACCGCCGCTCTTCCCGCAACCTCCGAAGACTAGCCCACTCTATTCATGACAGGACTGCTCCCGGTTGATCCGGCCTCTCTCTTTCGGAGGCCAGGTAATCAGGGCGAGCGCCTCCGGCGGCGTTTTTCACCGCGACAGGATCGATGGGCTTTTCGAGGTTGATGGACGGGGCTCTGGCGTTCGGCGGCACGGCCGCGCTGGCTATGTCGGTGCTGGCCGGAGGCTGGTAGCGAGGGCTCTGAATACGTTGGCATCAGGGCAGGCTGACGCGAAGGCGACACGGATGCGCGAGGCACTTTCGATGACGCGGGCGGCGACCTTGAGCAGCCGCAGGCGCAGCGTCGCGAACTCGGCCGTGGCCAGAGAGGTGGTTCTGGGTATCGCCTGCTGGACGCGCCAGAGCAGCCAGTAGGCGGCGGTGTGCAGGATCAACCTCATCTGGTTGGCGTTGGCCGAGCGGCACGAGGTGCGATCGCTGGCGAGTTGGGCCTTGTGGCGCTTGATCAGGTTTTCGGCCTGGCCACGAGCGCAGTAGAGCGCGTCGTAGATGTGCTCGGCCGAGCCTTGGCCCAGCGAAGTGACGACGTAGCGGATGTCCATGCCCAGGATGCTGGCCTCGATCCGGGCGACGACGCGGCGCTGGCGGTTCCAGCTCTTCGCGCCGTAGCGGATCTGGGCATAGCTGCGCAGCACCGGCGCCTGGCGTTCGGCCCGCTTGACCGCGCAGGCATCGGCGGCGGCAACGATGGCGGGATCGGCGCGCAGCGCGGCGTTGGTGGGCAGGCCGAACACAAAGTCGACCCCGGCCGCCTCGCAGAAGGCCATGACCTCGGGACGGCCATAGTGCCCGTCGCCCCGGATGGTGATGTGCGTATCCGGCCAGTGTCGGCGGATATGGCGGACCAGGCGCCGGATATGGCTGGCCGCTTCGGTGCCCGACGGCGTCTTGCCGGTGCGCAGCAGCATCGCCACCGGGCGGCCTGTGCCAGTGTCGTAGACGTGGATCGGCAGGAAGCAGCGTTCGCCATAGTGGGCGTTCCAGAACGACAACTGCTGGTAGCCATGCACGACATCGCAGGTATCATCGATGTCCAGCGTCACCGCCGCCGGTGGGGCCGGATAGCTGTCGCAGTAGACGCCGATCATCGCGGCCATCATCCGAGCCAGTTCGCGCGTGGTCGGGGCGTTCTCCCACCGGCTCATCGTCGGTTGGCTGGCAAGCCCCACGCCCGATCCCGGCAGCTTGCCTAGCGCCAGGCGGAACCCGGGGTCGTCGCGCAGAGCGTCGAGATCATCAGCATCCTCGTAGCCACAGGCGATCGCGAACATGCGGGGCCGCAGGATGTCATCGAGGCGATGGATCACCCGCGCAGGGTCCCGCGGATCGGCAATGCAAGCCGCAAGCCGCCGACAAATCCCCATCGCGCGCTCGGCCTGCGCCAGCAACAGAACGCCTCCGTCAGAGGTCAGCCGGCCACCGTCGAACGCGGCTGTGACCTTCTTGCCGATGACAGCTGGGAATCCGAAAGAGCTTGCGATAATGTCGTTCATGGCGGGTGTGGCCTGTGGCATTTTCTGCCCTGCAACAGGGCCGGCGTAGACACCCAGTTTCTAATGCAGATCAGAGGCTTACGCCACTCCCGCCAACCCATTCCCCGCCCGGTGAATAAGAGCGGTTAGTCTGGGCTTGGCCGTCTACCAATCTGGCATGGACGCTTCGAAGCTTTTTCAAGCGGCCGACGCAGCCCTATATCGAGCAAAAGAGGACGGGCGTAATCTCTCGCGGGTTGCATAACCATGCCCGTCGTTGTGGCTAATTTTGACACAATCGCTGGCTTCAATCGTTCCAACAGTATGAATAAGAAAATTCGCAGTCCAGGGCGCCGTGCCGTTATACGGCATTTTAACGAAAAGGAGTTGTACGTCCAATTTCCGGATGGCACGGCCCGTATTGCTTGGCCCGATATACGAGGCATCAGTGCTGGCCGAACCCATGATGCTGGTGACTGGATGCTCCTCGTGCTGATTTTCGATGTAAACATTAACGGGCATGAGAAACTATTTTTAGTGGCTGAGAATGAACCTATCTGGCCATCTTTAACGCAAGCGCTTCCGGCCATTTTGCCGGGGGTTGCTGAATTTGAGACTTGGGCGAATCGAGCGCTTGCAGCATCGAGTCCCGTGTCAATCTATGACATTTGAGCGGCAAGCATCGAATGGTTATTGCCCCCCCCCCCCGGAAAAATTCCTGATTACGATGTAGGGCTCTGTTGCAAAGATCGTCCGCGAGCGAGTGAGATCCGCCGCTTCATGGCAATCAAGCGGCCGTGGCCAGGTGTTGGTTTAGCGCGTAGACTCATTACGCCGCGCACCAGAGGCGTACGCAGACGAGCTTGATGGCGGCGAGGTAGTTTTCGGGGCACTTGTCGTATCGCGTCGCGATGCCCCGGAATTGCTTGATCCGGTTGAAGAAGCGTTCGACCAGATTGCGCTGCTTGTAGAGAGG
>NZ_DF850490.1:124579-139350 GCF_000813185.1 Novosphingobium sp. MBES04 | reverse complement strand
CCGGACTGCTCTACCTTCCGCGCTCCAAGACCGATCAGCAGGGCCAGGGCGCCTGGGCCTGGCTCTCACCCGAAACCATGCGCCGGGTCGGCCAATGGTGCAGCGAGGCGGACATCACCGAAGGCGTGGTGTTTCGCAGGGTCGGTGTTGATCGGCGTCGCCAGCGCGCGAAAGAACGCGCGGACGAACGTTGGGGCGAAGATGGAACCGCCGATGCGGCCGAGCTGGTGACGTACACGGTTGGTTCGGCGCCCCTGTCGCGCCCGGGGGTGACCGGGATCTACCGCCGTGTCGCGCTCGCAGCCGCGCGCCAGGGACACGCGGTGATCCCGGCCGGCCAGTTGGATGCAGCGATTGCGGCGTTGTCGACGCATTCGTTGCGCGTGGGTCTGACCCAGGATTTACTTGCCGCGGGCGAGGATGGGCTGGCCATCGCGCAAGCCTTGCGCTGGTCCTCGCCCTCGACGGCTCTGCGCTATGGCGCGCGCTTACGCGCTGAAAACGGCGCGGCGTCACGTGTCTTGTCGCAGGCCCGGAAGTAACCCGCTCGCAGAGGCCTCCAGAACTTTTCTTCGCGCAGAGCTGCTCGTGCACAATATTCGTGTTGTGCACAGGCCAGTGCTATGTGATCCCTATGGTGCGACCCGAAGGGCATGATTCTTCATGCTCTGCAACTAGCTGGCAGCCTTGACTGATTCAATTGGTGGAGGCTGCCAGCGTTTTTGGTTTCAAAGTTCATATATAGAGGCCTGTGATTGCTCGAACCTGAACGCGGCCGGATCCACGGTGTGATGATAGGGGGCCTCTAACCTATTGTGTCCGCCCCATTTGCCGAGGACGGGCATTGCAAGCTCCGGCGTTCCCCTCTTTTTCACAACTGTCAGGCTGGAACTCGTCTGATCCCAATGGGACAAGTCTCCAGATGACCTCTGTCGGCGATAGCAGCTGGTGGCCGCCCACCTGTCCGGGACTGCTATTGCCGTTTTGGCACTGCGGATGGTGCGCACTCACCTCAGGAGGAGGTCTGATGCGACCAGTCGCTACTTGGTGCGAGGCAGTTCGCTCAGAATTCGCTGCACCAACGCAATCAGATCATTCTCATCCTCGGGCCAGGAGAAAGGCCCTACTGCACTGAGAGCCTGATTGATTTCTGCGCGTGAAGGAAGGCTTGCCTGAGGACTTTTCGTCATGCGTTCGGGCCTTTCTTGCAAGAGCAAGGATAGAAATTGGTGAAATTTGACCAATTCGGCGTGTATCAGGCCCGGAGGCAGTCCGCCACCGGGCCTGGCCTTTCCTGATGTGGAGACAGGCATCTCTGCAAGAAAGGCGGTTTGACGTCAGGATCCTTGTCAGGAGGGGGGGCGTTGCCTGACGCCGTGGGTACAAAGACCGCCTAACCAAGGCGATCTCGCTGCCCATACCAAATCTACTATGTCCTGCATATGTATTTCGCTGTCGGCTTGCCCTAAATTAACGCGAAAACCTCATTCTGTTTGACGCGCTACAGGCGGTGCTGGCCGCGCCCGTCAGAAACGTGGGCTCAACCAGATGCAGTATCACAATATAGGGCCTTGGTAGCATGCTTGGGAAGCGGCGCTGCACGTGCATCTGCTACAGTACCCGGCGGCCACCGCAGCTGCGAACATGGACGGGGATGCCAGGCCCAGCTAGGCATCCCCGCCGCCTTCGGCTTGACGCGAGCGCGCTAAATGCGGCGGCTTGCGCGCTCGTAGCCGACGCGCCGCCTCTTGATCCACCAGTTGCAACTCGCTCGCAGAAGCACTAGGCCGCGGGCGTGAAAAACAGCACCCTTCGCGCCTGGGACGTGGTCCATACCTGGAGCAGCCTTGTCTGCACGGCATTCCTGGTGATGCTGTGCCTGACCGGCCTCCCGCTGATCTTCCACGACGAGATCGACGTGCTGAGCGAAGGCACGCCCGACGTGGGAATGCCCGGTGTCGCATCGTCTGGCGAAGCCAGCGGGCTTCTGCCGCTCGACCGGATGCTGCAGATCGCGCTTTCCGCGCGGCCGGGCGAAGTGCCCACCTTCATGGCCTTCGACAACATCCAACCGCTGATGACCGTCACCACCGCGCCGCGGCCCGATTCCCCGGGCGCGGACATGACTGTGATGGTGCTCGACCGATCGACCGGAAAGCTCGTCTCCGCGCTGGACGAAAGCGGGATCATGCATTTCCTGCTGCAACTCCATACCGACATGTTCCTGGGTTTGGGCGGCATGCTGTTCCTCGGCGCCATGGGCCTGCTGTTTGCGGTCGCGGTTATCTCGGGCCTGGTGCTCTACACCCCGTTTATGCGCAAACTCGCTTTCGGGAGCCTGCGCACTTCGCGCAGCCGGCGCGTCAAATGGCTGGACTATCACAACCTGCTGGGGATCGTCGCCCTGGCCTGGACTCTCGTCGTGGGGTTGACCGGCGTGGTGAATACCTTCGCTGAGCCGATCAATGCCTCGTGGAAAGCGACCGAGCTTGCCCGCATGATCTCGACCTATTCAGGCCAGGCCGCGCTTGCGCCTGCCGACTACGGCTCGCTCGATGATGCGATGGCGAAGGCGCGCAAGGCCCTTCCCGGCCGCAACCCGCATTTCATAGGATTCCCGGGCGGCAACTACAGTTCGGGGCATCACTATGGAATTTTCTTCCAGGGCGGCTCCCCGCTGACCGAACATCTCCTGACCGTCGCCCTGATCGATGCACGAACCGGCGCGCTGACCGCCAGCGCGCCGATGCCCTGGTACGCCAAGGCGCTCGCCCTCTCGCAGCCGCTCCATTTTGGCGACTACGGCGGGCTGCCGCTCAAGATCATCTGGGCACTCCTCAACATCTTCACCCTCGTGATCCTGGGCAGCGGCCTCTATCTCTGGCTCGCCCGGCGCCGGTCGCGCCGATCCGGCGAGGATGGACGCAGCACTCTTCCCCTGACCCGCGAGGCCCTGCGATGAAGCGCGTGCGTCAGCCGCTGCGGCAGGTCTTCGCCGCCCCGGCCTGCATCGCCGTGGCCAGCCTTGTCGGCCTGCTTTGCGCGCTCACCGGCGATGGCCTGCGCGATGCCCTGTCGTGGGCGGCGCTCGGTCTGCCAGTGGCGACGCTTCCCTGGGCCTGGGCCCGGCGCCGCAGTTGATCAGGCGCCGGCAAATCCACGATTAATTCTGCGACTTATTCGCATTAGCCGGCCAGCAACAATAGCCAACATTCCCCAAGGGAGCCGTAATGAGCCTTTCCACCCGCGTTGCCGTCCTCGCCACGGTATCGGCGCTGACCCTCGTGTCCGCAGCCCCGGCCTGGTCCCAGACCGACACCGCGTCCGGCGACGATGACATCATCGTCACGGCCCAGCGCAGCAACCGCACAGAAGTGATCCGAGGCGGTTCGCTCGGCGTGCTGGGTGAGAAAGACGCGCTGGACGTGCCCTTCAGCATCAAGAGCTACGGCGAGACGCTCATCCTCAACCAGCAGCCCAACACGCTGGGCCAACTGCTCGAGAACGATCCCTCGGTGCGCACGACTTATGGTTTCGGCAACGCCTCGGAGCAGTTCGTGATTCGCGGCTTCACGCTCTATGGCGACGATGTCGGGCTGAACGGCCTCTATGCCATCACCCCGCGCCAACTGGTCGCGCCCGAACTCTATTCGCAGGTCCAGGTGCTCAACGGTGCCAGCGCCTTCCTCAACGGCGCAGCGCCGGGGGGATCGGGCCTGGGCGGCAGCGTCAACCTCGTCACCAAGACGGCAGGCAATACCCCCCTCACCCGGGCGACGGCCAACTACACCTCCAGCGGCCACTTCGGCGGCAGCTTCGATGTCGCGCGCCGCTTCGGCGACGGCGCATGGGGTCTCAGGATCAACGGTGCCGTGCGCTCGGGCGATGTCGCCATCGACGATGAGAACCGCCGCGCCTACGTGATCGGCGCGAGCCTCGATTACCGGGGCGAGCGCGCCCGCCTGTTCCTCGACCTAGCCTACCAGCGCTACGAAGTCCACGGCCAGCGCCCGACCGTCTCGCTGGGAGCAGGCGTCACCGATATCCCGCGTGTTCCGGGCGCATCGCACAATTATGGCCAGCAATTCACCTATTCCAAGCTGCGCGATGTCTTCGGCACGCTGCGCGCGGAATACGACCTTTCCGATAAGGCCATGCTCTACGCCTCGTTCGGCGCGCGCGATGGTTCGGAAGAAGGTGTCTACAGCGGCCTCACGGTCACCGACGCGGTGACGGGCGCGGCCGACGGCAGCGCCTCCTACATCCCCTATACCTCCAACAACGAAGCCGCGACCGGAGGGCTTCGCGTAAAGCTGGACGCCGCAGGGGTCACTAACGAGTTCAACGTCGGTGCCTCCTACATCTGGCAGGTGGCGCGCACGGCCTACGATTTCGTCTATGGCGGTTCGGACTTTTCCGCGCCCATCGCCACCAATCTCTATGATACGCCGCAGGTTGCGCGGCCCGATGGCTACCACTTTGCGGGCGGTGATCTCGACGATCCCTTCCCGATCACCCGTAGCCGCCTGGGCAGCGTCTTCGTCTCGGACACCATGGGCCTGTGGCAGGACCGCCTCCTGATCACCGCCGGAATGCGTCTCCAGTCGATCACCACGAAGAGCTACGCCTACGCCGACGGCGCGCTCAGCACCACCTACGATGAAAGCGCGGTCACGCCTGTCGTCGGCGTCGTCTTCAAGCCTGTCGAGGGTCTCTCGTTCTTCGCCAACCGCGCCGAAGGCTGGTCCAGGGCGACCGGGCGAGCATGGACACCAACCTCACCAATCCCGGCGAGGTCTTCGCCCCATTCAAGACCAAGCAGTACGAAGCGGGCGCCAAGCTGCGCCTGGGCGCCTTCAACCTCTCGCTCGCCGCTTTCCAGATCGACCGCCCAAGCGGCTTCAGCATCTCGACGCCGACCCCGACCAACGCGAACGCCATCACCTACGGGATCTACGGCGAACAGCGCAATCGCGGTATCGAGTTCAGCATGGACGGCGAGATCACCCGGGGCCTGAGGGTTATCGCGGGCACGACCTATACCGATGCCAAACTGCGCCGGACGTCGGGCGCGGTGAACGAGGGCAATGGTGCGATCGGGGTTCCGGAATGGATGGCCAACGCCAACGTCGAATGGGACCTGCCCTTCGGTGCCACCTTGACCGGGCGCGTGGTCTACACCGGCAAGCAGTGGGTGAACGCAGCCAACACCCTCGAACTGGATGACTGGGCCCGCGTGGATCTTGGCGCGCGCTACGTTCTCGATGCCGGCGACAAGCCGCTCACCTTGCGCTTCACGGTCGATAACGTGGCGAACACCCGCTACTGGTCCTCGGCATTCGGCACCTCGAGCGCGGCCCTCCTGCAAGGCGCTCCGCGCACCTTCAAGGCTTCGGCCTCGATCGACTTCTAGGCCGACTTCAGCACATGTTCCAGGGCGGGGTCCAAGCCCGTCCTGGAAGGGGGCAGTTCCCGCGGGGTGCGGAATCGGCCGTTAAGGCCATGAGGCACCCACTTCCGCGACGCATTGGATATTTCAATCCTGTAGCGGCGGCCATTGCCGTGCGGTGTGGATCACAACCAATATCCAAACCGTATCACCTGCAACCTCGTAAACGATGCGATAGCTTCGGTGCGGCGTCAGTTCTCGCGTCCCTGCGACCGTGCCGACATGGCCAAGCGAGGGGAAGTCAGCCAGTCTGGCAACGGCATCACTGAATAGCTGATCGATCCGAAGTGCCGCAGCAGGATCGTGCTCCACGAGATAATCCCAGATCGCGATGCGATCGTGCTGCGCCTGCGGCGTCCAGATGATTTTCACGAATGGGCGGCGCGCAGTGCGGCAAAGGCGGCTTCGACCTCTTCGTTCGACCGGCCAAGTCCGTCCCGCATCGAGGCGCGGGCGACTTCAACCTTGCGTTGCAGGAAGGCGTCATGCTCGCGCTGCGCGCGTTGCTGCTGGACGAATGCGCGCATGAATTCGCGCACCACCTGCGAAGCCGAGCGGTGGCTTGCCTCCGCTTCGGCCATGAACTCTGCCCGCAGGTCGGCTTCCAGCTTCATCGTGAACACAGCGGCTTTCAACGGGATATCTCCACAAGGTACTGACGTTGTATATACAAACTAGACCAGCGCTAGGTCAAGATTTCAAGAGCGCGGGTTCAGAGATTTCCTCGGCTTCCCAGGCCATGGCATAGACCTCTTCGCTGATAATCCGGTCCGTTATGGCCAGCAGGTGTGCGCACAGCGCGTCGCTCAATTCCTGAAATTCGGGCCACAGCGTGCCGTTGACGATGCTGGCCGGCGCACGGACCATCACGGTTTGGCGGTGCATACGGGTATAGCGAAATGGCCGAAGTCCATAGCGGCGGCACAAAGCGGTAAAGAGCTGTCGCGACCATGGATCGGGAATGGAGAACTTGAATTCCTCAGCAGGTTCCCGCGCACCTGTTTCCGCGAAGCGGGACCGTATGCGCTCAGCGGCAGCGCTGGCAGCCGCCTGTTCGCCCGCAGTAGCCGCGCCAGCGAACAAGGCTTCGATCTTGCGCAGTTTTTCGCGCAGCTTCTGCTCGGCATCCATATCGACAGCTGCTTTCAATGTCTGGTTGGCCACGGCGCGGTCAGGCCGGGAAGCCCCTGTGTCCGTGCACGGACGCAGGAGAGGACAGCCGCGTGGATTTCGGTTTCCATGATCTGCGTCATGGTGCGCAAGTGCTTGATGGTTTCCTTGATTTGATCGCGATCCTCGGGTTCACCGGCGGTGCGCTCGATAAGATCGGCGACACTGAGCATCATGGCCCTGATTTCACCCAAATGCGTGATGGCTTCGTGCGCACGCTCGGGAAGATCGGCTTGCTCCGCGCCGTTGAACAGGCCCTCTACAAAGCCCTCAGCCTCCTGGCCGCGTACGTTCCCAAAATTGCCCAAGTTTGCGGCCGTGGGCTCCATCGGCACAGCCATGGCTTTGAATGGCATCTTGGGATCCTGATGCACCGACAATTGATTCCACAATCCCATCACCAGTGCGCCAAGCAGTTCGTTGGCGTCGTCGATGCTGTCGAACTCAGGCAATGCGCCACCCCAGAAACTGGCGATCACGTTCATGGGCTTGACGTCTGGATCGGGGCTCGCGATGGCGCCAAGCAAGCGGGTCCGCACCTCGTGATAACCAAGTGGACACGCGTGCTTCGTCAATAGCGCCCGAATTGCCTTTTCGTTTGGCGGTTTGATCGTCGGCCTGACCATCGCTATTCCTTGTCCGCCCTGCGGTTTGGTCTTGATACACCGGCTCAGCGTTGCTGGGCCAGCGATATTCGCCAGTGAGCAGGATGTGCGCCCAGCCCGGCGGCGAGATATGGGCGAGCAGGTCGGGCGGGACATCGAGACCATCGCGGCGCCGTGCCTCGACGGCCTCGTGAAGATGCAGGGTGTTCCAGTAAATAACAATCACCGCTCTTCTGTGTGGATCGTTCCAGACCCACCTTGGCACATCAATGCCGTCGGGGGGGCGGTCACATCATCACAGCCATGCCGCCATCCGATCTCACCCTCCGATATGCTGGGCTCTGAATCAGGATGGACGTCAAACCTCAAGCGATTTTGTGAGTTTACGCCCTAGGGCGCCTGCCCGACCTGACAGCCCTTGATGCCAGGGTGCGTGGCAGCTTGCTGGCTACAGGAGGCTAGGCCGAAAGCGGAATGTCAGATCTGGCGGGGGGGGGCAGGATAGTTGTGGTCCCGGCAAAGATACTCATTTCTTCCGTAGAATCTTGGAGGCGACAATACGTCTTCGCCTCCAAGCATCATGCGATTAGTTACTCATGGGGCATTTAAGTATATCACTAACATCACTAGTGATATTGAGGCCACGAACAATGTGGCTGTAATCACATCCCGTACCTTTAATCGATCCACATGATCTGACCTATACGCACGGTATTGAGAGATGATGCCTGCATCTGAAGCCAAAATGCCCAGATCTAGTGGGGTTGCGACCCGAGTGAACCAATTGTGCAGTTCTTGGAGCTCGTGTTCGGTTAAATTCGGATATCCGAATAAAATATTACGCGCACGTTCACGATCTTCAGTCGCAGCCAAGCTGTCTGAATCTTTCGGTTTCATATTGAAGGAACTTCCTGAGTAGATTTCTTATCATGCACACAGAGCGCGCACGGAACGGAAACTAGCTCAGGATTTGGGAGGCCCGGTGCTATCCGGAGGAAATCCTGGATGCCTGCGCGGAGAAAAAGTTCGCCTTTCTGGGACAAGGGGTGGCCCCTCGATTGCCGCTGAACTGTCAGCCGTCTGAAAGGCCCATCGAAATGGGATATGAAGCTTCTGGTCAGGTGCTACTCTGGGGCTAAAACCATGAGTATCCCGGCTCGCCGCCACAGCGACATCAACAGTCGTCGCACTGAATGCCGAGCCCTGTGTAACGTCAAACGTGACTTGGAACGGTTGCAGGGCATGTAGCCCGATGAGCGCCAGCAGTCCGGCGATCCAAATCCGGAAGCTCGATTGATTGGAAAGCTGGCACGACATTCTAGGTGCCTAACCGCAGTTGCTGTCTTGAACAAGGGGGAGGTGCTGCTTGCGATCTGGACACCGGACTGACTGGTCCAGAGACCTTCCAAACGCTCCTAAGGCGCCCGACTTGGGCGCAATGGGTGGCAAAGCGGTCAGGCAGGCGGATTCCGAAGTTTTGCAATCGATGGTTTGAGACGCAACGACGAGTTGGATTCACACTGATTGTGATGCTCGATCACATGCCCTGACTATTTCTCGCCTTGACCCGGCGCTGAAGCGCTTGGAATATGGCTTCAAGCTCGTTGGCATCGACATCGACCACCTCATTCCATTCGGCAAGCACTGCCTCGAGGTCATCATGCGTCCAGTCAGTTTCGGTCGATGCCGGCGAATGCAGCACTTTCACCCGATGTGGCCATGGGTGTCCTGTCAGGTTGTTATAGAGCCAACCCGCGATTGCCAGCGATAATACGTTGATGGCGATGGGAACGAGATAGCCCATTCCCCAGGCTTCCGTACCCGACGCACCAAGTGCGCATAAGAGTGCGCATGCGCCCCCCGGCGGATGCAGACATCGCGCCACCGACATGACTGCGATCGCAATGCCAACCGCCAGCCCAGCGCTCAGCACAGGTGCACCAAGCCAATGTCCGATCGCCAACCCGATTGTGGCCGAGATCAGGTCCCCTCCAATAACAGACCATGGCTGGGCCAGCGGACTTGCCGGCACTGCAAAGACCAGCACGGCCGAGGCCCCCAATGGAGCGACCAAAATCGGAAGACCGGCGCTACCACCGCCCATCAGAACAAGCGTCAGCAGGCCGGACACGCAAATGGCAAGGCCAGCACCGATGGCTCCGCGCAGCCAACCCAGATGGCCGCTCGCGGCTTGCGGTAAAAGACTGGCCGGGTGGGAAATGAGATGCTTCAGCACTTCAACTCGCAGTTCTGATTCAATTCGTTCCCCGCGTCCAAAGCCGATGTCGGGCGCAGGGAACGGAAGCGCTGCAGGATTTCCAGATTACGGTTATGCCGCCAACAATTCGTCTGCGGGGCCGAAAAACTCGTAATGGATACGATGCGAGGGTACTCCTGCTTGAGACAGTGCCGAAACTGCCGCCCGCAAGAACGGACGCGGCCCGCAAAGGAAGTAGTCTGCATTCCGGATATCGGTATGCTCGACCAGCCAAGCGTCGGTGATGATCCCCGCGTGGTCGAAATCTTCACCCGGAACCTCATCGGCCAGTGGGGTCTGGTGGAAATCCACGACTGAAATGGCAGGACGCTCTGCAGCAATCGAACGGATGTGATCGCGCATGGCGTGGGTTTCGCGATCATGGGTGCCGTGGATATATTGCACGCAATTCTCACGTCGTTGAGATGCCAGCGTCTCCAGCATAGCCACCATGGGGGTCAGCCCGACACCGCCCGACAGCAACACGACGGGTCCATCCGATTGTTCGGGTAGGAAGAATTCACCCGCAGGTGGCGCAACCTTGAGGACGGTGCCGACCGCCGCGTCATCATGAAGCCAGCCCGAAGCAAGGCCATTGGGTTCCTTCTTCACTGAGATGCGATAACCGATTCCATTTGCCGCAGACGAGATCGAATAGTTGCGCTTGATCGGGGGATGGCCGGGAATGTCGAACCAGAACGTCAGATATTGGCCGGACTTGTGGCGCAGGACTGGATTGCCATCGACAGGTTTCAGCATGAACGACTTGATCACGCTGCTCTCCTCGATGATCTGGTCGACACGAAAGTCGCGCCAGCCATTCCAGCCACCTTCGGTACCACGCTGCTTTTCATAAACCATGGCTTCTCGGGCGATCAGGATGTCTGCAAGAAACCAATAAGCTTCGCCCCAGGCCGCCAGTATTTCCGGCGTTGCCGCGTCACCTAGCACGCACTTGATTGCTCCTAGCAACGCCTCGGCCACATGCGGATAATGCTCGGGAAGGATTTGCAGGCCGACGTGCTTTTGTGCGATCCGCTCAACGGCGGGGGCCAGTGCAGCGAGATTTTCGATATTGCTCGCATACGCTAGAATCGCGCCGGTCAGCGCGCGCGGTTGCGCACCGGTATCGCCATCGGGTGCGCCATGATGGGAATGATTGAACAGATCGCGGATTTCCGAGTTCTTGAACATCCGCGCATACATCTCACGCACGATGTCCAACCCGTGAGCTTCGAGGGCAGGAACAGTCGCCTTGACGAGCGCAATCGTCTCGTCGCTGAGTGTCTTTGACATCAACGTTTCCTTTTCTGGTAATGTAACCGGAGCTGAAGGCTGTCAGGCCGGTGGCGGCTCGTGGTAGAAGTCCACCTGCATTCTCATCGCCCCAAGCGGGGTGACGAAATGGAGTTGTTGAGGAGAAACAACACCGGGGCTCTCCGGGGAAAGGGTCTTCTCGGACGGCGGATCGAGGACGGTTAGCATCAGCCTGCCTTCAAGCACACGGATCAGGCCCCAGACCCCGTCCTTCGTATCGTGTTTTTGGCGCAGGCCCGCGGGCAGGCGCTTCTCATCGAAGATCGGGGTCGAGCGATAGGGTTGGGAGATGCTCATGCTATCGGCGCCCCTCCTACCGCCGTCTCCCGCTTCGGAGCATCAATGCGGAAAAACAGTGCGAGTTGCAGGCTCTGCGCGATCCGGCGTGCTTTTATCTGAAGCGCATTCGCGGCTGGTGGCTCCACCATGGTTTCAGTGGTCCGCGCCCATATCCCGAGCCAGCGTTCGAAAAGTTCAGGCGACATCCGGTCTTTGTGCTTCAAATGCGCGGGAACCGGCTGACCCTTGTATCGACCGCTGCCCAATATCACCGAGGTCCAGAAGTCGGTCAGCCTGGCAAGATGGCTGGGCCAGTCATCGATTGCATCGTTGAAGATCGGGCCAAGCTCTTCATCCGCTCGGACCTCCGCATAGAATGCCTCGACCAAACGGCGCAGGCGGTTCTCGTCGATGATTTCCAAACTCATCAGCCCGACTCCAAACATGCATTTGCGATGCATCTATACGGGGTGGAGAAAATATGCAAGAAAGATGCATATTATTGAGGCGAGGCATCATGCGGCTTACCCGCTACACCGATTATTCCATGCGCGTGCTGCTATACCTGGGCTCGCGGACCGATCGGCTGTGCTCAATCTCCGAGATCGCGACAGCCTATAAAATCTCGCAAAACCATTTGATGAAGGTGGTGAGCGAGCTGGTCCGCGAAGGCTATGTCGAAAGCGTTCGCGGCCGTTCAGGTGGTGTCAGATTGGCAAAGCTGACGAAGGACATCAATGTCGGCATGCTGATCAGACAAACCGAAGATGATCTCGACCTGGTCGGATGTGGCGATTGTATTATCGCCCCCGTTTGCGGCCTGACGAGTGTTCTGGATGAAGCGCTTACGGCATTTTTTGAGGTACTTGATCGGTATTCGCTTGCGGACGTATTGGCCCGCAAAGGGAGCATTTTACCGTTGCTTCAGCTGTCTGTTGATTGTGACAGCGGGCGTGGACCTTGCACGTGAAAGCGCCGCGTGATCAACCAAGGTTTGCAGTATGGCATCCCACTGCGCCTTGCTCGGCCCAGCGCCCGAACCGAACACAGACTGAATTCCACTTCCCGCACCGCTCATGCATAGCGCGCCAAGGGCAACCAACCTGCAGCACATGGGGCGCTTTACAGCCCCCCCGCGACAGCGCGACCGTCGTGCCTCCATCAAAGCAGGCACTTGACCCTGCCAGATCACACCAAAGCGCAGATCCCCATAGCCCAGCCTATCGGGCCCGCGGATGCCTGCATGAGGGGGCATACGCAAGCGTCCGATCCCGTGAAGAGTTTCGGGCGCCGGCAGGCGTACGAAAGTCTCCGAGGCACGAACCCGCGGGCCCCGATTACCGAGCTATGGGTTTTTCGCTTTTGGGCCCGTCGGAACGGGCGACGAGTTGCGGTATGAGGCTCATCAACCGGCCCGCAATGTGCCGATTTCGCCGGCGGATCGACGGGGGGATAAGCGTTCGATCACATGATCCAATCGGCACGGGAGTTTGGTTCTGGCTGACAAGCGCAAGGCAAGCCGGCGGCCGAAGTGCTGAGCGTCGAGGAGGCCGCGCGGTTGCTCCAGTCCGCCCCCGGCATGAAGTACAAGGCGGCGCTGGGGGTGGCCTATGGCGCGGGCCTGCGCGTGTCGGAGGTGGCCCACCTCAAGGTCGACGATATCGACAGCACACGCATGTTGATCCGCGTCGAACAGGGCAAGGGCGGCAAGGATCGCAATGCGATGCTCTCGCCCCAACTGCTCGAACTGCTGCGGATGTGGTGGCGAGAGGGCAGGAAGCGTGGGGTGCTGATCGCGCATGGCTGGCTGTTTCCAGGCCAGAACGTCACCGATCCGATCTCGACTCGACAGTTGCACCGCGCGGTCCAGGAGGCGGCCGAGGTGGCCGGTATCCGCAAGCGCGTCAGCCCGCACACCCTACGCCATTCCTTCGCCACGCATCTGCTCGAGCAGGATGTCGATATCCGCGTGATCCAGGTCCTTCTGGGCCACAGCAAGCTGGAGACCACCGCGCTCTACACCAAGGTCTCCACCCGCACGATCCACGCCGTGTCGAGCCCGCTCGACCAGTTGATGGCGCTGATGGAGGGCAAGCCGCCCACAGGACCAGACGACGCCGGATGAGCCGGTGCGCTCCGACCTCGAGGTCGCGGACATCTTCCGTTCTGCAGGGGAAGCCTACCGGGCGGCCCATGCCGGGCACCTGAGTCTTGCCCAGCTCAAGGTGATGTCCGCGATCGAGACTTGTCGCACCGCCGCCCTGGGCGGGCACGTCGAGGCCTGTCAGGACTGCGGGCACTGGCGGGTCGCTTACAACAGCTGCCGCAACCGGCATTGCCCAAAATGCCAGGGCGCCGCCGCGCGCACCTGGCTGGCCGAACGGGAGGCCGACCTGCTTCCCGTCGGCTACTTCCACGTCGTCTTCACGCTGCCCGCCGAGGTTGCCGACATCGCGTGGCAGAACAAGGCGCTGGTCTACGATCTGTTGTTCAAGGCGGCCGCGCAGACGATGCTGACCATCGCCGCCGATCCCCGCCATCTGGGCGCCCGGATCGGGATCACCGCCGTCCTCCATACCTGGGGATCGTCAATGACCCACCATCCGCATGTCCACATGATCGTGCCGGGCGGCGGCATCGCGCCCGATGCAAGTCGCTGGATATCCTCGCGTCCGGCCTTCCTTCTGCCCGTGCGCGTGCTGGGGGCGCTGTTCCGGCGGCTCTTCCTCACCCGGCTGAACGCGCTGCATGGTGCCGGCAAGCTCGCCTACTTCGGGTCCCTGACCGATCTGACAGAGCGGCGGGCCTTCCAGCGTCATCTTGCCCCGGCGCGCAAGAAGCGCTGGGTGGTCTATGCCAAGCCGCCCTTTGCCGGCCCGGAAGCGGTGCTCGCTTACCTGTCGCGCTATACCCATCGCGTCGCCATCTCGAACCGGCGCCTCGTCGCCTTCGACGCGAACGGCGTGACCTTGCGCTACAAGGACTATCGCCGCGATGGGCCCGAACGCCAGCGGGTCATGACCCTGACCGCCAACGAGTTCATCCGCCGCTTCCTGCTCCACGTCCTGCCACGCGGCTTCCACCGCATCCGCCATTACGGCCTGCTCGCCAGCGCCGCACGCCACGACAATCTCGCGCTCGCCCGCCGCCTGCTTGCCGTCACGCCAGAGGCTGAGGCGCCAGAGCCCGAAGCCGAGCCCGACATCTGCGCACCATGTCCGTGCTGCGGCGGGCGCATGATCGTCATCGAAAGCTTCCCACGCTGGAGCCAGCCCCGCGCGCCGCCCAGGTCCAGCCCGCCAATCCGGGAGCGCGCCGCATGACCCGGCATGATCCGCCTGTCACCATGGCCCCGCAGAGCGCGCGGTGGTCAGAGGGCCGACTTACCCCCGGCACGCGTCGCGCCCGTGTCCGCTCCTGGCATCAACCTCGACAGTGGCCCGAACGCACCTTCGGCGCATCCAGACACCTGCCCCTGCGCTGCTGTCGCGCCTCCGTCATAACGCGCACTTTACCCCGGCAGACCACACCAAAGCGCAAATCCCCATAGCTCGGTAATCGGGGCCCGCGGGTTCCTGCATGGGAGGCTTTCGTACGCAAGCGCCCGAAACCCTTCACCTTGTTGGTCGTCCGACAGTGATTATGTCGCGCGACAGCTTTGAAGGCATTCGGTTAAGCGATACGCTGCGTTTGA
>NZ_DF850490.1:123359-124054 GCF_000813185.1 Novosphingobium sp. MBES04 | reverse complement strand
TACGACCCGTTTGAGGCTTTCCGAGCGCGGTAAAGCGGTGGAGGATGGCGGCTCGGATTTGCAGTTCGGCGACCTGGCGATCGAAGTCTCGTACCATGATGCGTTCACCCAGCAGCTTGAAGCAATGCATTTTTGTTTCGACCAGGCTGCGCTGGTGATAGCCGCTCCATCGTTTCCAGATCGCTCTGCCGAGCCGGTGGCTTGCACGAACAATTTCATTCCGGGCCGCGACGCCAGGCGTATTTTCGGGCCAGGCTTTCGCATTGCGGCGGGCGGGGATGATGGTGCAGGCATCGCGTGCGGCAATGGCTTCGTGACAGGCCCTTGTGTCGAACGCGCCATCGGCGCTGACGCTCGCGATGGCTTGATCTTGTGGTATCTGCTCCAGCAGTTCGGGCAGCATGGGTGCATCGCCAACCCGGCTTCCGGTCACTTCGATAGCCCGGATCTCCAACGATCGGGCGTCCACACCCAGATGAATCTTGCGCCACTGTCGCCGCTTGGACGGGCCATGCTTGCGCCTGCACCATTCCCCGCCTCCAACGGCCTTGATGCCTGTGCTGTCGATCAGCAGGTGCAATGGTCCGAAACTAGGCTGGCAGGAGATCTCGACAAGCAAGGTCTTCTGCCTCCGGCTCAGAGTGCTGAAGTCCGGCACCGGCCAATCGAGCCTGGCCATCTCGAGAAGGCTAGCA
>NZ_DF850490.1:118644-119348 GCF_000813185.1 Novosphingobium sp. MBES04 | reverse complement strand
AGACCATGCCTGTGGTCTGGCGCAAGGGAAGCTTGAACACGCCCTTCAGCGTCAGGCAGGCTTGGATCGCCACATTCGAGATGGCAGGCTGCCGCCCGCGCTTGCCGGTCGGAGTGGACAGCCACTGCATCCCAGGATCGAACCAGACCTGAAGCGAACCCCTCTGTGCCAGCGCTGCGTTGTAGGACTTCCAGTTCGTCGTGCGGTAGCGTGCGCGGGGCGGTTATCTCATTGCAACCTCTTAACGAACTGGATTTGCAAACGGAAGCCTTCGGGCATTTGCGCAACAAAGCCGCTCCGAATGGTCCAAGTTTCAGGTGGCGGAGCAAGACAAGCCGAGCCAATTCTCGTCGCCTCTGTCACGAACTCAACTTATGGAAGGGGATCTAGAAGAGTCAATATTGATCCGTTCAAGGCTGCAATTGCATCGACTGCTGCATCTCGGTAACTATGCCAAGAATGTCCAGGCGGCGTTATTGAAATAGCAACTTCTTTAACTAAATTTTCTTCCGGAATTAGAGACGATTTTATAATGGCCTCAACGACTCGAATAAGTTTAAAGCTACCATCAACCTGAAGCGTTGTGCCACAGTGATCGACTCCAATTCCATCTAGTTGATGCCGGATCTCGGCAATTACTGCATGAGTGATATTCTGACGATAGTCCATAGAAACAAGATGCAACATATAGGGGTGTTTGAAAA
>NZ_DF850490.1:106991-116195 GCF_000813185.1 Novosphingobium sp. MBES04 | reverse complement strand
GGCTGACAATGGTCGTGCAGCTCGTTCTCAGCAACGGTCGAAAATCTGTCGCCAGGCCAACGCCGACCGGATCAACCGGAGTTGAGAGTGCGTGACACGATCCGTTTGCCCGCCAGAACTACGCAGGTCGCAGCCAGTGCCAGCAGGATCGCCGCGGCCCCTCTGACCTCGTACAGCGAAGCCCCCATCTGGTTGAGCGGAACGAAGGTGTGCAAACCGGCTGTCGACGGGATCAACCAGGCAATCGCGGCGACGACGCGGGGCATCTGATCAAGCGGCCACGCCGCGCCGGTCAGGAAGAAAAACGGCACCGACGCAGGCGCGATAATCGCCATCGCCCGCTCGAACCGGTCGAAGAAGCTGCCAAGCCCGAGGCCCAGAGCCGCCACGCAGACCACGAACACCGGCGTAATCGCTATCACCCCGCCGATATTGCCGCCCACCGGAACTCCCTGCACCCAGAACGCCATTCCGAACAGAAACAGACAGGTCACTGCGCCTGCCGAGCTGAAGGCGGCCAGCGTGCCCAGATATTCGCTCAGGCCCATCCGCCAGGTTCCCTCGCGGCGTCGCCCCGCCATGAAGCTGGCGGCACCGATCAGCAGCGTCTGCTGGATGATGACGACAGCGACGGCCGGGAAGACATAGTTCTTGTAGCCGCCTGTCAGGTTGAACAGCGGCTCGCTGACGATCGCGATCGGTGGGCCGGCGCGTGTCGCCTGGCTGGCGGGTGCGAGGCGGGTGACGACCAGATTCTGGATCACGGCAGTCACAGCATCGCGGATCGCGCTCGCCCGCACCAGGTAGGTCGCGTTCACCCAGACGCCGACACCCGATCCGGGAGAGCCCGTGCGCAGCTGCCGCTCCAACCCGTCCGCAATCAGGATCGCCCCGTCCGCCTCGCCTGCGTTCATGGTTGCACGGGCAGCCAGCATGCTGGTTTCGACGACCTGTACCCGGACCGCCCGCGTTGCTTCGAGGTCGCGCACCATGGCGCGGCTCAATGCGCTGTCGTCCTGGTCGACGACGACGATGGGTAGTTCCAGCGAGGTCTGCTGCGCGTAGGGTGCTGGATAATAGAAGGAATAGAGCAGCACCGCGAGCAAGGTCGTCGCGAGCAGTTCGCGCGATCTGACGATCGCCCGCCACGTTGCCAGAAAGGCTTCGCCAACGCTCATGAGCGGCGCGCCGCGACAGTGATGATCGCGACCGCCCCACCGCTGGCTATCACGAGGTAGGCGGTGAGCGCGATGGCGGGGACGATGGCACCGGTCATGGTAATCGCCCGGTCGCTCACCTGCCCCAGCTCCAACGCAAGGTAATGCGGCAGCGGGAGCAGGTTGCTCCAGACACGCGCGAACAGGCTGCCCCCGTTGAGCGGCAGTGTCGCCCCCGAATAGGCGAGCGCCGAACCCGCGTAGACGATACCGGCGGACAATGTGACTGGCGTATCGCGCGTGATCGCGATCAGCAGCGCCGAAATCGCGGCTGTGCCAGCGTAGAGCAGCACCTGCGCGAAGGCGATGAGCGCGATGCTGCCCTCGAACCGCCAGCCGCGCGCCAGCGTCAGCCACAGCATCCAGGCCACGCCCCACAGGCTGACGACCACGACATAGGGCAGCATCTTGCCCGCCAGCGCCGAGGCGACCCCGCCGGTCGATTGTGCCCAGCTGGCCAGCGATCGGTCACGCAGTTCGCGCCCCAGCGCCATCGCGGTGGCGCAGGCCGCGACCAGATGCAGCACCGATGGATAGATCAGCAGCCCGAGGAACCACTCATAGCTGCCCGGCGCATTGCCGAGCGCGGTGGCCTCGATCACCAGCCTGTGGGTGCGGGGGGAAGGCAGGCTGTGGTTCGGAAGCTCTCCGGCAAGGATCTCGAGCGCGGCCGTCTGCATCGCGCTTTCGGCGGCGCTCGATATCTGGCGGCCTGTTGAGAGGAAGCTGGCGTTGTAAAGGATACGCACCACCGGCTCGCGATCCCGCGCCAGCCCCTCGCCGAGTCCCGGCGGCAGGTGCACCAGCGCCAGGGCCTCACCGCTGCGCAGCGCGCGCATGGCGTCGACTTCGCTCGGGTAGGAGCCTTCGATCCGGATCATTGGCGAGGCATCCAGCGCACGGATCATCGTCCGGCTGGCAGTGGTGCCATCGCTGTCGACCACGGCCAGCGGGAGCTTGTGCATCGTGCCTTGCCACAGCATCCCGGCCATCAGCGCCAGCAGGATAGCGGGGACCACGAACAGCCCCGCCAGATCCCAGCGATCATGCCGCAGGTGACGCAGCTCGCGCGTCAGCGCCCGCCCGAACGCGCTCATTGCGGCCAGTCGAACAGGACACTCATACCGGGGCGAAGCTCGGCGATCCGCTCTGCCGGTCGCAGCCGGACCTCGAACGTGCGCACATCGTAGCCCGATGCCTCGCGGGTTGCCCGCCATGTCGCGAAGTCGCCGCGCGGGGAGATGAAATAGACCCGGAAGTCCGCATCGCGATCAAGCGCGGGGATGTGGCCGCGCAGAACAGTGTCCATCGCGAGGCCGCGATACTGGTCCTCGCGCAGGTTCAACGAGACCCACGGATGGTCGATATCGATCACCTGATAGGCGGGGATGACCGGGCTGACGACTTCACCGGGCTGGACGAGCTTGCGCGCGACCTCGCCCGCAATCGGCGAAACGAGCCGGGTCTCACTCTCCATCGCCTCGGCGGTCTGGGCACCTGCCTGTGCGATACGGACCTGCGCATCGGCAGCGGCCCTGGTCTGGCGCCGTGCCCCGGCCAGCGCCTTCTGATATTGCAGGCGCGCCGCCTCGGCAGTGCGCGCGCTGCTGTCGCGCGCCGCCACGGCCTCATCGCGGCGCTGCGCCGCGACCACGCCCTCGGCATAGAGGTTCTGGGTGCGGCGGCTCGTCTCCGCCGCCAGATCAGCCGCCGCCTGCGCTGCCTGCCAGGTCGAGCGGAGCGTTGCGATATCCTCTTCGCGCGGGCCTTCGTTGGTCGCCGAGGCGATAGCGCGCGCGGCGTCGAGCGCACCCTGCGCCTGCGCCTGCGCGCCCGTTATCTCCGGGCTCGAAAGCGTGGCGAGTACCGCGCCCGCCTCCACCCGCTGGCCCTCTTCGGCCATCAGGTCTTCGACGCGTGCCAGCGCCTTGGTCGCGACATTCACCTCTTCGGCATCGACCATGCCCTGAAGCTGCTGCGGGGCCGGTCGGCTCGCCAGCCACAGCCCGAGGATCACCACGCCAAGCACGATGACGATCGCCGCGATGACGACAGTGCGCTTGCGGCGCGAGGGCGGGGCGACCGGTTCTTCGTTCACTCGTAGTCCTCCAGGCGGCGGTCGGCTTGCGCCAGAAAGGTGCCGAACTCGTCGACCCGATGGCTCGCGGCGAGCAGACCTGCAAGCGCCAGATCGTATTCGTAGGCCGCGGCGATCCGCTGCGTCTTGGTGGTCGCCAAGATAGCTTCGGCGTCGACCAGCGCGGACGACGGCGCTTCACCGGCGGCAAAGGAGAGCTGCTGCACGCGTAGGTTCTCTTGCGCGGCGGCGAGATTGCTGTCGAGCAGCAGGAAGGATCGCCTTGCGGTTTCGACCATGTTCCAGGCGCGAACGATCTGTCCGGTCACATCCCTGCGGGTCTGGGCGGCAGCGTCGGCCGCCGCACGTTCGCGCTCCAGCGCTGCATCGAGCGTTCTGCGCCGGTCGAAACCGGACATCAGGGTAAAGCGCAAGGTGACGCCCGCGATCCAGTCCGGGTCGACCGGCAGGGCACTGTCGCGATTGGCGTTGTAGCTGCCGAAAGCAAAGGCCTGCGGGAGGTAGCGCGACCTGGCCAGATCCACACCGGCATCGGCGATCTCATAGGCCGCATCGCCTCCGCGAACCTGAGGCGTGGAGTCGACGCTGGCGATAAAGGTCTCGACCGGCGGCAGCGGCATGGACCGGACGAACAGCGGGGTTGCCGCAGAAATCTCGCCAGGATGGTCAAGCAGCCGGGCAAGCTCATCGGTGGCGGTTGCCTCCTCCAGCCGGGCACGCTCATAGGCGCGCTGCGCCGCATCGCGTGCGACCTGCACCTGCAGCACCCGCGCATGCGGAATAAAGCCGTTTTCTTCCAGCTTGATCGCATCGGACAGGTGGCGGTCAAAGCTCTCCAACGTCTCGCGCGTCGAGCGGGCCAACTGCACTGCCACCTGTTGCCCAAAGTAGGTTTTGACAAGATCTACCCGCGACAGATCACGCCCACCCGCCTGCTTGGCGCGCGCGACGCCGACTGCGGCATCCGCGCCGTCCTGAACCGCGCCGATCGCCCCACCGGTATAGATCGGCATTGCTGCGCTGATTGTTGGACGGAACACCGTGTCGCGGGTCTGGAACTCGAACGTGTCGGGAATCTGCCCGAAGATCGCAGGCAGCGCCGCACCGAAGCGCTGCGTCACGTCGCCGACGATCTGCTGGAGCCCGGGCGGAAACTGGCCGGGCAGTTGAGTCAGAAAATCGCTCGTCGCATTCTCAGCATTGTCTCGCGGGCCCGAGATGTCGACCCCCAGCGTCTTCTGGTATTCGATAAGGCTGGCAGACGCGGTCACCGTTGGCCTGCGCAGCGTGCGGGTCGCATCGGCGAGCAACTCGCTCGCGCGGACAGAGTGCTCTTCTCCGGCGAGACCAGGGGACGTCGCATCGAGCCGCGCCAGCGCGGCGTCAAAGGTTACCGCTGGCGCATTCTCTTGCGTGGCAGGCACCTCTTGTGCTCCGGCGCTTTGCGGCCAGACGACAAGCAGAAGCATTGCAGCGCCGATCGCATGTTGCAGGTCAGCACGCATCATCAATGGCCCCACCGATCCGCAGCGCGGCGCACGCGAGCTGCGGGGCGGTTAAACTTGCTTTGCTCGTACATCACCTAGCGCCATCGGCATCATTGACAATGGGCTCTTCCTACCGCCTATTGTAATCAATGACAATAGAACTCGAGACGACGCCCAGGCGCCGCCGCCATCCGGATGCCGTTCGGACCGAAGCGATCGCAGCAGCGCGGCAGCTGCTCGTTACCGGCGGCCCGGATGCGGTCACCCTACAAAGCGTGGCCGGAGCGCTGAACATGGCGCACGGCAATATCACCCACCACTTCGGATCGGCGGCGAACCTTCAGACTGCGCTTGCCGATGCGCTGATTGCGGACATGATCGCGGCCGTGCGCGAAGGGACGAACAAATTGCGCATCGGTGCCATCACCGAAGCCGATCTGGTCGATCTAATTTTCGACAGATTCGAAAGCGACGGTGTCGGCCGGCTGATCGGCTGGCTCGCCGCACAGGGCAGCGACCGGCTGGACACGATGTACCAGCATCTCGCTAAAGTGCCTGCCGAGCTTGGCCAAACGCCGGAGGGTGGCCTGACGCCTGAAGCACTGCCGAAAGTCGTAGCGATTATCGTGATGGCGGCGCTGAGCGCGTCGCTGATCGGACCGGGAACCTTGGCGGCGCTGGACCTGCCCGAGACTTTCTCCCGCGAGCGCGCCACCGATTACCTGATGCACTGGCGACATTCAGGTGGCAGCGCGGAACAACCAATCGAGAGCTGACCGCGTCGAGGTCGGGTGTGCCGCCGTCACGGGATCAGGTCGGCCACGTTTTACAAATGGAAGTCGAAGTTCGGCGGGCTGGAGGTCTCCGATGCCCGTCGGCTGCGGACGCTCGAACAGGGGCTCTGTTGCAAACATGGGGGACCGCCGCGCGGCACCGCGCGTTTATTGGGATCAGGCAGCTTTGTTGAAATGCTGATTGAGCATATCCATGGCCTCGGTTATGGCCGAGGGGCCAATGCCAAATGATCTTTCGATCAGACGCACCTCTCCCCTGATCCCTGGCTGCAGGCACCATGCCCGGGCCTGCCCTTTGCGTAGGGCGCGCATGACCTCGAAGCCCTTGATCGTGGCGTAGGCTGTTGGCATCGACTTGAAGCCACGTACTGGCTTGATCAGCATCTTGAGCTTGCCGTGGTCGGCCTCGAGCACGTTGTTCAGATATTTCACCTGCCGGTGCTCGGTTTCAGCCGCCAGTTTGCCTTCGCGTTTCAGCTCAGCGATTGCGGCGCTGTAGCTGGGTGCCTTGTCGGTGTTGAGTTTGGCCGGCTTTTCCCAGTCCTTCAGGCCACGAAGAGCTTTGCCCAGAAAGCGCTTCGCCGCTTTGGCACTGCGCGTCGATGACAGGTAGAAATCAATCGTGTCGCCCCGTTTATCGACCGCCCGATACAGGTAGGTCCATTTGCCCCGCACCTTTACGTAGGTCTCATCCAGACGCCAGCTCGGATCAAAGCCGCGCCGCCAGAACCACCGCAGCCGCTTCTCCATTTCCGACGCGTAGTTCTGCACCCAGCGATAGATCGTCGTATGGTCGACATCGATCCCACGCTCGGACAGCATCTCCTCGAGATCACGGTAGCTGATGCCGTATCGACAATACCAGCGCACCGCCCATAGGATGACCTCTGCGGTAAAATGCCGCCCTTTGAAATCGTTCATCACAACCGACCTGACCAATCCAAGGGCCCAACATTGGCAACCGCATCAGAGTTTGCAACAGAGCCGTTAATCCTTTCCTTGGCGACTGGAACGAGCGGTAAGCGAAAGCATGCGCGCCGCGATCTCTCGCTCACCCATAACGATGTCCGGAACACCAAGCCGCTGCAGATGCTCGACCTCGGCGTCGGAATGGGCTCGCGCAATCACATGCGTATCCGGGTTCAGCTTGCGTGCATGCTCGCATATCGCACCGGCTTCGAACCCCTCGGGAATCGCGAGTAAGAGGTGACTGGCGTCGTCAATTCCCGCCGCCCGCAATATCAGGGGGTCCAGAGCGTTACCGCTCAGACATTCGATGCCCTCTGCCTTTGCCTGCCGGACAGGGTCTGGCCGCTCTTCGATGACGGCAAGCGATCTGCCGGCCTTCTTCAGTTCTCCGGCGATCAGACATCCGACCCGCCCATAGCCGACGAGGATGATGAGCCCCTTGGCGGGTTGGGGCTGCGGCAAGGGTTCGATCTTTCCGGTATCTCCCGGCCGCGCGGCAACGGCAGAGAAAATAAAGGGATTGAGGAATATCGAGACGATCGCGCCCGCAAGAATCAGATCGCGTGCGTCAAGCGGCAAGACGCCGAGTTGGGTGCCGAGTGCCGCCAGAATGAAGGAAAATTCGCCAATCTGCGCCAGACTGGCCGCGATGGTAAGCGCCTTGGTATTGCTGTGGCCGAACGAGAGAACGATCACGAATGCGGCCAAGGACTTTCCCAGCACGATGATGGCAACTGTCGCCAGCAGGGGAAGTGGTCGATCGATCACCACGGATGGGTCGAACAGCATGCCGACCGATACGAAGAAGAGCACTGCGAATGCATCCCGCAAGGGCAGGGTTTCTTCGGTCGCCCTTCGCGATAGCTGCGATTCTCCCAGAATCATGCCGGCGAAAAAGGCGCCAAGCGCAAAGGAAACGTCAAAGATATAGGCAGCGCCGAACGCAACACCCAAGGCGATGGACAGAACGGCCAACCGGAACAGTTCGCGCGATCCGGTATGCGCGGCCCAGTGAAGCGTTGCTGGAATGATCCGTCGCCCGACCAGCAGCATCAGCCCGATGAAGCCGGCGACTTTCAGAAACGTGATCGCCAATGGGAGCAGAATGGTGCTCGCACCGCCTTGCCCGTCTCCATTGGCGATGCCAGCAAGCACAGGAAGCATAACCAGTGCCAGCACCATGACGAGATCTTCGACGATCAGCCAGCCAACGGCGACGCGTCCACGTTCGGTCTGGACCAGACTGCGAATTTCCAGAGCGCGCAACAGCACGACCGTACTGGCCACAGATAGGGCAAGGCCAAAGACAAGACCGGCGACCATGGACCAGCCAAGCGCATGAGCCAGTCCCATACCCAACAGGGTGGCGACGAGGATCTGTACTATGGCGCCAGGCACGGCGATCTTCTTCACCGAGAGCAGGTCACGCAGTGAGAAGTGCAGGCCGACTCCAAACATCAGCAGGATAACGCCGATCTCAGCCAGCTGGTTGGCAAGCCCCACATCGGCCACGAAGCCCGGCGTAAACGGACCGACAAGTACGCCAGCGAGAAGATAACCCGCGATCGGTGACACCTTGAGACGGTGCGCGAGAGCGCCCATGAGGAAGGCCACAACGAGACCTGCCACGATTGTTGCGATCAGCGGTGAGTGATGCACCATTCGTTCTCCATGATCGGTCTGTCGCGATGAGCGACGTCCGGTTTCCAAATCATTCGGTTAAGGCAACCGCTGCCACAAAAAGACCTATGGTCGCAGCCATGCCGACAAGGACGGCCGGCTTGAACCAGCATGGTGGGGGTTTTCTTTTGCCGTTCATCATCCCACTTCCACACACAACTCCTGACGCCTCGAACACATCCGAGGCGTATTCCGGAGTCCGGACACAGTCGAAGAAGTCAGTTGGCTGGGGGGGCCCGCACGTGATGAGAGAAGGTCGGCATTCCCGTCGCAAGATTTCTTGCAAGCGGCGGAATTGACCAGCGCGAGCCGCGATCGTCGGTACGGTCGCTCTGCTGGAAGCTTACGATGCTGGGGACGCTGGGGACGCCAACCCAAACCGTACTGTCAGGCGGGTTGTCTGGTTCGACGACAGTTCTCCGTTCGCCAAGCTGCTTGGGCGTCTGCTTGAGTGAAACGACGCTTGTCGAAGGATCGAATGCCGAACCGAAAGATTTGGATTGGGCAGAACCTGCCGGGATCAGCGCGAAGACGAAAATCACCAGCAGCAACACCCAGGTTGCCGACCGGAATGCAAAGCCGTTAGGATCCCTTAAAGCGCTTGTCGTTCGCACGCGTCGTAACAATCCCCAGTGTTGTTGAAGCCGAGAAAATCTATCAGGATGCGGCATTGCTGTAAACGCGTGTAGTGCTGTAGGCTCGGTGGCGAAGCCACATATTGCCCGCTATTCCACGCAGTTTCGCGCGTCGGATTGTAAAGAGGTAAGGCAATGCATCATCATCTGGCTGCAATCCTAGGTTATCGTTCGGGAGAACGGCGGCCAAAGAGAAAAGATCACAGCAAGCCCGATGCGAAACGCTGATACGAAGCTCTACGGATGAGTTCAGTTCTGCGCATATTCGCAGCTTCCATGGACGCTTCTTGAAAGGCTGGACCATGGGCGGAGCAATGCGCTAAC
>NZ_DF850490.1:73016-106086 GCF_000813185.1 Novosphingobium sp. MBES04 | reverse complement strand
GCTTGCGCTGATCGGTGTCGATCGCGCGCACGAACTCGGCTTCGGCGGCATCGCCGGTGCGGACACTTCCAGCCCAAACCGCTCGACGCGTGACGTGCGTTCCGCCCCGTCGCACCTGCATTCTGGGCTTGGTGCCGGCAAGCCGCGAAGCAGTGGCACTAAGACTGGACCGTGCCTCACGTGTGGGCGCCTCAATGCCACAAATGACGCGCAAGGGAAGGACACGCGCGCCGGCACGTCGTTGCTGTTCCTGGAACTCGAAGGCAGCGCGAATGTCGTCGTCGCGCACGCCGCTGGCGCGCAGCTCCGCCACCGCACCCGCGGGCACATTTTTCAGTCCAGAGTTTAGGGTATGCAGCATCGTTCGTCCCCTCGTGCGAGAGGCCGTGCGCAGACAAAGCAGGAACGTGGCGCGAAGCGCGCTAATCCTTGACAGATTGGACGGGGGAGGCTATCTGATCGTTAGATTTGTAAGCGATCTTAAGTGGCGCCAACCACTTGATAGCGACCCCGACGCCCGGCCTTCGTGCCGGGCTTCGTTTATCCGCTCACGGCGTCCCCCTCTCCAATAAGTGGCAATTGCTGGGGTGAAGGCGTCAGTTCGCTGACGTAAGCCCCAACAGTTTCAAGCGCGACGCCAAGCGTCACGCCGCGATTGCGGTGCGCAATCGCTTCGAGAAAAGCATGCTGTTCTCGCGGAAGATGAATCGCGATCTGCTTGGCGCTCGTGCCGTCGCTGGGCGGCGGCGGAACACGCATTTCTTCGATCGTGTAGTTGGTCATGGCCTTGTCCAACATGGCCATGACGACCTGCTCCACTCCGCGCATTTTGTACGCCGATTTGTAGTCGCTCAGGCGTTTGCGAAAGCTGGCAGGGATATTGAATTTGCACTGCACGAAGTCGGCCGCATAGAGCGCTTCCCGCTTTCGCCTCATGCAGGCAGCGGGAGTCGCGACGACTCGTTCGGAGGCAGACGTTCCAACCATGTTCCAAGCTGTATGTGACGTGTGCCGCCTTGTCAAACCAACTACCCCGCAAGGTAGTTAAACGCAAAAATTAGCGTTGGGCGATAGATGCGCTATAGATAATGGGAAGCTCTAACTCCCGAGCAAATCTGATGGAAGGCTGCGGACACGACGTATGGCGCAATATCTGAACGTGGACGAGGCAGCTTCAGAATTGGCGACCCACCTTGCCGCGAACGTCAAAGAGCGCCGTGCCGCGCTTAAAATGACCCAGGTGGAGCTTTCCATTCGGTCCGGTGTCGCCACCTCGCATCTATCCTTCATCGAACGTGCAAAGGCCAATCCCACGCTCGAAGTCGTTGAACAACTTGCCAAGGGCCTCGGTTGCTCTGCGATTGACCTTCTGACGGTGCAGTCAGCTTCCTGAAATCCCTTCAATTTATAAACCATGCGATCCATCGCATACCACGCACGGCGCATGCCCTTGGCGCTACCCTGATGCGGTGAATGGACTACGGTTCACGGCACAGACGCCATGAACCAACCATGCCGCCTTTGGGACGCACACGCGGACACTGCCAGCGAAATGCTGGAGAGCCTGACCGACAAGCAGGTCGAGGTGCTCGACCAGTTGTGTCTGCACAAGACCAGCAAGGAAATCGCCAATGAGCTGGGCATTTCACGCCACACCGTGGACCAGCGCGTCTCAAGCGTTCGCACAAAATGGAATCTTCCCACCCGCCAAGAGGTCGTGCGGCTTTACCGGGAATTGCGGGAAATCGCAGAAAACCATAACGATTCCATATACGAACCATTGATATATGAACCGTCGCAGGTTGGCATCGAGGCTGGGGCCGATGATCCTGAGCGCAAGAACCGGACGACCTCCATGGTCGAGGATCTCGCGCCTGCCGCCCTAGCCACCCCTAGCCTATCCCAGGCCAACGCCCAGGGCATGACGCTTGTCGATCGCCTCGACCTCCACTTTGGTCCGTCCGGTCGGTTCGTGGCTGTCATTGGACTGGCGTTCATGATGGCTCTCACGCTGGCTCTGGTCCTGGTGATTGCGGATGCTCTGGAGAGACTGTTGTAATTCACGCTTGATCGCGGCCGCCCGTGTGAATGGCTCTTCGCAATGGGCGTGATGCAGATCCTCTACTTCGGCTTTCTCGCGACGATCTTCGTCGCGATTGGCCTCAGCCTCTGGAAGGGCGGAGACCCCGAACGCGCCGGCGCGGGCGTCCTGCTTATCATGTTCATGATGACCTGGTTCGAAGGCGCCCTCATTCAGACAGTGGGCCTGTCGCAAGAGGCGATACGCACAATCTCGGTTGCCGAAGATCTCGTCGGGCTGGCCGGTTTCGGGCTGATCGCCGCGCGGGCGCGGCGCATGTGGCCGATCGTCTGCACGGCCATGGAATTGCTCTCGGTGCTGACCCACCTAGTCCATTACCTCGGCATGGTGAACCGCCCGATCGTCGTGGTCTTCATGAGCCAGACGCCGACCTTCACTGCCACGGTCAGCCTGATCGTGGGCACCATCATTCACATACGGCGCTCCCAGCGCTTCGGTCCTGAACGCGACTGGCAAGATTTCAGGAACCTTCCCTCGGGCTGACTATCCCCAAATCGCAAGGAAGCGCCATGGATTTTCCAAGCTACCGCCAGTGGCAGGCACAAGCGCCTGGCACACGTCCCGATCTCCATCTGGCCGATGGATTTCTAGCGGGGGCCCTCATGTCGCTCGAGCCCATGCCGGACAGCCAGTGGCTAGATGCGATCATGGGGCCGATTTCGGAGCAGGCCGTGTCGCGAGACCTCGTTGAAACGCGGGCGCGCAAGGAACTGCTGGCACGCCTTGACCAGGCCCGTGTGCAAATGGCGGCCAGCAACCCGCACTATGTGCCGATCCTTGCCGTGAAGGCTGATGGTGAATTTGACCTTACCGCCTGGAGCAGCGGCTTCTACGAAGCGATCGCCGACGATCTCGACATGTGGCAATATCTGCTGGCCGGTCAGCGCGAAGGCGGTCTGCTTGCGCTTCTGGGAAGCCATGCCGTAGGGGAAATGGGCAATGCAGCCCGCCGCTACATCGCCAGCCACCCGGAGGCGCAGGCCCTTTCCGAAATCGCGGCCCGCTCATGGGAAGTGCTCTCACGCTTGCTTCCCATGATGTACGAGAAGCGCCGCCAAATCGTTGAAGGCGGCACTACCGCATCGGCTATGCCTGCCTCCCGTCGCGCAGGCAGTTGAGCCATGTCGGTGTATCGAACCCTTTACCTCCGAACGCTCGGCGCGGTCCAGGAGCGCAAACTAGCGGTCCCTGACCTTGCCTTTGCCAGCGCATTGCCCGAAGCCCGCATCGTAAGCATTCTAGAAGGCAAGGCCCGGGACATAACGCTGACTGAACTGGCGGGACTTTGCACGGCGCTCGGGATGCCGCCAGCCGACCTTCTTCAATCAGCCTGACACATCTTTATGCGCCTTCAAAAAGCCGAAGAGCGTGGAGCGAGCGACACCCAGGTCCTTTGCCACACTCTCATGCGTTGCGCCCGGCTCGGCCAAACGCCTTTGGATGTCAGGCAACTGCTCGAGCGTGAGGCGCGGCTTACGTCCCGCTTTCGCCTCACGCTTTGCATTGGTCTTGATCCCGTGGATCTGCCGCCAGTGACTGTCGAAGGCTTCGACCAGAAGAAACAGATCGCTCTCCCGATCCGGGGTAATTGTCACGCCAAGGCCGCAAAGCTCGATCGAGATTCCGGCCTTGAGGAACTTGAGCATCAGGCGAAGGACCGTCGTGGTGCTGAGCGCCAGACACGAAAGATCGTGGAACTTGATGGTGTCTCCCGACACAAGCGGATTGCCAAGCTTGCCCAACAGCTTCTCCAGCTCGCTGAAGCTGACCTGCGGGGCACTCACGACAAGATCGCCGTCGCGCACGCAAGCCGACGCTTGCTCGGCAAGCGAGGGCGATTTTCCAGTCTCAGCCAGGAACACCACAGTCTTGGGCAAAAGCATCACCTTCTTCATTCTTCACGCAAGGCCGTGATTTCACGCCAGCAGCGCGCCGTAGAAATTGCCCCGGTCTCCATCAAGATCGAGGCTTCACGATACCAACAGTACAGCAATAGCCAATTGCATATTGCTGGACGACTGAATATTCTATATATCACATATCCAGACCCAAGAGCGCAACGCTCGTCAGCGTAAACAGGGAGCTGGTTCATGTTCGATCGTCCGCTTGCGAAATACCACAATCTGCTCGGTGGGCTCGGGCTGTTGGCAGCCGGAACGCTCGCCACCGCAGCGCCGCAGGAGGCCCACGCCTCGACCTGGGGCTGTCAGGTCATCCTCTGCCTCGCCACCCCCGGCTCGCCCACGACTTATGCTGAGTGCGTGCCGCCGATCACAAAGCTCTGGAAGACGCTGGCGCTCGGGGGCTCCTTTCCGTCCTGCTCGGAAGGCGGCGTTTCGGCCAAGACGAAGAAGCTGAGCAAGACGCTCTACTACGTAAAGAGCACGCAGAACGACGGCACCACGAGCGCGTATCTCATCAACACCAAGACCTCGACGGTCACGACGATCGGCCGATGATCTACACCGTCGCCGCCCTCACTGCGCTCGCGCAGCAATGCGCTCCAGGCGTTGCCACAGAAGCGCTTGTTCCCCTCCTCGTCGCCGAAAGCCAGGGCAATCCTCTCGCGATCAACGTCAACAAGGGGCCGCGCGTGAACGCCTCGAACCTCGCCGACGCGGTCGCGCTGGTGAAGCGCTACGTGGCGGCCGGGCACTCGGTCGACATTGGTCTTGGCCAGATCAACTCGAGAAACCTCGCACGTCTCGGTACGACGATCGAACAAACCTTCGATCCGTGCACCAACCTCGGCCTTGCCTCGCGCGTCCTGCAAGAAGGCTACGCGCGGGCGAGCCAGCACTACACAGGCCTCGACGCGATCAGCGTCACCTATTCGCTCTACAACACCGGCTCGATGAGCCGGGGCTTTCGCAACGGCTACGTCAAGCGCGTCTGGGCCGCTGCTGCGCGCGTCGGTGCGATCGAAACGCCCCCCGCACTCCCCGACCTTTCCTCTTCCCCGTCCATCCTGACCTCCATGCCGCAGGAGGACAGCTCAATTGAAGCGCCTGCACAGTGGGTGTTCGGTCAGGCCAGCACCGGAATCGAGGTCTTCCAATGAGCGAAGAAAACAGCATCGCGCAGGCCCCTCGGGCCGCAGAATGGGACGCTTCTCGGAAAACTGTCCCCCAGGCAGCGTTCTCCATTCCCGACGATCTTGCCAAGCGGTACGAAATCCGCGCCATCGATGGCCGCTCCGAAGCGGAACGCCGGGTCGGCCTGTTCGCACCGGGCAATGTCCAGACGCCGGCGCTCGAAATCTCGAACGAGCGGATCGTTGCCAACCGCGACGATCGCGAGACGGTCGAGAACCTCGTGAAGCTCGCGCAGCACAATGGCTGGGAAGGCATCTCGGTCGACGGCTCGCCCGAATTTCGCAAGGCTGTATGGCAGGCCGCGGCGCGTTCGGGCCTCGAGGTCAATGGCTACGAGCCATCGTTTGCCGAGCGTGAAGCCGTTGAGCGCCAACGCCGTGAGGAAGCCGAACGCGAGCGCAAGGACGCGGAGCGTCTGCGCAAGGGGGACAAGGCCGAGAAAGACGGAGAAGTGGAGAAGGTCGTCGAGGCGGCGGAGATCGCGATTGATGCGGCCAACCCCAACCCGGCGCAGACCGTCACTGCCGGTCTTGCCAAGGCTGGCCACGATGAAAGCCCCGAGGACGTCACCTCCCTCCTGCTCAAGCGCAAGAGCGCGCTGGTCGAGGAGCTGAATGACGTTCTGCGCGAAGATCCATCGCTGTCGAACCAGACCGTTTCCGAGTTCATCCTGAAGCAGCCCTCCGCGCAGATGCGCCTTGGCGATGCCGGGGTCAGCAACGAAGTCCTGGCCGCCCGCAATCTCATGTCTGAAAGCATCATTGCGGACACGGCACGGAACCAGGGCAACCTTTCCAAGACCGTCGGGGAATACCTGCGCGATCAGAATAGCGAAATTGGTGAACTGGCGCGCAGCCGGGGTCTTGAAGCGCCCGATGGCAAGGCAGCGCGTGACGAGCTGGTGGCTGAAGCCCTTCAGGAGCGCAACGCCTTCTCCGAGTTCCTGGCGAGCAAGGACAGGGCGCGGGCCGCAGAACGAGAAAACGAGAAGCTGGCCGACCTGTATCTCAGCGGCACGCAAGAGCAGCGCCAGGCCGAGCCCCGACTTGCCAACGCGCTCGAAGCGGAAGCGGAAATGCGCCGCCACCTCGAAGCCGCCTTCCAGGGCGATGAGCAGCGCATCGAGGCGGTCTCCCAGGAGGGCCGCCAAATGATCTCGGACGTGCTGCGGCGCGGCCTTGATGTGTCGGTTCGTGAACCGGCGCCGGTTCGGCAGATCGAGCCGATCCAAACCAACCAGATGGAACGGTAACCTCAACATGGAGAAGTCTATGAAGTTCTCTCGTCGTCCCGCGCGTCGCATCCTCTCGGATCGTCGCGCCCGCCAGATTGTCGGCGTTGCCGGCATCCTCGCCTCCATGGCGGTGTCCCAGGCCGCCTTCGCCTCCACCAGCATCGAAACCGGCCTCGACACCATCGAGAGCTGGATGATCACCATTGCCTCGGTGGTCGGCGTCATCGCCATCATGGCAGTGGGCTACGCCAAGCTCACCGGCCGCATGGATTGGGGCCGCGCCGTCACCGTTCTGATCGGGATCGGCATCATCTTCTCCGCCACGACGATCGTGGGCTGGATGGGTGGCACCGCCTGACATGGACACGGAAAAGATCGCCGAAGACAAGGTGTTTCTCGCCATGACCCGGCCATCGGTGTTCATGGGTCTGCCGCTCGAGGCAATCCTGCCGATCATCATGGTCTGCATGGTGCTGTGGGGGATCGTCGGAAACCCGTTCTATCCCCTCGCCCTCTTCGGCGCTCTCTACTTCCCGGCGCGCATGGTCGTGCATTACGACTTCAACGCGTTCCGGCTCTGGGGCCTGTGGTTCCAGACCACCTTCATTTCCAAAAATCGCAAGTTCTGGGGGGGCGGGAGCTACTCTCCCGTCCGCCTCAAGACCGGCGTGAAGCGCAGGCAGTTCGGCAATGACTAGGTTCGCCCTCAAGCACAAACAGGTCACGCTTCGCGAAGAGGATGACATCAAGTTCATCCCCTACACCCGGCACGTCAACGACACCGTGGTTGCGCTGGCTGACGGCTCGCTCATGCGCATGTACCGGGTCGATGGGCGCCCGTTTGAAACCTGCGACATTGCTGACCTCAACACCTGGCACAACAAGCTCAATATCGCCTGGCGCACGATCGGCGATGACCGCGTGGCCGTCTGGACGCACCTGGTGCGCACCGCCACCAATCCCGAGCTGGACGGCGAGTTTCAGTCCGCCTTCGCGCGCGACCTGCAAGCCAGTTATTCGGAGCGCCTCAAGGAAAAGGTGCTCTACCACAACGAGTTCTACGTCACGATCGTCGTGCGCCCCTCGAACATGGCCGGCGACCAGCTCACCCGCCTGTTCGGCAAGGCGGATGCCAGCCACGCCGCAGATGATCGCGCCTTAGCGATCATGGCTGACAAGTGCCGCGACTTCGAAAGCATGCTGGCCGACACCAACCCGGTGCCGCTCTCGCTCTACGAGCGCAATGGCGTGCTGTTCTCCCAGCCCATGGAAGTGCTGCACTTTATTCAGACCGGCGACCGCATCCGCATTCCCCTTGTCCACGGACGGCTCGGACAGGCGATCTACAATTCGCGGATCATCTTCGGGCGCGAGGCCGCCGAGATCCGGCTTCCCGACAGGTCCCATTTTCTCGGCATGTTCGGCGTGCGCGAGTACGTCGCGAACACGCGCAGCGGCCAGTTCAACAGCCTCCTGACGCTCGATTTTCCTTATGTGCTGACGCAGAGCTTCGCGCCGCTGGTGAAGTCGGTCGCGGCCGAGCGCTTCCAGAAGAAGTACAAGCAGATGGTCTCCTCGGACGATGCCGGCGTGAGCCAGGCCGAGGAACTGCTCGATGGCGTCGACGATCTCATGTCGAACCGCTTCGTGATGGGCGAGCATCACCTCTCGATTGCCGTGATCGACGATGATCCCAAGCGGCTGCTCGAACGCCTATCGATTGCGCGCGCCGCTGCCGCCGACACCGGTATGGTGATGGCGCGCGAGGACGTCGCGCTGGAAGCTGCCTTCTGGGCGCAGCTTCCCGGCAACTTCAAGATGCGGGCGCGGCCCGCCGTGATCAACAGCCGCAATTTCGCAGCGATGAGCCCGTTCCATACCTTTCCGGCGGGTCGCAAGTCGGGGAACCACTGGGGCGAGGCGGTGACGCTCCTGAAGACGCGCGCCGGCTCGTCCTTCTGGTTCAACTTCCACCGCGCCGACATTGGCCACACGCTCATCATCGGCCCTACGGGCGGCGGCAAGACGGTCCTGCAAAACTTCCTGCTCGCCCAGCTCGAAAAGACCGGCGCCAAGCAGATCTTCTTCGACAAGGACCGCGGCGCGGAAATCTTCGTGCGTGCCTGCGGAGGCACTTATCTCGCGCTGCGCAACGGCGAGCCGACCGGCTTTGCCCCGCTCAAGGGGCTGGAGCCGACCCACGACAACATGGCCTTCCTGCGCCAGTTCATCCGCGTCCTGGTCCGCCGCGAGAACCAGCCTCTCACCGTCACGCAAGAGCGCACCATCGATGAGGGCCTCGATGCCGTGATGCGTCTGCCCGCGCCGCAACGTTCGATGAGCGCGCTTCGCGAAATGCTCGGCTATGCCGACGCCGAAGGCATTGGCGCGCGGCTCGAGCGCTGGTGCCAGGGCGGCGCGCTCGGGTGGGCGTTCGATGGCCCGGCCGATGAAGTCTCGATGGCAGTCCGCTTCGTCGGGTTCGACATGACGGATTTCCTCGAAAACCCGGAAATTCGCACGCCCATGATGCTCTACCTCTTCCACCGCGTGGATGAGTTGCTCAACGGCCAGCGCGTCGTCGTCGATATCGACGAGTTCTGGAAGGCGTTGCAAGACGAGGCCTTCAAATCGTTCGCACAGGACGGCCTCAAGACCTTCCGCAAGCGCAACGCCTTCATGGTCTTCGGTACGCAGTCGCCCGCCGACGCGCTGCGCTCCTCGATCGCCCATTCGATCATCGAGCAGACCGCGACCAAGATTCTCCTGCCCAACTCGGACGCCAAGCGTTCGGATTACTGCGAGGGCCTTGGCCTCACGGAAACGGAATTTCGGCTGATTAAGGAAGACCTGACACCCGAAAGCCGGTGCTTCCTCATCAAGCAGGGACACACCTCGATTGTCGCCAAGCTCGATCTGAACGGGATGCTCGACGAACTCTCGGTTCTCTCCGGCCGTGCGGAAACGCTGGAGGTCATGGAGGCCGCCATTGCCCAGGCGGGCACCGATCCGGCGGCATGGCTGCCGCTCTTCTACGCCAACGAAAGGAGAAGCTGAAATGCGCATCAAGACCATTGTGCTGCTGGGAGCCGCGCCGCTCGCGCTCGGTCTCGCCGCAACCCCCGCGGCGGCGCAGGGCATTCCGGTGTTCGATTCCTCGACCTACCTCCAGACGATCTCGACTGTCACCAACACCGCCAAGATCATCGACCAGGGCGTGCAGCAGATCGAGACCGCGCAAAATCAGCTCAACTCGCTGCAAAAGCTCACCAACATCAACTCGGTGGCCTCGAACCTGTCGAACAGCTCGGTGCGCAACATAATGCCCACCACGACGATGGACGCCGGCACGCTGTTCGGCGGTGATCTGTCCAAGATCGGCTCGCTCAGCTCGTCCGCAAGCAGCATCCAGTCGCAATACCTGTTGTCGGGAACATCGAGCGCAGATGCGGCCTACAACCAGGCGCTCAAGGACGCGACCGGCTCGGCCGCTGCAACGGCCGCCTTTGGCGAGAACACGCTGGCGGTGTCGCAAACTCGCATGGCCGGTCTCCAGACGCTGCAAGCCAAGCTCGACACCGCGACCGACCCCAAGGACGTGATGGACCTTCAGGCGCGCATCGCCGCCGAACAGGCCCAGCTCCAGAACGACCAGCTCAAAATGCAGGCGCTTCAGATGGCTCAGTCAGGGCGCAACCAGCTCGCGAATGCCGCAGCAACCACAGCTCGCGCTGCCGACAACTCGGCTCTCTACGACGACAACATCCTGAGGAAATGACCATGAAAAAGTGGATTGCGCTTTCTGTACTCCTAGCTGTGGCCGCCTGCAGCAAGCCGGTGCAGGTTCCGACCGAAGCCGAATTCGAAGCGAACCCCAAGATGCTGTCGGACTGGATGCAGAAGTGCACGAAGGGCGAATACAGCAACCTCGGGATCGAGGAGCAGAGCAAGATGTGCGGCTCGGCGCAGGCTGCCTCCAATGCCCTGCTGCAAAAGGCCAGGGCGGAACAGAACGCCAAGCTCTTCCAGTAATCTTAACTGTCGAGGTCTGGCGCCATGAGCCTAATGATCACATTCACGTCGATGTACGGTTATGTCGAAACCGCCATCGACACGGCTGTTTCAAGCTTCGGGTCGGGCCTCGTCAGCTTTGTCGCCGCGCCTCTGGGCGTTGCCGCAACGATATACTTCCTGCTTCTGGGGTTTGCAGTCCTGCGCGGAGCCATCCAGGCTCCACTGCGCGAACTGGTATTCCAGGCCGGCAAAGTCGGCTTTGCGCTCGCGGCGGCCAGTGCTGTCGGCTACTCGGCCTTCGTCGTCAACGTGGCGACCAACCTCCCAACCGAAATCATTGCGGCCGGATCGGGTACAGCGGTCACCAACCCGGGCACGACGTTCGACACCTACGTCTCGGATACGAACAAGATCGCCCAAATCATTTCCGACGAAAACGACAAAGTTCAAAGCCAGACGGTTGGCCTGACCGACATTGATCTCGCCGCCGAAAAGCTTTTCGCAAATTTCGTCGCGTTCCTCGCGATCATCGTCCTCTACATCTTCGCTGCCCTGTCGGCAGCTGTCGGCTTCTGCATCGTCATCTTCGCAAAGCTGGCCGTTGCGATCTGCGTGGCTCTCGCCCCGCTGGCCCTGGCCTGTCTGCTCTTCAATTCCTCGCGCTGGCTGTTCGATGGCTGGTTGAAGCAGACGGCCAATTACATCCTGCTCATGGTGGTCATCGCTATCATGACCAAGTTCATCACAGGCCTCGAGCAACAGGTGATGGACGACATCATGAGCGCCGTTGGCGATGGCAGTATGTTCATCGCTACCAGCGGAGGCAGAATGGTTCTCAACGCTGCGGGTATCGCGATCGGCGTTCTTTCCTGCGTGATCATCTACATCGTGGGAACAGTCTTCTTCTTCCAGTCCCCCTCGATTGCGGCGGGCATCGCCGGTGGCGCCTCCTCGGGCGGCCACGGCTTCCTTCAGACTGGTGCGAACATCCTGGCCAATCGCCTCATGTTCCGCCGCATTGCCAATTCCCGCCCGTCGGCGCCTGCCGGACGGGCGGGAGGCACCGCCACGAGAACATGAGGTCGCCTGCGAATGAGTTTTGAACGCCCCTAACGCGGCACATTGCTGACGGAGTTTTTATGAAAGCGCTGATTTTCACAGCGTTGGGTGCGCTTGCACTCAGCGGATGCACCGGGAGTCACATCAAGCCGCCTGCCGTTTGTGACGGCAAGCACCGGCGTCCGGCCAACATGTACGGCACGATCATGCCCAATCTGCCGGTGCCGCTCCCGCCCTCGCAGAGCGGCGGGTGGCCCGCCACTCCGGCATCGAGCCCGTCCAGCGACACACCGATTCCGCCCGAAGCGCAAGAGGCCGCAGCCGCCGCGAGCGCCGCAGCCCAGGCTGCAAATCCCACCCCCGCTCTCTCGCCGCGCGATGAGCGCGAGATCGAGCTTTCCTACCTTCCCTGCTCATAAGGAAACGTCTCATGGCCCAGGTCAAAGCCGCCGACAAAGGCAAGTACCTCGAAAGCGCGCGGACGTTCGAATACGACCGGATGCGCGCCGCAATCCAGTCCCGGCGGGTTGCCTGGACTGTCGCGGGGTGCGCCTGCGCCATGGCGCTTGTCTCGACCGGGGCGGTCGCCATGCTGGCCCCGCTCAAGACCGTCGAGCCCTATGTGATCCGCGTCGACAAATCGACCGGAGAAACGCAGGTCGTGACCGCGCTCAAAGGCCCCCAGCCCCAGACCTATGACGATGCGGTCAACCGCTTCTTCGTGGCGCAGTACATTCGCCTGCGCGAAGGCTGGCTCGATGATGCCGCGCGCGAGAACGCCTATGCGGTCATGCTCATGAGCGACAAGGCCGAAGGCTCGCGCTACCTCGATAGCGTCAAGTCGAGCAACGAGAAGGCCCCCTCCAACATCTACGGGGACAAGGGCTTCGTCTCGATCCACATTCGCGCGATCAGCTTCCTGAGCCCGACCGTCGCGCAGGTCCGCTACGCCAAACTCGTCACGATGGGCCAGAACACGCCCACGGCGCAGAACTGGACCGCCACCCTCACCTTCAAGTTCACGACAGCGCCCACGCTGGAGAAGGACCGGCTGATCAATCCGCTCGGCTTCGAGGTCGTGAATTTCCACTCGGACCCGGAGACCTGACATGAGCGATGCGCCCAAGACGCCCGAACGCGGTGACAACACCCCCACGCCCTTCCTCCCCGTCCTTCGCGAAAAAGTCGCCCGGCGCCTGTCGCCTGTAGACACCAAGGTCGCGCTCACCTCGTCGGGCGCCAGAAGCCCGTTCTGGCGCGGTATCGACGCGATCTGGCGCAAGCTGGTGACCTTCAGCCTCGCCGGCACCGTCATCGTTACGCTCGCGCCTCATGCCAGCTTTGCGGCAGAAACGCCGGTTGCAGGCCAGAAGGACGCGCGGGTGCGCACGGTCGATTACGATCCCGACCAGGTGGTGACGGTCGTCGGCCAGTTCCGCCACGCGATCGAGATCCAGTTCGGCGCTGGCGAGACCGTCACGCAGGCCGCCCTTGGCGATACGATCTCCTGGCAGATTGCGCCGGTCGGCAATGTCGTCTTCCTGAAACCCCGCGAAAAGGCGGCCGGAACAAACCTCATCGTCCTCACGCAAGAAGGCGGGATGACCCGCACCTACCACTTCAACCTGGCGCTCGGCACCTCGGCCACGATGTACGGCATTCGCTTCCACTACCCTCAAGCGGAGCAGGCGATGAGTGCCGAGCAGGTCCAGATGGCGCAGGCTCAAGCCGCTCAGGCCATGCAGAGCCGGATCGTCAAGACCGCGCTCGATCACGCGGTGATCGAGGGCAAGCGCAACTTCAACTACACCGAGCAGGGCGATGCCTCGCTGCAACCGAGCGAAATCTCCGACAACGGCGAGTTCACGGCGATGCGTTTCCCCGGCCACGCCGACATTCCCTCAATCTTCGCCGTCGACGTGGACGGGAGCGAGACGATCGTGCCCTACGACGTGCGCGACGACTTCGTGGTGATCCACGCCGTCTACCGCGAACTACGCCTGCGCCGGGGCAAGGCGGTCCTCGCGATCTACAACGAGGCCCCGCCCCGCAACGATCGCGCCGAGCGCACGGGCACCGTCTCCAACATCGTCGAACGCAAAGTGAAGGGGCAGTAACATGGCCGAGAACGTCATTGATCGCGGCGGTGAACTCGCACCCGCCGATTCCATTCCCGAAGAGAGCGGATCGCCTGCGGGTCGCAACAGCACCAATTGGGGCAACGTCGCCTTCGTCGGGGCCGGGGTCGGCCTGGTCGCGACCATCCTTGGCATCATCATCGGCTACGGCGTCTTTCACAACGCCGGGTCGGCGAAGGCAGCCGAGGAGCCGGCGCAAGCAAGCCAGAAGAGCGTCGATGATGTGGTAGCCTCACCCGCCGCGCAGCGTGCGGCCCTCGCAGGCCAGCTTGGACAAGCGGGCAGCGCTCAGACCGACGTCTTCGGCCGTCCGGTCCTGGGGCAACAGACTATCGACGCCAGCGGCAACCCGGTCCCGGCAACGGGCGAGGCCGCCAGTGGCGAGGAAAGCCTTGCCCAGAAGCGTTATGAGGAGCGCCTGAAAATGGCTGATGCCGCACGGCGGGCCCCGGTCATGGCCTATCAGGCCAATGGCCTCACGGCGTCCACTTCCACGGCGTCGCCAACGAGGAGCGCAGCCGCTGCGGGTGCACAGGCCCAGGAGAGCGGCCCGCGCAACTTCGGCGCCAGCGGCTTTGGCCCTCCCTCAGATAGCGATACGGGCACGGGTTCGGCCAGCAAGGGCTCGACGGACTTCACCGACCAGCTTGGACACGCGAAGATCGAGACGGTGCGCGCCTCGCTCATCAAGAACCGCGACTTCCTGCTGAGCGCCGGCACCGTCATTCCCTGTACCTTGCAGACCGCGATCAACTCGACACAGGCCGGGTTCGTCTCGTGCGTTATCAACCATGACGTCTATTCCGAGGACGGCCGCGTGGTCCTGCTCGACAAGGGCACCAAGGTCCTGGGGCAATATTCGGGCGGCATCACGCAAGGTCAGGCGCGCATGTTCGTGCTGTGGACCCGCGCACTTACCCCGCGCGGGGTTGCGATCGACCTTGGTTCGCCTGCGGCCGACGCGCTCGGCCGCTCGGGCATGTCTGGCGGTGTCGATACGCAGTTCTGGGCGCGCTTCGGTGCAGCTCTCATGATGAGCGTGCTCGAGGATGCCTCCAACATCGCCGGTCGCGCCGTCGCGAACGAAGGGACCTACACGACGCAGGTGCCCAGCGAGATGGGCAACACGATCCTTCAGGACAGCAAGAACATCAAGCCGATCCTGAAGAAGAACCAGGGCGATACCGCCGCGATCTTCGTCGCCAAGGACTTCGATTTTAGCCCGGTTTATGACCTCAAGCTGAGGCGCTGAACGATGGCAAACGTCTCTGCGATCTACCAGCACAATGCAGCCCCGCTGCAACCGCTCCTCGATCGCGAGGACGTGACCGAACTGGTCATCAACGAGCCGGGCGTGATCGGCGTCGAAAGCCGCAAGGGCTGGGAGTGGCATGAAGCCCCCTCGCTCGATCACGCCAGCCTCATGACGCTGGCCCGGCTTATCGCGGGCCTGACCAAGCAGGACATTAGCGAGGACTACCCCATCTGCTCCTCGGTCCTGCCCGGAGGCGAGCGTGCCCAGGTCGTGATCCCTCCGGCTATCGAGCGCGGCTTCGTCTCGATCACGATCCGCAAGGCCTCGAACACGGCGATGGATCTTGGCGATCTCGACCGCTCGGGCCTCTTCAGCGAAGTGAAGGCCCACGGCTCCACCAACGAGGTGGACGACGCCTTGCTGACTTACCGGGCCGCGGGCGAATGGAACGGCTTTTTCAAGCTCGCGGTGGAAGCGCGCAAGAATATCCTGATTTCCGGCGCGACCGGCTCGGGAAAAACCACCTTGTCGAAGGCGCTGATCAAGCTGATCCCCGACTTCGAGCGCATTCTGACGATCGAGGACACGCGCGAACTGGTGGTGCCCCAGCGCAATCGGGTCCACATGATGTATTCCAAGGACGGCAACGGTCTGCAGAAGGCCGGGGCCAAGGAACTGCTGGAATCGGCGCTGCGCATGCGCCCTGACCGCATTCTCCTCCAGGAGCTGCGCGACGGAACCGCGTTCTTCTATCTGCGCAACGTCAACAGCGGGCACCCCGGCTCGATCACGACCGTCCATGCCAATACCGCCGAAGGCGCGCTCGAGCAGCTCACCTTGCTCGTCAAGGAATCCGAAGGCGGCAACGACCTCGACCGCCACGACATTCGCGCCCTGCTGCGCTCGCTCGTCGACATTGTGGTGCAGATGCACCGCCTTCCGCCCAGCGACGGGCGACCGGCCCGCTACCGGATGACCGAAGTGTGGTTCGATCCGGCCGGCAAACCTCACGACTGACAACCAAAGGAGTGGCCCATGAGTGGCAAGATGGTTCGCAATCCGGGGGCGTCCCAACCGGGCGCCATTGCGTTTCTTATGATCGTGGGCCTCGTGGTCAGCGCCGCGATCGGCGCGGTCACGGTGCTGTGGCGCGCGCATCTGGTCTCGATGCAAACACCCTGGGCGAAAGTGCCCGGTGCGCTCTGGTCGATGAAATCCATGCCGATCGTCTGGCAGCCGTTCCTTCTCGGTTTCGCGATCAGTTTCGCTCTGTGCCTGGCCGGCGTCTTTGCCTCGATGTTCACCGCGCAAAAACTGCACGGCGAGGCGCGCTGGGCGCGCTTTGGCGAAGTGAAGGAAGCCCGACTGCTGGAAGGCGCCGGCATCATCCTGGGGCGCTTCAACGCCAGGTTCCTGCGCTTCGGCGGAACCGAGCATGTCATGCTCGAAGCCCCGACCCGGGCCGGTAAGGGCGTGGGCGTCGTGATCCCGAACCTGCTGTCGTGGCCCGATTCCGTCGTGGTCCTCGATGTGAAGCAGGAGAACTGGGACCTGACCTCGGGCTACCGCGCCAGGCGGCTTCGCCAGAAGACGCTCCTATTCAACCCGCTCGACGGGGAAGGACGGACGTGCCGCTACAATCCGCTCGGCCACATCAACCGGCGCGATCCCGTCGAGATCATCAACGAGTTGCAGAAGATCGGGGCCATGCTGTTCCCGCTCCCCCTGACTGGCGACAATTTCTGGGCCGAAAGCGCGCGCACGGCCTTCCTTGGTGTTTCGGCCTATGTCGCGGCCACCGTAGACGATGGCGAGGACGCCCTGCCCTTCACGATCGGCGAGGTCTATCGCCAATTCGCCGCCGGTGATGCCCGGCGCCGCTTCCCCAAAATCATCAAGCAGCGCGAACAGGCTGGAAAGCCTCTCTCTGGCGCGTGCATTTCTGCGCTGCGCGACTGGATTTCCTCGTCGGACAACACGTTCACGTCCATTCGCCAGTCTGTGACGGCCAAGATCAACCTCTGGCTCAACCCCTATGTCGATGCGGCAACGGCCGAGAGCGACTTCGATCTGCGCCAGTTCCGCGACAAGCGGATCTCACTCTACCTCGGCGTCTCGCCTGACGACCTCGAGCGGGTCGCGCCGATCTACAACCTGCTCTTCCAACAGCTCATCGACCTCAACGTGCGCGAACTGCCCTCGGCCGACCGGCACAACGTGCGCCTGCTCCTTCTGCTCGACGAGTTCACCCGCCTCGGCCGGGCCTCGGTCATCGCCAGCGGCTTCAGCTATGTGGCGGGTTATGGCATTCGCCTCCTCCCCGTGATCCAGAACTTCTCCCAGCTCGACCACATCTACGGCGACAAGGTGGCCAAGGAGATCTCCGCGAACTGCGGCGTGCAGATCGTCATGCGACCCAAGGAGATCAACGACGCCAAGAACGTCTCGGAGCGCCTGGGCACCTACACCTTCCGCGCGAAGTCCCGTTCGTTCGGCGCCTGGGGCCGTGGTGGCGGTTCGGTATCGGAATCCGATCAGCGCCGCGCGCTCCTGCTCCCGCAAGAGCTGCTCTTGCTACCCGAGAAGGATCTGATCGTACTGCGCTCGGGCATCCCGCCCATCTACGGCAAGAAGATCCGCTACTATCAGGAGAAGGACATGCTCGCGCTGACGAAGGTGCAAGCGCCAGCGATGCCGACGATCCGCCCCGATCCTTCGGTGCCGGCACGAAGCCTTCGCATCATCACGGCTGCGGAGGCGAGTGGAGAAAGCGAAGCGGGAATACCCGGATCCAGCGGCAGGCCTCTGAACATGCCAGTGGTCAAAGCGCTCCAGGCGACAGCCAACCACGCCCCCCGGCAAACAGCCCACATGTTGTTCAAGGACCTATTTTCCGTGCTGATCCCAACAGCCTGATGGGCCGCTGGGGGACTGTCCGGTTCTACATTTCAGTTGAAAGCTGGCCGTAATCCGACGAAAAGCCCTATTCACTCGAATGGCTATTTTTAAAGGTATTTGGCCAGTTCCCCCAGCTTTGCGAGATCATCACGAACAGTTCCAGGCAGTGGCCCGATCAAGTCCTCGAGGTGATGTTCGATATGATCGGTTACAATCAGGGTCTTGGTCTTCTCGAGCGCTGCGATGACCGCCTGCATCTGTTGGGCGATCTTGAGCCCGTCGTCCCCTTCCTCGATCATGCGCAGGATGCTGGTGAGATGGCCGTTGGCACGGCGAAGGCGATTGAGAAGGTCGGGGCTGGCAGCGTGGCTCATAAGCTCATGTCCGTTCAGGGAAGCGTCTGATAGCCCTTTAGCGCAATATAGAGGCCTAAGGACAGAATCACGAGCCCGCTGGCATATGGAGCCTTGCGGACCAGCGAACCGAAGCCGCCGAATGACTTTTGCGCATAGCGCAGGCTGAGTGCTGCGATCACGCCGGACATGACCATTGTCATGGCCAAGCCGATGCTGAAACAAAGCACAAGGACCGAACCGAGTGCAATCCGCTTGAGTTGGAGGCACAGCAACAGGACAGTGATGGCGCCAGGGCACGGGATGAGCCCACCTGTGAGGCCGAACATGACGATCTGGCCCGTTGTCACATCACGACCGGTAAAGCGACGTCGGATGTCCTCGGCGTGCTGGCGTTCGTGGGCATCCTGATAGCCACCATCGGTCAGATCGAGGGTGTGCTCCAGTTCGTGATTGATCGTCTCGCCATCATGATCGTGTACGTGGTGATGATGGTGCCTGCCATCTCCGTGAGAATGATGATGGCCGTGCCCATGGTCATGGTCATGGTCATGGTCATGGTGATCATGCGCATGGTCATGGCGAATGCGCCAGAGCATCCAAGAGGCCATGGCAACGATTATCAACCCGGAGGCGAACTGAAAATAGGGCTCGATACCCTCGGGACTGAGCCCCTGGAACAGATACACTCCGCCCAGTGCGACGACCCAGACGATCACGGTATGGGAGACTGTGGCGGCGAGCCCCAGAAGGACGGCTTGCCGCACCGTTCCCCGCACCGCGACGATGAAGGCAGCCATCATCGTCTTGGAATGGCCGGGCTCGAGCCCGTGCAAGGCGCCGAGCAAAATTGCGGTCGGAATGAAGAGCCAGGCGTGGGCAGCGCCTTGCTGCAGGAGTTCGGTTAGCGGGGTCATCAATCGCCCATAGCGCGTCTTTTGATTCTATCCTATCCCCCCGGTGGGGATATTTTGAGCCTCACTTCAAACTTTGCATCACGGCCTTTCGGAAAAGCGTATCGCGCTGATGAATTGCTCTAGCTCATTCCTTAGTCGCCACAGGGGAATCGCGGTACGCCAAGAGACGTAGGGCATTTACCACGACGAGGAGTGTTGAGCCTTCGTGCATCGCTACCGCCGGTCCTATGCCAAGGCCAAGTATCGTGGCGGGAACGAGAAATGCGACAACGCCTAGGCTCACGAACACGTTCTGACGGATCACCCAGCGCGTGCTGCGACTCAGGCCTACGGCAAAAGGTAGGTTGGACAGGTCGTCGGCCATGAGCGCCACGTCTGCCGTTTCGAGCGCCACATCAGAGCCGGCGGCTCCCATGGCGATCCCGACAGTCGCGGTCGCCATGGCTGGAGCATCGTTGACGCCGTCGCCGACCATCGCGACTTTTCGCTCGTCGCGAAGCCGCTTGATGGCCTCGACCTTGTCTTCCGGCATCAGGTCGCCCCAGGCCTCATCGATTCCGACTTCCTTGGCGACGGCCTCGGCCACGCGCTGATGGTCTCCGGAAATCATGATCATCCGCTTGATGCCAATATCGCGAAGTCGCTCGATCGCAGCGGGCGCTGTTTCGCGGGGAGTGTCGAGCAAGCCGATAGCACCCAGATCTCGTTCGCCTCGCCGCACAACCATGCTCGTCTGTCCAGCATCGCGCAGCTTTGCGATCGCGTCGCTCATTTCGCTGGAAAGGGCCGCCACACCGTCCGCCCCAAACATCTCGGCCTTGCCGATGAGGATTGGATCCTCACCGACAAGCGCGAGATGCCGCGCCCCGTGAGACTCTTCAAATCCCGAGCCTCCGGAATGGGCTGGCCGCCCGCAAGCTCCCGTCCGTCGCGAGAAATTGCCTTTGCCAAGGGGTGATCGCTGAGGCTTTCGACGGCGACTGCCAAAGCCATGAGTTCAGCCTGCGCCACGCCTGTCGCAGGGATAACCTGCTGGATTCGAGGCTCGCCCTTAGTGAGCGTGCCGGTTTTGTCGAAGGCGATTGCGTCGAGAGATCCGAGGAGTTCGAGGGGGCCGCCGCCCTTTACGAGCACCCCGCCCCTGGCAGCCCGCGCCACGCCGGAGAGTACCGCACTGGGGGTAGCGATGGCGAGAGCGCAGGGGCTAGCTGCAACGAGCACAGCCATCGCGCGATAGAAGCTGTCGCGGAAAGGTTCGTCGATAACGGCCCACGCGAACAGGAGGAAGAAGGCCAACGCCAGCACAGCCGGAACAAAGACACGCTCGAAACGATCCGTGAAGCGCTGCGTCGGCGATTTCTGCGTTTCCGCCTCGCTGACCATTTTGACGACTTTGGCCAGGGTACTCTCGCTAGAGAGACGCGTGACTTCGACTTCGATCATTCCGCTGCCATTGATCGTACCGGCAAAGACCCGGCTCGCTCCATCCACACTATCCGGGTTGGCTCGGGCGGCGAGTTGATCCGAGACTGGCTGCTTGTCGACTGGAATGCTCTCTCCAGTCACGGGCGCTTGGTTGATGCTGCTAGTGCCGAGGACAATGAACCCGTCTGCGGGAATTCGGGAATCAGGCTTCACTACAATAATGTCGCCTCGAACAAGTTTCTCGACCGGCACTTCTTCGCTCGTCCCGTCGAGCAGTTTCAACAGGGCGGTAGGAGGGCTCAATTGCGCCAATGCCTCAATAGCCCGCTTCGCTCGTCCCATCGCGTAGTGTTCGAGTGCGTGGCCAAGGCTGAAGAGAAACAGCAGCAATGCACCTTCAGCCCAAGCGCCCAGCGCTCCGGCGCCGGCAGCCGCAACCAACATGAGCGTATCAATCTCAAAGCGCTTGAGCTTCAGGTTATCGATGGCCTCCCGCACGGTATAAAACCCGCCGAGGACGTATGCTGCGAGATAAAGTCCAAGCGCGACGCCGACATTTCCGGTCAGCTTCTCGACTGCGAATCCGATCGCCAAAGCGGTGCCGCAGCCCAGTGCGAAGAACAGTTCGGTGTTGGGACCAAGCAATCCGCCATGGCTGTGATCATGCTTTTCGTCGGGCGCATGTTTCTGACCCTTTTCATCGTGCGTATGCCCGGCGTCTTTTGCAACGGGCGCAGCGAAAGCGCTTACGAGGGTGACGCCAGCACCTTTCAGAGCCTTGATAATGTCGCTTTCCAGGATCTTGGTAAGGTCGAACTCCACTCGAACGCTGCCTGCAGGGGAGGCGTCTGCTTCAATGATGCCCGGCAGCGTGAGGAGCTGATCCGTCACGGTGCGTGCGCGGCGCTGGTGGTTGATACCGTTTACGGTCCAAACACGATGGGCAAACCGGGCCGCAATCTCGGCCCCAGCAGCAACTGCCAGCTCGCGGATGCGGCTGAGCGAAATGATGCTCGGTTCATAGTGGATGCAGAGCAGCGCCTGCGCGGAAGGGCCTTCCTTCGTTACATGAGCGTCCTCGACGCCGGCGCGACCTTTGAGCGATCCGATCAAACGAGTGACACAGGCGTCATTGGCGTCGTGAACTTCCGGTAGCAACACAGGGATATCAAGGCGGAACTTTTCGATCATTGTTTTATTCCTTCAGGAAATCAGCGGTGCGCGTTGGATGCATGGCTTGAGTGCTTCATGGTGGCCCCAGCTTGTTGCCGGCCGCGCTCTTGATCCGCTCGCACATGATGGGCAGCCGTCCGGGGCGGGAAATCGTGAGCTTTTCGCCGCGCGATAGGGCGACCGTTACTTCCGGGCCGACGAAGCTGCGCCGGTATCTGCTGCCTTCAACCGCTCGAAACGACCATGTGCATCGTGAGTGAGATTGAGCGTGAGCCCATCGGCAAGGAAATCGACATCGATTTTCGAGCCATCCGAGCAGGAGTAGTTCTGTTCGCCAATCAGCCCCGGTACCTTGCTGCGGTCATGCCGCTCCTCGGCGTAACCATCGGAAGACCCACCGGAACAGTTCGCGAGCGCAGGCAGGATTGCCAGCGCCGCCAGCATCTTCTGGCTTGCTACGAAAACTGATGGGAGCCGCCTGCTTCGAGCCAACTGATAGTTGGTCCGCCGCCGAAGGGGTGCGCCTTCGGCGGCGGTGATTGCGCTCACACAGTGTGCGACCCGTTGTGCGAGGCGACCGTATGCCATGATCAATCAAAGAGCTCGCGCAGGAAGCCTTTGCGGCGGCCATGGTGCCCACCGGAGCGGCGGTCGTCGTGACCGGCGCGGTGTTTGCCCTGTGACGTCGAAGGGTAGTTTCCTTGACTTGCCCGTGGTGCCACTTCGCCAATGCTTCGCTCGATGATCTTGTCGAGTTCGCCCCTATCGAGCCACACGCCCCGGCATTTTGGGCAATAGTCGATCTCGATGCCTTGACGATCGGTCATCACGAGGTCGACGCGGCAAATGGGGCACAGCAATCCTTGAGGGGTGACTTCTTGAACCATCGCTAGTTCCTTTTCAGACTTTGATTTCGGTCGATCTTTTGGGCAGCATTCCGCCGAGCAGTCATGGCTGCATGTCATTCGTCATTCGCACGGTGACTGGCCTGGGCCTTGAGGCTTCGCCGTTTGTGGCGGTTGCCTACGGTGTAGTTGCGCTGGTTTCCTTCGACCCTCCGCGCCAGAATCCCGCTCTCGATGGCCAAGCGCCGGCGCAGCCCGCGTTTCGTGAACTGCCAGATCAAGGCGCTGACCCACCCGCGACATTCAATGCTATGGTAGACATAGGTCCCGGCGTTATCTTCGATGATCTCGAAGCTTTCCTCGATCAGGATGAGATACCGGTGCCCGGTTCTCCAACCGATCGCGGCGCCTTCGTCGTAGTGAAAGACCTCGACGTCCATATTAATGCGAAAGTCGCCCGAAATCAGCCACGACAGCTGAATAATGGCACGAGGTGTAACTAGACCTTCCCCGAAGCGATAGAGGGGATGCCACGAGCCGTACCCGCTCAGATTCGAGAGGACTGCCCAAACACGTTTCGGGGGTGCCTTAAGGTGAAAGCTGGTTATCTCTTTCATCCGTAAACCCTTTCCGGAAAGGTTGGGAGGTTGCTGAGCAACCTCCCCCTTTTTCGTCCTTCAGATTGCGGGGTGAGCCTCACTGCTGAGTGCTTCCGCTACCGGCTCGTCATCCTCTTCGACCATGTCCTTGCGGCCATACCGCGCGTAAAGCGTAGGCAGCACGAACAGGGTCAGAAGCGTTGCCGAGATCAAACCGCCGATCACAACGGTGGCGACCGGCTTCTGGACTTCGGCGCCAGCCCCGCTGCCAAGCGCCATCGGCACGAAGCCGAGGCTTGCAACGAGAGCGGTCATGACGACCGGGCGCAAGCGCTGCAGAGCGCCCAGTCTGGCCGCCTCCTCACGCCGCATCCCGGATCGCATGAGCTCCTGGATTGAGGAGACCATGACGAGGCCGTTGAGCACGGCAATGCCGGAGAGCGCGATGAATCCCACGGCGGCCGAGACGGAGAAATCCATGCCGCGCAAGAACAGCGCCATCACGCCGCCAACCAGCGCCAGCGGAACACCAGTGAACACGATCGCGGCATCCCTCACCGATCCGAGTGCGCCGTAGAGGAGCAGAAGGATCAGCACGAAGCACGCCGGGATAACGAGCTGCAGGCGTTCGCGGGCCGAAGCGAGGTTCTCGAACTGCCCGCCCCATTCGAGGTAGCTGCCGGACGGCAGACGCACATCCTTGGCGATGGCAGCCTGGGCATCCTCCACCACGCTGCCGACATCGCGGCCACGCACGTTGGCTTGGACGACGACACGGCGCTTGCCGTTCTCGCGGCTGATCTGGTTCGGGCCGTCGACGACGCGGATATCGGCGACGCTGGCAAGTGGCACGAACTGTCCGCCAGGAGTAGGCACCTGCAGCTGCTGCAGGGTCGACATGTCGGCGCGCTGGGCATCGGACAGGCGGATGACCACCGGGAAGCGGCGATCGCCCTCGAAGATCATGCCGGCCTGCTTGCCGCCCACAGTAGCGTTGACGATATCCTGCACGTCCTGCGCCGAGACGCCGAGGCGGGCCATGGCGTCGCGATTGACCCTGATGTCGAGCATCGGCAGGCCCGTGGTCTGCTCGACCTTCACGTCGGCAGCGCCTTTCGTGCGGCGCAGCACGTCGGCGATCTTCTCGGCAGTGGCGTTCATGGCGTCGAAGTCGTCGCCATAAACTTTCACCGCGATGTCACCGCGCACACCGGCGATGAGCTCATTGAAGCGCATCTGGATGGGCTGGGTGATCTCGTAGACGTTGCCTGGGAACTTCGCGAGGTTCTTCTCGATGCGCGCAACGAGATCGTCCTTCGAAAGCTTGGGATCCGGCCATTCGGAGCGATCCTTGAGGATCACGAACATGTCGGTGGCGTTAGGCGGCATAGGGTCCGATGCCAGTTCGGCCGTGCCGGTCTTGGAGAAGACAAACTTCACTTCCGGCTGCTTCGACATCATCTGCTCGATCGGTACCTGCATCGCCTGGCTCTGCTGGACCGAAGTTGCCGGGATACGCAGCGCCTGGATCAGCAGATCGCCTTCATCGAGCTGAGGCAGGAATACCTGTCCCAGCGACATGAACGCGAAGACTGCGGCTACAAATCCGCCGATGCCGACACCGACGGTAAGGGTCGGCCGCTTCATCGCGCGGTCGAGGCCGGGCTCGTAGCGAGCCTTGAGCCAGGTCATGATCCGGCCTTCCTTCTCCTCGATCCGCTTCGAAAGCCAGAGGGCGATCAGGGCGGGGACGAAGGTGAGAGAAAGGACAAAGGCACAAGCCAGCGCGATGATGACGGTAAGTGCCATCGGCACAAAGGTCTTACCCTCGACGCCGGTCAGCGTGAGCAAAGGCATATACACCAGAATGATAATCGCCTGCCCGTAGACTGACGGCTTGATCATCTCGCGTGCGGCATGGGCTACGGTGTCGAGACGCTCCTTGACGGTCAGCAGTCGTCCTTCATGATGTTGATGCTCGGCCATGCGTCTCAGCGCATTTTCGACGATGATGACCGCGCCGTCGACGATGAGCCCGAAATCGAGCGCACCCAAGCTCATGAGGTTGGCCGAGACGCCGGCTTTCAGCATGCCGAAACCTGTCAGCATCATGGTGATGGGAATAACGAGCGCCGCAATCAGCGCAGCGCGGAAGTTGCCGAGCAGTGCGAACAACACAATGATGACAAGCAGTGCGCCTTCGCCGAGGTTCTTACCGACCGTCTTGATCGTCGAGTTCACCAGCGTGGTGCGGTTGAGCACCGGCTGAACCACGACGTCTGGCGGTAGCGAGGCATTGATGCCCTGAAGGCGATCGGCCACTGCCGTTGCCACCGTCCGGCTATTCTCGCCGATCCGCATGATCGCGGTGCCGACGACCACTTCGGTGCCGTTCTCGGACGCCGAGCCCATACGGATCGCCTGCCCGGTGCGGACCTGCGCGACCTGGCCGAGCGTGACGGGCACGCCCTCGCGGGTGGCGACGACGATCTGGCTCAGTTCGCGCGCATTGCGTACGAGCGCGTCGGCACGGACGGCAAGGCCCTCACCATTGCGCTCGACGAAACCGCCGCCGACGCTGACATTGTTGCGTTCGAGCGCATTACCGAGTTCGGTGAGCGTGATGCCCATCGAGGCAAGCCGCTGCACATCGGGAACGACGAGGAACTGCTTGGCATAGCCGCCGATGGAATCGACACCAGCCAGCCCCGCCGTGTTCTTTAATAGCGGTGCCACGATCCAATCCTGCGCGGTGCGCAAGTAGGTTGCCTTCTCGGTGTCGTTGGTCAGCCGCTCACCCTCTGGCGTGATGTAGCTGCCGTCGGGCTGCATGCCTGGTTCCCCAGGCTGGTGCTTGTCGTCCTTGCGATGATCGAGGCGAACGGTCCACATGTAGACTTCGCCGAGACCCGTGGCGATCGGCCCCATCTCCGGGTTCACGCCGTCAGGCAGGTTTTCCTTGACCCCGGTCAACCGTTCACCGACCTGCTGGCGCGCGAAGTAAATATCGGTCGAATCCGAGAAAACGGCTGTGACCTGTGCAAAGCCATTGCGACTGAGCGAACGGGAGTATTCGAGGCCGGGAATGCCCGCGAGCGCGGTCTCGATGGGAAAGGCGACTTGCTTTTCGACCAGCTCAGGCGAGAGCGCGGGGGCGCGGACGTTGATCTGGACCTGATTGTTGGTGATATCGGGCACGGCATCGATCGGCAGCCGCGAGAGGGCTACTGCACCGATAATGGCGGCGATGGAGACCAGAAGGAGCACAAGCCAGCGCTTGTGGACCGCCCAGTTAACGACAGGGGCGATCATTGGCTCAATCCTCCTCGCCCGCTTCGCCCTTGCCGAGTTCGGCCTTGAGCGTGAAGCTGTTGGTGGTGGCAATGTGTTCGCTCCCGGAAAGGCCGGAGCGCACGATCACGCTGTCGCCCGCGCGATCACCGAGAGCCACGGGAATGGCCTTGAACCCATAGGGAGTCCGCACGAACACGGCGGGCTTGCCATCGACGGTTTGAATGGCGGTCGAAGGCACGCGCACCGCGCTGTCGCCACCGTTGCCGGTCAGCGTCACCGAGGCGGTTACAGGTTCGCCGACGCGCCACTGGCCAGAGCTATTATCGAGCGTGGCGATGACTGGCACCTGGCGCGTTGCTGCATCGAGCGCGGGCGAGACGAACGAGACCTTGGCCGTCGCCTCACGCCCGGCAGCTTTTACCGTCACCGTTGCGCCGGGGCGCACGCGTCCAGCATCTTGGGGCAGGAGGTTTAGTGAGAGTGAGACGTTGGACAGGTTGGCCACGCGGAACAGCTCGGCATCAGCGGCGACCGTCTGTCCCAGCGTGACGCTACGGGAAATCACCTGTCCGGAAATCGGTGCGGTGATGCCGATACGGTTGAGCGCACCGCCTCCGGCGCCGGCTGCTGACACCTGCTGCTGGGCCAGACGGAGGGCAATGCGTGCCTCGGTCGCGGCGGTGCGGGCGGCGATCAGGTCCTGCTCGGGCGAGACGCGTTGGGAATACAGGCGTTGTTCACGGGCAAGGTTGGAATTCGCTAGCGACAAACGGGCCCTCGCCGCTTCGATCTCGGCATTGAGCGAGGCTGCCTCACGACTTTCGATGACTGCCAGCGTTTGGCCAGAACCAACCGATTGACCAAGGTTGCGTGTGAGCGAGACAACCCGACCGCCGATGGCAGCGGAAACGACTTGGGTTCCGTTGGGATCACCCTCGATCATCGCGGGCAATTCAACGGTGCCGGCGCCGCCGACAACGGGCCGGCCGATCTTCACCCCTGCCGAGGCGATCTGCTCTGCGCTCAGCGTGATCTTACCCTTCTCTGCAGGATTTGCTTCGGCTGCAGCTTCTTTTGGCGCAGCGTCGCCGGCTTCCTCAGACTTGCCGCCACAGGCAGCGAGAACGAGGGCGAGCGGCAGCGCGAGGCTGGCGCAAGCGATTTTTCGTGAGTTCATTTCTGTCAATTCCTCTATTGCGGCGCGGGCGCGGTCAGGCGCTCCAGCTGCGCGCGAGCATTCTGGTAGGCGGCGAGGGCATCGATGGCGGCGAGACGGGTTTCGGCCAGCGTGCGTTCGGCATCGAGCAGGTCGAGCTGGCCAAATTTGCCTTCGCGGTAGCCGATGCGGGCTATCCGCGCGGCTTCCAGGGCTGCGGCAAGCGCCGGGCCCGTTGCAGCGCGCGCTGTTACGGCCGCATTGTCCGCGTCGGCTCGTGCGTTAGTGATGGCTTGCTCGACGTCGAGCGCAGTCATCCGGGTCTGCGCTTCCGCGCGGTTACGTTCAGCGCTCGCCTGCGCAACCGCCGCTTCGCCTGAATTGAACAGCGGAATTGGCATTGAGATGCTGAAAACGAACGCCGTATCGTTGGTCTGCGACAGTCTGCGCAGCCCCGGCCCAACGTTGATATCGGGAACCCGCTGCGACCGAGCGAGCTTGACCTGCGCATCGGCGACCGCAAAGTCGGCCTGGGCTGCTGCCAGCGTCAGCGTACCGGCAGCTGATGTGTCCAGGTCTGGTCCCATTGCACGGCCTGGCAACTGCTCGAGCCACTGCGCGTCTACGGTGCCTGAAACGGATGCGCCGATCCGCCTCGCGAGATTGGCCTGTGCTGCTCTTGCGTGCCGTGCCGCACGTTCGACACCTGCCTCGGCATTGATACGGGCCACGTCTGCGCGCTGCTCCTCTATGGGTGAGGCGCGGCCGGCCTGGACTCGAATTCTTGCGGCTTTGGCGACATCGCCGGCGATCCGTGATTGATCACGGGCGATCTCGAGCCGGCGCTGTGCAACGGCGGCTTCAATGTAGAGTTGGGTTACCTGCAGGCGAATGTCAGCCTGTGTAATGGCAGCCACGAGCACAGCCCGGTCGATCTGCGTATCGGCGACGGCAATCCGGGCCGAGCGCTTGCCACCCAACTCGATGGGCACCGCAAAGTTAACGGTTGTTTCCGCGCTGTTTAAGCCGCGATACTGGTCCGACCCCGCTACATTTTCGATCTGGGTCTGAACCGAGGGATTGGGGCGCAGACCGGCGACAGTCCGCGCGGCCTGAGCCGCTTCAATCCCGGCGTGTGCGGCATCGGTGGCGGGCGCCGATCCTCCGGCTGCAGCTACGGCCTGATCCAACGTCAATACAGACGGGGAAGAGGAAGCTGTACTCGATTCCTGCGCTTGCGCCACGGCGGCGCAAGACGTGGCAGCCAGCAAGGCTGCAAATAAGCGATACATGTGAGATTATCCTGAACAAAGGACACGGATAGCCGCCTACCTGTTTAAGGCATGGGCCGACTGTCTATGACTATGTCAGGCGATTGGAGGCCGCAGGTCCGGGCCAATGGCCCAGCGGTCTAGAGAAGGTGAATCAAACATGCGGTTTCGCACCTTAGCCGGACTCAGAACTAACAAATTATTGGTAGCCTGAGGCACTGAAGCAAAACCTGAGTGACAACTCGTGTGATGGTGCGGGACGGCCTTATCAGCGTCCCCCTGCGACTCATCGCAATCGCCTTCGCTGTGCACAAACCCAGAGCAATCTACGGCTGCAGAAGTCGGAAATTCCTGCGCATGGACGGCAGTCGTCGTCAGCATGGACAACGCCATAAGCCATAGAAGTAGAATGTGCCCAACAGCGCGCATAACGAGCGCCGATAAAGCAAAAACAAGTGCAAGTCACTTGTTAATTCAATGCAAATAGGTGTCACACTAAATTTACATTAGGATATAACATTACATTGCATCGCTTTTAAAGTAAAAATATTACAAAACCTACTCAATATTTATCGATGCTATATCACGCCCAATAGATCTGTGTCTTTTTCCAAGTTTAACGCTGCAATGGGTTGGCACTAGGTATCCGCCTGACAGGAATATTCTTACCTGATCAGACTTAAATGACCGTTCACTGCCCATCTTAGCTACTTATTTCGACGGCCAGGGAAAGCGGTCGGTCCACTCCCTGACACGTCAATTCAGTCCTCGAGCGACCACCTCTGACGCCTATCGGAAAAAGAGCTAGCGTATATTTGGGTCCGTTTCGCGGGCCGCTCCCAGCTCAGAATCTTTGCCATTTTCCCGATCAGGCGCATCATACCCAGGTGCGGTTTGACGCTTCACAACCTGCCCGCCAGCCATCTCATCGCCAATTTTCTCGTGAAGTTGCGCCATCAAGTCGTCGACCAAATCGGGAGAGTTCCCCTCGGCCAAGAGACGAGCCCGGGTTCGCCCCATATAGTCGATCGCACCAGCGAGTTCGGCATCGCCGTGGAGAGCAAGGCTATCGCCCACCCGCCAGAGTGCGGCGAGTTCAGCGATGCGCGCCTGCTTCGACATGACGGAGTGATCGCGAACAATGGCCGGTGGGCGCGCGGGCGGCAACACAGCGCCGCGCACCTTGAGTTCATCGCGCGTAATCGCAGCCAAGCGAAAGCGTAGCACCCGAACGTCGACTGGCTCCGTCGGCGACGGCATATACTGGGCCTTCAGAACCTTGGTCAGTTCCTCCGTAGAGGCACGCTTCACCTCTTGCCTCCAGCGCGCAAGGGCCGGATCGATTGGCTCGCGCTCGGCCGTTTGCAGATAGGCAAAACGCTTCAATAATGCGTGATCTGCAAGTTCATCCGGCAATGGTTCGCCCTGCCCACTCGCGGCGGCATGGGCGAAAGCGGCCAGTTCGGCGGTCCGTTCAAAGCCCTCGGCCTGGCGCTCCCGATCTTCAATGAGGCGCGCGAGAATAATCTCCAGCATCGGCACAAGATCCGTCGTCGCCGCAAGCCCGGCATCGATTTGATTCAGGCGGTCGAGGATCTCGACCTGCCTGGCATTCATCGCCGCCATTTCGGACTGCATTGCCATCACGGTTTCAAGGATCGCCGCGACAGCAAGGCGCGTGCCCTCGTCCGTCATCGTTGGGGCCCTCCTCGATCCTTGGACCGATCAATGTCACGCTGTTGGCGCTCCAAATCACGTTCGCGAACACGCCGGAGAATGTCATCGGCTCGATCGAGGGAACCTTCCGACTTATCTTCGCCAGCCTTCTCAATGAAGGCCTTGAGCCTATCCGAGACGCCATCATCGAGCGCATTGCCGCTCGGCTTGTCAGATGGCCGGACACCCGCCTCCGCCCATTCCGATTCCTGGGCGCCGAGACTCCGCTGCTCATGTTTCGCAAGCGCTCGGGCAATCGGATCGCGATCATCGACCAGTCGCGACCCACGCTCTGCTTCAAGCCTGAGCCGCACCGCCCGCTCCGAATTGCTTTCGGGCTCCGGCATCGTCTCGATGAACTTGGATAGCGTCTGCGCCGTTACCTGGTCGGACAGCGAGGGAGACGAAGACAGCTCCATGATCGACTTGGCGTAAATCTGCAAAACCGTCGCGTGGCGATCGGCCAAGACCTGCTTCACCGGATCGGGGACGCCTCTATCGCGGAACCCCTGCGCACGTTCGGCCCGGCTCTTGTCGATCTGCGGCACCCGCCCCTTCTCGCGCATCTTCTTCGCCGCGATTGGCTCATGCGTAGGATCAATCCCGCGCGCCCGTGCCGGCGTCGCGTTCGCCTCAATTCCGCGATCACGCAGCTTTTGGGCGAACCGCTGACGATACCGGAAGAGGTCATCACGGTTCGGATGAAAGCGCCGCCCATCATGATCGCGACGCGCAATTGTCAGGTGAACATGCGGGTGATCCCGGTCGACGTGGAGAGCGGCAACCCACAAGCGATTGGCAAATTCCTCACGAGCGAAATCGAGTGCCGACGCCTTCAGCGCCTCGGGATCGGTCGCGGCGGGCATCGAAAGGACCATCGAAATCGAGGTCGCGCCCTTGCGCCGATCATCGCCTCCGACTTCCCATTCCTGCCAGTCCTGGGCGAGAATGCGCATGTCCTGTCCATCGCGAAGAACATCGCCATCGCTCGTGTAGAGAGGCACCTGAACGTCCTCTCCGTGCCCCAGACGGCTGATGTAGGAGAAGTTTGCAAGGACATGCCCGCCGCCATGCTGGCGCCCGGTGATGCGCACCACGACCTCCGGCGCCCGGCGCGCCGTGCACTCCATGGTACGGATGGCGCGGCCAGTCGCCGACGCCGAGCTACTACCCCCGAAGGCATGCTTGGCCTGTGCGCTGGGCCGGTTCTCGCTCCTCGGTTTGGACGGGGAAGGAAGCAGTGAAGAGACCGCGAAGGCAAGGAGCGTTCCCCCAGCTTTAGGAGCCGACGCCTTCCCGCCCCCGCTTCCTGGCTTGCGCTTCTTGGGCGGCGCATAGACGCCCGCCAGACTGTCGAGCGTACCGGGTGTGAAGCGAAAGCTCATCCCTCTCCGTCCTCGCCCTGTGCCTTGTGTACCTCGATCCAATATCCGACTTCACCGCCGACATAGGACGATAGCTCGCGCCGGGTCTTGAACACCTGCGCCTTCAGGTCGGCGCAGGTCTCGAGAAACTGCGCGGCCACGCGATGCAATTCGAGGCGGCTTTCAGGCTGGTTTGCCGCGTTCATCGCGTGCACCGCCTGGTTGATGTTTCGGCCAATCGCGAGGATCTGCTTACGCAGCTTGCCAAGCTCGGTCTGGCTCACAGGCGCAAGCCGTAGCGCCCCCGCCTTGTCCCAAAGGGCCCAACGCAAGGTGCGCTTGATCCATTCGTTTCGGGTGAGATGCAGAGGTCCGGCCACGCCCTCGATCGCCTCGATTTCGTGGCGATGCAGGCGAACAGTGACGCGCACATAGTCGTCAGGATGGCCCCTGCCCTGCACCTCGGTCACCGGCAGGTTATCGTTCTCGGATGCCAGCGCTGCGCGCTGCAAGGTGCTGGCGATCCACGACGCACGGCTCTGTCCCTGGGCGATGGCGAGACGATCGATCTCGGCCACCAGTTCCTCGGACAATCGTGCACCCACCATCATGACTTAGAAGCCCCGTGCAGCGGCCGCCAAATGAACCAATGTTATCATTGGTGCCAATTAGCATATCCTGCCATACCTAACCACTACTCCTTCCTACAACAAGCGCCCTTCCCCCTCAAGGGAATCTGCCGAAAAACGTGGAAGCGGAAATGGGCTTTGAAACGGGAGCGCCAAGGCCCCACCGAGAGCGCCCTAAGCACACCATATTCCGGTGAGACTGAGCGCCCTTAGCGCGCGTCAATTTGTTTGGATTTTCAGAAACCCATTCTGGCAATCCAAACCAACCTGAGCCATGATTCCTGCCGATCCCACCCATCTTTTACCGGAGTAAGTCATGGCTCGACCGGCTGCTAAGACCGACGATCTGACCGCAATTGAAGCCCGCCGCGAACAGCTCAAACAGGAACTCGCGGAACTCAATGAACGATCCAAAGCTGCTGCACTCGCAGCGAAGGACGCTGGGCGAGAGATCTTCCTGACGGCGCTCGGTCGAGTGAAGATCCCGGCCATGGATCGAAGCCAGGCAAAGGTGATTGCAAAGGCGAGGTCGTG
>NZ_DF850490.1:61245-71927 GCF_000813185.1 Novosphingobium sp. MBES04 | reverse complement strand
AAAGGCGATCGAGAAGCATGGCGGCGAGAGCATCGCGCGCCATCTGGAAGCGCTGGAAGCAACCTGAGCTCATCGGTACCCATCCGGTGAAGGCCGCAGTGGCCGTGGCTAGGTCGCCTTTGGTTTGATGATGCGCTTTGCTGCGGCGTTGCGTCTGACAGCGATACGAGCGAGCCCCGCTTCGATCGGCAAGATGTCGAGTTCGTCCGGGTCGTAGCCGTCGAGCCAGTCGTTGATTTCGATATGCTGCTCGTGCGTGGGATCAGACCTGATCTCCAGCATCTCGTAGAAGCCGGAGATCCCGCCGCAATCCTCGGGTGGACACTCGCGCTCGCCGCCGATGAAGCGGGGATAGGCGAGAGCCGGATCTCCCTGCCGAACGTCGCTCAAGGTGAGCGTGTGCTGCCAGTCGTCACCAAAGTCGTAGGAATACGCGATCGTGGTCGCGCCGGGAGCGAGTACGTCGCGCAGGCGGATGCGCGCGGCAATCTTGCGCGGAGCGGTTCCCCAGTCGTCTTCCATCGGCAGGCCATAAGTCTGGTCGTCAATGCGCATCTCCCAGAGATGGTAATCGAACCATCCCATCGCGGCCTGCACGATGTCGTGCAGGACCTTGAGAGTGACCGAGGTCGGCACTTCGACCAGGCGCCAGATTGGCGGATCGCTGTCCTCAAGCTCGATGCGCAGCCTTGCGATCTGCAGGAAACTGTCGGTGGCTGTGGGCCTGTCTGTCGATCGGGCGGTCATGCCACCTGCGATAGCACTCCGGGCCGGACTTGCCAGTTCCAGGGGAGCAGTTCGTCGATCCGGTTGACGGGATGCTCGGCAATGCGCGCGAGGACATCGGCCAGCCAGGCCTGCGGATCGACATCGTTGAGCCGGGCGGTCTGGATCAGCGTATAGAGCACGGCGGCGCGCTGTCCGCCGCGATCGGAGCCGCAGAACAGCCATGCCTTGCGCCCGAGGGGCACGCAGCGCAGCGCCCGCTCGGCTGCGTTGTTCGTGAGGCAGATCCGGCCATCTTCGAGGAAGCGGGTGAAGGCCCCCCAGCGTCGGAGCATGTAGTTGATGGCCTTGGCCAGATCGTGGCTGCGCGAGAGCTTCGCGAGCTGGGCGGTGAGCCAGGCGTGCAGATCCGCCATCTGCGGTGCGCTGAGGTCCTGCCGGACGGCGAGGCGCTCTTCGGTGGCCTTGCCGCTGATGCCACGCTCGATCTCGAACAGGGCATCGAGGCGCTGCACAGCTTCCAACGCGATCGGATAGATCATGCCGGTACGCTCGCCGCGGCTCTTCCTGCGTGCGGCGGCCTCGACGTCGGCGAGTTCGAAGAACTTGCGCCGTGCATGCGCAAAGCAACCCGCCTCGGTCACGGGTGCGGGCTGACGGCCGGGCGCGTAGAGCTCGTTGTAGCCGCCATAGGCATCAGCCTGCAGAATCCCGGCCCAGGACGCCAGATGCGCCCGAGGATGCTCGCCGCGCCGGTCGCGGGAATAGTGGAACAGGGCTGCGGGCGGATCGCTGCCGGCAAAGGACCGGTCATCGCGGACGTAAACCCACAGGCGCGCGGTATCGGTCTTGCCCTTGGCCAGGACCGGCACGGTTGTATCGTCGCCATGCAGCCGCCGGGCCGCAAGCACGTGCGCCTCGATCCGTCGATAGAGCGGCATCAGGGCGAAGGCCGCCGCGCCCACCTGGTCGGCCAGCGTCGAGGTGCTGAGCGCCACGCCTTCGCGCGCGAAGCGCTCGGCCTGGCGGTTGAGGGGCTGATGCTGGCCATACTTCTCGAACAGCAGCATGGCGAGGAAACTGGGGCCGGCCCATCCGCGCGGCACGACATGGAACGGCGCTGGAGGCTGCGTGATCGCCTCGCAATCCCGGCACGAGAACTTCTCGCGTACCGTTTGGATCACCTTCCACTGGCGCGGGATCACTTCGAGCGTCTCGGTCACGTCTTCGCCCAGCTTCGACAGGCGCACGCCGCCGCAGGACCGGCATGAACACGGTGCGGGAATGACAACGCGCTCGCGCGGGAGGTGTGCGGGGAGCGGCTTACGGCTCGGCCGCTTGCGCGCGAAGGCGGCAACGTCGGCTGTCCTGGCGGCGGCAACTTCGGCGGCTAGGTCATCCTCGCAGGCATCGGCCTCGAGGTCTTCCAACTGAAGCTCAAGCTGGTCGAGAAGTCGACGGCTGCGCTCGGCACTGGCGCCATATTGCTCGCGGCGCAGCTTGGCGATCTGCAGCTTGAGGTGGGCGATCATCGCCTCGGTCGCGCTCTCGCGGGCCCTGGCATTGGCGAGGCGCGCCTCGGCCTCGTCGGCGCGTTCAAGCGCGGCGGACAGCAGCGCCTTGAGCGCTTCGACGTCGTCCGGAAGGGGCGATGCGGCCGTGTCCATGACGAGCATGGAATCACAGATCGGCGCAGCATTGAAGCCGAAAATGCGCCGGAAGGCGAAGAAAGTGGCTGGTCTATCCGGCGCTCTGCGGGCGCCAGGAATACTGCGGGTTACGCCAGTCGATCCCTTCCAGCAGGCAGGACAATTGCGCGTTGGTCAGCGAGACGATCCCGTCCTTCGCCGAGGGCCACACGAAGCGTCCCTTCTCGAGCCGCTTGGAATAGAGCGACATGCCTATCCCGTCGTGCCAGATGATCTTGATCAGCGATCCCGTCCGTCCGCGAAACACGAACAGGTCGCCCCCATGCGGATCGCGCTTCAGGCCCTGCTGGACCTGCAAGGCCAGCCCTTGCATCCCTTTGCGCATGTCCGTGTGCCCCATGGCGATCCACACCCGCGCGCCCGCTGGGATCACCGCAGCGCCTTCAAGGTCGCGGTGACCAGTGCAGCGGGAGCTTCGGCCGAAATGCGAACGCGCCGACCTTCGCCCAGTTCGACGGTGATCACGCCGCAGCGATCACAGCCGTCCACCTTCTCGTCCTTAGTGAGGACCGCCTGGGCAAAGGCTGCCTCCACCATCGGAAGGGATGCCCCTTTGGCTTGTTCGCGTCGCAGATTGCGCCGCCAGGTGTAGATCAGGCTGGTCGATACGTCCCGCCGCCGGGCTACGTCCGCGACACATGCGCCCGGCGCGAAGGCCTCGGCCAGGATCTTGAAGCGCTCCTCGTCCCGCCACCGACGCCGCCGCTCCGGCCCCGTCATCACCGTAATCTGCCCCATGCTGCGCTCCTAAGCTCGCTCATACGAGCGCTCTTAAGACCGGTCGTTCACTCACCGGACAAGGCGGGGCTCACCGGATGGGTACGCTCATCGGGCTTAGGGCCGCTTTGAAAGGGGCACCACGAACATGGCCGCGCTATCGTTCCTTTGGCTTCTTATCGGAGTTGTCGCGCTCCCATTCACGGCAGTTTTCGTGTCCGTGCGAAAGGCGTTCGTGTTTGCCTTGATGTGGTCGCTGCCTATGGTCGGCCCACTCATATGGCGCGACATAACTCACCATGCGCCTGCGGTGCACGACGGGAAGGAAGCGCGATCCGGGAAGCATAGGCTCCGCATCGCGCTTCCAGATGCCAGATCAAGCGACAGTCCTCGTCGGCATGAACATGATTGAGTTTGGCAAGAACGCCTGCTCACCATCGCTAGTGCCGATGAGCTGCATCAGATCATGGATCAAAACATCGGCTAGACCGGGCCAGTTTGCCGACAAGCCGAGCAGGTTGTCCAGGGCTCGCACTTTCTGCGCAACATGCAGGAGGTGCGTTCCGGGAGTTAAGATCAAGGCACGCGCTGCCGCTTCGTGAGCATCTTCAGGTCCAGGCGGAAGGTCCTTCCCTTCCGCTTCGGCTTGATCGATCACACAACGCATCACCGCGCACGCATCGCGATAGCGTTCCAGGGCTAAGGTCCATTCGGATTCGCGTGGACGCAGATACCCGGCTAGGTCGTTTTCAGTCATGATTCGCAAACTCCTGTTTTGCGGTTGTGATCAGAGGGCGGCGGTCGGTTGCACCCGACTGCTGCCCTCGCTCTGAGGTGTTGGGTTGGACGGCTCCCAGCGGCATCGCAATGTGCCAAGGTGATTTCGTTGTAGGACTCACATGAAGGAGCCGCCCGTGGAACAGATTATTCGCATAGGGATGGATACGTCAAAGAACGTTTTTCAACTGCACGGTGTCAATTCGGCAGAACAGCCGGTCTTGCGCAAGAAGCTGACGCGCCGGGAGATGGTCCGGTTTTTCGAGAAGTTGCCACCGACTGTCGTCGCCATCGAGGCCTGCGGCAGCGCGCACCACTGGGCGCGTCTTCTCGGTTCGTATGGTCACGAAGTGAGGTTGATCGCACCGCAACTGGCAAAACCTTACGTCAAGCGCGGCAAGAATGATGCGGCCGATGCAGAAGCGCTATGCGAGGCGATGAGCCGCCCCACAATGCGGTTTGTGCCGGCTAAGAGCGTAGAGCAGCAGGCCGCCCTCATGCTCATAGCGATGCGTACCAGGCTCATTCAGAAACGCACGCAGCTCGCCAACACCATCCGTGGCTTTGCGGCAGAGTTCGGAGTTACCGCAGCAACGGGCATGTGCCGGATCGAGCCCCTGCTCGAACGCATCGCGGCGGACGAGGCGATCCCGGAACTGGCACGGGAATTATTTGCGCTTCATGGCAGGGAATATTCGCAGCTCCTGATGGAAATCGAGCGGGTCGAAGCCCAGGTCATGGAATGGCACCGCAATGACGAATGTAGCCAACGGCTCGCAAAAATTCCCGGCGTCGGCCCAATCGGCGCCTCATTGCTAATGATGAAAACCCCAGACCCGCAACAGTTTAAATCCGGGCGAGACTTTGCGGCCTGGATCGGTTTGACACCCCGCGATCATTCGACTGCCGGCAAAGTCAGGCTCGGGGTCATTACACGAGCCGGTGATGAGCTCTTGCGCAGTACACTCGTGGTAGGAGCCACCGCCGTTGTTCAGCACGTCCGCCGTACCGGAGGCAAGAATGCCTCTGTCTGGCTCTTGGGATCGCTCGAACGCAAGAAGCCCAAACTCGTTGCGGTGGCGCTCGCCAACAAGATCGCGAGAATCGCCTGGAAACTGATGGTGAGCGGTGAGCAATATCGAAGAGCAGAACTATCGCCGCCGGCAGTGGCAGCGTGAGAGATTGGCCAGGCACGATGAGCAGCCGTTTGCTATCGTACTGAGCTGATGCCAAATCTTGCAGGAATTGAGCAGATGGTGCGATCGATCGATCCAAGGCGTGTGGCATTCCATCGGCACCAATGGCCGTTCGAGGCCGCTGAGGTGTTTGGAACTCATGCTGCGGAAACCATCTTGGCCAGCGACCATGTGCGGTCGCACCCACAGGCCGGACATATGGACGCAAGCGATCCGATCAAATTCTCCGCACAGCCCTTGCAAGAGGGAGCCGTCCACATATGGTGCTGGAAATCTGGACAGGGTGTTAAGCTCATCCCGACCTAAGGAATGGACGGGAATGAAGAAGACGAGAAAGCGCTACAGCGCGGAATTCAAGGCGAAAGTTGCGATGGAGGCGATCCGTGGTGAACTGACGCTGGCGGAACTGGCTGCGAAGCACGGCGTCCACCATACGATGATCGGGGGATGGAAGCGTCAGGCGGTGGACGGGATGGCCAGCCTGTTCGACGGCGGTGAGCAGGCGTCGAAGACGGAGACCGAAGCGGAAATCGAGAAGCTGCATGCCAAGATCGGGCAATTGCTGGTGGAGCGGGATTTTTTGGCGAAAGCCTCCGGTCGATGAGCGCGGGCCAGAGGCGATTGCTGATCGAGCCTGCTCACCAGCGCCTGTCGATCGCGGCGCAGTGCCGCCTGCTGTCGATCAGCCGGTCTTCCTATTATTATACGCCTGCGCCTCAGAGCGAGGAGACGCTGGCGCTGATGCGGGTAATCGACGAGACGTTCATGGACTGTCCGTGGTACGGCAGCCGGCAGATGGTGCGGCACCTGCAGCGGCTTGGTCATGCGGTGGGCCGCCGCCGGGTACGACGGCTGATGGCGCAGATGGGGCTGGCGGCGATCTACCAGCGCCCGCGCACGAGCGATCCGCACCCGGAGCATCGGATTTATCCCTATCTGCTGCGGGACATGAAGATCGAGCGGCCCAATCAGGTGTGGTGTGCGGACGTGACATATCTACCGATGCGCCGAGGCTTCCTCTATCTCGTTGCGATCATGGATTGGGCCACCCGCAAGGTGCTGGCCTGGCGATTGTCCAATACCATGGACGCGGCTTTTTGCGTCGAGGCTCTGGAGGATGCCATGGCCCGCTTTGGCAAGCCGGACATCTTCAACACCGATCAGGGCAGCCAGTTCACTTCGCAGGCCTTCACCGGCGTGCTGCGGGCGGCCGAAGTGAAAATCAGCATGGATGGCAAGGGGCGCTGGATGGACAACGTCTTCATCGAGCGCCTGTGGCGCTCGGTGAAGTACGAGTGCGTCTATCTGCACGCCTTCGAGACGGGTTCCGAACTGCGCGCAGGCCTGTCCCGCTGGTTCGCCTATTACAACCATCACCGGCCTCACTCACGCCTTGCAGGCAAAACCCCGGCAGAGGCATATGGGCAAATCGACGCTTCAGATCATGGGGGGCATGCCCCCCATGATCTGATCACCAGAATGGCGGCGTAAACAACAACCGGATGAGCTTAACTTAGCCGCAAACCTGTACAGGAAGGCGGGACCACCTCACTCCTTCTTTGTCAGCGCCTTCCGTTGCTTTCGAGGTACGCGGCCCAAGCCTCCTCAATAACCACACCTTGAGTTACCCCCCGACGCTGCGCTTCTTGCGAGATTTCATCAGCGACATTCGGAAGCACTTTGGCATGGACCTGCCCTGTCCTCGGACTTTTAGGCCGTCCACGCCTCCCGCCAGGTTCGCGCTGGACGAAGCCATGTTCGGCCGCGGCCTTGTCGACTGCCTCGACGCGGCTTTGATCGGCCTGCTTTGGCCTCGCCTTAAGTTGCCCAACGTTGATGCTGAAAGGCTTGTCCTCAGGCATCAGCCCCCTCCCCTACCAGTCGCTCAAACACGGCTTTCGCGAACGCAGAAGCGTTCTCTTGCGCGTTCTCGATTTTGCCTTGCGCCGGCATCGAGTAGAGATCTCCGCCGAACTCGAAGAAGCTTGAGAAGGCCGCTCGTTCCATCAGTTCGGGCTTGATCACGTCAACACCCTGATCGCTCAATGAGGCTTCGATCCCCGAATGTTGCTTCGATCGGACAGCCTTCGTCATGGTGAAGACAATCGCAAACGGAATGGAGCGCCCTAACGCCTCCTCTTCTTCTTGAATGAGCGCGATCGTGCGTGCTCCGATCATGGCATCAAGGGTTGTGGCACGCATGGGCGTGATCACGAGGTCGGCCTGGGAGATCGCGCGTGACATAAGGCGTGATGCCACACCCTCAAGGTCAACGATGACAATCTGCCCATCGCGGTCGTGCTCGCGAATGGTCTTGATAATGTCGGATTCGGTAATGTCAGTCAGAACCTTTATCCGGTCGGGCACTGTCCCACGCGCCGCCCATAAGGTGAGTGACTTGTTCGGGTCACAATCGAGCATCGTCACTGGTACGCCAGCATGAGCCAGTTCGGTCCCCAGGATTACGGCGGTGGTACTCTTACCCGCCCCACCTTTGGGCGACGCGATAGCTATGGTCGGCATTGTCTGTCCTCAAACCGCTTAAGGTTATCTGGTATTTAGAATTACCGGATAATCGGAAGCGGCTTTGAACGCTTACCCGGTATTACAGATTACCGGGTTTAATAAAATACCCGGTTTTTGACAAGACCGGGTTTTCTAAAAAACCAGATTTTGAAATATACCCGGTTGTCCGACAAATCTGGTATTTTTCAATACCAGGTAATTAGGAATATCGGATAAGGGCGGCGCACCGCGCCGCCCTTATCCGGTCAATCGTCCTCGTGGTCACGATCCTCTTGGCCGCCGTTACGGACCAGAACCGCAAAGCGCTCGACGATCAGATCAACACGGTACTCGCGTCGGCCCTCACGCTCAAAGCTGCTTTGGCGGACGCGGCCGGTGACGTGGATAAGGTCGCCCTTGCCGATCTTCTTCGCCCGCTCGACGTTCTTGCCGAAGAGGGTGAGATGGTTCCAGTGCGGGTCGTCTTCCCACTGGTCATCGACCTTGCGGCTGTAATTTGCCGCCACATCAAGGAACGCAACCTTGTCCTTGATCTCGATCTTGCCGACGCGACCGATGATCCGAAATTCTGCGATGTTCTGCATGGTCTTTATCCTTCGCTCTCAAGTTGCTGACGCAATTCGAGAGGTGGACCGCCTGACGCGGGCAAGCTGAAAAACGGAGGGTCCGCAACGCGGAAACCGTAGGCGCTACGCGCCGCTTTTCTGCTTGGGGCCGAAGGCTCAGGCCCGCTTAGGAAAGCGAGGACACCAAATGCGTCAAACAGCAACGAAGCGAAGGACACAGCCTTGTCGTGCGATTACGGAACCCGCTTGCCACCGCACAGGCATCGTGATCCGACCGGGAGAATGGCCGAGATGGAACCGACTTCAGTACAGGGAAGGGCAGGGGATGACTAAGCGACTTCAGCCGCCTTCTTCTCGGCATCGAGCCGCTTGTAGATCGCTTGGCGCGTCACGCCGACCAGCTTCGCGACCGCCGATACCTTCATAGCAGCGGGGCCTTCGATCAGCTCCTTGACCTGCTTCCAACGCGCATCGTCCATCACCGGGGGGCGGCCCAGCTTCGTGCCAGCGTTTCGAGCCGCGAGAAGACCCGCGTTAGTACGTTCCTGAATGACGTCACGCTCGAACTGCGCGAAGGCGCCGACCATATGGAAAAACAGGCGCCCCGCTGGCGTCACCGTTTCAAGCTCTTCGGATAAGGACCGAAATCCTACCTTCAATTCACCGAGTAACTGAAGCTCGGTGATGAGGGTCACGAGCGAGCGCGACAGGCGATCCAGGCGCCAGACTATGATCTCATCGCCAGCCCGGGCGAGCTTCAGCATTTCGGTGTAAGCAGGCTTGAAGACCGTTGAGCCGGAGACGCCATGGTCCTCAAATATCCGCTCCGCACCCGCTGCGCGAAGCGCGTCGATCTGCAATCGCATGTTCTGCTCGCCGGTGCTGACGCGTGCATATCCCAGCTTCATTGGGCCGCCTCAATTTCATAGATGGCCTGCCCGTTCATCGAGCGGTGTTTTTCGACCGCGCGCTCCTTGAGAGCAGAACGCAGTCCGGGCGGCATTCGAACGATGAACTGATGGGTCATGTCAGTATCCTTCCGGTTCTTGATTTGTTCAAATCTGAACGGAATGGACAATTCTGTCAACTTAGATGGACATTTTTTCAGATAAGTTGACTACCGAAAAATTCGCAGATTTTGTGCAGTGCACAATGCGCGGAAATGAGCCACTCCTGCGCGCCTGAATTTTGCAGGAGTTGTCAGTCAACTAAACGACCGTTTTGTTGACTGATTCTGAAGCCCACCATTACCTACCTCCGCCCGCGCTTACGGCGATCCGGGTGAGAGGCTTTTCACCTTGCGCCTTCCTTGAGGGCCATCTTGATCAAGCACGCCACCATCCGAGCATCATATGAACAACCTCGCTGTGTATGGCGTCACTTGACACCGAACGCAAGGGCGAGTACTGACAACACATGAAGATCAGGAATGTGATCCACAAAGGGTTGCGCCGCCTTGTGGTCGATGACGATGAGCGCGGTCTGGATCAAGCGGTAGTGCCGAAGCTACGCCGCATGATCGGCTTCCTTCAGGATATGGATAGCGAAGAGGAAATTCGTACCATTCCCAGTTGGAAAGCCCACCTGTTGACCGGTGATCGGAAAGGCACATGGAGTCTGTTCGTCACCAAAAATTGGCGGCTCACATTCAAGATCGACCAGAACGAGATCGAGATCATCGACCTCAATTACGAGGATTACCATTAGGAGGTGGTCATGGCAGCACTTGACGGAATTCGGATGAAGAACCCGCCCCACGTTGGCGGCTTCATCAAGCATGAAATCATCGAACCGTTCGGCCTGTCCGTGACGGATGCCGCCGAGGTTCTTGGCGTTACGCGAGCAACGCTTTCGACATTGCTCAACGAACGCGCGCACCTTTCACCGGAAATGGCCGTGCGGATCGAGAAGGCGTTCGGTGTGTCGATGGCAACGCTGATGCGGATGCAGAACAGCTATGACATTGCCCAAGCCCGCAAGCGGGCCGGGGAAATCAATGTCGCGCCTTTCCAGGGCAAGCCGCTCGACCCGCAGCCCGCACTGGTCTGATAGAGAACAACGTGATTACGACATGCCGCGCCACCGGCGCGGGCAGGGGGATATTTGAATGAAAAGTTTGCTCGAACAGCTGCCGTCCATCGTTGCGGAAGGCAAGCGCGAGGCCGAGCGTGTTATGGAGCGGGCCGAGAGCAACTACCGTCTCGGTTTGCAGACGCGAGAACTGGTTGTTCCCTCGCGGGATACTAATATCGAAGACCTTTTTAAAAATAAAAAGGCAAAGACCGAACAAGATGAGCACCCGAACCGGCTAATCTATGGTGACAATCTTCTGGCAATGGCTACGCTTTTGGCGGGAGAAGATGAGGGAGTATCATTTCGAGGAGCGGTTGACCTTATCTACATTGACCCCCCGTATGACAGTAAGGCTGACTATCGTTCCAGCATAGAAATCTTGGGTGCGGCGT
>NZ_DF850490.1:49946-59228 GCF_000813185.1 Novosphingobium sp. MBES04 | reverse complement strand
TTAGATCAATCCCCTACGGTTCTTGAGCAATTCGCCTACACAGATACTTGGGCGGAAGGCACCACATCATATCTCAAGATGATTATTCCCCGGCTCTATCTCATGAAGGAGCTCCTCAAGCCGGAAGGCTCTATTCTTGTGCATCTTGATTGGCACGTAGGCCACTATGTAAAAATCGCCCTTGATGAAATTTTTGGTCGCGATCATTTTATCAATGAAATTGTGTGGCACTACTACAATAAGATGCAGGGGAACGTGAAGCACTTCCCGAAAAACCATGATGTTATTTATTGGTATCGTAATGGTGAGACGTTTACCTTTAACAAAATCAAGGAAGAACGCGTCGAGAAGCAGCGGCAGCTAAAGCGCGTTTGGAGCAAGGAAAAGCAAAAGCTCGTCAATGCCCGTGATGACGATGGTAATCTTATCTATATTGAGGCAGAGGATCGAGGCGTCGATGACGTTTGGTATATGTCGATGCTTCAACCGGCTGATAAGACTGAAAACCTTGGATATAAAACGCAAAAGCCTGAAACTGTCGTTGAAACGGTCATAGCCGCTGCTTCAAATGAAGGCGATCTTGTGGCCGATTTCTTTGTTGGATCGGGGACGACCGCATCTGTAGCTGAAAGGCTTGGGCGACGTTGGCTTGCCTCCGACCTGGGTAAACCTGCGTGCATGATGACCCGGAAGCGCCTGATCGATCAGGATGCACGGCCTTTTCTCTATCAGCATATCGGTGATTATCAGGTCGAACAGATGCGTTCGACGTTGGGTAGCCGCTTTCGGATCGGCGACCTCGCAGAAATTGTGCTCGGTCTTTATGGGGCGTTGCCGCTTCCTGCGGAAGAAAACCCCAATAAGAATATGGGGCGCTTGCAGGGCAGCAAGACGCTTGTTCTTGCCGACAGCCCGAACAAGATGACCGGCCTGGCCACGTTGCGCCGCGCCATCGAAATCCGCGACAACCTCATGGGAGGTTGGGACAAGGTTATTATCCTGGGCTGGAATTTCTCACCGACCATCGGCCATGACATCGAGGCCTTGGGGCAGGGTGACAGCTTGGAAGTACTCGTTATTCCGCCTGACCTGCTCGATCGTTTGAAAAAGAAGGGCAAAAAGCTCAAACCGGACGAGGTAAGGTTTTCTTCGCTGCAATATTTGAAACTTGGCAACGTCAAACGGAAGGTGACCGGCGACAAAGAAACGCTGACCGTTGCGCTCGACAATTATGTCCTCCTCTCGCCGGAAGCTCTCAACCTTGATGAGAAGAACCGCGAGAAGCTGGAAAAAGTCGTCAATGCTGATCCGCTTGCCCTGATCGAATATTGGAGTGTCGATCCCGACTATGATGGCGAGGTGTTTCGCTCCGTCTGGCAGGATTATCGCGGAAACAATGAGAATGATCCCCATAGGGTCACAAGAAAGGCACAGATCACGGGTTTGCCAAAAAAGGAAGGCAAGCGGCGGGTATGCGTCCGTGTAGTCGATGTGTTCGGATTTGAAGCCGAAGCTACGATCGAGGTGGCATGATGGCGGGGATCAATAGCCTTTCGCTCGCCCAGGGACTTTCTGCGCAGGTCGAGGAAGCGTGCGCCGGACTGGAAACTGGCGAGGCGCCGATCCTCGATCAGGTGTCGTCGATGACGGCTGAATTGCTCAAATGGTGGTTTCAGACGGAATTTCAGGACGCGCGGCGCTTCAATTTTCATCCGGGGCAGCGTCAGGCGCTGCTTAACACCATCTATGCCCATGAGGTGCTTGGCGTCACCACGTTGCAAGACCTCTATCAGGCGGCCGCGCCCGATGTGATGCTTGCCAGTGCGCGCGATGCCGAAGTGATCCGCGCCCCGAAAAACGCCTATCCGAAATACTGCATGAAGATGGCGACCGGCACGGGCAAGACCTGGGTGCTGCAAGCTCTCATGGTCTGGCAGGTACTTAACGCGCACCGAGATCCCGACAGTGAACGCTACACCCGCAACTTCCTTGTCGTTGCGCCGGGCCTGATCGTTTACGACCGCCTGCTCGACGCCTTCATGGGAAAAGAACGCGACGGCAAGCGTGACTTTTCCATTTCCGACCTCGCCATCTTCCAGGAGCTGTTCATTCCCGATGCCTATCGGGATGAGGTTTTCCGGTTCGTGCAGGGTGCTATTTGCCCGAAGGAAGACATCGGCCGCAAAGTCACCGCTGGCGGCATCATCGCCATCGCCAACTGGCATGTCCTGTCCGAGGAAGGCGAGCCGCTTGAAGACGAGGACATCGATGCGCCAGGGGAAGAGATCGATCCCAAGCAGGTAGTCGAAAGCGTACTTCCGCTGACACCTGGTACGAGCAAAGGCAATGACCTCAATGTCCTTAACCGCCGCTACGAGCGCGGCGGCATTCTGACCTATCTCAAGGATTTGCCTTCGTTGATGGTCTTCAACGACGAGGCGCACCACATCCACGAATTCAAGCGAGAAGGGGAGGTGACAGAGGTCGAGTGGCAGAAGAGCCTCAACCTGATTGCTGCCCCTAAGGCGCACCGCTTCATTCAGGTGGACTTCTCCGCCACGCCCTACAACGAAGTCGGCACGGGGCGGAATTCCCGCAAATCCTACTTCCCTCACATCATCGTCGATTTCGACCTCAAGACGGCCATGCGCGCAGGCTTGGTCAAATCGCTCGTGCTCGACAAGCGATCCGAGATCGGGGCGCTCAGCAACGACGAACTCGATTTCAAGGCCGACCGTGACGAGAACGGCGACCCTATGCTGTCCGAAGGGCAGCGCATCATGCTGCGCGCCGGACTGACCAAGCTGCGCAAACTCGAAGCCGATTTCGCCGACCTCGATCCCGACAAGCATCCGAAGATGCTGGTGGTTTGCGAGGACACCTCCGTCACCCCCCTTGTCGCCGATTTCATGCGCGATGAAGGCCTATCGGATGACGAGGTTTTGCGGGTAGATTCCAACCGCAAGGGCGAGTTGAAGCCCGATGACTGGAAGCAGCTGCGTGAACGCCTGTTCGATGTCGATCGCCATGCTTCGCCGCGTGTGATCGTCAGCGTCCTGATGCTGCGCGAAGGCTTTGACGTGAACAATATCTGCGTCATTGTGCCGCTGCGCGCCTCGACCGCGGGCATCCTGCTCGAACAGACGATCGGCCGCGGCCTGCGCCTCATGTGGCGCGGCAACGAATATGACGACATCAAGCGGGAAAACCGCCAGATGATCGCCACCGGCAAGACCCCCGCCAACATGATCGACATCCTGTCGATCGTCGAGCACCCGGCCTTTCAGGACTTCTACGACGACCTCATCAATGACGGCCTGGCCGCCGAAGAGGACGACGATGATGACAGCAATGGCAGCTCGACCGGCGACCTGATTTCGGTCGGCCTGCGCGACGATTATGAGGGCTACGATTTCGCGATCCCGTTCATCCTGCGGGATCGAGTGGAGGAATTGGCTGACGCGCAGATTGACCCGTCAGGCCTCGAATCCTTCGGCGCGTTCTCGCTCGATCAGCTGAAGAAGCAGCTCGGACACGGCGACCGCTTCCATTCCGAGGACGTGCAGGCAAAGACGCGCTTCGGCGACTATCGCGTCCAGGGCGGCGTCATGACCGCCACCGGCTACAACGACTATCTCGCCCGTATCACGCGCCGGATCACCGAGGCGGTCACGCTGACCGACACCACGTCCAGCTCCAAGACCTTCGCCAACGCCGCGAAATTCCCCTACATCCAGATCAATCGCGCCGAATTGGCCGAAGGTCTCGACACCTACATCCGCACCCGCCTGTTTGACCGCGACTTTGTGCCGCTCGATGATGAAAACTGGCGCGTCCTGCTGATCGACGCCGTGACCGAACACATCATCAAGGTCTGGGCGCGTTCGATCCTTGAAGCCGAAGAATCTGTGCTCGTGGCCGACGCCGAGGTTGCGCATCGCCGCCTTTCGGAAGTGCCGAAACTCGCCATGCGCGAAGGTTCATCCCTCGCCGTTAACAAGGCGATCTATTTGCGGTTGCCGTACCCCTCCCGCAACGGCGGCCTCGAACAGGCCTTTATGGAAACCTGCGAGAAGGATGGCAGTGTCGATGCCTTCTGCAAGATCAACGAACAGAAGCACACCTTCGCGCGCCTGCGCTATGTGAAGGAAGACGGCTTGCCCGCCTTCTATTCACCCGACTTTTTCGTTCGCTGTGGCGAGACGATCTACCTTGTCGAAACCAAGGCGCAGGGGCAGCTGTCCTCCCCGAATGTGAAGCGGAAGCGCAAAGCCGCCGTGGCTTGGTGCGATCGCATCAACGAGTTGTCCGAGGATGATCGCAGCAATGCCGAATGGCATTATGTCCTGCTCGGCGAAGACACATTCTACGGATGGCGTGATAAGGGTGGCTCAATCGCTGACCTACTCGCCTACGCCAAGCTGCGGCCAGTGGACGAGAAAACGCAGCCGAAATTCGCGTTTTAGGGGGATCAATGGATAGGGGCGCGCACTTCTTTCAATGCGATTTTCAGATTCATACGCCGCGAGATGCGGCTTGGACCGGACCAGTTCCAACGACTGATGAAGATCGTTTAGCTTACGCAAAGACGTTAATCGCAGGATGCCGAGAAAAAAGCATTCATGCGATCGCCGTCACGGACCATCATTGTATGGCCTTCGTCCCCTTCATTAGACAGGCCGCCCGCGAAGAGCTTGATGGACTGGGAAATCCGGTAAGCGAGACTGATAGAATTATCGTTTTCCCTGGCATGGAACTCACTTTGGGAGTTCCATGCCAAGCCTTGCTAATCTTCGATGCCGATTTTCCTGACGATATGCTGCCGCTCATTACGGTCGCCTTAGCCATAAACCAAAACGACGTTTCGCAGCCAAAGGCTATCAATCCAGTCGTCAGAATGGACGGAATTACGTCCTTTGGCGACCTTTATAAAAAGCTCGACGAGCACGCCTTTTTGCGTGGACGTTACATTGTTTTTCCGAACCTCACCGACGAGGGCAAGCACTCTATTTTCCGAAATGGCCAGCAGGGGAAGTATGCCGAGATGCCCTGTGTGGGAGGTTACTCCGACGGCGAATTCAGCAAGCTTAGCGCCGGCGTCAAAAACCGCATTGCCGGGAAAGACCCGCAATGGGGCAGAAAGCGTGTCGCCTGCATTCAGACATCCGATGCACGCCGATCAGATCATGAGTTTCTCGGCAAACCCTCAACTTGGGTGAAGTGGGCGACACCAACGGCGGAAGCTCTTCGTCAGGCCTGCCTTGCGCAGGAATCGCGCATTTCCCTCGACACGCCACACGTCCCTGAAACCTACATTGCCTCGGTCAGCATCGGCAATTCCAAGTTTCTCGGCCCGCTCGATGCCGAGCTTAACCCCCAATACAGCGCCTTGATCGGTGGTCGCGGGACGGGCAAATCGACCGTCCTTGAATATGTACGGTGGGCGCTCTGCGATCAGCCCCCGTCGAATGTCGATGATGATACCCCGAATTATCAGTCTCGCCGTGCCCGACTGATCGAGCAGACTTTGAAGCCCTTGGGGGAGGGCGTCACCGTCACCTACATGCTCAACGGCGTTTCGCATGTGGTGCGTCGTTCAAGCCTTGACGGCGCTGTGCAGATGAAGATCGGGCGCGAGGAATTCCGACCGTGCTCGGAAGAGGAAGTCCGCACGCTTCTGCCGATTCAGGCTTACAGCCAGAAGCAGTTGAGTGATGTCAGTGTGCGCATCGACGAACTGACCCGTTTCATCACCGCGCCAATCAAGGGCGACCTCGATCGCCTTGACCGGAAGGCAGCTGATCGCGCCAACAACATGCGCGAGACGTTTGCGACCCGGCAGCGGTTTAACGAACTCAACCGCACGCTTGCCAACCGTGTTCTCGAACACCAGTCGATCACCGGCCAAGCGGAAAGCCTGAAGCAGTCGCTGACCGGCTTGTCCGATGCAGATCGCCAAACGCTCGATCAGGCCAATGACTATTCCAACGCCAACACCGAGGTTGAGCGTTGGCAGGCATCGGCCGAAACCATCCGACGCAAAGTCGATGAACTCGCGCAGATCGTCACCGACCAAGCCGGCGCTTTGTCGCCTGTCGCACCCGATAAGCCGGAAGCCGAAGCGGCGATATTGCAGGCGGCACGGCAGGCCTATGCGAATTTCCTTTCGGAAACGCAGACGGCTTTGAACACTCTGTCGCAGTCAGCGGAAGCCATCGCTGAACCTGCACCGGAAGCGGATGCCCCCTGGACGCAGTGGGACACCAAATACGCGGCTTTCAGGGCGCGCTATAATGAGGCGGTCGAACGCTCTTCTTCGCATCGTGAACGGCTCGAACAACTGCGCAATCTGGAAGCCCGCGCGGCGGAACTGGCTGCGGAATCTACCCGCACCCGTGAAACTCTGGCGTCTCTGAAATCTGCCGGAACGCTGTTCGATACCGCGCGAGGGGAGTGGTTGTCGGCGCAGGAAGAGCGCGATGCTCTGCTAACCCGCGAAGGCGAGGCATTGACCGAGCGTTCCGAGGGCGCAATTCGTGTGACCCTAAAACCCTATGCCGATGCGAGCGCGTTCGTGGATCTGCTCCGGCAGAACCTCACCGGCTCGCGCGTCCAATCTGCCAAAATCGAGGATTTGGGGCAGTATATCGTCACTGCCGAAGCCCCCAAGATGACGTGGCTGAAAGTGCTCGGCGAACTCGAAAAGCTGGCTGAATTCGAGCCGGGGAATGCGGTTGCCGAGGAACGCCCTGCTGCGCCAACACTGACAGCGGCAGGCCTGAAACTCGACCAGCTTGATCGCATGGCGCAGTATCTCAAGCCCGAAACCTGGCTCTCGCTCGCCCTGACGCCCATCAAGTCGGTGCCGGTCTATGAATTTCGCGCCAAAGAGGCGGACTATATACCCTTCAAGAATGCGTCTGCCGGTCAACAGGCGACCGCGTTGCTGCGCACTTTGCTCAATCAGCCCGGTCCTCCGCTCATTGTAGATCAGCCCGAGGAAGACCTCGACAACCCTGTCATGTTGCAGATTGTCGAACAGCTATGGGCTGCGAAGCGAATTCGCCAGATCGTGTTTGCCAGCCACAACGCCAATCTCGTTGTGAACGGCGATGCCGAGCTGGTCATCTGGTTTGGCTATCGCAATAGCGACGATCAATCTCGTGGCACGATCAAAGGGCAGGGCGCAATCGACATTCCCGACGCCCGCGAAGCGATCAAGCAGATCATGGAAGGTGGCGAGAATGCGTTTCGCTTACGGCGCGAGAAATATGGATTTTAGCTTTCACGTCACCGCCAAAAAAAGAGGCCGGTGGCGCGTTTGCGCCACCGGCCAGCACATTAAGCAACCTTGGACATTTCGCCTTCGTCCGTGGGCTGCTCGGGAAGAGGTGTAAAGCGGCGGGCAGGTTCGGGCAGCCAGCCAACGGGAAGCCGCTCGTTAACGGCAATGGCAAGGTCGCCCTTCTTCATCTTGGCACAATTCCCGGCGGCATCCTCGCCGCATTCATCGGCCAGGATTGCCAGCAGGCTCGTCTTCTTGAGCCGGTCGAAAAAGGTCTGGCCCGGGGTCCAGTGCTGGCGAAGATCGAGGTCAGCGGCATCGCCGTACTTGTCGGCAGTGGCCTGCCGGGCACCGATCCCGCCGTGATTGAAGATCGTGCCGTTGAGCGTGGTCGCGACCAGTGCGGCAAGCAACTGCATCTTGTCAGCCTCATCCATCGCGCGGATTGCCTCGAAACGGCCATCGGCAGGAATGTCCGCGAACCGCTCGACAAGCTGGGCAGGAAGGACGGCAAGACGGCTGCCATCCAGCATGTCCTGTTCGACCGTGTGGCGGGTTACGGTCAGATGAATGTCGGCGGCAAGGTTGTAGCTGTGCAGGCCGTGGAGCAACTGCGCGGCCATGCTGTCCAGCAGAATGTCGAGAGCAAGGGCAGGCTGCGCCGCAACTTCCTGTTGCAATGCCATCGTGCGGATGGCTGTCAGCCGCTCAATCATGCTAGCGGCATAAGGACCGGATTCTTCGGCCTTGGCGCTGGGCCGCTCGACGTAAACGGTCCAGTGGCGAAGGACCAAATCGCCTTTGTAGCCGAGATAGGCACAAACCCCGCCGTTGGCCTTCTGCGTGTCAGTGAACGCCTCGAAGCCTTCCGTAATAGCATTGCGCTGCTCAAACAGCGTGGCGGCTTCCTCGCTGTCCTCACTGCCTTCGGCTTCCAATGCTTCAATCTGAGCATCGAGCGCGGCCAGCTGGGCCGCTTCCTCGTCGGTCGGTTCGCGCGTCTCGGGGCGCAGATAGCCACGGCTGTAAATGTCGTGGGGAGCCTCGGCGGCAACTTCGACGATCTTCCAACCCTCGGCCTCGAACCCGGCCCGAATGCTCTCCAGCTTGGCGGAAACCAGTTCGTCCAGCAAAGCTAGATCATCGGCATACCCCGTCTCTCCAAACAGGTCGCGGGTGATCGTGCCGCCCGCTACCTCGTAGGCTTCCAGACCGACAAAGCAGAAGGTCGATGAATCGGTGCGAACCTTCTCGGTCGTCAGAGCGCGGCGGATAGCGGCGGGACTGTTGCCACAACGCTCAAATGCCTCGATCTGTGCGGCATGATCCTCGCTCATGGTGAGCGCCTGAGCGGCTTCCATGCCGATCTTGTCGGCAGCGAAGGCTTCCAGAAGGGCAGGGGCCAGACTGCCAAGGCGCAGCAACTTGGCGACATGGCCGGTGCTGTAGCCAAAGCGGGCTGCAATATCCTCGGCGCTCATCCCGCCTTCATCGCGAAGCTGGGCGAACGCAGTGACGGCATCGGCAGGGTGCATGTTCTCGCGCTGGGTGTTCTCCACCAGCGAAAGCTCGATGGCCTCGGCCTTGTCCTTGATGATGACGGGGACAGGAAAGGCAGCAGTCACGTCCTTGCGCTTCCTGAGCAACTCGAGCGCGCGAAAGCGGCGCCCCCCAGCAAAGACCCAGAACTTGCCGCCTTCCTCGTAAACGCCAAGGTTCTGGATGAGGCCGTGCGCGTGAATGTCGTCGGCCAGAGCCTCAATCCCGGTCGGCTCGACCTTGCGGACGTTGAGGGGGGAAAGGCGGAGCTGCGACAACTTGAGAGTCATGGTCATGGTCGAAAATCCTCGAAAATAGGGGAGAAGCGAGGGCGACGGCTGCGCCGCCCTCGATGCTGGCCGATCAGTATTCGTCGGCGCGAAGGATCGTGATGACGCGGCAGGTCACACCCGGATCAACCGGGTCGTGCGATCCACCCTCAAGCGCGGCGTCGTAGC
>NZ_DF850490.1:40717-48539 GCF_000813185.1 Novosphingobium sp. MBES04 | reverse complement strand
TTCCTTCCACTCGAACGCCCCGAAGTCGCGCTCACCATGGGGGTCGTTGTCTTCGCTGAAATCGGCAAAATCGCGCACGATGCGCAGCAGGGCGGCGGTATCGATCCAGAACGGCGAAAGGTCCGTATCCTCGATCAGGGCGCGAATGCCCTGGGTCAGCACCACGCGCCCACGCTGGGGATTGCTAAGGTCGGCCCGCAGTTCATCGTTGAGAGTGGCAACGCGCGCTGCATATTCCCCGCGTTCGTCGTCGGACATTTTTGCGAAATCTGGCATGTGCTTGTTTCCCTTTTTCCTGATGGAGCCGAAGGCGATGGCGTCCATCGACTTCTGCCCGCTGGCGAAGCCGGGGGGTGGGAATGCACATGGAGAGCTGATCGCGGCGGAGGGGGATCACCCGCCTGCACGGGAGCGTCAGCGAAGGAAGGGTGGGGATACCGCCGCGATCACCAAGCGCAGCGCGGCCTGCCGCGCGAAGACGGCCCGGCTCTTGGGCAGGGAGGGGGAGGCCGCCCCCTCCTTAGTCGGACAGGCAAGCCTGGCGGCCGCGCCGCCGCATCTATGAGCGAGGATCGTCACCCGTATGGGACGAAACCGTGGCATACGGGTTCGGTCGGAGCGAAGCGGAGATAGAGCCGTGCCGCAAGGTCGCTCCCGTTCCCCTCATCGCCAAAGGAAATTAAAGCCCGCCGAAAGGTGGGCCTTTTCTTTTTCCGCCAGTGGCTTGGCGCAACAGGCATCATGGACGGTGTCGAGCCGGATTGCTAGGCTCATCCCATGACCGAAATTGCCTCCCTTTTCCCTCGTTGGGCCTCAACCTGGGGCGAGCTGGCGCGCACGAACGCGCTGGCGCGATCGCAGTGCCGCTGCTGCGGGATGCAACAGCGGGTGGACGTGTCGATCCAGATTTTGCGCTTTGGCTCGCACGGCTCCCCGATCGACCTGCGCGACAAGTGCATGGTTGTCGGTTGCTACGGTTCCGTTTTCTATCTGGTGGCCCGCACTTACGGGCGGCAATGGATTACGATGGAAACGGGTAGAGAACCACGCGAGACAGTTGCTCCAGGCGTCAACGCAATCTCTCTTGATCTCGGTTCTCGCTCTTCCAGATCGCGTTAGACCTCCACACGCAGGCGCTATAAACAGCCTGTAAGGAGGCGCGATTTCGCCTTAAAAAGGGCATATTTCGGGCGTTTTAGGCCCCAAAACGCCCGAAATTCCGCATACCCGCATTTCGAGGACGGCTGTGCCGCCGCCCTCGGGATCTCCCTCACGCGGCGATCGTCTGCACAGGCGCATCCATATGGGACAGGATCAATTCGCTGGCAGCCTGTGCCGCGCTGGCAGCGCGGAAAATGGCCCGCTTATCATTCCGCAGGGCGGTCAACCAAGACGCCACGTAAGCGGCATGGTCCTCGCGCTCGGTCGGCTCCATGCCAAGCTGCGCGCAAAGCATCGCGGCGCCGATCTCCGCAATCAACTCTTCCTCGGCGCGAATTTCGCGGGCCTTGCTGTAATCGCGCAAGGTTTCGCGGGCCAGGCGCTTGGCGCTCCCGGTGCTGTGCACGGCCTCATGCGCAAGGGTCGCATAGAAAGCGTTGCCGCTTTCGAAGTCACCAAAGGCGGGCATCTGGATACGGTCGGCGGCAGGGTCATAGAAAGCGCTCGGGCCGCCCTCGGCGTAGGGGACCGGCCAGCGGGCAAAGGCGTCGTCCAGCTCCGTATCGCGCTCGTCGCGGTTCTTCATTTCGACGGCAGGCGCGGGATACTTGGACATATCGAGCCCGTCGATCTGCTCGACGTTGAACACAACATAGCGCTTCAGGAATTTGCGGGTTGCTTCCTCGCCCTCGCTGTTGGTGACAGGCTCGCCGGTTTCGCCGTCCTTGGGGGTGAAGGTTCCGGCATGAACGACAAGATTGCCCTTTTCGCCCTTGCGGACCTGCCCGCCCAGCTCGGCGGCTTGGCGGTAGGTCATCCAATAGGGATTGGCGTAGCCGCGCGTCATGGCGGCGGTCCAAAGCAAAAGGATATTGATCCCCCGGTAGGCGGTGCCCTCGTGACGACGCGGAAGAGAGGCAAGGCCCGATGCCCAACGGGGCGACCACGGACGGGTGCCCTCTTCGAGCATGTCGATAATCTGGTTGGTGACTTCCTCGTACACGTCTGCGCGCGGGGCGGTGTTGTGGCGGGTGGTCTTGGTCTTGCGGGTCATGTGCTGGTTCCCCTTTTTCCTCATGGAGCCGAAGGCGATGGCGTCCATCGGCTTCTGCCCGCTGGCGAAGCCGGGGGGGTTGAACCGGCACCGGAGGGCCGATCGCGGGGGAGGGGGATCACCCGTCCTGCACGGGAGCGCAGCGGACGGAAGGATGGGGACACCCACGCGTGAGCCAAGCGCAGCGCGCCTGGCGCGCGAAGACGGCCCGGCCCTTGCCGGGAAGGGGGGAGGCCGCCCCCCTTGAGACTGACAAACGAAAAAGGCCGCGCTAGCGCGGCCTCCACTTCGAGCGAGTATCGTGACCTGAATAGGCCGAAACCGCTTCGTGGGTTCGGTCGGAGCGAAGCGGAGATAGAGCCGTGCCGGCAGGCCGCTCCCGCTCCTCCCCGTTTTAGTTGTCCTGCTCGCCCATCTTGCGCGCCAGGATCGAGAAGGAATCCGCGATCAGCTCGGTCTTGTAGACGATCCCAGCGTCCCCCGAATGGCTGTTCTCGCGGGTCCGCCCGGTGATATGAACAAGGTCGCCTTCCTCGGCGTTCTCGACCTGGGCGGCGATCTTCGGAAAGCATACGACGCTGTTCCAATGCGTATCGGTCTTCCAGTCGTCCCCGTCCCTGCGATTGTAGTTCGACGCCACGCTGACATAGGTAACCTTCTCCAAAGGACGGATTTTTCCGATACGTCCGATAATCCGAAATTCAGCGATGTTCTGCGGCATCGAGGTCTTCCTTTCAGGCAGTGCGCGGCGCCCTCGCCGGGTTGTCAATTTAAGATGGATTAAAATTTCATTTAGTTGACGATCCTGCGACGACCTCGTTGCCATGCCGGAAGTGATACTTCGCGATGTTCTGAGGCGTTGCGTAGGTTTGGTAAGCCGCAATCCAGTTCTCGCTGATTGCCTTTTGGGCGGTCGCAAGCGGCACTTCGTGCCGGCAGACCAGGCGCCACAGGACATAGGCGAGATCGTTCTTATCCTTGGCGTTTGCGCGGCCCTTTCGGGGCTGAAGCCAGAGATCCCTTTCATTGAACGGCGCACCGCCAATCGAGATTGGAATAAGGTGGTCCAGCTCGTAGTCGGCCATGCTTTGGCCGGGATGCTGCTGATCCATGAGGCGGCGCTTGTACGGGCCGGTGATTGCATAGGCGGGGCGGGCCGAGCGGGCGTAGCCCGGTCGGCAGATAGTCCGATCTATGTTCTCCTGGGTCACGGCGGGGTCGATCGCTCCGGGCACGCCCTTGGGCGGGAGCCTGTCGGGCGTGATGAAAGCGCTGTCGACGCCGTTCATGGTCTGAACAAGGCCGGTTCCGGCCGCGCACACGCTGCTCGGCGCGAAGTCGGAGCAACCAAAGCTCTTGCGGTCCTGCGGATGGTTCCACCAGGCCGCGACCGCGACAAACGCTAGGCCGCCCAAGAGCGCGGTTGCTCTCACGCGCGCGCTTTCAGCTTGGCCATAAGCGCATCGTTCCAATCGCAACGCGGCGGGGGAGAGACAATTTCAAGGGCGCGGCCGTTCGCAGTGAGGTTTTCGGACCCGCGCTCGATGGCATCGGCCGCGGCCCTTCCGTGCTGCGAATAGATCACGACGCGGCGAACGTGATCGGGAATGAAGATGCTGGCGTAGCGTTCAACGCCGCAGACGGCGGCGCAACCCGATAGGTTGTTGAGGACAATAGCGGATTCTGCGTCCTCGAATCCTTCGGCCAGGTTCATGGTGTCGCTGGCGGGTGCGCCGAGTTGCACGACACTGCCGCGTGGATCGCCCAACGTGCGCTTCGGCTCGTCGAGTTGCGAAGATTTCCTACCGTCTCTGTCGAGGAAGATCCGCAGGAGCGCGCGCAATTCGCGGCCCTCAGTCATGGGCAAGATCAAGGCGGGCAAGCGCAGCTTGCTCCCGCCCTCATAGGTTATCGCGCCTGGCGCGAAGCGGCCGGCGCGAGAATGTCCGATACCGCGCTGCTCTTGGTAGAGCTGGCCGGGCGTGCCTTGCAGGGGAAGCGTGTAATCCCAAAGCTGCTTGCACAAGGGTGTCAGGTCACGCGCTGGTTCAGGCGGCCGAGTATCTCGGCCCGTGATCGCCGGATTCATCTGTCGGTTCTTGAGCGCGGCCAGGATCTCGTCTTGGGAGCATCCGGCAAAGCAGTGGAAGGCGTCACCTCAAGGTTTGTGCGCCAGACAACGATTTGGCGGACATAATGAGAACACTGGCTATGCCACGAGTTTGAAGCGGGCCATGGGATCGTTGAGGGTGCGGAACTCGCCAGGGGAGAGCCGGTTTGCCCTTTGCCACAGATAGTCGCCGGTCAAACTGATATGCACCCAGCCCATCGGCGAGAGATGGGCAAGCAGCGCATCATCGAAGGTGCCGCCGGATGATTGGAGATGCTGGGCGGCCCTGTCCATATAGACGGTGTTCCAGTAAGAAATCGCCGCGATCAGCAGATTGAGGCCCGATGCCCGATATTCCTGATTCTCGATCGAGCGATCGGTGAACCGCCCCTGTCGGTTGGTGTAGATCGCGGCGGCAAGGGTATGACGTGCTTCGCCTTTATTGAGGCCGGCCTGGCAGGCGCGACGCAAGTCGGGCTGTTCAAGCCAGTCGAGCGCAAATAGCGTCCGCTCGATGCGGCCGAGTTCGGCCAGCGCAAAATCCAGCCTGTTCTGGCGCTTGTAGGCGGCCAGCTTGCGCAGGATCGCGGAGGGCGCAACGGCTCCTTCCTTAATGGAGGCGACGATCCTGACGATGTCATCCCAATCGGCTTCGATCGCCGCCGTCTTGATCGTGCGGCCCATGAGGCTTTCGATGCCTTTGTAGGTCGAAGGCGCGGCGATCGAGCCGAGTTTCCGGTCGGCGATGTCGCGCAGACGGGGCACGAACCGGAAGCCGAGAAGATGGCAAAGGGCAAAGACATGGTCCGTCGCGCCGCCGGTATCAGTGTAATGCTCATGCAGCGGTAGCGCGCCGGCGCCGAGCATCAGGCCATCCAGCACGTAGGGGGCCTCGCCGGCGGTGGCCGACATGATCCGCGATCCGAACGAGGCAAAATGATCGGACAGGTGGGAGTAGATCTTCAGGCCCGGCTCGCTGCCATATTTCGCATTGATGTCGGCCGCCGCCGATCGGTTGCGGCCCGAGCGGAAGAACTGCCCATCGGAGGATGAACTAGTGCCGGCTCCCCAATGGCGCGTGAAAGGAAGATCATGGTGCGCGGCAACGATCATCCCCAACGCGGCCTGATAGTTTTCGGGCGACAAATACCAGTTGTGGGTCCAGGCAAGCTGGGCGTAGCTCACCCCGTCGCTGGCGTTGGCCATGCGCTCTAGACCCAGATTCGATCCATCAGCGAGAATGGCGGCGAGGATCGCGTGCGGGTTGTCATGCTCCTTGCCGGACCGAAGATCGCGAAATGCGCTCAGGAACCCGGTGCGCTCGGCCACCTCGACCAGGAGTTCGGTGATCCGCACGCGCGGAAGCAAGGCGTCGAGCCTGCGATCGAGAGCCTCCGCCTCGGGTGGAGTGATCGCCGGCATGGGTTGCAGCTTGAGCCGGTCGCGTTCGAGCGCCACGCCCGCGAGCCTGTTCGCCTTGAGTTGCTTGGCGAAACGGCGCAGCCGCCAGTCGAGCGTCCTTGCCCGCTCCTCCAGATAGGCGGCCGCATCGGTCTGGAATGGCAGGCTGTCGGCCACCTTATCGGCATCGCGTCGACTCAGCAAATAGGTGTCGAAGCGGCGATAATTGCGGGTTCCTTCGACCCATATGTCGCCGGCGCGCAACCGATCGCGCAGCGTGGCCATGATGGCCGTCTCGTATCGCCGGCGATCGACCTGGCCACCTTCGGTGATGAGGCGCTTCCACTGCCGGTTGGCGAATGGGAGCGGAACGCCCTCGGGCAGGCTGCGGGCCTTGCGGGCATTGGTATCGCGGATGACCTCGATGGCCTTGACCAGTTGCGATCCGCTCCCCGATGCCTTGAACGTGAATGTATCGAGGAAAGCCGGGCTGAACCGCCGCAGCGTCGCATAGCGACCAGTCGCCGCGACAAGCGCATCTTCGCCCGCCAGCTCGGCCAGCGCATCGACCTGCGATTTGGCTGCGACCAGTCTGTGCCAGCCTACCGCTTCGTCGATCAGTTCGAGCGGATTACCGCCATGTTCGACCGCCTCTCCCAGCGCGGCGATCGTCGCGCCGAACAGCCGCATAAGTTCGCCGACCGAGCGGATGCTGTCCTGATAGCGCCTTTCCCGCCCGCGCCGCGCCCGTGTGAACAGGCTTCCGACAAGCCTGTCGAACATCTGGATCGCACCATCGGCGAGCCTGGCATCGAGGTCGATGACCGCCGCGATCAGCGTCGCGCGGCGCCTGTTAAGGCTATAATCGGAGAGCAGGAACGCCGGCGCAACGCCACCTTCGCGCATGAACTGCGCGAACCGGAAGTCGGGGATTTTCGCGCCGATCGCCGGGTCGATGCCGATTCCGCGCACATAGCGTAGCCGTTCCAGCAGCCCGTTGATGTTCGCCGTGGTGGGCGCTTCCTCGAAATTGCGCAGCCAGGCCAGCGGCGTCATGCCGAAGTCGCTGTTGTTGACGATCAGATCATCGATCCGCGCCAGTTCGGCATGACCCAGGCTTTCGACAATGAGCGCCGCCGCGGCTTTGCGGGCGCGTGCCCTGCCGGCGAGGCCCGCACGTTCGAGCGTGTCTGCCGATGGAAGAATGAAGCGTTCCTGCTTCAGCCCCTCCATCAATGCGCGGACAATAGGTTCGCCCCGATCGGTCCGCTCCGCAGCTCTTGCGGCGAGATCGAGCGCGAGCGGTATATCCCCTCGCCGAAAAGGGTGTAGCCCCAGATGCCGTGCCGCAATGTCGGCATGATCGTTACGTGTTTGCGCGCGCTGGCCATAGTCGGCGAACGCATCAACATCGACGAAGAGCTGGGCGGCGAGATAGTGAAGGACCGCATCGGGGACGTCGACGTCGGGCTGCAAACCGAAGCCGGGATGCCGCATAAGCGCGATCTGCGTTGCCAGACCGAGGCGGTTGGCAGGGCGATAGCGGCGACCGACCAGTTCGAGATCCTCGGCGGCAAGGGTATAGTGGCCGACGATCGCGGTTTCGTCATGGGGGATATCGAACAGGCGACGCCTTTCTTCTCCGGTCAATAATCGCCGCCGCGCCATCCTGCCTCCATCCCGAGTCGAGAGCGACAGGCTAGCGTCAATCTGGAGTATACTCTAACTAGACGTCAGAGACTCTGTGCAGAATGTGTCAACTTAGAGTGTAAAATTCAATTTATTGACACATGCTGTCCAATGTCATAGATTTCAACCTGACATTTCAGCATGAGGCAAGTGGGGTGAAGGGCCAGAGGATCGGCTACGTCCGGGTGAGCACATTCGACCAGAATGTCGATCGCCAGTTGGAGGGGCAACCGCTCGATCGGATTTTCACCGACAAGGCTTCAGGCAAGGATGTCAACCGGCCCCAGCTTGATGCCATGCTCGCGTTCGCCCGCGAGGGTGATACCATTGTGGTTCACAGCATGGATCGACTGGCCCGCAATCTCGACGATCTGCGCAAACTGGTCCAGTCTGTCACCAAAAGAGGC
>NZ_DF850490.1:33013-38589 GCF_000813185.1 Novosphingobium sp. MBES04 | reverse complement strand
TGAGGATTACCCTGGGGATATGGTCTACACCGCGATCACCGGAATCACCCCGTCAGAGTTTGATCTGGACTTAAATGGAGCGGCCATCAACGGTCGGTTGCTGGTCAGCGATCCCCCCTATGCGTTCGACGAGGTTACATTGAACGGCATTTCGACAATCCGCTATGATCCGCCCCGGAGGAATGGCAAACTGGAAGCCTGCCGTGGCCGAATGCAGAGTGTGCGATGGCAGTTGCCCTATTAATGGGCTGCTTGCTCGTATTCCCTGCCATGAGGCGGTTCCACAAGACGATTTGCTGAATGTGAACCTCCGACCCTTGCCGGCCATTCCCCAACGAACTTTCATATCCCAAGTCCGGACTGACCGCTTCACTTGCCGAAGTCATCAGGCTCACCCTGGTCGGCCCATCACGCGTCGAGCCGACCAGGGTGCCGGGATCAGAATCTATAGCCGAGCGACAGGCCATATGTGCGCGGAGCGCCGCTCAACTGCGAATAGGTCGGCGGCGCGACATAGAGGGCCGAGGCATAACGCTTGTTCGTGAAGTTGCGAACCCATGCCCCCACCGTCATCCTTTCGGCAAATGCCAGTTCCATCTGCGCATTGCCAAGGAAATAGCCCTTGATCGGCTGGTAATTGTCGAGTTCGGTGTAATAATCGTCGACGAAGCGGCCATTGACCGACGGCGTCAGCACCCTGTCGCCGCCCAGCGGTATCGCATAGCGGATCGAACCGGTCAGCGTCATCTTCGGCGCGAAGGGCAGCTGGTTGCCGATCCGCCGCGCCCGCTCCGCCGCGACATCCGACCACATGTCGAGGATCTTGCTGTCGAGAAGGGAAATACCGCCCTGCACCTCCAGCCCGGCGATCGGACGCACGGTCACGTTCGCCTCCGCGCCATAGGTGCGCGCGCTGCCGACATTGGTGCGGATGTTGCTGGGCAGGCCGTTGATGAGCTTGTTGAGGCTGGCCTGCATATTGGTGAAGTCGTTGTAATAGAAGGATGCGTCGATCTGCACCGGGCCGCCGCGCGGCAGGAACTTGATGCCGGCCTCATAGGTCCACACGCGCTCGGACTTGAACGGGTCCGTCTCCGGCAGGGTGAAGGAGGTGGAGCCGTCGAAGCCGCCCGCCTTGAAGCCACGGCTGACCGACACATAGGCCGTGGCCGCGCGCGAGATTTCGTAGCTGACGTTCAGGCGCCCCGAGACGCTGTTGTCGGAGAAGGTGCGGTGGAACACGAACGGCATCGGCCCGAACACGGCCTGCGCGATGCTGACGCCGGACGGGTTCAGGTCGCTGGTCGTGCCGTCGAACGTGCTCTCGTCATGGGTGTAGCGCAGACCCGCGCCGATCTTCCAGTGACCGCCCAGCCGGATGCTGCCATCGGCGAAGCCCGCGACGCTGCGACGGCGCTGCACATAGTCGGCCGCGAGCGTGCTGAGCACGACGTCGGTCAGGTCGATGTTACTGCGCAGCCGCACCTTGTCCCTGTAAGCCGTTGCACCCACCACCCAGTCGAACCGGCCGGGCGTCGCATTCTGGAGGCGTAGTTCCGCCGTCCCCTGCTCTACATTGTCGCGATAGATGATGTCGGAGAGCCGCGTCGGAACCACGTCGACCGCAGCAGAATATTGCTGCTTCAACTTTTCCCAGCCGAGAATGGCGACCAGCAGCATATCACCGCCGATCTTCTGGTTCAGCGTGACCGATCCGCCATAGCTGGTCTTGTCGAGCGACGGATCGATGGCGGAATCGGTCGTAAAGGGCGCCAGCGGCGCAAAACCGCGCACCGTGGCGGTGCGCTCGAAAAATTGCACCGCGCCGGATTCATGGAAACCATGGGCATTAAGCGTGACCGTTGTGCCGTCGGTCGGCTCCAGCAGCAATATCGCGCGACCGCCGTAATATTGGGAGCGATTGGCCTCGGTGTTGACGCCGGGATCGGCGAGCGCGGGGACGGCAGGATTGGCCGATCCACTGACACCGCGCGTGCCGATATTGGTCATGAACCCGTCGGTGCGGTCGAAGACGCCCGCCACCCGCAGCTTGACGCCATCGGCCAGAGCGCCGCCCGCCCCAGCTTCCGCGCGCCAGGAGTTGAAGCGGCCATATTCGACGCGCGCCTCCCCCTCCCATGTGTCCGTGGGCTGGCGCGAGATGATGTTGACCGCGCCCGCCGTGGTGTTCTGGCCGTAGAGCGTGCCCTGCGGCCCCTTCAATATCTCTATGCGTTCGACATCGAACATCTGTCCGCCGACCAGCGCCGCCGAACCCTGATAGACGCCGTCGATGCTGACGGCGGCGGACGGATTGCCGTTGGGCCGGACATCATCATAGCCGATGCCGCGAATGGTGAAGGTCTGGATGGTGCGACCGCCGGAAATCTGGGGTGACACGACCACGCCGGGAGTCAGGCGCGAGGCGTCGATCAAGTCCTTCACGCCCGCTTCCCGCAGGGCGTCGGGTGTCAGGACGCTGACCGTTGAGGGGACGTCGATCAGCCGTTGTTCGCGCTTCTGCGCGGTGACGACGATATCGCCACCCGCTTCGTCCGCACCTTCACCGGCAGCATGGACGGGCGAGGCAAGGAGTGGGAGCAGGGCCGTTCCGAGGAGCAGCAGGGTCGCGGCCCGGCGTTTCTGGAAAGGAAGAAGACTGGTCATGGAAATTATCCCGAGATTGGAAGGAAGAAAAAAAGGTGAGCGGGGCCATCCGCCGGCGGGAATGCCGGCGAGCGGTCTTGCGTGGAGGAAAAGGGGTCAGGCCGCGTCGGCAGCCGCGCTGTCGTGCGCCACGCTGCGCGCTCCGCACGCGATCAGCAGGCCGCCCGCCAGATAGGCGGAGGAGATCAGGGCCAGCGCATATTTCAGGGACTCCCGGCCAAACTCACTCGCCAGCGCGTCGCTGATCCAGCCCGCTACCGCCGGTCCAGACCCCATGCCGAACAGGTTGACGATCAGGAGATAAAGCGCCGTCGCTGTCGCCCGGTTGCCCGCCCCCGCCAGACGCTGGACCAGCGCATAGGCGGGCGTAATCGCGAGCGAAGCCATCACCGTCATCGGTGCCGCGATGAACAGCGCCATGGTCAGGTCCTGCGCGAACAGGAAGGCCAAGGTGAGCGGCATAGCGCCCATGAATGCCAGTGCCGGCAAATATATCCCCCAACGCGGGTTCAGCCGGAACAGTGCATCGCCGAGCACACCACCGACCAGCAGGGCAATAATTGTCGACAAGCCCATGATGAGGCCATAGCTGCCCCCCACCTGCCCGGCCGTCAGCCCGTGAGTCCGCATGAGGAAAGCCGGCATCCAGTTGAGCGTAGCGGCCGAGGCGACGGTCGCAACCGCCACCCCGAGGCACAGCAAAGCATAGCTGCGCCGGGCGAGAAGGCTGCGCACCGAACGCCATATGCCTTTGGGCGCGGTCCCGACCGCTCTGACCGGAAGGACAGGCTCCCGCACCGTCGCGAACAGCAGCAGCGCGAGAAACGGTGCCGGAACCGCACCCACCAGAAAGGCCGCTCGCCAACCCCAATTGTCCGCGATCCAGCCCCCCGCTGCATTGGCGATCATGAAGCCAATGCCCCCGATCACCACCGTCGCCGACAACGCCGTTGCGCGCCACCGGGCCGGGAAATAATCGGAGACGAGGGCGTGGGTAGTGGGAATGCCGCCCGCCTCCCCCAGTCCCACGCCGAGCCGTGCGGCAAGCAACACCGCAAAGCCCGGCGCCAGCCCGCACAGCGCCGTCATCGCCGACCAGATGAGCAGCGACACACCGAGGACGAGCACGCGGCGCCCGCCGTCCGAATAGCGCGCCACCGGCACCGCCATGATCGAATAGACGAAAGCGAAGGCAAAGCCGGTCAGCAGACCGATCTGCCCGTCGCTCACCCCCAGATCATGCTTGATGCTCTCGACCAGGATCGCGACCAGATAGCGGTCGTAATAGCCGAGGAGCGAGATCAGACAGAGCAGCGCGAGGACGTAGAACGCCATGGCGCGCGGCCGGTCCGCGTCGCGCGGCACCGGACCGGCGGCGGATGCCGGGTCCGGTGCCGGGACGGCGCCGTCTTTAAGGGAGTCGGCGAGCGAGGCCATGGTCAGTCGCCGGCCAGTGCGGGCTCACGGGCGTCCTGCCCCGCGAGCGACGGCATGCCGAAGCGTTCCCGGAAATCGTCGAGGTCGAAGTTGCACTCGTCCAGCCCGACGAATTCGGCCGGGGTCATCTCGGGATGCTCATGGCCATACCATTGCGTGTAGAGCGGCAGGTCGGAGGCGAACGCCTTGTAATGCGTCGAATAGGCGCGCAGGCGCAGCGTCGGCGCCTCCCCTGCCAGGTCGAAGGTCATCAGGCGCAGCCAGCCGTCACCGATGCCGTCGAAGATTGCCGCGTCGGAGCCGGTCGCCTTGAACGTCTGCTTCCGGCACTGATAGTTGACGAGGAACTGGTAGACCTTGTGGCCATGGTCATTGGTGTCGATCCGGTTCATCACGCCATGGAAATGGCCGTTCAGCGTGCACAATATCTGGTCGTTCGGGGCCACCAGCTTTTCCCACAGGCTCTGCGGGCTGTTGCGGTCCGGGTCGATGCGGGTGAGGTCGAAATAGTCGATCGACTGACGCTCGCCCTTTTCATTGATGAATTCATGGATGGACAGGATCGTCGGCAGGCCGGGATGGGCATCGATGACGGACTGCGCCCACTCGATGATGTCGTCCTGCGGACACATCTCGATACCGATGTGCAGGAAACGATAGCCGCCGCCCTTGAAGACCTGCGCGGCATTGCAGCCGTCTTTGTGCGAGGACACATACCAGGGCTTGTCGCGGAACAGTTCGGACTGGTCGCCGAAATGCGCGGTCCAGTTGTCGAGCGAACCGACATGCAGCGAACCGAGGCCATAGGATGCGCCGTCGCGAAACCAGCCATCGGGCTCCGGCGGAAAGGCCGGGTCGCTCCAGATATTGTCATGGTCGTGATTGCCGGGGACGAGGAAGAAGGGCAGTTCGTCCGCGATGATGCCCCATGCCTTGCGAATGGCGGGAATCTCGACCTCCAGCACTTGCGATGGAGAGGCGGGGATCAGCGCCTCGATCGCGGGATTGGGCACGCAGGACACGCCGCGCTCGACATGGGGAGCGTCGGGCCCCCAGCTGCTCGGATGCTGCCAGCTATCGCCGAGACCGGAGACGAAGGCGATGTCGCCACCATTCTTGCGCGCGTTGGCGGCGATATACTGCATCATGTCCCACAACATCTCACGCGCGTTGAAGGGAAAGCCTGCCTCCCGCTGGTTGCGGTAGCTGGAATAATTCTGCGTGTCGCAAATCACGGCCACGCTGAACGGATCGGCAGATGTCGTCACCTCATATCTCCTCTGAGCATTATCCAATGCCTTTCGAGCGACCCGAAAGGCTGCACGTCCCTCCACGGCGGCAGAAGTCGGTCGGGCGCTCGCCGTCGCCATCGAACAGCATGCCGTCCGAGGCTCGAGCCCTCCGCCCACCCTGTCTTCTCCGTGAATCGAAACGACTGTACAGCTAGGATAACTGTTTGACGCTTCTGTGAC
>NZ_DF850490.1:23421-30213 GCF_000813185.1 Novosphingobium sp. MBES04 | reverse complement strand
GCCCTCGGCTAGGCTGATGCGCTCCGATTTGCTTCCTTGGCGGGCCTCTTGAACTTTCACCGACGTTTTCAAAGCCGGAGCGTTTCCCGCTTCGTCTAGTTGGACACGCCATACATTCCTGCCGCCGTTGCCGTAGTTCGGCTTCAGCACGCGCGGGCCTGCGGCAAGATGTTCGGGGAAACGAGCGCGAAGGCCTTCAGCGTCCACGTATCGATCGACATCGCTGCCCCATTCCATGGATCGCGTTGTGTAGAGCACTTCCTTGACGCCGATTTTGGCGATCACGTCAGGATGCGCGCTGACGACAACGCCGCACCCCGCGACTTCGCGCAGCATTGGATCGAGCTGCGAGCGGTCGCCTGAAATGTCCAACGGATTCACCCAGACCAGCACTGCGTCGCACGACAGCAGCTCGTCCCGAATCTCGCGAACCGCCTCGTCCCTGTACAGTACAGGCCTTGCGGTCGCCCCGAGCGCCCGCAAGGCCTGCATTATCGGCCACTGCCGGGCTTCATGAAAGCGATGCGTCCACTCGGCTGCTTGCCCACGCCAAAGAAGAGCGATGTTCGGGCCGGATGTCATTGTTGCATCTCCCCATCGGACCTGTCCCCTTTGTGGTCGCGAACTCAGGTGTCGCGCAGCAGTGGGTGTTAAGCCACGGCGGTCGGGTTCAGCCGCCGCCGCGCAAAGCCGCGGCATAGCGCCGGTCGACCACTTCCCAGTCGATGTTGCGGAAGAAGGCGTCGACATATTTGGCGGCGGCGGTGCCGTAATCCATGTGGAAACTGTGCTCGTACATATCGAGCGCGAGCAGCGGCACGCCGGCAATCGCACCGTGCATATGATCCCACGCCCAATGGTTGTGCAGCGAGCGCGTGTGGAGATTGTAGACGAGCACGCACCAGCCCGATCCGCCGGCAAGGCTCATCCCGGTACGGCGGAAGTCGGCTTCCCAGCGGTCGAACGAGCCGAACGCCGCGCCCAGCGCGTCGCGGATGGAACCGGCTGCCTGGCCGTTGCCGCCGAGCCCGTCGAAATAGACTCATGGAGCACGACCGAGCCGGTGCGGTGCAGCTCCTCGCGCTTCAATCCGCCATAGACCACCGGCGGCAGGTCCGTGTCAGCGAGCGCGGCGGCAAGTCGTGTCTCGATCATATTCAGGGCCTTGACCGAGCCCGCATAATTGTTCTCGTGGTGCGATGTGATCAGCCTTTCGGAGAGGCCGTGAAGCCTGGCGGGATTGAACCTGAGCGGCTTGACCTGATGATTTCCGGCAAAGGCGGGGACAGCCGCCGGCGCTGCGGCCGGCGTCTGCGCAGAGGCTTCGTTGATAGTCATGGCGGCGGCTCCGATGCCAAGAGTTGCGATTGCACTGCGTCGGGAAAGATGGTCGATCGTCACGCGTCACTCCTTCAGATGATCATTACATATGCGGCCCCGAGGACCGAGCAGACGCCGAGCACCGGCAGCATGCCGGCCTTGAACCGGAACATGGCGAGTATCGCACCCACCGCGAGCGCCAGCGCCGGCCAGTTGACGGACGTTAGGACTGGGAGATCGATGGTGCCGGCTGCGAACGGCACTTCGCGGACTTGCTCGAACAGAGTGTGGATACCAAACCAGACCGCCAGATTGAGGATCACGCCGACCACTGCGGCGGTGATCGCCGAAAGCGCGGCCGACAATGCGCGGTTGCCGCGCAGCCGCTCGATGAATGGCGCGCCGGCGAAGATCCACAGGAAGCATGGCAGGAAGGTAACCCAGGTGGTGAGGATTGCGCCGAAGGTCGCGGCGACGAGCGGCGGCAGCCCGGTCGCTTCGCGGAAGGCCGCGAGGAAGCCGACGAACTGCGTCACCATGATCAGCGGCCCGGGCGTGGTCTCGGCCATGCCGAGCCCGTCGAGCATCTCGCCGGGCTGGAGCCAGCCATAGGTCTCGACTGCCTCCTGCGCGACATAGGCGAGCACCGCATAGGCGCCGCCGAAGGTCACCACCGCCATCTGGCTGAAGAAGGTGGCGATGCGGCTGAACACGTCGTCGGGGCCGAACGCGAACAGCAGCGCTGCGACCGGCCCGAGCCAGAGCAGCAGCAGGACGCCGGAGATGCGCAGCGACCAAGAGAGGTTCGGCCGGGCATGGTCGGGAAGGCCCTCGCCAAGAGCGGTGTCGCGGTCGTGGATTATCTCAGCGCCGGCGGGACCATGTCCGCCGCCGCCCTTGAATGCGGCGTAACCAGCGCGGCCACTGAAGAAGCCGATCAGCGCGGCGGCAAGCACGATCAGCGGGAAGGGCACGTCGAGCACGAAGATCGCGACGAACGCCAGCGCGGCAAAACCGCGCATGACGTTGTTCTTCAAGGCACGCGAACCCACCCGGACCACCGCCTGTAGCACCACCGCCAGCACGGCGGCCTTCAATCCGAAGAACAATCCCTCGACCAGCGGCACTTCGCCGAGCAGCACATAGACATAGCTGAGCCCTAAAATCGCGAGGAAGCCGGGCAGCACGAATAGCGCGCCCGCGACCAGGCCGCCCTTGGTCTTATGGAGCAACCAGCCAATATAGACAGCTAGCTGTTGCGCTTCAGGGCCGGGCAGCAGCATGCAATAGTTGAGCGCGTGGAGGAACCGCTCCTCGCCGATCCAGCGCTTCTCCTCGACCAGGATGCGATGCATCACCGCTATCTGGCCCGCCGGTCCGCCGAAGCTGAGCAGCGCGACCCTGATCCAGACGCGCACCGCCTCGCCAAAGCTGATGCCGTGCTCGTGCAGCGTCTCGACTGCGATTTCAGCGCGTGCGCTGGCCTCCATCTTTAGTCCTCTTTTCGCCGGGTGAAGTGAGCATAGAATCCGTCGAGCGCGGTCGATCCGCGCGCGATCCGCTCCTCGTCGTCGTCGGTGCCGGCACAGATGCCGGCGATAAGCGCGCTCACTCCCGGAGTTTCCGGGCGCTCGAACCGAGCATCGGCAATATCAAGGTCGTGAACAATTTCGCCGAGCGCCCGCAGCGCGGGGTCGGTCTCGAGACCGGTGAGGAACACCAAGGTCTCGAAGGAGCAGCGGTCGCCTTCGTGGGTGAACTCAGCGTCCGCCATGTCGAACCTCAGTTCGTCAGGCTCCGGCACATATCCTTTGCCCTCGACGAACTTGAAGCTCGCCTCGGGGTCGATGAAGCGGCGAATGAGCCAGGCGGACGCGATGCGATCGACATGGACATGGCGGCGCGTCACCCAAACGCGGCGCTTTAGCTCCGCCGGGGTCAGCTCGGGCGCACCGGGGCCGCTCACATCGGGATGTTGGTGAGAGCGGCGGTCCGCCTCGGTGATGGCGGCCTGTGCCGCCTGCCGACCATGCGCACCGAAAAAGTCGATCGCGGCGACCTCGTTCAGGCGTTTGCGCAGGCGGCCCACATCCGCCGCCGCGACATACTCGCCCTCACACAGCGCGCGCGCCTCGCGTGCCAACTCCTCATAGTCGGCGTCACGCGCAGCGTCGAACACTCCGCGCAGCTCCGCATCGCCCATGCCGCCGACAAGGCGCGCTTCGAGGATCAGCGCCTCGCCGCCATTTTCGGTGATCTCGCGATGCAGTTCTTCGAACAGCGCGCGCGTGTCCTCGCGATTGGGGAGCGCATGGACGGCGTTCTTGAGCGGCGCGGCCCCGATCGCCTGCAAACGCCGCCAGACCTTCACCCGCAAATAGGCAGGCTTAGCCGGAAGCTGCGGGATCAGGAGCAACCAAGGGGAAGCTTGTGTGTTTGTCATAGTTGTATCGTCACTAGCCTACAAGTGTAAGGGTTGCATCACAAGCCTCATGAGCATAGGACTGCTTATCCCGAAGAAAGAAACCGGAGCGCAATGTCGCGGCTCGCCGGCGGCGCGCTCGCATGACGTGAGGCTTTCCGTGTCGAGTGCGCTGATGAAGGATCAATTATGCTGAAAAAGACCATCGCCTTGGGATTCGCCAGCCTCCTGCTGGCAAGCCCGGCATGGGCAGCGCCGGACTGGTCGGCTGTCGACCGGGCGATAGGACGAGCGGGGGCCGAACAGCCGGGGGGCGTTCACCGCTACAGCTTCCCGCGTTCGGACCTGAGCGTCACGCTGGATGGGGTGACGATCAAGCCCTCCCTCGCGCTCGGCTCTTGGGCGGCGTTTCAGCCGATGGGCGACGAGGCGATGGTGATGGGCGATCTCGTGCTGACCCACGACGAGGTGAACCCCGTTTTGAGCCGCCTGCTCGCAAGCGGTTTTACGATCACCGCGCTCCACAATCACCTGCTCCGCTCTTCGCCTGCGACCATGTACATGCACATTGCCGGCCACGGCGACCCGGTGAAGCTCGCGGCCGCGCTCCGGCAAGCGCTATCAGCCAGTCGGACCCCGCTCGCCGCGCCGCAATCGCCTTCGGCCAGCGCAGCCGCATCGCGGCTCGACCTCGATGTGGCCGCGCTCAACCGGTTGATGGGCGGTGAGGGCAAGACGGCCGGTGGCATCCTCCAATACAGCTTTCCGCGCGCCGAGCGGCTGATGGACGGCGATATGGAGACTCCGCCGACGATGGGCACGGCGACCGCGATCAACTTTCAGCCAACCGGGGACGGCCGAGCCGCCATCACCGGCGATTTCGTACTTGTCGCAAACGAGGTCGATCCGGTCCTGCGCGTGCTGCGGACGAACGGGATCGAGGTCACGGCGCTGCATAATCATATGCTAAACGACGAGCCGCGGCTGTTCTTCATGCACTTCTGGGCCAACGACGACGCAGCCAAGCTCGCCCGTGGGCTGCGCGCGGCGCTCGACAGGATGAACAATCAGAGGAGTTGAACTCGGACGACGGCTCATTGGGCCGTAACCGCCGCCCGCCCGACCCCACGGCCCTTATGCAGGAAGTGGAATGGAACATGGCTAGCAAACGAACTCTCACTGTTGTCGCAGGCGTGGGCGCGGCCGCGCTGGCGATCGCGGGCGTGGCGATCGCGCAAAACCACGAGGCGAACGAAAACCGGATAATCGGCAAGCACAGCGAACGAGACATCCCGCTTGCTCAGGTGCCCGAGGCCGCGATGAACGCGGCACGCGCGCAACTCGCGTCAATAAGCAAAGCGGAGCAAGTCACCCGAAAGGCGGACGGAAGCACGCTCTATGAAATCAAGGGCAAGAACAGCGACGGAAAGACGATCGAACTGTTCGTCACGCCCGAAGGCCAGGTGCTCGGCCGCGAATGATGGATCAGCACGGGGCGCCGGCCGTCGAGGGCCGTGCGCCCCTTCCGAAATGATACTGCGGAATAGGAGACGAAAATGCGGCCAAGGCGATGGATATTGTTATGCGCCGCTTTGGCCGCCCTGCCTGATAGTGCGATCGGCCAAACCGAACCCGCGTCGGCGACGGGCTCGGCGTTGTTCGTAAGCTGTCAAGCGAATGAGCCGCGATGCGGCGCTTACCTCCAAGGCGTGCTCGACATGATGATCGTCGCGCGAAAAGCGGAATGCCGCGCTCCACGCTATGACCGATCGGCGCTGCGCGCGGCATATTTACGCTGGGCGGAGCAGAATAGCTATTTTATGAGTGTTCATATGGTGGCCGGAGCTGAACGCTCGTTAGCGAAGGCTTGGCCATGTCAGTAGCATCGTACCCCGCGGCGTAGCCTGCCCGGCGGCTGCCTTTGAGGGCAGGCGGAGCGTCCGCCTGGCGGTGAATTCCGCCAGCTCAACGATCCCATGTCGCGCCTCAAGCTCGCTAATTAGCCGATGTTCGCATTATGTCTGCCAAATCGTTGTCTGGCGCACAAACCTTGAGGTGACGCCTGGAAGAGGACGGCTTTGCGCCCGGGCGTCACCGAAAGTGAGGCGCGGCGATCACTATGAGCTGGGCAACAAGCCTTTCCATATCGGCCATGCCAGATGCCCTTTAGATCCTTTACGATCTGTCGAGCGGCGCTTTCCGGTGTGTTCGGCATAGTCCATTAATGCACTATACGACTAAACCGAACAAGCGGATTTAGCACGGCCATATCGGCTTGCTCCCCCTGGGAGCACCCCGGCGGCGTAGCCGACGGACTGCCTTCTCAGGATCGAACTGAGCTTTCTATGGGTCGCGGCGCTTCAATTTTCATAGCCCGTCAGGGCTTACGCGTTGCCCGACTAGGGCAACTCCTTCTGGTTCCTTTTAAGATATCAAAATAAGTATGAGGAGGAGTGCAGTGATTGCACTCACGGGTATTCGCGTCGGTCGACCGACGCTGGGCCGCAAGTTCTCCGGCGAGAATGAGCGCTGCACGCAAGCCTTTGTCCTCTGGCATCATGTGGCGGCGCTCGACGGCACCAACGCTCGCCAGCATGTCAGCGTTCTGTTCGAGTGCCTCGGCCCGACGCTGCTCCTCATCGGCCGGGACAGGCGCAAAGAGGCCGACCATCTTCGCTAGCCAGTCGGGTAGCTGGCAACGATAGAGGTTCGAGGTCTGCTCTGAACGCGCTCCAAATTCGCTGTCGGAGGAATAGTCGTAGCGCCTGATCCATTCGAGCAAGCCCAGGCCCTTGAGCCGATTGATGCAATAGTGGACCGCGCGACGAGCAAGGCCGGTCCAGCGCATGAGCGTTTCATAGGATGGGTTACACCACCCTTTGCGGTAGTGCAGATCGTCGAGGATCTTTAGCATCATGTCCCGGCAAGAACGGGTGAAGAGCGTAAGTTGCTCTTCCTCGGCGGTCAGCTCGCGCCCCTGCCGCTTCTGTGCAGCCAACTGGCGCCCCCGATCGAAAGCCAGATAGCAAGCGCGGGCAAGCCGCTTGCGC
>NZ_DF850490.1:0-22501 GCF_000813185.1 Novosphingobium sp. MBES04 | reverse complement strand
ACAACGCCAATCAGTGGTCGGTGCGCGGCCACCTCATGCTGCAGCCCACCGAGAAGCTCTCGTTGCTCCTGACCGGCGAACTGCACACCGAGGACGACCACGCGCTTGCCATCAAGTTCCGTGAACTCTCGTTCCCCGGCACCACCGTGCCCAGCCTCACCGCGCTCGGCCAGCGCACCAACGCCGATGGCAGCCAGGCGAGCTTTGCCAGCAAGGTGCGTAACCTCAACACCAACTTCGATCCCATCAATGATCGCAAGCAGTACGCCTTCACCGGCATCCTGAACTACGATGCGAGCGACGTGATCTCGGTCAAGTCGCTGACCTCGTACCGCAATTTCCGCGCGTACTTCTTCCATGACTTCGACATGTCCAGCTATCTGGGCTTCCCGCTCGCCGAAACCGGCGCGGTCCAGACCAGCGCCAACCACTGGCAGCCGGTCTGGCAGAACCAGTTCAGCGAGGAAATCCAGGCCAGCATCGAGACCGGCCGCCTGCACGCCATCGTCGCGGCCTTCTACCTGAAGGAGAACATCCGGGTCGAGAACCACATCGGCTTCGACGTGCTCACCAACACCGACCCCTTCCGCGTCCAGTTCGACGGCAAGCTCGGGGTCGAGACCTGGGCGGTCTTTGCCAACGCGACCTACGACCTCACCGACGAATTCTCGGTCAAGGTCGGTGGCCGTTACTCGTGGGAAAAGCGCCACCTTGCCAACAACACCGGCATCGGCACGGCGGCGACGGGCTTCAACCTTGATGCGCTGCAGTGGGACACCAGCAAGTCGTGGACCGACTTCTCGCCGTCCGCTGGCTTTGAATACCGCCCCGGTGACGACGTGATGGTCTATTTCAACTGGTCGCGCGGCTTCAAGTCGGGCACCGCCGAAATCGGCTCGCGCCGCGTGCCGGGAGCCGAAACACCCTTCGTGAACCCGGAAAAGGTCGAGGCCTTCGAAGGCGGCATCAAGTATTCGGCCGGAACGGTGCAGAGCAACCTGGCGGTCTTCTACCAGAAGCTCAAGAACGGGCAGTTCCAGCGCTCCTTCCCGATCCCCAACCCGCCCTTCTTCGCCAGCACGCTCGACAACGCAGCCGCCTCGCGCGCCTATGGCGCGGAAGTCGAGTTCCGCTGGCAGGCGACGCCCGAGCTCATGCTCGATCTCTCGGGTGCCTACCTCAATTCCAAGTTCACCGACTTCTTCTCGACCGATCCGCTCGACCCCAACCTGTTCGGCCCGGGCGGCAGCCAGGTCGCGCCTTCGGACCTCTCGGGCAACTACACCCGCATGAGCCCGAAGTGGGTGTTCAACTTCAACCCGACCTACCGCATCCCGCTCGACAGCGGCGCAAACGTACAGCTGGGCACCAACATCGCCTACCGCGCCAAGCAGTACCACACCGAGTTCAACGACGATCGCCTGGCGCAGGACGGCTACACCATGGTCGATGCCAACGTGCGCTACCGCCACTCGGACGGGAAGCTCTCGGTCAACGCCTGGGTCAAGAACGTCTTCGACAAGCTGGTCTGGGGTGGCAGCTATGCCGTTGCGACAAGCCGCACCATCGGCGGTACGCTCATGCCGCCGCGCACCTACGGCGTGACGGTCGGCTACGAGTTCTGATCCCACGCGAACGCACAGCAAGGGCGCGGCCGGGCCATCCCCGACCGCGCCTTTCGCGTGTCGAGAAGGCAAGGAAGCGAGAAGACAAGACAATGATACAAGGGGCCATCGCCCCTTGCCCCCAAAACGGTCTACCTCACCTTTCCCGGCCACGGCTGCAGGCAGGAGGTGAGCTGGATGGTATGGGGAGCCCGAGGGCGATGGCCCTCGGATATCTTGTTTTTCTTCCCGTCTGCCCCCTTCGGCTTTGCCCCGTTCTGCCCTAAGAGCGGGGCATGTCCCTCACTCTCCTCCACACCTCCGACTGGCACCTGGGCCACGAACTGAACGGCGAGCCGCGCGAGGCCGAGCACGACCTCTTCCTCGACTGGCTCCACGCGACGCTGGGCGCGCAGGATGTGGATGTGCTGGTGGTGACAGGCGACATCTACGACGTCGCCAACCCGCCGGTTTCAGCCATGCGCCGCCTGTTCGGCTTTCTGCAGCGCGCCTGTGCCAGCTATCCCGCGCTGCAGGTCGTGATCCTGGGCGGCAATCACGACAGCGCCATGCGCATCGACCTGCCCGCCGCGCTGCTGGGGGCTGGCCAGGTCCATTTCGTGGGTGCCCTTCCCCGCCAGGGCGGCGCGCCCGACCATGCGCGCATGCTGATCCCGCTCCATGACCATGCCGGGGAACTGCGCGCCTGGCTGGCCGCCGTGCCCTTCTGCCGTCCCGCCGACCTTGGCCGCGAGAGCCTCGCCTCTCTCTACGCGGGGGTACAGGAGGCAGGGCTGGCGAAGGCGCAGGACCTGCCGCTCGTCGTCACCGGGCACCTGCATGTCGCGGGTGGGAGTGTCTCGGAGATGTCGGAGCGGCGCATCGTCATCGGCGGCGAGGAAGCCGAGGCGGCGAGCCTGTTCGATGCGCGCACTGCCTATGTCGCGCTCGGCCACCTCCACCGGCCGCAGGATATTTCCGGGGCAACCCGCATCCGCTACGCCGGATCGCCCTTCCCGCTGTCCGCCACCGAGCGCAACTATCGCCATTCGGTGAGCCTGGTCCGCCTCGGTGCCGAGACGAACGCGCCCTGCGAGGTGGACACCCTGCCCATCCCGCGCCCCGCCGCCTTCCTCGCCATCGGCCCCTCCCCTCTCGAAGACGCCGTGGCCCAGATCGAGGCCCTCGAAACCGATACCGACCTGCCCCGCACGCTCTGGCCCTTCATCGACATCAAGATCTCGGTGACCGGACCGGAACCCGGCCTTGCCCCCCCGCATTCTCGACGCGCTGGATGGCAAGGCGCTGCGCCTCGTCAGCCTGAAGCGCGTCCATGCCCGCGCACAGGACGCCGCCACGGCGCGCAGCCCCGCCGCCGATCTCGACGAACTGCGCCCCGAAGAGGTCTTCGCCCAGCTCTACACCCGCCAGTATCCGGGGGATGGCCCCCCTGAGGACCTTGCCCGCGCCTTTGCCCAGCTCCTGGTCGAAACCCAGGCCGACGGGGAGGACGCCTGATGCGTATTCTTGCCATCCGCGGCAGCAACCTCGCCAGCCTCGCCGGGGAATTCGCCATCGATTTCACCGAGGCCCCGCTGGCCGAGGCGGGCATCTTTGCCATCACCGGCCCGACCGGGGCGGGCAAGTCGACACTGCTCGACGCCATGTGCCTCGCGCTCTTTGCCGAAGTCCCGCGCCTTCGCGCCGCCCCCGACCGCGCACAGGTGGGTGAGGACGGCGAGCAGACGCTGAGCGCCAAGGACACCCGCTCGATCCTGCGCCACGGTGCGGCCGAAGGCTTTGCCGAGATCGACTTTGCGCTCCCCGGCGGCACGCATTACCGCGCCCGCTGGAGCGTGCGGCGCGCGCGCGGCAAGGCCGATGGCAAGCTCCAGAACTACCAGCATTCGCTGGAGAACCTCACCAGCGGCGAGGGGATGGGCGGCACCCGGCGTGAGACACAAGGCGCGATCCGCGATCTCATCGGCCTTTCCGCCGAACAGTTCACCCGCGCGGTCCTGCTCGCGCAGGGCGATTTCGAGGCGCTGATCCGGGCCGACGCCAACGAGCGTTCCGAGCTCCTGGAAAAACTGACCGGCTCGCAGATCTACTCCCGGCTTGGCCAGCGCGCCTACGCCAAGGCGAGGGAGATGCAAGACGGGCTCGACGCCATTGCCGCGCGGATCGCGGCGCTAGAAGGTCTCGACGATACCGCGCGCGCCGAGGCCGAGGATGTCCTGAAGCAGGCCGAAGCCGAGCTGAGCGAGGCTGAGGCCGCGCGTGCGCAACTCTCCGCCATCGAACAGCGTCTTGCCCAGCACGCCCGGCTGAATGTCGCGCACGCACAGGCACAGGCCATCCGCGACGAAGCAGCCCAGGCACAGGACGTCGCCCGGCCCCGGCACCAGGCCCTTGCCCAGGACAGAAAGGCGTTCGAACACGCCCCCTGCTCACCCGGCGCGAGGACGCGCGCACGGCGCTGGCGGCGGCCCGTGCAGCCCTGACGAAGGCCGACACGGACCTTGCCAACGCTAGAACCGATGCCGCGCAGCGCGAGGAGGAGCTCGGCGCGGCCCTCAAGGCCGTGCGCGCCGAGGACGCCCGGGCCGAGGCATGTGCCCCGCAGCTCTCCGAAGCCCGCCTCCTCGACCGCCAGATCGAGGAACTCGTCGCAGACCTTGCCCAGGCTCGCGCCCGGCAGCGCGACGCCGAGAATGAAGAAAGCCAGCAGGCTCGCACAGAGCGCGACGCCTCCGAACAGCTGGAAACGTCCCGCCGCGAACATGCCCGTCTCGCGCAGTGGTGCGCGGACAACGAGGCCGCGCGGCATCTCGCCGAGCGCGAAAGCGAGATCGCCGAGGCCCTGGCTTCGCGCGCCGCCACCCGGGCGCGCCAGCGCGAAGCCATTGGCCGTCTGGACGAACTGGCGCAGGCCGAACAGGACGCACTCGCCCGCCACGCTCGCGCACAGGATGCGGAAGAAGCGGCCCGCTCCGCCCATGAGGCGGCGCAGGACCTGCGCGACGCCGCGCGGGGGGCCGCCCCTGCCCCGGGCGCGCTGGGGGAACTCAACACCCGGCTCGAAGCGCTGGGCGAAGCTCTGGACGCGGCACGCCGCGCGCGGACAGCGCAGGAGGCCCTTGCCAGGACTCAGGCCGAACAGGACGAGGCACAAGGCCAGCTCGCCGTTCTTGAACGCCAGGGTCAGGACCACGCCGAGCGGATCGCGCGCGAGGACGTGGAACTCCCCCTCCTTGCGACCCGCGCGGAAAATGCCCGGGCAGCCTACGAACGCGCGCGCATGGCGCAGGACGCTGCGACCCAGACCCTGCGCGCCGGGCTCGTCGAGGGAGACCCCTGCCCTGTCTGCGGCGCACGCGAACACGCGCTGAGCGCGCTTGATGCGCTACTGGGCGAGAACCTCACGATTGCCGAGCGCGAAACCGAGGAACTGGCCCGCGAACTGGAGCAGCGCGGCACGCAGCTTGCCGTGACGCGCGACGCGCTCGGGCGGGTCGAACGCGAACGCACGCACGCGACGCAGCGGATCGCGCAGCTGTCCCAGACCGCCACCTCGCAGCAGGAGGCCGCCCGCGAGGAACTCGCACAAGCGCGCGCAGCGGCCACGCGGCTGACGATTGCCGAAGCGGACCGGATGGACGCGGAGACGCTGGAGGCGCGTCTGGACGAGGCGAGTGCCGAGGTCCGCGCTGCGCAGCGCACCTCGCTTGCCGCCGACGCGGCGCGCACCGAGGCACAGGCGAAGGCCGATGCCGCGCAGGCCACACACGAAGCGGCCCGCAGCGACCTTTCCCAGGCCAGCGACGCCTTGCGCAGCCACGCGCAGGCCTTGCGCGAGGGGCAGGAACATGCGGGCCGCCTGGCCGAGAATGAAGCGGCCACCACCGCCGCGCTCGACCGGCTGCTCGGCCCCGAAAGCGACTGGCAAAGCCTTCCCGATCCGGAACACTGGCTACGCAGTCATGCCGCGCAGTGGCGCGACAACGCCGCCGCCCGCGACACGGCCGCCCAGGCCCTGCCTGAACGCGAAGAAGCCCATGCGGCGGCCCGCCAGGCGCTTGCCCTGGCGCGCAGCGCACACGCCGCGGCCCGCGAAACCCTGGACCAGATCCTCGCGCGTCAGAGCGCCTTGCAGGACGCGCGCGCGAAGTGCCTTGAGGGCGAACCCGTCGCCACATTCGAGGCCAATCTTGCCCGCGCGCGCAAGGAGGCCGAGCAGGCCCACGAAGCCGCGCGCAAGTGCCGCGAGGGTGCGTTGGAAGCCGCCGCCTCGGCCCGCACGGCGCAGGCAAACGCGGCCAGCGATGTGCAAAAGGCCGAGGCGCACGCCGCCCGTACCGACGCGGACTTCACCGCCGCGCTTGCCGCTGCGCACCTTGCCGAAGACGATGTCCTGCGCGCGGCGCAACGTGGAGCGGCGGCCCTCGACGCCGAGGCCGAGGCCCTGCGCTCCATCGCAAGCGCGCTGGAACAGGCACAGGCCGTACTCGCCCAGCGCCGCGCCGATCTCGACAGCCACGAAGCCGAGCACGCAGGCACCGAGACGCCCGCCCCCGAAGAACTGGAAGACCAGGTCGCGATCGCCAAGGCAGGGGTAGAGACCGCCAACACCCGCCGCGACGAGGCGCGTCTGGTCCTTATCCAGGACGACAAGGTCCGCAAACAGACCGAAGACCTGCGCCGTGAACTGTCCGAAGCGAGCGCCAAGGCCGACGTCTGGTTGCGCCTGCGCGACGTGATGGGCAGCGCCGACGGCAAGGTCATGCGCACCTTTGCGCAAGGCCTCACGCTTGATCGCCTGCTCGAACACGCCAACACCCGCCTCGCCGAACTGAAGCCACGTTACGAGCTGGAGCGCGGCCAGGGCGGCGATATGCTGATCCAGGTGATCGACAACGACATGGGCGGACAGGTGCGTGGCCTGCACAACCTCTCGGGCGGCGAGCGTTTCCTGGTCAGCCTGGCGCTCGCGCTGGGCCTCGCCGAAATGTCGACCACGCGCGGGGTGAAGATCGAGAGCCTGTTCATCGACGAGGGCTTCGGCGCGCTCGATCCGGTCAGCCTGGGCCAGGCGCTGGCGCTCCTCGAACAGCTCGAACAGGGCGGGCGACGCGTCGGCATCATCAGCCATGTCGAGGAACTGAAGGAGCGCATCCCGGTGAAGATCGAGGTCTCTCCATCCGGGCGCGGCACCAGCACAGTCTCGGTCGTGGAGGGCTAGACCGGGACAGGATGAGGGGTGCGAACAGATTGAACGGCGAGGGGGAATCTCCTCAGCCATCCCGCTCAGGACGGCAGAGGATCAGACCAATGTGCCTCACCTGCAGCCGGAGCATTCGCGAGACCAGAGTCCAATCGATTTGCCAGGCGATAACTGGTCCAGGCAAGCAGCATTCCAACCGGAATGTCGACCAGATAATGCCACCGACTTGCCACAGCCGTCACCACGATGAATGTTAGGATGAACGCATAGAGCGGGATCAGGACCTTGCCGTGCTTCCAGGCAACCAGGAAGAAGAGAAACGCACCTGCCGTGTGCAGCGATGGCATGGCGGCCAAACCGGCGGTAAAATTGATGCCCCCCCGCTCGACGAGGAACTGTGGACCTTCGGCAACCGACTGGCGATAGAATGATAGCATGCTTTCCTGACCGCTCGTGATGATGGGATTCACGCCGGTCTCATAGATGAAGGGCCCGACAGCAGGCGCGACAAGGTAGGCGAATGTTCCAAAGGCCTGCAACAGCAAGGCCGCAACAATCAGCTTTCCAAAGACCGCAGGCGTCTTGAGCGCATGATAGAGAAAGCTCGTATAAAACAGGGCGATATACGCGATCATGTAAAAGTTGGCTTCAGAGGGTATGAACGCAAAAACGCTCTTCCGCAGGACGAAGCACAGCTCGACGATGGGCCTAAAAAACTGGTCTATACCCCAGTAGAAATCATCAAACACATAGGGGTTGATGTGCGGAATCCACAATTTCATATTGAAATGCACGAATAGCACGGCGGCATAGCAGGGCAACGCGACGAGGAAGCGTGATGAAACGGCACGGTTCCCGATGAAGAAGGTCACAAGACCAAGAGCGCCAACTCCGATCAGCGGGTAGATGTAGTGGATGCCGACAAAGGCCGCCCTTTCCCCCGACGGAAAGATGACGGTCAGACCAAACAACCTTGCCACGAGAAGCATCACGATGATCATACTCAGCGAAATCGCCAATTCGGGCATGCTTCTAACGAATCGTGTGATCACAAAATGTCCTGAATTTCCGCGAGAGGCCCTCGCCTCGGGAGGGAAATTCCTCCCATAACAGAGTTAAATCTATCCTAAGGCAACGCGGGATCGAGGCCATCTTGACCTCATCTGGAATGCTCTCTCCCCGAGCGCCTCGGTACCCCAAAAAGGGCTTGGCATCGGCCTCCTTCGCTCCGCACCGAGGCCCGATTACAATGGAATTAACCATATCTTCGCATCTCGCCCTGCATTGAGAAAGCGCCCGATTGCAATGCAGCTGCCCACCTGAGGGGCCGTGATGCCGAGGGGCACGAAGGAAGCTCACTCTGCGCAAGAACCGTGAAACATCAATGATCTCACTGATCGTTCCCGTCCATAACGAGGAAAGTGCAATCCGCCCTTTCCTCGAGGCCGTCACGCAGGTCTACAAGACCGAGCTGCGTCAACACGCCCTGGAGATTGTCTTCGTCAATGATGGCAGTACCGATCGTACGGAGTTCATGATCCGCAGCTGGGCCGGCGACGACATGGCGCTTCGCGTTGTCAATTTCTCCCGGAATTTCGGCAAGGAAGCCGCTCTCTCGGCAGGCCTGACCTATGCCAAGGGCGACGCAGTGATCCCCATGGATGTGGACCTGCAAGATCCACCTTGCGTGATTCCGCAAATGGTAGATGCCTGGCTGCAAGGCGCCAAGGTCGTCAACGCACGCCGGAAGGAGCGAGGCTCCGATACATGGTTCAAACGCACCAGTGCGTCCGCCTTCTACCGGGTATTCAATGCCTTGGCAGACCATCCCATTCCCCAGAACGTGGGAGATTTTCGCCTGCTGGACCGCGAAGTAGTCCAGGCCATCCTCGAACTGGGGGAACGCTCCCGCTTCAACAAGGCCCTCTTCAGTTGGGTCGGCTTCGAAACGCGCGAAATCGAGTATGAACGCCCTGCCCGCGAGCACGGCAGCTCCCGGTGGTCCTATTGGAAGCTCTGGAAACTCGCGCTGGACGGGATCTTTGCATCCTCGACAACCCCGCTGAGGATATGGACCTACGTCGGGATAGCCATGTCTCTTTTCTCGTTGCTCTATTCGCTTTTCATTCTGTTCTGGATATTGGCTCTGGGCATCGATGTGCCTGGCTATGCCTCGACACTCATCATCATCCTGACGTTCGGGGGGCTCAACATGTTTGCCTTGGGAATCATTGGCGAATACGTCGGCCGAATCTACGAGGAAGTCCGCCAGCGCCCCCTTTACGTCGTCCAGTCCGTTCACGAGAGTTCACAAAGTTAAAGCAATGGAAGCTGACGTCTATATCCGGATGAACGAATTGGAGGGTGAACACTGGTGGTTTGCCGCAAGACGGCGAATCATCGCGGAGGTTCTCGAACGGCTCATTCCGCCCAGACCTTCGGGAGAGACGCGCGATATTCTGGAGGCCGGCTGCGGCACCGGAGGCAATCTGGCGATGTTTGCTCGCTACGGCGCTCTCGACGCCTTCGAATACGATGAACAAGCGCGTCAGCAAGCGATACGCAAGTCTGGATTGGACATATTGCCGGGTGCTCTACCGGGCGCCATTCCCTTCGGCGACAAATGCTACGATCTGATCTGCATACTCGACGTCCTCGAGCACATTGAGGATGATGTCGCCTCACTCCTGGCCTTGCGTGCCCGCCTGAAGCGGCACGGGCGAATTCTGGTCACCGTGCCGGCATTTCCAAAGCTGTGGTCACACCATGATGAAGCGCATCACCATTTCCGGCGCTATACGAGGAACAGCCTGAAAGAGGTTGTCGGCAAGGCTGGCATGAAGGTTGAGAAAAGCTTCTATTTCAACACGCTTCTTCTGCCTCTCGCCCTGGCAACGCGGCTCTTGAAAAAAGCGTCCGCGAACGAAAGCCCGGACGACAGCATGCCATCTGCCTGGCTCAATACCCTGTTACGGTATGTCTTTGCCAGCGAACGCCACGTGATCGGCCGTGTCGGAACCCCGTTTGGCCTGTCGCTAGGTGCGATCATCGAGACTGGCGCGGATTGATGATTGGACAGTTTGCTCGCTTCGCAGGCGTTGGTCTGCTGGGGACCTTGTGTCATGTGATCATGGCGACCGCCTTTGCGACCCTGACGGGGGCATCACCGTATGTCGCCAACTTTGCAGGCTTCCTGTGCGCCGTGTGCCTGTCCTATCTCGGCCATTCCCGCTTTACGTTCGATATTGCGCGTGATGACGCACGATATGCCCCCAAGTTCGTTGTGTCGGCGCTGCTTTCGCTGCTGCTGAGTACAGGCATGACCTGGTTGGTCCACGACAGGTTTGGATATGCCTTCTGGATTGCCATGCTCGCCATTGCCATAGTGGTTCCGGTTTCGACATATCTTCTGTTACGGACCTGGGTGTTCGCCAAGCGCGATCTCATGGATCCCGCGCAGTGCCTAGGACTGCTCGTGTCCGCAGCGGTTGCCGCACTGATCCTTCTCACCTTTTGGGACCGGCTCATCCATCACGATGTTGCCTGGTATCTCATTGCCACGAGCAAATGGATTGAGGGTGCACATCTCTACAGGGACATCATCGAGGTCAACCCGCCCCTCAATTTCTATTTCACACTGCCGGTAATACTGATTTCGAAGCTCACAGGAGCAGACCCGGCAAATTCTCAGTATATTTTCATATCGATAGTTGCATTCACATCCATCAACTGGTGCTGGAGCATATTGAAGGGGGCAAAGCAACTCACGACGGCGCAACGTGCTGTTTTTCTGTCCCTATGCGCCATCGCAATATTCGCTCCCTCCCTGGGAGATATCGCACAGCGAGATCAATTGCTCGTCATATTGATCCTGCCCTGGCTGCTGGGCGAAATGCCTTCCGTCGGTCAGGTTGGTCGGGTGGCACGTGTCGCAAGAACCATTTGCGCGGCTCTCGGCATCTGCCTGAAACCCCATTTCGTAGTGATCCCCATGGCCGTTTCAGGCTGGCACGTAGTCCAGCAAAGGTCGCTACGACCGCTGCTCTCCACGAGCAACGTCACGTTTCTCATCTCCGGCCTGGCCTATCTGGCCATGGTTTGGCTGCTGCATCCCGAGTATTTTCTGGAGATAGTGCCGGCCGCACGGCTCGTTTACGGCGCCTATGGCGTTGACCCCAAGGGAATCTTGCTGAGTTTTGGCCTTCTTCCTCTCCTGATACTTGCTGGACTGACTGTCAGTTTCGTCCGCAAGAACAGACCGGCTGATATCGGCCTCCTCATTTGCGCGAGCCTTGCAGGTCTGGGCTCCTATCTCCTCCAGTGGACAGGCTATCGCTATCAGGCCATTCCCTTCATCGCCCTGTCGCTCATCAGCCTTTCGTGGGCCATGGTTTCGGTGAAAGGACAAGTTGCCCAGCGGGTCGTGTTCGCACTCATTTTCGCCATGGTCATGGTGCAGTCCTATCATCACGGCTTCTATCGCAACTCTCTCGTTCAGGAGCTTGAAGAGGACATCCGCCCAGGCTCGACCTTCTTCGTGTTCTCCACCCACGTCTATGCGGGGCCTCCTGTTGCCGTTGCTCTGAAAGCAGACTGGGCAAGTCGTTATCCGGCCCTATGGTTTGTGCCTGGTGCCGTGAATGCGATCGAGAACGGAAGCTGTCCGAGCGAAGTGCCACGGTGCGCAGCACTGTCAGAACTGGCCGATCAAACTCGCCGCGACGTAATGGATGATCTTGCCGCTGCCAGACCTCGGATTCTGGTCTTCGATACCACGCCCGGCTACATCACCGATCCACACTTCCGCTGGGACAAATTCATGCGCAAAGCCCCCGGATTTACAGCGGAAATGAACCACTATCGGCTCAAACGGACCTTGCCCAGGTTCACCATCTGGGAGCGTAAGGAGCCCTGACGTGGATCATCTGGTTCGATCACCACAAGCTTGCATGAGCCTTCAGCGCGCACGCACCTGATAAACCTTGAGCGTGCCCAGGCGGGCATCCTCGAGGGGGGCCAGCCAATCGGGCACCTCGCCCTTGGAAAGGCGGGCCATCATGCCCCCGGGTGCGGCTTTCGCATAAGTCCGTGACTCCGGGATGCCCGGGCAGAAAAGGACAAAGTCGCTGCCGCGCGCCTCGATGATCGCATGGGCCTTTGCAGGCGGTGCCATCCAGAAGCGGATCACATCGTTCATCGCGACCTTGTTGCGATGATGGCTGCTGGCCAGCACTGTCGCGTCGGTGGAGAACAGCAGTGCCGGTCCCAGGTCGAGTGGCGCCATGATGTTACGGCCTGCCTTGCGGCTTTCGAGGACTTGCCCAAGTGCATGCAGACGCGTGGGCGCGAGACAATCGTCCTCTTGCTCTGCCGTGCGCTCCCGCGTGGCCTCACGCGTCTCGTTGGATGGCACGAGACTGTTCAGCAGCAAAAGGGGAACGAAGGGAAGCAGGATCGCCGCCGCGGTTGCCAGGATTCGCAAGGGGACAACGCTCAACTGCCGCGCGCGGGTCAGAAGCCGATCGACCACATAGCTTGCAGGCGCAATCGCGAGGACCATGGCAACGCCATCAGCCCGCGCGACGAGCCAGGATATCGCGACAGCAAGCCCAAGTAGCCCGCCATACATCGCCCAATCGCCCCGCGCCTCGCGCCGTGTGCGCCACAGCAGGACCAGCCCCCAGACCGAGATCGGCAGCAACGCCACCATGGTCACGATCCGGCTCCAGTCCTGGCGCCATATGGGCAGACCTTCGGCGATCTTTTCATACCAGTAGCGATGCACGAGCGGTGGCAGGTCGTTGAAGGCACCTGTCACGCATTGCGGGGCCGGAACAGCCAGCAGAAGGGCACAGACGAGCCCGCTGATGGCAAGACCCGCAAACCGCGAAAGAGGCCCCCGGGCAAACGTGCGCGTCAGCCAGATCCCCAGCGCGGCCGCGGCAAAGGTGGCAAGATGATAGGCCGAAACGGCATCGCACCAGACCTCCAGGCCCTGTGGCAGTCGCGTTGCGAACCACAGTATCGTCGTTGTCAGAGCCAGCGCCAGCGCCGCGCTCTCGAGGCGCGAACCGTCCCTGTCCCCCTTGCGCTGAAGCAGCCAGCCCAGCCCCAGGGCGGTAAGCGTTCCGACCACCATCGGCAGTCCCTCAAGCGAGATCGTGAGCCAGATCGCTCCGGAAACGCCAGCGAGTGCCCCCCCTCGCCGCGCGGCAGGCAGGAATACGCCCAGCATCATCGCGGCCGCGCAGACGATTTGCCAGGCATGGTGATCAACCCGGTAGACCTGGAACTGAAGGATCACGGACAGCGTGATCGGCACCATCAGACATGCAAAGAAGGCCGCACGGCGCCCGAGCAGACCATCGACGAGCCGGGCAAGCACCGAGAGCAGGACCAGCAGTGTCAGCAGCGGAACTATCGCGGCCGCCAGCATCTCGGCCATTGCCATGCCCACGAATGGGCGCAGTATCTCGATGGCAAAGGCAATCGGCAGATCGACCAGACGCGACCAGTGCATGGGCGCCCCCTCGGGCACGTTCATGCGGTACTGCGTGACGTCGAACCAGCCTGGCCATGGAGCCAGTCGCGAACCTCGACCATGCGCAGAAGGTCATCCGGGTCCAGCAAGCGCATCTCCAAAACCCGTCGCCAGGACACCGCGCCCAGCACGAGAAGACTGAAAAGCCAGGTCGGCAGGGCAACGCGGGCAAAGAGGCCCGACCGCTCCTGCGCGCGCGCGGGCGTGCCTTCGGCTTGCGGCATCACGGTCACACTTCAAGTCCTCTGGTTCAGATCGCGCGCGAGATTGGGCGAAACACGAAATGCTTGCGTAGCAGCCAAGTCAACTGGAAGCTGAGCACGATCGCGGCGAGCTTGGACAGCCGCGGGTCCCAACCCGCCAGACCGCAGAGCCAGACGGTTGCGGCGGTGACGCCCAGCCCGACCAGCGCAGAGGCCAGAAAGCCCGATTGCTGGCGCAGCCGCCCTGCCCCCTTGGCCGCCAGCCTGTCGGCAAAGATCATCCGGCTCGAGGCAAGCCAATGCGCAAGGATCCCAGCAACATAGCCAAGTACGGCGGCCAGCGTTGCAGGCACACCCAGCGGCAGCAAGGCTAGGAACACGCCCATGTCCACCGCCAGTGCAGCAAGACTCACCAGGGCGTAGCGCACGAAGCGGCTACGTCCCAGGCGCTTGAACTGGCGCGTCCTTGTTTCGGGCTTTCCCGCTGTCATGCTCCGAGGCGCGCGCTCAGGCCGCGCGGTTGATCGGGCGCGGAACCGCCCGTTCGGAATTCAGTGCGGCAGCGCGGTCAGGTCCAATCGTGGCCTTGCCCTTTGCGCGAAGAAGATCCTCGATGGGCGTGCGTTCGCCCTCCTGGCCGCTCTCATGGTACTCGGCGTCCTCGTTGACGCTCCACACGTCGTGGATGCGCTCGCCTGCGACGATGTTCTCGACCGAGAGGATCGCGGTCATCATCGCGTGGTCCTGGTTGTTGTAGCGGTGCATGCCGTTGCGCCCGACCATGTGGAGCGTGGGATAGCGCGCTTCGAGTTCGCCGCGCATGGCCGCGACGTTGTCGGCGTAGCTGTCGTCATAGACCGGGTAGGCCTTTTCCTGGCGCACCACGCAGCCGCCCACGACCGTCTCGGGATCGACGAGGCCCAGGATCTGCATTTCCTTCTTGGCGAGTTCGACCAGTTCCTCGTCACTCGAGGACCACAGGCCATCGCCTTCGAAGCAGAAGTATTCAAGACCCACGCAGGCGAGCGAGGGATCGGGCACCATCTCGGGCGACCAGCTGCGGAAATTCTGGATGCGGCCGACCTGAACCTGCGAATCGTGGATGTAGATCCAGTTGTCAGGGAACAGGTCGTCCGAACGGATTATCAGGGCCACGGTCAGGAAGTCCCGGTACTTGAGCGCGGAGGCTTCCATGCTCGTTTCCGGGAGGGGGTGCAGGCGCGAGACAAGCTCGCGCATCGGGGCCGAGCTGATGACGTGACGGGCGTGGATCGCGGTCTCGCTACCGTCCGCTCGGGTTGCGGTGACGCGCCAGGTCCCCTCCTCGTCCTGCGAAAGTTGCTTGAGTGCATGGCCCATGAGGACGGTGTTGCCCCCGGCCACTACATGATCGCGCGCGGCGTCCCACATCATGCCGGGGCCAAGGCGCGGATAGCGAAAGGTCTCAAGCAGGGTCTTGGCCTGCCCGTTGGAGCCATCGTTGGGCCGCTTGTTGAGCCCCAGCGAACGCTTCAGCCCATCGAGCACCGCCTTGCCCAGGCTCAGCCCCTTGATACGCTGCGCGGCCCAGTCCGCGGACATTTCATCGCAGGGCATCCCCCAGACCTTCTCGGTGTAGGTCTTGAAGAAGATCGAATAGAGTTTCCATCCGAACTGGCTGGTGGTCCAGTCCTCGAAGCTGCGGATGGTCTTGTTGGGAAAGAGCCGCGCCTTGGCGTAGCTTGCCATGCACAAGGTCGAGCGCCAGATGCCCAAGTTCCACAGCGCCTCGAACGCGCGCAGCGGATAGCTGTAGAACTTGCCCTCGTAGTAGATGCGGCTCATGCGCGGACGCTGGATGAAGTCGTCGGGCAGGATCTCGTTCCACAGATCCACCACTTCCTGGCTCTTGGAAAAGAAGCGGTGCCCGCCGATGTCGAAGCGAAACCCTTCGTACTCGACCGTGCGGCTGATGCCGCCCACGTCCTTTTCGTCCCGCTCGATCACGGTGACGTCATAGCCGAGCTTGGTGAGCTGGTAGGCCGCGGTCAGACCAGCGGGTCCCGCTCCAATAACTGCCACATCGACAGTCGACTTCGCATCCTGGCTCATAACGTCCTCTAAACCGCAATCCATGATGCGACCCTGTGAGATTATCCTTAATTTACTCTTAAATGAGGACCTTGCGTCTAGGTTCAGCGACCCATGGCGGCCGGACTGTCCTGATAGGCGCTCAGGGAAACGATCGTGGCTGGGTCAGTTTTCCGCGAAAAAGGGAAGGACGTTTAGGGCGTATGGCAAGAGGATTGCGCCTTGTTACGCAATTTTATGGACTAAATACAATGCTTTGTGTGTTCATACTCGAGATGGAGACCTGAGCTTGTAGAGCTAGCGTTGAATGCGCTCACTGCGCTGGGATCTAGGGCAGATCCCGTGATGGCGAAGAGTGCGCTAGCCTGGTGGTCAAGAGAGCAAGGTTGCCGCCTGGCGCCCTCACCTTCTTCGATTTTTGCCAAAGGCTTCGGGAAAGTTAGAGTCGTTAGAGGAACAAGTTAGAACAGGTTAGAGGTGGTCTGACGCCCTGTGCAACCGCAGGTCTGCACGAGTCGCGTTCACGCGGCTGTTCCCGATGTGTCGGACATGTGTTCCTGACGTGTCGATACTGGCGTTCCTGATAGGTCGAGGGTGTGTTCCCGAAGGGTCGAAACGTGCGTTCTGCGTGTTCCGGATGTGTCGAAGAGGCGAATCGCGCCTCACAATTTGAAACTCTTTTTCGATGACGCGCGTGAAGGTCGTTCAATTCGCGCATGGTGGTGGACGTGAGCTTCGAAGCTTGACGATACCGGGACGCTGGACGCGACACTTCGGGAACGCGCCCTGCCCTGGGCCTGTGATAGCGATAGCCTTGGAAGCGAAAACCATCAGGCGCCAACGAAGTCGGCCGCTCTGAACCGCGCAAGATGGCTAGGCTGACCTCGCGCACGATCACGCCGTGGAAGGTGAGCGAACAAGGTAAGATCAGGACGCCTGATTGATCGTGCGCCACGCAGGCTCTCGTCGAGGGGGTTGAAGTGAGCTCCACGCCGGTTGGCATCCGGGGGACGGCGAGGCCCCTGTCGGGCACGGAGTGGGGCAGGTCCCTCCGGTGGGTTCCGGCAGGGAACGCGGCTCCTCGCCGAGTACGGCCTCTTCCTGGGGACAGGCTTGGAGGCGGTGAGGAGGGCAGGCAGGGGGGCTTGTGATCGCCACGCCCCCTGCCCTCACCCGCGAAGCTGGTTCTTGTGTTTGGCGTGGTGGCGCCGGACCCAGCCTACGAAGGCGCGCTGCCAGTTGGCCGGAGTGCGTTCCGGGTCGGCAGCAACCCACCGCTCGAAATCGGCGTGAAGGGCGTGCAGGTCCCAGCCCGGACATTCGGCGCGCAGGGTGTCGATCGTCTCGTCGGTCATGAAGCCGCGCGTTGCATTGTCAGAGAGGCCGGTGATGGTGGATCGAATAAGGCGCGAGGCATCGAAGACCTCGGCTGCCTCACCTGCATGTTTCCTGGAGGAAACATGCCCGGAGGTTGCTGAGGAGACCGGGGCAGGGGCAGGGGGCGCATGCCGGGCTGGGGAGGGCTGGAGGTGGCCAGCTCCTCCCTTGTCATCGACCCGGGTCATGCGCAGCATGCTTCGCCATCGCGTGCCGTCTCGACGGCAAGGGCGTAGCCCGGAAGCTCGTTCTTCTCGGCCAGCTTGAGCATCTCGAACTTGAAACGGCGGTACTGGCCTTCCGCACCTGACTTCTCGAAGAGGACGGGCATGGTGATGGCAAAGCCGGTCTCGCCTGCTCCACCGGCGTGCTTGCGCGCCACCCGGTAGAGCCAGCGCTCGCGCCCGCCCGTGATGTCGAAATAGGCGCGGTCGATGGAGAGCACACCGCCCTTCATCATTACGCCTTCCCAGAACCAGTTGGACAACTCCAGCGTCATGCCGCGCGAGCGCTCGGTCTTCTCATCGACCAGCTGCGTCCAGCCATCGAGCCAGGAGAAGGTGGCCTCGCGCCGGTTCTCGGCACGGATGTTGGTCTTGATCGTCGTCGCGACGAGCCGGTCGAGGGCCTGGCCCAGAAGCTCGTAGGCGCGCCCCGTGGTCGGACGCCCGATCGCGCGTAGGAGATCATAGGGCATGATGTGGAGCTTGCGCGGCACATCGTTGCGCCCCCGGCGCTGCATGTCCGCCAGGACGCTCGCGCAGTAGATCAGAATGTCCGCGTCCCAGATCGTCGCCATGCCGTACTCGGGGCTGGCCGAGACGTGGACGCGCACCTGTCCGTCGGGACTTGTGTAGTCGATCGGCTTGACCCGCTTGGACTTGGCGAGACTGAAGAAGGGTCGCTCCATCATCTCGCGCTGGTCGCGCAAGGGGAGGTCGGCGATGTAGGGGAGGAACAGGTCGAACTGTTCGCTGACGGGGGCCTTGGGCGCGCGGGTCATCGACAGGGGCCTTGTGCGCTGGAGGGATGGGGGGCGTACCACGAAAGGAATGGCGCTGTGGGACGCGTCGCAGGTTGGGGCCGGGCAGGGGAGGGGGACGCGCGCCTGGCTGCCCGGTCGCCCCTTGCCTGCACCGAAAAGTTTCCTGGAGGAAACATCGCGTCCCGTTTCCTTCGCCTCAGCTGACCGAGATGCCGTTCTTGCGCAGGACGTCGAGCACTTCCTTGAGCGCGTCGGCCAGCTGATCATCGCCCGCTCCGCTGGCCATCGGGAGCTGGATCGTCACGCCCTGCCGGGTCACGTCCTTAACAGCTAGGATCGTGCGCCCATAGGGGCCGGAAATCTCCATGCGAAAGTCCTTGGTCGCAAGCGGTTGCCCGCTATCGGCAAGGTCGCTTGCGGCCAGCAGCCGCTTGAGCGTGACCGGACCGGGCAGCCCTGCGCGCCCTTCCGAGCGGGCCTTGGCGTTCTGCGCGGTGATGGCCTTGGCTTCCTTGCGGATGGCGCGGGCGCGGGCCTTGTCGTCAAGCGCTCCGGCCAGACGATAGGCCGGGTTCAACGTCAGCTCGGCCGGATCGGCGAAGGCGGCAAGGACTTCGTCCGGGATGGTCGCGGCCTTCAGCATCTTGGAAAGCCAGCCCTTGGAGAGCTTGAGCCGCTCGGCCATGCGCACGGCCTTGCCGCCGTAATGGATGGGCAGGGCCTCGGCATAATTGCGCGCACGCTCGATGTCGGTGATGTCCCGGCGAGCGCGGTTCTCGATGTCGGCGAGGCGGAAGGCGGCCTCGTCATCCAGCTCGGCGACTTGCGCCAGCAGCTTCATGTCGGGATAGGAATGGGCGCGCAGCCACGAGATCGCGAAGTGGCGGCGGGTGCCCGCGATCAGCTCGTAGTCATGGTCGGGATCGCCCGTGACATGGCGCACTACCGCGGGGACCTTCTGGCCCCCTTCGGCGAGTATCGAATCGATGAGGTCGCGACAGCTGTCTTCGGAAAGCCGGGCCTGGTTGCGCGCATTGCCATCCCACACCCGCACACGCGCCGGATCGAGCAGAAGCTGCGTGACCTGGCGCACCTCACCGCTCGCCACGCGGGCGAGCGCATTCTCGCGGCCGAGCAGGGACAGGCCGGCGCGGGTGCTGGATCGCGGCGCTGGGGAGACCGGTTCTCCCTCGGCCGGGCGCGCGCTATCGGGTGCGTCGGCAGACGGGGCCTGCCCTTTCTCATCCGGTGAAGGAGCCGGGGAGGGGGTGTTCGCCTCGGCCTTGGTTTCGGCGGTGTCGTCTCCCCCTGAGAGCAGGCTGGCGAGGTAATCGGATTGCTTGCGGGCCATGGGACTACCTCCGGGCGTAGGTCAGGGCGGGGAAGGGCGAGCGGACAAGTTCGAACATATCGTGAACGAGGGCCCTGTAGGAAACCGTTTTCTGCAAAGCGGCGATGAAATTTGCGTCACCCATTGACCACGGCCTCCGGGCTGGCGGGGGTGGCCAGACCCCAGCCCCGGCGCACCAGCGCGGCGACCTGGGCCATGGCCTCGTCCAGATTGGCGCGGCAGCGCTTGTGCGTGCGGACAGAGCCGATCGGGCGCTCCAGTTCGTAGACCGTCATCATGCGCAGCGCCGCGTGGCTGATCTCCGCGCTCTCCAGAATGGAGACGGGGAGGAGCGCGGGGCCAAAGGTCTGCTCCATGATCTGGCGCACCATCGCGTGGCTGGGATCGTTGCCATCGAACTTGGAGCACAGGAGGCGCACGAAGTCATAGTCGACGGTGAGGCCGGCCTGCGAGAGCTGGCCGGTCACCTGGTCCATCATCGAGAGGAACTGGACGGTCGAGCAGAAGTCGGGCGTGGTCGCGGCGAGCGGCACGATCAGCGCGTTGGCCGCCTGCATGACGGCGAGGCTGATGGTGCCAAGCGCCGGGGGCGGATCGAGGATCACCACGTCGTAATCGCGGGCGAGGTCTTCGAGGCCCTGCTTGAGCTTGCGGAAGCGCGAGGCGAGCACTGAGCCCCCGTCCGCGCCGCTCGCGGCCAGTTCGTACTCGACGTCGAACAGTTCCAGGTTCGACGGGATCAGGTCGACGTTGGGCCAGGGGGTTTTCTGGACCGCGTAGAGCAGGTCGGTCTGGGTCGGGTCGATCGAGAGATAGGGGTAGAGCGTCTGCTCGCGCGTGATGTTGAAATGCGGGTTGAATCCGAACAGCGTGGTCGTCGTCGCCTGACTGTCGCAGTCCACGACGAGCACGCGGTAGCCCTGGATCGCGAAATAGTGGGCCAGATGGGTGGTGACGGTGGACTTGCCCACGCCGCCCTTGAAGTTCTGCACCGCGATCATCGCAGGGCGGTCGAGCGGCGCACGGGCCGGGCTTGCGCCCAGCACCTCGCGCATGTGCTGGAGCGCCTCGATCGAATAGCCGGGGCGGCGCCCGTTCTCGGTCGGCGGGGGAGGGGGCAGACGTCCGTCGTCCTCGGCCATGCGGATGCGGTTGGTTGAACAGCCCAGCAGCTGCGCCGCCTCGGCGATGCCGAAACGGATGTTGAGCCCCTTGCGGCTGTCGGGCAGGAACGCCTGCTTGCGCAGACGCTCGATCATCCGCTCCCCGGCTTGGGCCATTTCGGAGAGGCGTTCGACTTCTGAATGCATTTGATCCCCTGACAGTTCTTTTGAACGTTCGTAGAGGGGTATTCGGAAAATTTCGTTCAGTCTAGGTTCTGCCCCCCGAAAGCGCGCAATTTGCATTGAATTTGCCGCGGTTTGCGGCGTGTCGGGGCATCAGACCCGCATTTGGGCTGCAAATTGGAGAGGAGAAGCGCAGGAAAGCAGCACCTTCTGATTCGTGTCGTGCGGTGGACGGCGCTGTTGGCGTGCGTTGCGATAATGGTGGCCGTGCCTTTCGCTCCAGGTAATCGCCGCAGTGAATCACCGGGGCCGTCTGTGATTCAGAATTCGCGTTGGACTGAGGGATTCGCGCGCACGAAACTCGATCCCATGAACATCGAGACGACCCTCAACCAATTGCTCGCCCCGGAAGGTGGATGCCTCGCGCTGGAAGCTCGCGACCCGGCGCGCGGGCTGGCGCGCCGTTGGCAGGTCGAGGTGGGCCAGGATCTGTTCGGATGGACCACGCTGACCTGGAACTGGGGCCGGATCGGGACGGCCGGGCAGGGCAAGCAGCTTTCCTTCGCCGCGCGATCCGAAGCCCGCAAGGCGGTGCGCGCGCTCTTGCAACGGCGGATGCGCGCGCCGCGCCGGATCGGTGTCGCTTACGTGCCTGTCGCCTCCTGATCTTCAGTGCGCGCGAGCAGGCGATCGATGTCGGCCATGGCCTGGTCAAGCGCATCGACCGCGGGGCCGAGCGCGTTCGAGGCGACCGGGGCACGGATATTGGACGTCTTAGCATCCTCGTTCGCCACCAGCAGCACTTTGCCGTGGCTTTGCCGGGCCTCGGCCAATCCGACTTCTCTCAAGGCATCTCGAAGTGCATAGGTCCCCCGTCGGCTGACCCCGACCGCGTCCATCAACGGGTCGAGCCCGAGCGGCGCAAACCCCACCAACAAAACCCAGGCCTCTCCCGCGCGCGAGCTGCGTCGCAGCCCCGCGAGCCGCTGCGTGAGGAGCGCGGCTCGGTCGCGCGCCGTCTCGAGCGCGCGCAGGTGGGCGTTGGCCGCCACCTCCACAGCGCAAGCCAGTTGCAACTGAACCGAGGCGCTCCGTGTCAGCAGCCGTTCGGTGGTCACGATCCCGGGCATCGGCAGGGCTTGGGCGAGGGTTCGGCCGCGCGACAGGTGGTGCCCAAGCGCATAGTCTAGTGCCCAGAGCGGCGTGATCGGACGTAGCCCGGCAAGGGCCACCCAGGCCTCGCCGGTATCGTAGCTGCGGATTCCCGGCTCGATGGGCGCAAACGCCGGGTCGTGCCTGGCCGCGCTGCACAGCGCGGCAAGCGCCTCGAAAGGGAGGGGCGCGTCTTGAGGCCGGGGCAGGCCCTCAACAAGCTGGCGCGCCCGTACGAGCGCAGCTGTCGTCGCCTCCGCCTCGCGCGCTTGCTCCTCGAGAGACAGAGGAACTTCGTCTGCTACAAAGCGTGCGCAGCGCTGGAGCGTCTGCGCGGTCCTGGCGAGCGGCTCCCACGGGTGGAGGGCCATTTCGGAGAGGAGGGCGCGGACAATACCCAGCGCCGAGGAGGGCGCCTCTGCGCCACGTTCGGGGCCGCGCGCGAGCCCGGCGAACCAGTCCGCAAAGCGCTCCGGGGCATCGAGATAGCCCGCCTGCGTCAGCGCACCGAGCAGCGTGCGGCGCACCAGATCGGCGCAAAACAGCCGTTCTTCGGTCTCGCCAAGACGGGTGAGCCGCCCATCGAGTTTGCCCAGGGCATACGCGGCTGACGCCTCGGCGCGTACCAACTCACGCGGGTCGACGGTGTCTTGGGCTGACCAGGGATCGAAAGGCTCCATGGCGCTGTATGTAGCTATTGGGCTTTTA
>NZ_DF850491.1:91036-97360 GCF_000813185.1 Novosphingobium sp. MBES04 | reverse complement strand
GATCGAGCGACTGACCTTCCAATTGGCGATCCACATTCTGATCGAACGTGCTGACCCGGACATAGCCGATCCGTTGCCCCTTCACTGCGCACTCTCTCCATCAAAATGTCAGGTTGAAATCTATGATACGCAACGACATTCGTCAACAAATTCCGTTTAGTACCCTAATCTGACAGAAACCGCGGTAGCGCCCTGACGTCCGGTTAGGCTATACTCCAAGCTGACATCACAAAATCAAATCCCTCAAAGATGGCGTCAATTGCCTTGATGGGGTAAAAACTGGAGTGCTTCCAGGATGGGACATTCGGCAACGTCATCTCCAGTGCATCTGGCTAACGTGGTCGCCAGCGTCACCTCTATCTTCTGCAAATCTGCAATGCGGCGGCGGACATCTTCAAGGTGGAGTTCGGTTCTCGCCATAACCTCCGCGCAGGTTTGTGCACCGGTATCGGTGAGCGACAACAATGACCGTATCTCATCCATTGCATAGCCAAGGTCGCGCGCGCGCAGGATGAACTGCAACCTTTGCACCAGTTCCGGCGAATAGACGCGGTAGCCGTTGGAACTGCGAGGCGGCCCCGGCAGCAATCCCACCTTCTCGTAATAGCGGATGGTTTCGAGATTGCAGCCTGTTTTCCGGGCAAGCTGGGCACGCAAGATGCCGACCTGTTGCTCCATGAAAATACCTCTTGAGTCTGTAGTGGCTACAGAGCCTACACTGCGAATCACTCAGTTGGAACAAGGGATTCAAGCCATGGTCTCAACGCCGGAAGCGGGACAGCCAGCCCTCACCGAAAACCACGAGCCGAAGCAGGCAAACTGGGTTGCGGCGGGCGCATTGATCGGCGCGGGGCTCGCCTCGGCTTGCTGCGTCGTCCCGCTACTGTTGGTTATGCTCGGAATTTCCGGCGCGTGGATCGCCAACCTGACGGCGCTCGAACCTTACAAGCCCTATGTCGCAGGCGTAACGCTCGCGCTGCTCGGCTACGGCTTCTGGCATGTCTATTTCAAGCCGAAACCGCCCTGTGAAGACGGTTCCTACTGCGCTCGTCCACAATCGGCTTGGACCACCAAGGCGGTGCTGTGGCTGGGCCTTGCCGTCGCCATCCTGGCGCTCACCATCGACTGGTGGGCACCCTGGTTCTATTGAAAGGAAATACCCATGAAAAATACAGTATGTATCGCTATGGCCGTGCTGGCTATGGCTGGCGGCGGGGTCGCCTATGCAGTTAGTGGCACGGCGCAAGATCGCCCCGCGGCTACCGCAACCGCTCAGAAGCAAACCACCTTTGCCATAGAGAACATGACCTGCGCCACCTGCCCGATCACCGTGAAGAAGGCGATGGAAGGCGTCGCCGGGGTAACGGCGGTCACGGTCGATTTCGCAGCCAAGACCGCGCGCGCAACCTATAACCCGCGCCGCACCAATGCTGCTGCGATTGCCGCTGCATCAACCAACGCGGGTTATCCGGCGCGCGCTATTCAAAACTGAGCGGGGCGCCGCCAGCGCCTCAAGAAAGCGATAAGCAATGAACGACTGTTGCAACCGCCCCGGGCAGGAAGGATTTGACGTGGCCGTCATCGGCGCGGGTTCTGCCGGGTTCTCCGCCGCGATCGCCGCTGCCGATCTGGGCGCGAAAGTGGCGCTCGTCGGTCACGGCACGATTGGCGGCACCTGTGTCAATGTTGGCTGCGTTCCTTCCAAGACGCTGATCCGCGCCGCCGAAGCGGTGATGGTGGGCTTGCCGCCGCGCGCTTTCCCGGCCTTGGGGGCGCTGTCCAGATGGATGACTGGTCCGTATTGGCGGCGTCGAAGGACGATCTTGTCACGACGCTGCGCCAAAAAAAATATGTCGATCTGCTGCCCGCCTATGACGGTGTGAGCTATATCGAGGGCAAGGCACGCTTTGCCGATGGTGCGCTGATTGTCGGCGATGCGCCCATGAAGGTCGGCAAGGTCATATTGGCGATGGGTGCGCACGCCGCCGTGCCGCCGATTCCGGGGATGGACAGCGTGCCCTACCTAACCAGCACATCGGCGCTGGCGCTGGATCGCTTGCCCAAATCGCTGCTGGTGATCGGTGGCGGGGTGATCGGGGTAGAACTGGGACAGATGTTTTCGCGTCTGGGCGTTGATGTCACCATCTGCTGCCGAAGCCGCCTGCTCCCCGAAATGGACCCGGAAGTGAGTGCCGCGCTGAAAAACTATTTGGAAGCCGAGGGCGTGCGGGTTTGCGCAGGTGTCGGCTATCAGCGTATCGCCCAAACACAGAGCGGGGTCGAATTGACCTGCGAGGGGCATTGTGACACCGTCGCGGCGGAACAGGTGCTCATCGCCACCGGACGCCGACCCAATAGCGACGGGCTTGGGCTGGAGGAGCGCGGCATAGTGCTTGCCCGTAATGGTGGAATCGTCGTCGATGACCACCTCGAAACGTCGGTTCCAGGCATTTACGCGGCGGGCGATGTAACGGGACGGGACCAGTTCGTCTACATGGCCGCCTATGGCGCAAAACTGGCCGCGCGCAACGCGGTGACGGGCAACCAATACCGCTACGACAATTCCTCCATGCCATCCGTCGTCTTCACCGACCCGCAAGTCGCCAGCGCCGGCCTCACTGAAACGACAGCACGGGCGCAAGGCCTGGACATCAAGGTTTCGCTGCTCCCGCTCGATGCTGTGCCAAGGGCACTGGCAGCACGCGATACGCGGGGTCTCATCAAACTGATTGCCGACAAGGCGAACGACCGTTTGCTGGGCGGCCAGATCATGGCACCCGAAGGCGCGGATTCGATCCAGACACTGGTGCTGGCGATCAAACACGGCATGACCACCCTGGAATTGGGTGCAACGATATTTCCTTACCTGACCACTGTGGAAGGCCTCAAACTGGCGGCCCAAACGTTTGATAAGGATGTCGCCAAACTGTCTTGCTGCGCCGGGTGATTGCTCGGGGATCAACCGGCAACGAATGGCCTCCCTCCAGTGCAAGCCGCTTTGGTGTCAATTTTGTTATTCGCCTCAGCGGGAGAGCAAAATGGCACGACGCCGACTTCTGACCGGAGACGAGCGCCGGCGCCTGTTCGATCCTCCTGTCCAAGAAACCGCGATCATTGGGCATTATACCCTTTCTGCGGAAGATGTTGAATTGGTTGGGCGCCGCTATGGTCCAGCAAATCGCCTCGGTCTGGCTGCACAAATCGCTTTGATGCGACATCCCGGCTTTGGTCTGCAACCCGAGATCGGGCTTCCCGACGTCATTCTTCAGTACCTCGCGGCACAGTTATTCGTCGATCCTTCCTCCTTCTCTGCATATGGTCAGCGCGCGCAAACCCGTACCGATCATGCCGATCTCGTGGCGCGTTATCTTGGCATACGCCCGTTTCGACGCGGCGACCTGGCACTTGCCCTGAATCTTGCCGCGCAAGCCGCCGAGTATACAGACAGAGGTGAACCGATTGTTCGCGCCCTCATGGTTGGCCTGAAGGGTGAGCGGTTCATTCTTCCGTCAGGCGACACACTGGAACGCGCCGGTCTTGCTGGCCGGGCACGCGCACGCAAAGCTGCCGCAGCCGCAATCGTCGAAGGCCTCAGCTCTGCTGAACTGACACGGCTAGACGAACTCGTAATCAACAACCCGGATTTCGGCATGACACCGCTGGCGTGGTTGCGTAATTTCGAAGAAGCCCCGACTGCGGCCAATATCAATGGCTTGCTTGAGCGCCTGCGCTATGTTCGCGGCATAGGTATCCACCCGGTAGTTGGGGGCGCCATTCCGGAATTCCGCTTTGCCCAATTTGTCCGCGAGGGCGGCGTGGCACCGGCATTCCTGCTTTCGGATTACAGCGTCAATCGCAGGCGGGCGACGTTGACGGCCGCAGTGATCGACCTTGAGGCCAGACTTGCCGATGCCGCGATCCAAATGTTTGACCGACTTATCGGCGGCATGTTCACGCGCGCGCGGCGTGGGCGCGAGCGTCGCTACCAAGATAGTATTCAGTCGGTGGGGCAACTCATGCGGCTGTTTGGCGCCACGATTACAGCACTTGATGAGGCTGTCCAGAATGGCGGCGATCCGCTCGAATTGATTGACGAAGCGGTGGGCTGGCACCGGCTTGTTGCGGCAAAGGCCCAAGTAGATGCCCTTGCTGATCTTGCCGGCGAGGACGCACTGGTAACGGCAACCGAGCGTTACGCCACGCTACGGCGTTTCAGCCCGGCATTTCTGGACGCCTTCACCTTCAAGGCGTCTGGAACAGGGACGGCACTGATCAAAGCCATCGATGTCATTCGCGATGCGAACACACGAAAGTCGCGCGACCTTCCCGATGGCGTTCCACTGCCATTCCCCAATCGGCAGTGGAAGCGTCTCATCACCGAAAGCGGCCGTATCGACCGCCGACGTTATGAAATTGCGATCATGGCAACCTTGCGTGATCGTTTGCGCGCCGGTGATGTATGGATCGAGGGAACCCGCAACTATCAGCGCTTCGATGCCTATTTGCTGGGTCGGCGCGACGCCGCCAAAGTGGCGGATGTGCTTCCGTTCGATTCAAATGCTGCATCCTACCTCGCTGACCGGGCACGAAATCTTGACTGGCGGCTGCGCCGATTTGCCAAGCAGTTGAAAACAAACAAGCTTGAGGGAGTGTCGCTCGAACGAGACCGGCTCAAGCTTCAGCAAATGCCGCCTGTCACCCCACCGGAAGCTGAAGCCCTCGATCGCAAGCTCGATACCCTGCTTCCCCGCGTGCGCATCACCGAGCTGCTGCTTGAAGTCGCCGAACGCACTGGTTTTTTGAACGCATTCCGTGACCTGCGCTCAGGCAAGGAGCACGACAACCCCAGCACGGTACTCGCCGCAATTCTGGCTGATGGCACCAACCTCGGGCTGGAGCGGATGGCCAATGCCAGCGAAGGCGTCAGTTATGCCCAACTCGCATGGACCCACAACTGGTATCTTTCACCCGAGAACTATCAGGCCGCGCTGGCCATGATCATCTCAGCCCATCACGAATTACCCTTCGCGCGGCATTGGGGCGCTGGCACCAGTTCGTCGTCCGATGGCCAGTTCTTCCGGTCGGGGCGGAGCCGTTCAGGGGCGGCGGACGTCAATGCCAAATATGGCGCCGAACCTGGCGTGAAAATCTATTCTCACCTTTCCGATCACTTCGCATCATTCGGATCACGGATCATGTCCGCGACGGCAGGTGAAGCGCCTTACGTGCTCGACGGGCTTGTCCTGGGCGCCGGCAACCTTCCGTTGCATGAGCACTATACCGATACCGGCGGCGCCACCGATCATGTTTTCGCACTCTGCCACCTACTCGGGTTCCGCTTCGCGCCCCGGCTGCGCGATATTGGCGACCGCAAGCTGGGTTCGATCGCTGCGCCATCGACATACAAGGGCATCGAAAATCTGATGGGCCGCACCATCAAAACGGCAGCGATCGAGGCCGATTGGGATGACATCGTCAGGATTGTCGCCTCAATCAAGGATGGCACGGTGGCGCCGTCAGTAATCTTGCGAAAACTTGCCGCCTACAAACGCCAGAACAGGCTGGATTTTGCATTGGCTGAACTGGGCCGTATCGAGCGCACTTTGTTCACGCTCGATTGGCTTGAACAACCGGAACTGCGACGTGCCTGTCAGGCCGGTCTCAACAAAGGCGAGGCGAGGCACACGCTTGCCGCCGCCATCTATACCAACCGGCAGGGTCGGTTCACCGATCGCTCGCTGGAAAATCAGGAATTTCGCGCATCTGGGCTGAACCTGCTGATTGCGGCGATTTCCTACTGGAACACGGTCTATCTCGACCGGGCCGCCCAGCACCTCAACGCTGTCGGCACGACGTTCGATGCGGCACTGCTTGCGCACCTTTCTCCGATGGGCTGGGCGCACATCAGTCTGACCGGCGATTACCTCTGGGAGCAGGCCAGGCGACTTCCAGCAGGTGAATTCCACCCACTCAACGAGCCAATGGCGCGGTTGAAGCGTGTAGCGTAGCCCATGTTCCGCTTATGTCCGAGAAATCGTTGTCTGGCGAACAAACCTTGAGGTGACGCCTATAACCATCACCGTGTCACCGAGGCGACCCGCATCACCGTCGAGATAGTCAGCAAGATCGCCGGGCAGTCCGGCTTCGTCGTCCTCCCTCGGCGCTGGGTGGTCGAGCGGTTCTTCGCTTGGGTCAATCGAAACCGCCGTCTGGCCAAGGACGTGGAAGCCACCCTCAAATCCGCCGCAGCCTTCCTCTACGCCGCCGCCGCCATGCTCATGCTACGCCGTTTGGCTCGGTCAGCGTGAGTTTCGAAACCGACTC
>NZ_DF850491.1:78362-90204 GCF_000813185.1 Novosphingobium sp. MBES04 | reverse complement strand
TTTTTATTCAACCCAACTGGCCCCATTTTAAACCGGTGCCTGGCCCGTTTTTATCCCGGTGTTGACACGCGTCAAAGAGATCAGCCATAGGTGCGTCATACGCACAGGTTATGTGCTTGTCGTGATAATTGTCCTTCGCGTTCCAATCTCTCACATGGGCAGCCAAGCAGGGCATTAACATTGCGTTTGCATCGATGCTCGAACCGCTGACCAGCGGCGAGATTTCCCGATGCCAACCGAGCAGAAGAGAAAATTGGCATGTTTGAGACAACCAATCCCTACACCGGCGAGACCCTGAAGACGTTTGAGACGGCGACTGCCGGGGAAATTACCCAAGCTATCGGGGATGCCGATGCGGCTTTCCAGCAGTGGCGCATGACCTCGTTCGCCAAACGCGTTGAGGTCATGCGCGCGGCGGCGCAAATCCTGCGTCGTGACACCGACAAGTACGCGCCGCTCCTGACGGTGGAAATGGGCAAGCTGATCGCCGAGGCGCACGCCGAAGTCGAACTGTCCGCCGCGATCTTCGACTATTACGCGGATAACGCTGAACGGCTTCTGGCGCCCGAAAAGCTCCCCGTCGCAGACCCTGCCGAAGGCGATGCGGTTCTCGTCCATGATCCGCTTGGCGTGCTGCTCGCGATCGAGCCGTGGAATTTTCCTTACTACCAGATCGCGCGGATCATCGCGCCGCAGCTTTCTGCGGGTAATACGATCCTGCTCAAGCATGCGGCGAACGTGCCGCAGTGCGCTGCGGCGTTCGAAGAATTGATGCTGGAGGCCGGTCTTCCTAAGCATGCTTTCATCAACCTTTACGTCGATCACGACCATGTACAGATGATCCTCGACGATCCGCGCGTGCAGGGTGTCGCACTGACGGGTTCGGAAGCTGCCGGCGCTGCCGTGGCATCGGCAGCGGGCAGGGCGCTCAAAAAGTCCACCATGGAACTCGGCGGCGCCGATGCCTTCATCGTGCTAAAGGACGCCGACCTCGAAAAGACCGTCAAATGGGCAGTGTTCGGCAGGCACTGGAACGGTGGGCAGGTCTGCGTCTCGTCCAAACGCATGATCATTGCCGACGAGGTCTACGACGAATTCCTCGAAAGCTATACCAAAGGTGTGGGCGCGTTGCGCATGGGTGACCCATTCGACCCTGAGACCACTCTGGCGCCGCTCTCTTCCCAACGGGCTGCGGATGGTCTCAGAGAAATGATCGCCAAGGCGGTCGAACATGGCGCCACGGCCACTGCTGTGGGTCCCGAAATTCCCAATCAGGGCGCTTTCGTGCAGCCCACCATCCTGACCGATATCGGCGATGATAATCCCGCGCGACACTGGGAGTTCTTCGGCCCGGTCTCGATGCTGTTTCGAGCGAAGAACGAAGATGATGCCGTGCGCATCGCCAACGATTCCCCCTTTGGCCTTGGCGGCTCGGTCTTCACGTCGGATACGGCCCACGGTGCCAAGGTGGCGCGGCGCATCTCGACCGGCATGGTCTTCGTCAACCATCCGACCATGGTCAAAGCCGATCTGCCGTTCGGCGGCGTGCGCAGGTCGGGCTATGGACGCGAACTGCTCGGTCTTGGCATCAAGGAATTCGTTAATCACAAGCTGATCGACATCGTCGATATCGACGCGCCATTCTGAGGATACCTGACTTACGGACTGCGCATATCGGCGAAGCCGACAGCGTTTTATTGTTTATGAAGCGAGGCCCCAATGCAGAGCACCATGAAAGCCGCCGTCGTACGTGAATTCGGCAAGCCCCTCGTGATCGAGGAGGTGCAGGTGCCCCGGCCAGGGCCGGGCCAGATCCTCGTCAAGATCGCCGCAACTGGCGTGTGCCATACCGACCTTCACGCGGCTGAAGGCGACTGGCCGGTCAAGCCGAACCCGCCCTTCATCCCGGGACACGAGGGGGCAGGGCATGTCGTAGCTGTCGGGCAGGGCGTAACCCATGTGAAGGAGGGCGACCGGGTCGGTGTGCCATGGCTCTATTCCGCTTGCGGGCACTGCACGCACTGCCTGGGGGGCTGGGAAACCCTGTGCCACGAGCAGCAGAACACCGGCTACTCGGTAAACGGCAGCTTCGCAGAGTATGTGCTGGCCGATGCCAATTACGTAGGCCGCCTTCCGGACAATGTTAGCTTCATCGACATCTCGCCGATCCTGTGCGCCGGGGTTACCGTCTACAAGGGCCTCAAGGTCACCGATACGAAGCCGGGCGATTGGGTGGCGATATCAGGTATCGGGGGTCTCGGGCATATGGCGGTACAATATGCCAAGGCGATGGGGTTTAATGTGGTCGCGGTCGATATCGACGACGCAAAACTGAAGCTTGCACAGGATCTTGGCGCGTCGCTGACCGTCAACGCGCGGGATGTGGATCCGGTGGCCTTCATCACCAAAGAGATTGGCGGCGCGCAGGGCGTTCTGGTCACTGCTGTCTCCCCGACAGCCTTCCAGCAGGCGATGGGCATGGCGCGGCGCGGCGGGACCATATCGCTCAATGGCTTGCCGCCCGGTGATTTTCCCATCTCGATTTTCGACACTGTCCTCAACGGCATCACCGTGCGCGGCTCGATCGTCGGCACACGCCTCGACTTGCAGGAATCGCTCGACTTTGCGGCGCAGGGCAAGGTCAAGGCGACGGTCACTACCGATAGCCTCGAGAACATCAACGACGTCTTCGCCCGCATGCACAAGGGCGAGATCGAGGGACGCGTGGTTCTCGATCTCGAGAACGCCTAGCAATCCCTGCCTCGGTTTGCCGATCCCGTAGTTCGGGATGGCGCACCTGATCCGTTGTCGCTCACTTTCCCCGGTAGGCGACAGCGGAGCCATTCCGCCAGAAACACACCGCTAAGGCCCCCGGTCTGCTGGCGGCGATGGATGGCATTAATGCACGCATCGGCCGCAATACCATTGTCCTCGCCGCCCAAGGATGCGGCGCTCGGTCTTTCGACACCAAGCGGTCCCAAAAAAGCCCGGCCTGGACAACCCGAATAGCCTCCGAGGCTCGGGCAGTCATGGGGTCTAAAGATCGGTCCTTCGCATGTCATTCCGCCCCGAGCCGGGACCGATTAGGGTGCATAGATCGTGTGACGAGTTAGGTGACACCGTTCGATGCCGATCGAGGCAGACAGGCGCTCCGTCACACATACGCACGTTTGTGGGGCGTCCCGTTCCTCCCTCTTCAACGGGCCATTTTGGGAAAACCCATTCGGGAACAGATTTTGGGAAACCGGGGAGTCGCAACGCGCGCGATTGGCGCAGATTCCCCGGCTGTCTCGCTGCGGGTTCGTTTTTGGGAAAGGCCTTGCGCAGTCATCATAGCGGTGCGGCTGCGGCTCCCGAGAAGACGACCATCGTAACAACGAGCGCGATCGGCGGGATATGCCAGCGCATCATCGCGACCAGTCCCACACCAACTGCCGCCACGTCCGCTAGCGAGCGTATCCCGGTTGTCCAAAGCGGATCGTAGAGCGCCATTGCCAGGATGCCGACTACCGAGGCGTTCACGCCCGCTACGATCGATCGCGCGACGGGATTAAGCCGCAAGCGCGACCAGAACGGCAGGACGCCGATGACGATCAGCAAGCCGGGCAGGAACACGCCAAGGAGCGCCGGAAGCGCACCCCATGCGCTGCCGGCTGCAATCGGGCCAAGGTATCCGGCGATGGCGAACAAGGGGCCAGGAAGCGCCTGCGCGGCACCGTAGCCCGCTAGAAACTGATCGTCCGTCATCAGACCCGTTGGAACGAGATCAGCGCGCAGCAGCGGCAGGACGACATGGCCGCCTCCGAATACGAGTGCGCCGGCTCGGTAAAAGATGTCGAACATGTTCCACCCCGGCCCGCCGAGCGCTGCACTCACGACGGGCAATGCGAGCAGCATCACCGCGAACAGGATCATGCTGGTGACGCCCACACGACGGGGAACCCGTACCGGCAGGCCATCGCCGGGAGATGCCGCCAGATCGCGACATAGGACAAGGCCGGCTAATCCGCCGATGATGATGGCCGCGACCTGCCCGATCGCCCCGCCCGAAAGGACGAGGACGAGGGCAGCCGCTATCGCGATCACCGCGCGCCGGAGATTGGGAGTAAGCGACCGCGCCATTCCCCATACCGCCTGGGCGACGATCACGATGGCAACAAGCTTGAGGCCATGAATGGCGCCGGCCGCGACGGCGCCCTGGAGGCTTGATGCGCCGGATGCCACGGCCAGCATAAGCAGCGCGGACGGCAACGTGAACGCCGTCCACGCCGCGAGCGCGCCAAGCGGACCTGCGCGCAGGAGGCCAAGCACGAAGCCGGTCTGACTGGACGCTGGGCCAGGCAGGAACTGGCACAATGCCACCAGCTCGGCATAGGCTTCCTCGCTGACCCATTTGCGACGTAGCACCAGCTCGTCGCGGAAATATCCGAGATGGGCGATCGGTCCGCCAAACGAGGTGAGGCCGAGCTTGAGGAAGGCGAGGAACACCTCGCCGACCCGGCTGGCATCAGGCGGTATCGTTTCCCGGGCGCCGCTCACGCCCATGCCCTTCCACCAGTTCGCCGAACAGCTCGTGCGCCTTCCCGCGTGCGATCTCCAAAGCTTCGCGTCCAAGATCGGTCGCGACATACAATTTGCGGACCGCGCGACCGTGCCGTTCCTCGTGGCTGGTCAAATAGCCCTTCTTCTCCATGCCATGCAGCATCGGGTACAGGGTTCCGGCGCTCAGACGGTAGCCGTGATGCGCCAGCTCCTCCATCATCCACTGGCCATAGATCGGCGCGTCGGCCGCATGAAGCAGGATGTGCAGGCGCACGAAGCCGGACAACAGCTCGCGGTGATCCATCAATCATCATCCTGCGAGCTATAGAGACGAACTTCGATGTCGAAAACCGATAGCGTCGTTGAGAATGTCGGTTTACGGTCCCTCACGTACTTCGATCGTCCCTTTCGTCTCACCGGAGGTATAACATGGCTTCGCCCATAAACGACCACGTTGATGGACGCCGTGCCCTGCTGAACGCCTGATGTCGTTGTTACGCATATCAAAGCCGGAATGGGCGTGGGCCGGCGTGAACGTTTTTGGCCTCGTCGTGGGGGGAGCCTGTTCTTCCTCGTGAAGGAACCCGTGGCCGCTACGCTCCTGCTGGCGGTGTCACTTATCGCTGGCGAGCTGGGTGGCCGAGCTGCCTCAAGGTGGGTCGCAACCAAAGAGAGAAAAGGATGAAATCACCGATGACGATGCGATCACGCTGGGCTGAGAGCAACGCCAGCCCATGGACAATCCTGATCCGTCTTGCGGTGGGATTGGTGGTGTTTTTCCCCGAAGGCATCCAGAAGCTTATTTTCCCCGACATCCTCGGCGCTGGACGCTTTGCTAAGATCGGTATTCCCGGGGCCGAGATCATGGGGCCGTTCGTCGGCGTGGTGGAATTGGTGTGCGGTGCCCTCATCATCCTCGGCCTATTTACGAGGTGGGCGACGATTCCCCTGATTGTCACGATGATCGTGGCGCTGGTTTCGACGAAGCTCCCGATCCTGCTCGGCGAGGGTTTCGGGCCGTTCAGTCTCCCCGACTTCAAACGCTACGGCTTCTGGAGCGCACAGCATGAGTCCCGCGCCGATCTGACGATGCTCCTTGGCTGCCTGTATCTGCTGATCGTCGGGCCAGGTGATTGGTCGCTCGACCGGCGCTGGTTCGGAAGACGCGCGGGGCACTGAGCGAGACGGTGCGGCGTAATCTGTTGATGCTTCCCCGGCAGTGATTGAGACCGGGGAAGCATATTGGATCGTCAGCCGAAGCTATGCGGTGACGGCGTGCCAAGGGCCGGTGATCGCCAGCGTTTTGGCGGGACTGTAGATGTTTACGAACATCGTCCGCCCATCCGGTGAGAAGCACGCGCCGGCCAGCTCCGTTTGAGCATGGAGGCGGGCGAAGGAATAGACCGCCCCTTGCGGCGTGATTCCGCGCAGGTGGTTGTCGACCACCTCGGTATATTGATCTTCACAGACGATAAGGTGCCCGTTCGGCGCGACCGTCAGATTGTCGCCGAAGTTCAGCATGGCGGTGCTCGTCGACTCCACGAAGAGCTGAAGCCTGCCCGGCGCGTCGGCTTCGCCGACCTGACCCTCGCTGGCGGACGGCTTGTAGCGCATGATCTGGCTCAACTTCGCCGCGCCCCCGGAGGTGCAGCAAAAGTAGAGTTCGCCCGACCCGAAATGGATGCCTTCGCCTCTGGCGAAACGCACGGCGCCTGCCAGATTGCCACGCTTCCGCAAGTCGTCGTTCGCACTGTCGGTGCCGTCGAGATCGATCCAGCGGGCATCGGCCCACTGCCCGACGGACAGCGTGTGTGTGTCCCAGTTGCGGCTGTCGGTGCCGAGCGCTTGGTCCACGAACGCCAGCGCCTGCAAGCGACCTCCGCGCGCGAGCTGCCCGGGCGATGCAGGAAGAAACCGATAGAACAGGCTGTCGTCGCGATCTTCGGTCAGATAGACGATGCCGGTCCGCGGATCGACGGCGGCTGCTTCATGGTTGAAGCGCCCCATGGCGCGCATCGGAACGGCCTCGGTCCGCCCCGCGTGCGCGGCAGGAACCTCGAACACCCAGCCATGATCCTCGCGCAAGCCATTTCCCGCGCGCGACACGTCTTCTTCGCAACTGAGCCAGCTTCCCCACGGCGTGATACCGCCTGCACAATTCCGGATCGTGCCGACGAGGCTTAGATGCTGGCGCTCAACCTGGCCGGTCATCTGATCGTACACGAGGGTCGTCGTTCCGCCCGGCAACCAGCTATCGTCCGTTCCGCGGTCGAAGCCGGACCCTGTGCTGCGAGCGGACGCGAACGGACCGATGCTACCATGTTTCGGCGACAGCTCGTGGTTGCGGACCAAAGCTACCCGGCGCGCATCGAGCCGGAACGCTCCCATGCCATCGGCATGATCCGGTACGCGCAGACCGTCGTCCATTGGATCGCCCAGGGCGGAAATGACGCGGTATGAGAAGCCACGCGGCAGATCGAGGAGCTGGCGCGGGTCAGCCTCCAGCGGGCCATAGCCTGCCGCGATCGATGAACGAGAAAGGCTCGATGTCGCGCAACCGCTCAGCGCCAGGCCCGAAAACGCGAGTGAGGTCAGGCCCATAAAGGAACGACGATCGATGGGTGCGATGTTCTGCATGGCTGTAACCTAGGCTTCGATTGGGTCGTTTGCGTGAATGGCGATCAGCGCCCCGGAGCAACGGCGATGGCCGACAGGTCCGTTGCCGGATCGATCGGTACACCGGCTTCCTTTCGCTCGGAGTAGCGGTCGACCAGTTGGGTGGTATGTGGGCGCAGCAGTACGGTGAAGCGCACCAGCTCTTCCATCACGTCCACGATCCGGTCGTAATAGCTCGACGGCTTCATGCGGCCTGCATCATCGAACTCGTCGAACGCCTTGGCGACCGACGACTGGTTGGGGATCGTCACCATCCGCATCCAACGACCGAGAACGCGCAGCGTGTTGACGCTGTTGAACGACTGCGATCCCGCCGACACCTGCATGACAGCCAGCGTGCGGCCTTGGGTGGGACGCATCCCGCCCATGCTGAGCGGTAGGTGATCGATTTGCAGCTTCATGATGCCGGTTATCTGGCCGTGGCGTTCGGGGCTGCACCACACCTGTCCCTCCGACCACATCGACAGCTCGCGCAGCTCGTGGACGGCAGGGTGATCGTCGCCTGCGTGCTGGTCGGGCAGTGGCAGCGTCGCCGGGTCGAAGATGCGCGTCTCGCAGCCGAAGAAGCGGAGCAGGCGAGCCGCCTCCTCGATGCACAGGCGCGAATAGGATCGTTCGCGCAACGATCCGTAGAGCAGCAGGATGCGGGGCGGCGGATCACCAGCGCCCAGCCCAAGGGCGGGACGATCGATCGCATAGCGCCTATCAAGCGCTGGCAGATGATCGGGGTCGGCAAGGTCACGCAGAGGCATCAGGCAATCCCAATTCGCAGCGCGAGCGCCGCCAGTGTGATGAGCAGGACAGGCACGGTGAGCGTCACCCCGACCCGGAAATAATAGCCCCACCCGATCCGAATGCCCTTCTGTCCCAGGACGTGCAGCCACAGCAGCGTTGCGAGCGAGCCGATCGGCGTCAGCTTGGGGCCGAGGTCGCAGCCGATCACGTTGGCGTAGATCATCGCTTCCCGGACCGCCCCGGTTGCGTGCGCGGCGTCGATCGACAGCGCGCCCACCAGCACGGTCGGCATGTTATTCATCACCGACGACAGGACGGCCGCGATCAGGCCGGTTCCCAGCGCCGCACCCCACACGCCGCCTTGCGCGGTGCGACCGAGCAGCGCTGCCAGATGGTCGGTCAACCCTGCGTTCCGCAGGCCATAGACGACCAGGTACATGCCGAGCGAGAAGATCACGACCTGCCACGGCGCTCCGCGCAGCACCTTGCCGGTCTGGATCACATGGCCTCGCCCGGCGATCACCAGCAGCAGGATCGCGCCGGCAGCGGCAACGGCGCTGACTGGCACGCCCAGCGGTTCAAGCAGGAAGAAGCCGGCGAGCAGGAGCGCGAGGACGATCCATCCGGCGCGGAAGGTCGCGGCATCCCGGATCGCGGCATGAGGAGCGCGCAACGCCGCGACATCGTAATCCTGCGGTATATCGCGCCGGAAGAAGATCAGCAGCGCGCCCAGCGTAGCGGCGATCGACACCAGATCAACCGGCACCATCACGGACGCATATTCCCCGAACCCGATCCCGAAGAAGTCGGCCGACACGATGTTGACGAGGTTCGAGACGACCAGCGGCAAGCTGGCGGTGTCAGCGATGAACCCCGCCGCCATGACGAACGCCAGCGTGGCTCTGTCCTTGAAGCCGAGCGCCCGCAGCATAGCGATGACGATCGGCGTCAGGATCAGCGCCGCACCGTCATTGGCGAACAGCGCGGATACACCTGCGCCGAGCAGCACGATCAGGACGAACAGCCGGCGACCATGCCCCCCCGCCCCAGCGCGCGACATGCAGTGCCGCCCATTCGAAGAACCCGGCTTCATCCAGCAACAGGCTGATGACGATGATCGCGACGAACGCGGCGGTTGCGTTCCAGACGATGCCCCATACCACCGGCACGTCGGACAGGGTGACGACGCCTGCAAGCAGCGCCACGACCGCCCCGCCCATCGCGCTCCACCCGATGCCGAGGCGCTTGGGCTGCCAGATGACGAGCGCGATCGTCGCGACGAAGATCAGGACGGCAAGGAGCATCAGGCGACGCGCTGGCCTGACGCATCGACCACCTGTTCGCCGTCTTCCTTGGCGAATGCGGCTAGCTGGCCGCTTGGCAGCAGGTCGAGGACGGCTTCGGACGGTCGGCACAGCTTCACGCCGATCGGCGAGACGACCAGCGGCCGGTTGATGAGGATGGGATGCGCCATCATCGCGTCCACCAACGCGTCGTCAGACAGCGACGTGTCGCCCAAGCCCAGCTTTGCATAGGGTGTGCCCTTCTCGCGCAGCAGCTCGCGGGGCGTCATGCCGGCGCGGTCGATCAGTGCGACCAGCAGCGCGCGGGCGGGCGGGGTTTTCAGATACTCGACCACATGCGGCTCGATGCCGGCATTGCGGATCATGGCGAGGGTGTTGCGTGACGTGCCGCACGCGGGGTTGTGATAGATGACGATATCGACGGCCACGGGGCGTCCTTTCAGCAGCAGGGGGCGAGTTCGGCGAGGAGTGGCGCACACAGTTTAGGCGAGCCGGCGCAGCAGTCCTTGACGAGGAACAGCGTCAGCGCGCGCAGGCCGTCCAGATCGGCCCGGTAGATGATCGATCGGCTATGGCGCTCAGACCGGACCAAGCCAGCGCGGGCGAGAATGCCGAGGTGTGCCGACATGGTGTTCTGTGGCACGTCGAGCTGACGGGCGATTTCGCCGGCCGCCATTCCAGCAGGTTCGTGGCGGACCAGCAGGCGGAACACATCGAGGCGCGTGCCCTGCGCAAGAGCACCCAGTGCAGCGATGGCCGAACCAGTTTCCATAATTCTAGCATAGCGGATATATGGCGTGTCGCTAGTCTTGCTTACCCATTCGTGGATCAGGTGTCTCACCGCTCACCCGGCGACGGGTTTTGGGGAAGGGTTAGGGCGTCCCGTTTGTCGATCCCATGCGAGACGGGATCGCAAAACCTTAGGGTGTCATTCCGCCCTCAACCGTACCCGGCCGCGAGCGGCGCATTTTTCAACAGCCCCAGGTGTTTTCCGACGCCCTCAGGCCTTAGCGTATATCTGTGCCCGTTTTATGTGACGCCCCCTAAAGGGGCGCGGAAAGGATCACATTGATGTTTACGGACGAAGAGCGGATCAAAGGGTCGGCGAAGCTGCCCGCCCATAGCCGGCACTCCCATGCGCCGCTCAAACTTCTCGCGGAGATGGCTGCCGAACATGGCCGTGAACTCGTCGCTTTGTTCTACGATACGCTGCTTCGTGACCAGGAGGCTGCCCAGTTCCTGAACCACGCTGTGGTGCAGGAGAGGCTCAGCTCTTCCCTCATTGAGTGGCTCACGCAGTTGTTTTCCGGACAGGACATTCGCGACTCCCCCGAAAAGCAGGCCCGCCAGAAGATCATTGGCGAAGTCCACGCTCGCATCAAGATTCCGGTCCATCTCGTAATGACAGGCGCGCTGGTGATCAAGACACGGCTCGCTGAATTGCTGCAGGGTCAGGCAGTCGATCCGTTGGTAGGCATTCGCGCGCTTCAACTTGCTGATGCGCGAATGGACACGGCCGTCATGCTCATCAGCCAGTCCTATGTAAAGGACACCACGGCAAGAGCGAGACTAGATGAAGCCTATCGGCTCTTCTCTCTGGATCAGGACGCTGCAGTCGACAAAGAGACGCAGCGCGCCAGCCTGATGGAGTGGAGCCAGAACACACTGTTCGCGCTTCTGCAAGCTGGCCCTGGTGGCGGGTTGCTCCGCTTGGGCGATTCCGCCTTCGGACTTTGGCTTCGGCATCGGGCACAGTTCATGTTTGAGCAATCGGCGCAGTTCAGCACTGTGGTCCGACTTGTCGAGCGCATCGATGAGATGCTCCTGCCAGAGCTGGATGCTCCCCGTAAGCGTCAGGATGGCTCATCCGCCTTGGCGGATTTGCGCGCCGCAGTTGACGAAATTTCCTTCCTGGTCGCTGATCTCTTCCAGACATTAAGCACCATGGAAGGAGGACGCGATCCGCTGACCCGTGCCCTTAACCGCCGTTTCCTGCCTGCCATACTTGGCCGCGAGGTCACATTCGCGAAGGAGAACGGGACAGCGCTCAGCGTCATGCTGGTCGATATCGACCACTTCAAGGCGATCAATGATCGGCACGGCCATCAGGTCGGTGATGAAGTCCTCCGGCAGGTGGCACAAGTGATCGTCGGGAATGTCCGGGCGACGGACTTCGTTTTCCGGTACGGGGGCGAGGAGTTCCTGATCGTCCTAGTCGAGACAGGCATCGAGGCTGCGGCCAACATAGCGGAGCGCATTCGGGCAGATATGGAGGGCCATATTTTCGAAACGGGAAGCTCGGGCGGCCTCAGTGTCACCGCGTCGATCGGCATTGCCCTGCATTCCGGCCATCCCGATCAGAAATTCCTGATCAAGGCCGCGGATGAGGCACTCTATCGGGCCAAGGCCGCAGGTCGCAACACGGTGGAACTCGCCCCGATTTATGGAGAAGGCGGGAAGGGGATTTGGCCGCTTGCCACATGACGTTCTTTACACCCAGATGTTTACGGGCATCAGGCTCCAAGTTTCCTGGATTTATCGGTGGCGGTATCGCTCGAGACCGCCACTTGCGTGGCTTGCATAAC
>NZ_DF850491.1:66152-77518 GCF_000813185.1 Novosphingobium sp. MBES04 | reverse complement strand
CGGCATTGGACCATCAGCCCTGACCGAGGCCATGGAATTACTAAACCAACACCTGGCCACGGCCGCTTGATTGCCATGAAGCGGCGGATCTCACTCGCTCGCGGACGATCTTTGCAACAGAGCCAAATATCTGAACAACGTGCTTGAGGCCGACCATGGTAAGCTTAAGATGCTGACCAAGCCGGTACGTGGCTTCAAGTCGATGCCAACGGCCTACGCCACGATCAAGGGCTTCGAGGTCATGCGGGCCCTACGCAAAGGGCAGGCCCGGGCGTGGTGCCTGCAGCCAGGGATCAGGGGGGAGGTCCGCCTGGTTGAAAGGGCATTCGGCATTGGGCCGTCCGCGCTGACCGAAACCGTGACTATGCTCAATCAGCATTTCGCCAATGCTGCCTGATCCCCCTTCGGGGTGACGCCGCTCGGTCGCCCCCCATGTTTGCAACAGAGCCCTGCTGAGGAATTCAAGTTCTCCATTCCCGATCCATGGTCGCGACAGCTCTTTACCGCTTTGTGCCGCCGCTATGGACTTCGGCCATTTCGCTATACCCGTATGCACCGCCAAACCGTGATGGTCCGTGAGCCGGCCAGCATCGTCAACGGCACGCTGTGGCCCGAATTTCAGGAATTGAGCGACGCGCTGTGCGCACACCTGCTGGCCATAACGGACCGGATCATCAGCGAAGAGGTCTATGCCATGGCCGGGGAAGCCGAGGAAATCTCTGAACCCGCGCTCTTGAAATCTTGACCTAGCGCTGGTCTAGTTAGTATATACAACGTCAGTACCTTGTGGAAATATCCCGTTGAAAGCCGCTGTGTTCACGATGAAGCTGGAAGCCGACCTGCGGGCAGAGTTCATGGCCGAAGCGGAGGCCAGCCACCGCTCGGCTTCGCAGGTGGTGCGCGAATTCATGCGAGCATTCGTCCAGCAGCAACGCGCGCAGCGCGAGCATGACGCCTTCCTGCAACGCAAGGTTGAAGTCGCCCGCGCCTCGATGCGGGACGGACTTGGCCGGTCGAACGAAGAGGTCGAAGCCGCCTTTGCCGCACTGCGCACCGCCCATTCGTGAAAATCATTTGGACGCCGCAGGCGCAGCACGATCGCATCGCGATCTGGGATTATCTCGTGGAGCACGATTCTGCTGCGGCACTTCGGATCGATCAGCTATTCAGTGATGCCGTTGCCAGACTGGCCGACTTCCCCTTGCTTGGCCATGTCGGCACGGTCGCAGGAACGCGAGAACTGACGCCGCACCGAAGCTATCGCATCGTTTACGAGGTTGCAGGTGATACGGTTTGGATATTGGTTGTGATCCACACCGCACGGCAATGGCCGCCGCTACAGGATTGAAACATTCGATGTATCGCTGAAGTGGCGTCCTCCTGACCTTAACGTACGATTCCACACTCAGCCGGAACTGACCCCTAGATCGTCCCCTCCGAAATGCCGTGGCGACGCGCCAGGTCGGCTGTCTTGGCCCCAGCCTCGGCCTCCTTCAGCACCCCGATGATCTGCTCTTCCGTAAAACGTGCTCTCTTCATCTCGTCCGTCCTTCTCTCAGGCCAGACTCTAATCGCTCCTGGAGGAAATCTAAGGGGTCACGTCAGTGGCTGATCAGGCGGCATGTGGGGGTCCCGCTATCGCGCGCAGAAACGCCAGAAAGATTTGATCGCGTGGGAGGGCTCCGGGAACAGTCCCCTGCACCACCAGCCCCGACCAAAGTGCGTAAAGCCCGATCGCGATCTGCAACGACGGTAGAGCAGGCGTCAGGCCGAAATGGCTAGTGATGTCGTCCACGAGCAGCGCGAATTCTGTATGATAGCCTGCCTTGGCATCGTTATAAGCGTTGGAAAATTGGGCATCGCGCTGAGCATGAAGTTGTAGCTCGATTGCCAAGAGCGACCATTGGGTATCTTGCGCTGTGCTGGCGAGTCGCTCGGCGACAGCGGAGAGCAGATCGCCCAGCGTTTCCTGCCGAGCGAACTGCACGATATTGCGCAGAACCTCCACCTCGGCGTGGATATGGAGTTCCATTATCGTCAGCAGCAGTTCGTCGCGGCTGGAAAAGTTCGAGTAGAAAGCGCCCTGCGAATAGCCGGCCTCTTCGCACACCCCCCGCAACGAAAGAGCTCCGATACCCTCGCGCACAATCGCCGCCTGTCCCGCAGCAATTAGGCGCTGACGTGTTTCCTGCCGGCTTTGTTCCCGAGTCTTGCGCATTTGTTTCCGTTTCTGTTGCTGGATCCGACACCGGGGCTGGCTCAATGGCTTGGCCCCGGTGTCGTGTTTCCGTTCGCTTACTTCTTCAATCCACTGCGGAACTGTTCAAGCCAGCCAACGAGTGTTGTCACCGCCTGGCTACCCTTGCCCAACAACGCGGACAATTCGCTTTCCGCATGGGCAACCGCGCTTTCCTTCTCAGGCAGCGGCGGCAGGATGTGCGCATAATAGGTCTTGTCGAGCAAACGGTGCAGCAGTCGTTCACCCGGGAAAGGCTCATTGTTGTTGAGTGCCCGCGCGCCCTTCAGGATATTGCGGATGTCATATTGCGTCGGGCTGATGTCGGCGACCTGCTTGGGCAGGCCCAAGAGCGTGTAGACGCCGATGCGCGCGGTGCGGACGGAGCTTTCCATAGTGAAAATAATGTCGTTATTCGTTTCGACGAACTGCCCCAGTAAGGCCAGATTGGTGCAACCCTCCGGCACTACTCGGGGGCGATCGCCTGCCGCGCGCGGCATGAACTGCGCAGTGATATAAGGCATCAGAGCGAGACGAACCTTAGTGTGAGCGGCGATCTCGTCGATCTGATCGACGATGCCTAAATGATAACAAAGCTCGGTCAGGACTTCACGACCGGTGCAGGCTGGCATCGGCTTTTTCACATAGTTGCCATCCTTATCCATCAGCAGGGCATAGACCCACAGCACCAGCACATCGTCGGGTTGGGTGGGGAAATGCGGTTGTCGGTTGCAGGTGACACTCATCACCCAGTTACTGTCTGTGAAGGTGATGATGCCACCCGTGACCGTCTTGCCCGAATAGGGGTCGTTGACCGAAAGCTCCTTCAGCTTGTCGACAAAAGGTGACGGCTTGCAAGTTAGCGTTGCCGATTCCCACATCGAACCGGCGGGATTGCCGCAGAACTTCTCCGGCTTGCCGAAGACCGACGATTTTTTGGCCAGGTTCTGCCAAAGTGCCCAGTCGCTGCCTTCGTCCGGCGGGGTGAGGCTTCGTTGCAGGTCCGGCGCCTTATCCATGTCGCCATAGGCAGTGCCTTCGGTCATAGACCCGGTCAGCGCAAACACGACATCATCTGGTCCAAGCGGGATGGTTTCGTCCTTGTCGCCCACCTTGCAAAGAATTTCAGTGACGGTGCGTTCGCCGTCTCCTTCGGTCATGGCTAGGTCGTAGGCGCGCGTGTTGAACTGCACCTTTACGCCTTTCGCCTTCAGGAGATTGATAAGCGGAACGACGAAGCTGTCATATTGATTGTACTTGGGGAAGACGAGCGCCGACATATCCGTCAGCCCGTCAATGGCATCGAGGAAGCGATGCATGTAAAGCTTCACTTCGAGGAGGCTCTGCCAGTTTTCGAAGGCAAACATCGAGCGCCACAGATACCAGAAATTGGTCTCCAGAAAGCCCTTGCTGAAATAGCTATCGATGGTGACGTCGTTGAGATCCTCTTTGCGCATCAGCAGCAGTTTGATGATCTCCCATTGCTGAGACTTACTGAGGCCGAGCGTCGAAAAATCGCGAATCTCGCCTTGCTTGTGCATCAGGCGCGCCTTCGACCAGTTGGGATCGTTATCGTTCACCAGCCGGTATTCGTCGAGCACGCTATAGCCCTCGGGCAGTTCGCGTGCAGGCACATCCTGGAAAATGTCCCAGAAATTGTCGTAATTCCAGTTCATCTCGCGACCGCCGCGGATGATGTAGCCATCCTCGGGGTTGCCTGCGCCATCGAGCGAGCCGCCGGCAACATCCATTGTGTCGATGATGGTGATGTCCTCACCTTTCATGCCGCCATCGCGGATCATATAGAAGGCAGCCGCCAAACCGGCGATGCCGCTGCCGATTATCCATGCCTTGCGTTCTTCGATCTTGGTGACTGGCAGGGGCCGGTTACGCATGTAGGGGCCCATCATATCTGGCGGCGGAAGGGTGTCCTTCGGCCCTTTGCGCCAGAAGGCTTCGCCAGCATCGACCTCTATCACAGGAGCAGATGAAGCGGATGGCCTAAGGTTATCAGTCTGATCGGTCACAATTGTCTCCATTCCTACAGGGCGGCAGCATCTCACCCATCCTTGAGCACTAAAATATCATTCGATATTTAGATGTCAAATGATATATATGCTGGATTGGCGAGGCGTCGGATAGCGAAATAACTCAGGTTTCTCGAAGCTGGGTAGGAGCTTGTGCTGAGCAGGGGATTTGTCGGCTATACCCTATTGGGGGTGACTACACGAAAGTGACGTATCTGCACGGTAAGGGCGAACGGATAGCGAACGTCACGCGGCGAGCAGGGATCTGACGGCGCGCAGTGGCCGCAAGGCATCCGGATCGGGCCGGTCTTCTACATTCCAGCTATAGTCGCCGGTCAGCGAGATATGCTCCCAGCCCAACGGCGCGACGTGGCGCGCGATTTCGTCGGGCGTGCCGATGTCCGCCAGCGCCACTTCGAGATAGCGGGTGTTCCACAAGATGATGGCGGCGACGAGCAGGTTGAGGCCGGATGCGCGATAGGTCTGGTTCTCGAACCGCCGATCACGCAGCTCGCCGAGCTGGTTGAAGAAGAGCGCGCGGGCGAGCGCGTTGCGGGCTTCGCCCTTATTGAGGCCCGCCTGGGTGCGCCGGCGCAGGTCGATGTCGCGCAACCAGTCGAGCATGAAGATCGAGCGTTTGAGACGGCCAAGCTCGCGCAACGCGAGGGCTAGTCCATTCTGTCGCGGATAGGCGGACAGGCGGCGTAGCATCGCCGAAGCGGTGACGGTGCCGGTGCGGATCGATGTGGCGAACCGCAGCAGTTCGTCCCAATGCGCTGCGACATGATCCAATGCGATCGGTTCGGCCGTCATGCCGGCGAGCAAGGGGCCTGCTTCCTGGCCGGGAAGCAGGTGCAAACGACGTTCCTTGATGTCGCGCAGGCGTGGCGCGAAACGGTAGCCGAAGAAGGGCATGAGGCCGAACACATGGTCCGATGCCCCGCCTGTATCGGTGTAGTGCTCCTCGATTGTCAGGCCGGTCTGCTGATATAGCAAGCCATCCAGCACATAGGGAGCTTCGCCGGCGGTCGCCGCGATTACCCGGGTCGCGAAGGGGCCATATCGATCCGAGACATGGGTGTAGAAGGCAACGCCCGGTTCGTTGCCGCTGCGCGCGTTGATGTCGCCGATCGCGGCCCCGCGAGGCTTTGTTGCGCAAATGTCCAAGGGATTCCGTTCGTGAATCCAGTTAGTTAGGGGGCGATGATGAGCAAACCGCCCCGCGCCCGTTACCGGACGACGAACTGGAAGTCCTACAACGCAGCGCTGGCGCTAAGAGGTTCGCTTCAGGTCTAGTTTGATCCCGCGATAGAGTGGCTTGCCCGATCCACCGGCAAGCGCGGACGTCAGCTTGTCTTCTCAGATGCCGCGATCCAGGCCTGCCTGACGCTGAAGGGCGTGTTCAAGCTGCCCTTGCGCCAAACCACCGGCATGGTCGCCAGCCTTCTCGAGATGGCAGGGCTCGATTGGCTGGTGCCGGATTTCAGCACTTTGAGCCGAAGGCAGAAGACCTTGCTTGTCGAAATCCCTCGTCAGCCCAGTTCCGGGCCGTTGCACCTGCTGATCGACAGCACGGGCATCAAGGCGGTGGGCGACGGGGAATGGTGTAGGCGCAAGCATGGCCCGTCCAAACGTCGCCAGTGGCGGAAGGTCCACTTAGGTGTGGACCTCGGATCGTTGGATATCCACGCTATCGAAGTGACCGGAAGCCGGGTTGGCGATGCCCCCATGCTGCCCGAACTGCTGGACCAGATCCCACGCGATCAAGCCATCGCGAGCGTCAGTGCCGATGGCGCTTTCGACACAAGGGCCTGTCACGAAGCCATTGCCGCACGCAATGCCTGTGCCATCATTCCCGCCCGCAGCAATGCGCAAGCCTGGCCCGAGACTACGCCGGGGGTTACGGCCCGCAACGAAATCGTTCGCTCAAGTCGGCGGTTTGGCCGGATAATCTGGAAACGATGGAGCGGCTATCATCAGCGCAGTCTAGTCGAAACGAAAATCCATTGCTTCAAGCTGCTGGGCGAACGCATCATGTCTCGAGACTTTGATCGCCAAGTCGCCGAACTGCAAATCCGCGCCGCAATCCTCAACCGCTTCAATGCGCTCGGAAGGCCCCAAACTCAGCGTGTCGCGTGATCGATGCCTTCAAAGGCCAACTGCTGCCCTGCGATCGATTTGTGCAACAAAGCCCCCTATATTGGTTGGCACCTCATGTACGCGGTCCTGAGCCGGTCGAGAGGCTGATCGGCCGCGGGGAGAATCTCCCACCTATGTCCGATAAGATTGCTTATCGGACATAGGTGGGGACTTAGAATTTTGCGCCAATCCTGTTTTGTTCTGGTGTATAATCGCCATGTGCTGTACGTTGCTAATCCGCAATCGATCAGGACTTCCACCATGACCATGCACAGCGTCAAGATCACCAGCGACGGGCGCATCCAGATACCGGCCCAGCTTCGCCGCGAAATGAACCTTCGTGCCGGAGAGACACTTAATCTCGAACTGCACGACGGCACGCTTTCGGTGCGACGGCCATCCAAGACGCTGGAACGCATCCGCGCCAGGCTGGCGCCCTATCTGGCTCCGGACACGGATCTGCAGGGCGACCTCAAGGCCATGCGGATCGAGGATGCGCAAAGGGATACCGGGCGTGGCTGACAAGATCCTCGACACCTCGGTGCTCGCCGCGTTCGTCCTTGGCGAACCGCATGACGTGGACGAGAACGAGCTCCTCGCTGGCGCCTGTATGTCGGCCGTGAACCTTGCCGAGTTTCGCGCGGTCCTGGCAAAGAATGGCGTGGCCGAGGAAACCATCGGCGAAACCGTGCAAGATTTCGCCTTCAAGATCCTGCCGTTCGGTGAAGCCGAAGCGGACATGGTTGGCAGACTGATCGGGCCCGCGCGAAAACTTAATATCGGCCTCGGAGACTGCGCCTGCATCGCCACGGGCCAGATAGCGGGACTGACGATCTGGACCGCCGATCGCGACTGGCTGAAACTCGAGGTGCCCGGCGTCGAGATCAAACTCATCAGGAACCAGCCATGACCCGTCCCACCCAGGACATCGAACTCGTGGCGCTGATCAAGCCCGGATCGGCGCTGGAGCGCAGCTGGAAGCTCGCCAAGCCGACCTACGGCATCTACCAGTACGACAAGGCCTTCGATCGCCATGAGCTCCGTTTCGGCGACGGCGCGTGGCAGCGTCTGGAGCCCGAGCACATCCCCGACCTGGTGCTGCTCGATGCCTACGGCACCGAACTGGTCGAGCGGCTGTTCGACGACTGATCCCGGCTGACCTCAGGAGCGCGTGGCATGACCCTTAATGAAGACGACGACGATCACGGCTATACCATGTCCGCGCATGTCGCGGCGCTGATCGAAAGCGAAGAAGACGAGGAGGCCACGGTCCGCGCCTTCATCGCCGACATCTTCACGCAGCGTATCCAATCGCATCATGCACAGGCCATGGACGGCCCGCGGTTCTTCGATTGTCTCGACCGCTTTATCGAGCGCGCGCCGCAAGTCATCGAGGTCATTGTCTACACGGACGGGGTGGAAGGCTTCTCGATCCAGCAAGTCCAGCGCATCACCGACGATCTTGTCGAACTCGAGGATAGCGAATTTATGGCGCGCTATGGCCTCGAGGAGCTGTTCGCCGCGCTGTCCGAAGCGGAAGCCGCTGGCGAACTCGATCCGGAATCACCTTATCAAGCGCTGGCGAAACACATCGATCCGGTTAATCCCGCAGCCGGCGCCCTAACTATCGATCGGCTCATTCTCAGCGCAATCCGCGCTCGGGACAGCCACTACAACCGCCAGCGCGCCGCGAGCTTTGCAGGTTCGTTCATGGTTGCAAGCGGCCTCGCCAGTCTCGGCGTGTCTGCGCTGCTTCACGCTGTCGGATCGGCAACGCCCTTCCCGCTCCCCACACCGCCAGTCGCCGTCGCGCTCGCAATACTGGCGCTTGGCTTAGGTCTCACCTGGCTCTCCTTTCGCTGGCGCGACAAGGAGCCCGATCCACCATTGCCTGCAACCATCTCGGCATGGCTGACGGAAAATAATCACCAGAATGGCCTGCGCTACTGGCACGCGGTCTACTGGCCGACGGCAAAGCGCCTTGCGTGCGAGCGAAGAGTGTTCGGTTTCAGTTTCCCGAAAAAAAGCCCACCGCCGAAAAGCGAATGGCCAGACCTTTCAGACGCCGAATGGGACTATTGGGAGCATGGTCCGGGCAAGCCGGTGAGCGCACGCTACTACGAGCCCTTCACGGCCCGCATCGAGCGCTGGCATCAGCACGCATCGCGTGTTCTTCTGGGCTGTCTGGTACTCGTGATCGGCGCCCCGCTCGCGGACACGGCCTGGAGCCTCTTCTCCCACGATCACATTGCTCTGTTCGCCAGTCCGTCGTTCAAAGTCGGCAACGTTCTAGTCCTGATACTTCTTGCGTTTGCGCTCACGCATGGCGGTCTGCCACCGATCCGTTGGCTTCCCCGGGTCCTTCGCCGCTATTGGTTCGGACCGCTCCCGGCCGATGCCGAAGCCTATCGCGACTATCTGCTGGGCCGGACCTGAGGCAAAGATCATGACGGGGGATTTTTCAGAGATCGCGCGGCAAGCTGGCGCCTGGATTGGACCGATCGGCGGCCTGGCCGGCCTCTACACCTTTCTCGCTTCGTTGAACCGCCGGCGCCTGCGGGTCGCGGTCGACTATGTCAGCGGATCCGATCTTAGCGGCTCTTGGCATCGTTTCACCGTAACCAACCGCTCCGATCTCACCCTGAGCTTTCGCTATATCGGTCCAGCCTGGTTTCTCAACACGCCGCTCGGTCGCCAGTTTCTACGTTTCACATTCGATGCCGAAGATAACGAAGCCCCTCTGACCGTTCTGGGCCCGCACACCTCGATCGAGTGGCATATGAGCGATGACGACTGGCAATTGGCTTCTCCAACGCATCTGCGCGAGCGTGCGCATCTGCGCGTCGGTATCGAGATACCAAGGCTCGGGCGTCTGGCTTGGATAAAACCGCGCCGTCCCACCTCCTGGGATCTGTCGCTGCGCGAGCGCACGATCCATCGCCTCTACGGCCTGTGGGGCGCGAGCCTGCCGTGAGCGAAGACCTCACGCCCCTGGCTCCGACGGCCACGTTGTCGGAGCGCCTGCGCGCGGAAATAGAGGCCGCGCAGAAAACGATGAAAGCCGCGCACGCCAAAGCCACACTGCGCGCCTATGCTTCGGACTGGGTCAGTTTTTGCGAATATTGCGAGGAACGAAATTTCGAGGCGCTGCCCGCACACCCCGATGTAGTCGCGCTCTACCTCGAGCGGCAAGCCCGCGAGGGAAGGAAGACATCCACCGTCGGCCGCCGCCTCGCCGCCATCAATCGCTACCACCGCGATGCCGCGATCGCCCCCCCCTCCGCGCGCGATGCGGCAGGCACGATCGCGACCATGCTGAAAGGCATCCGGAACACTTACGGGAGCAAAGTGCAGCAAAAGGCTCCGGCCGAGGTCGACGTCCTCACGAGCATGTTGGCGACCATCGAGGGCATGGGCCTGCGCGCGGTGCGCGACCGCGCCATCCTGGCGATCGGATTTGCCAGCGCGCTACGCCGCTCCGAACTCGTCGCCGTGCAATGCGAGGAAATGTCTTTCGTGAATTCCGGCCTCCGGATCTTCATTCCTCGCTCGAAAGGCGACCAGGGTGCGCAAGGCACAACGATCGCGGTGCCCAACGGCCGATCGATTCGACCCGTAAACCTGCTGCGGCACTGGTTGCACCAAGCCGGTCATACCGAAGGGCCCGTGTTTCGCCGCCTTACCCGATCCGACGCCCTGACTGATGCGCCCATGACCGACAAGAGTGTCGCGCGACTGGTCAAAGCTGCTGCCGCAGCCGCGGGCTTCGATCCCGCGCTCTACTCGGCGCATTCGCTCCGCGCCGGCTTCCTGACCTCAGCCGCCGCATCGAAGGCTAGCCTCTTCAAGATGAAAGACCACGCGCGCCACAAGTCGCTTGATACCGTCGCCGGTTACGTGCGCGATGCATCGCTTTTCGACGACCATGCGGGGGACGAAATTCTCTGATGCTGCTCTTCACTGATCTTCTGATGAAGGCGGGCTTCAGCCCTGCCGACGTGCGGCTCCTGCGCCACCAGACGAAAGGGCGCAACGGCAAAACGCCCTACATCCTATGGCGCGACCAGCTCGCGGCGTTCGAAGACTATCAACACGTCCAAACCGCCAGCAATCGCGCCAGCATCGCTGCGCCCATATGGGCAAGCTTTGTGGTTCCGCCCTCCGGGGGCACACTGTTCGCCGGCCTCTACTCTGCAAGGCGCGTAGGCCCTGCCGAAGATGGCTGGATTGATCCCTTGCAGGGCGTGCCCGGCAGCACCCTCACCAGCCACGATCTCGACCGCTATGACACTGAGCGGCTCACGAATCTCGCTGACTATACAGGACGGCTCTGGATTGAATTGGGATCCGGAACCCGTTCATGGATCCAGCGGGCGGACCGCCAAAACAAGCCGATTTGTGAACTGACGCGCACATTCCGCGAGGACGCCTTCCCGGGGTATACGCATTTTCTCGCGCGGATTTCTGAGCTTCAGGGGTTGCCCGCAACCTGGGTAACCGCGCTCAGCGCCGCCCGAGGGGTCTACTTGCTCACGTCATCACGAACCAGGGAGCAGTACGTCGGGTCAGCCGCCGGCGTAAACGGCTTTTTCGGACGCTGGCTCAACTATGCACAGGACGGTCATGGTGGGAATCTCGGCTTGAGGAGCAGCGAACCAAGCGATTATCAAGTCAGTATCCTCGAAGTCTGCGGGTCGTCTTCAACTCAGGACGATATAGTCGCCATCGAACAACTCTGGAAACGGAAACTTCAAAGCCGAGAAATGGGACTCAATCGCAATTGACCTGCACTGTCCTTGACCACCCTCTCTATTTGCCGCGATATAACCCTATCCAATTCACACATGCGCATCGGGCCTCAACATGCCTCCCGATATCCAGGCAGCCTAAATGTTCCTTTATCGTTCTTCCTTAGCGTTGTTCTTTGTACTCCTAAAGCGCCGCCCTCAATCTGCCCACATTGA
>NZ_DF850491.1:30869-62349 GCF_000813185.1 Novosphingobium sp. MBES04 | reverse complement strand
TGTTGGCCTCGAGCATGCAGCTCCAGCTCATATTGGACCATGTTTCAGTGCCTTGCACATAGGGTCTACATTGGGCACTTATGCGCTGTATACTCCGAACAAATGAGACCGCACACCTCGGTCCGATGCAGAAGAAGACGACAGGCAAAGAAATGGCGCAATATCTTAACCTGAGCGAAGCGGCGTCGGAATTGGCGATCAACCTTGCCATGAACGTCAAGCAGCGACGCTCTGAATTAGCCATGACACAGGCAGAACTTTCCAATCGGTCTGGCATCGCCACGTCGCACCTATCCTTTATCGAGCGTGCAAAAGCCAATCCGACTTTGGAGATCGTGCAGCAGATTGCAGATGCCTTGGGGTGCTCAGCTATAGATTTGCTGAGCAAGAGCCCCCTTGAGCGATGACCAAAGCCAACATCCAGCTCACTTTGCCGCGAATGATGCACGACTCAAGTATTCTGGACGCCTAAAACTAGACAACTGTATTATCAACCCGGCCGCTTGTTATGAACGCGCCGAAACAAACTCCTCACGAAAGTTCACCGCTGGGCCATACCGGGGTGCACATGAAAGCTCTGACCGAGAAGCAGGTTCAGGTCCTTGAGCTTTTGTGCCGCCAACACACGAGCAAAGAAATTGGCCGTATCCTTGGCATTTCACGACATACCGTTGACCAACGCGTCGCGAGTATACGAACGAAGTGGGATCTTGGCACTCGCCAAGAGATCGTCAGGATGTACCAACAGCTCGCACATCCGGCGGATAATCCTGAAAACGCCTCATGCGAGCCATTGATATACGAACCATCGCAGGTTGGAAGCATAGGGCCTTCACGGCAAGTTCTTCCCCAGAACCGGATGAGCCCAGCGAATGGCGTGGAACCTCTCCCGCCGACAGCCTTGTCTTTGATAGATCGCCTCGACCTTCGCCTTGGCACCTCCGGTCGGTTCGTCGCCGTTGTCGGACTATCGTTCACGATGGCACTCACAATGGTGTTGGTCCTGGAGATAGCCGATGTTCTGGAGGGGCTGTTATAGTTCACGCTCATTTCGAGCTGCCGCCTGTGCGAAAAGCTCGTCGCTGTGAGTGTCCTCCAGTTCCTCTACTTCGGCTTCCTCGCAACTGTGTTCGTTGCGATTGGCCTCAGCCTCTGGAAAGGTGGCGAACCTGAACGTGGCGGTGCTGGCGTCCTGCTGGTCATGCTCGCGATCTCATGGTTCGCTGGCGCTTTTGTCCAAACCGTCGGCCTTTCTGAAGAGGCGATGCGCGCGATCTCTGTTTCAGAGGATGTGGCCGGTCTTGGTGGCTTCGGCCTGATAGCGACACGTGCCCGGCGGGTGTGGCCGCTTGTCTGCACTGCAATGCAGTTGCTCTCAGTGCTGACCCACGTTGTTTACTTCCTGGGTATGGTCGACCGCCCGATCGTCCTGAACTTCATGAACCACACGCCAACTTTCACGGCCACGGTGAGCCTGATCGTAGGGACCCTCCTTCACGTACGGCGCTCCCAGCGCTTCGGCCCTGAGCGCGACTGGCAAGATTTCAGGAACCTCCCCTCGGTCTGACGATCCCCCAAACCGCAAGGACGCGCCATGGATCTCCCAAGCTACCGCCACTGGCAGGCACAAGCTCCTGACACACGCCCTGACCTCCATCTGGCCGATGGATTTCTGGCCGGTGCTGTGGTTTCGCTCGAGCCCATGTCCGATAGTCATTGGGTAGATGCGATAATGGGCCCTCTTTCGCCAAAGGCCGTTTCTCGGGATCTGATCGAAACGCGGGCACGCAAGGAGCTTCATGCCCGCCTTACGCAAACCCGCGCCGCTATGGCCACACCCGATCCGCGCTATGCCCCGATCCTTGCCGTGACGGCTGATGGTGAATTTGACCTTACCGCTTGGAGCAGCGGCTTCTACGAAGCGATCGCGGACGATCTCGATATGTGGCAGTACCTGCTGGCCGGACAGCGCGAAGGTGGGCTGCTCGCTCTTCTTGGCAGCCATACCGTCGGCGAGATGGGCGAGGCGGCACGCCGCTACATCGCCAGTCACCCGGAGGCGCAAACCCTTTCAGCAGTCGCGCAGCGCTCATGGGAAGTACTCTCGCCCTTGCTTTGCATGATGTACCAGAAGCGCAGCCAAATTGTCGAAGGCGAAACTCCGACCATGAAACAGTCCGCAGCCTATCGCGCTGGCAGCTAGACTATGTCAGTGTATCGAACCCTTTACGTCCGAACCTTGGTGGCGGTTCAGGAGCGCAAGCTGGCGGTGTGTGATATTGCTTGTGCAAGCGCATTGCCCGAGGCGCGCATCGTGAGCATTCTTGAAGGCAAGGCCCGGGACATCACTTTGACTGAACTGGCGGGACTGTCCACGGCGCTCGGGATGCCGCCCGCCGCCCTTCTGCGATCAGCCTAACACGTCCTTCTGGGACTTCAGGAAACCAAAAAGCGTGGAACGGGCAACTCCCAGTTGCTTTGCCACAGTTTCATGATTGGCTCCTTTCTCGGACAGCATTCTTCGAATTTCCGGCAACTGCTCAACGGTCAGCCGCGGCTTGCGCCCAGCTTTCGCTCCGCGCCCTTCATTGGTCTTGATGCCGTGGATCTGCCGCCAGTGACTATCCAAGGCTTCGAGCAGAAGGAACAAATGACTTGCTCGGTCTGGTGTGATTGTCAAACCGAGACCACAGAGCTCGATGGAAACTCCGCCCTTGAGCAATTTGAGCATCACACGAAGAACAGTCGAGGTGCTGACGGCCAAGGTCGAAAGGTCGTAGATCTTGATAGTGTCTCCCTGCTCGAGCGGATTGCCATGCTTGGCCAGGACTTTCTCGAGATCTTTGAACCCGATATCCGGGGAATTCACGACAAAATCGCTTTCGCGCACACATGCTAGCGTCTGCTCCGCGAGCGATGGCGATTTTCCGGTTTCCGCCAGGAACACGACACTTTTAGGCAATGAGTTAACCCTTTTCCGACCCCGCGAGAGAGTCCTTGATAGCAGCCTAACGCGCGATCCGTACGAAGAGGGGTCAACATCATCAAGGGTCCACGAGCTCGGAACCACAGTACAGTCATAGCCAGTCATTCATTGCCGGTCGACCGAATATTCTGTATATCACATATCCAGACCCAAGAGCGCAACGCTCGTCAGCGTAAACAGGGAGCTGGTTCATGTTCGATCGTCTGCTTGCGAAATACCCCAATCTGCTCGGTGGGCTCGGACTGGTGGCAGCCGGAACGCTGGCCACCGCAGCGCCGCAGGAGGCCCACGCCTCAACTTGGGGCTGTCAGGTCATCCTCTGCCTAGCCACCCCTGGATCGCCCACGACTTATGCTGAGTGCGTGCCGCCGATCACAAAGCTCTGGAAGACGCTGGCGCTCGGCGGCTCGTTTCCGTCGTGCTCGGAAGGCGGCGTTTCGGCCAAGACGAAGAAGCTGAGCAAGACGCTCTATTACGTGAAGAGCACGCAGAACGACGGCACCACGAGCGCGTATCTCATCAACACCAAGACCTCGACGGTCACGACGATCGGCCGATGATCTACACCGTCGCCGCCCTCACTGCGCTCGCGCAGCAATGCGCTCCAGGCGTTGCCACAGAAGCGCTTGTTCCGCTCCTCGTCGCCGAAAGCCAGGGCAATCCTCTCGCGATCAACGTCAACAAGGGGCCGCGCGTGAACGCCTCGAACCTCGCCGACGCGGTCGCGCTGGTGAAGCGCTACGTGGCGGCCGGGCACTCGGTCGACATTGGTCTTGGCCAGATCAACTCGAGAAACCTCGCACGTCTCGGTACGACAATCGAACAAACCTTTGATCCGTGCACCAACCTCGGACTTGCCTCGCGCGTCCTGCAAGAAGGCTACGCGCAGGCGAGCCAGCACTACACAGGCCTCGACGCGATCAGCGTCACCTATTCGCTCTACAACACCGGCTCGATGAGCCGGGGCTTTCGCAACGGCTACGTCAAGCGCGTCTGGGCCGCTGCTGCGCGCGTCGGTGCAATCGAAACGCCGCCCGCACTCCCCGACCTTTCCTCTTCCCCATCCATCCTGACCTCCATGCCGCAGGAGGACAGCGCAATTGAAGCGCCTGCACAGTGGGTGTTCGGTCAGGCCAGCACCGGAATCGAGGTCTTCCAATGAGCGAAGAAAACAGCATCGCGCAGGCCCCTCGGGCCGCAGAACGGGACGCGTCTCAGGAAACTGTCCCACAGGCAGCGTTCTCCATTCCCGACGATCTTGCCAAGCGATACGAGATCCGCGCCATCGAGGGCCGCTCCGAAACGGAACGCCGGGTCGGCCTGTTCGCACCGGGCAATGTCCAGACGCCAGCGCTCGAAATCTCGAACGAGCGGATCGTTGCCAACCGCGATGATCGCGAGACTGTCGAGAACCTCGTGAAGCTCGCGCGGCACAATGGCTGGGAAGGCATCTCGGTCGACGGCTCGCCCGAATTTCGCAAGGCTGTATGGCAAGCTGCCGCGCGTTCGGGGCTTGAAGTCAATGGCTACGAGCCATCGTTTGCCGAGCGCGAAGCCGTTGAGCGCCAACGCCGTGAGGAAGCCGAACGCGAGCGCAAGGACGCGGAGCGTCTGCGCAAAGACGGCAAGGCCGAGAAGGACGGGGAAGCGGAGATAGTCGTCGAGGCGGCGGAGATAGCGATTGATGCGGCCAGCCCCAACGCCTTCTCCGAGTTTCTGGCGAGCAGGGATAAAGCTCAAGCCGCCGAACGGGAAAGCGAAAAGCTGGCGGACCTCTTCCTGGGCGGAACGCATGAGCAGCGCCAGGCCGAGCCCCGACTTGCCAACGCGCTCGAGGCAGAAGCGGAAATGCGCCGTCACCTCGAAGCCGCCTTCGAGGGCAATGACCAGCGTATCGAGGCGGTTTCCCAGGAGGGCCGCCAAATGATCTCGGACGTGCTGCGGCGCGGCCTTGATGTGTCGGTCCGTGAGCCGACGCCGGTTCGGCAGATCGAGCCGATCCAAACCAACCAGATGGAACGGTAACCTCAACATGGAGAAGTCTATGAAGTTCTCTCGTCGTCCTGCGCGTCGCATCCTCTCGGATCGCCGCGCCCGCCAGATTGTCGGCGTTGCCGGCATCCTCGCCTCCATGGCGGTGTCCCAGGCCGCCTTTGCCTCCACCAGCATCGAAACCGGCCTCGACACCATCGAGAGCTGGATGATCACCATTGCCTCGGTGGTCGGCGTCATCGCCATCATGGCGGTGGGCTATGCCAAGCTCACCGGCCGCATGGATTGGGGCCGCGCCGTCACCGTCCTGATCGGGATTGGCATCATCTTCTCGGCCACGACGATCGTGGGCTGGATGGGTGGCAGCGCCTGACATGGACACGGAAAAGATCGCCGAAGACAAGGTGTTCCTCGCCCTGACCCGGCCATCGGTGTTCATGGGACTGCCGCTCGAGGCAATCCTGCCGATCATCATGGTCTGCATGGTGCTGTGGGGTATCGTCGGAAACCCGTTCTATCCCCTCGCCCTCTTCGGCGCTCTCTACTTTCCGGCGCGCATGGTCGTGCATTACGACTTCAACGCGTTCCGGCTCTGGGGCCTGTGGTTCCAGACCACCTTCATTTCCAAAAATCGCAAGTTCTGGGGGGGCGGGAGCTACTCTCCCGTCCGCCTCAAGACCGGCGTGAAACGCAGGCAGTTCGGCAATGACTAGGTTCGCCCTCAAGCACAAACAGGTCGCGCTGCGCGAAGAGGATGACATCAAGTTCATCCCCTACACCCGGCACGTCAACGACACCGTGGTTGCGCTGGCCGACGGCTCGCTCATGCGCATGTACCGGGTCGATGGGCGCCCGTTCGAAACCTGCGACATTACCGACCTCAACACCTGGCACAATAAGCTCAATATCGCCTGGCGCACGATCGGCGATGACCGCGTGGCCGTGTGGACGCACCTGGTGCGCACCGCCACCAATCCCGAGCTGGACGGCGAGTTTCAGTCCGCCTTCGCCCGCGACCTGCAAGCCAGGTATTCCGAGCGCCTCAAGGAAAAGGTGCTCTACCACAACGAGTTCTACGTCACGATCGTGGTGCGCCCCTCGAACATGGCGGGCGACCAGCTCACCCGCCTGTTCGGCAAGACAGATGCCAGCCACGCCGCCGACGATCGCGCCATGGCGATCATGGCCGACAAGTGCCGCGACTTCGAGAGCATGCTGGCCGACACCAATCCGGTGCCGCTCTCGCTCTACGAACGGGACGGCGTGCTGTTCTCGCAGCCCATGGAAGTGCTGCACTTCATCCAGACTGGCGATCGCATCCGCATTCCCCTTGTCCACGGACGGCTCGGACAGGCGATCTACAATTCACGGATCATCTTCGGGCGCGAGGCTGCCGAGATCCGGCTTCCCGACAGGTCGCACTACCTCGGCATGTTCGGCGTGCGTGAGTACGTCGCGAACACGCGCAGCGGCCAATTCAACAGCCTCCTGACGCTCGATTTCCCCTATGTGCTGACGCAAAGTTTCGCGCCGCTGGTGAAGTCGGTCGCGGCCGAGCGCTTCCAGAAGAAGTACAAGCAGATGGTGTCCTCGGACGATGCCGGCGTGAGCCAGGCCGAGGAGCTGCTCGATGGCGTCGACGATCTCATGTCGAACCGCTTCGTCATGGGCGAGCATCACCTCTCAATCGCCGTGATTGACGATGATCGCAAGCGCCTGCTCGAGCGCCTTTCGATCGCGCGCGCCGCTGCCGCCGACACCGGCATGGTCATGGCGCGCGAGGACGTCGCGCTGGAAGCCGCGTTCTGGGCACAGCTTCCCGGCAACTTCAAGATGCGGGCGCGGCCCGCCGTGATTAACAGCCGCAATTTCGCGGCGATGAGCCCGTTTCATACCTTCCCGGCGGGTCGCAAGTCGGGGAACCACTGGGGCGAAGCGGTGACGCTCCTGAAGACGCGCGCCGGCTCGTCCTTCTGGTTCAACTTCCACCGCGCCGACATTGGCCACACGCTGATCATCGGCCCTACGGGCGGCGGCAAGACGGTCCTGCAAAACTTCCTGCTTGCGCAGCTCGAAAAGACCGGCGCCAAGCAGATCTTCTTCGACAAGGACTGCGGCGCGGAGATCTTCGTGCGCGCCTGCGGCGGCACCTACCTGGCGTTGCGCAACGGCGAGCCAACCGGCTTTGCCCCGCTCAAGGGGCTGGAGCCGACCCACGACAACATGGCCTTTCTGCGCCAGTTCATCCGCGTCCTGGTCCGCCGCGAAAACCAGCCCCTTTCCGTCACCCAAGAGCGCACCATCGATGAGGGCCTCGATGCCGTGATGCGCCTGCCCGCGCCGCAACGATCGATGAGCGCGCTTCGCGAAATGCTCGGCTACGCCGACGCCGAAGGCATTGGCGCGCGGCTCGAGCGCTGGTGCCAGGGTGGCGCGCTCGGGTGGGCTTTCGATGGTCCGGCCGATGAAGTCTCGATGGCGGCCCGCTTTGTCGGCTTCGACATGACGGACTTCCTCGAAAACCCGGAAATTCGCACGCCTATGATGCTCTACCTCTTCCACCGCGTGGATGAGTTGCTCAACGGCCAGCGCGTCGTCGTCGATATCGACGAGTTCTGGAAGGCGTTGCAGGACGATGCGTTCAAGTCGTTCGCACAGGACGGCCTCAAGACCTTCCGCAAGCGCAACGCCTTCATGGTCTTCGGCACGCAGTCGCCCGCCGACGCGCTGCGCTCCTCGATCGCGCATTCGATCATCGAGCAGACCGCGACCAAGATCCTCCTGCCAAACTCGGATGCCAAACGTTCGGATTACTGCGAGGGCCTTGGCCTCACGGAAGCGGAATTTCGGCTGATCAAGGAAGACCTGACGCCCGAAAGCCGGTGCTTCCTCATCAAGCAGGGACACACCTCGATCGTAGCCAAGCTCGATCTGAACGGGATGCTCGACGAACTCTCGGTTCTCTCCGGCCGTGCCGAAACGCTGGAGGTCATGGAGGCCGCCATTGCACAGGCGGGCACCGATCCGGCGGCATGGCTGCCGCTCTTCTACGCCAACGAAAGGAGAAGCTGAAATGCGCATCAAGACCATTGTGCTGCTAGGAGCCGCGCCGCTCGCGCTCGGTCTCGCCGCAACCCCTGCGGCGGCGCAGGGCATCCCGGTGTTCGATTCCTCGACCTACCTCCAGACGATCTCGACCGTGACCAACACCGCCAAGATCATCGACCAGGGCGTGCAGCAGATCGAGACCGCGCAAAATCAGCTCAACTCGCTGCAAAAGCTCACCAACATCAACTCTGTGGCCTCAAACCTGTCGAACAGCTCGGTGCGCAACATCATGCCCACCACGACGATGGACGCCGGCACGCTGTTCGGCGGTGATCTGTCCAAGATCGGCTCGCTCAGCTCGTCCGCAAACAGCATCCAGTCGCAGTACACGCTTTCGGGCACGACAAGCGCCGATGCCGCGTACAGCCAGGCGCTTAAGGACGCGACCGGATCGGCGGCCGCGACGGCCGCCTTTGGTGAGAACACGCTGGCGGTGTCGCAAACCCGCATGGCCGGTCTCCAGACGCTGCAAGCCAAGCTCGACACAGCCACCGACCCCAAGGACGTGATGGACCTTCAGGCGCGCATCGCCGCCGAACAAGCCCAGCTCCAGAACGACCAGCTCAAGATGCAGGCGCTTCAGATGGCTCAGGCGGGGCGGGCCAACCTCTCGATCTCGGCGGCCGAGGCCGCGACAGCGGCCAGCGCCGCCAATTTCTACGAAGCCAACACCCTGAGGAACTGACGATGAAGAAGAAGCTCATGGCCCTCTCGATCACGCTCGCGGCGTGCGCCTGCCAGCAGGAGGCTCCGGTACAGGTCCCCACGACACAGGAACTCATGGCGGATCCCAACCTGCTCACCGATTGGGAGCACAAGTGCAACAAAGGCGAATTTGCGCACCTGCCTGCGGACCAGAAGCAGAACTTCTGCTTCACCACGCTCGAGGCCGCGCGGGTGAACGCAGCCAAGGCCGCTGGCGAGGCAAGCGTGAAGGCCTTCGGAGGCAACACGCAGTAACCGGGTGGCCCAGGTCCTTGTGACCGGCCGCCCCCTCGCTCTGACAAGCTCTCTCACGACAAGGCAAGGCTCAGCCAATGGCGTCCAGTTCAGTCAATCTCATGGTCCTCTTCACGACCATGTACGGCTATGTCGAAAGCGCCATCACCTCGGCGGTTTCCAGCTTCGGGTCTGGACTTGTCAGCTTCGTGGCCGCGCCGCTTGGCGTGGCCGCGACCATCTACTTCCTATTGCTGGGCTTTGCCGTCTTGCGCGGGGCCATCCAGGCGCCGCTTCGCGAACTGGTGTTCCAGGCGGGGAAGGTCGGGTTCGCGATCGCGGTTGCCAGCTCGGTCGGTTACACCGCCTTCGTCGTCAACATCGTCACCGAGCTGCCTTCGGAAATCATCGCAGCGGGATCGGGTACGGCGGTCACCAACCCGGGCACGACGTTCGACACCTATGTCTCGGACACCAACAAGCTCGCGGCGCGCCTCGAAAACGCCAATCAGGCAATCCAGAACTTACCGTCTCAGGGAATGACGGACTTTCGCACGCCCCTGATCCAGCTCAAGGCCGCGATCTGCACCTATGGCTGCATCGCCGTGCTCTATGTCTTCGGCTTCCTCTCAGCAGCGGTCGGATTCTGCGTCGTCATCTTCGCCAAGCTTTCCGTCGCGATCTGCGTGGCCCTTGCCCCGCTGGCGCTGGGATGCCTGCTCTTCAATTCCTCGCGCTTCGTGTTCGATGGCTGGCTCAAGCAGACCCTGAACTTCGTCCTGCTCATGGTCGTCATGGCGATAATGACCAAGTTCATCACCGGCCTTCAGGAAGCGTCGATGGATGGCATCATGGCCGTCGTCGGGGATGGCACAGCCGCCTTCATCGTCGATCAGGGCACGGCCGCCGACCTCAACATCGGGGCGATGATGGCCGCCACTGTCGCGTGCTGCGCCATCTATATCGTGGGCACCATCTTCTTCTTCCAGTCCCCTGCGATCGCAGCAGGCATCGCGGGCGGCGCGTCTTCTGGCGGCCACGGCTTCCTGCAAACCGGCATGAACATCCTCGCCAACCGCATGATGTTCCGCCGCCTCGCCAATGCCCGCACGCCCGCGCCGGCCAGTCGCGCAGGCGGCACCGCCACGAGAACATGAGGTCGCCTGCGAACGAGTTTTAAACGCCCCTAACGCGGCACATTGCTGACGGAGTTTTTATGAAAGCGCTGATTTTCACAGCGTTGGGTGCGCTTGCACTCAGCGGATGCACCGGGAGTCACATCAAGCCGCCTGCCGTTTGCGACGGCAAGCACCGACGCCCGGCCAACATGTACGGCACGATCATGCCCAATCTGCCGGTGCCGCTCCCGCCCTCGCAGAGCGGCGGGTGGCCCGCCACCCCGGCATCGAGCCCGTCCAGCGACACGCCCATTCCGCCCGAAGCGCAAGAGGCAGCCGCCGCCGCCAGCACCGCGGCCCAGGCAGCAAAGCCCGCCCCCGCTCTCTCGCCGCGCGACACGCGCGAAATCGAGCTGTCCTACCTTCCCTGCTCATAAGGAAACGTCTCATGGCCCAGGTCAAAGCCGCCGACAAAGGCACGTACCTCGAAAGCGCGCGGACCTTCGAATACGACCGGATGCGCGCCGCAATCCAATCCCGGCGGGTTGCCTGGACTGTCGCTGGATGCGCCTGCGCCATGGCGCTTGTCTCGACCGGGGCGGTCGCCATGCTGGCCCCACTCAAGACCGTCGAGCCCTATGTGATCCGCGTCGACAAATCGACCGGAGAAACCCAGGTCGTGACCGCGCTCAAGGGCCCCCAGCCCCAGACCTATGACGATGCGGTCAACCGCTTCTTCGTGGCGCAGTACATTCGCCTGCGCGAAGGCTGGCTTGATGATGCCGCGCGCGAGAACGCCTATGCGGTCATGCTCATGAGCGACAAGGCCGAAGGCTCGCGCTACCTCGATAACGTCAAGTCGAGCAACGAGAAGGCCCCCTCCAACATCTACGGGGACAAGGGCTTCGTCTCGATCCACATTCGCGCGATCAGCTTTCTGAGCCCGACCGTCGCGCAGGTCCGCTACGCCAAACTTATCACGATGGGCCAGAACACGCCCACGGCGCAGAACTGGACCGCCACCCTCACCTTCAAGTTCACGACAGCGCCCACGCTGGAGAAGGACCGGCTGATCAATCCGCTCGGCTTCGAGGTCGTGAATTTCCACTCGGACCCGGAGACCTGACATGAGCGATGCGCCCAAGACGCCCGAAAGCGGTGACAGCACGCCTGCGCCCTTCTTCCCCGTCCTTCGCGCGAAGCTCGCCCGGCGCCTGTCGCCTGCGGACACCAAGGTTGCGCTCACCACCTCGGGTGCCAGGAGCCCGTTCTGGCGCGGGGTCGACGCGATCTGGCGCAAGCTGGTGACCTTCAGCCTTGCCGGCACCGTCATCGTTACACTCGCGCCTCATGCCAGCTTTGGGGCCGAAACGCCCGTTGCAGGCGAGAAGGACGCGCGGGTGCGCACGGTCGATTACGATCCCGACCAGGTGGTGAGCGTCGTCGGCCAGTTCCGCCACGCGATCGAGATCCAGTTCGGCGCTGGCGAGACCGTCACGCAGGCAGCCCTTGGCGACACGATCTCCTGGCAGATTGCGCCGGTCGGCAATGTGGTCTTCCTGAAACCCCGCGAGAAGGCGGCCGGAACGAACCTCATCGTCCTAACCCAAGAAGGCGGGATAACCCGCACCTACCACTTCAACCTGGCGCTCGGCACCTCGGCCACGATGTACGGCATTCGCTTCCACTACCCACAAGCGGAGCAGGCGATGAGCGCCGAGCAGGCCCAGATGGCGCAGGCTCAAGCCGCTCAGGCCATGCAGAGCCGGATCGTCAAGACCGCGCTCGATCACGCGGTGATCGAGGGCAAGCGCAACTTCAACTACACCGAACAGGGCGATGCCTCGCTGCAACCGAGCGAAATCTCCGACAACGGCGAGTTCACGGCGATGCGTTTCCCCGGCCACGCCGACATTCCCTCGATCTTCGCGGTCGACGTGGACGGGAGCGAGACAATCGTGCCCTACGACGTGCGCGACGACTTCGTGGTGATCCACGCCGTCTACCGCGAACTGCGCCTGCGCCGGGGCAAGGCGGTCCTCGCGATCTACAACGAGGCGCCGCCCCGCAACGATCGCGCCGAGCGCACGGGCACCGTCTCCAACATCGTCGAACGCAAAGTGAAGGGGCAGTAACATGGCCGAGAACGTCATTGATCGCGGCGGTGAGCTCGCGCCCACCGATTCCATTCCCGAAGAGAGCGGATCGCCCGCGGGTCGCAGCGGCACCAATTGGGGCAATGTCGCCTTCGTCGGGGCCGGTGTCGGCCTGGTCGCGACCATTCTTGGCATCATCATCGGCTACGGCGTCTTTCACAACGCCGGGTCGGCGAAGGCGGCCGAGGAGCCCGCGCAAGCCAGCCAGAAGAGCGTCGATGATGTGGTGGCCTCACCCGCCGCGCAGCGTGCGGCCCTCGCAGGTCAGCTTGGACAAGCGGGCAGCGCTCAGACCGACGTTTTCGGCCGTCCGGTCCTGGGGCAACAGACCACCGATGCCAACGGCAACCCGGTCCCTGCAACGGGCGAGGCTGCCAGTGGCGAGGAAAACCTTGCCCAGAAGCGCTATGAGGAGCGCCTGAAAATGGCTGATGCTGCACGGCGGGCCCCGGTCATGGCCTATCAGGCCAATGGCCTCACGGCGTCCGCGTCCACGCTGTCGCCAGCGGGGAACGCAGCCGCTGCGGGTGCGCAGGCCCAGGAAAGCGGCCCCCGCAACTTCGGGGCCAGCGGCTTTGGCCCGCCCTCTGATGACGATACGGGCACGGGTTCGGCCAGCAAGGGCTCGACCGACTTCACCGACCAGCTCGGGCACGCGAAGATCGAGACGGTGCGCGCCTCGCTCATCAAGAACCGCGACTTCCTGCTGAGCGCCGGCACGGTCATTCCCTGCACCTTGCAGACCGCGATCAACTCGACACAGGCCGGGTTCGTCTCGTGTGTCATCAACCACGATGTCTATTCCGAAGACGGCCGCGTGGTCCTGCTCGACAAGGGCACCAAGGTCCTGGGACAGTATTCGGGCGGCATCACGCAAGGCCAGGCGCGCATGTTCGTGCTGTGGACCCGCGCGCTCACCCCGCGCGGGGTCGCGATCGACCTTGGTTCGCCTGCGGCCGATACGCTCGGCCGCTCGGGTATGTCGGGCGGGGTCGATACGCAGTTCTGGGCGCGCTTCGGGGCAGCTCTCATGATGAGCGTGCTTGAGGACGCCTCCAACATCGCCGGTCGCGCCGTTGCGAACGAAGGCACCTACACGACGCAGGTGCCAAGCGAGATGGGCAACACGATCCTTCAGGACAGCAAGAACATCAAACCGATCCTGAAAAAGAACCAGGGCGACACCGCCGCGATCTTCGTCGCCAAGGACTTCGACTTCAGCCCGGTCTATGACCTCAAACTGCGGCGCTGAACGATGGCAAACGTCTCGGCGATCTACCAGCACAATGCAGCCCCACTGCAACCGCTCCTCGATCGCGAGGACGTGACCGAACTGGTCATCAACGAGCCGGGCGTGATCGGCATCGAAACCCGCAAGGGGTGGGAGTGGCATGAGGCGCCCTCGCTCGATCACGCCAGCCTCATGACCCTAGCCCGGCTCATTGCGAGCCTGACCAAACAGGACATAAGCGAGGACTACCCCATCTGCTCCTCGGTCCTGCCGGGCGGCGAGCGCGCCCAGGTCGTGATCCCGCCCGCCATCGAGCGCGGCTTCGTCTCGATCACCATCCGCAAGGCCTCAAACACGGCGATGGACCTTGGCGACCTCGACCGCTCGGGCCTCTTCAGCGAAGTCAAAGCGCACGGCGCAGCCAACGAAGTCGATGATGCCCTTCTGGCCTACCGGGCGGCAGGCGACTGGAACGGCTTCTTCACGCTCGCCGTCGAGGCGCGCAAGAACATCCTGATTTCCGGTGCGACCGGCTCGGGAAAGACCACCTTCTCCAAGGCGCTCATCAAGTTGATCCCCGACTTCGAGCGGGTGCTGACGATCGAGGATACCCGCGAACTGGTGGTGCCCCAGCGCAACCGGGTCCACATGATGTATTCCAAGGATGGGCACGGTCTGCAGAAGGCGGGCGCGAAGGAACTGCTGGAATCCGCGCTGCGCATGCGGCCCGATCGCATTCTCCTTCAGGAGCTGCGCGACGGAACGGCCTTCTTCTACCTGCGCAACGTCAACAGCGGGCATCCCGGCTCGATCACGACGGTCCACGCGAACACCGCCGAAGGCGCGCTCGAACAGCTCACCTTGCTCGTCAAGGAATCCGAAGGCGGCAACGACCTCGACCGCCACGACATTCGCGCCCTGCTGCGCTCGCTCGTCGACATTGTGGTGCAGATGCACCGCCTTCCGCCCAGCGACGGCCGACCGGCCCGCTACCGAATGACCGAAGTGTGGTTCGATCCGGCCGGCAAACCTCACGACTGACAACCAAAGGAGTGGCCCATGAGTGGCAAGATGGTTCGCAATCGGGGGGCGTCCCAACCAGGCGCCATTGCGTTTCTCATGATCGTGGGCCTCGTGGTCAGCGCCGCGATCGGCGCGATCACGGTGCTGTGGCGCGCGCATCTGCTCTCGATGCAAACACCCTGGGCGAAAGTGCCCGGCGCGCTCTGGTCGATGAAATCCATGTCGATCGTCTGGCAGCCGTTCCTTCTCGGCTTCGCCATCAGTTTCGCTCTGTGCCTGGTCGGCGTTTTCGCCTCGATGTTCACCGCGCAAAAGCTGCACGGCGAGGCGCGCTGGGCGCGCTTTGGCGAGGTGAAGGGTGCTGGCCTTCTCGAAAGCGCCGGCATCATCCTGGGGCGTTTCAATACCAGTTTCCTGCGCTTTGGCGGAACCGAGCATGTCATGCTCGAAGCCCCGACCCGGGCCGGTAAGGGCGTGGGCGTCGTGATCCCGAACCTGCTGTCGTGGCCTGATTCCGTCGTGGTCCTCGATGTGAAACAGGAGAACTGGGACCTGACCTCGGGCTACCGCGCCAGGCAGCTTCGCCAGAAGACGCTTCTGTTCAACCCGCTCGACGGCGAAGGACGGACGTGCCGCTACAATCCGCTCGGCCACATCAACCGACGCGATCCCGTCGAGATCATCAACGAGTTGCAGAAGATCGGGGCCATGCTGTTCCCGCTCCCACTGACCGGCGACAACTTCTGGGCCGAAAGCGCGCGAACGGCCTTCCTCGGGGTCTCGGCCTATGTTGCGGCCACCGTCGACGATGGCGAGGACGCCCTGCCCTTCACGATCGGCGAGGTCTATCGCCAGTTCGCCGCCGGTGATGCCCGGCGCCGCTTCCCCAAAATCATCAAGCAGCGCGAACAGGCCGGAAAGCCTCTCTCTGGCGCGTGCATTTCTGCGCTGCGCGACTGGATTTCTTCCTCGGACAACACCTTCACGTCCATTCGCCAGTCCGTGACGGCCAAGATCAACCTCTGGCTCAACCCCTATGTCGATGCCGCAACGGCCGAGAGCGACTTCGATCTGCGCCAGTTCCGCGACAAGCGGATCTCGCTCTACCTCGGCGTCTCGCCCGACGACCTCGAGCGGGTCGCGCCGATCTACAACCTGCTTTTCCAGCAGCTCATCGACCTCAACGTGCGCGAGTTGCCCTCGGCCGACCGGCACAACGTGCGCCTGCTCCTCCTGCTCGACGAGTTCACCCGCCTCGGCCGCGCCTCGGTCATCGCCAGCGGCTTCAGCTATGTGGCGGGTTATGGCATCCGTCTCCTCCCCGTGATCCAGAACTTCTCCCAGCTCGATCACATCTACGGCGACAAGGTGGCCAAGGAGATCTCCGCGAACTGCGGCGTGCAGATTGTCATGCGGCCCAAGGAGATCAACGACGCCAAGAACGTCTCGGAACGCCTGGGCACCTACACCTTCCGGGCGAAGTCTCGTTCGTTTGGCGCCTGGGGCCGTGGTGGCGGTTCCGTGTCGGAATCCGATCAGCGCCGCGCGCTCCTGCTCCCGCAAGAGCTGCTCTTACTGCCAGAGAAGGATCTAATCGTTCTGCGCTCGGGCATCCCGCCCGTCTACGGCAAGAAGATCCGCTACTATCAGGAGAAGGACATGCTCGCACTGACGAAGGTACAAGCGCCAGCGATGCCGACGATCCGCCCCGATCCTGCCGTCCCGGCGCGAAGCCTTCGCGTCATCACAGCTGCCGAGGCGAGTGGGGAAAGCGAAGCGGGAATACCCGGAGGCAGCGGCAGGCCTCTGAACATGCCAGTGGTCAAAGCGCTTCAGACGACAGCCAATCACGCCCCCCGACAAACAGCGCACATGTTGTTCAAGGACCTATTTTCCGTGATGATCCCAACAGCCTGATTGGGCCGGTAGCGGAACGGCAAGTTTCTGAAAGCTGTCTTGGGATAGCTGCCATTCCGAATCGTGGCACAAACCACTCGGCTCTTGATGTATCGCGGTCTTTTCCTGAGCAACCCGCTAACGGCGGGTGTTGGGAATCATCAAATAACAGCCTCTGCGATGTTCACGCGCAAAGAAATCAATCATATGCTCCTTGGATGGAAAACGACAAATACCAGCCCCGCGTGGTCGCATTCTTGGACATTCTCGGGTTCTCGAAACTGGTAGAGAACGCTGATGATCCTGAGTGGCGAAGAGCTATACTCGGCTTGGTAGATACCATGCGAAACACCGTAGGTGCCAATCCGATTCATGGAGACTTGCGCGCTACTCAATTCAGCGATTGCATCGTTATCTCAGGTCAGGCGGACGGCATCGGCCTCCATGGTGTGTTGCAAGGAGCCGTATTCCTCGCAAATAACCTCCTTCAGCAATCAGTCCTCCTGAGGGGCGGAATTGCTTGTGGCAATATGATCCATACTGATGAGGTGCTTTTTGGGCCGGGGTATCTGCGGGCTTATGAAATGGATCGCTCAGGTGCTCCTCCAAGGATTTCGATCCATAGTTCACTGGAGCCATTGATAAGCGGTCCTATGTGGGAGGAAGTTTTCGCTTTTCGCACTGATCCTTACGATCTGACAAAAACCCTCAATACCCTACGGGAATACCAAATCTATACGCCCGAACCTAAGGTCGGCCAGGTCATTTTGGACGAGAACGCGCGATACCTCGCGGAGCGCATCGCAGGGCAATGCTACAAGGCCGAGCATATCGCTTCAGTTCGCGCCAAGTGGCTCTGGATGGAGCGTTACTGGAATGAGGCGGTAGGTTGGAAAGGAATGCTTCCGACGACCGAGGCGTTCAGGCCCTAACGGTCCTTGTTTAGGCGATGTGGACAAATTTGAGCCAGCTTCTGGGAGTGGCCAGTTGGACCATGCTGCGGAAGCTAAATTTTTAGCAAAGCTCTCACTTCTTACGGTGTTCGAGAATCACCGCTTCATCGCTCGCCAAACGAATCTATCGTCAATGGATAGCAAGGAGCGGGAGGTTCCGGGATCAGGACAAGCAGTTCCGAACGACCGAGAAGGGCGCCTTGCAGCCAAAGCACCGACGGCAATCAGTCTGTCGGGAGCGGCAGCTTTCCAGGAAGGACCGCCCAAAACCGGACCGAACATAATGTCCCAAGCCACGTCATAGCTGAAGGTCGGCTTCCTGGCGCTGCATAGCTGGAACTGATCGGCAAGGATGGGCGCAAATCAGTCGCGGATTGGCAGTCGGTCTCTGAAGACATTCGGTCACGCGACACCCTGCGTTTGAGGCCTTCCAGTTCGTCGTGCGGTAACGGGCGCGGGCTGGTTCGCTCATCGACGCCAAATAACCGACTGGATTCACGAACGAAATCCCTCGTGTATCTGTGCAACAACGACGTTCGAATTAGCGGAAGCGCTCACAGCTTTGCGTGCCGACTGATCTGATCGAATGGCGGACGTAGCGTCTCAGAGCCAAGCCCAAGTGCACTTTGAAGAGTCCGCGCGATGGCCACGAGGCGGGCCTCGTCGAAAAGGTGGCCCGTGAGCGAAGTACCAAATGGAACGTTATGGAGGACAGAACCTGAAGGCACCTGATCTGGAGCGATGTAGCTTGTGAAGCCATGACGCGTCGGTTGTTGCAGTATACCACTTGGGAAAATGACCCCCGGCAATCCGCAATAGTTACCAATCGGCAACAAGCCACCGGCGTTGTTAGGATGTAAAATGGCATCGACGCTGTCCATCGCGAGCGCCATCTGCTGCATCAACCGCCGGCGCAGGCGCTGGGCCTGGATGTAGTTTACCGCCGTTTCGAAATGGGCTGCACGCCACGTATTGGGCCAGGCCACGTCATCCTGCCAGGTGAGCAAGTCGTCGCCCCCCGATGCCGTGAGTTCTTCGAAGGCGGCGGCGGACTCAAGGCTGACAAGTGCCCCCAGCAAGGAGAGATCGATGTCGGGCATCGTTAGCACCTGCAGGTGAAAGCCAGCCTGCCGCGCCGCATCCAGCACGGCTAGATCGCTTGCCGGCGCATTCTCGAACCACTCCGGGCGATAGCCCAGTGTGGTCTTAGTCGGCTCCAGCGCGGGTTCGGGTGCCAGCGGCGCGGAAATGGCGCAGGGATCGAGGCCATCGGCCCCCTCTATAGCGGCCAGCACTGGCAAGGTATCGGCAGGATCGCGCGCCAGAACGCCGACTTTGTCAAAGGACCAGCATAGCGCCATGACCCCGCTGCGCGGGGTGCGCCCAAAGGTCGGGCGCAGACCTGCGGTACCGCACCGCGCCGAAGGGGCTATGATCGAACCCATCGTTTCGGTGCCGATGGCAAAGCCACATAACCCGTCCGCCACAGCCGCAGCGCTTCCGGCAGACGAGCCGGAAGAGCCTTCCTCAAGGTTCCACGGGTTCCGGGTCCGTCCGCCGTACCAGCGATCACCATAGGCCAGCGCTCCGCATGTGGTCTTGGCCAGGAGGATAGCGCCAGCATCCCTGAGCCGTGTAACAAGCGTGGCATCACTGTCGGGCACCCGGTCACGATAGGGGGCCGCGCCCCACGCCGTGCGGAGCCCGGCGGTATCCACGAGATCCTTGAGACCATATGGAATGCCGTGCAAGGCCCCGCGCCAATGCCCCTTTTCCAGTTCCTGGTCGAGGGCGTGCGCTTCGCGCAAGGCGTCCTCACTGCGCAGCGTGGCGATCGCGTTTGTCCGGCCCGCACGAGCCTCGATCCGGGCGAGATAGATCCGGGTCAGGTCCAGGCTGGTCAGGGTGCGCTCCTGAATCCACTGGGACAGATGGATCAGGGGCGCAAAGGCGATATCCTCGCTGTCAGACGGCCTTGGCGGCGCGGGACGCGGCGCGGCGGCACGGTGTCCTGCCTCGCGCGGTTGCCAGCCTGGCAGGCGTGGGTCGAACAATTCGGCGGGCGGCGATGCATTATCAAGCTTGAGCGCAGCAAGCGCGTGAGCCCTCGCGATGGCCTCGTCCAGCATGCCCAGCGCCTGATCCTGCTCCGATGACGTGAACGTGAGGCCAGTCAGGGGCTGGCAGGCTGATGCGATCCCGGCGCGGGATGCGACGCCTGCCGGTGCCGCCCCGGCTCTGGACAGTCCTCCCCCCGCCGCGATGCCAGCTGCCGCACCGGTCGTGGCCAAACGCTTGAGCAGAGCGCGACGGTTGGTTGATTGCATGGCCATTCCTGTCAGAACTTGCTGTTCACGCCGACATAAATGTACCGCCCGATGTTGTCGAACAGTGCGCCTCGGCCGGTGCCCTGAAACGTCTCTGCGCTGTACGGCGGATCCACGTCGAACAGATTGTTGATACCCAGATAGAATTGGGCATCGCGATTGACGTCCATGGTGAGATAGAGGTCATTGTAAAGGCGGGAGGAGACGTCGTTGTCGCTGCGCCCCTCATCACTCAGCTGAACGTCGACATGAGATTTCGAGATGTAGCGCAGTGTCCAGTCGAGGCTGAATTGGCCCCACGTGATCCCCGGCGTGGCATTCACGCGCCACTTGGGATTGTCGATCTCGCCGCGGGCAATGTCCAGTGTGGTGGGATCGCCGCTGATCACCTGCTGGCGGTTGCCGATGAGATACGTGCCGGAGACACGCAGATGTCCGTCGACTTCTCCAATGGGCTGATGATACTGCACGCCGAAATCAATCCCTTCGGCCTTCTGCGAACCGATATTGATCGGTGAAACGCTGATCTGCGTGATCGCGCCATCGGCACGGCGCTGGACCAGTGGGCAAAAGGCATTGTCGACCGAGGCGGAATCGACGCAGTTCTCCACGATGCGGTTTTCAGGCACACTGCCGATCGCGCCCGTAATATCAATCTTCCACCAGTCTATCGAGCGATGACGCCAGGCAGGAATCCGGGTGTGATAACCGCCCCGGCCGTCCAGCTTTTCGACTTTTCCGCATTGAGGTCCGCATTGCCGCCGGTAATCACGGTCTTATAGGCGTTTGCCTGCGGGTCGGTGTAGTTCGTGGGCAGCCCCAGCGCGGCGCAATTGTCCGCACGATTGGGTTCAAGGTTTACACGCGCGGCACTGCACGGATCGAGCAGGTTGACGTTAGATACGGTTCCCGGACTGTAGAGTTCGGACAGATTGGGCGCGCGCACGCTGCGCGAACGGGTAACGCGAAAGCGGATATCCCGGTTAGGCGCCCATTGCCCGCCCAGCTTCCACGTCCAGGTCGTGCCGATGGTGCTGTAATCAGAGATACGGGCAGCGCCCTCCAGAGAAAGCTCACGCGCGAAAGGCTGATCGGCGAGGATCGGAACAAGGACTTCGCCGAAGGCCTCCTTCACGTTGAAATCAGCCTTGATGCTGTTATCCGCCACTCGCCACAGTTCTCCGGCTTCCGCGCGCGGGTCGGCCTGTGCCCTTGTGGTTTCCTTGCGCCATTCGATGCCCAGCGCGACCTGCACTGGACCTGCAGGAAGTTCGAATGCGTCGCCGTCGATCTGCGCACCTGCAACCTGCTGCGTGTTTACGACCTTGCGCCGCTCGGAATAGTCGAAATAGGCAACTGCATCGTCCGATGCCGCAGAAGGCCCAAAGACGTTGATCGGCACACATCCTGCCGCACGCGCATCATCATCGCGGCACACAATGCTGCCGTCGCCCAGTTGGACCGCGTCGAGCGCCTGCGCAAACCGCGACGTGATACGATCATGCGTGACGCGTGAATCCGCTTCATAGCGACCGTACTGGTAGAAGCCCATCCAGTGGAACTGACCAAGATCGCCTTGCAGGCCCAAGACGCCCGTCACCGTGTCACGATCAACATAGCGATACTGCTGCCCCTGGTCCCAGTTGGTTCGGCCAAAGGTCAGCGTGGTCTCGCCTGCCTCGTCCATCAACGCCCGGATATCGTCAGGAATCAGCGGATTATCGTAGCTCAGCGTGAAATCGCCAGCGGAATCGAAAGTCGGCTGCAGCGGTGAAGAAGCCTTGGTGCGCGCATACTGACCATCGGCAAAGAGCTGGATAGCATCGCTGATCTCGTATTCGAGATGGGCCGTTGCCGCGAAAACCTTGCTACCATTGCGCAGAGGCGCAAAGTCTGCATCGTTGAATCCATCGCCACCAGCTGCGTAGTTAGCGGTCGAGGCCGTATTGCTGACCGGGCGCACGCCGTTCGCATCATAGGTGTAACTGGTGCCCCCGATAGGGAAATTACCGCCATAAGGGGTGCCATTGTAGCGGTAGTCGGGCACGGCCACCGCATCGTAGATGCCATCGTCGGGGCCGGTATTGTCGGGGTTGTTGAACAGCGCCACCTGCTGCCTGCCGAAACTGCGCTGGCGCGCCATCAACGGCCTTTCCCGGTTATAGGAAACGCCTACAACGACGCTACCGCGCTCGTCGGCGAAGTCGGAACCAACGATCCCCCCCAGCGAATAGCTGGCCGCATCTCCACGACTGGAAATACCGCTGCGACCCGTCAGTTCGAGACCGTTGACATGCGATTTCAGCGTCACGTTGACCACGCCCGTCACGGCGTCAGCGCCGTAAACTGCCGAAGCGCCGCCCGTGATGACCTCGACCTTGTCCACCATGTTGGAAGGGATCGTGGTCAGGTCCACCGCTGAAGAGGTTTCGGTTCCCGCTACCCGGCGGCGGCCATTGACGAGAACCAGAGTGCGATTGGTGCCAAGACCACGCAAGTTGATAAAGGAAGCCCCAGCGTCCGCATTGTAATAGGAATTGGACTGCCCCAGCCCCACGCCCACTTGCGGCGAGCGGCTCAGGACATCGGCGATGTTGGATAAGCCCGTTGCCTGGATCGCCTCCGCATCAATCGCCTCGACAGGCTGGGGTGTGTCGTAACCCGAGCGGGCAAGGCGCGAGCCCGTTACGATGATCGGCGCCGGCTCCTGGCCGGGGGCTTCGGCATCGCCTGCAGCGACCGCGCCGACCGCCCCGTTCTCAGCACCGCCTTGCGTGAGGGCGCCATCAGATGCGCTCCCCTGCAGCCTGCGTTCAGCCGTGTGCTGCGTGCCGCCCGATCCCTTGCGGATGATGATGGAGGATGCGCCAACCCTATAGCTTAGTCCGGTGCCGGAAAGGAGTGTGTCGAGGGCCTGCTCCAGCGCGAAGCGCCCCTGTAACGCTTGCGACCGGCGATTGCGAACCAGCGTGCTATCGACGATCAGTTGACGGTTGGACTGGAGGGCGAGTTCGTTCAGCGCCCGGTCGAGACTTTGCTCTGCAATTGCAAAGCGGATCGTCGATGACTGGGCCAGCGCTGGCACGGCAAGGCACGAAGTCGCGGCGACCGCCGTCACGGCTGCTGTCGTCAGGAGTTGGTAGTGCATGAACGAATGAATGCAGTTGCGAAAAGTCATGGTGCCCCCTGGCTCGTAGGCAATGCGTTGTTCGCCTGCCCTTCGACCAGTAAACGAAGCACATGCTGACCACCTCACCTCGCAACTGCAAAAAATTTCTGGACCTACAATGCCCTCGTAATATTGTCAGGACCGACGACGTCTCATTTTACTCGGCATAAATCTCGATTGATCATGGCCTTTGGCTGTCTATGCAGCGCTCCAACGCTTCAGGATGCGGCGCTCTGCGCATCGCTGCAGCACAACATCCTGCCCTCAAATCGCCACCAGCAAATCCACACCATCGGGAGACTCGACTAGGCGCAGATCAAGAGCTTCGCACAATGCCGATGCGAAATTCGATTTGTCCCGGATGAGAAAGGTTCCGGTGACACGACGGTTCTGAATCTCCGGCGCCTGCGCCGGCACGATCGGCCGTGGGGCATAGCGCGACAGTGCTTCGGCCACTTCGGCAAGCCGCGTGTCCCTGAATACGAGCCGCCCCTGCGTCCAGTCTCCGGGATCGCCACGCGATGGCGTGATACGCGAAAGAGTGCCGTTGCGATCGTAACCCACTGTCTCGCCCGGTAGAAGGCTGACCGGCGCTGACCTGGCTTGTGCCTGCACCGAGATTTCGCCCTCGATCAGGCTGACATGCGTCTGCCCACCAGCATCTTCAACGACGAAGCGCGTTCCAAGATCGCGCGTTTCGCCGCCACGGGTTTCGACGATGAAGGGGCGCTGCGAATGGACGACGTCGAAGTAGGCCCGCCCCTCCAGAAGCCGCACCCGCCGCTCATCCGGCGAGATCGCAATCTGCACTCGCGTATCACCGTCCAGCGTGATCGTGCTAGAATCGTCAAGCCGAGCCACACGACGCTGGCCATGTGACGTGGCGATTTCGTGCAGATTTAACTCGAGTGGTTGACGTTGTGCTCTCGCCCCGCCTCTGACCGACCCGGAAATATCGGGCAGCGCCGGACCAAGCGCGAAAATCGCCGCCAGCGATGCGGCTATGCCAAGGCCAAGCCCTAGGGCAGGGGCGCTCATGCGGCGCAGGATCGGCTCACGTTGAGGACCGATCTCAGGGATCAGTGGCTCATCGCACGGCCCGTCCGACGCCGTAACGCCGTCCGCACGCAACGCCTGCGCGCGCAGTTCGAGAATCTCGGGATCATCACCCAGCAGTCCAGCGATATCCCACGCATAAGCAGTCGCCAGTTGCGCATCGGTCATGAAGACGGGGGCGCTGTCTGGCCCACGCTCGTCATTGTTCTCCGCCGCTTCCCGGAGCAAAAATTCGCGAACTGCCGCCTTGTTTGCCTCGGTCGCTGTCATACGTGTCCGGTTCGGTCTTGGCCCGTTTCTTCAAGTGCGCTGACAAGTTCCATCAGCGCACGATGGATGTGTTTCTCAACCATCGATACGCTGATTTGGCAGTGCCTCGCAATCGCGGCATAACTCATATGCTCGAAGCGATTCAGGATGAAAACTTGCTGGCAGCGCGGCGGCAAAGCACGGATCGTCTCGCGCGCCAAGTCCATATCCTCGCGAGCGACCAGATCGCGCAAGGGATTGCGATTTTCGGCATCATTTCCAAGCACGCCCAAGCTATGGAGGGCCCGCGCACGTGCATTTTCGTGCCGATAGTGGTCGACTAGCAGGTTGCGCGCGATCGTGAACAGCAGGCCCCGCGCACGCTGGCCCTCGTATCTGCGCTTCGACAGCACGATGCGCGTCAGGGCCTCCTGCGCCATGTCTTCAGCGAGCGCGGCATTGCCGCCCAGCGCACGCCGTAAATAAGCAACCAATTCCTCTCGATCGCGACGGCACAGCACCCCTGCCAGTTCAGCGTTAGCCGCCGCTACAGAGGCTTTCGCTTGAGGCTCTTTACGGCTAAACCCTTTCCAGTCCATCGCGTCAGCCCCTTTTGCAAGGCTTTTAGGATGAAATAGCAGATGGTTGCCTGTCAATCTTGGTTTGAGCGTGTTCTGCGGCTTTGATGATGTGACCGCCCGCCGACGGCATTGATGTGCCAAGGTGGGTCTGGAACGTTCCACACCGGAGAGCGGTCATGTCGAAGATTAGCACAGTCGGCTCTCTGGCACCTCAAATCAGGCACTGAGCGGCCCTACTTGGGCACCTATCGGAAAAAGCGCAGGCACGAGCGCTAGCGGATATTTGGGGCCGTCTCTCGGGGCGGTCCCAGGCCAAGATCTTTGCCATTTTCCCGACCTGGCGCATCATGCGGAGGTGCGGTCTGACGCTTTACAACCTGCCCGCCAGACATCTCCTCGCCAATCTTCTCGTGGAGTTGGGCCATCAAGTCGTCGACCAACTCGGGAGAGTTACCCTCGGCCAAGAGACGAGCCCGGGTTCGCCCTATATAGTCAATCGCACCAGCGAGTTCGGCATCGCCGTGAAGAGCAAGGCTATCGCCCCCGCGCCAGAGTGCAGCGAGTTCAGCGATGCGCGCCTGCTTCGACATGACGGAATGATCACGAACGATGGCCGGTGGGTGCGCGGTCGGCAACACAGCGCCGCGCGCCTTGAGTTCATCGCGCGTAATCGCAGCCAAGCGAAAACGTAGCACCCGAACGTCAACTGGCTCCGTCGGCGACGGCGTATACTGGGCCTTCAGAACCTTGGTCAGTTCCTCTGTAGAAGCCCGCTTCACCTCTTGCCTCCAACGCGCAAGAGCCGGATCACTTGGCTCGCGCTCGGCCGGTTGCAGATAGGCAAAACGCTTCAATAACGCGTGATCTGCAAGTTCGTCCGGCAATGGTTCGCCCTGCCCACTCGCGGCTGCATGGGCGAAAGCGGCCAGTTCGGCGGTCCGTTCAAAGCCCTCGGCCTGACGCTCCCGGTCCTCAATGAGGCGCGCGAAAATAATCTTCAGCATCGGCACGAGGTCCGTCGTCGACGCAAGCCCGGCATCGATTTGATTCAGGCGATCGAGAATCTCGACCTGCCTGGCATTCATCGCCGCCATTTCGGACTGCATTGCCATCACAGTTTCAAGGATCGCCGCGACAGCCAGGCGCGTGCCCTCCTCGTTCATCGTTGAGGCCCTCCTCGATCCTTGGACCGATCAATCTCACACTGTTGGCGCTCCAGGTCACGTTCGCGAACACGACGGAGAATGTCGTCGGCTCGATCGACGGAGCCTTCGGACTTATCTTCGCCAGCCTTCTCAATGAAGGCCTTGAGCCTATCCGAGACGCCATCATCGAGCACATTGCCGCTCGACTTTTCAGATGGCCGGACACCCGTCTCGACCTGCTTCACTCCTTGGGCGCCGAGACTACGCTGCTCATACTTCGCAAGCGCTCGGGCAATGGGATCGCGATCATCGACCAGTCGCGCCCCACGCTCTACTTCATGCCTGAGCCGCGCCGCCCGCTCCGAATTGCTCTCCGGCTCGGGCATGATCTCGACGAACTTTGATAGCGTCTGCGCCGTTACCTGGTCGGACAACGAGGGAGACGAGGACAGTTCCATGATCGACTTGGCGTAGGTCTGCAAAACCGTCGCGTGGCGATCGGCCAGGACCTGCTTCACCGGATCGGGGACGCCTCTCTCACGGAAGGCCCACGCTCGTTCGGCACGGCTCTTGTCGATCCGCGGCACCTGCCCCTTTTCGCGCATCTTCTTTGCCGCGATCGGCTCGTGCGTAGGATCGATCCCGCGCGCCCGCGCCGGCGTCGCGTTCGCCTCAATCCCACGATCACGCAGCTTCTGGGCGAACCGCTGACGATACCGAAAAAGATCGTCTCGGTTCGGATGAAAGCGTCGCCCATCATGGTCGCGACGTGCAATTGTCAGGTGAACATGCGGGTGATCGCGGTCGACGTGGAGAGCGGCGACCCACGAGCGATTGGCAAACTCCTCGCGCGCAAAATCGAGCGCCGACGCCTTCAGCGCCTCGGGGTCGGTCGCGGCCGGCATCGATAGGACCATCGAAATCGAGGTCGCGCCCTTGCGCCGATCATCGCCTCCGACTTCCCATTCCTGCCAGTCCTGAGCGAGAATGCGCATGTCCTGTCCATCCCGAAGAACGTCGCCATCGCTCGTGTAGAGAGGCACCTGGACGTCCTCGCCATGCCCCAGACGGCTGATGTAGGCGAAGTTTGCAAGGACATGCCCGCCGCCATGCTGGCGCCCGGTCACGCGCACCACGACCTCCGGCGCGCGCCGGGCCGTGCGCTCCATGGTGCGGATGGCGCGGCCGGTTGCCGACGCCGACGTGCTGCCACCAAAAGCATACTTGGCCTGTGCGCTGGGCCGGTTCTCATTCTTGGGCTTTGACGGGGAAGGAAGTATCGAAGAGACCGCGAACGCGAAAAGCGTTCCCCCCGCTTTAGGAGCTGACGCCTTCCCGCCGCCGCTCCCTGGCTTGCGCTTCTTGGGCGGCGCATAGACGCCCGCGAGACTGTCGAGCGTGCCGGATGAGAAGCAAAAGCTCATCCCTGTTCGTCCTCGTCCTGCGCTTTGTGTGCCTCGATCCAGTAGCCGACTTCGCCGCCGACATAGGAGGAAAGCTCGCGCCGGGTCTTGAACACCAGCGCCTTCAAGTCGGCGCAGGTTTCGAGAAACTGCGCGGCCACGCGATGCATTTCAAGGCGGCTTTCAGGCTGGTTCGCCGCGTTCATCGCGTGCACGGCCTGGTTGATGTTTCGGCCAATCGCGAGGATCTGCTTACGCAGCTTGCCAAGCTCGGTCTGGCTCACAGGCGCAAGCCGCAGCGCCCCCGCCTTGTCCCACAAAGCCCACCGCAAGGTGCGCTTGATCCATTCGTTTCGAGTGAGGTGCAACGGCCCGGCCACGTCCTCGATCGCCTCGATCTCATGGCGATGAAGGCGGACAGTGACGCGCACATAATCTTCGGGATGGCCCCTGCCCTGCACTTCAGTCACAGGCAGGTTGTCGTTCTCGGAGGACAGCGCCGCGCGCTGCAGGGTGCTGGCGATCCACGACGCACGGCTCTGTCCCTGGGCGATGGCGAGACGATCGATCTCGGCCACCAGCTCATCAGACATTCGCGTACTTACGATCATGAACCAAAAGCCCCGTGCAGCGGCGCCAAACACCAAATGTTTACATTGGTGCCAATTGGCATATCCTGCCATCCCTATCCGAACCCACAAATTCCTCCTTTGACCTCACCAGTCCATGAACAGGCCAAGAAACGTGGAAGGAGGAGTTGCCTGCATTCTAAATGCACATCGCTCCAGCAACAAGATTCAGCCTATCCCCAAAGCGCGTGTTGTCTATGCGCAGACTCCACTCATCGCAATTTCTGGCGCCCCTATCTAGTGATCGTGCCCGACGTGCGACAGAATCGCCGCGCATCCCCTAACTTCACGGAGCCGCTTTCATGCCGAAACCCGCCCGAAAAACGCCCTCGCTCGCGGCCATCGAAAACCGACGCGCGGCGCTGCGCTCTGAATTGGCCGCGCTCGACCAACAGGCCAGGGAAGCACACGAGGCGGCCCGCGACGCGGGGCGCGACACGCTGCTCGCAGCTCTGGAGCGCGTCAGAATATCGGCCATGGGAAAGGCCGATGCGCGCGCAATTGCCAGGGCGATCGCAACGCATGACGCGGGCGCGATCACGCAGAAGCTTTCCGAACTCGAACCTTCCAGCGCAGCCTGACCGCTACCGGCTCAGACCTGGAAGGACGTGCACGGCACCTCGCGCAAACCAACGAAGGCGGCGCGTCCAACGCCGCCTTCGCTCTTTTTAGTTTGCGAATGCGCTCTCTAGTCGCCAGCTCGCGCGTGCTCACTGCGAAGTAGGGTCGCAAGCCGTTCCGCGATGAGATCAACGTGGAAGACCCGCTCGCCGTCTTCGCGCTGGTAGCTGCTTTGCCGCACCCGCCCTGTGACGTGGAGGAGATCGCCCTTGCCGATCCGGTCCGCACGCTCGGTGTTCTTGCCAAAGAGGGTGACACGGTTCCAGTGCGGATCGTCTTCCCATTCCTCTCCGACCTTGCGGCTATAGTTGGCCGCGATGTCGAGGAAGGCGACCTTGTCCTTGATCTCGATTTTTCCGACACGGCCGATGATGCGAAATTCTGCGATATTCTGCATGGGTCTTGTCCTTCTTCCAGGTTGCTGACGCATCACCGGAAGGGGGCCAGGCCTTGCGCGGGCAAGCCGAAAGACGGAGGGTCCTCATCGTGGAAACCGTAGCGGCCTCGCCGCGGCTTTCGGCTTGGGGCGAAGCCCGTCCCGCATAGCAAGGCCCGGACACCAGATGCGTCGGACAGCACCGGCGAAGAAGGACTTTCCCATCCCCCAAGAAGGTTTCGCCCTCACTCGCTGCAAGATTCGGATCAGGCACGGATGTCGCCAGAGGCCCTGCGATACCAGTTGGGAAGCAGACCCTTTGACGATCTGTCGGAACGAGCGTTCTCCCCGCAACAAGATCGCTTAAACCATGCCGCCAAACCGGCATGGCGCCCTGCCCTCCTGTCGTGAAGAACGCGGATTTGCGCACAATGCCTAGCAAGTGAGCTGGCCTTCCGACAGCGACACGCAAGGCGGGCGCGGCGACAATTGCACCGGTGCAAGTGCCGCAAAGCAGGAAGCCAACGCGCAGCTTCCACATCAAAAGGGAGGCCGGTGGAGCGGCCCGCTCCACCGGCCAGCACATCAAGCAACCTTGGACGTTTCGCCTTCGTCCGCGAGCTGCTCGTGAAGAGGCGTGAAGCGTCGAGCCGGTTCGGGCAACCACCCCGCAGGCAGGCGCTCGTTGACGGCAACGGCAAGGTCGCCCTTCTTCATCTTGGCGCAGTTCTGGGCGGCCTCCTTTCCGCACTCATCGGCCAGAAGCGCAAGGAGGCTTGTCTTCTTGAGCCGGTCGAAAAAGGTCTGGCCCGGGTTCCAGTACTGACCAAGATCGAGGCCCGCCGCTTCGGCATAGGCGTCGGCGCTCGCGTGCCGCGCTCCGATCCCGCCGTGAGGGAAAATGGTGCCATTGATCGAGGTCGCCACCAGTGCGGCAAGCAACTGCATCTTGTCGGCTGCATCCATCGCGCGGATCGCCTCGAAGCGGCTATTGGCAGGAACGTCGCCGAACCGCTCGACCAACTGGCCAGGCACGTCGGCAAGCTGGCTCCCTTCCAGCATGTCAGGTTCAACCGTATGGCGGGCAACTGTTGGATGAATGGCCGCCGCAAGGTCGTGACTATGGACACCCTGGAGCACCTGGCCTGTCATGGTATCCAACAGAATTTCGAGCGCGAGGGTTGGCTGGGCAGCAACTTCCTGTTGCAGCGCCATCGTGCGAATTGCGGTCAGACGCTCGATCATACTGGCTGCATAGAGGCCGGCATCCTCGCCCTTTTTACCGAACGCGCGACCTGAACGGTCCAATGGCGCACCACCAAGTCCCCGTCGTACCCGACATAGGCACATACGCCGCCGTCGGCCTTCTGCGCCTCGGAAAACGCCTCGAGGCTGGCCGTGATCGCGTTGCGCTGCGCAAACAGGGCGGCAGCGTCCTCGCCGTCCGCGTTCCCTTGGGCGTCCAGCGCTTCCATCTGGGCATCGAGCGCGGCAAGCTGGGCCGCTTCCTCGTCGGTCGCCTCGCGCGTCTGCGGACGCAAGTAGCCGCGGCTGTAGATGTCGTGGGGGGCCTCTCCGGCGACCTCGACGATCTTCCAGCCCTCGGCCTCGAATGCGGCGCGAATACTATCGAGCTTCGCAGACATCAGTTCATCCAGCAAAGCCGGATCATCGGCATACCCCGTCTCTCCGAACAGGTCGCGGGTTACCGTGCCACCAGCAGCCTCGTAGGCATCGAGGCCGACAAAACGGCAGATTGCGCAATCCGTTCGTACCTTCTCGGTTGTCAACGCCCTGCGTATCGCCGTGGGGCTATTGCCGCACCGCTCGAACGCCGCGATCTGCGCGGGTGATCTTCGCTGATGGTGAAGGCCTGCGCCGCTTCCAGGCCGATGGCATCGCTCGCGAGGGCTTCAAGAAGGACGGGAGCCAGACTGCCCAGGCGCAGCAGCTTGGCCACGTGGCCGGTGCTGTAACCAAAGCGCGCCGCAATATCTTCGGCGCTCATGCTCGCTTCGTCCCGCAGCCGTGCGAACGCGGTCACCGCATCGGCCGGGTGCATGGTTTCACGCTGGGAGTTCTCGACAAGCGAAAGCTCGATCGCCTCGGCCTTGTCCTTGATGATGACGGGGACCGCGAACGAGGCGGACAGGTCCTTGCGCATCTTGAGCAGTTGGAGCGCGCGCAAGCGACGTCCGCCTGCAAAGACCCAGAACTTGCCTGCGTCTTCATAGACGCCCAGGTTCTGCAGGAGGCCATGCGCGCAGATATCGTCGGCCAGGGCCTCGATCCCGGTCGGCTCGACCTTGCGAACGTTGAGCGGCGACAGGTGCAGCTGCGAAAGCTTGATAGTGGTGGTCATGGTGGAAATCCTCGAAAAGGGGGAAGCCGAGGGCGACGCCACCGCCGCCCTCCAGGCAGGACCGATCAGTATTCGTCGGCGCGAAGGATCGTGATGACGCGGCAGGTCACCGAGGGATCGGCAGGGTCGGGTGAGCCCTGTTCGAGTGCGGCGTCGTAGT
>NZ_DF850491.1:28032-29644 GCF_000813185.1 Novosphingobium sp. MBES04 | reverse complement strand
GTCCTTCCAGTCGAAGGCCCCGAAGTCGCGCTCACCATGCGGATTGTTGCCCTCGGTGAAGTCCGAGAACGCGCGCACGATGCGCAATAACGCCCCGGTGTCGATCCAGAATGGCGAGCGGTCGGTGTTCTCGATAAGGGCGCGGATGCCCTCGGTCAGGACGACCCGACCCGCTTGTGGGTTGCTCAGGTCCGCGCGAAGCGCATCGTTCAGAGCAGCCACGCGCTCGGCGTAGTCCGCGCGCTGCTCGGGGGTCATGTCAGCCAGATTCATCATGTGCGTGTTTCCCTTGTTTCAACCGATGGAGCCGAAGGCGATGGGCATCCATCGGCTTCTGACCCGCTGGCGAAGCGCGGGATGGGGAGGGGAAAGCCAAATCGACGCGCAGCTGGTGCGGGCGGCAAGCCTGGAGAGACCCGGCGCGCTTTTGCGCGCCGACCTGGTCGAACCTGGTGGCAACCCGGTGCAGCGTCTATTTTGCTTGGGGGAACGAAAGGGCAGGAGCCCTTGGCGGCTTCCCCCTGGGATGTACGCGCGGCGGCACGGCCGCCTCTGGCTCGAGCGAGGATCGTGACCCGGATGGGGCGAAACCGTGTGCGGGTTCGCTCGGCGCGCATGCGCCGATAGAGCCGTGCCGGCAGGCCGCTCCCCTTTGCTCGCCCCTCAAGCTGGGGAAAAATTCAACCTGATCGCCTCTTTGCCCAGCTGCGCGATAGGCTTATCGCTGCGCGCGGCGGCACCTTTGCCGTCAATCCAAAGGAGAAAAGTCCTATGTCGTTTGGTGACATTTGCCTTCTCCTTACGGTGCTGTTTGCCTTTGCCACCCTCATTTTGAAGGTGGTGGAGGTAGCACGCCGCAAGTAGGCAACGGGAGGGGGCGCGTTGCAGCGCGTCCCCGAACGGCCAAAACGATTGAACCCCCGTCATTGCAGTGACGGGGGTTCATCCAAAGGCAAAAGCCTATGTCGTTTGGTGCGACCTATTTACACCTTGGGCCGTGTAAATTCAATGCGTATTGCATCGGTGCGCCGCGCACTCCGAAAAGCCGGATACCCTCGGCGCCAGGGCGCCATATCACTTCCCTCGATAGACGCATTCCAGCAAAGTCGATACGCTCGCCCCATGCCCCAGATCATCTCCCTCATTCCCCGCTGGGCCTCCACCTGGGGCGCACTGCAGCGCACAAACGCGCAGGTACGCTCGCAATGCCGCTGCTGCGGGATGCAACACAGGGTCGACGTTTCGGTGCAGATCCTGCGCTTTGGCGCATGCAGTTCACCGGTTAATCTGCAGGACAGGTGCATGGTGGTGGGGTGCCATGGCTCGGTCTTCTATCTGGTCGCGCGCACGTACGGGCGCCAGTGGATCACGATGGACACACGCAGTGCGCCGCTTGAAGCGTCGGCACCGGCCGTCAATGCGGTCTCGCTGAACCTGGGGCCGCCTGCGAAACGCTAGCCCTCTTCCCCCATGCGTTGGATGCCCGTCCACAGGCACCAGGCTTGGATTGACAGGCACACCCCGCAAGAACATAACTGGAACATGGGGCATCGACGCCTGGAAACCCTCTCCGATTGCGTGCGCGAGGAGCTCGACCTGCGCGTGGAGTGTG
>NZ_DF850491.1:14747-26753 GCF_000813185.1 Novosphingobium sp. MBES04 | reverse complement strand
CTGCGGGTACACGGTGACCATGATTAGCGATACATGGCGCGATCAGCTGGCCGCGCGGGGCAAACCGGTGCGGATCCGCGAAATTGAACGCAAGCTGCGCTGCTCCAAATGCGGTGCTCGCAACAGCCATATCGTTCCCGTCATACGCTTTTGAGGCCAGGGCGCCCCAAGAGCTATCGAGGCTTCCTCTCGTGGGTAAAGGCCGGGATGAACGATTGGTAACCTGTTCCCATTTTCCGTCAAAAGAGGCCATTTTGGGCGTCTTTGGAACCAAAGGTGCCCAAAATTCCGCAAATCGCAAGTCGGGGGCGACCGGTAAGCCGCCCTCGTTGGTGTCTCAGGCCGCCAAAACGCGATCCGACACGATGATATGCGAGAGAATAAGTTCGCTTGCGCTCTGCGCGGCGCTGGCGGCCCGGAAGATTGCGCGCTTGTCGTTACGAAGGGCGGTCAGCCAGGAGGCCACGTAAGCGGCATGGTCCTCGCGCTCGGTCGGCTCCATGCGAAGCTGCGCGCAAAGCATTGCGGCGCCGATCTCGGCAACCAGCTCTTCCTCGGCGCGCATGTCGCGGGCCTTGCTGTAATCGCGCAGCGTTTCGCGGGCGAGGCGCTTAACGCTCCCGGTGCTGTGCACGGCCTCGTGTGCGAGGGTCGCATAGAACGCGTTTCCGCTTTGAAAGTCGCCAAAGGCGGGCATCTGGATGCGGTCGGCGACGGGATCATAGTAGGCGCTTGCCCCGCCCTCGGCGTAAGGGACCGGCCAGCGGGCAAAGGCATCGTCCAGCTCGGCATCGCGGTCGTCGCGGTTTTGCACGTCGATAGCGGGCGCGGGATACTTGGACATATCAAGCCCGTCGATCTGCTCCACGTTGAACACGACATAGCGCTTCAGGAATTTGCGGGTCTCTTCCTCGCCCTCGCTCGTCGTCACAGGTTCGCCGGTTTCCTCGTCCTTGGGGGTGAAGGTTCCGGCATGAACGACAAGATTGCCCTTTTCGCCCTTGCGAACCTGTCCGCCCAGCTCGGCGGCCTGCCGATAGGTCATCCAATAGGGATTGGAGAACCCGCGCGTCATGGCGGCGGTCCAAAGCAGAAGAACATTGATGCCCCGATAGGCCGTCCCCTCGTGGCGACGAGGCAGAGAGGCAAGGCCGGAGGTCCAGCGGGGCGACCACGGGCGGGTGCCCTTCTCGAGCATGGCGATGATCTGGTTGGAGACGTCCTCGTACACGTCGGCGCGCCGCGCGGTGTTGTGGCGGACGGTCTTGGTCTTGCGGGTCATATGCTGGCTTCCCTTTTCCCTTGATGGAGCCAAAGGCGATGGCGTCCATCGGCTTCTGCCCGCTGGCGAAGCCGGGGGGGTTGAACCGGCACCGGAGGGCCGAGTGCGAGGGAGGGGGATCACCCGTCCTGCACGGGAGCGCAGCGCACGGAAGGATGGGGACACCCTCGCGTGAGCCAAGCGCAGTGCGGTTTGCCGCGCGCAGACGGCCTGGCCCTTGCCGGGAAGGGGGGAGGCCGCCCCCCTTTAGGCTGAAAGACGAAAGAGGCCGCGCAAGCGCGGCCTCCACTTCGAGCGCGGATCGTGACCTCAATAGGACGAAGCCGCTTGCGGATTCAGCCCGAGCGAAGCGGAAGATAGAGCCATGCCGGCAGGCCGCGCCCGTTCCTCTCCGTTTCTAGTTGTCCTGCTCAGCCATTTTCCGCGCCAGGATAGAGAAGGAATCCGCGATCAGCTCGGTCTTGTAGATGGTCCCGGCATCACCGGCATGGCTGCTCTCGCGGGCCCGTCCGGTGATGTGAACGAGGTCGCCTTCCTCGGCGTTCTCGACCTGCGCGGCAATCTTGGGAAAGCACACGACGCTGTTCCAATGGGTATCGGTCTTCCAGTCGTCCCCGTCCCGCCGGTTGTAGTTCGAGGCCACGCTGACATAGGTAACCTTCTCGAGAGGGAGGATTTTTCCAATACGGCCGATGATCCGAAACTCGGCGATGTTCTGCGGCATCGAGGTCTTCCTTTCAGGCTTTCCAAATCGATTTTGACACGGAGGTACGTCGCTATTTGCCCGAGGGCCGCCCTGCCCCCTCCCCTCGCGCGACATTTGATGTCTGCGTTCGTCTGCGAACTTCGCCTTCCTTGTAAGGCTCTGCCTTGCTTGGTGGACGCGCACACTTTGCCAGAAGCATTCGAGCATCGTGCAAGCCGCGGACGAACCCTGATCTGCCTTCGCACAGGGATCTTGGAGCCACGTCGCCGCACAAGAACTCGTGTTGTTCGGTGCCAGATCGATTCCACCATGTAACCGCGCAAATACATGCAAGACCGCCGAAGACCGCGAGAACTCTCACCGCTTTGCCCTGCCCTTGGCCAGAAGCGCGTCGTTCCAATCACCTCCGGGAGGAGGCAATATGATCTGAAGGCTTCGACCATTTTCTGTGAGGTGCGGGTGTGCGCGAACAAGCCCATCTCGGGCGGCTTTGCCATGTTGGGAGTATACCCGGACCCGGCGGACATGGTCTGGTATGTAGAGATCACGATAGCGCGCGACGCCGCATACGGCCGAGCAACCGCTAAGTTCGTTGAGGATCATCGCCGATTCCGCGTCTTCAAAGCCTTCGGCCAGGTTCATGGTTTCGTCTGCTGGCGCGCCCAGATGTATGGCGCTTTGCCGCGGATCGCCCAATGTTCGTTTGGCGGCGCCAAGGCGGTCACTTTTGCGACCATCGGTTTCCAGGAAGATGCGCAGCAAGGCTACGAGCTGCCCCCTCTGGGTCATGGGCAATAGCAGTGCGGGTAAACGCAGTTTGCGTCCTGCCTCATATGTGATGGCGCCGGGTGCGTATCGTCCCACCGTCGATTGGGAGAGGCCGCGTTTTGCAAGGTACCGCTCCGCAGGCGTTCCAGGTGTTGGACGCGCCTGATCCCACAAGAGCCGACATAGGGACGTCATGTCGCGTGCCGGTTGGGTATGCAGCTGTTCCCGAGCGAGATGATCGGGTTCAAGTGCCGGGCGCGTAACGCGCGGATGACGTCGCTTTGCGTGCATCCGGCAAAGCAGTGGTACAAAACCGCCTTACGTCCTGGTGTAACCGAAAGTGAGGCTTCGCGATCCTCGTGCGCAGGGCAGCAGACTTTGCCATAGCGACCATGCCAGGTACCTTTGAGCTCCTTCACGATCTGTCGAGCTGCGGATTGAGGAGTGGTTGTCATGGTCCGAATATAGCATATACACTAAATCCGTACAGGGCGTTGTCGGAGTTTGGTTTGCTATGATCTTTCGGTTCAAGGCGCGGCTAAAGGCTTTAGGCGTAAGCTCTCAGTGTCCTCCTCTTTCCTGGAATCCTCTTTCAATCAGCGCCGCTGCTTGCAGCGGAAGGTTTTCTGATTCTAAGGGATTCAGATTCGGGGGCCAAAAATTGGCAGTTTCCAGAGGGGTTGAAGGGTCTCTTCCTGACCGCTTGGGGGATTATGCCTGCCCTGTTGGGGGCTCTAACCTGACCTCCCGGGGGAGTTTACCTGACCGCTTGGGGCTATCCTGACTGGATGGGGGAGAGACCAATGGAACTCCTTCCCGACGGGTTTGCGTTGCGTTTCCGCGAAAAATGGACTTCGGCGCGCAAGCTTCTCGCCCTCCCCTCCCCTGGCCAAAGCGACTCGCCGGAATTCCGCCGCTCGTCCTTTCACGTTCGCGAGGCCTATCCTGACCAATTGGGGGCTCAGAATGGTCTATCCTGTCCTGACTTGACCACAGTGGACAGGTCAGGCACACCCGAGGCCTTACATGCGAATCCCCTCGAGCGTTATGACATGGCCAAAAAACGAGCTTCCGACAATGCCGAGGAAGGTGAGAAGGGCCAGCCTGGACCTGGCCGTGCGATGCGGGTCGCTGCGGCCCTTCAGGCGAAGGACGGGGACGAGTTCGCAAAGCCGGGCAGTATTGTTGAGGTCAAGTTCGTCAAGGGACAGTCGCTCAGCCTGACCGCGTCCCGCCTTCTTGCCCTGATGATCCTCACCGCTGGAGGCGATGCATGGGAAGACCGTCCGCATCGCATGCGCAAGGCGGACATTCGTCGCGGCCACAAGGGCAACGAGCGGATTTCCGATATGCTCGAAGAGCTGCACCGGACGTTATTTGCGATCGACGATACGTCCTGGCGCGGCAAGAAGGCGACAATGCGCTTCTCGCTGATCTCGTCATCACGTGAAGAGGTCGAGGACGAGCCGGGCACGGAATCGGGGTGGATTGAATGGGAGTTCACGCCCGAAGCGCGCAAGCTGATCCAGGAGTCCGAGACCTATGCGGTTCTCAATCGCCAGGCGGTTCTTGGCTTTCGCTCGAACTACGCTCTGAAGCTGTATGAGGTCGGCGCGCTGCGCTTGCATCGGCGCCAGTCGTCCTGGAAGGGCGATATGATGGCCTTGCGCGCATTGCTCGGAATTGGTCCGGATGTGTACAAGGACTTTGCCCAGCTACGCCGAAAGGTGCTCGAGAAGGCCAAGGCCGAAATCGACCAGCTTGCGCATTTCAGGGTCGAGTGGCGCGAGATCCGCAAAGGGCGCGCCGTGACGGAAATCGAGTTTCGTTTCGAGCCCAAGGGCGCTCCCGCGCAGATCGCGACCGTCGATGAAATTGAGCGCCATTCCGGTGGCCGCAAGGCGCGGCGTGAAGGCGAGGTCGAGAGCGTCGAGGTAAAGGAACTGGCCCATGGCGTTGTCTCGGCCTTGGTGGGGAAGGGGAGGGAGGATCCTCCCGAACTGCGCTTTCCCAGCGGGACGCTCCAGTACGGGGCAGATGAGCTTGCCGCGATTGCCCGGCGCTCAGGGGGAGGATGGGACATCGATCTCATTGCCAACGCCTATCGCGAGCAGATGGGAGAGCGTTTATCCAAGCTGAAGGGTGCCAAGCTCATCGCGTCCTGGACTGGGTATTGCGAGAGCTTTTTCGCGCGGCGGGGCAGGCCCTGATCTGCAAATTGCACCGGTGCAATTTCCAAAGGCACCCCCAATCGGTCAGGATAGAGAGGCCGATGTTGCGCTGTGCGTACCACCAAGCGCCCACAGCCCCGGAACGGCCACGCGATTTGCGAAAATGCATCAATTATTGACCGATAAGTGCAAACTGACGTAAGTCAGTTCCAGTTTCGAAAAGGGAGGCTGGCTTGGCCGCATCACTTGATATTGAAGGCGTGCAGGACGAGGTGTCGGTCCAGGCGCTTGCGCAGCGGACCAGTTCGGTTCTGGAGCGTTTGCGCGACGCGGCGCGCTCCGCGCGGGCCGATGACCGGCGCGAGCCGACCTTTCAGATCGGAAAGGCGGCGGAGCTGGTGGGCCGTACGCCGGCCGCTATTCGAGAAGCGGAGAAGGACGGCCGACTTCCGCCTCCGCCGCGAACAGAGAACAATCGGCGGGTGGGCTACACGCTTGCCCAGCTCAACGATATGCGAGGCCTGTTCGGGACCCGGCCCTGGCGCGCACCTGAAGATCCGTGCAGCGTCATCGCGGTCCAGAACTTCAAAGGCGGTGTCGGCAAGTCGACGTTGTCCGTGCACCTCGCGCAGTATCTCGCCATTCGCGGCTACCGGGTTGCCTTGATTGACTGCGACAGCCAGGCGTCGGCGACGACGCTGTTCGGCTATGTGCCGGATCTGGATCTGTCCGAAGACGATACCCTCTATCCCTTCCTGCGCCACGACGGCATGGACTCGCTCGACTATGCGCTGCGCAAGACGCATTTCGACGGGCTTGAATTGATCCCGGCGAACCTGCGTCTGTTTCAATCCGAGTATGAGATCGCCGCGCGAATGGCGCGCGGGCAGGGGAGTCTCATTGATCGTATGGCGCAAGGCATCGCCAGCATCTCGGACCGTTTCGATGTGATCGTGCTTGATCCGCCGCCGGCGCTGGGAGCTATTTCCCTGTCGGTGCTGCGCGCGGCCAATGCCCTGGTGGTGCCGGTGCCACCGACGGTCATGGACTTTTCCTCGACGGCCGCCTTTCTGGCCATGCTCGATGAAACGATCGAGACGCTGGCGGAACGGGACATGGCGCCGTCGCTCCAGTTCCTGCGTTTCGTCGCGTCCAAGGTCGATGAGAACAAGTCGATGCAGAAGGAGCTGATCAATCTGATGCGCAGCTTGTTCGGGCACGCGATCGTGCGGACACCGCTCAAGGATTCCGCTGAGATCGATAATGCCACGGCGCGCCTCATGACCGTTTACGAGCTCGATGGCCCGGTTACGAGCTCGTCTGTGCGCAATCGCTGCCTGACCTATCTGGACGGCGTGAACAGCGAAATCGAGATTGATATTCGTTCGATGTGGCCGAGCCATTTGGCCCGGTTGCGCAAGGAAGGCGTCGTATGAACCGCCAAAATTGCACCGGTGCAATTTGGGCTGAGGGAGGGCTCTCGTGAGCAAGAAGAACGCGAATTTTGCAGCCGATCTGGTGGCCGGAATTGCGCCAGCTTCCGAAAAGCCGGTGCCTCGCCGAACCGGCATCGGCTCGAGTGTCCTGACCGGACGAGAGAGCCGTTTGGCGGAACTGGCCTCCGGGAGCGTGGTGTCGCGCACGCACGAGCTCGTCGACCCGGCGCGTTGCCGGATGTGGGAAGGGCACAATCGTGAGTACGCCCTGCTCAACGAGGAGCGGTGTGCCGATCTGATTGAAAGCATGAAGGCGCAGGGCAAGCAGGAGATGCCTGCGATCGTGCGCCGGGTTAAGGGCGAAGCCGACTATGACTACGAGGTGATCTGCGGTGCGCGGCGGCACTGGACGATCACTTGGCTACGCGCACACAATTACCCTGATTTCCGCTTCCTGATCGATGTTCGTGATCTGACCGATGAAGAGGCCTTTCGGCTTGCCGATATCGAGAACCGGGCGCGTGACGATCTGACCGACCTTGAGCGCGCGCGCGATTATCTGCGCGCGTTGAATGCCTACTACGAAGGCAGCCAGAAGCTCATGGCCGAACGTATTAACGTCACCCCGAGCTGGCTGAGCCGCTATCTCGACCTGGCGCGACTACCGCGCGAACTGATGGTAGCATTCTCGCGGCCCCAGGATCTGAGGATCAAGCACGTGACGGCGATCAAGCCTCTCTTGAAGCCGGAGGATCGGCGCCAGCGGGTATTTGCTCAGGCCGCAGAGCTCGCCGAACGCGAGAAAGGCGCTGAGCAGCCGACGCCCGTTCCGGACATCATTCGTGCTCTGGCGCTTGCAGCCGATCCCCCCAAGAAGTCAGGATCCCCCAAAAGGTCAGGAAAGGCGCAAACGGTCCGTTCCGAGGACGGCAAGGCGCTTCTGAAAATTGAGGCTCTCGATGCCAAAGGCATCAAGTTGACGCTGCTGCCACGGGGAGGGGGCACACGAGCCGAAGTCGAAGCTGCCTTGATGGACCTACTCGAACAGCACTGGTTGTAGACGCTTCAACGCCGCGTTCTTGCCAGGCCTTGCGAGATCAGGAATTCGCCTACATCTCGCCCGCGGACTGACACCGAAGTGAGCGTACGGCCATACCGTTCTATACCGAGCGATGTTATGATCACGGGGGCATTTCCTACAACTGCGGATGAGCGCGTCTCGGCTTGTCTTGCCAAGGGAATAAATCAAACCGGTGGGACGAGCGCTTCGTCCGGGAGCAGGAGGGTGATCCAGGTAGTTATGGAGCATCGATGTTGGCAGTTCGAATTCGCTCACGTCCACAGCGATGTACGTCTCCGTCGCGGATACTGGGAGAGGAACAGCTGAACGCAGCTGCTGCAAGGATAGACGCAAGCATTCAGCCTTCCTCTGTTTAAATGCACCGCGCACAAAAACTGAGTGAGGAAGGGCGGGCTAAGAACCTTGGCGATTTCGGAGTCTGAGACTTCGGATCTGTCGGCTTTGGTGAGGCCGCCCTGGGTAAGCCGAGCTTCGCTTCGTGTCCGCACTACGTCAGCCCAACGGCTCGCCCTGGCTGATCGTGGCCGCAGACCATGAAATGCGTCAGCGGGGCTTATTGATCCCGAGTGTTTGTGGAAACCTCAGCTTGCATACATAGATAGTTAGATGTTCTTATAAATATATAGACGAGGCAGGATTCCTGCCATATTCAGGTCTTGATCGTCCTGTGGGCGGTCTGTGTACCCTTGGTATCAGGTAGCCCCCCTGATGAACTGCCTGGTATTAAGAGTCTTTCTTGAAGAGGAAGCCTGTCGACCTGTCAGGAAAGACCAGGCCCGGTGGCGGAACGCCTCCGGGCCTGTCAATCTCCTACGCTTTTTGAGAGTGTCTTTGGCGCATGCAGATTAGCTCACGAACAGGCCTTCCTTCACGCGCTGTGATCAATCAGGCCTTGAGCGACCTGGCCCCTTCCCTTGGCCAAAGGATGAGGACGAGCTGATCCAGTTGTTGCTGCGCAGTCTGAATGAATCACCGCCCTGCAAGTAGCAGGATGCTGTCAGCGTGCTTGCCTTTCCAGAGATCACAAATCGGCTCCTGTTGGGACCTAGCCGACAGTCGCCTTTGGAACGACCGCCCTGGGTAAGCCGACCTTCGCTCTGCGCCTGCGCGATCCTGGATCAGCGCCTTGGAGTGGGATCTAGCCGTCCGACAGCTTCGGAGCACCGTACTTTCGATTTCGGGCGTTACGCGGAAGCGAACCTGTGATCCTCTGGAAGGTTTCGGTTGCGCACATCAGCAGCCAACACAAATGAGCGCCTGGCTCAAGCCGAGCTGCCTCCGGAAAACTCGGGACGCTTCAGGATAATGGCAGAGAGGCCTTTCCTTGCCCCCTTCGGGACTTGATATGAAGGCTGTCCCTATACGCTACATGATAAAATAATCTATTTTATACATATAATTATTATGCTTCGGCCATAGCTGGCTGCCAATCGCGGCACGCTTGAGCATGGCCGTGGCGAGCGGTCGTCATCTACTCTAGACTGGGTGCCTTCATGTCCATTGAAAGTCTGGCCAGAGCGCTTGCACGTTCGGTACCTCAAACAGCGCCAGCGTTGAAAGCCGTTTATCGAAGTCGGGAGAGGATCATCTCCGATTTGGCGATCCATTGGCCTGCCGTCGTGCGCGCGCGTACCGAGAAGATCACGATAGCGATTACGGCTCACTGCAACCTACGCTGCCAGGGCTGCAAGTACGGGCGTGACTTCATGCCTGGCTCACAGTTACCACTCGACACTGTCCGCGAATTGCTCGAAGACGCTGCAGAGGCTCGAGTTCCAGCTGTAAGGCTCTATGGCGGCGAACCCCTGCTCCATCCTGATGTCGTCGAGATGGTCCGGATAGCTAGCGACCTCGGGGTCGGGTGCTACATGACGACGAACGGCTTGGTACTCGATCGTAAAATTGCGGACCTGCATGCGGCCGGGCTACGCAAGGTGACGATCGGCTACTACGGCGAGGGCGAGGCTTTTGATGATTATGTCCAGAGGCCCGGACGTTACCAGCGCTTGCTGGAAAGTCTTGAGGCGACCCGGCGGCAATTCGGGCCAGAGGATCTCGAAATTCAATTCAACTTTCTCCTGAGCCGTCGCACAGCCACTATCGAGGCCATCGACGCGATGGTGGCGTTCGCCGACCGTTTCCAGGGCAGCATTCACGTCGATGTCGTCCACTATTCACTACCCTACTTCCAGGAGGGACCAGAGCGCGAGCTCCAGTTTCGGCCAGATGACCGTCCAGCGGTGGAACGCGTCGTCGATCACCTGCTGGCACTCAAGCGGGCACGCCCCAAACTCCTGACCGAGAGCGAGATTGCCCTGGCGTCCTTCCCGGACTGGGCCTTGAAGCAGGAGGAGATGCGTGTGCCATGCGACGCGCGCAAATTGCTCTGGGTGGGTGCCGACGGTTCGGTGATGCTCTGTTACGTTACGTTCCCGCTTGGTAACCTGCATGAGACGCGGCTGCGCGATCTTCTCGGCACTCGCGCGCACCATCAGGCTGCGCGCGATGCCTTTGCGCTCAACTGTCCGAATTGCCATTGCGAGGCCGCTTCACGCGTGGAAAAGCACGGCCCTTCACGCCGCAAATACGGAGCTTTGGCGGCACAGCGCTCGGGTAGCTGAGCCGTGTTGAAGGTCGCTCATCTTCTGCCCAACATGGTAACGGGCGGGCGCGAGCGCTTCGTTGCCGAACTTTGCCGGCTCGGGCCTCGATTCGGGATTGCCCCGCTCGTAATCCTCCACGATCCCGATGCGCCGGGGGAGCGCATAGCTTTGCCCGGCGTGAGGCAGGTGGAGCTTTCACGGCACGAGCCGAACTTTGGAGATCGGCTCTCTCGCCTGCTCGCTCGGGAACGAATCGACGTGCTCCATGTCCAGGGTCATGTCAGCGCCGCGCTGGCCGAGGGAGTACTCGGCAATGTGCCCAGCGTGGTGACCCTTCATATGGCCCTTGGCAGCAGTGCCCGCTGGCTCCCCGCAATCGTCCGCGGACTTCGCAAGGCGGGCATTGTCTCGGCGGTTTCTGAAGATCTCGCGCGCCGATTTCGCTGGCTTGCGGGAAAGAGGATCGCTCTTCTGCAGCCCGGAATTGACCTTGACCGATTTGCGACTCGAAGAGGTCGCGATGGTGATCGTCCCTTTACTATCGGAACGGCTGCGCGGTTGCACCCCGTCAAACGTCATCGCGACCTCCTGGCAGCTCTCCATCGCCTGAAGCAACAGAGGGTGGCGAGCCGCCTGGTCCTCGCCGGTGAGGGCTCCGAGGAACCGATGCTGCGGTCCCTTGCTGCGAGACTGGAGCTTGATGTCAGCTTTTGCGGAGTCGTCGAGGACATGCCTGGATGGTTCGCTGGACTTGACGCATTTGTGCTTGCTTCGGACCATGAGGGAAGCCCGCTCGCCCTTCTCGAGGCCATGGCTTCAAGTCTTCCATGCGTTGCGACATCCGTGGGCGGTATCCCTGCGATCGTTGGAGATACTGGGCTTCTCGTGCGTCGGCGATCCCCCATCCAGCTTGCGGACGCTCTGGCAACTCTTCACGCAGATGGAGAATTGCGCGAGCAGTTAGCCATAAGCGCCCGCGCACGGGCCGAAAGCTACGCGGATACCTGCATGGGCGAGCAAGCCTCTACTCTTTACCGTTATGCGGGAGCAGAAGTCATACAGAGAAGACTGTCGGCTGCCGGGAATTTGTGATCGGCCGATGAGTGACCGGCTAGGGTCGGCTGCGGCAGGCGGGATCACCAATCAAAAAAACGTTATGGAGTATGACCTTGCGCGCTCCACTATATTGCGTAGCCAATGTATCGAAGCGAAGCCTCTGATAGGCCTCCAGCTTGGCAGGCCGGATCGACGAAGGGGGGGCGGCGCGGAATTTGTCGGGCGACGCAGAATGGTGCTTGTCTGATCGAGGGGTGGGTAAATGTTTGGTTCGATCCTTGGCTTTCAGATCGCGATTTTTCTGTCGATCTTGGCTGTACGTGTCCTCGCCAGAGGCAAACTTGAACTGCTGTGCATTGGTTGGACGATCTTCACGTTCGTAATGGTCTACGCATCGCCACTGATTCTACTGCAATTGCTTGTCATTTGGGGAAGTTATGGCCTCTTGTCAGGAGGCGGCAGCAGCGGGCACTCCCCGGCAAACAGCGATAGTCGCGCGAGCGCGTCCATTCCATCCGTGGCGAGCACAACTCCCGTTCTCAACCGGACAAATGTCCAGGCTGGCAGAAGCACAAAGACCACACAGCCGTTGCCCCCCCCGACTCCAGTTGAAGGATTTCTCGATAGGCTTTCGACAGGCGCGGAACATCTTCAGCGGAAATCTGAAAAATTGCTGGATGCCGTTCAGGTCAAAGTCGCCATTCAGGAAAGAATATCGGTAGTCGTCCGTACGACTTTCCCTGAGCAAGCCGTGCTGAACGCAGCGCTCAAACAAGCTGCTGAGCAGGACCGGATCGATCAGACATACGACACGCCGGAAAAGCGCGCCCGGTACGACAAGAAATTGGCTGAACTCAGATCTGCCTTAGAGCAGACGAAAACTGCACCACCTCCGCGTGCTCG
>NZ_DF850491.1:0-12930 GCF_000813185.1 Novosphingobium sp. MBES04 | reverse complement strand
TCACCGGATGGTCGGAAATGGTGGAAGCCGAATTGGGTAGTCAGCGGTTCACCCAGCACTGATGGGGTAATTTCACTAAGAACGATACCCGAACCTCGCAATGCCAGATTGGCATGGTTTGGTGGTGAACTGACGGGATAGCGGAACGTCCGCACCTGGTAACGCGAAATCGGCGTCTGAGTGGCCGGGAAGGGTCGGCTTCGCCAAGGCGCCATGCCGCTTCGTGGGACCAAGAGGTCATTTGCGGACGTGTGGTGTACGACGGCTCTTGGCATAGGGCGGATAGATGACGATCTAAGGTGCCCCGCACCTAAGTGAACTAGGCTTGGCCGGATGCGGAACTCGCGTTCGGGGACGCTAGCGGATTGTCAACGTCACCCGAAGCGTTCTGCCAAACTCTGGCCGGGCGAAGAAATATCCGCCTTGTCCGATCGAATTATCGAACGAACCAGCGCGCGGGTTACCTTCGGTCAGGCCTAAAGAATTTGTCAGATTGGTTGCATCCAGCGTGAGACTGAAGGACGCGTTGGGCTTCCACGCTATGGAAGCATTGACCAGCGAATAGGCGGGTAATCGCTGCATATTGGCGATGTCTGCGAAGCGCTGCGAATAGTGCACGAACTCCAGGCCTAGTTGCCAAGCGCCGTTGAACAGGCTGAGTTCCGGCCGCAGCCTCAAGGCGGCCCGCGGAACCCGGACGAGCTGGTTGCCGCTCGCATCGCGCGTCACCGGTTGTCCGCCGACGAGTTCGGTAAAGCTGAAATTGCGATAACGGGGATCCTGCAGTGTCGCAGTCACTTCGATCGAAAACGGGCCGGAGGGATGCCAGGAGCCTGAAAGCTCAATACCCGCCGTCGATGTGTCCGCAATCGAAGTGCGCTCGACATAAGTATTCGATGCGGTGTCGAACCGGTAGTCGGTAAACGGTAGGCGATCGAAATGGGTGTAAAATGCGACGGCGGAAATGCGCCAGTGCCGCCGCGTCATGATCAACCCGGCGTCAAGCAGCGCAATCGGCACTACGCCCTGATCGGTGCGGGCTGGATCGTTGAAGGCGCTGGCGCTCGGCAGGCGTCTGCTGCGGCTGTAGCGCGCGAACAGACCGGTGTTGTCTGCCGCCTCGAAATTGAGACCGACAGACCAGTTGAAGCCGGAATAGCGATGCCGGATAGGAATCCGCGATCCATCGCTGCCGGAGACCGCGTCATCGGCCAGCGTATAGGGGCTTCCCTGATCATACAGTGTCTTCCCGGCCGCGTACCCCCGGATCGAGGTCTGTTCGAGCCGGGCACCGATGTCCATGCGCCAACGCGGCGCGAACCACCATTCATCCGCCGCATAGAGGGCGAGATTGTCGGCCGTGATCCTCACGGAGTCGAACAGCGATCCATATCGCAAAAAGCCCCGGTCGGTGAAGCCTCCGGTAACCGCGCCGCTATCATCCATTGCCACCAGATCCAGGCGCCTCGCCTGTCCCTGGACGTCCAGCAGGAGGGTGCCCATTTCACGATCGAACCCGAAGCTGGTCGTTGCCCAGGTACCGCCCAATGCCATACCGTGCTGCCCGCCGAGTTCGAACGGAGCCGTGATGCGTGCATCCACGATCCCCTCTTCCAGCGGCAGATCGACGCTGAGCAGATTGGCGGACATCACAAGCCCGTTGCCTGCAGCCCCGCCGCCGAAGGGCGAACCGTCGGCGGCATAGCGAAAGGCGACGGAACTGCTCCCGGGAAACGCAGCCAGCAGCGCGGCGCGGTTGCGCGCGACGAATTCCTCCGCAGTCATCGGGCTGCCGACGGGAAACAGCGCGTTGCGCAACGTATGGTCTTTGTGCCAGCGCGTCTGCAGCTCCACCGCGGCGTCCTCGCCCAGCTCGTGGCGTCCCAGGAACGTCAGGCTGGTTACACGGCTATGCGTGCCTTCGGACAGGTCAACCGTGTAAGGCCCGCGTGCGGTTTGCAGGACCAGTTCACGCGTATCTGGCCCGACCAGCGTGTCGTAAAGAGGATCGAAGCCGGGAATGGCCGCAATCGAGCCATCTGCGCGCGATGCAAGGGGCACCGGCAGGTAGAGAATGACGCTGTCGTCCAGATGGCGCAGGTCGAGCGAAAGTCGCGTGCCGCCATCGTCGTAGACAGCACGCGCTCTGATTTGTCCTCCTTCGTCAGCGGTAAATCCGGGATCGCGCAGGCCCGGATCGCGCCGCCAGAAGCCCGCCAGCAGCACCCCGAGATCGGGATTGAGCGATTGTGCCAGCAAGCCATCGACGCGGAGCAATCCCCGGTCGCTTGCCGTAACGCGCACCTCATTCCCCGGGTCGGCCACGGGATCGCGGGTGATGAAGTTGAGCCCTCCGCCCGGCGCATTGGCGAGAAAAACGGCAGATGGACCGCCACGAATGGCTTCAGCCCGCACGACCGAGGCGTCTACCCGGTAGGACTGGTCGGTATTGAGATAGGCCAGACCGCCGTCGTATTGCACCGGAAGCCCATCCTCCAGCAGGGCAACCGAAGAATAGCCGTCCGTGGGTATGCCGCGCACGCGCACGTTGTTGCTGGCTTCGCCTCCGGTGGCTTCCACCCAGAAGCCGGGAACTTCCTTGAACACGTCGGCCGTCGACAGCGCAGCGTGGCGGATCAGTGCAGTCTGGCCGATTTCCGAGACGGCATAGCTGGCCTCAGTGCCGGTGAGCAACGCAGGGCCGAGCCGCCCGGTCACGATGATGTCCTGCGCTGGCGGAGGCGTCGGCAACGGTGCAGTTGGCTGCTGTTCCCGCCTTGCGGGCAGTTGTCTCGCCGACTTCGCAGGACTGCGCCGCAAGGTTATCAAGCGGGCATCGAAGCGGACAATCTCGAGGCCACTGCCACGCAGTAGGCGTTCGAGCGCCAGACGTCGCAGCATTGCGCCGTGGACCCGGGTACTCTGCCGTCCTGCCGCTGCATCGTAGGGAAAGAGAAGCTGTATGCCAGCCTGCCGTCCGTAGACTTCCAGCGCGGCGGCTAGATCCCCGGCTGGGATATCGAAGCGAACATGCACCTCTTCCGCAACCGCAGGCATTGCCTCAACGGCTGCAGCCCCCCCCAGAAAAGCTGCTGGAATCATCAGTGCAGGACGGCCTGACCACGAACGGACCATCACACTATGTCCTTCCGCTCATTTCGGGCAGAGGACGGTTTCCCGGGCGCCGAAACCAGATCACGCGTGCCCAATGCCGCGGTTTCACGACACTGTTATGTCACCGGCACGTTGCTATCATTGCGCGCCGCAAAGGGCCGTGCAGTCCAGAACGATCGAATTACTCACTGCCAGAAGATCGCCACTTTCGCTGCGCAGCTTGAGGCGAATGACATGCCCCCCCTTGCCGAGAGCTGGCAATTTCCAATGCTGGGTGGTGGACTCCATGATCACCTGCCGCGCAAGCAGGTGGCCGCCATCGAGAATATCCACGCGCGTGCCATCCGGCGCCACCACCTCACCATCGAGCGCGACGGCGTCCTGTGCCTGCAAGCGGCCTCCCATTCTGGCGGTGCCCCCGCTTACCGCAAGACGGAAATCCAGCCGGAGGCTGGCAGGACCGCCGATCTGGATGAAGCTGCGCCCCTTGCGAATACCATCAAGGATCGCCGGCATTGAAAGGTCGTCTGCCTCCACAACCGTGGCAGGTGCCGCGAGCCCGCCAAAGCCGGGTTTCCCGCCAACGGCGGCCGGCTTGTTCGGATCATGGTTGTCGCTGCCGCCCACTACCGCGATGGGATGCCCATAGTTGGTGTGCCTGAGCCAGAATGGTTCCCCATCGCCGAAGCCTTCCGGATTGCCGTCCGCACCCGCGATAGCGCCTCCATTCACAATCTCGACGGCATCGACCTGGGCATAATCTGTGTCCGGCATCGTCCAGCCGCACCCCATGCAGGCCTCTCCCGAAGGCAGGGCCGGATGGTTGATCGACACGAGCCCGCCCAGATCATGCACACGCCGGGCAATGTCCCGGAAAGCGTCGGGCCGGTTGCGGGTCACACGAAAATCGAGCGGGGAAGTGATGCCGAAAACATTGAAGTGACCGAAGAACGTCGTGATCTCGCGGGCCGGGATCAGCAGTATGGTATCGAAATACCCCTGCGCCTCACGCATCATCTGCGCCTGACTGGAGGTGTTGTGCTCACTCACCGCCACGAAATCGAGCCCGCGCGACTGGGCTACTTCCAGTGTCCGGAACAGCGGACAGGGCACATTGTTCCCGCCAAGGCTCTGGCAGGAACCGTCGCTGTGCGCCGTATGCATGTGGAGATCGCCGCGGTACCATCCCTTGCCCCGGCCACGTGTGGGAGTGGGGAGCCATTGCGCCTCGGCACCCTTCAGGAACCAGAGTTTCGCCTTCCAGCGTGCAGTGACGCCCTTGCGGATGTTCGGCACGGCAAGATTAAGTGCCCACTCACCCGGATCGAGCCGGCCGGGAAGGTAGGAAGGTGTCGCATCGCTTTGGGCAATCGTGAAACTAGTCTTGTTGCCGCCGCTGGCGCCGCGAAACCCGTTGGTGTCCTCAATGCCGAGGTCGATGACTGTCTTGTCCTCGCGGTGGTCGTAGTCGAAGGCGACCACGAGGCGGTCGGTCCCGGCGGGAAGGTGGAACGCTTTGCGCAGGTAAGTCTGGTTGGACTCCCTCGAAATGGTCCCGGTCAGAACCTTGTCCGGGGCTCGGCCGGGCAATGCCTCGGGTGCGCCAGCCTGCGCAGCAGCCAGCGGAAGGAAGAGGGAAAGCACGGAGGCCCGCACGAATGTGGGCCTCCGCTTTGCAAGGCGTTCCAGCATCAGAACGAGAAGCTGGCGTTGAGGCGTACGGTGCGGCCGAAGACCGGGCGAGCCAGGAAGTACTGCGAGTTGGAATCCCCCACGTTGAAGGACCCGGCGCGCGGATTGCCTTCGGTCAGCCCCAGTTCGTTGAACAGGTTCTGCACGTTGAGGCCGACGGCGATATTGTCCGTAACTTGCGCGCGGGCATTGAGGTTCACGAGCGTATAGGCCGGCAGAACCTGCGAGTTAGCAATGTCCGGATAACGCTTGGTATAGTGCTCGATTTCCGCCTCGGCACGAACGCGACCGTCGAACAGATTCACGCCAGGAACCGCGCGGATCATCAGCTTGGGTACGCGGATAAGCTGGTTTCCGTCGTAGTCCTGCAGCTTGCCGCTGGAGTCGGTGTACGTGAAGCCCTTATACTGCGGGTCCTGCCAGGTGGCCTGGAGCGCGAAGTCGAAGAATTCGACCGGACGTACCAGCGCTTCCAGTTCGACGCCCCATGTTTTGGTGTCGGCCACCACCACTTCCGGGTCGTCATACTGATTGGTGACTTGGTTGAAGCGATAGTTGGTAAAGCGCACGCCTTCGAACTTCGTCCAGAATGCCGTGGCGAAGAGGTTGAAGATGCCGCTGCCGTACTTCACGCCGAATTCGGCCATCTTGATGGGGACGGATGACTGGTCGGTACGCGTGGGACTGCCGTTGTACTCGCCCGCGCTCGGCAAGCGGAACGTGTCGGTGTAGCGCGCGAAGACCCCGAACTGCGGCGCAAACTGGTAGTTGGCACCAAGGGTCCAGCCCCAGTCGTCGAAGCTCTGATCGACTTCGGTGTAATTGCCCGTGCCGGCGAGCACGTTGTTGTCCGCCAGCGTCGCGGGATTGCCAAGATCGATGGTGGTTTTCTGTTCCACCTGTCCGTTGATCCGGGTGCGTTCCCAGCGCGCGGCGAAATCGAGCCGCAGCGCGGGCGTGATCTGCCATTCGTCGCCGGCGTACAGGGCAAGGTTGTGCACGTTCATGCCAACCCGATCGTAGATCGAGCCGTAGCGCTGGAAGCCGTTGTCCGTGAGCGAGCCCACGACATTTCCGGCGGCATCGACGCCCACGACATCGACCCGGTTGGCGTTCCCTTTTACGTCGATCAGCGTCGTGCCCATGTAGCGGTCGAAACGATAACTGGTGGCGTCATAGGTCATGCCGACCGCAGCGTTGTGATGGCCGCCCGCGTCGAACTCCGCGGTCAGGCGGTTGTCGGTCATGGCCTCTTCGATCGGAACGCTGACCGAGAGCAGGTTGCCGCCGACGACAAGGCCATTACCGTTGGTGTTGGCATCAAGCACGCCGCTGCCGTCGGCATACTGGGCGCGGACACCGACGGCACCGGGGAATGCAGCGAGAACAGTCGGCGAAACGTCTGCGAGATAGGCCGAAAGCTCCTGAACGTTGCCGGTCGGGAACATCGCGTTGCGCAGGATGTCGGCATCTTTGTAGCGGCTGCGGGTCTGGACTGCGAAGGTGTCGTCGATGTGGAAGGTGCCTTCGATCGAGACTTGGGTCAGCTTGGTATGAGAGCCCTGCGTGAGATCAAAGATGTAAGGGGCGCCTTCGCGCAGGATCGCAACGTTGCTGGTGCCGGGACCAGCCAACGTGTCGCTGCGCGAATCAAAGCCGGGCACATCGGTGATATTGCCGTTGGCGTCATAGGTCAGTGGAACCGGCAGGTAGAACGGGACCTTGTCGTCGATGCGCTTGACATCGACCATGAACGAATTCCGGCCATCGTCGTAGTTGATCGTGCCGCGGATCTGGCCGCCCTTAGACGCCTTGAAGCCCATGTCGCGCATACCGTCGCTTGCGCGGTAGAAGCCGCCCACGAACACGCCCCAGTTGTTGCCGATGCGCTGGCCATAATAGGCATCCACGCGGTTCTCGCCATAGTCGCCCCAGGTGTACTTGATCAGGCCGCCCGGTTCGTCGGTGCCCTTGCGGGTGATGAAGTTGACGACGCCGCCGGGTGCGTTCGGGGCGAAGATCGAGGCCGGACCGCCGCGCACGGCTTCCACGCGGGCGATTGTCTCGTCGAAACGGAAGGACTGGTCTGCGTTAAGGTAGCCGAGGCCGCCGTCGTACTGAACCGAAAGTCCGTTCTCCTGCAGCGCGACTGACGAATAGCCATCGGTCGGGATGCCGCGCGAACGCACGTTGTTGGAGCCTTCACCGCCTGAGCTTTCAACCCAGAAACCCGGCACCTGCTTGAACGTATCGGCAGCGGACACTGGATTGGTCAGGCGGAGCTGTTCGTCGTTGAGCGTGGAAATGGCAAAGCTTGCCTCCGCCTTGCGCAGTTCGGCACCGCCCGCACGGCCGGTTACGACGATCTCGTCGAAGTCGCTGCCGCGCACCGCGTCGGAAGGCTTTTCGGCACTAGCCCGGCCGTCCTGCGCCATCACGGCGGGCGCGGAAAGACAGGTTGCAAGGGCAAGGATCGAGCAGGTCAGAATACGTTTTTGCATGAATGTCCCCCTGGGAGCGTTGTCCGCCTGCCAGGGTGCTTCACCCGTGTGCGGGGCGCACGAAACCACGCGCGAATAGCTCTGCTTTCGCGACATTCCGTACGTCCGCCGCGGGTTGCGGCTGCGCCATGTCAGACTTCACGCCCAAGACGGCAGACGAACAAAATCCCGCTATCGGGCTGCGCAATTTTTTTAAAAAATCTTTTGAAGACCGCTCAGGACGGCGGCGGTCAGCGCGCTCCGACGCCCGCCCGGTATAGCTCGATACCCTTGTCCGTGCGCCTGTGTGCAATGCCGAAGCCCTGATCGAGAGCTGCCAGGAAGCGCTGCGGATCGTCCAGCTCGAACCGACCGCCCAGCCGGGTCTGCTTCAGGACCGGGTCGGTCAGAACCAGCTTGGTGCCGAGATAGCGGTTGAATTCATCGAGGGCCTGCCCCAGCGCCATGCCGTTGAAGACGATCTCGCCGCGCTGCCAGGCGAGGGCATCCGCCATGTCGGCGGCCCCGGCATCACTGATCTGAACGCTTGCGACATCGACGGTAAGCAGCTGGCCAGACAGAACGGATTGCGGCTTGGCACCGCCCGCGTCTACTTGGGCTGCACCTTGGACCGTCAGGAATGACGCGCTGTCACCGGCCAGCCGGGCATCGTATTTCCCGGGCTGCAGCCGGGCGTTGAAGGACTTGCTGTACAGCCGGACGCCGTCCTTCGCTTCGCCGCGCAAGGACAGCAAGACTTCGCCGCGGTCTAGCCAGAGCTCGCGAATTCCATGGAAACGCCAGGCGATCTGGCTGTCCGTATTGAGCATGGCCCGGCTGCCGTCAGGCAGCACCAGATCACGCCGTTCGCCTACGCCGGTACTGGCAACTGCCCGCTTCGGCCAGGCAAGAAAGGCACCCGCGCCAGCCGTCGCAATAATGCCGGCTGCAATGCCGCCCATCATCTGACGGCGTGTCGCGCCACGCCCCTGGCCTGCATCAACCGCCGCTGGCATGTCCGCCTCAGCGTGCGCCGCCGTCCCGCCACCGCAGTCTTCATAGAACGCGGCGGTACGCTTGTCAGCCGTGTAAGCCCAGGTTGCGGCGACTTGCGCGAAGGCGGAGGCATGGCGCGGATCAGCGTTCCGCCACGCTTCGAACTTCTCTTCATCAACAGAACCGGCATCGAGCGCGACAAGCCATTCGGCCGCCACGTCCGTCAGATTTGTTCTGTTTTTTGCCGTTTCTCCCATGAAGGAGACTGCTCCGCCTTTTCCAAAGTGCCCGGTTCGGAAAGCCTTTCCAACAGCAAGCGGAAGCCTTTGACCAGATGTTTCTCGACAGTAGAGACGGAGATTTCCATTTTTTCCGCCACCTGCCGGGGCGGCAATCCCTCAATTCTGCGCAGCACGAGGGCTTCGCGCATGCGGTCCGGGAGGGTTTCGATCGTTCCGGCAACGCGCCGCAGTTCGGCACGATGGGCCACAATTTCGTCTGGGGCGGGTTGTTCGTCAGCCGGATCGAGGGCTTGGATCAGAGCGCTCTGATCCAGTCGCACGACTTCGGACCTGCGGAAGCGTTCGGCAGCAAGGTTGTGAATGATCCGCATGGTGAAAGCCTGCGGATCGCCGATCGCCTTCCAATCCTTCAGCGCAAAAAGGCGCGCATAGGCCTCCTGCACCAGATCTTCGGCTTCTCCCGGCTCTCGAACAAGCCGCAGGGCATAGGCGCGGTGGCGGGCGTTGTGGATGAACACCCTCTCACCGAACCAGATGTCTATTTCCCGAAGCCAACCCATTCCCTGCGCCTCCGCCTGCGGCGACACGGCGTCTAGGCAGTCTTGATGACGCGTTGCTTACACATGCCTCATGCTTTCGGGTCTAGATCTTGCCGAACGGTGGGGAGTCCCGCCCCCGAAAGCGATTACGGAATAGCTACATTGCCTTCAGGCCCCAGATTCGGCGATCGAGCGTCTTGAGTTGGTTGATGTCTGCTGCTTGCTTCGGCAGCAAAACCGGCAGCTATCTACCGATCGCCATTCCAAAGCGGAAATTCCGCAACCGGCCCGTCATGGAAACGGGAGTGTGCCTGGTCCAGTTTGCTTATCATGGGAAGGCAATGCGCGACTGGACACTGCTAATGCGCCCCAAGATCAGGCTCTACACATCAAGAATCCTGGAGAAGCGGCGTTAGGTCGCGGGAAGCGTTGATAATGCGCTGCACTGTGACGACAGCCTCCTCCACCGTATAGGCAATCAATACACGACGTTCGAACGTGAGCGTCCGGAGACCTTCGATCAAGTCGTCACGGGGAGATCCGCGATGAGGAAAGCTAGCCAGCGTGGCGATGCGATCTTCAATTCTGGCAAGATAGCTATCCGCAGTGGGAAGGTCAGCTTCCGCGTTGACCCATTGGTGGAGGGCGATCAGATCATCGATCGCCAAAGCCGACAATTGGACGTTGTAGGTCATTCCTTGGGGATAGATGCACGAACCTGAGCAAAGGCTTTGTCGAGGGCCACGGGTGGCCGCGGGTCGGCCAACGCCTCGGCAACGCGAACGCGAACCAGCTCGTCGAGTACCGCTTCTTCCCGATCCAACGCACGCAAACCCGCACGCATCACTTCACTCATCGAGGCATATCGCCCCGATGCCAGATGGCGTTCGGCATGCGATGCCATCTCGCCGAGTGTTACCGAAATTGCTTTTGCAGCCATATCAGCCTCCATTGAATATGATTTTATCATACTGCAGTCTCGCGGGCGAGGCTAGTGGTTGGATCGCAAGAAGGGCCCGCCTCACCGATGCGTCTGCGTCGACGAGAACTCGTCAAACGCTGATCACTTCTGAGACAGGACGGGGCTTGCCTGGTTGGGATCAGGTAGCGGTGTGTCGAAAACCCAATTGAGATAGGCCGCGATGCGGATGCCGGCGCGTTTCAGGCGATCATCGATATCCTGGCGGTGTTCGTATGCGTAGTCCCACGACAGCGCGGGGGCCGCGGGGTAGATCGATTTGCGAAGAGCGATGCTTTCGTGGATCCACACCGCAGGATCACGCTCGCTCCAAGTGATGATTTCGTTCGGTGTCACCGACCGTGATAGCCATGCGGCATACTCGGAATACGACAAAGAGCGCTGCTCGATGAGCGCTGAATCCCAGACCGAGTGCAAGTTGCTTGGCTTGCCAAACCAGGTGACCGTGACAGAATTGCCACCGCGATCAGCTCCGTTGCCGGCATGAAGCGGTTGGTGCAAATCGCCAATGATGTGGACGATAAAGCGTAGAGCTTGGCGCTTATCGTCAGCTTCGGCCTTGGGGTCGCGTAGCGTAGCGGTGAAACGCGATAGCGCGGTCATTGCATCGCCGGTCGGCGGTGTATCGGAAGGCCGATAATCATCGCCACCGACCGTCACATAGTGCCAGGGGCTCGCCTGTGTCTGCCAGAGGGGGTCGGGATTGGACTTCATGTCATCGGGCCAGGTTGCAGCTTCGGCAAGGTCTTCGCTGCCAAGCAGCACGCGGACATTGGCGCGCGCTAGTCCGCTCAGGTTCTCGTCCGCAATCGCGCCTGTGATGCGGTGACCTATCGGGCCCCAGGCATTGGCCGGGGAGGCAAAGACGAGCGAGGCGGCGAGTAGAACGGATTTGTGCATGCCCACTGCATAGAGCACACGTGCATGTGGGAAACCCCGCAAAGCGCGCATGCCTCGAATTCGAGGCGCTGATAGTCTCCAAACTCCCTACTGCTGATAGCCGGTATCTTGCCGTCGAATACAGGTCGAGAAGCCGAGTGGGACCAAGTGTGTTCCAGCTTAGGAACCGGCCGGTGTGGCCGGGCTCCAACGGCGCGGGGAGGCGCGCAGTAGGGGAACCGCGCAGTGGGTGCACAAGGCGACGTCCTGGCCGCGCTTGTTGCGCGCGATCGATTGCTGCGATGGCTCGTGATAGCCCAGGAAACAGAGCAGGGATCTCATAATAACCTCCTACCAGCGCCGGGGGATATGTCATCTAGGATACGCGCCCTGAATAGCGCCAGAATGGCTGGTAAGCGTTCTCGCTCCTGTAATCGCCTGTGTGAATCAGTGGCGGCGTCTGTGATTCAAAATTCGCGTTGGATCGCGTCTTTCGTCCGCGCGTAAGACGCGATCCATGAACATCGAGACGACCCTCAACCAGTTGCTCGCCCCGGAAGGCGGGATCCTCGCGCTGGAAGCCCGCGACCCGACACGCGGGCTGGCGCGCCGCTGGCAGGTCGAGGTGGGCCAGGACCTGTTTGGTTGGACCACGCTGACCTGGAGCTGGGGGCGGATCGGGACGGCCGGGCAGGGCAAGCAGCTGTCCTTCGCCGCGCGATCCGAGGCCCGCAAGGCGGCGCGCGCACTGTTGCAACGGCGGATGCGCGCGCCGCGCCGGATTGGTGTCGCTTACGTGCCTGTCGTCTCCTGATCTCCAGTGCGCGCGAGCAGGCGATCGATGTCGGCCATGGCCTCGTCAAGCGCATCGACCGCAGGGCCAAGCGCGTTCGGGGCGGCCGGGGCACGGGCATTGGACGGCCTCGCATCCTCCGTTGCCTCCAGCAGCACTTTGCCGCGGCGTTGCCGAGCCTCGGCCAATCCGACCTCGCGCAAGGCGTCGCGTAGCGCATAGGTCCCCCGTCGGCTGACCCCGACCGCGTCCATCAACGGGTCGAGCCCGAGCGGCGCAAAGCCCACCAGCAGGATCCAGGCCTCACCCGCGCGCGAGCTGCGCCGCAGCCCCGCGAGCCGCTGCGCGAGCACCCCGGCTCGGCTGCGCGCCGTGTCGAGTGCGCGCAGGTGAGCGCGGGCCGTCGTCTCTACCGCGTGGGCAAGTTGCAGTTGAACCGAGGCGCTGCGTGTCAGCAGCCGTTCGGTGGTGACGAGGCCGGGCATCGGCAGGGCTTGGGCGAGGGGGCCGCCGCGCGACAGGTGGAGGCCGAGCGCATAGTCGAGCGCCCAGAGCGGGGTGATCGGACGTAGCCCCGCAAAGGCCACCCAGACCTCGCCGGTATCGTAGCTGCGGATTCCCGGCTCGATGGGGGCGAATGCCGGGTCGTTTGCGGCGGCGCTGCACAGCGCGGCAAGCGCCTCGAAAGGAAGGGGCGCGTCTTGAGGCGGGGGCAGCCCCTCAACAAGCTGACGCGCCCGCACGAGCGCGCCGGTGGTCGCTTCCGTCTCGCGCGTTTGCTCCTCGAGAGACAGAGGAACTTCGTCTGCGACAAAGCGTGCGCAGCGCTGGAGCGTCTGCGCGGTCCTGGCGAGCGGCTCCCACGGGTGGAGCGCCATTTCGGAGAGGAGGGTGCGGACAATACCCAGCGCCGAGGAGGGCGCCTCGGCGATGTGCTCGGGCCCACGCGCGAGGCCCGCAAACCAGTCCGCAAAGCGCTCCGGGGCATCGAGAAAGCCCGCCTGCGTCAGCGCACCAAGCAGCGTGCGGCGCACCAGATCGGCGCAGAACAGCCGTTCTTCGGTCTCGCCAAGACGGGTGAGCCGCCCATCGAGTTTGCCCAGGGCGTACGCGGCTGACGTCTCGGCGCGCGCCAAGTCACGCGGGTCGACGGTGTCCTCGGCTGACCAGGGATCCAAAGGCTCCATGGCGCCATGTGTAGCTAATGGGCTTTCAC
>NZ_DF850492.1:0-24660 GCF_000813185.1 Novosphingobium sp. MBES04 | reverse complement strand
TTAGATCAAAACCACGCCGCCAGAACCAGCGGAGTCGTTTCTCCATCTCCGGCGCGTAGCGCTGCACCCAACGATAGATAGTCGTATGATCGACATCGATCCCACGCTCAGCCAGCATTTCCGCGAGATCACGATAGCTGATGCCGTATCGACAATACCAGCGCACCGCCCATAGGATGACCTCTCCGGTGAAGTGCCGCCCCTTGAAATCGTTCATCGCAACCGATCCTGCCAATCCAGCAGCCCAATCTTGGCCACTGCGCCAGAGTTTGCAACAGAGCCCTCGGAAAGAATAAGGAGCATGTATGCCGCGTCGCGTGACCCTGACCGATCGACAGCGCGAGGCGCTGCTTCACCCGCCGGTCGATCAAGGTGAGCTGCTGCGGCACTATACCCTCAGCGATGAGGATCTCGGGCATATCCGCCAGCGCCGGCGCGCCCACAATCGTTTTGGCTTCGCGCTGCAACTGTGCGTCCTGCGCTACCCGGGCCGGGTGCTCGCTCCTGGCGAGTTGATCCCGGCGCAGGTATCGGATTTCGTCGCGGCCCAGCTCGGTCTGACCAGCGACGATCTACTCCTCTATGCCGCGCGCGAGGAGACCCGGCACGAGCATCTGGCGGACCTTCGCCGAATCTACGGCTATCGCTCCTTTTCGGGGCGGGGCGCACGGGATTTGCGCGAATGGATCGCTCGGGAAGCCGAGGCGGCGACATCGAATGAGGATCTTGCCCGTCGCTTCGTTGCGGAGTGTCGCCGCACCCGCACGATCCTTCCCGGCTCCTCGACGATCGAGCGCCTTTGCGCCGATGCGCTGGTTGAGGCCGAGCGCCGGATCGAGGATCTTATCGCCCATCGCATCACGCCAACCCTGAGCGAGAATTTGGCTCACCTGTTGGAGGATACGGTGGATGGTCGCGTCACGCGCTTCGTATGGCTGCGACAGTTCGAGGTTGGCGCAAATTCAGCAGCCGCTAACCGGCTGATGGATCGACTGGAATATCTTCAAAGGTTCGATCTTCCGGCGGATTTGCTGGACGGCGTGCCGGCGCATCGTGTGACCCGGCTTCGCCGGCAGGGCGAGCGCTATTACGCCGACGGCATGCGTGATCTGCCCGAAGACAGGCGGCTTGCGATCCTCGCTGTCTGCACCCTGGAATGGCGGTCATCGCTGGCCGATGTCATCGTGGAGACCCACGATCGCATCGTAGGCCGTCTCTATCGGGCCTCCGAACGCCTTTGCAACACCAGGATCGCCGACGAAAAGGCGGCCGTTCGGGACACGCTGAAGTCCTTTGCCGAAATCGGTGGTGCTTTGCTTGGAGCGCAGGACGATGGCACGGCCCTGGACGGGATAATCGCCACCGGGCCTGGCTGGGAACGGTTCAGAACCCTTGTCGCCACGGCCTCCGCGCTGACCAACGTGCTCGCGGCCGACCCGCTCAGCCGTGTGCTGGACGGCTATCACCGTTTCCGCCTCTACGCGCCCAGGATGCTGCGCCTGCTCGACATGCAGGCGGCGCCGATCGCCACGCCTCTTCTGGCGGCCGTTGCGATGCTGCGTAACGGGATCAAGGTCGATCCGCCGGTGGATTTTCTACGTCCCAACTCGAAATGGCATCGTCATCTTCGCGCTGAGCCCAGCGGCGACCACCGGCTTTGGGAAATCGCGGTGCTGTTCCACATCCGCGACGCCTTCCGGTCCGGTGACATATGGTTGGCGGGATCGCGCCGCTATGGCGACCTCAAGCAGCTTCTGGTCCCGCCACAGGCGATAGAGCAGACCGCGCGGCTCGCCGTGCCGCTGCGACCCGGCGAATGGCTGGCCGAGCGCAGGGCTCGACTGGATACACGGCTGAAGGAGTTTGGCCGCGCGGCGCGAACCGGCACGATCCCAGGCGGCATCATCGAGAACGGCAAGCTGCACATCGACAAGCTGAGGGCCGACACGCCCGAAGGGGCCGAGGATCTCGTGCTCGATCTCTATCAACAGCTCCCGCCCGCGAGGATCACCGATCTGTTGCTGGAAGTCGATGAGCGAACCGGATTTTCCGAGGCGTTCACGCATCTGCGCACCGGCGCGCCCTGCAGCGACCGGATCGGCCTGATGAACGTGTTGCTGGCGGAAGGCGTCAATCTCGGTTTGCGCAAGATGGCGGCGGCGACCAACACGCACAGCTTCTGGGAATTGCTGCGGATCGCGCGCTGGCATGTCGAAGGCAGCGCCTATGATCGGGCGCTCGCCATGATCGTGGAGGCCCACGCCGCCCTGCCCATGGCCGCCTTCTGAGGACAAGGGCAATCGGCATCCAGCGACGGGCAGTTCTTCCTTGCTACCGAGCAGGGCGAGGCGATGAATCTGATCAACGCGAAATATGGCAACGTCCCGGGCCTCAAGGGATACAGCCATGTGTCCGATCAATATGCGCCGTTCGCAACCCAGGTGATCCCGGCAACGGTCAGCGAGGCTCCCTATATCCTGGACGGGCTGCTCATGAATGACGCGGGCCGCCGCGTTCGCCAGCATTTTGCCGACACGGGCGGCTTCACCGATCATGTGTTCGCCGCCTGCGCCTTGCTCGGCTACAGGTTCGCCCCCCGTATCCGCGATCTCCCTCAGAAAAGACTCTATGCCTTCACGCCCAACGCGACGCCGGCCAATGTGCGAGCGCTGGTCGGAGGTAAGATCAATGAACCGCTCATCGAGCGCAACTGGCCCGACATCCTGCGCATCATGGCGACGATCGCAGCGGGGATCGTCGCCCCCAGCCAGATTCTTCGCAAGCTCGCCTCTTACCCGCGCCAGAATGAGCTGGCCCTCGCATTGCGAGAGGTGGGCCGCATCGAGCGAACCCTGTTCATGATCGACTGGATTCTTGATGCCGGCCTCCAGCGCCAGGCTCAGATCGGCCTCAACAAGGGTGAGGCCCACCACGCCCTAAAGCGCGCCATCAGCTTCCACCGCCGAGGTGAAATCCGGGATCGATCCGGCGAAGGCCAGCACTATCGCATCGCCGGAATGAACCTGCTCGCCGCCATCATCATATTCTGGAACACCATGAAGCTCGGCGAGGTCGTCAATACCCGGGCCGCCAGCGGTACCCATATCGCGCCTGATCTACTCGCCCACGTCTCGCCGTTGGGATGGGAACACATCAATCTAACCGGGGAATATCGCTGGCCCAAATCCTTAGCGTAGGATTCCGCCCCCTCCCGCAAACGCCCCCTACGATTGAGAAGCGCGGCGGAATCTCTTAGATTGATCGCTGGAGGCTTTGTTCGCGGAGACGCGCACATTGCCTTCTTTTCGTTTTAGGAAGCGCTGCCCTAAGCGACAGAAGCCAGAGCTTTGACAATGCGGCATTCCGCGATGGAGCCGACCATGTATCTTGATCCTATCGGTGCAGACACGCGATGATGGCGGTCACGACGGCGGTGGTTTCCGCGACGTCGCGCACCCTCACTGTGTCGAGGCCGATTTCAGCAGCGGGATAGTCATTCCCACCGGGGAATATCGCATCCCCAATGAACAGCATCCCGTCGAGCGGGACACCGCTCTCGGCACTCAGGCGCTTCAGGCCATAGCCCTTGTCGATCCCTGCTCTGGTCACGTCGATCGATGTCGTGCCACCGAGATTGATCGAGAGCTCCGGCAGCTTCGCGCGCAACGTGGCCTGCAACGCGGTCCTCTTCTTTCGGTCAGGATCCCACGCTTCCTTTTCCTTCAGCGGCGCTGCCTGCCCCAGGCCCGAAAAGGTGATCTGGCTGCCCCGGTCCTCGATCCGTTCGCCCCAGATACGTTCGTCGGCGAGACCGGCATCGGTCAGCGCCTGATCGAAGGCCGTGCGGATCTTCGCCTTCTCCGCGTCGTCGAACAGTTCGGCATAGACCGCGCGCCAAGCGCCATTGATGAACCGATAGAGTTTCGTGCCTGTGGTCGGCATCAACCAGAGACGGTCGAGCGCGACGCCGGCAGGAAGGCGCGAGGCGATCTGCTTTTCGAACTGCGGCCAGTCCCCGCCCGAGATCACCGCCACATCCGTGATGGCGAGCAATCGGGCGAGGATTGCGGCCATATCCTCCGATAACGGCCGCTTGCTCTCGGCAAGCGTGCCGTCGAGGTCGAAGGCGATCAGCCACTTCATGCCGCCTTCCCTGCCGGATCGCGGTAGGCGAGCAGCCTGAGCGCATTGATGACGACGAGCAGCGTCGATCCCTCATGAACCGCCACCGCTGGCCCAATGCCGAGGCCGAGGATGGTAGCAGGCACCAGGAAGGCGACGACACCCAGGCTGACGAAGACGTTCTGCCGGATGATTCCACGGGTATGGCGGCTAAGACCGACTGCGAATGGCAGGTGCGCCAGATCGTCGGCCATCAGCGCCACGTCGGCTGTCTCCAGCGCAACGTCCGACCCCGCCGCGCCCATCGCGATGCCGACCGTGGCGCTTGCCATCGCCGGCGCATCGTTCACGCCGTCGCCCACCATCGCGACCTTGTCTTCGCCGGCGAGCTTCTTGATCGCGGCAACCTTGTCTTCGGGCATGAGGTCGCCCCACGCTTCGTCGATCCCGACTTCGTCGGCGATCGCTTCGGCGACTTTCTGGTGATCGCCGGAGATCATTATCATCCGCGACACGCCCATCTCGTGCAGCCGACGCAACGCGGTCTTGGCAGCTTCGCGAGGCGTGTCCATCAGGCCGATCGCGCCCAGGTCGCGGTCCCCCTTGCGGACCACCATTGTCGTGCGGCCGTTCTCGCGCAGCTTCGCGATTGCGTCCTGCGCGCCCTGCCCCAGCGCCGGAATGCCCTCACTTCCGAACATCTCGGCCTTGCCGATCCACACCGTCTCGCCATCCACGCTCGCGGTGACGCCCCGACCGGTCAGGCTCTTGAGGTCGCCGGCAGTCGGCACGGCACGATCGTTCAGACGTTCGCGGCCGTCCTTGACGATCGCTTGGGCCAGGGGATGGTCGCTCAACGCTTCGACGGCGACAGCCAGCGCCAGCAACTCGCCTTCATCGGCGCCATCGACGGGCACGACATCAGTGATGCGCGGACGACCTTCGGTCAGCGTGCCCGTCTTGTCGAAAGCGATCGCTTTGAGCGACCCGAGGTTTTCGAGCGGTGCACCGCCCTTCACGAGCACGCCGCCCCGCGCTGCACGGGCAACGCCCGACAGGACCGCGCTCGGCGTTGCGATCGCGAGCGCGCACGGGCTTGCCGCCACCAGCACCGCCATCGCGCGATAGAAGCTGTCGCGGAACGGCTCGTCGACGACCACCCATGCGAACAGCAGGAGCACTGACAGGACCAGGACGGCGGGCACGAAGATCCGTTCGAACCGGTCGGTGAAGCGCTGCGTCGGCGACTTCTGCGTCTCCGCTTCGCTCACCATCTTCACGACCTTGGCAAGCGCGCTTTCATTGGAACGGCGTGTCACCTCGATCTCGATCGCGCCGCCGCCGTTGATCGTACCAGCAAAAACCCGGCTTTCCGCGTCGACTGCATCGGGCTTGGCGCGTGCCGCTGCGGCATCTGCGACCGGCACCTTGTCGACCGGGATGCTTTCACCCGTGACCGGGGCCTGGTTGATCGCGCTGGTGCCCTTGATGACGAAGCCGTCGGCAGGCAGGCGCTCGTTCGGGCGGACGATGGCAATGTCCCCGACGACCATCTGCTCGACCGGGATTTCGCTGGTCTGCCCGCCGCGTCGCACGGTCGCGGTTTCGGGCGCGAGCTTCGCCAGCGCCTCGATCGCCTTCTTGGCGCGGCCCATTGCATAATGCTCAAGCGCATGGCCGAGGCTGAACAGGAACAGCAGCAGCGCACCTTCGGCCCATGCGCCCAGCGCAGCGGCGCCGGCCGCAGCGACCAACATCAGCGTGTCGATCTCGAACTTCTTCATCCGGAGGTTGTCGATCGCCTCGCGCAGCGTGAAGAATCCGCCGAAGAAATAGGCTGCGATATAGCAGGCGGTCGGCAGCCATTCGGGCGCGCCAGCGACCAGCCTCTCGATCGCGTAGCCGATCCCCAGCAGCGCGCCACAGGCGAGCGCGAAGATCAGCTCGGTATTGGGGCCGAGAAATTCGGCGTGGCTATGGTCGTGGCCATCGCCGGGGCCGTGCTTCTCTTCGCCCGCGCCGTGGCCCCCGGGGCCGTGGTCGTGGCCGGCATGTTCATCGGCAGCGACCCGCTTGCCCACCCTCACCTTCAGCTTGCGAAGCGCAGCGCGCACCTCCTCTTCGGTGGTTTCGCGGCGATCATATTCGACCCGGACAGACCCGCTGGTGCTGGCGCTTGCCTGGACCACGCCGGGCAAGGCGCACAGCGCATCGCTGACCGTGCGCGCCCGACGTTCGTGGTTGATCCCCGTCACCTGCCAGATCGCATGGCCGTAGCGCTCGGTGATTTCGGCACCTGCGGCGCGCACCATTTCGCGCAACCGTGGCAGCGGCAGCTTGGCGGCATCGAAATGGATGCACAGCGCCGCTGGCGTGTTGCCGTCGAGACAGATCACATGCGCCCGCTCGACACCTTCGCGCTTTGACAGGGTTGATACGAGACGGTCCAGGCAGGCATCGGCCGCGTCAGGAAGGTCCGGCAACAACACTGGAATGTCGAGTTCGAGCTTGTCGTTCATGACGACCTCCTTTCGCTTTTCTTGGTTTCGGCGCGCGCGTCGCGCAGGATTTCGACACCGCCCTTGATGGCGATGATGGCGGTGGCGAAGCCGACCAGCAGGTCCGGCCAATTGGTACCCAACCACAGCACCAGCACGCCGGCGATCAGGATGCCGCCGTTGGAAATGAAGTCGTTGAAGCTGAAGGTGGTTGCGGCCCGGAGATTGACGTCCGGATCCTTGAGGCGCTGGAGCAGCCGCAGGCAGAGGTAATTCACGACGCCGGCGATCGCGGACATGACCATCATGGTAGGTCCGATGGGCTCGCTGCCCTGCACGTAGCGCCGTCCGACATCGATCAAGATGCCGCCCGCGAAGATCAGCAGCATGACGCCCGAAGCGACCGCGGCGCGTGTCTTCCATGTCTGGCCCCGGGTGAGCGCCACAAGGCTCAGCGCATACACAGCCGTATCGGACAGGTTGTCGACGCCGTTGGCGATCAGCGCGCTCGAGTCCGCGAAGAAGCCGGAAACGAAGAAGCCCGCAGCGATCGCCGCGTTCAGCAGCAGGACGATCCACAGTGTGCGGCGCTCCTGCCCGCCATTGTTGTCGTTGCCCGGGATCATCCCATCATCTCCTCAAGTGTCAGCAGGGCCAGGAAGCCGACGAAAAACATCGAGCTGATGAGCGGGGTGTCGGGTTTCTCGTGCGCCTCGACCAGCAACTCCTCCGTGACGAGGTAGAGCAGCGCCATCAGCCCGAAGCTGAGGAAGCCGGCGATCATCACCGGCGACAGCGCGGCGACCGGCACGGCAGCGAGCGCGCCGATCGGCAGCAGCAGGGCCAATGCCGAGACGATCACGATGATGCGCAAGCGCGAGCGATAGGTTTCCGCCAGCTCGTCGGTCAGCGTCAGTCCCAGAAATAACACTTCCAGAGTGAGCGCGATCGTCAGCAGGAGACCTGCCTTCTCGCCCGCCACGAAAGCGAGGCCGAGCACCAGGCCGTCGACCAGAATGTCGATGCCGATCGCGGCGAGTAGCGCCATCGGCCCCTTGAAGCGGGCCTCAAGAGCCTTGAGCCCCAGCATGGTCGCGACGCCCGCCGCCCCGCCGATCAACGTCGCGCTGGGCGATGCCTCATGCTTGACCTGCGGCAGGATTTCGGTCGCTGCCGCCGCGAACACGACGCCGGCAGCGAGATGCTGTAGGCCCGCCACGAGGCCAGGTTTCAACTTGGTGCGGCTCGCGACAATCGCGCCGAGCACGACCGCCAGCACAGGCGCAAGCGTATAGAGCAGTGCCTGCATTTCCTAGGACTCCTCCGGGGTTCGGTGGCAGACGCGGATCTTCCCGCGTCGCGTGAACGCGATCGATCCGCCCGCCACGACAGCCCGCGAATGGTCGCCGCGAAACTCGTCACCGGTTCGCTGTGCGCGCAGGATCTCGGTCCTGCCCTTCGGCAGCCAGGTGACGGCCATTTTCAAGCCGTCATCGATGAAGTCGACATCGGCGCGTGTGCCGTCGTCGCAGTACATGATGCGCTGCGCGATTAGTTTCGACGTCAGAAGCTTTTCATGCGCCGGCTCGGTAGGCTGGGTCGGCGCTGGATTACACGCCCCTATAACCGCCCCGGAGACGAGAACGACGCCGAGGCGCGCGATCGCCAGACCGGCCCGATTCAGGCCGCACAAGGTTGTCACATTTGAAATCGACGTGTCAGACATCGGTCTCTTCCGACGAAGCGCCCTGTGGCGTTCGAAGGCAGGGCAGTTCATCGCGTGCCTTCCCGCTCGCAGATCCGGGTACGGCCATCGCCTTCCACGATGGTGAGCTGCGACCCCTTGAAGGTCGCGGTGGCTGTTTCGCCGACATATTGCAGGCCCTGCGCTGGCGCGGTCAGCATCATCGGCGGTCCCCCGTTGGAGCGCCGCAAATCGATCTGCAGGCCGTTGTCCTTGTAATCGACGAACAGCGGTTCCCCGTCGGAACAGCGATATCTATGCCGCCCCATTTCCCCGGTCGCCACGGCGCTGTCGGACGAATGGAACTGCTGCTCCGTTGGCGGGGCTGGCGGCTTTCTTTCCGAGCACGCCGCGAGTCCGACAACGAGGATGACGGCGGGCAGCACCCGCTTACAGTGCATCATCATCCCGCCTTCCTCCTGTAGCGGAAGGGGACGCGCTGACGATTGATAGCCCGGGCAGGCTGACCTACCCGCCAGCGGAGATAGGTTGCGAGGCGATCGTCAGATTCGACCATCAGGGATCGCAGGCGGCGCAACATCATCGCCGCGAACGGCAGGGAGAGCGCCCCGCGCAGCGTGCAGCTATGCGTTAGCCTGGTGCCGCCATCGTCCCCCGCCAGCTCGTACCGCTCTTCGAGCGTGAACAGATAGGGGATGCCGCAGGACCAAGCGAAGGCGTGCGGTTTATCGAATCGATCAATCCGTGCTGGCGTCCGAATTGGCCGGGTGATGCCCTGGATCGCAAAGGTGCATTCTGTGTCGCCGAGCCGGGACGGATCATCGAGAAATACGAGCGGACTCCACGCCCGGCGATGATCCGGATCGGTGAGTGCCGACCAGATGCGCAGTGGCCCGCCGTGAAGCATCGAGCTGGTTATGGTGCGAGGCATATCCCCATCTCCCAGAGATGGGCGGGGCGATCGCGGATCGCCCCGCCCATCCATCAGGCCAAGTTGTTCACGAAGGTCTGACCGTGGTCGTCCCCTTCATGCTCCTCATTGTAGTGCTCGGGTTTCTCGATCACTTTCTGCCCGAACCGGGCATAGAGTGTCGGCAGCACGAACAGCGTAAGAAGCGTCGCCGAGATCAGACCGCCGATGACGACCGTCGCCAAAGGCTTTTGAACCTCTGCGCCGGCGCCTTCGCCCAGCGCCATCGGCACGAAGCCGAGGCTGGCGACTAGCGCGGTCATGATGACGGGTCGCAGACGCTGCATCGCGCCAACATGCGCGGCTTCCTCGCGGCTCATCCCTGATCGGATCAGATCTTGGATCGAGCTGACCATGACGAGGCCGTTGAGGACCGCGATGCCCGAGAGGGCGATGAAGCCCACTGCCGCCGAGATCGAGAAGTCCATGCCCCGCAGGAACAGCAACAGGACGCCGCCCACCAGCGCGAAAGGCACGCCGGTGAACACGATCGCGGCGTCGCGGACCGATCCCAACGCCCCGTAGAGGAGCAGCAGGATCAAGATGAAGCAAGCCGGAATGACCAGCTTCAGCCGTTCGCTTGCCGATTGGAGGTTCTCGAACTGGCCGCCCCATTCGAGATAGGTGCCGGCAGGCAGCCGGAGTTGGCTGCCGATCGCCGCCTGCGCATCCGCCACGACGGATCCGACGTCGCGGCCACGCACGTTGGCTTGCACCACCACGCGCCGCTTGCCGTTCTCGCGGCTGATCTGGTTCGGACCATCGACCACCTTGATCTCGGCGACGCTGGACAGCGGTACATAGCCGCCGCCTGCCACCGGCACCTGCACCTGTTGGAGCAGGCCGATGTCGGCACGCTGCGCCTCCGACAGGCGGATCACCACGGGGAAGCGACGGTCGCCCTCGAAGATCTGGCCCGATGTTCGCCCGCCGATCGTCGCAGTCACGGTGTCCTGCACATCCTGAGCCGTAACGCCCAACCGCGCCATCGCGTCGCGGTTGACGCGAATGTCGAGCATGGGAAGACCGGTCGTCTGCTCCACCTTCACGTCCGCTGCGCCTTGCGTTCTGCGCAGCACCGCCGCGATTTGCTCGGCCGTCCGGTTCATCTGGTTGAAGTCGTCCCCGAACACCTTCACCGCGATGTCGCCGCGCACGCCGGCGATCAGCTCGTTGAAGCGCATCTGGATGGGCTGGGTGATCTCGTAGGCATTTCCCGGAATCTTCGCGAGATTACCCTCGATCCGGCTGACCAGCTCCTCCTTGGGAAGCTCAGGATCCGGCCAATCCTTGCGCGGCTTCAGGATGACGAACATGTCGGTCGCGTTCGGCGGCATCGGGTCGGCCGCCAGCTCGGCGGTGCCCGTCTTGGAATAGACGAATTGCACCTCCGGCTGCTTCGACATCATCCGCTCGATCGGCACCTGCATCGCCTGGCTCTGCTGGACCGACGTTGCCGGAATGCGGAGCGACTGGATCAGCAAATCGCCTTCGTCGAGCTGCGGCAGGAACACCGAGCCGAGCGTAGTGAAAGCAAGCGCCGCCACCACAAGGCTTCCCACACCCGCACCGATCGTCAGCGCCGGGCGCTTCATGGCCCGGTCGAGACCGGGTTCGTAGCGCTTCTTCAGCCACGTGATGATGCGGCCGTCCTTCTCCTCGACCTTCTTCGACAGCCAGATCGCAATCATCGCCGGCACGAAGGTGAGAGAGAGGATGAAGGCGAAGGCGAGCGCGATGATGACGGTCAGCGCCATCGGTCCGAACGTTTTACCCTCCACGCCGGTCAGCGTGAGCAGCGGTACGTAGACGAGGATGATGATTGCCTGCCCGTACACAGAGGGACGGATCATCTCACGCGCAGCGGCTGCCACGGTCGCGAGCCGTTCCTTGACGCTGAGCAATCGGCCTTCATGATGCTGTTGCTCGGCAAGCCGGCGCAGCGCGTTTTCGACAATGATGACGGCGCCGTCGACGATCAGACCGAAGTCCAAAGCCCCAAGGCTCATCAGATTGGCCGAGACCCCAGCGCGCAGCATACCAAAGCCTGTCAGCATCATGGTGATCGGGATGACCAACGCCGCGATCAGGGCCGCACGGAAGTTGCCGAGCAGCAGGAAGAGCACGACGATGACCAGCACCGCGCCTTCGGACAGGTTTTTCGCGACCGTCTTGATCGTCGAATTGACCAGCTCGGTGCGGTTCAGCACCGGCTGAATTACGACGTCAGGAGGCAGCGAAGCGTTGATCGTCTTCAGTTTCTCAGCGACCGCGGTCGACACGATGCGGCTGTTCTCGCCGATCCGCATGATCGCCGTGCCGACGACGACTTCGGTACCGTTCTCCGATGCCGAACCCATGCGGATCGCCTGACCCGTCTTCACAGTCGCAACTTGTTCGACCGTGATCGGCACGCCGTTACGTGTCGCGATCACGGTCCTGGCCAACTCGCTGGCATTGCGAACGAGCGCATCCGAGCGAACAGCCAGACCTTCGCCATTGCGATTGACGAAGCCACCGCCGACGCTGGTGTTATTGCGCTCCAGCGCATTTCCCAGGTCCGTCAGCGTGATGCCGAGCGAGGCCAGCTTCTGCACGTCGGGCACGACGAGGAACTGCTTGGCGTAACCGCCAATCGAGTCGACACCGGCGAGGCCCGGTGTGGTCTTCAGAAGCGGCGTCACGATCCAGTCCTGCGCGGTGCGCAGGTAGGTCGCCTTGTCCTCTTCGGTCGTCAGTCGCTCGCCCTCTGGCGTGATGTAGCTGCCATCGGGCTGTTGGCCCGGTTCACCGGGCTTGTGCTTGTCGTCCTCGCGATGATCGAGACGAACGGTGTACATGTACACCTCGCCCAGGCCTGTCGCGATCGGACCCATTTCAGGGTTCACGCCGTCGGGCAGATTCTCTTGCACGCCCCGCAGACGCTCGCCCACCTGCTGGCGGGCGAAATAGATGTCCGTCGCGTCCGAAAAGACCGCCGTGATCTGCGCGAAGCCGTTGCGGCTCAACGAGCGCGTATATTCCAGGCCGGGGGTGCCGGCGAGCGCGGTTTCGATTGGAAACGACACCTGCTTCTCGACCAGCTCGGGCGAGAGGGCAGGCGCGCGGACGTTGATCTGGACCTGATTGTTGGTGATGTCCGGCACCGCGTCGATCGGTAGCCGGTAGAGGGAAAAGGCGCCGATGGCGGCGACGATGACGGTGAGGAGCAGGACTAGCCAGCGCTTCTCGACCGCCCAGGTTACGATACGGGCGATCATGGCTTAATCCTCGTGGCTCGCTTCGCCCTTGCCGATCTCGGCCTTGAGCGTGAAACTTCCGGTGGTGGCGATCTGTTCGTTGCCGGTCAGGCCCGACCGGACGATCACCGTGTCGCCCGACGCATCGCCGAGCTGGACCGGGGTCGCCTTGAAGCCGGTGGGCGTGCGCACGAACACGACCGACTTGCCCTCGAAACTCTGGACCGCCGTCGTCGGCACGCGGACCGCCCCGCTCCCGCCGCTGCCCGTGAGCTGCACGGCTGCCGTCACAGGCTCGCCGACCCGCCATTCGCCACCGCGATTGTCGAGGGTGGCGAGCGCAGGCACGAGCCGCGTCTGCGGATCAAGCGCCGGCGACACGAAGGTCACGCGGGCGGTCGCCTGACGGCCTGCCGCCTTCACCAGCACCGTATTGCCGGGACGCACCCGGCCCGCATCCTCGGGCTTGAGATTAAGCGCGATCGACACCTGGCTCAGGTTGGCGATGCGATAGAGTTCGGCATCCGCCGCGACCGTTTGTCCCAGCGTCACGGGGCGCGCAATGATCTGGCCCGAGATCGGCGCGGCAATGCCGAGCCGGTTGAGCCCGCCGCCGCCGACACCCGCCGCCGAAACCATGCTCTGCGCCTGCGTCAGGGCGATCCGCGCCTCCGTCGCCGCTGTGCGGGCGGCGATCAGATCCTGTTCAGGGGAGACTCTCTGCGCGAACAGCCGCTGTTCGCGCGCGAGGTTCGAATTAGCGAGCTGAAGCCGCGCCCGCGCCGCCTCGACCTCGCCCTTGATCTGCGCCGCCTCGCGGCTTTCGATGACCGCAATGGTCTGGCCGCGTTCGACCGATTGGCCGAGGTTACGGGTGAGCGCGACCACGCGTCCCGCAATTGCGGCCGAGACGACCTGCGTTCCCTGTGGGTCGCCCTCGATGATCGCGGGCAGCTCGATCGTCCCGGCCCCGCCGATGATCGGCCGTCCGACCTGGACGCCCGCTGTGGCGATCTGGTCGGCACCCAATGTGACGACGCCTTCACCGGCATGACCGCCTTCAGCACCGCCCTTTTCCGTGCCCGCTGCCGTCTCATTGGCAGCTGCGCCTTCGGCAGTTGCCTCGTTTCCGCCATCCTTGCCGCCGCAGGCAGCCAAGAGCAGGGCGAGCGACGCCGCGCCCGCGAGATAAAAGCTCTTCATCACTGATTCCCCCCATTGGGCGCACGAGCGGTCAGTCGCTCCACTTGCGCGCGGGCATTCTGGTAATTGGCAAGCGCGTCGATCGCGGCGACCCGCGTTTCGGCGAGCGTGCGTTCAGCATCGAGCAATTCGAGCTGGCCGAACTTGCCCTCGCGATAGCCGATCCGCGCGATGCGGGCGGCCTCCTGTGCAGCCGCCAGCGCCGGCCCCGACGCCGCACGAGCCGTCGTTGCGGCATTGGCCGCCTGCGCCTGCGCGTCCGTGATCGCCTGTTCGATGTCGAGCGCGGTCACGCGGCGCTGCGCATCCGCCTGGGTCCGCTGCGCGGTCGCCTGCGCAATCGCGGCGCGACCATTGTTGAACACCGGGATCGGGATCGACACGCTGAACACCGCCGCCATGTCGTTGGTCGCTTCCAGGCGGCGGATCGACGGCCCGACGTTCAGGTCAGGCACGCGATTGGCGCGCGCGAGCCGCACGCCGGCTTCGGCAATGGAGAAATCCGCGTTGGCTGCCGCCAGCGCGAGTGTGCCGGTCGTGTTGACCGGTGCCAACGGCCCATAGACGTTCACACCGGGAAGGCGATCGAGCAGCGTGTCATCGAGCAGGCCGTCGATCGGCCGTCCGATCCGACGCGCCAGATTGGCGCGGGCCGCCTCGGCCAAGCGAAGCTGCCGCTCCACATTGGCGTCGGCATTGATACGCGCGACATCCGCGCGCTGTTGCTCGAGTGGCGATGCCCGCCCTGCCTGCACGCGAACGCTCGCGGCCCGCAGCGCATCGCTGGCGATCCGGGCCTGATCGCGGGCTGTCATTACCCGGCGATCGGCCGCGACCGCTTCGACATAGAGCTGCGTTACCTGAAGCCGGACATCCGCCGCGATGATCGCGGCCTGGATCTCGGCCCGGGACAATTGCGCATTGGCGACCGCGACGCGGGCGCCGCGCTTGCCGCCTAGCTCGATCGGGATCGCAAAGCCGACCGTGGTTTCCGCGCTGCGGACCCCCCGATACGGCCCGGAGCCGATGACATTCTCGACTTGGCCTTGAACCACCGGATTGGGCCGCAAGCCGGCGACTGTGCGACCTGCACGGGCCGCGTCGATTCCAGCTGTCGCCGCTTCCGCAGCAGGGGCCGAACCGCCCGCTGCACTGACCGCTTGGTCAAGCGTGTAGACCGGCGCATCCTGCGCAACAGGCGCGGACGGTCCGACCTGCGCCTGCGCCATCGTGGCGCAAGACGCTGCGGCCAGCATGGCCGCGAGGATACGATTCATGAAAATAGGACTCCTGACGATGATCGACAGGGGCGCGCCAACGCACGCCCAAATCGGACGTCAGGCTTGGGGGGGCCTCAAATGGACCATGCCGGTGCGGCCGTCGAGCGACGCAGAGGCGGAGATTGTCGGCTTGAGCACTGTGAGGACGGGGGTATATTCCATCGTCGTGCGCGCAGGCGCGCCGACGTCGTGTCCGTGACAATAATTGTGATGATGCGGGACATTCTTGTCCGAGTCCGATGGCACCTGATCGATGTCACCGGCGGTATGGACCGTGAACTCAACGCCCGCGATGCTTCCCCCCGCCAGATCGGCGGCATGGGCCATGCCGGAGAAGCTGGTCAGGACCAGCATCAGGCATGTCAGGAAAGGCAAAAAGGCTCGCACTAGCTTGCCTCTATCACGGAAGGGTTTTCATGTCATTGCACTAATTCGAACCAAGGGTCACTGAGCCGGAACCCGAGCGGGATCGGTCGCGCCCGTTCCAGGCGAACCCGACCGCAATGGCGACCGCCATCAGGAGTTGCGCCAGCACCGATTGCCAAGTGGGAAACACGCCGAGCATCGACAGCCGTGGCACGTCCGCGAGCGGTGCGATGTTGATAAGGCCGGCTTCCTGGAGCGCGGCGACGCCTTTACCCGCCAGCACGACGGTCAGGACCGCCATGAGCCAGGAGCTATAGCGGAAGAACTGCGCGATCGGCAGCTTGCGACTGTAGCGAAGCATGGCCCAAGCGATCAGGCTGAGCAGTCCAATCGCCGACCCGGCCCCCGCGAGAAGCATCCCGTTGTCACCTTGCGCCGAAAGCGCGGCATAGAACAGGATCGTCTCGAAGACCTCGCGATAAACTACGACGAACGCCAGCCCGAACAGGAACCAGCCCGACCCGCCCGAGAGCGCCCGCGACATCTTCTCGCGAATATAGCGCTGCCACTGATCGGCCTGCGCCTTGCCGTGCATCCAAATCCCGACCGAGAGCAGCACGACCGCGGCGAACAGCGAGCCAAACCCTTCCGTCAGCTCCCGGCTCGCACCGCTGATCCCGATCGCATAGGTGGCGACCGCCCAGGTGATCCCGCCCGCGATGATCGCGCTGACCCAGCCGCCATGCACGTACCGCAGCGCCTCGCCGCGCTCGGCTTTACGCAGGAACGCGATCATGGCGACAACGATGAGCAGGGCTTCGAGCCCTTCACGCAGCAGGATCGTGAACGCGCCCAGGAACGTGGACGCTTCGGTGGCGGCATCAGGCGCGAGCGCCGCTTCCGCATCGTCGAAAAGGCCGCCCAGTACTGCGACCTTCTCCGCGAGATCATCGGGCGACGCGCCCCGGTCGATCGAGGCGCGGAACTCCCCCATCGCGCCCTCGATTCGACCCATCAGCGTCGCGTCGCGCGCGGTGAGTGTTGGCTCGATCGGCTCGAACCCATCGAGATAGGCCGACAGCGCCAGCTCTTTCGCCATGCGCGCATCGCCGCGCCGCGCAGCCGCCACGCTTTCGGCGAGTTTGGCGCGGGCGACCGCGAGCGAGCCGGGAGCCTGTTGTATCACCTGTTCGGGATGACGACGCAGGAACGCGAGCACTGGGTCAGCCTTGGCGTCGCCGATCGCCGCGCCGAGCGCGGCCGGGGTGAGCGCGACCAGGGTTTTCAGGTCCGGAATGCGCCGGCGAAGGGTCGGGTCGGATTTCCAAAGCCGCTCGCCTTCGCGCGCCTGCGCATCCGTGAAGGCGAAGCTCCCGGCTCGGAATGCTAACGCCCAGCGCTGATCGTTGGGCAGATCGGCGAAGCTCTGCATCGCGGTCCCGTCGATGCCTTGCGTCACCACCTGATAGAGCGCGAACACGCTGCGCTGGCGCGCGCGCTCGGCATCGGTGAAAGCAATCGGGGGCGTAGCGAGCTTGGCGGCGTCAGGGCCACGGCCGTTGCCCGTCATCCCGTGGCAGGACGCGCAGGATTGTCGGAACAGGGCATCGCTGGAGACGAGGTTCGGAGCCTTATCGGGCGCGAGCGGCACCGGGTAGGCGCGCAACAGATCGGCCGCGAGCCCGTGCGCCAATGTTGCCACCTGTTCAGTCGGTCCCTTTTCCGCGATCACCGCCTGGAGGTTGGCAGCCCGCTGGATGAGGGCTTGACGCTCCGGCTTCGCCGGCAGGCCCTGAAACCGTGTCGAGACCGACGCGGCGAACTCCGTCATCTCGGCATATTCCGACGTGCTCTTGATCCGACCGTTGGCGACCGCGCCGCCATAATCGACGGCCATATAGTCGAGCAGCCGCCATGCGGTTTGCACGTCGCCGGGTTCGGCGATTGCCGCAGCAGGGATCAGCAGCGCCGCGAGCGCGGAGAGCAGCCGCAACGAGAGCATTGCCCGGATCAACGCGAGCAGACGCACTACCGCTCTCCCAATTCGCGCCGAGCGCCAGTGACGATTTCATAAGCGGAGTGGAGGAACAGGAGGGCGATGAGGCCGGCGACGGCGAGGTCCGGCCAGGCGCTTCCTGTCCACGCCACCAGACCGGCCGCGGCGATCACCGCCACGTTGGCGAGCGCGTCGTTGCGGCTGAACAGCCAGATCGCGCGAACATTGGCGTCCCCTTCCCGGAAACGCGCAAGCACCAAGGCGGACACGACATTGATCGCGAGCGCGACAACGCCGATTGTGCCCATCAGTTCGGCATCGGGCGCGGTTGCGTTCAGGGCGCGCCAAATCGCGAAACCGATTACGCCCACGCCAAGCGCACCGAGAAACAACCCCTGCGTCAGCGCGACCTTTGCCCTCGCCCGTGCGGACCAGGCAAGCGCGAGAAGACCGATAAGGCTGATCGACCCGTCCCCGAGAAAATCGAGGGAATCCGCTTTCAGCGCTTGGCTATCGGCGATGAACCCGCCGAACAGCTCGGCGACTCCGAAGCCGAGGTTGAGCACCACGACGGTCAGCAGCGCACGGCGATAGGCCGGATCGGTTTGCGCGCGCGCGGGCTCCCCGTGGCACCCGCAGCTTTCGGTAGAAGCATTCATGCGGCCTTCCTTACCACCTCCAGTCGCTGTAGAAGCAAGCGAAATGTGCGACACGTTCGCATAAGCAAGGATGGCATGATGAAGCCGGTGATGATTGGGCAGCTCGCCAGCGAGACCTCGACGAAGGTGACGACGATCCGCTTTTATGAGTCGATCGGGTTGCTCCGATCCGCCCCTCGCACGGCGTCGGGTCGCAGAACCTACGATGCCAGTGACATTGAGCGTTTGCACTTCATCCGCAACGGTCGCCGGCTTGGCTTCTCCGTCGACGAGATCCGTTCGTTGATGGGGCTGGCGCAGAACCCGGACCAGGATTGTGGTGCCGCCTCAGCTATCGCTGCTCAGCACCTCAAGGATGTGGAGGAGAGACTGGCGCAACTCGCGGTGTTGCGGGATGAGTTGGCAATGCTCAGCCAGAGCTGCACCAAGGCGCGCATGGCCGATTGTCGGATCATGAAGGCGATCGGCAAAGGCCACCCTCAAGCCGATCAATAATAATCGGCCAGCCTGAGCTCGCGCACATCACCCGAGGCCATCGTCAGCTTTACGAGGGTGCCAGCAGGCCGGGAGCGCACTTGCCAGAGCTCCCCACGCGTATAGTTCGCATCGATCGAATGGCCGTTCACCGCCACGATCCGGTCGCCGACCGCCCAGCCAGCCTTTTCCGCGGGACTGTTCGCCGCCACATGAACAACGGTGAGCGCCGTTGGTGAGGCTGCGAGGCCAAGGCCGCTACGGTCCTTCAGCATCGGCAGGCGACGACGAGGACCGAGTGGCCGGAGCCACACGAATCCGGCGGTCACGTCGAACACCACGTCGAATTGAGCGATCAGCGGTAGGCCGACATTGCCAACCGTGCTGGTGGAGAGCCAAGCTCTCATCCCGAGTGTGGGGACGTTCGAGACGCCAAGCCCTTCGATGTTGATGTTCTGGATCGTGAAAGCATCGTTGATACGCACACCATCGACGCCGCCGATCGCCGCGGTCGAGACGAGCTTCCCGTTCAACAGCCCTTGATCGCGGGCATAGGCCGACGAGAGCATCAGCGCGGCCGAGCTGCCAAGATCGATCATCAAGGGCACGGGAGGCAAACCCGAGACGGAAGCTCGAATGAACAGCTCCTGCTTGGCACCGCGCCCGAGCGCGACAGCGCGCCAGTCGGGACCGGCGAGAAACGTGCCTGACTTGACGACCGCCATACGCCTTTTCGCGAAATCGAGCGCGATGCAGCTACCCGTGAACATATCGGCACCGAGGAGGATATCGATCGGTCGTCCGAAGGCCGCCGACACTGAACTCAGATCACCAACGACGGCAAAGGGTAAGCGACGGGTTTCGCGGGCGAGCTGTACGTCGATGTCGCGGACCAGCAGCACCGGGGCCTTGGCGCTCAGCCCGCTAATCATGCGCCGCTCACCATCGTTCAAGCCGAGCTTCGCCGCGAGCGCCGTGCTCATGATCGACGCGCCGCTGCCACTGTCGAGCACCGCCCGCACCGGCACTCCGCGCACTTGTGCCGAAACAAGGAGGGTATCACCCGTGCCGACTTCCAGCGGCTCCCATTCGAGGTGAGCCGCACCGAAGTTCCACGAGCCCGCAGACCGGGAAGTCTGTCGCGCGAGCGTTGGAGAACCGAGCACCAAGCCGGTTCCACAGGCCACCAGCCGCGCCACTAATGAGCGTCGAGACATACCGATTGCTTCAACACGGGCCGTCAAAAAGCCACCTCCAGCCCCCCGTCCGCAGGAGAGCAAATTGCGGTTACATGCTCCAGCCACTGGAGGAGCAAGTGCTTTTGGTGCGCCCGAAAATCCTCAGAAGCGCTTGGAGAACTTTAGATGAAGGATGGTGCAGACCGCTTAGATGCCTTCCCGATAACGAACGGTTCCGGGGGACGCTGGGCCGATCGGGACCGCGAACGGTGTAAACGCTCGCGCTAAGTGGCGGCATTCTGATCGCGCTATTTGTCGGCGAGCGTCGCTACGCGGCTACCGGCTTGGTCTCGGCCGATCGCACATAGGCGTAGAGTTTTGGCTTGGAGATGCCGAGCATCGAGCAAATCTTGGCGATCGGCATCGTGTTCTCGTGGTAGAGCCTGACGGGCAGGTCGCGCTTTTCCTTGCCGAGTGCGGCCGGCCGGCCACCCTTCTTGCCGCGAGCGCGGGCTGCGGTGAGACCGGCCTGGGTCCGCTCGCGGATCAGGTTGCGCTCGAACTCCGCCAATGCCCCGAACAGGTGGAAGGTAAGCTTGCCCGACGTGGTGGTCGTGTCGATCGCCTCGTGCAGGCTCAGCAGCCCGACCTTTTCCTCGTCGAGGTAGGTCATCCATCCGATCAGATCACGGAGCGAGCGGCCGAGCCTGTCGAGGCGCCAGACCACCAGTGTGTCGCCGGCGCGAAGCAGCTCCTTCACCTTTTCCAATCCAGGGCGAGCGGCAGTCGCCCCGGAGGCCTTGTCGGTGATGACCTTCTCGCAGCCGGCAGCCTTCAGCGCATCACGCTGGAGGTCCAGGTTCTGCTCGGCGGTCGATACGCGGGCGTAACCGATTTTCATGCGTAGGGCCGGTGGCGCCCCGATCGGGCGCGGTTTGGGAAGAAAGTCGTCATCGGCAGGTCTATGTTGCCCTAGTTTTCTTTACCGGGTAGATTTACGTCGAACAGGCCGGTTTGGCAACGCGAGCGGACTCGCATGGCGATGGGCAGGCAAATCTCCGTTTTCCTTACCTGCGACACGGACCGTCGGCGGTGACGCATCCGGCGCTTGTCCCGCCGCTGGCGATCGAGCGCTACCGCGTCCTTGAACCGCACCTCGCCGATGGCATCCCGCTCGCGGACCTCGCCCGCACCGGCACGCTGAGCGAGCGGACGTTGCAGCGCTGGCTCGGGCGCTACCGTGCCGAAGGACTTGCCGGTCTCGCGCGTCTGCCGCGCAACGATCGGGGCAGGCTGCACCTGCCGGAACATCTGGTCGAACTGACCCGCACTCTCGCCACCAAGCGCCCGCGACCCCCGGTCGCCGCCATTCACCGAAAGGTGCAGGAACTCGCCATCGCGCATGGACACCGAACCCCCAGCTATGCGGCCGTCGCGCGTGTCGTCAGGGCGATACCGGCAAGCCAGATCGCCGCAGCCTCCGATCCGGCCGTCTACCGCGACCAGCACGAGCTAGTGCATCGGCGCGAAGCCGCGACCTCGAACGAGATGTGGCAGGCCGATCATACCGTTCTCGACATTCTCGTGCTCGATGATGCCGGAACCCCGGTGCGTCCTTGGCTGACCGTCATCGTTGACGATCACAGCCGAGCCATCGCCGGTTACTTCCTCAGCCTCGATGCCCCCAGTGCCCTCAACACGGCGCTCGCCTTGCGGCAGGCGATCTGGCGCAAGCCCAATCCCGAATGGATCGTCAGCGGCATTCCCGAACAGCTTTACGTCGACAACGGCTCGGATTTCATCTCCGAGCATATCGAGCAGGCGTGCATCGCCCTCAAAATCCGCCTCATCCATTCGCTGCCGGGGCGTCCTCGCGGGCGCGGCAAGATCGAGCGGCTGTTCCGCACCATCAACGACATGTTCCTGCCCGACCTGCCCGGCCACCTGATCGCGGGCAAGCCGCTGTCGGCGCCAGTGCTCACGCTCGACGAGCTGCGCGCCCGCTTCGAGGCGTTCGTGTGCGGCGTCTATCATCGTCGCCCGCATGGCAGCACCGGCGAACCGCCGATCACGCGCTGGCAGAAGGGCGGGTTCCTGCCCGCAATGCCCGACAGCCTTGAACAGCTCGACATGCTGCTCGTGCACGTGCCCAAGCCCCGTAAAGTGCTGCGCGACGGCATCCGTCTGATGGGCAGGCGCTATGTCGAACCCACGCTCGCGGCCTTCGTCGGCGAGCAGGTCGAGGCGGTCTATGACCCCCGCGACCTGACCGAGATCCACGTCTACCACCAGGGCCGGTTCGTCTGCCGTGCGCTCAGCTCCGAGCACGCTGGGCACCCGTCGTTGCGCGCGATCCAGCGCGCCCGGCGCGGCGCGAAGGAGCGCGACAAGCAGGTGCCTGCCCCCACGGAGACCTTCGATGGCGACCAAGAGGATACGGCTTTCCGGCCCACCACCTACCGAGGGCTCCGGCTCTACGCCGCTGACGATTGAGTTCCTGGTCGAGCAGCCGTTCCTGGCGACCCGCGAACATGCCCGGTTCGTCGAGTTTGCCGAAGCCTGCGCGCACTACCGCTATATCGGCGTGTGTCATGGCCGGCCGGGCGTCGGAAAGACGCGATCGGCGCGCGAGTTTTCCAGCTTCCCCGACCTGGGGGAATATGCCGCGCTCCGTCCCATTGCCGCGCTCCTTGGCGAAAAGGTCGCTCGCTGCCGCGCCGTCTTCTACACCGTGTCGGTCAGCAACACGCCCAAGACGATCGACGCGGTGTTGGGCCTCAACCTCATTAAGCTGGGCTATGCCCGGCTGACGGTCGCGGGCGGCTCGCAGGACGAAATCACCCATGACGCCGCCCGCATCGCCTGCCCCCTCGTCATCGTCGACGAGGCCGACCGCCTGACCATAAAGTCGCTCGAACATCTCCGCGACATGGCCGATCGCCACGGCTTCGGGCTGATCCTGATGGGTATGCCGGGCTTGGAGAAGCGCCTCGCCCGCTATGCCCAGCTCTACTCGCGGATCGGCTTCGTCCACGAGTTCAAACCGCTTACCGAGACCGAAATGCGGCTGCTGCTCGCGACCCACGCCGGCGATTTCGGGATCAGCTTCGACCCGGCCCAACTCGACGCGATCGAAGCGCAGGCAGCCGTGATCCGCATCACGCGCGGCAACTTCCGGCTCATGGAGCGCCTGTTCGCGCAGATGCGGCGGATCATGACCCTCAACCGCGTCGAGGAGGTCACCGCTGACATCGTTCAGGCCGCGCGCGATTGCCTCGTCATCGGACCCGGCAACTGACAAATAGCGCGATCAGAACGCCGCCATTTAGCGCGAGCGTTTACACAGGATAAGATCCATACCGTTTCCGGAACCACTTTCTTGTTTCCTCTTCGAAATTGGACTGTGCTGATGAGTTTGAGCGATGGTGGCTTCGCTCATACACTACGCGCTACCAGGCCCCTGCCCGTTTCTTAGGCTTAACGTTGTAGCTCAAGACCCCGGGGGCTCAGCCTCCCTTCTCCGGTTCTTGCCGCTGCGCAAATCCCTCGATCTACCTGCCGCCGTCGTGTGGTCGCACGGCATCATCCAAAGACCTATTTAGGCCGTCATGACTAGCCAATCTTCGCCATAAGGCGCCCCGCCGCCCCCTGCTCTGCCGCGAGATTGCGATTATAAGCGAGCGGCATCCGCGGCGACTTCCACCGCAGCGCGTCCATGATGCCGGCCAAATCCTCCCCGCTGGCGAACAGGTCCTGATTGAGCCCGATCCGCGTCGAGTGCGCACTGATCCCCTTCAGCAACCGCGCCAGATCGTCCGCCGTCAAATCGGGCAGCGCGCCGCGATCGAACGCACGCTGAATGATTGCCCGCCAGATCGGGCCGATCGATCCCGGATGGAGCGCCGCGGCGCCGATGTCATACTCGACCCGCGCCTTCACAGCGGGCTTGGACAGCGTCTTGCGCAGATCCCAAGTCTCACGGCCCGAGATGCTGTCGATCGAACGACCCTTCACAGCCGCCCGCGCTTTGTAGCGCCGTACCTGCACCCGCCGGAACAACGGCCCCGCGTCGATCCCAGCGGCCTCTCTCCACGCCGCGACAGCCCGCACAGAGCGGGGCGACAAATAGGCTGTGGCTCCCTCGCCCTCCTGATCGCCTTTGCTTCGCGCGATGGCGAGGAGGCGCGCTTCGGGATCAAGCGCCTCGAGAATGTCATTGATGCTGATTGCGACGAGCTCCGATGCACGGAGCCCCGTGTCATAGGCCACCGACAACAGGGCTCGGTCCCGCAGGCCTGGCAGATCGCCCGCGCACGCCTCCAGCAAAGCTCGCACATTCAGTCCGCGAGGACTGTCGCGCTCCACGTCTCGCACTGGCCCCTTGAAGCGCAAGGGACGCGCCTGAGCCTGCGCGGTGCCCTTCTCGCGCCGGATCGCGCGTAGCCGCAGCTTCACGAGATCAGCCTGGGTGGGATCCTTGAGATCAAGCAGCTGATGGATCTTGGCGATCGACGCCTTGTAGCGGCCAAGCGAGGCGGGCTTGGCCCCCTGCCCTGCCCGCGCGTCGAGATAGTCGGCGACGATCTCGGGCGTGGCCGGCAGTGCAATCCGGTTGTTGCGCCTACACCACGCATCGAACGCCTCGACGTCGGACTTGAGCGCACGGATGCTATGGGGCGATGAAGCGGCCTGATAGGCGGCGATCAGGCCCTCGTTGACGGTGATGCGCTCGCCGGCGCGCATCTGCACGATCGTCCGCGCAAGGTCGGCCGGCGCCCTGACCGCCGGCAGGACAGCCTCAGGCGGCGCTACGGGGATTTCTGGCCCTTCCCGGGCGGTTTCGGTGCTCACGACGCGCCTCGCTCCTCAGCCGCGCTTGTAGCCCACCTTATAAAGAACGGTCAAATCTGCTTATGTGATAACTGCAATTATCATAAGTTTGCTATTCAACCCTCCGGGCAGTTGTGCAA
>NZ_DF850493.1:0-5461 GCF_000813185.1 Novosphingobium sp. MBES04 | reverse complement strand
TTGGTTGCGGGGGTAGGATTTGAACCTACGACCTTCAGGTTATGAGCCTGACGAGCTACCGGGCTGCTCCACCCCGCGTCACCATGATGGACCGTTTAAGGCCCGTTAGCAGATATTTGATGTTCATCTCGACGTTGTCGATCTGAACGGCGGGCTGCTCCACCCCGCGTCACCGATGTTGAGCGTTCATTTGAGAGACGCAAAAAGGGGGCTTTTGGGCCCCCTTTGTGGACCATTGAGGTCCTTTGTCATTGTGATGGGTTTTTATGATCTTGCGCTGGCTACAATGCCTGGCGACGTCCTACTCTTCCAACGCTTGAGCGTAAGTACCATCGGCGCTGGCAGGTTTCACGTCCGAGTTCGAGATGGGATCGGGTGGGTCACTGCCGCTATGGCCACCAAGCAATGGAGCGAGCGCAAGATTTTTAATCGATGAAGTCCGTGCATTTTTTGGTTCATCCCGACGCTGTCGGTCTGAACGTGCAGATTTATGTGTGTCTGGCTTTGATTGATCGTCCGATCACCGCCGACGGTCCTTGGCAGGACTGTCATTGATGGTGGGATTCTACAAGCATGAACAGAGTTATTAGGACCAGTTAGCTTCACGCGTTACCGCGCTTCCACACCTGGCCTATCAACGTGATGGTCTATCACGACTCGATGATACCTAATCTCGAGGGAGGCTTCCCGCTTAGATGCTTTCAGCGGTTATCCCTTCCATACATAGCTACCCTGCTGCGCGGCTGGCGCCACGACAGGTACACCAGAGGTATGTTCATCCCGGTCCTCTCGTACTAGGGACAACTCCTCTCAAGTATCGACGCCCACGGCAGATAGGGACCAAACTGTCTCGCGACGTTCTGAACCCAGCTCACGTACCACTTTAATTGGCGAACAGCCAAACCCTTGGGACCTGCTCCAGCCCCAGGATGTGATGAGCCGACATCGAGGTGCCAAACGATTCCGTCGATATGAGCTCTTGGGAATCATCAGCCTGTTATCCCCGGCGTACCTTTTATCCGTTGAGCGATGGCCCTTCCACGAGGGACCACCGGATCACTATGACCGACTTTCGTCTCTGCTCGATTCGTCAATCTCGCAGTCAGGCAGGCTTATGCCATTGCACTCTTGCAGCCGGTTTCCAACCGGCCTGAGCCTACCATCGCGCGCCTCCGTTACTCTTTAGGAGGCGACCGCCCCAGTCAAACTACCCGCCACAGAGGGTCCCTGTACCGGCTAACGGTACTAGGTTAGACATTAAAAAATCACAGGGTGGTATTTCACCTATGGCTCCACACCAGCTGGCGCCGATGTTTCAAAGCCTCCCACCTATGCTACACAATAATTTTCCAATGCCACTCTGAAGCTGCAGTAAAGGTGCACGGGGTCTTTCCGTCTAACCGCGGGTACTCCGCATCTTCACGGAGAATTCAATTTCGCTGAGCATATCCTGGAGACAGTGGGGAAGTCGTTACGCCATTCGTGCAGGTCGGAACTTACCCGACAAGGAATTTCGCTACCTTAGGACCGTTATAGTTACGGCCGCCGTTTACCGGGGCTTCAATTCGGAGCTTGCACTCCTCCTCTTAACCTTCCGGCACCGGGCAGGCGTCAGACCCTATACGTCGTCTTGAAGCCGACTTAGCAGAGCCCTGTGTTTTTGCTAAACAGTCGCTACCCCCTGGCCTGTGCCCCCCGACAGTGCTTGCGCATAGCCGGGGCCTCCTTCTTCCGAAGGTACGGAGGCAATTTGCCGAGTTCCTTCAGGATACTTCTCTCAAGCGCCTTGGTATACTCTACCTGACCACCTGTGTCGGTTTCGGGTACGGTCTATACGGTGGGGCTATTTCCTGGGACTGCTTCGAAGCACGTTCAATCCGATAAGAACGTACAACACACGCAATCCGTCACACACCACCAGGCCCACGAATATTAACGTGGTTCCCATCGACTACCCCCTTCGGGCTCGTCTTAGGGGCCGGCTTACCCTGCTCAGATTAGCTTTAAGCAGGAACCCTTGGTCTTTCGGCGAGAGGGCATCTCACCCTCTTTGTCGCTACTCATGTCAGCATTCGCACTTCCGATACGTCCACGACCCATTACCAGATCGCTTCACTCGCTTACGGAACGCTCCGCTACCGCTCAGAACAATGTTCTGAACCCTAAGCTTCGGTGCATCACTTTAGCCCCGTTACATTTTCGCCGCAGGAACCCTTATTTAGACCAGTGAGCTGTTACGCTTTCTTTAAAGGATGGCTGCTTCTAAGCCAACCTCCTGGTTGTTTTGGGATTCCCACATGCTTTCCCACTTAGTGATGACTTGGGGACCTTAGCTGTAGGTTAGGGCTGTTTCCCTTTTGACGACGGACCTTAGCACCCGCCGTCTGTCTGCCGAACAAGACTCGTTGGTATTCGGAGTTTGGTTAGAATTGGTAGATCTCGCGACCCCCGCATCCATCCAGTGCTCTACCCCCAACGGCATACATTCGACGCTCTACCTCAATAGATTTCGCGGAGAACCAGCTATTTCCCGGCTTGATTGGCCTTTCACCCCTAAACACAACTCATCCGAGAATTTTTCAACATTCAACGGTTCGGTCCTCCAGTGCGTGTTACCGCACCTTCAACCTGGTCATGCCTAGATCGCCGGGTTTCGGGTCTAATACACCATACTCAGTCGCCCTATTCAGACTCGCTTTCGCTGCGCCTACACCTAACGGCTTAAGCTTGCATGGTACATTAAGTCACTGACCCATTATGCAAGAGGTACGCTGTCACCCCCTATGGGGCTCCAACTGCTTGTAAGCATCCGGTTTCAGGTACTGTTTCACTCCCCTCATCGGGGTGCTTTTCACCTTTCCCTCACGGTACTGGTTCGCTATCGGTCATGTACGAGTATTTAGGCTTGGAGGGTGGTCCCCCCATGTTCAGACAGGATTTCACGTGTCCCGCCCTACTCAAGTCCTGGAACCTCACTTTTGCATACGGGGCTGTCACCCGCTATGGCCACTCTTTCCAAAGTGTTCTGCTAGTTTAGTTCCAGGCACTGGCCTGGTCCGCGTTCGCTCGCCACTACTAACGGAATCTCGGTTGATGTCTTTTCCTCTGGTTACTTAGATGTTTCAGTTCACCAGGTTCGCTTCACCAAGCCTATATATTCAGCTCGGTGATACCTTATCCACCTCACTCAAAAGCTGCCGAAGCAACCATCGAGAGAAATGGTGAAGGTGGGTTTCCCCATTCGGAAATCGCCGGATCAAAGTTTGCTCACAACTCCCCGACGCTTATCGCAGCGTGCCACGTCCTTCATCGCCTGTACATGCCAAGGCATCCACCAGATGCTCTTACCTCACGCTTGAGAATCCACACCATCAACGACAGCCCTGCATAGAGACTGCGTCGTAATAGGTGCGGACGATTTATCTCAGCCAGATAATAAAATCTGTTGTAACGCATGGTTGATTACCCAACGTCTGGATAATCCATGCGCCACGGCATCGATTAAAAAACCCATTCACAATGTCAAAGATCTGCGGGCAAATCCCGCTAACCGGTCCGAAGACCGGAACTGTTTCGCTTCATCGCTGGAGTACTGTTCGTGTGTACGGCTGGTGGAGCCTATCGGGATCGAACCGATGACCTGATGCTTGCAAAGCAACCGCTCTCCCAGCTGAGCTAAGGCCCCTAAAGCCGTAAACAGTGGTGGGCCTGAGTGGATTCGAACCACTGACCTCACCCTTATCAGGGGTGCGCTCTAACCAACTGAGCTACAGGCCCACGTGCCTGCCTTCGCTGACCCTATGGGCCGCGGGCGGCGTGAGCCAGCTCAGGCGTACAACGCTCATTTGAGCGTTATCTCCAGTGATGAAGGGACATGAGGACGACGGCATGTTCTTTGGAAGAAGCGAAGCTCTTTCCCGGTCAAGCCAGGACGCTTTCGTTTCAATCCTTAGAAAGGAGGTGATCCAGCCGCAGGTTCCCCTACGGCTACCTTGTTACGACTTCACCCCAGTCGCTGATCCCACCGTGGTTAGCTGCCTCCTTGCGGTTAGCACACTACCTTCGGGTGAAACCAACTCCCATGGTGTGACGGGCGGTGTGTACAAGGCCTGGGAACGTATTCACCGCGGCATGCTGATCCGCGATTACTAGCGATTCCGCCTTCATGCTCTCGAGTTGCAGAGAACAATCCGAACTGAGACGGCTTTTGGAGATTAGCTTGTGCTCGCGCACTTGCTGCCCACTGTCACCGCCATTGTAGCACGTGTGTAGCCCAGCGTGTAAGGGCCATGAGGACTTGACGTCATCCCCACCTTCCTCCGGCTTATCACCGGCAGTTTCCTTAGAGTGCCCAACTAAATGCTGGCAACTAAGGATGAGGGTTGCGCTCGTTGCGGGACTTAACCCAACATCTCACGACACGAGCTGACGACAGCCATGCAGCACCTGTCACTCATCCAGCCGAACTGAAGAAATCCATCTCTGGAAATCGCGATGAGGATGTCAAACGCTGGTAAGGTTCTGCGCGTTGCTTCGAATTAAACCACATGCTCCACCGCTTGTGCAGGCCCCCGTCAATTCCTTTGAGTTTTAATCTTGCGACCGTACTCCCCAGGCGGATAACTTAATGCGTTAGCTGCGCCACCCAAATTCCAAGAACCCGGACAGCTAGTTATCATCGTTTACGGTGTGGACTACCAGGGTATCTAATCCTGTTTGCTCCCCACACTTTCGCACCTCAGCGTCAATACTTGTCCAGTCAGTCGCCTTCGCCACTGGTGTTCTTCCGAATATCTACGAATTTCACCTCTACACTCGGAATTCCACTGACCTCTCCAAGATTCTAGTCACCTAGTTTCAAAGGCAGTTCCGGGGTTGAGCCCCGGGCTTTCACCTCTGACTTGAGTAACCGCCTACGCGCGCTTTACGCCCAGTAATTCCGAACAACGCTAGCTCCCTCCGTATTACCGCGGCTGCTGGCACGGAGTTAGCCGGAGCTTATTCTCCAGGTACTGTCATTATCATCCCTGGTAAAAGAGCTTTACAACCCTAAGGCCTTCATCACTCACGCGGCATTGCTGGATCAGGCTTTCGCCCATTGTCCAATATTCCCCACTGCTGCCTCCCGTAGGAGTCTGGGCCGTGTCTCAGTCCCAGTGTGGCTGATCATCCTCTCAGACCAGCTAAGGATCGTCGGCTTGGTAGGCCTTTACCCCACCAACTACCTAATCCTGCGCGGGCTCATCTCTTGGCGATAAATCTTTGGACCGAAGTCATCATCCGGTATTAGCAGTAATTTCTCACTGTTATTCCGAACCAAGAGGCAGATTCCCACGTGTTACGCACCCGTGCGCCACTAACCCCGAAGGGTTCGTTCGACTTGCATGTGTTAGGCATGCCGCCAGCGTTCGTTCTGAGCCAGGATCAAACTCTCAAGTTTGTGAAACAACATTCACGGCAC
>NZ_DF850494.1:0-4293 GCF_000813185.1 Novosphingobium sp. MBES04 | reverse complement strand
CGGGGTTTATGCCGAGCGTCAGACTATGCCGCGTAGGCGCAGAACGACCGGGATGTCCGCAGGTTTGGGGGTAATCGGCTCGGCATAGTTTCACGGCCCTGCCGGGCATCAGTTACCGGGACAGGGTGTCATTACTGTTGCCGACGAGGCGATCGACCATGGCCGGTTACTTGCCCTACATGATCCATCAGCCCGTGCAGCAGCGTCCTGACTTCATCCGGTGTGAAGCCGCCATCACTGGGCCAGGCACCGCCGGTGAGATGCATGCGGTTCCATTTCCAGTAAGGAGACAGCACCTGCGTTAATCTTTCCGTCTCTCCGCAGTCGTAGCCGAAGCCGCTGGCATTGGCGTAGGCCAGGGATCTGTCGACGTGGAGCCCGATGTGACGCGCGCACCAAGCGTCAGGGAAGCCCACGTCCAGCAGGTGTGATGACAAGGCCAGTTGGGCAACGATGCCGGTAAAGTACAGAAAGTCGCTCCAGTCGCCCGGCGTGTTGGGAGCAAGCGAGCCCATGAATTCTTCCGCTCGCCGATAGCGGGCGCGGCTCAGGCTGCGCCCTTCCTGCGTTCGCAAGAGATGGAACGGCTCGCCACCGTAAATTCTCCATAGCGCCGCGAGCTCGCCATTAAAGGCTCTCGGGGCAGGCCTGACAGGCAGGCTGCCTTGTGACGAGACAGGGATAAGGTTGTCCATTGGCACCTCCGGTCCGCATCAATACGGTCAAGCGGAAGATGACGAGACGGATGCGGAAACAGTCCCGAACTCCCGCACGCTAGGCGCGGGAGCCGCCGGAGCTGGTAACATGCCTGTGACATGCGCCGCCGCCTTTAGTCCGAAGACTTGGACATGCGCGACGGCACCCCGGAAACCGAGGTGTCCGAGTTGCTTCACAGGCGGGATTACCAGTCCCGGCGCTGCCCTTTGCACAGCGCATCAAAAAGATAGCAGAGGCGAGTCCACGCGCCAAGGTCCGGGACAATGGGGCACGCAGTTGCCCTCCGCTACAAGGCGTCGAGAAACGCGAGCAGCCGGTCCCCTGGCTTGTAACGTCCACCCGTTCGTCCGTTGAACGGCTTGATCTTGGCCAGCGCCGCCTCCTTCAGGGCAAGGTGCGCATGTAGGTAGACTTGGGTGGTCTTGATGGACTCGTGCCCCAGCCAGAGCGCGATAACGGAAATGTCGACGCCCGCCTGGAGGAGCTCCATCGCCGCGCTGTGCCTGAGAACGTGAGGCGTGACCCGCTTGCGGCGAAGCGAAACGCATCGCTGCCTCGCGGTCTCCACATGACGGGCAAGCAGCCGCTGCACGGCATCGGCGCTCAGGCCGCCACCATGGATGTTGGGGAATAGCTTCGCCGAACCACGCTGGTCAGCCTCCTTGAGCCAGGCTTGCAGCAAATGGCACGTCTGCCTGGTGAGCGGGGTGGCCCGCTCCTTGCGCCCCTTGCCGATGCACCGGACATGTGCGCCGGTTCCGAAAACAACAGCATCGCGGTCAAGCTGGATGATCTCGGATAGCCGAAGGCCTGTTTGAGCGGCAAGGTGCAGCAGCATGTGATCGCGTCGGCCGATCCAGGTGCCCCGGTCGGGCGCCGCGAGGATCGCGTCGATCTCGCTTCGGGTCAGGAAATGCACCTTGCGCTTGTCGTGGAGTTTGCCGGGGATCGCGAGCACACGCTGAATCTGCCCGGCATAGGCGGGTTCCTCGAACGCGACGAAGCGGAAGAATGCGCGAATGGCGGTCAGGCGCAGGTTGCGTGTCTTGGCCCCGATCGACCGGTTCTCCTCGAGATCATCGAGGAAGGCCCCGATGAACGGGGCGTCGAAATCGGCAAGATCGAGCCGGGACGGCGGCTTGCCCAACTTCGTCTGCGCGAAGGTGAACAGCAGCCGGAACGTATCGCGGTAGGATGCGACGGTGTGCGGGCTGGCGTTGCGCTGTTGTATCAGGCGCTGAGTGAAGAAGCGCTCGATAAGCGAGGGGAGGTTAGTGGCGCCGGTCATGACACCGCCCCCCAACGCGCCTCGAGCCTGCCTGCGGCCTCGCTCATGAGTTCGGGGCAGGCCGAGAGGTACCAATACGTGTCGCGGACCTTACTATGGCCAAGATAGGTGGAAAGCGACGGAAGCAGGCGCTCGACATCTTCACCTGCTCGGTACCAGCGCAGGAGGGTGTTGACGGCAAAGCTATGGCGCAAGTCGTGGAGGCGCGGCCCCCGGCTATGCAACTCGGGATCACGTAACCCGATCCGCCGCAGTACGGCGAGAAAAACGCGTTCCGGGTACTGGGGGCGCAGCCGCTGGCCTCCTCGCAGGACGAAGAACCAGAGGCTTTTGCGGCAAGCGCGACAATCGTCGCGTTGCGCGGCGTAGTCGGCGAGCGCCCGGGTGGTGGTCGGATGTAGTGGGACGAGCCGTTCCTTGCCGCCCTTGGTCATGCGCAGGGTCAATATCCCGGCCTCGAGATCGACATCAGCGCGTTTGAGGCCAATTGCCTCACCGAGGCGCATGCCCGTAGCCGCGAGCAGACCGAAAAGGCAATGATAGGTGCGGCGATTGATGCCCTTGGCCAATCCCCAGCGCAGCGTTGCATCGAGTAGTCGCTCGATGTCCGCCTCGGTGTAGATATAGGGCCGCGGCCGCCTGGGTGATGGAAAGATGCCAGTGGGCGGCATCTCGGTCTCGGGTTCGATGTTCGAGAGATGTCGCGCAAACCCGCGCACCATCGACAGCCTGTTCGGCCAGGTCGTGCGCGAAGCCTGCGTAATCCATTCCACGGCCAGCTTGCGCGTGATGACCGTGGCCTGAGCCGCGTCCATGAATGCAACGAAATCGCCGAGACAACGTTCCTCGCCTTCGTAGCGATAGCCGAACCCGCGCCGCATGCGCAGATAGCGGGTCAGGGCCTGACGAAGCGCGCTCATTGCTGGCCTCCCAACCAGGGCAGCCCCAGAGGACGCAGGCTGTCGAAATCCACCTTGGCGTAGATCCGGGTCGTGTCCTGCTGTGCGTGGCGCAGGAGCTGACCGATCTCGGTCAGCGTCGCGCCCGATCGCAGAAGGCCGGTGGCCAGGCTGTGCCGGAAGGCGTGCGAACCGCGGCGAGCCAGACCTGTGATACCGGCACGCACAATCGCCGAACGTGCGACGGTCTGTATGCCACCGGCTCCCTTGAAGCCAGTGTATGGGGCGACGGCGAGCAGGAACAGCTGTCGGCTGTCCGATTGCGGACGGCCATGCTGCAGGTAGCTCGTGATCGCGGTACCGACATCGGGAGGCAGCGGCATGGTCGCGGTCTTGCGCCCCTTGCCGCGGACCGTGAACTGGCCCGCACGCCAGTCGAAATCATCAAGACTGAGCCTGGCAACTTCGCACGCCCGCAATCCCAACCGGGCGAGCAGCATCAGGATCGCATAGTCCCTTCGGCCGGTCGCTGTGCTCTGGTCGCAGCCATCAAGGACACGTTGAACCTTCTCGATCGGCATGAAACTCGGCAGGCGCTCGTTACTCGTACGCCGGATCGAAGGAATAGCTCCTGTCAGGTCGGCGGCGACGAAACCTTCGCAGTGCAGATACCGCAGGAACACCCGCAAGCGGGAACACATGATCCTGGCAGTCGTAGCGCCGCTGTCGCCGGCATGCCGTTCCACGTAACGGGCGAGATCGCGCCCGGAGAGCCGCGCGACGTCGGCGTTGGTGGCGATCCCCAGCTCTTGCAGGAACGGACGCAGGAACCACATGTGGCTTGCGATCGACGACGGCGCCAGGCCACGCTTGCGCTCCATGTAAAGGCTGTAGGCCTGAAGAATATCCTCGCGCGGATCATGTGGCGGGGTCGGCCGAGGCGCGATGACGTTGGCGTCACGCAGGATCGACAACAACCGAGCGAGTGCGAGGGCGTCCCCCCTGTATCGCGGCCGGTGCCGTGAGCGCTCGGCGAGATACCGGGTCACTAGTTCTTCCCGGATATCGACAAGGCCAGAGCCGGTGGCATCAAGCCAGAATCCAAAATCCCGAGCGAGGCTCAAATACCGGTGGCCCACCTCCCGGCTGTAACCACGCTGTTGAAGCCACTCGACGTAGAGATGGATGTGTTCGCCAAACGGGCCATGCTTCAAGCCCCTCAATACCCGGCTTGTGTTCAAATAATCGTCGGTGATCATCGTCGTTCCTCCGCGCACGTGATGTGCGGAGGGAACTAGAAACTATGCCGAGCCGATTACCCCCAAACCTGCGGACATCCCGGTCGTTCTGCACTTACGCGGCATAGTCTGACGCTCGGCATAAACTCCG
>NZ_DF850495.1:0-3083 GCF_000813185.1 Novosphingobium sp. MBES04 | reverse complement strand
TGAAGGGAATCGCACCCGCGCATCGTCCTGTCCGATCATGGAGGCGTCGATGATGTCGGCGAGGCCTGCGTGCAGATCGGAGATCGTGGCTCCTGCATCGTAGGCTTCTCGGATGCGAACGATGAGGTCGTCGATGTCGGATACGTCGTCGCGGCCATCATCGCGGGCAGCATGGGGTTCTGACGCTAGCGTGGTCTTGGTCGAGCGTGAGGTCATGATGCCGGGCCTGTATGATCTGAGGGACGATGAGCGGGTACGCTGGTCGCAGGAGGTTTTGCAAATGTCCTCCGGGATCGTCGCAGCCGAAGAGACATGGTACCATGATCGCCCGTGATCCGAGGAGCGAGGATGCAGGACGGCGTGGATATGTCTCTGGTCGAGGCAGCAGCGGAACGAGGCTGCGATCTGTGCGAAGGTGATTTCTACGAGGGAGGCCGCCTCACGATACGAGGTGATGACGTCATCGCGGTTCTGTGTCGGGGATGCCTTGATGGCGACGTGGACGTCGTCAGCCGGAGCCTGCATTGATGCGCATGGGTCAGGGCGAAGAGCCTTGCGCCTGCCCCTTGTGTGCCGAAGACCTGCCCGAGGAGACCATGGATCGGCTGATGCTGTCAGCGGCCACGCAGGGGCCTCCAATGAACCGGGAGGAGTTCCTATCGTGGTTGCAATCTCTTCCGGGCGGGTAACGTACTTGGAGGGGTTTTTCGCATGCGGGGCGGGCTGCGATGGTCGGGATAAATAGAAGGTCATGACCACAACCACACGATCCCACGCCGCCCTGCGCTACGCCGAACTTCTGCGCGACACGTTCGCGTCCTTTGCTACCCGTTTCGAGATCGCGGATACCGTGATCATCGACCTGCGCAATGAACCCGCCCATCTTGCCGATGAACTGGGTGATGACATCGTCTTGTGGCGATGCCGACGGGGTATTCGCGCGAAGCGGCTCGACCGGCATGAACTCGGCATCGTGAAGTTCGGCTTCGAACACACTGAGGATGCTCAGCGCCTCCGGGATACCCTTTGGCCCTGATCGATCACCTCATGAGGTGATATCCACGCTCATGCCGAGATCGAGGTGAAGGGCACGGCGATGTGTCTGGTCCGAGCTAGAGCGTCGACGCCCCGACCGTCCTTCAGCCATAGTTCGTAGCCTCGCCATGCTCCCCCCAGATGGAGCCTTCGGGGCACCGTCGTCATAGAAAACACCGCGCTCGTCCGGCCAGATCGTCATGGCCATGGGGCGGCGTCCGAGATTACGGACTTACCACATCGTGCAGTCGACGATGACGATGCGCGCTGGTCTTCAGGGTGTGCTCTACGAACCCGGTCGTTGTTGTCGGTGGTGATCAGGACCCTGTCGTCAGAGAACCGTGGCGCGAGCATATCGTCCAGCATGCACGCTCTCTCAGTGCCCGGTCTCGCTCTCTGTGCCTTGATCGTCGAGGAAGGTGAGCATGCCGTCTTCCTCGACGGCCTCAAGGAATGCAGCGTAGGCCTGTTCGTCGGTCTCGAAGTAGTCTTCCCACACCGTCGACGTCCGGTTCTCGTTGACAACCTCCAGCACCCAGCGCGGGTCGGTATCGAGGCTGTAGATGCAGACCTCGACGGTGATCCCATCGCAGGTGAAGGTTCGGGAGAGCGGGGAGTCGATGAGGTTGGGTTCGTCGTCTGCCATGATGGTCTCCGAGGTGACCTGAGCGTTATACGTCAGGCCGCGAGCGCTCGATAGACCGAGGCTCGACCGATCCCCATGGTCTTGGCGATGGCCGTGGGGCCGAGACCTTGCGCGTGAAGTTCACGAACGCGTGCCGGGTCGATGGTTGCCGGACGTCCTTGGTAGACGCCACGGGCCTTGGCCGCCTCGATACCGCGCTGTTGACGCGCTCGGATGAAGTGCTTCTCGATGGAACCCACCATTCCGAACAGCGTGAGCATGATCTCGGACATCATGTCGGTTCCATCGAACCGGATGGCAGGGTCATGGATGCGAAGAACGGCTCCACGTTCGATCACGCGCTTGCCGATGGTGAGCAGGTCGCCGGTATCACGCGCGAGGCGATCCGGATGGAGGGCGAGGAGTTCGTCACCGGGTTCGAGGAGGCGGATCGCTGCATCGAGTTGATCCCGACCGGTGAGCTTCGAACCGTTGCCGACGTCGGTGAACACGACGATGGCCCCGAGCTTCTCCAGCATGGCCTTCTGCGACGTGATATCCTGCCCGACGTCAGTCGAGATGCGAGCGTATCCCAAGACCTTCCCCAACCGCTTCTCCTACAAATGTCTCGTGAGGGTCTAGACCATGGTCCGAGATCGTCTCGGAAGTGGTCACCGGGCCCATGTGGTACGTCATGGGTGTCTCGGGGCGTGTACCGCCTGAGGTTACCCAATGAGGCGCGAGATTCTCACGAACCGGCCATCAGGGCAAGTCGATGATATCGTGCGGAGAAGACGTGCCGAAGCGGTGTACCTGCATGACCATGGCGAGGCCCCGTCACGACGGGGCGCTCGGAAGGCTCGCCGGTTCTCTCTCCGCGCGGACGCGCTGCGGTCGACACCGACGTTCCTTCATCCACTTCGTGCTTCTGGGCCGAGGCGAACACGGACGGCGGATGGGTGGGGGTGCTTAGCGTATATTCCTCTTAATAAGGAACGTGGACACGTTAGCGCCCCCTTGGGGCTTCTCGATGGAATCGATGGAGGAAGGAGATGGCGACGTTCCCTTCACGCGGCCAGCGTGGAGGGCGGAAGACATCTTGGACGCGTGCCGTCGAGGCAGGCGGACATCACGACATGCACGAGAATAATGACTTCGGTCTGCCGGGTTCGGTACCATGCGCTCGTACGGCCAATACCCGGCCATAGAGGACTGACATGAATACCCAAGACTACGACGACGACCTGATGGCCGCCGTCACGAAATACCTTCCCGAGTTCGTTCCCTTGTTCCGTCGCGCCATCAAGGCACCGACATCGTATCTCGAAGCCCTGCTCGCCCAGAATGCCTTCGCGCATGGTCCCGAGAGAGAAATCGACGCCCAGTCGACCTACCACTGCATGGCGCGGGACAAGTACGTCCG
>NZ_DF850496.1:0-2745 GCF_000813185.1 Novosphingobium sp. MBES04 | reverse complement strand
CATCCCTCCCGATGGTGGAGGCAACCTTTGCCCAGGCGGTCCTCGCCAAGGAAGAGAAGGCGGACGGCTGTGAACGGTGCGCCGTGATCACCGTCGAGGTGGGTGAAGGCCGGCTCGTTCGCATTTCGGCCGAGGCGCCCGCTGCACTGGTCACCGCGACCTTGAAGGCGCTGCGGTGATCCCAGCGGGCGCGCGGGTGTGGATCGCCATGGGGCACACGGACATGCGCAAGGGGATGGAAGGGCTGGCCTTGCAGGTCCAGCAGGGCCTGAAGCGCGACCCGCACGGGGGCGACCTGTTCGTGTTTCGCGGACGGACGGGATCGCTGATCAAGATCATCTGGCACGATGGTATCGGCATGTCCCTCTATTCCAAACGGCTCGAGAAGGGACGCTTCGTGTGGCCCTCGGCGAAGGACGGGATCGTCTCGCTGACCAACGCGCAATTGTCCTGCCTGCTGGAGGGGATCGACTGGCGTAACCCGCAATATTCCTGGCGCCCGCAGAGCGTCGGATAGACCAGCCACTTTCTTCGCCTTCCAGCGCATTTTCGGCTTCAATGCTGCGCCGATCTGTGATTGCATGCTCGTCATGGACACGGCCGCATCGCCCCTCCCGGAGGACGTCGAAGCGCTCAAGGCGCTGCTGTCCGCTGCGCTTGAACGCGCCGACGATGCCGAGGCGCGCCTCGCCAATGCCAGGGCGCGGGAGAGCGCGACCGAGGCGATGATCGCCCACCTCAAGCTGCAGATCGCCAAGCTGCGCCGCGAGCAATATGGTGCCAGCGCCGAGCGCAGCCGTCGGCTTCTCGATCAGCTTGAGCTTCAGCTGGAAGACCTCGAGGCCGATGCCTGCGAGGATGATCTGGCCGCGGAAGTCGCCGCGGCGAAGACAGCCGACGTTGCCGCCTTCGCGCGCAAGCGGCCGAGCCGCAAGCCGTTCCCCGAACATCTCCCGCGCGAGCGCGTCGTCATTCCCGCACCGTGTTCGTGCCCGTCCTGCGGCGGCGCGCGCCTGTCGAAGCTGGGCGAGGACGTGACCGAGACGCTGGAAGTGATCCCGCGCCAGTGGAAGGTGATCCAGACGGTGCGCGAGAAGTTTTCGTGCCGGGATTGCGAGACGATCACGCAGCCTCCGGCGCCGTTCCATGTCGTGCCGCGCGGATGGGCCGGCCCCAGCTTCCTCGCCATGCTGCTGTTCGAGAAGTATGGCCAACACCAGCCCCTCAACCGCCAGGCCGAGCGTTTCGCGCGCGAAGGCGTTGCGCTCAGCACCTCGACGCTGGCCGACCAGGTGGGCGCGGCGACCTTCGCCCTGATGCCGCTCTATCGACGGATCGAGGCGCACGTGCTTGCGGCCCGGCGGCTGCATGGTGATGATACGACCGTGCCGGTCCTGGCCAAGGGCAAGACCGATACGGCGCGCCTGTGGGTCTACGTCCTTGATGACCGGCCCTTTGCCGGCAGCGATCCACCCGCAGCCCTGTTCCACTATTCCCGCGACCGGCGCGGCGAGCATCCTCGGGCGCATCTGGCGTCCTGGGCAGGGATTCTGCAGGCCGATGCCTATGGCGGCTACAACGAGCTCTACGCTCCCGGCCGTCAGCCCGCACCCGTGATCGAGGCGGGCTGCTTTGCGCACGCGCGACGCAAGTTCTTCGAACTGGCCGACGTCGAGGCCGCCGCACGCAAAAAGAGCCGCGGTGAGCGCGCTGGCATGATCTATCCGATCGCGCTGGAAGCCGTGCAGCGCCTCGATGCTATGTTCGAGATCGAGCGTGGCATCAGCGGCAAGGCGCCCGAAGAGCGCCTTGCCGTCCGGCAGGACCTCAGCGCGCCGCTGATGACGGATCTGCACGCCTGGCTCACCGCCCAGCTCGCGAAGCTCTCGCGTAGCCACGATCTGGCCAAGGCGATAAATTACATGCTCCGGCGCTGGACTGCCTTCACCCGGTTCCTGGAAGATGGCCGGATCTGCCTCACCAACAACGCGGCCGAACGCGCTCTGCGCTGCGTGCCCCTCGGGCGCAAGGCCTGGCTGTTCTGCGGCTCCGATCGCGGCGGACAGCGCGCCGCCGTGCTCTACTCGCTGATCCAGACCGCCCGGCTCAACGACGTCGATCCGCAGACCTGGCTGGCCGATGTCCTCGCGCGCATCGCCGACCACCCCGTCAACCGGATCGACGAACTGCTTCCCTGGAACTGGCACGTCCGGCCCGGAGTGCTATCGCAGGTGGCATGACCACCCGATCGACAGACAAGCCCACAGCCATCGACAGTTTCCTGCAGATCGCAACGCTGCGCATCGAGCTTGAGGACAGCGATCCGCCAATCTGGCGCTTGGTCGAAGTGCCGACCTCGGTCACTCTCAAGGTCCTGCACGACATCGTTCAGGGCGCGATGGGATGGTTCGATTACCATCTCTGGGAGATGCGCATTGACGGCCAGACTTATGGCCTGCCGATGGAAGACGACTGGGGAACCGCTCCGCGCAAGATTGCCGCGCGCATCCGCCTGCGCGACGTACTCGCTCCCGGCGCGACCACGATCGCATATTCCTACGACTTTGGTGACGACTGGCAGCACACGCTCACCTTGAGCGATGTTCGGCAGGGAGATCCGGCTCTCGCCTATCCCCGCTTCATCGGCGGGGAGCGCGAGTGTCCACCCGAGGATTGTGGCGGGATCTCCGGCTTTTACGACATGCTGGAGATCAGGTCCGATTCTACGCACGAGCAGTATATAGA
>NZ_DF850497.1:0-2601 GCF_000813185.1 Novosphingobium sp. MBES04 | reverse complement strand
TTCACCGACCTACTTTTGTTCAACCAGGAAGACGGCTCGTTTTTCCGTCACAAGACGCCGTCGACGCCGCATGACAGTTCGGAAGGTATTCTGAACGGTCTGGGCGCGATCTGCGAGAAGGCGGGGATCACGCCGGCGGATATCGAGTTCTTCCTGCACGGCACGACCGTCGCGACCAACGCCGTGCTCGAGGGCAAGGGCGCGCGCGTGGGGCTTATCACGTCCGAAGGCTACCGCCAGGTCATGCAGATCGCGCGCTCGTTCGTGCCGGGCGGTCTGGCGGGTTGGATCGTGTGGCCCAAGCCCGTGCCGCTCGCCGCTCTGGAAGACACTTTCGAGGTTGCCGGGCGCATGAACGCGCAGGGCGAGGAAGTGCGCGCGATCGACGAAGCGCAGATCCGCGAGGTGCTGACCAGGCTCAAGGCTTCGGGCGTCCAGGCGCTCACCGTTTCGCTCATGAACGGCTACTTGAACGGCGCGCACGAGAGCCGCATCGGCGAACTCGCCGCCGAGATCTGCCCCGAGCTTCCGGTCTCGCTCTCCCACGAAGTCCTGCCCGAGATGCAGGAATACGAGCGCACGCTGACCACCGTCGCCAACGCCGCGGTGCGGCCCGTGGTGGGCAACTACGTGCGCAACCTGCGCTCGAACCTGCGTGCGGGCGGCATGGCGGGCTCGCTCTCGCTGCTGCGCTCGGACGGTGGTCTCATGTCCTCGGAGAAGTCCGAAGAGCACCCCGTGGCCCTCCTCATGTCGGGTCCGGCAGGCGGCGTCACCGGCGCGCTGTGGGTCGGCAAGAACGCAGGGATCAAGAACATCCTGACGCTGGACGTAGGCGGCACCTCGACCGACGTCGCGCTCATCGAGAACCTCGAGGCACGCCGCGTGCGCACCACCGAAGTGGGCCACCTCTCGGTGCGCGCTTCGGCTCTGGATGTGAAGACCGTGGGCGCGGGCGGCGGCTCGATCGCCTATGTCCCCGAGCTCACCGGCGCGCTGCGCGTGGGGCCGGAATCGGCCGGCGCCGTCCCGGGCCCGGTGGCCTACAACAAGGGCGGCACGCTGCCGACCGTGACCGACGCCAACGTCGTCCTGGGCTACCTCCCCGAGAACCTTCTGGGCGGGACCTTCAAGCTTGACCGGGAAGGCGCCAAGGCGGCTGTCCAGACCGTCGCCGACAAGCTCGGCATCGATGTCATGGAAGCCGCGCGCGGCATCATCGACATCGTCAACGAGAACATGTTCGGCGCGCTGCGCATGATCTCGGTCCAGCAGGGCTATGACCCGCGTCACTTCGCGGTCATGGGCTTTGGCGGGGCGGGTCCGCTCCACGTCAACGCCGTCGCCAAGCTGATGGGCTCCTGGCCCGCCGTCTCGCCGGTGTCCCCGGGCGTCCTGTGCGCGCTGGGCGATGCGACCACCCGCATGCGCACCGAGACCGCGCGTTCGTACTCCAAGTCGTTCTCCAGCACCGAGGAAGCCGACGTTCTCGCCCAGCTCGAAGAGATGGCCGCGCAGACCACCAAGGAACTCACCAGCGAGGGCATCGACGCCAGCGACGTCACCGTCGAGTTCGAACTCGACGTGCGCTACGAGGGCCAGGCCTTCGAAGTGCCGCTTTCGATCGATCCCGAGACCTTCAAGTCGGGCGGCCTTGCCGCGATCATCGCGCGCTTCGATGATGAGCACGAGCGCCTCTTCACCTTCAAGATGGATAGCGAGCACGAGCTGGTGAACCTGCGCGCCGTGGCGCTCGGACCCGTCCTCGACCTCGAAGCCCAGCGCCTTCCCGAAGGCAACGGCGATCCCATCGAGGCCAAGGTGCGCGACCACCAGCTGTGGGCCGATGGCAAGATGGTGCCCGCCGTGATCTACGACCGTTCCAAGCTCAAGGCGAACGACGTGATCCAGGGTCCGGCCATCGTCACCGAGATGGACTCCACCACGCTCATCGAAGCCGACTGCACCGGCACCGTCGATGCCTTTGGCAACATCCTCATCAACCTGAAGTGAGCGAAGGAACTCTCTAATGCCCGCACAGATCATTCAGGCCAACGAAACCCCCTTCGAGAAGATCGAGATCGATCCGGTCACCCTTGAAGTCATCGAGAACGCCCTTCGCAACGCCCGCATCGAGATGGACGCGACCCTCGTGCGCACCGCCATGTCGCCGGGCATCCGCGAACAGGGTGACGCCTTCCCGCTCATCGCCGACCACAAGGGACGCATGATCGTGGGCCAGTTCGGCTCCTACATCGGCCCCTTCCTCGAAGGCTATGAAGGCACCGTGGAAGACGGCGACATGATCTTCCTGTCCGACCCCTACTCGGTCGGCGGCGCGATCAGCCACTGCAACGACTGGCTCGTCCTGCTCCCCGTCTTCAAGGACGGCCGCCTCATCGCCTACACCTCGATGTTCGGCCACCAGAGCGACATCGGCGGCATGGTGCCGGGCTCCATGCCGATCCACGCCACCGAGATCTTCCAGGAAGGCGTGCGCATCCCGCCCGTCAAGATCTGGAAGAAGGGTGAGTACAACGAGGACCTCATCAAGCTGGTCATGCACCAGTCGCGCATGCCCGACTGGTGCAAGGCGGACCT
>NZ_DF850498.1:0-2243 GCF_000813185.1 Novosphingobium sp. MBES04 | reverse complement strand
GGGGCCACAGAAAGCGTCTTCCTTCCTCCTTCTGGCCGGAGCGGGGGTCGATAAGGTCATGTTTCGACAGGCTATTGGGGATCTACCTATCCGCACTTGGGCGGGTTTTCACAGGAGCAGGTCTAAGCGCTGGCTCGACGCCGCCGTGCCGCGGCGCGAGACAAGGGGCTTTATCGGTGTCCGCTTACCTGGATAAACTTTCCGTCAGTCGGCGTCTGTCGCTGCTCGCGTTCTGCGCTGCGGGCGTAGGGGCATGCATGATCGCCCTGGTCCTCGCCTCTTCGCTGCTGGGTGCGCGCATGGACGAGCGCGCGCAGGACGCGGCCAACCAGGCTCTTTACGCCGCGCTTCTGGAAAAGGATTTTGCCTCGCTGGAGCGGGATGTCTTTCGCCACGCGCTTCTCAACGATGCGGCGACGCGCGAAGCCTACGAGGGCAACACAAGGGACTTCTTCACCTCCAATGAGGAAACCCGCAAGCATCTGAGCCCGGACGAGCTGTCGGCCGCCGACGTGGTGGACGAGAACGCCAAGGCCTATGTCGCCGTGGTGAACGGCGTCCTTGCCGATGGGCCTGTCGGAAGTGCCGGGGTCGCGCGGATCATGGAGGCCGGCGACAAGGTCGATGCCAATATCGAGGCCATCCGCGATCCCGTCATCGCGCGCTCGGTGGCGATCGATGCCGAGCAGACCACCATGGCGCTCACCATGGTGGGAGTCTCGGTGGTGCTGGCGCTGGTTGCTTGCGGCTTCGCCTATGTCGTGGCGCAGCGCGTGCGGCGCAGCATCGTGGGCGAACTGGGCGATATCCGCTCGGCCATTGCCCGGGTGGAAGATGGCGGGGCCGAATTCACCGTTCCGCATCTGCACCGAAGCGATGAAATCGGGGACCTTGCCCGCGTTGCCGAGCGCCTGCAGGTGATGACCCGCGCCAAGGCCGACAGCGATGCGCGCACGCACGCGATGATCGAGATGGTCGGAGCCCAGCTGAGTGCGCTTGCCGAAGGCGATCTCACCGCCGAACTGCCGGACATTGGCAGCACGTACGGCCGCCTGCGCGCCGATTTCAACACCATGGCCGGACGCCTGCGCGAAGCCCTACTGGCGGTCTCGCACGCGATCCACGCGATCCACACGGGCGCGCGTGAGATCAACGATGCCTCGAGCGATTTCGCCACCCGCACCGAACAGCACGCGAGCGACCTGGGCGAAGCGGCCGAGCGCATCCGCGACCTGAGCGGGGACATCAGTTCCACCGCCTCGGAAGCCACCACGGCGCACCGCAGCGTTGTGGCGGCCGTCGAGGAGGCGCAGTCGGGCGGAAAGATCGTGTCCGATGCGGTGGCCGCCATGCAATCGATCGATCACTCGACCGCCGAGATCAAGAAGATCATCTCGGTCATCGACGGAATCGCCTTCCAGACCAACCTGCTGGCCCTGAACGCGGGGGTGGAGGCCGCCCGTGCGGGCGAGATGGGCAAAGGCTTCGCGGTCGTCGCCACCGAGGTGCGCGCGCTTGCCCAGCGTTCGGCCGATGCCGCGCGCGAAGTGCGCGAGCTGATCGAGACGAGTTCGGTCCAGGTCGCCTCCGGGGTCGTCATGGTGAACGATACCGGCGCCGCGCTCGATCGCATCATCGAGAGCATCGCCTCGGCAACGCAGCTCGTGACCTCGATTGCGGATTCCTCGCAGGTGCAGTCGGGCAAGCTGCGCCAGACGACCGAGACCATCAGCGCCATGGACCGCATCACGCAGCAGAACGCGGCCATGATCGAGGAAAGTACCGCCGCCGCGCGCAGCTTGTCGAGCGAGGCGGACCGGCTGTCCGAACTGGTCGGCAAGTTCAAGCTGGGCGCGGGCGAAGTCGTCCAGTTGCATGGGCCCTCTCTTGCCCGCCCAAAGTTCGCGCGCGCACCCGTGGGGCAGGCCGCCCAGCCTTATGCCACGGTCGGATCGGCGGCGCTGCAGCCCATGGCCAGCGATGGGCAGTGGGATGAGTTCTGAAGGCGTACGCGGGATTGGCGGAAAGGTGTCTGCCATGAATGTCCCCTCCACGGCGCGGACACGCGCGGCGCTGCGCTGCGGGCTCCTCGCCGGAATGGCGCTGGGCTTCAGTCCGTCGGCCGGCGCACAGGAGGCTGCGGGGGCAGGGGACCTCGACCTGTCGGGGAGTGTGCGGGTCCGTTACGAGGCCTACGACAATGGCTATCGCAGTTCGGGCGCGCGCTCGGACGATGCGCTGAC
>NZ_DF850499.1:0-1816 GCF_000813185.1 Novosphingobium sp. MBES04 | reverse complement strand
GGGAAGTGAGCCAACCTGCGTTTTTGAATGTATCGCAAACGGCAAGCCACCAGGCAGTTGTCAGAACAGGAAGCCCTGTTGAACGTCGTTCTGCCGCACATTGTTCGTTGCTGCGCCTTTCACGCAATCCAGGAAAGTCTCGCGGGTGCTGGCCACGTCCATCACGATCCCCCTTCGCGCGAGCGAAACACACAGGGCCACCGCGTAGGCCTGACAGTTGATCGATTGTTGCGGGTTAAACTCAATGTCGGTGAACGCGTCATGGGCGAGGATGGGCTTGGCGAGTTCCGGCCTACTCAGCAGAGCCGTAATGTAGAGCCAGTCATAGAACGCTGTTTGCGGTTCAATAGGCCACTTCTGCTCATCGAACCGGAATTCGGTCAGTTGTCCAGACTCTCGAAGGCGGGGGTCGCGCTTCGCATCGCTGACGTCACGTGGAGAAGGTCAAGAAAGGGGCCTCCTCTCTGAAAAACCTTACCGGCCTGGAAAGCGCATTCGACGCTTACCTGCCGCCCGACGACGGGATGAAAGATCGGCAGATTGAACGCACTGAGAATAATGCCAAGCTGTTCGGTCGATTTGCTCGACACTTCCAAGATGGTAGATAGCCCCAGAGTTTCGCTGGCTGCCTCGTGAAGCGAGGCCACCGATTTCTGCTTCTGCGATGCGGAGAGGCCCGGATGCCAGGTGAAGGGCACCAATTCCGTCCGCACGAAGACAGGTCCATCATTGACGGGAATGAATACTGGCCGAACCGCCATCGTCTCAATTACCTCTAATCTTGCGGGCTACGCTGCGAAGCCCGAACAGGCCCGTGCGGTCGGGATGGACGATCGCATTTCGATTGCCAACGACAGACTGCCACCGGGCCAGACTCGCCGCGTCACTGAAAACGGCCCCCGTGATCGCTGAGGCTGGAATGTTCTCGAAGACTAGAATTTCGGCTTGTACATCAGTTGGATCGCACGGTGCCAATCCTTGCTCTGCTCGAGTGGGCCGGGCATCGCTATTCACGAAAAGACCAGCGAAGGCCGTGGCGCTTCCCAGTTTTATCCTGTCCTGCTTGCTGATCCGGCTATCCGCAGCGTTGTGAGCACAAAACGCCACCTCGTTCTTCCAGAGAATGGCCGGATCGAGCGAGAGCACAACCCAGCGCTGCGCCGGATTGGTCATCCGCCAACGATAGAAAAGCCTCTCGTTCGGATGCGAGACGGAAACGCAGATTGCGTCTTCATGCCCATCGATCCGGTGTTCGTCATTCCAGCGAAACGCAATCCGGTTGGCCTGCAACGCCTTTACCGGGAGCAATCCGTGCTGGAAGATGGATGGGAGATTTTCGACCCGCGTAAAATGATAGAGCGAGGCAATTCCCTGCATTTCGCAGATGGCACGGATCTGCTCCGCTTCCTGCTTGAAGGGGCTGAGCGGAGAAACCTGAAGCCGCCTATTTTCCGCCAGGGCGGCAGCAATGGCGCCACGAAATGGATGCTGGGACGCCGGTGCTGGCACAATGTCGGGCGAGGCGGACTTCTTTTCGGTTTGCGCGAAGGCCAATTGCGCGTGGACCGCAGAAGGATCGACACCTCCCCGACTTTTCGCGTATCGCTCAAACCCTCTTGCAATCGCCGGCTCGTCCAATTTGTCCAGCTTCCGCCAAAAATGCCCTGCAAGGTTTGCATTCGCCCTCAGCTGCGAACAAACATCATCAAGAAAGCGCTCATGCTTTTCTTTTGCCTGCAGGATACCCGCTTCCACTCCGTCGGCCACTCGCGCGTCGGGATGCCGTGGCGGGAAACTGAAATTCGGCGGTGCCGAG
>NZ_DF850500.1:0-1501 GCF_000813185.1 Novosphingobium sp. MBES04 | reverse complement strand
GGATTATACTTCAGATGGAGGCACGTTCCCGAAAGGAACAGAGGTCGCTCAGTTTGCATACTATAGGACCAACGACAGCGCGGCGTGGGCAACACTGCATATCGGCGAAGTCGCAAAGCACATCCGTGTAGAACACTCATTCACGGGAGCAGGTCCAGAGTTACCTCAAGATTATTTTCCGCCTGCATTGCGCGCGATGCGAAAGGCTTCAGACGCCGTTCGCACCGATTGCCACCTTGATCTTCGGAACATGAGCTTGAAGGCCGTTGGGCAAGATGTTGACGTTTTAGACTGACGTATGGGCTATTCGCGACAGGAGTTCATTCGAAAACCGTCGCTGTTCAGTTCCAAGGCAACAACTCGTCGATCCGGTTGATGGGATGCCCCTTGCCGATGCGGTCGAGGACGTCGGCCAGCCATTCTTGCGGATTGACGCCGTTGAGCTTGGCGGTTTCCAGTAGCGAATACATGGCGGCGGCACGCTCACCGCCGCAGTCCGCGCCAGCAAACATCCAGTTCTTGCGGCCAACGGCTATGCCCCTGAGGGCATTCTCTGCTGGATTATTGTCGATCTCGAGCCTGCCGTCCTGGGTGTAGGCGAGCAGTTGCGGCTTGAGCTTCACGGCATAGCGCAGCGCCTCGGCCAGCGGTGAGCGGGCCGAGGCCTTGGACAATACGTCATCGGCCCAGGCGAAGAAATCCATCGCCTTGAGCCGCGACGCCTTGCGCGCCCTGCAGCGAATATCGGCCGGCTCTCCGGAAATTTGCCGCTCGATCTCATAGAGGTCGCGGATCATGAGCAGCCCCTTGCCCGCGGCCGAGCGCGGGTCTGCCTTGTAGACATCGTTGATTTTACGCCGGGCATGTGCCCAGCAGGCGACCGGTGTGATCGGGGCTGGCTTGCGGTCACTCGCATAGAGGCGGTCAAAACCGGCATAGGCATCGGCCTGTAGGAAGCCCGTGAAGGTCTTGAGGTGCTCGCGCGGTCTCTCGCCCTTGCGGTCGGGGCTGTAGCGGAACAGCGCCGCTGGCTTGTCCAAGTGGCTCCATCGTCGGTTGTCGCGAAGGTAGACCCATAATCGCCCGGTCGCCGTCTTCCCGGTCCCCGGCGCCAGCACGGGAACGGGCGTGTCGTCGGCATGGACCTTCACGCTGGCCATGACGTGATCGGCGATCCGATCGACCAGCGGTTGCAGCAGCCAGCTTGCCTGGCCGAGCCAGTCCGCCATCGTCGAGCGGCTGATCTCCACGCCTTCGCGGGCGTAGATCTGCGACTGGCGATAGAGCGGCAGATGGTCGGCAAACTTCGATACGATGACATGGGCCAGCAGCCCGGGACCGGCGCGGCCGCGCGGCACGGGCAGCGCCGGAGCGGGGGCCTGGCTGATCGCATCGCAGCGGGTGCAGGAAAGCTTGGGGCGGACATGGCGCACGACGCGGAAGCGAGCTGGGACATATTCCAGCACTTCGGTCACATCCTCGCCGAGCTTGCCCATCGTGC
>NZ_DF850501.1:0-1495 GCF_000813185.1 Novosphingobium sp. MBES04 | reverse complement strand
GATTTGTATGATGCTTATTCGGTCAAGGTCTATTCCTTTCAAATTTCGGGCGACTTGGGTTGCGCTATTCCAAGGTTCAGGCATGCGCGATCCGCGCATAGACTTGTATCCGGTCGAGAGCGTTCTCTCGCACCACAATCCGTATTCACATCCTTGGACCGAGCAACGGAGGATGCGGACCAAACTACTACTGGGCGTTTCTTAGGCGCCATCAATCTTCACGGTCACGCATCCAACCAATCCGCGAGGCCTAACGAGCCTGTTGCAACAAAGGCATCAAGCCTGGCGGAGCTCAGCGCCTTGAGGAACCAAGCCGGTTTCCACAAAGCGCCAAAGGGCGATCAACAATTTTCGTGCCAGCGCCACAATTCCCACTTTGGCAGAGCGTTTCCCTTTGCCTTTGAAGCGTTCGCGGTACCACTGGGCCAGTTCGCTATTCGGTTGATAGCGGAGCCAACCCCAGGCCAGTTCAACCATCAAGCATCGAGCCCCCCGGTTTCCTGCCTTGCTGATGCCTTGGTCTCTTTCAACTCCACCGCTCGAATATGGACTGGGCGCCAGCCCCAGGAACGACGCGAGATGGCGCCGACTGGAGTAATTCCGACAAAAGACTTCCGCGACCAGCATCGTGGCGCCATTTGCGCCGATACCTCGCAATTGTTGAAGGCGCTCGGCCTTGTCAGGGCATGGAAAGCCGGTTGTTTCGTCTGCAAGGGTTTCCTTCCGGGCGACCTCGATCTGCTTCAGCTGCGAATTCAGCAGGCTAAGGCGCTCGAAGCATCGGGAGACCTGTTGACGGAGGTTCGGATCGAGATTCCGGCCATCCCCTGTTTGCATCCCATTCAACTGCGAAGCCCAGTCCCCGCCTTTCAGGGCTCGCAAATGCTTGATCCCATGAAGCGCGAACAGAGCGCGGATCCGAGAAATGATCTTGGTTCGCTCACGGATCAGGTCTCCGCGTTCACGCATCAACCTCCTGGCATCCTCCTCCTGCGGTGTCGGTACCGTAACCAGTCGACACACACTGTGATCTCCGCCGAGATAAGCTTTCAAAATACCGATCATCGCTTCGGCATCAATCCGGTCCGTTTTGACCCGTTTTCCCCGTCTAGAAACGAGGAAACTCGCAGGATCGAGCACATAAGTGTCGATGCCCCTGTCTCGAAGCAGTCGAGCGAGCCAGAAACCGTCATATCCAATTTCAAAGCAGAGTCGGATAGCGGCCGAACCGCCAACTCTGGTTTCGGCGCGGGCCTCAAGTTTGCGGACGTGGCGAAGCAGGGCCTCCCCGTCGCCAGCGGGAATGTTCGCCAGCGCCACCTTGCTCGCTCCTGGAAGCAGGGAGGCAACAAGCCAAGATCGTTTGCTCAACTCGACGCTCACATAGATGGGCGCCGCTTCAGCGTCGGTAATGGTTGCAGGCATCATGATGCTCTCTCCAGTCGTCGTCGAAACATGAGTTATCGGCCGAAACAGGGCCAGCTCCATAGGATCT
>NZ_DF850502.1:0-1248 GCF_000813185.1 Novosphingobium sp. MBES04 | reverse complement strand
TGTCCGGCGTCAGCGCCCATGGCACAGATTAGGGGTTGAGATTTAAGGAGGGTTTGGGCTTCGTCGTAGTGACGAAGGAACGAAGATGAAGCCCAAACCCTCCTTGCGAAAATCGCCAGCAAAGGCCTCTGCCGAAGCCGTGGTGAAAGACATTCGCCGACAGACGCGGCGGCATTTCTCGGCCGAGGACAAGATCCGCATCGTGCTCGACGGATTGCGCGGCGAGGACAGCATCGCCGAGCTGTGTCGGCGTGAAGGCATCGCCCAGAGCCTCTACTACACCTGGTCGAAAGAGTTCATGGAGGCCGGCAAACGCCGGCTCGCGGGCGATACCGCCCGTTCTGCGACCACGGGCGAGGTGCAGGATCTGCGCCGTGAAGCCCGTGCCCTGAAGGAATGCGTTGCTGACCTGACGTTGGAAAACCGCCTGCTCAAAAAAAGCATGATCGCGGATGGGGGCGACGACGAATGAGGTACCCCGCCGCAGAAAAGCTGGAGATTATCAGGATCGTCGAGCAGTCGCACCTGCCGGCCAAGCACACTCTGGACAAGCTGGGTATTCCTCGCCGGACGTTCTACCGCTGGTATGACCGCTTCCTTGAGGGCGGTCCTGAAGCCCTGGAGGATCGCCCCTCGGCGCCGAGCCGGGTGTGGAACCGTATCACCGAGGATATCCGCGCGCAGATCGTCGAGATGGCGCTCGAGGCGACCGAGCTTTCCCCTCGCGAACTGGCGGTGCGCTTCACCGACGAGAAGCGCTATTTCGTGTCGGAAGCCACGGTTTACCGCCTGTTGAAGGCCCATGACCTGATCACCAGTCCAGCCTATACCGTGATCAAGGCCGCTGACCAGTTCCACACGAAGACCACCCGGCCGAATGAGATGTGGCAAACCGACTTCACCTACTTCAAGATCATCGGGTGGGGCTGGATGTACCTGTCGACCGTGCTCGACGACTACTCGCGCTACATCATTGCCTGGAAACTGTGCACCAACATGCGCGCCGAGGACGTCACTGACACGCTGGACTTGGCCCTCAAGGCATCGGGCTGCGACAGCGCCACGGTCCTGCACAAGCCCCGGCTACTATCCGACAACGGCCCCAGTTACATCGCGGGCGAACTCGCCGAGTACATCGAGGCCCAGCAGATGAGTCACGTCCGTGGCGCCCCGTTGCATCCGCAAACGCAGGGCAAGATCGAGCGCTGGCACCAGACCTTGAAGAATCGCATCCTGTTGGAACATTAC
>NZ_DF850503.1:0-1246 GCF_000813185.1 Novosphingobium sp. MBES04 | reverse complement strand
AGCGGGAGATAATGGAGCGGGTCGAAGATAACCTCCTCGCGGGCATAACAACGAGGATGACGGGCGATGACTTCGCTGCGGCAGCCGATCACCACTTCATCGACATAGGCCCTGATCCAGACCTCCTGATGGCCCCAGGCCACCGGAACCGAATAATCGTTGGTCTTGTAGCGCACCAGGGATTGCGAGGAGACCCGCCCGCCCGCCTGATCGCAGGCCTCGAAGGGTGTAGCGGGCAAAGGCTGCATGGCCGCGAGATCGCGCTGCAAGCGCTCACCGATCGTCTCGCTCTCCCCGCGCACCTTGTCCTGCTGGCGCTTGCGGCATTGCTCCTCCAGCCATAGGTTGAAGGCCTCCCAGGTCGGGAACTTCGGGATCGGCACCATGAAATTGCGGCGGCAGTAACCTACCAGCCCTTCCACATTGCCTTTCTCGTTCCCCTTGCCCGGACGGGCATAGCGGTCGCGGATCACATAATGCGACAGGAAAGCGCTGAACAGCGTGGCACGCTTGCGCGTGCCGTCTGGCAGGATTTTCGCCACAAGGCAGCGATCGTTGTCGTAAACGATGGAACGCGGCACCGCGCCGAAGAACGCGAAGGCATGAACGTGTCCGTCAACCCAAGCCTCCGCCACTGCCGCCGGATAGGCCCGCACATAGCAGGCATCACTGTGTGGCAGATCGAGCGCAAAGAAGTAGGCTTTTTGCTCCACCCCGCCGATCTCCACCACAGCTTCCCCGAAATCGGCCTGCGCATCGCCTGCCGGGTGCGCCAGCGGCACGAACATCTCCCGGCTGCGCTGCTCGCGCTCCCGGATGTAATCCTTGATGATCGTATAACCGCCGGTGAAACCATGCTCGGTGCGTAAACGGTCGAATACCCGCTTCGCCGTATGCCGCTGTTTGCGCGGGACGCCGCGGTCACCTTCAAGCCATCCATCGATGATCGCTACAAACCCGTCCAGCTTCGGGCGCTGCGGTGCAGACTGACGCCGGTACCCCGGCGGCGATGAAAACGACAGCATCTTGCGCACCGTATCGCGCGACACATTGAAACGCTTCGCCGCCGCCCGCTGGCTCATGCCATCCGCGCAAGCCAAACGGACCTGAAGATAAAGTTCCACGCTGTAGATCCCCACACCTCCCTGACTTGGCAGAAAGGCTTCAAGGTGGACGACTTTTACGCCGCCCGCAGCGGGACTATCCCGCCGCTAGCGTGGACGAATATTGCTCCGCCGTTCTCACC
>NZ_DF850504.1:0-1172 GCF_000813185.1 Novosphingobium sp. MBES04 | reverse complement strand
CTTATACCAAGGCGCGCTGAGGCTGACTCACGTCCTCGCTTTCCAAGCTGGTGATTTTCTGATTCATCATGGCAGGCACATGGAGGCTTGCGATGGCGGCAGCGATTGGGGTTCGATCTGACTACACATCGGCGGATTTGCGAGGGTTTGCACGACGAAGTGGCGATGCCGATCAGGTCCGACGCCTGTTGGCTGTTGCGCTGATCCTGGACGGCGGCAGTCGCAGCGAAGCGGCGAAGATTGCCGGCGTGACGCTGCAGATCGTGCGCGACTGGGTTCTGCGGTTCAACGACGGAGGTCCCGACGGTCTGGCAACGCGCAAAGCTCCGGGGCGGGCTTCGATCCTGAACGACGAGCAGCGCGCCCGGCTCGCCGAGATCGTCGAGGCGGGGCCGATCCCCGCGGCGCATGGCGTCGTGCGTTGGCGGCTTGCTGACCTGGCGCTGTGGGTCTGGGACGAGTTCGAGCTGTCGGTCACACGCCACACTCTCGGGCGCGAGCTTCGTGCGATGGGTTATCGCAAGCTCTCGGCCCGGCCGCGCCATCGTGGCCAGAAGCGCGATGACATCGTCGATTTTAAAAAAACTTCGGCGCCCGTCTGGCGCAAATCAAGCGGCGGCTCCCGAGAGGAACGCCGATAGAGCTATGGTGGCAGGACGAGGCCCGCATCGGCCAGCAGACCAAGCTTACCCGGCGCTGGGCGAAGCGCGGAACCCGGCCATCGGCGCCGAAGGACCAGCGTCGCTCCTCGGCATGGCTGTTCGGCGCGATCTGTCCCGCCGAAGGCAAGGCCGCCGGCATCGTCATGCCCCGTTGCAACAGCGAGGCAATGAGCATGCATCTCGAGGAAATTGCCTTCCACGTCGCGCCAGGCGCGCATGCAGTCCTCCTGCTCGATCAGGCCGGATGGCACGGATCGGCCGAACTGGTCGTGCCTCCCAACATCACCCTGATGCCGCTGCCGCCGAGATGCCCCGAACTCAACCCAGTCGAAAACGTCTGGCAGTTCATGCGCGACAACTGGCTGTCGAACCGCATCTTCAAATCCTACGACGACATCGTCGACCACTGCTGCTTCGCATGGAACAAGCTCGTCGATCAGCCCTGGCGCATCATGTCCATCGGAATGCGCCAATGGGCACATGGGTACTGATCAATGCACCTTGGTATTA
>NZ_DF850505.1:0-1172 GCF_000813185.1 Novosphingobium sp. MBES04 | reverse complement strand
ATTAGAGTATCCGTGATGATCAAGTCTGAGATTGCGCCCAGCATCTATCGGCTTTGAGCAGAGCGTTTGCGGTCACGACGAGCTTTCGCATGACGGCGGTGATGGCGATTTTGGCGGGCTTTCCTGCGGTGACGAGTTGTTGGTACTTTGCCTTGAGGTCAGGGTTGTATCGGGCGGCGACGAGGGCCGGCATATAGAGGGCCTGCCTCACGTTAGCACGTCCGCCGCGGATGAAGCTTTTGCCTTTCCATTGTCCGGATTGCCGCGCAATCGGTGCAAGGCCGGCAAGGGACGCGGCCTGCTTGTTCTCAAGGCTGCCGAGTTCGGGCATGGTGGCGATGAGCTGGTTGGCGGTCAGCGTTCCCACACCCGCGATGCTGGTCAGTATCTGGTGTCGACGAGCGAGTACGGCATCGGCGGCGATCAGGTTGGAGATCTCAGCATCGAGGGCCGCGATATGTCGATCAATCTGTTCGAGCCGCTGGCGACACTGGCGCTTGAGAAAGGCGATGGTGAGATTTTTCTCACGATTTTTGAGCGCGGTGCGATCACGAACCAGGCCATCTCGGGCATTGATGAGTTCCGCCATTTGGGTCTGCTGTGGGCTTCGAGCGGGTCTGACCACTGGCTGCAAGGTTGCGGCCATACGAGCCAGCAGGATGGCGTCAATGCGATCAGTCTTGGCCAGCGTGCCAGTCGCCTGGGCGAAGCGCCGGGCCCGTTCAGGGTTGAGCTTCACACAGGGCCAGTTGGTCAGCGCCGCCTCCAGTGCGCGATGATAGGTGCCGGTTGCCTCGTAGGCGATCCGTTCGATCGGCCATTGTCGCAGCCAGGCGATCAGCGCCTTGTGCCCCTTGGCGGTATTGGCAAACTGGCGCTCGGCGCCGACGGGGTAGGCATGGCAATCGAGGCTCGCTTTGGAGATGTCGATGCCGATCGTCTGTGGTAGATTGTCGCTCATCTTTTCCGCTGTCCCATGCTTGTCATCCGGGTCCAAAACCCCGGTATCCGTTCGGGCCTGATGGAAAAGAAAGGGGCGATCCTACTCTAACCCGGTCCCTTAACGACCGGCGGTTTCGCGATCCGTCCCCTTCCGCCCGGACCGGGGTGGCCACCCCGGTCCGGGCAATCCAGCATGGCCCAAACGGACGGCGATGTCATAAGACAAGCGG
>NZ_DF850506.1:0-1160 GCF_000813185.1 Novosphingobium sp. MBES04 | reverse complement strand
CACGTCGCGGATCTTCTCGGGGCGGCGCTGCGCCGTCACGACGATGTCCCCGCCGGTGGTTTCGCCGATGTTCGCGATGGACGGCGAACCTGCCTCCTGGGCGATGGCCGGAACAGTGCTCGAAAGCAGCATGGCCACGCCGCTCAGCAGGTATGTCTTGATTTTCACGATGCCCCTAAACTCCAATGAAATACGCTACCCCGCAGGGGACGCAGCCCCTGCAAGGATTGGTTTAAATATATGTAAATGCGGCTATTATGAGGGCTTCGTGACAGTTTCGCGTACCTGAGCCACGATGGCTCTCAGCGCCAGGAGGAGACACGCCATGCCGGCATTCGGGATGGAAGGAAATGCCGGGAGGCGGGCGTGGCGGGGACCTCTGGCCGGGCTGGCGGTGTGGGCGCTGGCGAGCCCGGGGATGGCCATGCCTGCGCGCAGCGCTGCATTCGATATTGTCCCGCTCGGGGTCGAAGGCGGGCTTGTGGAAGGGGCCACCACGGCCTGGTATGTGGCGGCGCACGCGGCGAAGACCGGGCTGGCCTGCGATGCCGGAACACTGGTTCCGGGCATTCGCGCCGGGCGTGATCACGGGGCCTTTCCAAAGGGCGAGGACGATGGGACCATCCTGCACGAACGTATCCGCGCCTATGCGATCACCCATGCGCATCTCGATCACGTGGCGGGCATGGTGATGGCCTCGCCCGACGACAGCGCCAAGCCGATCTTTGCGTTGGGGCCGGTCAATGCCGCGCTGGCCCAAGACTATTTCAACTGGAGCGCCTGGCCCAACATGGGCGACAGGGGCCCGGCACCGCAACTGGGACACTACACCTACCGCGACCTGTCTCCCGGGAGCCGCGCGCAGGAGGTGGAGGGAACGGATCTTGCCCTGCGCGCCTTTCCGCTCGCGCACGGGGGCGTGCTATCCACGGCCTTCCTGGTCCAGAGCGGGCCGGACGCGATCCTGTGCATGGGGGACACGGGGCCCGATGCAGTGGAAGGCAGTGACCGGCTCGACCAACTTTGGCAGGCCGTTGCCCCGCTTGTCCGGGCCGGGCATCTGCGAGCCATTCTGGTGGAGACGTCCTATACCAATGCGCGGCGGGACGAAGAGCTCTTCGGGCATCTTACCCCGCGTTGGCTCAACCGCGAACTGGAGC
>NZ_DF850507.1:0-1154 GCF_000813185.1 Novosphingobium sp. MBES04 | reverse complement strand
GTGGATTGACCGCAACGAAAGAGTCCGTCTGGGGATTCCCACCGGCTTGCAGGCGTGCCAGTCTCGGAGGATGCGCGATGGGATCAGCTTCACCGTTTCGGCTTCCGACCGTCAACGCCTGGACGACATCGTGTCGGCTCCCTTGAGCCCGCAGAAACATGTCTGGCGCGCCCGTATCGTGCTTTTGAGCAGCGATGGCCTGGGGCACCTCGGCGATCATGGCGGCCACAGGCAAGTCGAAGACCTGCGTGTGGCGCTGGCAGGAGCGCTTCATGCACGAAGGTGTAGATGGTCTTCTTCGCGACAAGTCCCGTCCGCCCGGCAAGGCGCCAGTGTTGCCCAAGCGCGTGGCGGAGATTGTCCGGCTGACGCAGGAACCGCCGCCGCATGAGGCAACCCACTGGACGGCGCGCGCGATGGCCAAAGCGGTCGGGCTTGCCGTTTCGACAGTGCAGTCGATCTGGAAGGCGCATGGGCTTGCTCCGCATCGCTGGCGCAGCTTCAAGCTGTCGAACGATCCGGCTTTCGCCGAAAAGCTCACCGAGATCGTCGGCCTCTATGTCGATCCGCCCGCCCATGCGGTGGTCCTGTCGATCGACGAGAAATCGCAGATACAGGCGCTCGACCGCACCCAGCCCGGCCTGCCGATGAAGAAGGGCCGCGCCGGTACCCTGACCCATGACTACAAGCGCCACGGCACGACCACGCTGTTTGCTGCACTCAACGTACTCGACGGAACCGTCATCGGGCAGAACATGCAGCGTCACCGCCACCAGGAGTTCATCCGCTTCCTCAATCGGATCGAGCGCGAAGTGCCCAAGGATAAGGCGATCCACGTGATCCTCGACAACTATGCCGCACACAAGAAGGACAAGGTCCAGGAGTGGCTCGCCCGCCATCCGCGCTGGACTTTCCACTTCACGCCAACTTCTTCCTCATGGCTCAATGCCGTCGAGGGCTTCTTCGCAAAGCTGACCAGGCGGCGCCTCAAGCACGGCGTCTTCCACTCCGTCGTCGAGCTCCAGGCTGCCATCAACCGGTTCATCCGGGAGTACAATGCCGATAACCCCAAGCCCTTCATCTGGAAGGCCAATCCGGATGACATCATCGCCGCTCGAAATCGAGGGTTCCAAACGTTGGAGTCAATCCACTAG
>NZ_DF850508.1:0-1129 GCF_000813185.1 Novosphingobium sp. MBES04 | reverse complement strand
TTCCTTGCGGATCGCGCAGCCCGGAGCGGCTTAACCACCGCAACGGCTACCGCGAGCGCGGTTGGGATACGCGTGCCGGGCGCATCGAACTGGCAATTCCGAAGCTGCGCAAGGGCAGCTACTTCCCGAGCTTTCTGGAGCCACGCCGCACGGCCGAGAAGGCTTTGGCGGCAGTGATCCAAGAAGCCTACGTCCACGGCGTCTCGACCCGTTCGGTCGACGATCTGGTCAAGGCGATGGGCGCCAGCGGTGTTTCGAAGAGTCAGGTCAGCCGTTTGGTTGCCGAGATCGACGAGCGGGTGAATGCCTTCCTCACGCGGCCCATCGAAGGCGAGTGGCCCTATCTATGGATCGACGCCACCTACCTCAAAGAGCGCGAGGGCGGACGGATTGTCTCGACGGCGGCGATAATCGCGGTGGGCGTCAACACCGATGGCCGACGTGAGGTGCTGGGCGTTGCCACCGGCCCATCGGAAGCCGAACCCTTCTGGAAAGCCTTCCTGCGCTCTCTGGCCGACCGAGGCTTGCGCGGTGTGAAGCTGGTCATCGCCGACGATCACAAAGGGCTGCGCGCCGCCGCCAGCAAGGTATTTTCCGCGAGCCAGCAACGCTGCCGGGTGCACTGGATGCGCAACGCGTTTGCCCATGCCGCGCCCAGACAACGGCCCGCCGTCATTGCCATGATCAAGACCATCTTCGCGCAGGAAACGGCCGAGGCAGCGCACCAGCAGTGGAACCAGGTTGCCGACGCCCTGCGTGAGAAGTTTCCAAAGCTGGCCGACATGATGGAGGCATCGCGCGAGGACGTGCTCGCCTACATGGCCTTCCCCAAGGACCATTGGGCGCAGATCTCGTCCACCAACCCGCTGGAAAGGGTCAACAAAGAGATCAAGCGGAGGGCCGACGTGATCGGCATATTCCCGAATGACGCTGCCGTCGTTCGTCTCGTTGGAGCGCTCATGCTGGAGCAAAACGATGAGTGGGCCGTATCGCGCCGTTACATGACGCTGGAAACTCTCGCCTCGGTGAGCCATAACCCCATTGTCAGCTTGCCAACACTGGCCGCCTGACCTGAACACGATCCTGCCGTAGATCGACGGTTCCTACACCACCCCGCGGGACACGACCC
>NZ_DF850509.1:0-1121 GCF_000813185.1 Novosphingobium sp. MBES04 | reverse complement strand
TCCCACGGGGTGGTGTAGGAACCGTCGATCTACGGCAGGATCGGGTTCAGGTCAGGCGGCCAGTGCTGGCAAGCTGACAATGGGGTTATGGCTCACCGAGCCGAGAGTTTCCAGCGTCATGTAACGGCGCGATACGGCCCACTCATCGTTTTGCTCCAGCATGAGCGCTCCGACGAGACGAACGACGGCAGCGTCATTCGGGAATATGCCGATCACGTCGGCCCTCCGCTTGATTTCTTTGTTGACCCTTTCCAGCGGGTTGGTGGACGAGATCTGCGCCCAATGATCCTTGGGGAAGGCCATGTAGGCGAGCACGTCCTCGCGTGATGCCTCCATCATGTCGGCCAGCTTTGGGAACTTCTCGCGCAGGGCATCTGCAACCTGGTCCCACTGCTGGTGCGCTGCCTCAGCCGTTTCCTGCGCGAAGATGGTCTTGATCATGGCAATGACAGCGGGTCGTTGTTTCGGCGCGGCATGGGCGAACGCATTGCGCATCCAGTGCACTCGGCAGCGCTGCTGGCTCGCGGAAAATACCTTGCTGGCGGCGGCGCGCAGCCCTTTGTGATCGTCGGCGATGACCAGCTTCACACCGCGCAAGCCTCGGTCGGCCAGAGAACGCAGGAAGGCTTTCCAGAAAGGTTCGGCTTCCGATGGGCCGGTGGCCACGCCCAGCACCTCCCGTCGGCCATCGGTGTTGACGCCCACCGCGATTATCGCCGCCGTCGAGACAATCCGTCCGCCCTCGCGCACTTTGAGGTAGGTGGCGTCGATCCATAGATAGGGCCACTCGCCTTCAATCGGTCGCGTGAGGAAGGCATTCACCCGCTCGTCGATCTCGGCAACCAAACGGCTGACCTGACTCTTCGAAACACCGCTGGCGCCCATCGCCTTGACCAGATCGTCGACCGAACGCGTCGAGACGCCGTGGACATAGGCTTCCTGGATCACTGCCGCCAAAGCCTTCTCGGCGGTGCGGCGCGGCTCCAGGAAGCTCGGGAAGTAGCTGCCCTTGCGCAGCTTCGGGATTGCTAGTTCGATGCGCCCGGCGCGCGTATCCCAACTGCGCTCGCGGTAGCCGTTGCGGTGGTTCAGCCGCTCCGGGCTGCGTGATCCGCAAGGCA
>NZ_DF850510.1:0-982 GCF_000813185.1 Novosphingobium sp. MBES04 | reverse complement strand
CGGTCTGGGATTCCCTTCGGGCGCGATTTCTGATTCAGAATCCGTGCTGGTGAAGGAGGCCGGCATGGATGGCTCTTTCGATGGATTTGCGCACTCGGCTGTTGGCAGCGGTGGACAGTGGATCGAGTTGCCGTGCTGCGGCGGCCCGGTTCGGTGTTGCACCATCAACGGCGGTCCGTTGGCGGGCACAGCAGCGCGAGACGGGTGACATAGCCCCAAAGCCGCGCGGCGGGGATATGCGCTCGCGGCGGGTGGAAGAGCGGGCAGCGGACATTCTGGCCATTTGGGAGGAGCGCAGGGACATCACCCTCGAAGAACTACGTCTGGCGCTTGCGGACAAGGGAATGGCCGTTTCCGTAGCCGGGCTACATCGCTTTTTTGTTCGCCGTGGCCTGACGCGCAACAAAAGACAGGCCATGCGATAGAGCAAGATCGACCAGACGTCCTGAAACAGCGTCAGGACTGGTTCGAGGGTCAACTCGATCTCGAACCGGAGCGCCTGGTCTTCATCGACGAAACCTGGACCGCGACCAATATGACCCGCAGCCACGGACGTTGCCCGAAAGGCGAGCGACTGCGGATGGGCTTCCCGCACGGCCACCGCAAAACCACCACTCTCGTCGCTGGCCTGCGCATGACTGGCATGGTCGCGCCCATGGTGCTCGATGGACCGATTAACGGTGACTGGTTCGAAGCCTACGTCGCTCAGGTCCTCGTCCCGGAACTGCGGCCCGGCGACGTCGTCATCATGGACAACCTGTCGAGCCACAAGCGCGCATCGGTGCAGGTGCTCATCGAGGCTGCAGGCGCAACCCTGCGCTTTCTCCCGCCCTACAGCCCAGACTTCAACCCGATCGAGAAAGCGTTCTCCCGCTTGAAGGCCATGCTCCGTAAAGCGGGCGAGCGAACGGTCAGCGGCCTGTGGAGCTTGATCGGCAAACTCGTCGATATCTTCCAGCCTCAGGAATGCGCCAACTACTTC
>NZ_DF850511.1:0-882 GCF_000813185.1 Novosphingobium sp. MBES04 | reverse complement strand
GGCTCTGTTGCAAACATGGGGGACGGCCGAGCGGCGTCTCCCTGTTGGGGGATCAGGCAGCATTGGCGAAATGCTGATTGAGCATGTCCATGACCTCGGTGATGGCCGAGGGGCCAATGCCAAATGATCTTTCGATTAGACGCACCTCTCCCCTGATCCCTGGCTGCAGGCACCATGCCCGGGCCTGCCCTTTGCGCAGGGCGCGCATGACCTCGAAGCCCTTGATCGTGGCGTAGGCTGATGGCATCGATTTGAAACCACGCACGGGCTTGATCAACATCTTAAGCTTGCCATGGTCGGCCTCGAGCACATTGTTCAGGTATTTTACCTGCCGGTGTTCGGTTTCAGGGGCAAGCTTCCCTTCTCGTTTCAACTCGGCGATTGCGGCGCCGTAGCTTGGTGCCTTGTCGGTGTTGAGTTTCGTTGGCTTCTCCCAGTCCTTCAGCCCGCGAAGGGCTTTGCCCAGAAAGCGCTTTGCGGCTTTGGCGCTGCGGGTCGACGAAAGGAAGAAGTCGATCGTGTCGCCCCGTTTGTCGACCGCCCGGTACAAGTAGGTCCATTTGCCCCGAACCTTGACGTAGGTCTCATCCAGACGCCAGCTCGGATCAAAGCCGCGCCGCCAGAACCAGCGCAACCGCTTCTCCATCTCCGGCGCATAGCGCTGCACCCAGCGATAGAGGGTCGTGTGATCGACATCGATGCCACGTTCCGCCAGCATTTCCTCGAGATCACGGTAGCTGATGCCGTACCGGCAGTACCAGCGGACCGCCCATAAGATGACTTCTCCGGTAAAATGCCGCCCTTTGAAATCGTCCATCACAACCGACCTTACCAATCCAACAGCCCGACCTTGGCAACCGCATCAGAGTTTGCAACAGAGCC
>NZ_DF850512.1:0-863 GCF_000813185.1 Novosphingobium sp. MBES04 | reverse complement strand
GCCAGGTAAAATACCTGAACAACGTGCTCGAGGCCGACCATGGCAAGCTCAAATTGTTGATCAAGCCCGTGCGTGGTTTCAAATCGATGCCGACAGCCTACGCCACGATCAAGGGCTTCGAGGTCATGCGCGCCCTGCGCAAAGGGCAAGCCCGGGCATGGTGCCTGCAGCCAGGGATCAGGGGAGAGGTGCGTCTGATCGAAAGAGCATTTGGCATTGGCCCCTCGGTCATGACCGAGGCCATGGACGTGCTCAATCAGCATTTTGCCAATGCTGCCTGATCCCCAGACGGGGTGACGCTGCCCGGCCGTCACCAATGTTTGCAACAGAGCCTCTGTGACAACGCCTCCAGCTTTCGCGTAGCCCTGAGGCTCACTGGAACCTCATCCGTTCCAAAATACCGATATTATAGCGCTAATTGGGCGTTTTCGCTTGTGCATTCGTGCTGCTCTGCTTACCGCATGACGCATTAGCCGCCCTGTAGGCGTCACCTCAAGGTTTGTGCGCCAGACAACGATTTTCCGGACACAGCGAGAACAGTATTGTTACGCTGCCGCGCGGAGATACTGATATAGGGTTTCCCGACTGATCCCTAGGTCGCGGGCGATGGAGGCCTTACGCTCTCCTGCGCCGACGCGGCGATGCAGTTCGACGAGCTGTTCGTCCGAGAGGGACCGCTTCCGTCCCCGATAGGCACCGCGTTGCTTCGCAACAGCAATCCCTTCGCGCTGGCGCTCCCGGATCAGGGCACGCTCGAACTCGGCGAAGGCCCCCATGACGGAAAGCATCAGATTGGCCATCGGAGAGTCCTCGCCCGAAAAGGTGAGACTTTCTTTCGCGAACTCGATCCGGATGCCTCTTTT
>NZ_DF850513.1:0-843 GCF_000813185.1 Novosphingobium sp. MBES04 | reverse complement strand
CTAGCGCGTAGACTCATTACGCCGCGCACCAGAGGCGTACGCAGACGAGCTTGATGGCGGCGAGGTAGTTTTCGGGGCACTTGTCGTATCGCGTCGCGATGCCCCGGAATTGCTTGATCTGGTTGAAGAAGCGTTCGACCAGATTGCGCTGCTTGTAGAGCCACGGCGAGAAGCCGAAACGCTTTTTGCGGTTGGAGCGGTTAGGAATGTTGGCCCAGATGTCCCGAGCCGCAGCCGCTTCGCGTATGACCTTGCTGTCATAGCCCTTGTCACCCAGGAGAGTGGCGCCTGCAGGAATGACTTCGATCAGGGCCTCGGCCTCGCAGGCATCGTGAACCTGCCCGCCGGTCAGTCGCAATCCGATAGGACGTCCGCGAGCATCGACAAGAGCGTGGAGTTTGCTGGTAAGACCGCCCCGGGAACGTCCCATGCCACGATCGCAGGATCCCCCCTTTTACCCGTCGCACCATGCTGGTGGACGCGAACACAGGTGGAATCGATCATGACCAGATCGCCATCGTAATCGGCCGAGACGGCTGCCAGCAGCCGATCCCAGACGCCGGCTTTGCGCCAGCGCACGAACCGATTGTAACACGTGGTCGACGGTCCATAGCGTTCGGGCACTTCGGCCCAGGTGGCCCCAGAGCGGAAACGCCACATGATCCCGTTGAGGACCCGGCGATCGTCTACTCGCGCCACCCGCGCGGCTTGTTGGGGAGCAAAGGCTCGATGATTGCCCACTCCCGATCCGTTAGTTCGTAACGCCGCCGTGCCATCTCACCCTCCGATATGCAGGGCTCTGAATCAGGATAGCCGTCAAACTTCAAGCGATTTTATGAGTTT
>NZ_DF850514.1:0-834 GCF_000813185.1 Novosphingobium sp. MBES04 | reverse complement strand
TAGGCTCAGGACCCATTGATTGGCATGCGGTGATGTGATTCAGGCTTTGCGAGGAGACTGAGCATGAGCAACCTGTATTGGCTGACGGACGAGCAGATGGCGCGTCTTTCGCCATATTTTCCCAAGAGCCATGGAAAGCCGCGTGTCGATGATCGGCGCGTTCTGAGCGGCATCATCTTCGTCAATCGGAATGGCTTGCGTTGGCGTGATGCACCCAGGGAGTACGGGCCTCACAAGACCTTGTACAATCGCTGGAAGCGATGGGGCGAGATGGGCGTGTTCAGCCGGATGATGGAAGGTCTGTCTGCCCAGAGCGCTGAGCCCAGAACCATCATGATCGATGCGACCTATCTCAAGGCTCACCGCACGGCTTCCAGCCTTGGGGTAAAAAAGGGGATCTCGGGCGCCTGATCGGACGAACCAAGGGTGGCATGAATACCAAGCTCCACGCCGTCACCGATGCCAACGGACGGCCCTTGAGCTTCTTCATTACGGCGGGCCAGATCAGCGATTACACCGGCGCAGCGGCTTTGCTCGATGACTTGCCAAAGGCACAGTGGATGCTGGCCGACCGCGGCTACGACGCCGAATGGTTCCGCGATGCTCTTGAGCAAAAGGGCATCAAACCTTGCATTCCAGGCCGGAAATCCCGCTCGATGCCCGTCAAATACGACAAGCGTCGATACAAGCGCCGCAACCGTATCGAGATCATGTTCGGGCGCCTGAAGGACTGGCGTCGCGTCGCAACTCGCTACGACCGCTGCCCGACCGTATTCTTCTCAACCCTCGCTCTCGCAGCCACCGTCCTCTTTTGGCTCTGATCAACGAGTCCTG
>NZ_DF850515.1:0-749 GCF_000813185.1 Novosphingobium sp. MBES04 | reverse complement strand
CTTTCGAGCATTGCGTGCGCGGCCATGGATTTGACGTCGGGCACATGTCGCACCCGTGGGCGACCGCGTCCTGCGACTGGGAAGATCAGTTGCACATCGGCCGGATAGACCTTCTGATGCCGGGGGATGCCAACCGCCCAGCAAAGGCTACGTGCACTCAGTGCCTGCCGGAACGGAGCCGACAGCCCGTAACCCGCATCGGCCAGCACGCAGCCAAAGCGCACCCCGGCCGCGATGACACGATCAATCTCCTCAATCGCGATCTCTGGCTTGGTGCGGTATTCCTGCAAGGGCGCAGGCACGCCAACCTTGTCCATGCGCGCAGCATCGCTCGTCCAGCTTTCCGGCAGGAACAGCCGCAAGCTTAACATGAGGGGAACTTCGCCCGAAGCCAATGTCACCGATACCATCGTCTGGCAGTTGGCATTCTTGCCCAGCGCCGTGGCGTATTGGGGCGCGACGCCAACCGAAGCCTTGCCCTTCTTGGGCAGGGCGGTGTCGTCGATGATCAACCAGGCTCCCTCACCGCCAACCAATTCATCCGCCTGGTTCCACAAGGTCGCTTCCAGGGGGGCGCTGTCCCATAATACCAAGGTGCATAGATCAGTACCCATGCGCCCATTGGCGCATTCCGATGGACATGATGTGCCAGGGCTGATCGACGAGCTTGTTCCATGCGAAGCAGCAGTGGTCGACGATGTCGTCGTAGGATTTGAAGATGCGGTTCGACAGCCAGTTGTCGCGCATGA
>NZ_DF850516.1:0-731 GCF_000813185.1 Novosphingobium sp. MBES04 | reverse complement strand
AGAGGTGGCTCGGTTTGTCTGAACAGCCTTTGATGTTTGATAAGTGGATCGTCTGCGGTTTGGTTGTTCAAGCTGGCGCCTGCGGGGCGTCATGGAGGTCGGGCGTAGCCCGGCCGGAGTGACGCCCCGCAAGTCGCGGCCAATTCACGCTGCCACGGCCTGAGGCAGATTGTCAAAGTAGGTTTGATCGGGCGTACGTCCGCCGAGGCTCGAATGCGGTCTCCGGGCATTGTAGAAGCCCAGATATCGGCCGATCGAACTGCGCGCTTCGCTGACGCAAGCGTAGGCGTGCAGGTAGACTTCCTCGTACTTCACCGAGCGCCACAGCCGCTCGACCACGACATTGTCGCGCCAGGCGCCGCGGCCGTCCATGCTGATGGCAATCTTTTCTCGCATCAGCACGCTGGTGAAGGCCTGGCTGGTGAATTGGCTGCCTTGATCCGTATTGAAAATCTCCGGTTTGCCATAGCGCGCCAGGGCTTCCTCGAGCGCTTCAACGCAAAAGTCGGCCTCCAGCGTGATCGAGATCCGGTGGCTGAGGACCTTGCGGCTGAACCAGTCGACGATGGCGACGAGATAGACGAAGCCCTTGGCCATGGGGATGTAGCTGATGTCTGTCGCCCAGACCTGATTAGGCTTCACGATCGCAAGCTTGCGCAGGAGATAGGGGTAGATCTTGTGCCCTGGCGCCGGCTTGGAGGTGCTGGGGCGGCGATAGACCGCCTCGATGG
>NZ_DF850517.1:0-713 GCF_000813185.1 Novosphingobium sp. MBES04 | reverse complement strand
CCTTCGAGCATTGCGTGCGCGGCCATGGATTTGACGTCGGGCACATGTCGCACCCGTGGGCGACCGCGTCCTGCGACTGGGAAGATCAGTTGCACATCGGCCGGATAGACCTTCTGATGCCGGGGGATGCCAACCGCCCAGCAAAGGCTACGCGCACTCAGTGCCTGCCGGAACGGAGCCGACAGCCCGTAACCCGCATCGGCCAGCACGCAGCCAAAGCGCACCCCGGCAGCGATAATGCGATCGATCTCCTCAATCGCGATCTCTGGCTTGGTGCGGTATTCCTGCAAGGGCGTAGGCACGCCAACCTTGTCCATGCGCGCAGCATCGCTCGTCCAGCTTTCCGGCAGGAACAGCCGCAAGCTTAACATGAGGGGAACTTCGCCCGAGGCCAGTGTCACCGATACCATCGTCTGGCAGTTGGCATTCTTGCCCAGCGCCGTGGCGTATTGGGGCGCGACGCCAACCGAAGCCTTGCCCTTCTTGGGCAGGGCGGTGTCGTCGATGATCAACCAGGCTCCCTCACCGCCAACCAATTCATCCGCCTGGTTCCACAAGGTCGCTTCCAGGGGGGCGCTGTCCCATAAGCCAGCCCCGATGAAATGATGTAGCCGGTCGTAGGGTATCGCATCCGAACGGGCTGCCATTGGTTGGATGCTCTTGCGATCGCCGGGCCCGATCAGACCAGCGATATAGGCCGGGCACATTCTACG
>NZ_DF850518.1:0-658 GCF_000813185.1 Novosphingobium sp. MBES04 | reverse complement strand
GGGACCGTCTCCCATCGGACGACCCGGGATGCCGCCAAAGCCGATCTGGAAGAGCTGGAACCACTTGCCCGCCTTGTCGTGGCCTGCATAGAACAGGTGCGGCGAGGAGGAGAAGCCCGCGGCGTTGAGGAACTCAGGCGTCTTCTGACCCAGCAGGCCGCCCATGATGTCGAACAGGCGTCCGAGCACGTGGGTACGGCCCGAGAGCGCGGCCGGGAACTTGGGCTTGAGCAGCGAGCCTTCCGGGATCCGGATGTCGATCAGCGGGTAGTAGCCGTCGTTGAACAGGATCTGCGGATCGAAGACCATGATCATGTAGATGCCGAAGAACATGCGCATCATGTTCTCGTTGAGCAGCATGTTGATCGAGGCCTGGCTCTGCGGATCGGTGCCGTCGAAGTCGAGAACGACGCGGCCGTTCTCCTTCCACATGGTGCACTTGATCTTGTAGGGGCCAAAGCCCATGCCATCGTCGCAGATGTAGTCCTCGAACGAGACGGGCGTCTCGCCGATCGAGCTCTCGATGAGCTGCTGCATGGCGCGGTAGTTGCGGTCGAGCAGCAGGTTGGTCGCCGAGACGAAGATGTCATCGCCAAAGCGTGTCGCCATCTCGACCACGCGGTTGGCGGCAACGCGGCACGAGGCGATCAGCGCATTG
>NZ_DF850519.1:0-627 GCF_000813185.1 Novosphingobium sp. MBES04 | reverse complement strand
TGGCCTGGAGAATCTGCACACTGAGATAATTGGATTTTCTGCCTGAAGGCAGCCAGGAAGGCTGCGAGACAGGAGCAGAGAATGAGCAGACGACCCCGGCGCAACCACAGCCCGGCATTTAAGGCGAAGGTGGCGCTTGCCGCGATCAAGGGCGAGAAGACGTTGGCGGAACTGGCGCACGACTATGATCTACATCCTAACCAGATCACGACGTGGCGCACGCAGTTGCTTGAAGGGGCAGCCGGAGTGTTCGGCTCGGAGAAGTCTTCCGACGAACCGGCTGTCGACGTGAAGACGCTGCATGCCAAGATTGGCGAACTGACGTTGGCCAACGATTTTTTGGAAGGCGCGCTCGGCAAGGCAGGACTGTTGCCGAGCGCAAAGCGATGATCGATCGAACGCACACCTTGCCGGTGAAGCGGCAGGCGAAGGAACTGGGGATCAGCCGGGGCAGTGTCTATTATCTGCCCCGGCCGGTTTCGTCCGAAGATCTCGCGATCATGCGTCGCATCGACGCGCTGCATCTGGAGTTTCCGTTCGCAGGCAGCCGGATGATGCGCGACTTTCTTCGTCAGGAGGGCATCACGATCGGCCGCTGCCATGTCGCGAGCCTGATGAAGAAGATGG
>NZ_DF850520.1:0-553 GCF_000813185.1 Novosphingobium sp. MBES04 | reverse complement strand
GCCGGTGTTCGGTTTCCAGGGCGAGCTTCCCTTCTCGTTTCAACTCGGCGATTGCGACGCCGTAGCTGGGGGCCTTGTCGGTGTTGAGTTTCGTTGGTTTCTCCCAGCCCTTCAGCCCGCGAAGGGCCTTTCCCAGAAAGCGCTTCGCGGCTTTGGCGCTGCGGGTCGACGAGAGGAAGAAGTCGATCGTGTCGCCCCTTTTGTCGACCGCCCGGTACAGGTAGGTCCATTTGCCCCGAACCTTGACGTAGGTCTCATCCAGACGCCAGCTCGGATCAAAGCCTCGCCGCCAGAACCAGCGCAACCGCTTCTCCATCTCCGGCGCATAGCGCTGCACCCAGCGATAGATGGTCGTGTGATCGACATCGATGCCACGTTCCGCCAGCATTTCCTCGAGATCGCGGTAGCTGATGCCGTACCGGCAGTACCAGCGGACCGCCCATAGGATGACCTCGCCGGTAAAATGCCGCCCTTTGAAATCGTCCATCACAACCGACCTTACCAATCCAAGGGCCCAACCTTGGCAACCGCATCAGAGTTTGCAACAGAGCCC